>NZ_JBQFTY010000002.1:0-767003 GCF_056538885.1 Ruegeria sp. BE1
TCACCAACCGACAAATCGCGCCACCCGTCGGATAATAAACCCCAGTAACACCACCCGTACCAATCGTGATAAACTCTTCGGCGTATGCGGCAGGGGCCATAAGGGCTGACGCCACAACCGCACCGAGGCTAAGCTTGCTGCTGTTTTTCATTTTGAGAACTCCCATTTTTGGTGGATGAGAGATCACTCAGCGCTTGCCAAAAGGGCACGTCTTCCAAGACGAGCCCGGAACTGTTTTTCACCGGGCCAAGCGTCTGAATTTCCATAATCTCCCAACATATTCGACGTTTCCTATTGAGACTGCTCTTGTCAACCCCCGCGAATTTCTGGATGCGTTCATTCCTCAGATCTGAGGCACGTTGCAGAGGCTTCCCCGTATCGGCCCTCGGAACGCACAGCCTGATGCCTCGCACAAACTGTTGAAACAGAAACAGGGTTTTACAGATGCGGTGGTGCCAGCAAAGCGCATTCGGGGCTCGGGAAACTGCGGCGAATAACTAAACCTGAGTGTACGAGGGGAAAAGAGACACTTACATAGAGCCCCCTGCAGGATGTCCTTTTCCGATCAAAGTTAAAACAGGTTAAAAAACAACTGACTCTTATTGACGAAGTCCGAGAACTTTTGACCCGAAACAGCAATATAGTCATCACCATTGGAGAAAATATACGGTGACGCGTGCTTCTTCCACTTTTTTGAAATTTCTGGATTACTCGCAGGTGTAAATCCATTTTTTGCCAACAGAGCAGCAGTTTCTTCTGCAATTTCCTGAGGTTTTGGTCCTGTATTTGGCATGGTTACCAGGCAGCGACGCTTGGCCCCAGTTACGTTCAGCGGTGGTATTGCGACGCTTGCCCGCGATTCTTTTCCCAAACTCTTATTCGGAGCTTTTGCTTGGGTTACGACCTTTATACATTCGGCCAAAAGAGGTTGCAGCTCAGACATTGAAAAGACAGCGGCTCTACCTTGGGGTTCGCTCGCTGAACTTGTTGTCTCTTGTATCGTATCACATCCTGCCAGGGCCAGGAAGCCTGCGGATATCAGCACCGTTCTCATCAAAAAATCCTTTAGACTTAATTAGAGTGGTTTCACTCGTCCTAAAGCCAAGATGCGGCTTGAACAACGAAAATTGTTTGCGGCCGCTTTCTCCACCGGAAGAAATTGCCACGTCTTTGATAAAAAACTGGTAAACGATGCGGGACGGGAAACGTCAGACACACACCCAAACCCGTCAGCTCTGACACAAGACCAGAACGTGAAAGTTTGAGTTAGCGGTGTGAGTAAACGAAATGGCGGATAAGAAAAAACAGAGGATCAGCTTCCCTAACCCTCTGTTTTTACTATGGTACCCAAGGCCGGACTCGAACCGGCACGGTATCACTACCGGGGGATTTTGAATCCCCTGCGTCTACCATTCCGCCACTTGGGCCACGAACACTGGATTAGCGTCCATGACCGGGAAGGTCCAGAGGCAAAAACCAACCCAAATACAGTTTGTTTTCACCGCAATGGTTGACGGCCCTAAAGGCGCATGGTTTGGCATAGGCAAGGTTTAATCAGGATTTTAGTACCATATGTTGCGATCGCTCTATGACTGGACCATTCGTTTGGCCGAACATCCGCACGCTCTTTGGGCGCTGGCTATTGTCGCCTTTATCGAAAGCTCGGTCTTTCCGATCCCACCTGACGTGCTGATGATTCCCATGATTTTGGCGCGCCCATCACGGGCCTGGCTGATCGCAACGGTGGCATTGGTGGCCTCGGTTCTGGGTGGCATCCTGGGTTATGCGATTGGTGCGTTTTTCTATGACAGCATCGGACAGCCCGTGCTTGAGGCCATGGGCAAGACCCACGCGATGGAAGAGTTCAACACGCGGTTCAATGATTTTGGGTTCTGGGCCGTGCTTGCCGCAGGGGTCACGCCCTTCCCCTACAAGGTGATCACCATCATGTCGGGCTGGACCGGCATGCCGCTGGGAACGTTCATCGCCACCTCGATTCTGGCCCGCGCGCTGCGGTTCTTCCTTGTGGCCGGTCTGTTGTGGAAATTCGGTGAACCCATCCGAGACTTCATTGAAAAGCGATTGGGTCTTATGTTCACCCTGTTCATCATCCTGCTGTTTGGCGGCTTTTTGGCGGTGAAGTATCTGTGACACGCAAGAGCATTCTGGTCCTGGTTGCGGCAGGCGGGTCTGCGGCCCTGCTGCTTGGCGCGTGGGCGTTTCAATACATCGGCGGACTTGCCCCCTGCAAAATGTGCATCTGGCAGCGCTATCCGCATGGGGCAGCAGCCCTAATCGGGGTGCTGGCGCTGACCCTGCCCCGCGTGAACCTGTTGCCCTTGCTGGGTGCCTTAGCCGCCCTGACAACTGCGGCCATCGGTGTTTTTCACGCCGGGGTAGAACTTGCGTGGTGGGAAGGTCCGTCAAGCTGTACTTCGGGCGACATAGGTGGGTTGTCCACACAGGACCTGATGGATCAGATCATGTCCGCGCCACTGGTACGCTGCGATGACATCCCGTGGCAGATGTTGGGCCTGTCCATGGCCGGGTGGAACGCCGTTCTGTCGGGCGCTTTGGTCCTTGTCTGGCTCGCGGCGTGGCGCGCGGGCCGTTAAAACTCGTCCAGTTCCGCATCCCAGTAGAGAAAGTCGATCCAGCTGTCATGCAGGTGGTTTGGCGGGAACTTGCGCCCGATATTCCGCAACGCCTCAGCATCCGGTTGACGGGGCGGTTTGCGCAAGGTCATGCCCGCCTGCCTCAGTGATTTCGACCCCTTCTTGAGGTTGCACGGGCTACACGCCGCCACCACGTTCTGCCAGCTGGTCACACCGCCGGCGGCGCGCGGCACCACATGATCAAAGGTCAGATCCCCCTTGCTGCCGCAATACTGGCAGCGGAACTCATCCCTCAGAAATAAATTAAAGCGCGTGAAGGCCACGCGCTTTCTGGGTTTTACATAGTCTTTGAGGACAACGACCGACGGTATTCGTATCTCGGTACTCGGGCTTCGGACGACCTCATCGTATTCGGCCACAATGTCGACCCGGTCCAGCCAGGCCGCCTTGATCGCCTCTTGCCAGGGCCACAGGGACAGCGGGTAATAGGACAAGGGGCGATAATCGGCGTTCAAAACCAATGCCGGATGATGCCTGAGCGCACCGGGTTCCCTGACAAATTCGGTTCTGAAGTCTCCATCCATATCAGACTCGCTCCTCGCTCTGCTCTGCCCATTTTGACATCAGAGCGGGGATCACCCGCCCCGGCCTTGGTTCAACTATATATCGTGTTAAAACTCTGACAAGCCCTGAGTTTCCACAATATCTCGGGATTGGTTAAGGCGACTCCGTAACAGAGACGTGACACTTATCCACAGCTTGCGCGACTGTGGCCTGCGGGCTATGGCGTGATCCATGAGCTGGTTCATCCGATTCAACAAACCTTTTGACGTGCTGCCGCAATTCACCGACCGCGCCAATGCGGATACACCGCGCAGCACCCTGTCTGACTATATCGACCTGCCGGGCGTCTACCCGGCCGGGCGGTTGGATCGCGACAGCGAAGGGCTGATGCTGCTGACCGACAACGGGCGGCTGCAGGCACAAATTTCGGACCCCAAACATAAGATGGCCAAAACCTATTGGGTTCAGGTCGAAGGGTTGCCGGATTCAGCGGCCCTCAAGGCGCTGCGCGACGGGGTTGAAATGAAAGACGGCGTGACCCGCCCCGCCAAGGCCCGTCTGATGGACGAACCCGAGGGGTTGTGGCCGCGCACCCCGCCCATTCGCGTGCGCCAGACCATACCTGATTGCTGGATCGAACTGACCCTGCGCGAAGGGAAAAACCGGCAGGTCCGCCGCATGACGGCCGCCGTGGGGCACCCCACGCTGCGGCTGATCCGGGCACGGGTTGGCGATTGGTCGCTTGAGGGGCTTGAGTCGGGCCAATGGGACAGCCTGCCAGCACCGACCCTGAGCGCCGCCCCTCAGCGCAAGCGGGACCGACGCCCACGCAGGTGACAAAAACCGCGCTTTGTGATAGGCTTACCGGATGAAGATCACGCCGGACATACCCCAACCCACCGGGATTCTTGAGGCTGCGCTTTACGTCGACGATCTGGATGAGGCCGAGCGTTTCTATGGCGATGTTCTGACCCTTGAGAAAATCCAGCGGGTGGCAGACCGGCATGTGTTCTACCGGGTGGGTCCGTCGGTTCTGTTGTTGTTCAACGCGCAAGAGACCGCGCAACCTCCGACAAATCCCGATCTGCCTGTCCCACCGCATGGCGCGCACGGACCCGGGCATGTGTGCCTGACCCTGACGCGTACCCAGATCGACACCATGCGCAAACACCTGCTGGACTGGAACATCCCTGTCGATGCCGAATTCGACTGGCCCAGCGGCGCACGATCGCTTTACGTCCGAGACCCCGCGGGAAACTCGGTCGAATTTGCCGAGCCCCACCTCTGGGGCTAGCTCATTTCAGCGGCAGTTTCTCACCCCCAACGATCCGGCAAATGTCGCTCGCGCTGACGCCGGCTTCGCCAAGGGCTGCGCGAAATCTGGCCATGTGAGGGGTTTCAAAATGGGTCTCAAGCGCGGCCTGACTTTCCCACTCCTCATAGACACGAAAGCGGTTTGGGGTGCCCAGAATTTGGCTGAACTCATAGGTAAGACAGCCCTCTTCTTTCACGGTTTCCGCAACCATCTCCAACGCCGCTTTCGCAGCCTTTTCAACGCCCTCTGGCGCGACTTCAACCGTTCCGGTGACAACCAGCATTGCATTCCCTCTCAATTCAGATCACGCTCAGAGGCTCAGCTTGTCACGCATGAACGCCAGCGCAACGCTTAGCCCGTCAGGGGCGATACCGTGGCCTGTGCCCTTCATGACATGGGCGTAGACCTCTTTGAAATCTGCCGCTTGCAGGGCTTCGGCAGCCTCGGGCAAGGATTGCGGCGGCACCACGTCATCCGCATCACCATGCACCAGCAGGATCGGCATGCGGCTGACCGTCTCATCCGGCAGCAGATCAGGCTCCAGCAACCGGCCCGAGAAGGCCACGACGCCCGCCACAGGGTCCTCGCGGCGCGGGGCGACGTGCAGGCTCATCATCGTGCCCTGGCTGAAGCCGAACAGAACCACCTGCTCGGGCAGGACATCTTCGTCCACCATCAGTGCGTCGAGGAAGGCGTTGAAGTCTTCAACGGCCATCTCCATGCCCCGGCGCGCCTCTTCCTCGGATGAGCCGTCGATCCACGGGATCGGAAACCACTGGAACCCATTGGGCATTCCGGGTATCTGTTCCGGCGCATCGGGGGCCACGAACAGCGTATCAGGCAGATGTTCCCCCAGCGGATCGGCCAGACCCAGCAGGTCGGCCCCGTTGGCCCCGTAGCCGTGCACAAACACCACGACCGAGCGTATATCGCCCGAAACCGGCTCTTTTCGGAGCGCATTCAAAACTCGAGTCATCTGATCCCTTCTCGTTCTTTGGCCACCCGGTAATAGGCCCACAGCACCCGCGCCGCAACCGACCGCCAGGGCGACCACGCTTCAGCCATTTGGCGGAGTTCTTTATCCGTCGGACGTTTGGGCAGGTCATAGAGGATGCGCGCCGCCTCTTGCAGCGCCAGATCACCGGGCGCGATCACGTCAGCGCGACCCAGTGAAAACATCGCGTAAATCTCGGCCGTCCAAATGCCAATGCCCGGCACTTCGGTCAGTGTGGCGACGACCTCCTCGTTAGAAACGTCGCGCAACGCTTTGTAATCAATGCGCGCTTCGGCCAAGGCCCGCGCGTATCTGATTTTCTGACGGCTCAGCCCAACAGCCCGCAAATCGTCATCCGTGGCCCACATGATTTTGCGCGGGCCCGTCAGTTTCGCATCCTGCAACCGCTTCCAGATTGCATTGGCCGAGGCCACGCTGACCTGCTGGCTGACAATCGCGCTTAGCAGCTGCGCAAACCCGTCCGGGCGGCGGCGCAGCGGCAACGGGCCAGTCTGGTCCATCGCATAGGACATACGCGGGCACGCATCGGCCAGCCACGCGGCGCCCTCGCTTACACAGTCATTGGTTTCGATGATACGTCCGACGGACATCTGCTCTCTGGCCCCCAAGGTCACGAGCACGTTAGGCGGCTTTGCCGCATATGCAACCCGCTTGTGCGTCTGGGTTTTCACCGATACCCATAGGCGCATGACAATGACCTCAACTGCCCCAAACGACAGTCAGGCCAAACGCAATGTCGCCGTATTGGTTGCGGCACAAGCGGTGCTTGGCGCGCAGATGCCGATGATCTTTATCGTTGGCGGTCTCGCCGGACAGTCGTTGGCGACCAATGCCTGTCTGGCGACCTTGCCGATCTCATTGATCGTGCTGGGATCGATGCTGGCGGCAACGCCGATTTCCGCCATCATGCAGCGCTGGGGCAGACGCGCAGGGTTTCTGGTCGGCGCAACCGCAGGCGCGCTTGGCGGTTTGGTCGGAGCATACGGGTTGTATCTGGGATCGTTCCCCGTGTTCCTTGTGGGCAGCCTGCTGACTGGCATCTACATGAGCGCGCATGGTTTTTACCGCTTTGCCGCTGCGGATTCCGCCTCGGACGCTTTCCGCCCCAAGGCGATCTCATATGTCATGGCAGGCGGTCTGGCGGCGGCGATCATTGGACCACAGATCGTCAAGCTGACGTCGACGGCTTATGTCATACCCTTCCTTGGGACATATATCGCCGTCATCGCGGTGAACGTCATCGGGTCAGCCCTGTTCTTCTTTCTGGACATCCCCACCCCCCCCAAGGCCGAGGAAGGCGCCCCCAAGGGCCGCAGCCGTCTTGAGATGCTGAAAACACCGCGTATCGCCGTGGCGATCATCTGCGCGATGGTGTCCTACGCGCTGATGAATCTGGTCATGACCTCGACCCCGCTGGCCGTTGTCGGATGCGGCTATTCGGCCAATGACGCGGCGGATGTGGTGACGGGTCACGTACTTGCCATGTACATCCCCAGCTTTTTCACCGGCCAATTGATCGCCCGGTTCGGGGTTGAGAAGATCGTTGCCCTTGGCCTTGCCATTCTGGCCGGAGCGGGCGTCGTCGCCCTGCAAGGCGTTGAGCTGGAAAACTTTTTCATCGCCCTGATCCTGCTGGGCATCGGCTGGAACTTTGGCTTTATCGGTGCCACCACCATGCTGGCCGCCTCGCATGACGTCAGCGAACGTGGCCGGATGCAGGGCCTGAACGACCTGCTGGTGTTCGGAGGCGTCACAATCGCCTCGCTCGCCTCGGGCGGGTTGATGAACTGTTCGGGCGGATCGGCGGTTGAAGGCTGGACAGCGGTAAACCTGGCCATGATCCCGCTGCTGACATTGGCGGGCGCGGCGCTGTTGTGGCTGGTTCTGAAACCGTCCGAGCCGGAAACAGTCTGATCCTCACCAGCGTCCGCTGGCCACAACCCACATCAATGACGCCCTACGGCGAATCTCGCCCTGCGCCAAATCCCCTGCCGCCACACGGTCTGGTCGCGCGATGGCCCGGCGCAGAATCCAATCGGTCTGCCAACCGGAATAGAGCGCAGGGCGCGCGTCAGGTGAAACGACGGTCGCGTTAGTGCGAGCGCAGTGCAGCCTGTCCAAAGCCGTTTGCGCAAGGGCGCGCACGCCATCCGGGGTGCCGTCCAGCAAGGGAATGCGCCCGCGTGCCTCAAGATCGGGAATGGCCCGCAACCAATTTGCTACCCCAACCCCAAAGCCAAAATCGCGCAAGACACTCTCATCGGCGGTACCCAACATCTGCGCCGCTGCTACCATCAAAGAGCCAGCGCTGTGGTTGATGTAAGCATCAAAATGTTCCTGATCCTCAAACGGATCACGGTATATATCCCAACGCCTTACAGCCACATATTCGTCCAGCATGGCAGCCAATTGCGGGGATAGGGCCCGCGACAACGGCGTCACAACCTCGTGCCTGCGCACGGCTTGCCCTTCGGCAATCTCTTGCAGCGCATCGCGCCACCATTGCAGCCGCATCTCGGCAATCATCGTCTCTTGCGTGACCCATGGCGCCCGCGCGACTTCGACGTTCAGCGCATAAAGCGGGAACAGCACGGGCCGCACCGCAACCGGAGCAGCCATGACCGCCATGAACCGATCCGGGTCGGCCTTGTGCACTAGCGCGGCACAGGCTTTGACGTCCTCGTCGAACTCTACGGTCACTCAGCCACCGCCGCGTTTGGCCCGCAATCGCGCACCAGTTTCCACTGTATCGCGTCCAGCAGCGCCTCGAACGAGGCATCGACTATGTTCGCACTGACGCCCACGGTCGACCAGCGCCGCCCCTGCCCGTCTTCGCTGTCGATGATGACGCGAGTCACCGCCTCGGTCCCGCCCTGCGTGATCCGCACCTTAAAGTCGACCAGCCGCATATCGGCCAGAATCTGCGAATACTGCCCCAAATCCTTCGCCAGTGCCTTGGCCAGCGCGTTCACCGGCCCCCGGTCGCTGCCATCCTCGTCCAGAGATTCACTGACAGACAGCTTCTTTTCCCCGTCGACCTTCACCACGACCACGGCCTCGGACAGGCTGACCATCCGGTTGTACTTGTTCTTGCGCCGCTCAACGGTGACCTTGTAGCGCTTGACCTCAAAGAACTCGGGCAGTTGCCCCAGTTCATCGCGCGCCAGCAATTCGAAACTCGCTTGCGCAGTGTCGTAGGAATATCCCTCGGCCTCACGCTGTTTGATCCGGTCAAGGATACGCCCCAGCGCCGGGTCCGCTTTTTCCACGATCAACCCCGCCTCGGTCAGACGCTTGCGCAGGTTCGACTGGCCCGCCTGGTTCGACATTGGGATGATCCGCGCATTGCCGACCGCGCCGGGTTCGATATGCTCATAGGTCGACGGATCCTTGAGGATCGCACTGGCATGCAACCCCGCCTTATGGGCAAAGGCCGAGGCCCCCACATAAGCCGATTGCTTGCTGGGCACGCGGTTCAGAATATCGTCCAGCATCCGGCTGATGCGCGTCAATCCGGCCAAAGCCTGCGTGCTGACGCCGATCTCGAGCTCAGAGGCATAGGGTTCCTTTAGCAGCAGAGTCGGGATCAACGCGGTCAGGTTGGCATTACCGCATCGCTCGCCCAAGCCGTTCAGCGTGCCTTGAATCTGCCGCGCCCCTGCATCTACGGCAGCCAGCGAACAGGCCACCGCGTTTTCGGTGTCGTTATGCGTATGAATGCCCAGCCGGTCACCCGGCAGACCTGCGGCGATGACCTCGGCGACGATACGCGAGACCTCAGCAGGCAGCGCGCCGCCGTTTGTGTCACACAGCACGACCCAGCGCGCGCCCGCCTCCAGCGCAGCGCGGCAGACCTCAACCGCATAGGCGGGATTGTCCTTGTAGCCGTCAAAGAAATGCTCGGCATCAAACAGCGCCTCACGCCCCTGCGCCACGATATGCGCGACGGAGGCGCGGACATTCTCGACATTCTCCTCCAGCGCGATCCCAAGCGCATGGGTGACGTGGTAGTCATGCGATTTGCCGACCAGACACACGGCCTGCGTGCCCGCGTTCATCACCGCAGCCAGAACATCGTCATTCTCAGCCGACCGACCCGAGCGTTTGGTCATCCCGAACGCGGTCAACCGGGCCGAGGTTTTGGGCGCAACCTCGAAAAACGCACTGTCCGTGGGGTTTGCCCCCGGCCAACCGCCTTCGATGTAATCGACGCCCAATTCGTCCAGCGCCTGCGCAATCTGCACCTTTTCCGCGGTCGAAAACTGAACACCCTGCGTTTGCTGCCCGTCGCGCAGGGTGGTGTCATACAGGTAAAGGCGTTCTTTGGTCATGGCTCGCTCCCGCTGGCCCAGATTATTGCGTCTTTCGTCTAGAAAACGCGGTTCAGATCGTCTCCAGCTTGGCGGAATCAAACCCCGCGCCCGGTACCAGTTCGACGCCGTCCTTGCTCATGCGGACCTCCAAACCGGCAGCCAAATAAGCCGCTTTCAGGCGGTCCACTTCAGCGAAGTCCTTGCTTTGCATGGCCGTCGTCCGCGCCTCTGCCAACCGATCTGCAAAGGCGGACAAGTCAACCGCCGCAGTATCCGCCCACGCCCCCATCTCAGGCGTCAACAGACCCAGCAGACGCGCGCTGGCCAACAGCCCCGCCGCATCCCCGTCCGCCGCCAGACGGTGGAGTTCGGCCACAGCACCCGCAGTGTTCAGGTCGTCACTCAGCGCAGCGATAACGGCGGGTGCTGCGCTGGCTGCGGGTTCGATGCCCGCTGTCAGCGCCCGCCACTTGCGCATCGTGGCCTCAGCATCCCGCGCCTTCTTCTCGGTCCAGTCCATCGGCTTGCGATAATGGGTCTGCAGGAACACAAACCGGATCACCTCACCCGGAACACCCTGTTCCAACAGATCATGGACGGTAAAGAAATTGCCCAATGATTTGGACATCTTCTTGCCCTCAACCTGCAACATCTCATTGTGCAGCCAGACCTTGGCGAACTCACCATGCGGATGGGCGCACTTACTCTGCGCGATCTCGTTGTCATGATGCGGGAACATCAGATCGTTGCCGCCACCATGAATGTCGAAACTTTCACCCAGCAACTCATAGCTCATGGCCGAGCATTCGATGTGCCACCCCGGACGCCCGCGTCCCCATGGGCTGTCCCACCCGGGCAGTTCGTCTGTCGAGGGTTTCCACAGCACAAAATCCATCGGGTTCTTTTTGTACGGCGCAACCTCAACCCGTGCCCCGGCGATCATGTCATCCACCGAACGCCCGGACAGCGCGCCATAGTTCTCTTTCCAGCTGTCGACCGCGAACAGCACATGCCCTTCAGCTGCATAGGCATGCCCCTTGGCAATCAGCCCCTCAATCATCGCGATCATCTGAGGGATGAATTCGGTCGCGCGCGGCATCTGGTTCGGCTCCAACGCCCCCAGCACACCCATATCGTGCAGATACCAGCCGATTGTCTCGTCCGAGCGTTCCTGCACCAATTGCTCCAACGTGCCTTCGGCCCCGGCCTGTTGCCGCGACAAGGCGGTTGCGTTGATCTTGTCATCCACATCGGTGAAATTGCGCACATAGGTGACGTGATCCGCACCATAGGCGTGCCGCAACAGACGATAGAGCACATCGAACACCACCACGGGCCGAGCATTGCCCAGATGCGCGCGGTCATAGACCGTGGGACCGCAGACATACATCCGCACATTGTCGGCGCTGATCGGCACGAAAGCCTCTTTCGTCCGCGTCCGTGTGTTGTGCAGTTTGATCGTCGTCATCGGTCGGCTCCTAAAGACAGCATAAGCAGTGTCGCGTTGGCGCGGGCTTAGCAACTTGTCTCAGGGATGAAAACGAAAGAAACCGGCCCGCTTGATAAATCAGCAGGTAATGCAGCAGATAATGGTGCAGGTCATACGGTTCATAAGGCTGATTTATCACGCCGCTGGCCCGACGCCAAGCCCGCAGTTTTGCGCCCCGGCGTCACTGATTGACTTTCCCGCGCGCCTCTGGCCCAGTCAGCGCCAAAGACCAGACGGAGGCGCATCATGAAACTGTCGCAGCGGATCACTCACCTGACAGAAGGCGGCAGTGACGGGTGGGACGTGTTCTATCGCGCCCGCCGGATGATCAGCGAAGGCCACGCCGTGACCGAACTGACCATCGGAGAACATGACATCCGCACCGACCCTTCGATTCTGCAGGCGATGGACCTGTCTGCACGGCAAGGCCACACCGGCTATGCCATGGTGCCCGGCACGGATTTGCTGCGCGATACGGTCGCCGCACGGGTGCAGGCCCGCACCGGAGTACTGACCACACGCAACAACGTGTTGATCACACCCGGGGGCCAAGCGGCGCTATTTGCCGCCCATGTGGCGGTCTGCGATCCCGGCGATGTCGGGCTGTATCTGGACCCCTACTATGCTACCTATCCCGGCACGATCCGGGGCGCGGGTGCCACCGCGCGGGCCATCCAAACCCGGGCCGAGGACGCCTTTCAACCCCGCCCCGAACAGATCGAGGCCGCCGCAGATGGCGCGGTTTCCCTGCTGATCAACACGCCGAACAACCCAACCGGCGTGGTTTATTCCCGGCAAACACTGGACGGGTTTGCACAGGTCTGTCAGGCCCGCCACCTCTGGCTGATTTCAGATGAGGTTTACGACACACAGGTCTGGGAAGGCACACATATCTCACCCAGAACCCTGCCCGGAATGGCCGAGCGGACATTGGTGGTGGGCTCAATGTCCAAATCACACGCGATGACCGGGTCTCGGTGCGGTTGGATCGTTGCACCGGAAGAGGTGATCAACCACCTGATCAATCTGGCCACCCACACAACCTATGGCGTACCGGGCTTTATTCAGGACGCCGCCAGCTTTGCGCTGAGCGCAGGAGACGAGTTGGAACAGCGCATCGCTGCACCTTTCCGCCGGCGTCGCGCGCTGGCGCTTGAGGTTCTGAAGGCCCAGAATACCGTCAGACTGGTCCCCGCACAGGGTGCGATGTATCTGATGCTGGACATTCGGGCCACGGGGCTCAGCGGAGAAGACTTTGCCAATGCCCTGCTGGACACGCATTCCATAGCCGTCATGCCGGGCGAAAGCTTTGGGACAGCGGCGGCCGGACATATCCGAGTGGCGATGACGATTGACGACGACAGATTCTTGGCCGCCCTCGAAACCATATGCCAATTCGCAGCCGAAAAAGCCGACCGTCCGGCAGCAGTTGGATGATACCTCAGAAACGGAACGAGGTGCGCAGATTGAACACGTTCGACTGAAGCCCACCATCCGACCGGGTGACATCGTCGAATTCCTGACGCAGCGCCTCACCACTGATGATAAAGCGGTCATTGATCGGATAGGCCACGCCAATACCGTAAACAGCAGCTGTGTCATTGTCTGCCGAGGCATCCACCCGCGCGGCACCGACCACCACATAGCCAAGCGCGGGGCCGAAATCGTAACCGCCGCGCAGTTTCAGGCGGGTCATGCTGTCCAGGCTGCCTTCTCCGTCACCCAGGTTCAGCGACAGGCGGTTATATTCCAGTTCACCCCCCAGAACGAAATTGCCGAAATCCCGGTCATATCCGATATGAGGGCCAAAGGCGGTGTCGTTGCCGCTTGATCCGTTCGGGCCGTCAGCATCGGCATATCCAAGGCTGAAACCCGCATAGGCCCCCGTCCAATCCTCAGCCATCGAAGGGGCCGCAAGGGCCGCCATCCAAAGGACGCTGAGGGTCACAAGGCCTTTCATCAATCTCTCCTACTTAACCTTCTGCCGTAGCGTTTGGTCATTCGGGTCGTCTTCGTCTCAAAACATGGTTCGCAATGGTTAAGAATCAATTGCTTTCACGAACCGCTCTAAAATAAGTGAAGGTACTATAACAGAATTCTGTCGCGGCTGGAAAATACTTTGGCGAAAGAAGCTATTGGCGTAAACTTCGCAATTGAACTTCGCAATTGAACTTCGCTTTTGAATGGCCAGGTCGCAAACAGAACAGAACATGTACTGCCCAGCCGGAATACTGCGCAGCAACAAGGGATGAACCGCGTGCAAAATGATGTTTGGAAAATCCGGCTGGTGAGCCGCACCATCGGTGCGGATAGGGGTCGTGCAGCGCGGGGCAGACCGTTTCAGGCGTAAAACTCTCAACTTTCTGCGACGCCTAGCAAACTGGATTCCAAACCATGAACGAACAAACCCGTAGCTCTTCCCGCAGTGGTGGTCGTGCCGCCCGTCGTGCCGCCCGCGCAACTGCCCTGCCCGACCATCTGCGCCCCGTCCGCCCCGGGATGGAGGGCGGCGTTCTCAACGTCCTGACACAGGCGCAGGTCGAACGCATCCACGAGGCCGCTTTGACCGCGCTGGAAACCATCGGGTTGGCCGATGCGCCCCAAAGCGGGATCGACTATCTGGTCGGTGCGGGTTGTACCCTTGGGGATGACGGGCGCATCCGGTTTCCGCGCGCATTGGTCGAAGACACGCTGGCCAACGCAAACCGATCCGTCACACTCTACAGCCGGGATGGCAAAACCGATCTGGATCTGAGCGGCACCAAAGTGCATTACGGCACCGCAGGCGCGGCAGTCAGCATGGTCGACGTTCACGGGCAGGAATACCGGGATTCAACCGTTCAGGACCTGCACGACGCGTCGCGGATTTGCGAACAGCTGGACAATATCCATTTCGTTCAACGCCCTATGGTCTGCCGCGATATTGCCGACAACCTTGAGATGGACCTGAACACGATCTACGCATCCTGTTCCGGCACGTTCAAACATATCGGTACATCGTTCACCGAACCTCATCATGTCGCCCCGGCGATGGAGATGATCCATATGATCGCAGGTGGCGAGGATAAGTACCGCGAGCGGCCTTTTATCTCGAACACAAACTGCTTTGTTGTGCCGCCCATGAAATTCGCGACCGAAAGCTGCGAAGTGATGGAGCTGTGCATCAAGGCCGGAATGCCGATCCTGTTGCTGTCCGCCGGTATGGCGGGCGCAACGGCGCCCTCTACGATTGCAGGCGCGATCACACAGGCAACGGCGGAATGCCTGGCCGGGCTGGTTTACGTAAATGCAGTAAGCCCCAGGGCCCCTGCGATTTTCGGCACCTGGCCCTTCGGGCTGGACCTGCGCACAGGGGCCATGTCCATCGGGTCGGGCGAACAGGCGCTGCTGACGGCGGGATGTGCCCAAATGCACCGGTTCTATGACCTGCCCGGCGGCGCGGCTGCGGGGGCGTCGGATTCGAAACTGCCCGACATGCAGGCCGGTTGGGAGCAGATGTGCTCGAACGTGATGGCCGGGCTGTCAGGGCTGAACATGGTCTATGAGGCGGCGGGGATGCATGCCTCTCTGCTGGGATTCTGCCACGAAAGTCTTATCCTGGCCGATGATCTGATTGGTCAGGCGCAGCGCTGCGTGCGCGGGATTGAGGTAACGGACGAAACCCTGGCGCTGGACCAGATCGCTCAGGTCTGCATGGGCGGACCCGGCCACTATCTGGGCACAGATGCCACGCTCAGCCGGATGCAGGCAGACTATGTCTACCCCACCTTCGGCGATCGGACCTCACCCAAGGAATGGGTTGAACTGGGCAAGCCGGACCTGATCGAAAAGGCCGTCAAACGGAAAGAGGAAATCCTCGCCACTCCGTCACCCGCACGGTTAGATCCTTTGCTGGATGCTGAGCTGCGCGGCAAATTCAACATTCACCTGAACTGATAAAATATTGAAAAGCGGCCAGAATGTCTCTGGCCGCTCTTTCTTTGCATCAGCCGTCGGTGGCGGGCAACAGCCCTGCTTCCTGTGCCACGACGATCTCGGCCTCATCCAGCGCGCCGTCGCCATTGGCGTCCATGACCGAGAACGTATCGGCGTCAACACCGGGCACAACGGCCTGAACCTCTTCGATGGTCAGCACGCCATCTCCGTTTGCATCGGCTGTGGTGTCAGCGGCGGCCATGATCGGCAGTCCAAGGATAAGGGTGGAAATAACTGTCAGTGTTTGCGGTTTCATTGTGATGCCTCCTGATTGAGTTCTGCTTGGTTTTGCGTCCGGACACCGACCACAAACATCGCCAGCACCCCCGCTGT
This sequence comes from Ruegeria sp. BE1, assembly GCF_056538885.1. Lineage (NCBI taxonomy): Bacteria > Pseudomonadati > Pseudomonadota > Alphaproteobacteria > Rhodobacterales > Roseobacteraceae > Ruegeria > Ruegeria sp. BE1. Next base: position 15,620 of record NZ_JBQFTY010000002.1, read on the forward strand.
CACCCGTACTGAGGGAATCCGCCTGTTTCGCGCCAATCTTTGCGTGTTCGGCCGAGTCGCACCTGCGGCAAGTTGCTCGGCAAAAATCCCCCAAGCGGCCTCGGCGGGTCTTGCCCGGTGCAGGACCGCAATTCCGGCAAGGCTCTGCTCAAATCCGCCTGCCTCAACCCGAAAAAAGAAAAGGGGGCCGAAGCCCCCTGTAGTTTCGCCTTCCAGGCTCATTTCGTTGACCGCCCGGTGTTTTTTTGCCTGCGGCCTGGACTGCGCATGGGGCGAGCGCACCCGCCCCGTGGAAGAGTGGGAAAGAGCAATATTCCGCCCCACCCTGTTCCCGGCCAACACGGGCATGTCGGCCGAGTGGAGAAAGGCATCGGCGGTAAGTCTCGGCGCCTTTCTCCGTATTCGTCGGGGTCGGTACCTGTGGCAGCTATCCGACCCCTGCGCCCCGGGGTGCCGGGGCGCTAAACTCAGCTACACCCGCTTGTCGCGCCGCAGGTGTTGCACTTCATGCAGGTGCCGTTGCGCACCAGCGTGTAGTTGCCGCATTCACCGCAAGGATCGCCCTCGTAGCCTTGCATCTTGGCTTTGGTGCGGGCGTCCATCCCGGTTGCAACTGCGGTTTCAGCTACTGGCGCTTCGAACACGGCGGCCTGTTCGGCCATGCCGGTCGCGTCCGCCTGCGGGTTGAACACGGCCAGATCCTGCGGCAGCCGCTTGCGCAGATACCCGGTGGAACTGATTTGCTTCAACACTTCCAAAGACTTGGACGCCGCGCTTTCGCTGATCTCGGACACATTCGAGACGCCCTCTTCCTCACCGCGACCAATGTCATCAAAGGTCGCGCCCTCGGGCTTCACATGGGCCAGATCGGTGCGGTCCAGATAGGACACAGCCAGTTCACGGAAGATGTAATCCAGGATCGATGTCGCGTTCTTGATCGAGTCGTTGCCCTGCACCATTCCCGCCGGTTCGAACTTGGTAAAAGTGAATGCATCCACGAACTCTTCGAGCGGCACGCCGTATTGCAGACCGACTGAGACCGCGATGGCAAAGTTGTTCATCATCGCCCGGAAGCCAGCACCTTCCTTGTGCATATCGATGAAGATCTCGCCCAGCGAACCGTCCGAATACTCGCCCGTCCGCAGATAGACCTTATGGCCGCCCACGATGGCTTTCTGCGTGTAGCCTTTCCGACGCTCAGGCATCTTTTCACGATGCGAGCGGACGATTTCCTTCACGACCACCTTTTCGATGACCTTTTCGGCCAGCACGGCGGCCTTTTCGGCGGGCGAGCCGCTTTCCAGAACCTCGGCTGCTTCGTCATCATCCTCGACCAGCGCTGCTGCCAGAGGTTGCGAAAGTTTCGAGCCGTCGCGGTAGAGCGCGTTGGCCTTCACACCCAGCGACCAGCTGAGTTCATAAGCCTTCTGGCAATCCTCGATGGTCGCGTCATTCGGCATGTTGATCGTCTTGGAAATCGCGCCCGAGATAAAGCTCTGCGCTGCCGCCATCATGGTGATGTGGCTGTCAACGCCAAGGAAACGCTTACCTTTCTTGCCGCACGGGTTGGCGCAGTCGAAGATCGAATAGTGCTCTTCCTTCAGATGCGGCGCACCTTCCAGCGTCATGGTCCCGCAAACGTGATCGTTCGCCGCGTCGATATCCGCCTTGGTAAAGCCCAGATGGCGCAGCAGATCAAACGTCGGATCATTCAGCTTGGTCGCCGGAATGCCCAACACGCCGGTGCAGAAATCTTCGCCCAGCGTCCACTGGTTGAAGACGAACCGGATATCAAAGGCGCTTTCCAGCGCGGCGTCCACTTTGGCCAGTTCATTGGGGCCAAAGCCGTGACCGGTCAGCGAGGTGTGGTTGATCCCCGGCGCGTTACCGATGGTGCCGTGACCGACTGCGTAACCCACGATTTCTTCGATCTGAGACGAGGAATAGCCCAGTTTCTCCAGCGCCGAAGGCACCGAGCGGTTGATGATCTTGAAGTAACCGCCACCGGCCAGCTTTTTGAACTTAACCAGCGCAAAATCCGGCTCGATCCCGGTGGTGTCGCAATCCATCACCAGACCGATGGTGCCGGTGGGCGCGATCACGGTGGCCTGCGCATTGCGGTAGCCGTTTTTCTCGCCGAGGCTCAGCGCCTCATCCCAGGCCGACATGGCCAGATCGACCAGACGCTTGTCCGGGCAATTACCGTGGTCCAAAGGCACCGGCTTGACCGCCAGCTTCTCATACCCCTCGGTCACACCCTGCGACGCGCGGCGGTGGTTGCGGATGACGCGCAACATGTGATCTGCGTTACGCTCATAGCCTTTGAAGGCACCCAGCTCACCGGCGATTTCGGCCGAGGTCGCATAGGCCACACCGGTCATGATCGCGGTCAGCGCGCCACAGATGGCCCGACCCTCATCCGAGTCATAGCTGTAACCCATGTTCATCAGCAGGCCGCCGATGTTCGCATAGCCCAGACCCAAGGTGCGGAAATCATAGGACAGTTGCGCGATTTCCTTCGACGGGAACTGCGCCATGGTCACCGAGATTTCCAGCGTGAGCGTCCACAGACGCGAGGCATGCATATAGTCCGCCGCCTGGAACTCGCCATCCTTGAGGAAGGTCAGCAGGTTCATCGACGCCAGGTTACAGGCCGTGTCGTCCAGGAACATGTATTCCGAGCACGGGTTCGAGCCGCGAATCTCTCCGTCTGCCGGGCATGTGTGCCACTCGTTTACGGTGTCATGGAACTGGATGCCCGGATCGGCACAGGCCCATGCCGCATGACCGACCTTTTCCCACAGGTCACGCGCCTTGACGGTCTTGGCAACCTTGCCATCGGTGCGGTTGATCAGCTCCCAATCAGCGTCTTTCTCAACAGCCGTCAGGAACGCATTTGTCACGCGGATCGAGTTGTTGGAGTTCTGACCCGAAACCGAGCTGTAGGCTTCCGAATCCCAGTCCGTGTCGTAGGTCGGGAATTCGATGCTGTCGTGACCCTGCTTGGCGTAATCCAGCACGCGCTTGATGTAAGTCTCGGGGATCGCGACTTTTTTCGCCTCGCGCACAGCAGATTTCAGCGCGTCGTTCTTGTTCGGATCATAGGCGTCTTCAGCCGACCCATCCCACGAGCGAATGGCCTCGAAAATGCCGTTCAGCATCTTCTCGTGCATTTTCGATCCGGCAACGATCGAGGCCACTTTCTGCTCTTCGATCACCTTCCATTCGATGAATTGCTCGATATCGGGGTGATCTGCATCGACGATTACCATCTTTGCTGCTCGACGGGTTGTCCCGCCTGATTTGATCGCGCCAGCGGCGCGGTCGCCGATCTTGAGGAAACCCATAAGGCCCGAGGATTTGCCGCCACCCGACAGTGCCTCGCCCTCGGCCCGTAGATGGCTGAAGTTCGTCCCAGTGCCCGAGCCGTATTTAAACAAGCGCGCCTCACGCACCCAAAGGTCCATGATACCGCCTTCGTTCACCAGATCATCATCGACGGACTGGATGAAACACGCGTGCGGCTGCGGATGTTCGTAGGCGGATTTCGATTTGGTCAGCTTGCCGGTTTTATAGTCGACATAGTGGTGCCCCTGCGCCGGGCCGTCGATGCCATAGGCCCAGTGCAGACCCGTGTTGAACCACTGCGGCGAGTTCGGCGCGGCACGCTGGGTCGCCAGCATATAGCGCATCTCGTCAAAATAGGCGCGCGCGTCTTCCTCGGTCGAGAAGTAGCCGCCTTTCCACCCCCAATAGGTCCACGCGCCGGCCAGACGGTCAAACACCTGCTTGGAGGATGTTTCGCCCTCGAATTCCGCACCGTCTGCGGGAACCGAACGCCACAGGAACTCGGGAACGTCCTTTTCCTTGACCTTTTTCATCTCGGACGGAACGCCAGCCTTGCGGAAATACTTCTGTGCGATCACGTCGCTTGCGACCTGGCTCCACTTTGCGGGGACTTCGATGTCGTCCAGACGAAAGACGATGGTGCCGTCCGGGTTCCGAATCTCAGAGGTTGCGGACACAAAATCCAAATCTGCGTATGCGTCCTGGCCCGATTTAGTGAATTTCCGTTCAATCTTCATGTCCGCCGCCCTAGATTTAATCAACTTCCCTTTTGGCGTCGGACACGTCTAAGAGTATCTTCCACCGCGCCTGAAATTTGGGCGCAAGAGACCGGGCACTGTCTTTCAACAGCGCAGAACCATTCATGCGGTTGCACGTGTAATTGATGTGCTGTCCGACCCTCGCCCAGTGCCTTACCCGGTTTGACCTACCAGATTTAGTGGCACTCCTTTCGGCCCATACAATCTGGCGTATTCGGCCATAGATCGTCAACGGCCTTTTTCAGTGATTTTTGAAAACTTTTATATTGACCAAAATTCAGAACTTGGCTGTCAGGCGGACGATTGCGATTCCTCCACAGGTTTGACCACAGGCTCAGCCATCAGGACAGCGCGGCGCCCATCTCAATTAACTGTGTTTTGCAGCACAGTTACCGCCATTTGATAAACCCGACATATGATGGGTAGGCTTGTTCAGAATCAGCGCGGCGGCCAAACGGCTCTCTGCCGCTATCAGGCACGCGTAACGCTTGAGTAAAAGGATCGGTCTGAATGTCTGGGTTTCGTTTTCTTCCAGTGATGGCTCTGATCGTGGCCTGCACACCACAGGATGTCCCACCGCCCACGCGCAGTGCACAGTTCGATACGTTTCCTGACCGTTTGCTGAACGCGTTTGAAACACAATGCAGCGGACCCGGCGAAGAATTCCGAAAAGCCGGGAATCGGGTGTTCGAATGCACAGAGCTTCTCCCCCCCGAAACCACCGCGTTTCTGATTCTCAACTATGATGGCTATCCGCAAGACCTGCCCCAGAGCATCACACGGATGACCACGGTCAAAAACAGCTCGGGCTACCAAGTGGATGCCGAGTTGTTCTTTAATGTCCCGCAGAGGAATGGCAGTTCAGTACAGGTTCCGGTGGAAAGCACGGCAGTGGATCAGGCGATCAGCGCGCTTTTTCAAGCTATGGGTGGATCGCCTAGATAAAGGAAAGAAGTGGTCGGGGCGGCAGGATTCGAACCTACGACCCCCTGTACCCAAAACAGGTGCGCTACCAGACTGCGCCACGCCCCGGACCGTGCGCCTTCCTAACGATGCCGATCTGATTTGAAAAGCCCTAACAGGGCCAAATTGCGGGGCCTTGCGAAAAAACTTCGTGCTGCATTTGCGTGCCCCGCGTGATCAGGTAGCGCGCCGCCAAACCCGCGTTGATTTCCAGCACCGCAAAAACCGAATCGCCGCCTTCAATCAGCGTTTCATCATGCGGTATCGCGTTTTCATGCACACGAGTCACAGTCCCGGTGCGGTCCAGAAAAATGATGTCCAACGGGATCAGCGTGTTCTTCATCCAAAAGGCAACGCGCTGCGGTGGGTCGAACACAAACAGCATGCCAGACCGCTGTGGCATGGATTCGCGAAACATCAGCCCGCGCGACCGTTCCTGCGGGCTTATGGCCAATTCAATGTTGAATGAGATCTGAGTCGTGTCATTGCGCACCCCAACCCGATCTTCGCGGCAAGCCGCCTGTACATGTGCGGCCCAAAGCGCCGTCAAGACTGTGAGAACCGCAACAAACCTGGTCATTTTGGATCAGTCATCCAATGCGGCTTCCCAGGCAAGGACCTGCGCCGCCATACGTCCACGTTTACCGTCAATGACACGCATCGCCAGCGCCTCACCCGGTTGCAGATCGGCCAGACCAGACCGGCGCAGAACCTCAATGTGCAGAAACACATCCTCGCCCCGACCAAATACATTCGCGAATCCGAATCCTTTGCCCTTGTCGAACCATTTCACCCGCGCTGCCTCCAACGGGGCTTCGGCGATGACCACCGGGTCCAGCTCGGCGAAATCGGCCAGCATCATCGAGTCGGTTCGGGCCGGGGGATCGACACTGATCACCTCAACAGCCTGCACACCGCGATCTGTGCGATGGGTCATGATCTCAATGCCCGCGCCATCGGCAACAGAGCTTTGGCCGAAATTGCGCAACACGTTCACATGCAACAGAATATCCGGGCCGCCTTCGTCAGACACAACGAATCCGTACCCCTTGGCAGGGTCGAACCATTTCACGTGTCCACTGACGCGGTACATGTTGTTCAGATCTTCCGGCACTGTCTTCCCATCATGAAATTTAAGACTTCGTTAAGGGTGCGATGTGTATGGGAATGGCGCGCAAATTCAAGCTGAAAAAACTGTTTGATTCCTGCGTGTTGCATTTCACGATACGTGAATGTCATGGATTCAGCCTCTGCACTTGCCAACCCGAGTCCACCTGTTCACGCCGCCATTGGAACCTGTCATGTAGCCTGAACGCCCCATCGGCCCAGAATTCGATCTCGGTGGGCTCCAGCCTGTACCCTCCCCAAAAAGGTGGCCGCTCAGGATTGGGTCCCAGTTTCGCTGTCACTTTCGCAACCTCTGCCATCAACGCCGACCGGCTACTGAGGGGCTGCGACTGCTTCGACGCCCAGGCCCCAAGACGGCTCTTTAAAGAACGGGACGCATAATATTCGTCAGCTTTCGGCCCGCTTTCCCGGGTTATTGTACCACGAACTCGGATTTGACGCCGCAACGATTTCCAATGAATCACAAAAGCGGCTTTCCCCGCCGAGTCGAGCTCGGCCGCCTTGGCACTGGTGTAATTGGTGTAAAAGACGAACGCATCGGGCTCGATCTCTTTCAACAACACCATGCGGACATTGGGCATGCCATCCGAATCCACCGTCGCCAGCGCTATGGCGTTCGGATCATTGGGCTCGCTGTCTTCGGCCTCACTCAACCACCGCCCCGCTATTTCAAACGGATCGGAGCCAGCGAAAATGCCACCACGCTCGGTCATTTCCATCCCCCGGAAACATTTAATGTTAATCTAAGGCGAGAACCCGCTGCGAGCAAGAGTCCACGGCCTTGAAGCAGCGCAACCAATGGCATAAACCAACTCAACATGACGCGAAGACAGGCGGAGAACCGAACATGTCAAATCAGTTGATGGCCGGCAAGCGCGGCCTCATCATGGGACTGGCCAATGATAAATCGATCGCATGGGGCATTGCCCGCGCGCTTTCTGATGCCGGGGCCGAGCTGGCCTTTTCCTATCAGGGCGATGCCCTGAAAAAACGGGTCGATCCGCTGGCGGCCCAATTGGGCAGCGAAATCGTCCTGCCCTGTGACGTAAGCGATGAGGCGTCGATTGATGCGCTGTTCACCTCGCTTGAGGAAAAATGGGGCAAATTGGACTTTGTTGTTCATGCCATCGGCTTTTCCGACAAGAACGAACTGCGCGGTCGCTATGTCGACACCAGCCGGGCGAATTTCAAGCTGACCATGGATGTGTCGGTTTATTCCTTCACCGCCGTGATGCAGCGCGCCGAAAAGATGATGGGCGAAGGCGGCAGCGCCATCACCCTGACCTATTACGGCGCCGAACAGGTGATGCCGCATTATAATGTGATGGGCGTTGCCAAAGCAGCACTTGAGGCATCGGTCAAATATCTGGCTGAAGACCTCGGCAAGGACGGCATCCGCGTGAACTCGATCTCGGCCGGTCCGATCAAGACGCTGGCCGCCAGCGGGATTGGCGATTTCCGCTATATCATGAAGTGGAACGAGTATAACTCGCCCCTGCGCCGCAACGTGACCATTGATGACGTAGGCAAGTCGGCACTTTATCTGCTGTCCGACCTCAGCAGCGGCGTGACCGGAGAGAATCTGCACGTGGATTCGGGCTATCACATCGTCGGCATGAAGGCTGTCGATGCACCGGACGTTGAAAAAGGTTAAGAACATGAGCGCCAAGGACCGTCTGCCCCACGAAAAGGGCTTTCACATCAGCTGGGACCAGATTCACCGCGACTCGCGCGCGTTGGCGTGGCGGCTGGACGGACAGGGCCCGGATGACGGCGCATGGCGCGCCGTTGTCGCGATCACACGCGGCGGCATGGCCCCCGCGATGATCGTCAGCCGCGAGCTGGACATCCGCACCGTCGACACGATCAGCGTGCGCTCCTACCACCATCAGGCACAGGGCGAGGCCGAAGTGCTTAAGGCCCCCGATGCCGAGTTGATGGGCGATGGTGAGGGCATTCTGATCGTCGATGATCTGGTCGACAGCGGCAAAACGCTGGAACTGGTACGCGCCATGTACCCCAAGGCGCATTTCGCCACTGTCTATGCCAAACCCAAAGGCCGCCCGATGGTCGACACGTTCATCACCGAGGTCAGCCAGGACACGTGGATTTTCTTCCCGTGGGATATGGCCCTGCAATATGTCGAACCCTATCGCGGTACCGACTGATCCCATATATTTGGACCACCCAATGAACCGGACACGCACCGCCGCCACCTTTTCCCCTCCGGTGATGGAGGCGCGGCGCTGGCTGGACGGTGTGGTGTTTCCAAAAGACCGTCCCCTGATCAATGTCAGTCAGGCGGCCCCGGTGGACCCGCCGCCGCTGGCCTTGCGTCAGGCCATGGCAGAATTCGCGGTCAGCGAAGACAGCGCCCATCTCTACGGGCCGGTTCTTGGGAATCCGGACCTCAGGGCCGAGCTGGCCTCTCAGATCAGCCATCATTACTCAGCCGACGTGACCGCCGAGCAGGTTGCGATCACCTCGGGCTGCAACCAGGCGTTTGCCGCCGCAATCTCGGCCCTCACCGATGAAGGGGATGAGATCATCCTGCCAACCCCATGGTATTTCAACCATAAAATGTGGCTGGATATGGCAGGCGTGGGCGCCGTGGCGTTGAACACTGACGATAATCTGCTTCCCGATCCCGAAGATGCCCGCGCCCTGATCACAGACAAAACCCGCGCAATCTCACTGGTAACGCCGAACAATCCGGGCGGTGTGGAATACCCTGCCGATCTGGTGCGCGCCTTCTATGATCTGGCCCGCGAAACCGGCATCCGACTGTTGGTCGATGAAACCTACCGCGATTTCGACAGCCGCAGCGGCCCGCCCCACGCGCTGTTCAGCCAGCCCGAGTGGGACCAGACGCTGGTACATCTGTATTCCTTCTCGAAAGCCTACCGGCTGACCGGTCACCGTGTGGGGGCCATTGCAACAGACCCCGCATTGCTGGCCGAGATCGAGAAATTTCTGGATACGGTCGCGATTTGTCCCGGTCAGATGGGGCAATTTGCGGCCCTTTGGGGCATGCAAAACCTGTCGCAGTGGGTTGCCGGCGAGCGGGCCGAAATCCTGGACCGCCGCGCCGCGATTGAGGAACAAATGCCCCGGCTGGCAGATAAAGGCTGGCGCTTATTGGGGCTTGGGGCCTATTTCGCCTATCTTGAACACCCCTTCGACATTCCGTCCGACGAACTGGCCCGACGTCTGGTAACTGAGGCAGGGATTCTCTTGCTGCCCGGCACCATGTTCATGCCGCAGGACGATCCTGCCGGAAAACGGCAGGTGCGCGTGGCCTTTGCCAATCTCGACCGGACCGGAATAACGGAATTGTTCGACCGGCTTCTGGCCCTGACCTTATGATCTTGCCCCCCGGCGGTGCCCGTCGTATTCAAGGCGGCAACCGACAGGGCAGACCTTTGCCACAGAACAAGAGGGCACCATGGCCGCAGGCATGAAAAACCTATCGAAGACATTTGTCTGGATCCTCATGGGCCTGCTGATGCTGGGCCTTGCGGGCTTTGGCGCAACCAGCCTGACCGGCACCGTGCGCACCGTCGCGCAGGTCGGCAACGAAGACATTTCGGTCAATGAATATGTGCGCGAACTGCAGCGCGAAATCCGCGCGGTCGAAAGCCAAACCGGTCAGCCCCTGCAAATGTCGCAGGCGCATGAGTTCGGACTGGACCGTCTGGCCCTGTCCCGTCTGACCGCGCTGGCCGCGCTGGACAACGAAGTCGGTGAACTGGGCCTGTCGATCGGCGATGAGAACCTGCAACGCGAAATCCTCGCCATTCCGGCCTTTCAAGGCGTGAATGGTGAGTTTGACCGCGAGGCCTATCAGTTTCAGCTGGATCAGGTCGGCATGACGGATTCCGAGTTCGAATCGGACCTGCGCAAGGAATCCGCCCGTACGCTGGTGCAAAACGCCATTGTCAGCGGGGTTGAGATGCCCTCGGTCCTGACCGAGGTCATGACCGATTACGTTGGTGCCCGCCGCAGCTTTACCGTTGCGACCGTGGGCCCTGAGGCGTTGGAGGCCGCGATTTCCGCACCCACCGATGAACAGATCCAGACCTATTACGATGACAATCAGGATCAGTTCACCCTGCCCCGCACCAAGCAGCTGACCTATGCGATCCTGTCGCCTGACATGCTGTTGGATAGCATCGACGTTGATGAGGATTCGGTGCGCCGCCTGTATGACGACCGCGCCTCGGAATTCTACCAGCCCGAACGCCGGTTGGTCGAACGCCTGACCTATCCCTCTGAGGAAGACGCGCAAAGCGCCAAGGCCCAGCTTGAGGTCGGCGGAACCACTTTTGAACAACTGGTGCGCGACCGTCAGCTGGAGCTGAGCGATATCGATTTGGGCGACGTGACCCGCGATGATCTGGGTGAAGCCGCCGATGCCGTCTTTGCCGCCGATCTGGACACTGTTGTGGGCCCGCTGCCCTCGACCTTTGGCCCGGCACTGTTCCGCATCAATGGGTCGCTGGCCGAAAACAACACTCCGTTCGAAGATGCTGCGCCCGCCCTGCGCGAGGAACTGGCCGCAGACCGCGCCCGCCGCCAGATTGAGGCGCAGGCCGAAGACTTCAACGACATGTTGGCCGGTGGCGCTACGCTGGAAGAGGTGGCATCCGAGACCGAGATGGAATTGGGACAGATCGACTGGAGCCAGCAGAGCGATGACGGCGTTGCAGCCTATGACGGTTTCCGCTCGGCCGCCGCAGCGGTGAACGAAGGCGATTTCCCCGAGATCGCATTTCTGGAAGACGGCTCGATCTTTGCCCTGCGCCTGAACGAAGTGCTGCCCCGCCGCCCCGAACCGCTGGACAGCGCCCGTGACCGGGTTGCCGCCGCTTGGACGCTGGCAGAAACGAACAAGGCGCTGGCCGCGCAGGCGGCAACGGTGATGGAGGGGCTGAAAGCCGATGGTGACTTCACCGCGACCGAACTGCCCTTCCGGGTCGAAAATGCCCTGACCCGCACCGCGTTTCTGGACGATGTGCCCGCCGATTTCATGGTTCAGGTCTTTGAGATGGACCCCGGTGAGCTGCGCGTGATCCCCGCAACCGGTGCCGCCTTTATCGTCCGGCTGGATGAAACCCTGCCGCCCGCCGAAACGGATGAGCTGCGTCAGGCCCAGACCGCTCTTGGCGCGCAGCTGAATCAGGCGCTGGCCCAGAACATCTTCGACGCCTTCGTGCGCGATGCACAGGAACGCGCCCGCCCCATCGTGGATCAACGCGCGCTGAACGCCGTGCAGTCGAGCTATTAAAAGAGACCCAGAATGGCCCTGACCCCCGAGTTTGACAGTTTCGCCCGCGCCTATGAGGCCGGCGAAAATCAGGTCGTCTATACCCGTCTGGCTGCGGATCTGGATACGCCCGTATCCCTGATGCTCAAGCTGACGGGCGCGCAAAAAGACGCGTTCATGCTGGAATCAGTGACCGGCGGTGAAATCCGCGGGCGCTATTCGATCATCGGCATGAAGCCCGATCTGGTCTGGCGCTGCCGGGGCGAGACGTCCGAGTTAAACCGGCAGGCCCGGTTTGATCCCGAAGGCTTTGCGCCGCAGGATGGCAACCCGATGGACAACCTGCGCGCGCTGCTGGCCGAAAGCAGGATTGACCTGCCCGATGACCTGCCGCAGGCGGCGGCGGGCCTGTTTGGCTATCTGGGCTATGACATGGTGCGGCTGGTCGAATACCTGCCCGATGTGAACCCCGATCCGCTGGGCCTGCCCGATGCGATCATGCTGCGCCCGTCGGTGATTGCCGTTCTGGACGGCGTCAAAGGCGAGGTCACCGTGGTCTCACCCGCCTGGGTGGCCGAGGGGCAATCGGCCAAAGCGGCCTATGCGCAAGCGGCCGAGCGTGTGATGGACGCCGTGCGCGATCTGGAACGCGCCATGCCTGCGGAAACCCGCGATCTGGGCGATGCGTCCGAAGCGGGTCCGCCCGTGTCGAACTTTACCAAGTCCGGCTACATGGAAGCGGTTGAAAAAGCCAAGGAATACATCCGCGCGGGCGACATCTTTCAGGTGGTTCCGGCGCAGCGCTGGACGCAGGATTTCCCGCAGCCCCCCTTTGCGCTTTATCGCTCGCTGCGGCGCACAAACCCGTCGCCTTTCATGTTCTATTTCAACTTTGGCGGCTTTCAGGTCGTGGGCGCCAGCCCCGAGATTCTGGTCCGCGTCTTCGGCAATGAGGTGACGATCCGCCCCATCGCAGGCACCCGCCCCCGTGGCGCGACGCCCGAAGAAGACAAAGCCAACGAGGTTGATCTGCTGGCCGACAAGAAAGAACTGGCCGAACATCTGATGCTGCTGGATCTGGGGCGCAACGACACCGGGCGCGTGGCCAAGATCGGCACCGTGCGCCCGACCGAAGAGTTCATCATCGAACGCTACAGCCACGTCATGCACATCGTGTCCAACGTGGTCGGAGAACTTGCCGAAGACAAAGACGCGCTGGACGCGTTCTTTGCCGGGATGCCCGCTGGTACCGTATCTGGTGCGCCCAAAGTACGCGCGATGGAGATCATAGACGAACTGGAGCCGGAAAAACGCGGCGTTTATGGCGGCGGTGTTGGTTACTTCAGCGCCGGTGGCGATATGGATATGTGTATCGCCCTGCGCACGGCCATCGTGAAGGATCACAAGCTTTATATTCAGGCCGGTGGTGGGGTCGTTTATGACAGCGACCCCGAGGCGGAATATATGGAGACCGTTCACAAATCGAACGCGATCCGTCGGGCCGCGGCGGATGCGGCGCGGTTCACCGGATCACGCAACAGCTAAAGAAAACGGCTGACCGCCTGGGTCAGCCGCTTTGTTCAGTTCGGCGCTTACTGAACCTCTTGCATCATCACGGCGGAAATCGGGGCCATCGCCACGCGGTTTCCGCGATCTTCCAGCCCCCACAACAACAGGGCCGAGATCGTGTCGGGCCGCAAGCGACCCAGCATCACAACGCTGCCCTCTTGCCCGGCACGGAACGCCGCCTGATCCAGAAAGCGCCGCATGATCTTGGGGTCCTGACGGGCGCTGTCGATATCGCGGAAAATCACGCCTGACGGCACACCATTGCGCGCCGCCAGCTTTTGCACGGTGTTCAACCCGTTATCCTGCGTGATCAGCCCCCGGCCCGTGCCGGCGGCAATCGCAGCCACTTGGTCGGCCAGTTTTCTATTGCCCTGAATGCCCGACTCAACCCCTTCGAGAATGCCCACGGTTTCCGGCAGCGTATCGAACCAGACGGCCAGAGAAACCTCGGCGTCCTGCGCACTGGCCGCCTCGGGCAGATCGGCCAGCGCCAAAACTTCAAACCCAGCCTCGCGATGGCGTGCCATTTTTTCAGCGGCTTCCGGGTCTGAGGGACTGACCGCAAAGCTGAGCGCATAGGGGAAATCGCGCAGGGCCTCGGCCCCATACGCGCCCTCATCATCGATCAGGATGATGGACATCAGCGGCTTGGAGTCTGGGTTGTCAAAATCGGCGGCATAAGCCTCGATCGGTTTTCCGGGCACAATCGGGGCCGCATCGGCATCGCTGGTTGGCTCATCACTGCCCGAGCGTTCGGTCAGCGGAACAACGCGTTTGCCAATCGTCGGTGCTCCGCCTGTGCTGTCCACCCCCCCAATCTGAGGAACCGAAGCGATCCGCGGCAGATTGCGCGGCGCCGTGTCTTCATCGCCTTCGACTGCAATCGGGCTGTCAGCAACCGGATCGGCCTGTGGCTCGGGCGCAGGGGTCTCGGCCACTTCGGGTTCCGTGTTCCCTTCGGGTTCTGTGCTCACTTCGGGTTCGGGAGTAACAGCCGCGACTTCAGGTTCAGGCTGCGGCTCTTCAACGGTTTCAGGCTGCGTATCTTCAACGGTTTCTGGTTCAGACTGTGGGGCGGTTTCGGTCAATTCCGGTTCCGTCGTCAACACTTCAGGCTGGGGCTCAACGGTCTCAAGCGGCGCGGGCTGAGGTTCCGGAACCACCAACGACACTTCTGGGGCAGATCCCGAGTCGGGCGCGGCCTGAGTCACCGTCGGGGCCTGCGGTGCAACCGGTGCCTCGGTTGATACGGTCACCGGCGCTGACACGGCCGCGCTTGGGTCTTCACCCTGGGCGACAGGCTGCGCAACTTCGGGGCGCGCCTCAGGTTCCAGCTCAACATCCGACAGTTCTGCCAGGGTATCGGTACGCTCAATCGGGGAATCAGGTGTGGTGGGCGCCAGATCCACCACGTCCGCATCACCCCCGGTCTCGGGCGCATTGGCCTTTGTTTCGGCTATCTCAGCCGGTTCGGGTTCCGGGGCCGACAGCGCGACCTCTGGTTCACGCGTCAACGGTGCCCTCAGGGACAGTACGGCCCCCATTGCAAGAACAACGATCGCTCCCACGATCATTCCACCGACAAATCCGCCCATTCCAATTGCCTCTCGTCCTGGTCCTGCTTCGATCGCATGTTCGCCGTCTGCTGCGGCATTTACTTACCGCAGCGCCAAGATCGGGATGTCCCCTTGACGCTGCTGCGCAAGCCTGAGCATGTATGTCCCGACATTATACCGTGGCCCGGGGCTGCATCGCCAGTCCGAAATGCCCAAGCCGAGACAAGTGCCCAAATGCTGCTGCTGATCGACAACTACGACTCGTTTACCTACAATCTGGTACATTATTTAGGCGAACTTGGCGCCGAAATGGTCATTCGGCGAAATGATGCCTTAGACGTCCAGGAAGCCATGGCCATGAACCCCGCCGGTATCCTTCTCAGCCCCGGTCCCTGCGACCCGGATCAGGCTGGAATTTGCCTGGCTCTGACCGAAGCCGCCGCCGAGACCAAAACGCCTTTGATGGGTGTATGTCTGGGTCATCAGACCATTGGCCAGGCGTTCGGCGGCGACGTCATTCGTTGTCATGAGATCGTGCATGGCAAAATGGGCACCATGCACCACACCGGCAAGGGCGTGTTCGCCGGTCTGCCTTCGCCGTTCGAGGCGACGCGCTATCATTCGCTGGTGGTTGACCCGAACACCCTGCCTGATTGCCTTGAGGTGACTGCGCATCTGGAAGACGGCACCATCATGGGCCTGCAGCACAAAGAGCTGCCCATCCACGGCGTTCAGTTCCACCCCGAATCCATCGCGTCCGAGCATGGCCACGCCCTGCTCAAGAATTTCCTGTCCGAGATGAAAGTACCCGCATGAGCGACGCTCTGAAACCGCTGATCGGAGCCGCCGCCGAACGGCCCCTGACCCGCGCCGAGGCCGAGCAAGCCTTTGGCATCCTGTTTGATGGCGCTGCCACGCCCAGCCAGATCGGCGGCTTGCTGATGGCGATGCGGACCCGTGGCGAAACAGTTGATGAATATGCCGCCGCAGCTGGCGTGATGCGTGCCAAGTGCAACGCCGTGGCCGCACCCGCCGGGGCCATCGACATTGTGGGCACCGGGGGCGACGGTAAAGGAACGCTCAACATCTCAACCGCGACGGCCTTTGTCGTCGCAGGCGCCGGTGTGACCGTGGCTAAGCATGGCAACCGCAATCTCAGCTCAAAATCCGGCGCTGCTGATGCGTTGGGTCAGCTGGGAATCAACGTGATGGTCGGCCCGGAAGTGGTTGAAAATGCGCTGAAAGAGGTCGGTATCGGTTTCATGATGGCCCCGATGCACCATCCGGCGATTGCCCATGTCATGCCCTCGCGGCAAGAGCTTGGGACGCGGACGATTTTCAACATCCTTGGGCCTCTGACCAACCCCGCCGGTGTCAAACGTCAGCTGACCGGCGCGTTCAGTCGCGAATTGATCCGCCCCATGGCCGAAACCCTTGGGGTACTGGGGGCCGAACACGCGTGGCTGGTCCATGGCTCGGACGGAACCGATGAGTTGACGATCACCGGCGTAAGCTGGGTCGCCGCCTGGGAGGATGGCCGTGTCAAGGATGTCGAATTGCATCCAGAAGACGCGGGCCTGCCCGTGCATCCGTTCGAAGACATCCTTGGCGGGACGCCCGAAGAGAATGCCGTCGCCTTCCGCGCGCTGCTGGATGGCACGCCGTCAGCCTATCGCGATGCGGTTCTGCTGAACGCGGCGGCAGCGCTGGTGGTGGCCGATGCGGCCTCGGACCTGAAAGACGGCGTAGCACAAGCCGTCGAAAGCATCGATAGCGGCAAAGCCAAAGAAAAAATCGCCGCACTGGCCCGAATGACGCAGGAGGCCGCATGACCGTGACGGTACTGGACAAGATCAAAGCTTATAAGCTTGAGGAAGTCGCCTCAGACAAGACGCATAAGTCTTTGGAAACGCTGGAAAATGAGGCCCTCGCGGCATCCGAGGTGCGAGGATTTGCCGAAGCGCTTCATTCAGCCGCCCGCACAGGCTATGGCCTGATCGCCGAGGTCAAAAAGGCCAGCCCGTCCAAAGGTCTGATCCGCCCGGATTTCGATCCGCCAGTTCTGGCCAAAGCCTATGAAGATGGCGGCGCTGCCTGTTTGTCCGTGCTGACCGACACGCCCAGTTTCCAAGGTGCCAAAGAGTATCTGACCGCCGCCCGCGCCGCGACCTCTCTGCCCGCGCTGCGCAAGGATTTCATGTATGACCCCTATCAGGTGGTCGAAGCGCGCGCCTTGGGTGCAGATTGCATCCTAATCATCATGGCCTCGGTCGAAGATGCCCAAGCGGCTGAGCTTGAGCAAACTGCGTTTGACTGGGGCATGGACGTTCTGATCGAGGTCCATGACGAGGCAGAGCTGGAACGGGCTGTTCAACTCAAAAGCCCTCTGATCGGGATAAATAACCGCAATCTCAAGACGTTCGAGACCACTCTTGATACAACGCGCCGCTTGTCGAAACTGGTGCCCGGTGATCGGACAATCGTGTGTGAAAGCGGTCTGGGGTCTCCGGAAGATCTTGCCGATATGGCCCGTTACGGCGCGCGCAGCTTCCTGATCGGGGAAAGCCTGATGCGCAAGGATGACGTGGCCCATGCCACGCGGTCGCTGTTAGCCAGCCCGCTGATGCCCGGAGGAATGTGATGCCGCTCACTCATTTCGATGCGCAAGGTCAGGCGCATATGGTCGATGTGTCGGACAAGGCGGTCACGGACCGGGTTGCCGTGGCTGCGAGTCACATCAAAATGGCGCGGGAAACCTTTGATTTGATTTCAGAAGGCCGGGCCAAGAAGGGTGATGTTTTGGGCGTTGCTCGTCTGGCCGGGATTATGGGTGCTAAGAAAACGCCCGACCTGATTCCTCTGTGCCACCCGCTGCCGGTCACCAAGGTCGCCGTTGAACTGACCCTGGATCCCGACCTGCCGGGTGTTCAGATTGAGGCCACTGTCAAAACCTCGGGCCAAACCGGGGTTGAGATGGAGGCTCTGACTGCCGCGTCCACCGCGGCCTTGACCGTCTATGACATGACCAAGGCTGTCGACAAAGCCATGGAGATCGGCGGCATTCGCGTTCTTCTGAAAGATGGCGGTAAATCAGGGCGTTATGAGGCGACATGATTTCGGTAGAAGACGCCCGCGCCCTGCTGTTTGACCTTGTTTCGCCGCTTGAGGCCGAAACAGTCCCCATAGCGGTCGCAGCCGGGCGCACTCTGGCGCAAGAGGTCAAAGCAAACCGCGATCAACCGCCCTTCGCGGCCTCGTCCATGGATGGCTATGCGCTCAAGGCGACCGAAGTTGAGCTGCACGCCATGTTCAAGGTCATTGGCGAAGCGGCAGCAGGACGCAGGTTTCAGGGCAAGGTCGGCGCTGGTCAGGCGGTGCGGATTTTCACCGGCGCACCGGTTCCCGAAGGTGCGGACTTTGTTGTTATTCAAGAAGATACCGACCGTCGCGGAGATCTTCTGACAATCACAGACGATCCCGGTCCCAAATCGAACATTCGCCCGGCAGGTGTCGATTTCAAGGCAGGTGCATCTATCTCTGCCCCGCGCAGCTTGCGCCCCGAAGACGTGGCATTGATGGCGGCGATGAACATCGCCTCGGTCCCTGTCACGCGCAAACCCGAGGTCGTTTTGATCTCAACCGGGGATGAGCTGGTGATGCCGGGCGAAACGCCGGGGCCGGATCAGATCATCGCGTCCAATACCTTCGGGCTGAAGGCTTTGCTGGAAAACGCTGGCGCGCATGTGCGCATTCTGCCAATTGCACGCGACACGGTCGCCTCGCTTGAAACGGCGTTTAGCCTGGCCAAAGGGGCCGATCTGGTGGTGACCATCGGCGGGGCTTCGGTTGGCGAATATGATCTGGTGGCCGATGTTGCCGACGCGCTGGGGATGGAGCGCGCGTTCTACAAAATCCGCATGCGTCCCGGCAAACCGCTGATGGCTGGGCGGCTGGGCGATACCGCAATGGTCGGATTACCCGGAAACCCTGTGAGCGCAATGGTTTGCGGCTATCTCTTCTTGCTTCCGATGGTTCGCCGCATGCTGGGGCAAGACCGTGTTCTGACGCCCTTCCAACGTGCCCCACTGGCTGAACCGATTGGTCAGAACGGTCCACGCGAGCATTATATGCGGGCGGTACTTGACGGGTCGGGCATCCGCGCATGTGCCGATCAGGACAGCTCACTGCTCAGTGTTTTGGCGCAGGCGAACGCTCTTTTGGTGCGCGAACCGCATGACCCGGCTCGTGCTGCGGGGGATGAGGTCTTGTACCTGCCGATCTAGGCACCGCTCAAATCCGTTGACACAAAACGTGAACATGCGTAGAACAAAAGAAAACGCATGACCGACGAGGTGTGAGCAATGCTGACCAAGAAACAGTTGGATTTGTTGGAATTCATCCACAATCGCGTACAAGCGGACGGCGTTCCGCCCAGTTTTGACGAAATGAAGGCCGCGCTGGACTTGCGCTCGAAATCCGGCATCCACCGGTTGATCACGGCGCTGGAGGAACGCGGATTTATCCGCCGCCTAGCGCACCGCGCCCGCGCGATTGAAATTGTGAAGCTACCGGAAAGTCTGGGGGGCGAGCCGACGGCCGCGTTCAAGCCGCGCGTGATCGAAGGCGACAAGCCCGAAGGCCCGCGGCCCGCCAATTTCGAACCGGTGACCGTGGACGCGATGGAGCTGCCAGTCATGGGCCGGATCGCGGCCGGTGTTCCGATTGAGGCGATCAGCCATGTCTCGCACCGGGTTGCGGTTCCGGGCAGCATGGTCTCTGGCCGTGGTGAGCATTACGCGCTGGAGGTCCGGGGCGATTCGATGATCGACGCGGGCATCAATGATGGTGACGTGGTCGTCATTCGTGAGACCAAGACCGCGGATAACGGAGATATTGTTGTGGCTCTGGTCGAGGATCAGGAAGCCACGCTCAAGCGCTTTTTCCGTCGTGGCAACGCCATTGCGCTTGAGGCTGCAAATCCCGCCTATGAAACCCGCGTTCTGCCCGAAGACAAGGTCAAGGTGCAGGGTCGGCTGGTCGGGTTGATCCGCAGCTACTGACGCTGCTTTGATCTGCGGTCCCTGTCATCTTGCGGGGACCACAGTCTGTGGCCGCTGACCTCATGGCTCGAAAGGACGCGGCCCCCTGATAGAGCCAGACTGCCGGTTTCTTTCAGCTTCTCCGGGTCGAACAGCCCGCACTCTCCGGTCAGGTCCAAAGCCACCGCAGAGACCACGATCTGGTTTTCCGCACATTCCGAAAACCCCTGAGCCGCCCGTTTTCCGGTGATGTGGATGAGTTCTTTTCCCTGCCAGGTATAGCGCTGCACTAGGTCGCCGGAGGGCCAACGGCTGGCGGCCTTGGGCTGATCCACGCCGTCGCCGTCATTCTCCAGCCAGACATTTGCGATGAATCCGCTGCCTTTTTCCTTGCTCAGCGCCCGGCCCGCATCGGTCATGACCCCCACCAACCCGCCGGAATCCGCGATCAGAACCTCGGGGCGATGGCCTTGCCCCCATAACAGAAACGCCGCGATCACCGGGGCGATCCCGACCCATTTCGCCCGCCCGCGCCACAACGCCATCCACAGGGCACCCAAGGCAAACATCGGCAGCACATAATGCGGCGGGCTGACCACATAGCCCTGCGCGCCGCTCAGCCCCGAAACCTTGTCCGAGACGATCAAAATCCACTCCAACCCCAGCCCCATGACGTGCAGCGGCAGCGCCTCAAGCCCAAAGGGCGACAGCAGCGCGGCCACAAAGGCCGAGGGGACAACAATGGTCCCCATCACCGGCACCGAGAGCATGTTGGCCAGCAATCCATAATGCGACATCGTATTGAAATGCGCCGCCCCGATCGGCGCGGTGGCCAACCCCGCAATGGCCGAGGACATCAGTAGGCCGACAACCGGCTTGGTCCATTTGGGGCCCGGCATCGGCCCGAACTCTCTAAGTTGACCAAACACCGCGACAAGGGCTGTTGTGGCCGCAAAAGACATCTGAAAACCGGGGCTAAGCAACGATTCCGGGCGCAGAACCAGCACGATCAGGGCAGCAACGGCAACAGCGCGCAGAGATATGGCCCGGCGGTCGATCAGCACGGCCCCCAACATGACGCTTGCCATTACAAAGGCGCGTTCCGTGGCCACGTTGCCCCCTGACAGCATCAGGTAGATCACCGCCGCAATCAACGCAAAGACCGCCGCCAGTTTGCGCACAGGGACACGCAGGGCCACGGCTGGGATGGCGGACAAGGCCAGACGAAAGACCAGAAACACGAACCCTGTCAGCAGCCCCATATGCAGGCCCGAAATGGCCAGCAGATGCGCCAGATTCGAAGCGCGCAGCGATTTCAGCGTCTCTTGCCCCATGCCGCTGCGGTCGCCTGTGGTGACGGCGGCTGCGAAGCCCCCGACCTCACCAGGCAGGATCGCGCGCACCCGTTCCGAGATCGCCATCCGCAGCGCGGTAATCCGAACGCCGTCCCCTCCGGCCTCGGGCGGCGCGATTGTCACCACGGGAACGCGCGTATAACCCACCGCGCCCAGCCCCTGAAACCAAGCGTGGCGGCGAAAGTCGAAACCGCCCGGTTCCACTGGCCCCTGTGGCGGAGACAAATGCCCAGTGGTCATGATCCGCTGACCGGGGACCAGCGCCGGGGCGCCCCCATGCAGTGAAAGCCGGACGCGTTGCGGTCGCCGGTCTGCGGGCACATCCCCTATGCGCACCCGGTCCAGCGTCACGCGCAACGCGTCCGACGCAGAGCGATCCATGGCGACGACCCTCCCCTCGATCGGGCCGTAATACCGCCAGGACAGGACCGGCTCTGTCACCGAATGGGCTCGTGCGCCGGCCAGGACAAACCCGGCTGCAATCAGCGCGCCCCCCATTGCCAACGCAGCCCATCCGGTCTGTATCGCGCGCCCTGCCCCGATCAGGACTGCGACCCCTGCCAGCACGCTTGCGTAGACCTGCCAGCCGGGTTCAAACCGAAGGCTGAAGTACAAGCCAATGCCGATTGCCAGACAGACCGGAGACCATTGGAACAGGTACCCCGTCTGGTTCAGCAATGCGGCCTCGACCCGTGCCAGAACACGCATGGTTGCCCCCGTCCTTCGGGCTCGTTAGACAAGCGCAAAACTATGCCCGACACGGTTACCAAAAGGTTAATCCACACAATGTCCGATCAGGTCGTCACCCGTTTCGCCCCGTCCCCCACCGGCTTTTTGCATATCGGTGGTGCCCGCACTGCGCTGTTCAACTGGCTCTATGCCCGGGGGCGCGGCGGCAAGTTCCTGCTGCGGATCGAGGATACGGACCGCGAACGCTCGACCCCCGAGGCGACGGCGGCGATCCTGCAAGGCATGGCGTGGCTGGGGCTGGATCACGACGGCGATGTGGTCAGCCAGTTCGAGGGTGCCGCGCGGCACGCCGAAGTCGCGCATCACCTGCTGGCCGAGGGCAAAGCCTATAAGTGTTTCTCTACGCAGGACGAGATCGCCGAATTCCGCGAACAGGCCAAAGCCGAGGGCAAATCCACCCTGTTCCGCAGCCCCTGGCGTGATGCCGACCCGTCGTCCTATCCCGACGCGCCGTTTGTGATCCGTATCAAGGCCCCGCAGGACGGCGAAACGGTGATCCGCGATCAGGTGCAGGGGGATGTGACCATCCGCAATGACCAGTTGGACGACATGATCCTGCTGCGCTCGGACGGGACTCCGGTCTATATGCTGGCCGTGGTAGTGGATGACCACGATATGGGCGTGACCCATGTGATCCGGGGCGATGATCACCTGAACAATGCCGCGCGCCAGATGATGATCTATGAAGCGATGGGCTGGGACGTTCCTGTCTGGGCGCATATCCCGCTGATCCACGGCCCCGACGGCAAGAAACTTTCGAAACGCCACGGCGCGTTGGGCGCGCAGGAATACCAGGCGATGGGCTATCCGGCAGCCGGGATGCGGAACTATCTGGCGCGTCTGGGCTGGAGCCACGGCGATGACGAGTTTTTCACTGACGCACAGGCCAAGGAATGGTTCGATCTGGACGGAATCGGCAAAAGCCCGGCGCGGTTCGATCTGAAAAAGCTGGAGAATCTGTGCGGTCAGCATATTGCGATCACAGATGATGCTGCGCTGCGGCAGGAAATTCAGGCGTATTTGGCTGCTTCAGACCAGCCTGCTCTCAGTGACACACAATCTGGTGATCTGGAACGTGCGATGTATTGCCTCAAGGATCGGGCGCGAACTTTTCCGGAACTGCTTGAAAAAGCCCATTTTGCGCTGACTGCGCGCCCAGTTGAACCGGATGAAAAGGCCACCAAGGCGCTGGCCTCAGTATCCGACGGTATACTGAATGAATTGACGCCGCAGTTGCAAAATGTTAGCTGGACGCGGAGCGAACTGGAGGGGGCCCTGAATTCCTTTGCGGAAGCCAACGGGCTCAAGTTCGGCAAGCTGGCGGGGCCATTGCGCGCCGCTTTGGCGGGTCGGGCGGTGACCCCATCAGTTTTTGACATGATGCTTGTGTTGGGGCGCGATGAAACCCTTGCACGGCTTTCTGACGCAGCGACCTAAACCAAGGTTCACATTTGGGTAACGCTGCTCCGCTAACACCCGGACTGCGCGCCTGCGCGCATCCGTTGCCCGCAGGTTCGGACAGCGATCCAAACTGCGCATGAATGAGGAAGGGACACTATGACCGACAGCAAGAAATCAGCCACTCTGACAGTCCATGGCGAAACATATGAGCTGCCGATTCATTCGCCGACTGCAGGTCCTGATGTGATCGATATCCGCAAGCTGTACGGCACTGCGGGTGTGTTCACCTATGATCCCGGCTTTACCTCGACCGCCAGCTGCGACAGCACAATCACTTATATCGACGGCGAAAAAGGTGAACTGCTGCACCGTGGCTATCCGATCGACCAGTTGGCTGGCAAATCTCATTTCCTCGAGGTCTGCTACCTGCTGCTGTACGGAGAGCTGCCGACCGCGCCCGATCTTGAGAAATTCGAATCCACCATCACCCGTCACACCATGCTGCATGAGCAGATGCAGTATTTCTATCGTGGTTTCCGTCGCGATGCGCACCCGATGGCGATCATGGTCGGCGTCGTCGGCGCAATGTCGGCCTTCTATCACGATTCGACCGATATCTCGGACCCGCATCAGCGCGAGGTTGCCTCGCATCGCCTGATCGCCAAGATGCCGACCATCGCGGCCTGGGCTTATAAGTATCACACTGGTCAGCCCTTCGTGTATCCGCGAAACGATTTGGACTATGCGTCGAACTTCCTGCGCATGTGCTTTAGCGTCCCGGCCGAGGAATATGAGGTGAACCCGATCCTCAGCCGCGCGATGGACCGCATCTTTACTCTGCACGCCGATCACGAGCAGAACGCCTCGACCTCGACCGTGCGCCTGGCGTCAAGCTCGGGTGCCAACCC
Source organism: Ruegeria sp. BE1 (assembly GCF_056538885.1). Classification (NCBI taxonomy): domain Bacteria; kingdom Pseudomonadati; phylum Pseudomonadota; class Alphaproteobacteria; order Rhodobacterales; family Roseobacteraceae; genus Ruegeria; species Ruegeria sp. BE1. The sequence goes on from NZ_JBQFTY010000002.1 coordinate 39,661, forward strand.
GTTCGCCTGTATCGCGGCGGGTATCGCCTGTCTTTGGGGCCCCGCCCATGGCGGTGCGAACCAGGCATGTCTTGAGATGCTGGAAGAGATCGGCTCGGTCGATCGTATCCCCGAATACATCGCCCGCGCCAAGGACAAGGACGATCCGTTCCGCCTGATGGGCTTTGGCCACCGCGTCTACAAGAACTTTGACCCGCGCGCCAAGGTGATGAAACAGTCTGCGGACGAAGTGCTGGACCTGCTGGGTGTTGAAAACAACCCGAAACTGCAGGTCGCCAAGGCGCTGGAAAAGCAGGCGTTGGAAGATCCGTATTTCGCCGAGAAGAAGCTGTTCCCGAATGTGGATTTCTACTCGGGCATCATTCTTGAGGCGATGGGCTTCCCGACCTCGATGTTCACCCCGATCTTTGCGCTGTCGCGCACCGTTGGCTGGGTCAGCCAGTGGAAAGAGATGATTGCAGATCCGCAAAACAAAATCGGCCGTCCGCGCCAGCTGTATCTGGGCGAGACCACCCGCGATTACACGGATATCGAAAACCGATGATCCCAGAAACCCCGGACCCGGCTCCGGGGTTTTTTCTTACAATAGGCTCAACTGATCACCCACCTGAGGTGGGCGCGCGAACAGGTCGTTGCGCAAGGGTGGCGTCCGGGTCGACAAGCCCAACCGTTTGACCGCAATGGCAAAGCGTTTGGCGATCAGGGTGGCGTATTCGCCCTCACCCCGCATCCGGTGGCCCCATCGCGGGTCATACTCCCTGCCCCCGTGCATCTCGCGCAGTTTGGACATGATCTTTTCGAACCGTGCGGCTTCATGCTCTTTCAGCCAGTCTTGCCACAGGGCCGAGACCTCGCGCGGCAGGCGCAACATGATCCAGCTGGCAGCATCCGCTCCGGCGTCTTTGCCGGCTTCCAGCAGGTTCTCCAACTCATGATCCGTCAGGCCGGGAATCACGGGCGAGGTCATGACACGCACCGGCACACCCGCCTCTGTCAGCCGACGAATCGTGGCCAGACGCCGCTTGGGTGACGGCGCACGGGGTTCCATCCGTCGTGACAAATCCGCGTCCAGGGTCGTCAGAGAAATCCCGACCCGCACCAGGCCCATCTGCGCCATGGGGGCCAGAATATCCAGATCACGCTCAATCAACGTACCCTTGGTCACAATGCCAATCGGGTGTTGAAAGTCTTTCAAAACAGTCAGACAGCGCCTTGTTATCAAATGCGTTTTCTCAACCGGTTGATATGGGTCCGTATTGGTCCCCAAGGCGATTGTCGCCACCTTGTAGGATTTCGACGACAGCTCGTGCCGCAGCACCTCGGGCGCGTTTGGCCGGGCCACCAACCGGGTTTCAAAGTCCAGCCCCGGCGACAGCCCCAGATACGCATGCGTCGGGCGGGCAAAACAATAGACACAGCCATGCTCGCACCCGCGATACGGGTTGATCGAACGGTCAAACGGCAAATCAGGCGACCGGTTATAGGTGATCACACTGCGCGCGATCTCTTCTGCGACCTCAGTGCGCAGGGGCGGAATATCCTCTTCACCCTCCCACCCATCATCGATCTGGTCGGTCTGATACGCCTCAAACCGACCTGCGATATTGCTGGCGACACCCCGCCCCCGAACAGGCGATGCCTTACCATTTGTTCCCGTTTTGTTCATTTTCACTGTGTAACGCGCAAACCGTTGGAGAACAAGCGAAACAACCCGGTCGATCTTAACTTGAAAACCCTGCGTTTCTTTGCAGAATTTCTGGAAAATGAATGTGATGCAAAATCATGATGCAAAGAATGACATCGAAGTGATCAAGAATTTGACATAAAGGTCGGTCTCGAAACTAACGACGTCGCAATTGTCAAAGTCCAACTGCGGCGTTTTGGTCAAAACGAGGAAAATGCCACCCACGGGCGCAGTGCCCGAACAGCTCAGGGAAACGCCCCATGTCCGATGAAGAAGACATCGTCCTGTCCGAACTGAATGATGAAGAGCTTGTCGAACAGATGTTCGACGATCTTTACGACGGTCTGAAGGAAGAAATCGAAGAAGGTACGAACATCCTGCTGGAACGCGGATGGACGCCTTACGACATCCTGACCAAAGCGCTGGTCGGCGGCATGACCGTTGTTGGCCACGACTTCCGTGACGGCATCCTGTTCGTCCCCGAAGTTCTGCTGGCCGCGAACGCGATGAAGGGCGGCATGTTCATCCTCAAGCCGCTGCTGGCCGAAACCGGCGCACCGCGCGTGGGCAAGATGGTGATCGGCACCGTAAAAGGCGACATCCACGACATCGGCAAGAACCTTGTTTCAATGATGATGGAAGGCGCAGGCTTCGAAGTTGTCGACATCGGCATCAACAACCCGGTCGAAAACTACCTTGAGGCGCTGGAAACCGAAAAGCCCGACATTCTGGGCATGTCCGCCCTGCTGACCACCACGATGCCTTACATGAAGGTCGTGATCGACACGATGGTCGAACAGGGCTTGCGCGAGGACTACATCGTTCTGGTTGGCGGCGCGCCCCTGAACGAAGAGTTCGGCAAAGCGATTGGCGCTGACGGCTACTGCCGCGACGCAGCCGTTGCTGTGGAAATGGCCAAGGACATGGTATCGCGCAAGCACAACCAACTGGCCGGCTGATCGGACAAAATTGACTGTTCTGGGGCCGTCCGGTTTTCGGGCGGCCTTTTTTTGCGCCGCAGCCCTGACTATCTGATGCGCAACGACCGAGGGGTAACCTATGCAGCACAGCGACTTGCCAGACGACGCCAGCCTCACGACCGAAGGATATGTCTCAAGCGAACGGGGCAAAATTCTGCTGCTGGCCTGCGGGGCCCTTGCGCGCGAGATTCTGGACCTCAAGCAGCGCAATGGCTGGGACCATATGGAACTGACTTGCCTGCCCGCCATCCTGCATGTGCATCCCGACCGCATCACGCAGGCGGTACAGGATGCTGTGGCCAAACATCGTGCGCAGTATGAGACGATCTATGTCGTCTACGCCGATTGTGGCACGGGCGGGCTGCTGGAACGGGCCTGCAACGAGTTGGGAATCGAAATAGTGAAGGGCCCGCACTGCTATTCCTTTTTCGAAGGCAATCAGCAGTTTGAGGCCCGAGGTGAAGATGAGACCACCGCCTTTTACCTGACCGATTTTCTGGCCCGGCAATTCGATGCCTTTGTCTGGAAACCTCTGGGCCTGGACCGCCACCCCGAGCTGCGCGACATGTATTTCGGCAATTACACCAAGCTGATCTATCAGGCCCAAACCGATGATCCGGCCCTGACCGAACGCGCCCGTGAATGCGCCGAACGCATGGGCCTGGAATTTGAGCGCCGCCTGACCGGTTATGGCGATCTTGAATCGACGCTGACGGACTGGGCGAACCGCTGAGGTCAGGCGTTTTCCTGCGCCACCTCGCGGATACGCTCGATCATCGCGCGCAACCCGTTTGAGCGCTGTGCCGAAAGGTGGTCGTTCAGACCCAGACGCGCCAGCTCGCCTCCGGCATCGACGGCGGCAACATCGCGAACCGGCAAGCCGTTATACAAGGACCGCAATACCGCGATCAGCCCACGCACGATCAGCGCGTCGCTGTCTCCGTCAAAACGGAATACGCCATCTTCGATGATCGGGTGCAACCAAACCTGGCTGGCGCAACCGTGAACCTTGGTGGCCGGAACCTTGAGCGCATCGTCCAATGGCTCCATCGCTTTGCCTTGCTCGATCACGTGGCGATAGCGATCTTCCCAATCGTCCAGAAACTCGAAATCCTCAACGATTTCCTCAAAGGCGGGCGTGGCCATGGTCGGGCAGTCCTTTTGTTGCGTTCACAATTGTGACCTATGCCGCTGATCTGGACCTGTCCACCCCTTCGCGCGGCTTTTCAAACACCGGCTTTTGCGGTAACCCATTGCTGGAATTACAGCTCTGGACATCTGGACCATGCAAAAATCGTATATTGTTCTTCTGGTCGCTGCCCTGACCGTTTCTGCCTGCAGCAACTGGGGGGATTCTCGGGTGAACCCGTCGAATTGGTTCGGATCAAGCACCCCGGCCCCGGCTGTGGACCCGGTAACTGCCGCCAATGACGCGAACCTGCTGGTTCCCGACAACGAACGCGGCGGGTTGTTTTCCCGCAGCGTGCCAGACGATCTGAGCGTTGCGATCGCCAAAATCGATGAACTGCGGATCGACCCCACAGCCAATGGGGCTATTATCTACGCTGCGGGTACCGCCGCCCGCCAAGGGGCCTTTAACGCGCGGCTGGTCCTTGTCGAAAGCGAAGAGAACCAGAAAAACGGGGTTCTGGAATACACATTCCGGGTTGAGTATCCGCAGAGCCCGACCAACCAAGGCACCGAGCGGTCGCGGATGGTGTCGGACGCGATCAACGTGTCCAGACGCGATCTGGAAGGTGTGCGTCTGGTACGGGTCGTGGGCCAGCAGAACGCGCTGGAATCTCGGCGCCGTTAACAGGCGTTACAGCGTCACGACCTCGACGCTCTGGCCGTTGGCGGCCAGTGCGATCTTGCCCTCACACAGTTTCAGGGCATCCTCTCCGAACACCTCGAACCGCCAGCCGGACATGGCGGGCAATGTACGCTCACCGGCCGCGATCTGGTCCAACTCGGCGCTTGTGGCAATCAGTTTCGCCGCCACGCCTGAGCTTTCTGTCTTGGACTTCAGCAAGACACGCAGCAGATCGGCCAGCGCCGGGTTGACCTTGAGCTTGTCGCGGCTGTTATCCACCCGTGGCAATTGATCGGCCGGGCAGTTCACGCCTTTTTTGACGGCCGCCAGAATACCTTCGGCAATTGCGCCCTTGCGCGCCTCGCGCAGCAAAAGGCGCGATCCACCCAGATCAGAGGGCGATTTCGGTTTGGTCGAGGCCAGCTCGATCAGTGCATCATCCTTGAACACGCGGCTGCGGGGTACGTTGTTTTCCTGCGCATAGCCTTCGCGGAACTGCGCCAGTTCACGCACCACTGCCAGGAACTTGGCCGAGTTGGTGCGGGTCTTGACCCGTTTCCACGCGTCCTCGGGCCGAATGTCATAAGTGTCGGGGCGGGTCAGAATCTGCAATTCCTCGGCCACCCAATGGCTGCGCTTTGTCTTTTTCAGCTGCGCCGCCAGATGTTCGTAAATCTGGCGCAGATGCGTTACATCGGCCAGAGCATAGGTTTTCTGCGCATCCGACAGCGGACGCCGCGACCAATCGGTAAAGCGAGAGGTCTTGTCGACCCCCTGCTTGCAGATCTTGCGCACCAGCGTCTCATAGCCGACCTGTTCCCCAAACCCGCAGACCATGGCCGCGACCTGCGTGTCAAAAAGTGGAACAGGAAAGACGCCCGCTTCGACCCAGAAAATCTCAAGATCCTGACGGGCGGCGTGGAACACCTTGACCACGTTTTCATTGCCGAACAGCTCATAAAGCGGGTCCAGCGACAGGCCACTGGCCAGTGGATCAACCAACACGGCGCTGTCTTCGTCCTCGGATGGGACGGCCAGCTGAACAAGGCAGAGCTTGGAGTAATAAGTACGCTCACGCAGGAATTCGGTGTCTACGGTCACATAATCGTATTCCGCCGCGGCCCTGCAGAAATCGGCCAGCTCTTGCGTCGTTGTCAGGGTTTTCATGCGTGGTGCTATTCTTGCTCTTTTTCTTGATGGCTTTCCGTCAGCGAAATGCCGTACCCAGCCTTGGGGGAAACCATAGGCAGAATATCGCCCGTCTGTAAATCACCCCGGCAGCAACACCGGAGTCCGATCTCCACTGGCGTAACGGCGCAACACTGCCGGGTAGAGCTGGTGTTCCCAGACCAACACACGCGCCGCCAGCTGTTCCGGGGTGTCGCCCGGTTCGATTTGGACCCGCGCCTGGCCCAGAATCGGGCCGTCATCCAACGCCGCCGTCACCTCATGGACCGAGCATCCATGCTCGGCATCCCCGGCCTCAATCGCGCGGGCATGGGTATTAAGGCCCTTGTATTTCGGCAGCAGCGACGGGTGGATGTTCAGCATCCGCCCCTGAAAGCGCGAGACGAAATCGCCGGTCAGAACACGCATAAAGCCCGCAAGGCAGACAATATCAGGTTGCGCGGCCTCCAGTGGTTTCAACAGTTCCGCCTCGAACGCGGCGCGGTCGCCCTTGAAGGGGCGATGGTCCACCCAAGCGGTTGGGATACCGCGCGCAGCGGCCTTTTTCAGACCACCCGCCTCGGCATCGTTGGACAACACCAGACAAGGCCGGGCCGGGTGATCGCCCACCATGCTGTCGACCAGAGACACCATGTTCGATCCACCGCCCGAAATCAGGATGGCGACACGCTTGTGGCTCACAACAGCTTGCCTGAATAGGCCATGCCGGGCGTGTCGGTGATGGTGCCGATGCGCGAGACGGTCTCGTCCGCATCAGCCAGCAATGCGGCCAGTTCATCCGCACGGTCCGCGTCACAGGCGACGATCATGCCGATGCCGCAGTTGAAGGTCTTCAGCATCTCAGCCTCGGCAATCCCGCCGGTTTCCGCCATCCAGCGGAAAACTGGCGGCAAGTCCCAGGCATTCAGGTCGATCTCAGCGCCCAGCCCTTCGGGCAGGACACGCGGCAGGTTTTCAGTCAGACCGCCACCGGTGATATGGGCCAGCGCATGCACGCCCCCTGCCCGGATCGCCTGCAACGCGGGTTTGACATACAGCCGAGTCGGCGTCAGCAGCGCCTCACCCAGCGATCCCTCACCAAAGGGCGACGCGGCGTCCCAGCCCAGCCCCGACATCTCAACCAGTTTGCGCACCAGCGAATAGCCGTTGGAATGCACCCCGTTCGAGGCCAGACCCAGCAGCACATCCCCCTGCTGTACGCCCGCAGGCAGATGCGCGCCCCGCTCCATCGCGCCGACCGAGAAACCGGCCAGATCGAAATCGCCATCCGGGTACATGCCCGGCATTTCAGCTGTCTCACCCCCGATCAGGGCGCAGCCGGACTGCACGCAGCCCTCGGCGATCCCTTCGATGATCCGTGCGGCGGTGTCGGTGTCCAGCTTTCCGGTTGCGAAATAATCAAGGAAAAACAGAGGCTCAGCACCCTGACAGATCAGGTCATTGACGCACATGGCGACAAGGTCGATCCCCACGCCATCGACCACACCGGTGTCGATCGCAATCCGCAGCTTGGTGCCCACGCCATCGGTGGCACCCACCAAAACCGGGTCCGTGTAGCCAGCCGCCTTGAGGTCGAACAGAGCGCCAAATCCGCCCAGCCCGCTCATCACGCCGGATCGGTCCGTCCGCTTGGCCGCAGGCTTGATCCGGTCGACCAGAGCGTTCCCCGCATCAATATCAACGCCCGCATCGGCATAGGTGATTCCGTTCTTGCCCGTCGTCATGGCCAGCCCCTTATGAATGGTTCCCGCGCGGGTTAGTCGATTGTGCGGCTTGTTGCAACGGTCAGGCTTGACGCGGGCGTTCACCGTGATACTCAAAGCGCTCAGGCGGGCCTGTAGCTCAATTGGTTAGAGCAGAGCGCTCATAACGCTTTGGTTGCGGGTTCAAGTCCTGCCGGGCCTACCAAATCTCCGCAACAGCAGCAGAAAACGCAGTCGGGACCTTAGCGCCCAATGATGATATCGGCGCACAATCCGCCCAATCTTTCGCTTTTGCTAAGCCGCAGCACACCGCCATGGGCGCGGGCAATATCTGAGACAATCGCCAGCCCCAACCCGACCCCGCTGCCCTGATTCTGGTTGCGCGCGGGATCAAGGCGCGAAAACGGTTTGACCGCCTCGGCCCGCTGCTCGGGCGGAATGCCTGGCCCGTCATCTTCGACCCGGAACCGAACGGACTTGGGCGAGATGGACAGGCTGACATCCGCGCGGTTGCCATAGCGCACGGCGTTGCCAATCAGGTTCTCAACCCCACGCCGGATGGCCGTGGGCCGCAAAACAGCGGTGCCGTCGCCTTCAACCTGAATCAAGTCTGCCTCATACCCGGCCCGGCGCGCGTCTTTGACGATTTGGTCCAACAGGGTTCTCGGATCGACCTCTTCTGGGGCGCTTTCGGATGCGCCGCGTGAGAACTCCAGAAAAGCATCCAGCAACAGCTGCATCTCATCCACGTCTTGCTGAAGCGGGGCGGCCTCTTCCTCGGGCAGCATCGACAGGCCCAGTTTCAGGCGGGTCAGAGGGGTGCGCAGATCGTGGCTGACACCCGACAGCATCATGGTGCGCTGTTCCATCTGCCGTTCGATCCGCGCGCGCATATCGAGAAACGCACTGCCCGCCGCGCGCACTTCGATCGCACCGCCCGGCGTGTATGGCACCACCCGCCCGCGGCCAAACGCCTGCGCCGCATCCGCCAGACGCATGATCGGGCGCAGCTGGTTGCGCATATACAGAAAGGAAATCGACGTCATGATGATCGCAAAAAACACCATCGTCACGATCAACTGGTGCGGAGCAACCGGTGACAGGCGTCTGCGGTCAAAGGTCAATTGCAGCAGCCCCAGATCCGTCTGCATATAGACCCGCGCTTCTTGCCCGCTGGGAAGCGCCACCGCCGTAAGATCAGGCAGAAGGTTCCACAGATCCGTCTCAACCTGCGGCGCGATGAAATCATACCAGCGGCGATGGCCGATCATCGGCTCTTCGTTGATGGTCAGAAAACGGGCCTTCATGTCCAGCGCCTGCAGATCAGGCCGAATAGCCGCCAGCGCCTGCTGCTGGGTTTCCACCGCGTTGACCGCATCGACGACCAGCATCACCTCGCGCGAGGCAGTGCGCGTCATCTGCGCCGTCACGTCCTCAAGGTGCTTTTGCAGAAACGCAATGCCCACAACCAGAAGCAGGACAACCACTGGCAGCACCAGTATCAGCGCAGCACGGGCATAGAGGCTGCGCGGCATATAAGATTTGAGCCATCGTGCGGACATGCGCTAAACCTAACGGGCTGTATCGACAAGAGAAAGAGCGCAAAATGCAGGCCCCTGACGATTTCAACCCCCCGACCGGTCAAGCCATTGCGCTGCAACCGGGCCTACGCCGCATTCTGGCCCCGAATCCCTCGCCCATGACTTATCGCGGCACCAACACCTATCTGCTGGGCACAGGCGATCTGGCGGTGATTGACCCCGGCCCCCTGAGTGAAGCGCATCTTGAGACGATTCTGCAGGCGGTTCAGCCGGGCCAACGCATCAGCCACATCATCGTCACGCACAGCCATCTTGACCATTCGCCACTGGCGCGACCGCTGGCCGACCGAACCGGAGCGCCGGTCCTGGCCTTTGGCGGGCCGCAGGCCGGGCGCAGCGCAATCATGACCCAACTGGCCCACGAAGGGTTGGCCGGTGGCGGCGAAGGCATCGACACCGCCTTTCGCCCCGATCAAGAACTGCCCGACGGCGCGCAGATCACCGGCGATGGCTGGCAGCTTGAGGTGATTCACACGCCCGGGCATCTGGGCAATCACATCGCGCTGGCCTGGGGGGATGTGTGCTTTACCGGCGATCACGTGATGGGGTGGGCCAGCTCTCTGGTCTCGCCCCCGGATGGAGACCTGACGGATTTCATGTCCGCCTGCCACCGCCTGCGCGCGCGGGAGTGGTCGGTGTTCCATTCCGGGCACGGTGCCCCGATTCACGACCCTGCGGCGCGGCTGGACTGGCTGATCAATCACCGCCAGATGCGCGAGGGCCAGATTCTGGACGCATTACAGGAACAACCCGGGACAGCTCAGGATTTGGCGGCGCGCATCTATGTTGACACCCCCGCCGCGCTGTTGCGGGCCGCCGAGCGGAACGTGTTCGCTCATCTTGTTGATCTGACGGGAAATAACCGGGTGAAACCCATCGGCGCACTCTCTGCCACGGCTACCTTTCAACAACAAAACTGACGCCGCAGAACTTTTTTGTGAAAAGGTCACATTCCCCTCTGGACGGGGAAAATCGGGATTGTTATACGCCCCTCAGTTCCGGCGTAGCTCAGCGGTAGAGCAGTTGACTGTTAATCAATTGGTCGTAGGTTCGATCCCTACCGCCGGAGCCAAATTCCCCACAAATCCAGACATCTATGGCACGCATGTCGCGTGGAATGGGGTCCAAGATTTTTCGACGAAAAATCTTCCGCGCCCTCTGGACGCCGCAGAAACGGATTGCTATACGGCGCGAACCGTTCCGGCGTAGCTCAGCGGTAGAGCAGTTGACTGTTAATCAATTGGTCGTAGGTTCGATCCCTACCGCCGGAGCCATTCACCCTTATATGTCAACCCGTTAAGGCATCCTGAAAATCCGCACGCAGCGTGCGTTTCAGAATCTTGCCCGTGGCGTTCAGCGGCAGCGCATCTACAAAGACGACCTTGTCCGGGACCTGCCACTTGGCAATCTTGCCGTCATAGAAAGCCAGAATTTCCTCCTCCGAGGGTTCCTCGCCCTCGGCCTTGACGGCGACCAGCAAGGGGCGTTCGTCCCATTTCTCATGCGGCACACCAACCACGGCGGCGGTTGCGAGCTTGGGATGAGCGACGGCGATATTCTCCAACTCAACCGAACTGATCCACTCACCGCCCGATTTGATGATGTCCTTGGACCGGTCGCGGATGGTCATATAACCGTCCGGGTCCAGCGTGGCGACATCGCCCGTGGCGAACCATCCATCCTGCAGAAGCTCTTGATCCTGCATCTGGAAATAGCTGTCCAACACCCAGTGGCCCCTTACCAGAAGATCGCCCTGTGTTTCTCCATCATGTGGCAGGTTATTGCCGTCATCATCGACGATCTTGAGTTCGACCCCATAGCATGGCCGCCCCTGACTTTCCCTGACTTTGTGTTGTTCTTCCAGCGGCAAGTCACGGTGCTTGGCCAGCGGATGGTTGGCGGTGCCCAGCGGGCTCATCTCGCTCATGCCCCAGGCGTGGACCGTATCGACGCCATAGGTGTCGCGGAAGGTTTCGATCATCGAGGGCGGGCACGCCGCCCCACCGATCACCGTCCGTTCAAGGCTTTCCAACTGGCTGCCGGACTGTGCGGCATAGGCCAGCAGACCTTGCCAGATCGTCGGCACGCCCATCGCCAGCGTCACGCCGTATGTGTCGATCAGTTTGACCAACGCCTCGCCATGCAGATCCGGCCCCGGCAGCACCATGCGAGAGCCGGACATGGCGCAGGCATAGGGTGACCCCCAGGCGTTGACGTGGAACATCGGAACAACAGGCATCACCACATCCATGGCCGAAAACCCGATCACGTCGCGCGTGTTCGATCCGAAACTGTGTAGAACCGTCGAGCGGTGCGAATACAACACACCCTTGGGATGCCCGGTCGTGCCCGACGTGTAACACAGGCTGGAGGCGGTGTTTTCATCAAAGCTGGGCCACTCAAAGCCTGCATCGCCCTTCTCGATCAGATCATCATAGAACTGAACGCCTGGAATTTGCGCCTCAGCCTCGGCATTACGCGCACCCATCAGAACGAAATGCTGGACTTCGGTCAGATGCTCTTTCAGCGCGGCAACCAGCGGGATGAAGGTGGCGTCAAAGAACAGAACGCGGTCCTGCGCGTGGTTGATGATATAGGTCAGCTGCTCGGGGAACAGGCGCGGATTGATCGTGTGACAGACAAAACCTGCGCCTGAAGCGGCATAGTAAATCTCAAGATGACGGCGGTTGTTCCATGCCAGTGTGCCGATCCTCGCCTGCGGCTCCAGACCCAAGCTGGTCAGGGCCGAAGCCAGTTTGCGCGCGTTGCGCGACACTTCGGACCAGTTTGTTTCCGTCACCGTGCCATCGGTTTCGACCGAGAAAATCTCGGTCTGGCCATGATACCGGTCGGCGTGATTGATCAGTGACGAGATCAGCAAAGGCTGCGTCATCATCTGTCCCAGCATGGACATTCCTCCCATCGTCAGCGCTTGGGCGCGCTTTTACCTTGGCACCGACACTGCCAAGATTTCAATTGTCTGACAATAAGAGAGTGCAGCCGATCCCTGCGTCAACCGCGATGACGCAAGGCAAAGTCGACCAGCGCCGCGGTCGAGCCATCCTTGCCCTCGGCGCTTTGCTCACCATCCACAATCGGCCCCAAGGACGTCGCCAGTTCCTTGCCCAGCTCAACGCCCCATTGATCGAAGGAATTGATGCCCAGCAGAACCCCTTCGACAAAAACGCGATGTTCGTACAGGGCGATGATCTGGCCCAGCACGAACGGCGTAAGCAGCGGGTAAATCAGGGTCGAGGATGGCCGGTTGCCCGGAAACACACGGTGACGGGCTTGTCGCTCCAACTCATCCCCCGTCAGGCCCTTTTCGGCCATACGCTGCCGGGCCTCTTCCAGCGAACGTCCGCGCATCAGCGCCTCGGACTGGGCCAGGCAATTGGCCAGCAGCAGGAGGTGATGATGGGTCAGTTCTGGTTCGTGCCCTTCGGCGGCGACCATGAATTCGCAGGGGATTACATCGGTGCCCTGATGGATCAACTGATAAAACGCGTGCTGACCATTAGTGCCGGGTTCACCCCAGACAACAGGACCAGACGGTACGATAAGCGCGCTGCCATCCATGGCGACGGATTTGCCGTTCGATTCCATCTCAAGCTGTTGGAAATAGGCTGGCAGGCGCAGCAGGCGTTGATCATAAGGCAGAACCGCACGGCTGGCGTGGCCCAGAACCTGACGGTGCCAGATGCCGACAAGGGCCAGCATGACCGGCATATTCTCGGCCCAGTCTGCGGCCTGAAAATGCACATCCATCGCCTGCCCGCCCCGCAGAAACGCGTCGAACGCGTTCGAGCCGACAGCGATCATCACAGGCAGTCCCACCGGCCCCCAGACCGAATACCGCCCGCCAACCCAATCGGCGAAACCAAACACACGTTCAGCCGGGACACCGAAGGCTTCGGTCTTGTCCACGGCGCTGGACACGGCGGCGAATTGTCTGGCCGGATCACCCCCGCCATCCATCATCCATGCCCGCGCGGTGCGCGCGTTGGTCATGGTCTCAATGGTGGTAAAGGTCTTGGAGGCCACAATCACCAGCGTCCGTTTCGGATCAAGCTGGCGCAAAGTGTCAGCGATATGCGCCCCATCCACGTTGGACACATAATGCAGCCGGGGTCCATCATGATACGGGGCCAGCGCGTGGGTCGCCATCACCGGCCCAAGGTCCGAGCCGCCAATGCCGATATTCACCACATCGGTAAAGCCGCCCCCTGCTCCTGCGATCGCGCCGCCGCGTACCTCTTCGGCAAAGACCCGCATCCGGTGCAGCGTGTCCAGCACGTCGGGCATCACGTCCAGCCCGTCAACTTCGACCGGGCCGCCATCCAGATTGCGCAGCGCCGTATGCAGCACCGCACGCCCTTCGGTTTCGTTGATCTTTGCGCCCGAGAACATCGCCGCGCGCCGGTCGGCTAGCCCGGCATCGTCACACAGCCCGATCAGCGCATCGCGGATGTCGCCGTCAATCTGCGTCTTGGAATAGTCAAACAGCAGATCACCGGTTGAGGCCGAAAACCCTTGTGCCCGCGTCGTATCCTTGTCGAACAAATCAAGGATGGTCTGGTCTTTCCGGTCCGCTGCAAGGGTGATCAGGGTATCCAAATTCATCGCAGTCACTCCGCCCAGTGCACTGTCATACCGCTGAGAACGGCGGCGATGGGGGCCTCTTCCGGTGGCAAGGACATGGCACGATCCAGTGCGTCACGCTTTGCCGCCCCAAAGATCACAAGATGTTTCGACAAGGCCCCGTTCAGCACCGGCGCGGTCAGGGTGATGCGCGGTTCGGGCTGCACATCCGTGCGCGCCACGGCCAATGGGGGCGCGTGACTGTCCAAAGCGGCCTCCAACCCATCCATTCCAGGGAACAGGGATGCGGTGTGCATGTCTTCGCCCATGCCCAGCACCAGCACGGACAGAGGCCGGATCGGTGTAATCAGGCTTTCCAGTTCGGGCAGAATATCCTCAGGCTCTTTCCCCGGCAGATAAAGCGGGACGTATTGCGCGACCGAGGCGCGATTGGTCAGCAAACGCGCACGGATCAGCCCCTCGTTCGAGCGGTCGCTGTCGCCGGGGACACAGCGTTCGTCGGTGGGCAGAACTTGCACCCGATCCCATTCCAGATCAGCCGCACACAGCCCGTCAAAAATCGGCCCCGGTGTGGTGCCTCCGGGTACTGCGAACGAGACGGTATCATGGTGCAGCAGGGCAGCCTCAAGCTCTCCGGCCAATACGTTGGCGACGTCGATGGCCAGCATGTCGCGGTCAGCGTATTCTTGTATTTTCATGGGTTTATCCCCTGCCAGCGGCGACCGTCTCGTTTCATCAGCAGTTCGGCGTCGCCCGGACCCGTGCTGCCACTTTCATAGGGTTTGGGCACATCGCCACGTGCCTGCCACCCTGCAATGATCGGGTCGGTCCAGGCCCAGGCGGCCTCGACCTCATCCCCGCGCATGAACAGGGTCTGGTTGCCCCGGATCACGTCCATCACCAGACGTTCATAGGCATCGGGCGGGTCCTGATTTTCCGGGCCCAAAGCCTCGGCAAAGCTCATGTCCAGGGGCACATCGACCAGACGCATCCCACCCGGCCCCGGCTCTTTGATCGTTACTTTTAACGTGATACCTTCATTCGGTTGCAAACGGATCGACAGCACGTTGGCATGGCGCCCCGCCTCTTCGCCAAAGATGGAATGCGGCGCGTCCTTGAACATCACGTTGATGACCGAGGACCGCGCCACCAACCGCTTGCCGGTACGCAGGTAAAACGGAGTGCCTGCCCACCGCCAATTGCTGACATGCGCCTTGAGCGCAACATAGCTTTCGGTTGTGGAGCGCGGATTGCCCACCACATCCCGATACCCGGGCCCGTCGCCCACAAACTGGCCGCGCACGATGTGGTGGGGCTCAACCGAGTCAAGCGCACGGATCACTTTCAGCTTTTCGTCCCGCACGGCATCAGGATCGAACTTTGCCGGGGGTTCCATCGCGATCAGACACAGCAGCTGCATCAGATGGTTCTGCATCATGTCGCGCATCGCACCGGCGCGATCATAATAGTCCTCGCGCCCATCAATGCCGACGGATTCGGCCACGGTGATCTGGATATGATCGACGTATTGGCTGTTCCACAGCGGTTCAAACAGCATATTGCCAAAGCGGACGGCCATCAGGTTCTGAACGGTTTCTTTGCCCAGATAATGGTCGATGCGATAGATCTGGTTTTCGGCAAAATGCACGGCCAGAGTCGCGTTCAGCGCCTGCGCGCTCTCCAAATCATGACCAAAGGGTTTTTCCACGACAATCCGGGTCATCGGGGTGATCAGGCTATGGGCCTTGATCCGCTCGGCCAAAGGCCCGAACAGCGCCGGCCCGACCGAGAAATAGAAGGCCCGCACACGGATATGGCTGAGTTTGCTGGCCAAAGCCCCCCAGCCCTCACCCGAGATGCCATCCAGCGAGACATAGTCGATACATTGCAGAAACGACCTCAGCGCCGAGACATCCCGGCAGTGCTTTGCCGCATGCGTCCTGAGCGACTCGGCCACGATTTCGCGAAACCCCTCCGCATCGTGATCGGATCGCGCCGCCCCGATGATCTGCACCCCGTCCGCCCATTGCCCGGCGCAAAAACGGCGAAACAGCGCCGGCAAAATCTTGCGCTGAGCCAGATCGCCGGTTGCGCCAAAAATGACCAGATCGAAAGGGTCGACAGGAATGACACGAGAAACCATGCGTTTTCCTTACCTTGCCCCGGCGACCATGTCTAATGTTAGCGCAATCAATTCCCAAGTTTTTTTAGTGAATCCGGAAAGGGTCCACCGCACGGCTGTGGACCTGTCAGCCCCAGGATCGGGAAAGGCTCTGCTAGTTCAGCTCGGGCGATTTCCAGTATTTGGTACCGTTCGCCCCGGCAGATACACGCCAGCCTTTCTTCCCAAGCACAAAGAAAGAGCGGCCATCCACAAAACGCACCGTTTCATCGCTGCGCTCATCACCATACATCGCGCCCGATTCAGCGGTTGCGTCATAACCATGGGTGATGAACTTGTCCAAATCCGCAGGCTCTTGGAACAGGATCACGAACTTGGTTTCAAACCCGCCAATGCCGACGGCGGCCCCAACGCCTCCGGTGCCCATATTCATATAGGTGTGCTGCCCGGTGTCCTTGGAAACCGCAACCCCGCGCCCATACCCGGCAGAAACCGGAAACACCGTGACCTTGCGGGAGTCAAAGACCGCGTATCCAGCGCTGATGCCGAACAGCTCATCCGCTTCGGGGTTTTCAGCCAGCAATTGCGTCAAGACTTCATCGGCCATCAGATCAAGTTTGGCGCGTGTCTCTTCGGGGGTGGCCTCATTGGTGACCAGATCGGCGGTGGAATCGATCGTGTGATCGACCACATTGGCACCTTTTTCAATCGTATCACCAACTGCTTCGGCCCCCTGCCCAATG
The DNA here is from genome assembly GCF_056538885.1 of Ruegeria sp. BE1. NCBI lineage: Bacteria > Pseudomonadati > Pseudomonadota > Alphaproteobacteria > Rhodobacterales > Roseobacteraceae > Ruegeria > Ruegeria sp. BE1. Next base: position 56,097 of record NZ_JBQFTY010000002.1, read on the forward strand.
GCAGTGGCCGTGCTTTCCGCCCCTTTCTTTATCTTATCAAGAACACCTTCGGCCAGAGCCGGACCGCTCAGGAAAAGGCTGGTTGCTAAAATAAGTCCTCGGGGCATGAAATGATTCCATCTGTGGTCAATGCGATTGATCGCACCTTACCCCAAGCGCAGAACAAATTTACGTATCTAATTTACTGCACATCCAAATTTTTCCATTCGCTCAGTTCACGCGGAGCTCACCCACCATGTTGCGCCATTCACCGGGGGCGATCATCTTGCGATGGGTAAACCGAACCGAATGTAGCGGGCCTTCGATCTCGCGCTGCCAGAACTCGACAAACTCAAAAAGTTTCGGGTGGTCTGGCGCCAGATCGTAGTCCTGCCAGATGAACGTGTTCAGAACATGGATATAGTCGGGCATGTGATAGAAGAATTCCGCCGTCGTCAGCCCATATCCCTTAAGCATCAATTCCGTTTCGCTTTGCTCCATGCAGACCTCCAGATTTGTTACAAGGTCTCTTCAGGGTAACACGACTACCCCCTAATCCTTGGTTAACAATATGTTACTCTGGTGTTACGGGGGTTTTTTGCGCGAAATACGCTGCTTGCTTGCACCTTATGTGCCGGGTCTGATAGAGTGCACACACAAGATATAGACCCAGCACAAAGAACGGGCAGTTTACGTGAGCGATACGCCAGAAACCCCAGAAAACATGGATGAAACCCCGCCCGAGCGCCCAGTCTATGACGGCCCGACGGTCTCCATCGAATCCGAGATGCGCACATCCTATCTGGATTATGCCATGTCGGTCATCGTCTCCCGCGCGATCCCCGATCTGCGCGATGGCCTGAAACCGGTGCACCGGCGCATCCTTTACGCGATGCACGAAACCGGCAACACCCATGACAAGGCGTACCGCAAATCGGCGCGTCCGGTGGGCGATGTGATGGGTAAATACCACCCGCATGGTGACAGCGCGATCTACGACGCGCTGGTGCGGATGGCGCAGGATTTCTCAATGTCGCTGCCGCTGCTGGACGGTCAGGGCAACTTTGGCTCGATGGACGGCGATAACCCGGCGGCCATGCGTTATACCGAAGTGCGGATGGACAAACCCGCCGCCTCCCTGCTGGCCGATATCGAAAAAGAGACGGTCGATTTTCAGGACAACTATGACGGCAAAGACAAAGAGCCGACCGTCCTGCCCGCCCGGTTCCCGAACATGCTGGTCAATGGCGCAGGCGGTATCGCCGTGGGTATGGCGACCAACATTCCTCCGCATAACCTGGGTGAGGTTGTTGACGCCACGCTGGCATTGATCGACGACCCTGACCTGACCTCCGAGCAGTTGATCGAATACGTCCCCGGACCTGATTTCCCGACCGGAGGCGTCATGCTGGGCCGATCCGGCGCGCGCAAAGCCTATCTTGAGGGGCGCGGCAGCGTCATCATCCGCGCCAAGACGCGGGTCGAGGAAATCCGCCGCGACCGATATGCGATTGTGGTGGATGAGATCCCCTATCAGGTGAACAAAGCCTCGATGATCGAAAAGATCGCCGAAGCCGTACGTGAAAAACGCATCGAAGGTGTGGCGCATGTGCAGGACGAATCCGACCGCAATGGCGTGCGCGTCGTGGTCGAACTGAAACGCGATGCAACGCCCGAGGTGGTGCTGAACCAGCTATACCGTTTCTCGCCGATGCAGACGTCTTTTGGCTGCAATATGCTGGCCCTGAACGGTGGTCGGCCTGAACAGCTGACCCTGCGCCGGTTCCTGACCTCGTTCATCGACTTCCGTGAGGATGTCGTCGCCCGCCGCACCGCCTATGACCTGCGCAAAGCGCGGGAACGCAGCCACATCCTGTGTGGTCTGGCCGTGGCCGTGTCGAACGTGGACGAAGTGGTTGCCACCATCCGCTCATCCGCCGACGCCGCCGAGGCGCGCGAAAAACTGATGACCCGCCGCTGGCCCGCGGCCGAGATCGAAGGCTATCTGCGCCTGATCGACGATCCTCTGTCCAAGATGAACGACGATGGCACCTATAACCTGACCGAGGTTCAGGCCCGCGCCATCCTGGAACTGCGTCTGCAGCGCCTGACCCAACTGGGCGTCAAAGAGGTCACGGACGAGTTGGAGCAACTGGCGGCCAAGATCAAAGAATATCTGGATATTCTGTCCTCGCGCGAACGCATCATGTCGATCATCGGCGATGAGCTGCGCGAAGTCCGTGAACAGTTTGCCGTGCCCCGTCGCACCGAGATCGTCGACTGGTCCGGCGACATGGAAGACGAGGACCTGATCGAGCGCGAAGACATGGTCGTGACCGTTACATCGGGCGGCTACATCAAACGTACACCGCTGGCCGACTTCCGCGCGCAAAAGCGCGGCGGCAAGGGCCTGTCGGGGATGCAGACCAAGGAAGAGGATGTCGTCACCAACCTCTTCGTGGCCAACACTCACACGCAGCTGCTGTTCTTCACCACCGAAGGCATGGTCTACAAGCTCAAGACCTGGCGTTTGCCGCAGTCCAGCCGGACTGGCAAAGGTAAGGCGATCGTCAACATCCTGCCGATCCCGACCGGGGTTTCCATCGCGGCGATCATGCCCGTGGATGTGCCGGATGAAGAGTGGGAGAACCTGCAAATCGTCTTTGCCACCAGCGCGGGCGATGTGCGGCGTAACCGCCTGTCGGATTTCACCAATGTGCGCCGCAACGGCAAGATCGCGATGAAGCTGCCGGACGATGTGGAGTTGGTGAACGCGCGTATCTGTTCGGAAGACGAAGATGTGATGCTGGTGACCAATTCGGGCCGTGCGATCCGTTTCCGCACCACCGATGTGCGCGTCTTCAACTCGCGCGAATCCACCGGTGTGCGCGGCATCAAGCTGACGAATGGCGACCGGGTGGTTTCCATGTCCGTGATCCGCCATTTCGAGGCCGACCCGGACGAGCGTGCCGCCTACCTCAAGATGCGCCGGGCCGTGGCGGGCATCGCCGATGATGGCGAGACGGACGAAGACGAAGCAGCCCCCGGCACCATCACGCAGGAACGCTATGCCGAGATGTCGGCGGCCGAGAACCTGATCCTGACCATCACATCGGGCGGCGCGGGCAAGCTGAGCTCCAGCCACGATTACCCGGTGCGCGGGCGCGGTGGCATGGGTGTCGCGGCCATGGACAAGGCGATGCGCGGCGGTGAGCTTGTGGCCTCATTCCCGGTTGAGATCGACGACCAGATCATGCTGGCGACATCGAAGGGGCAGTCGATCCGGGTGCCGGTCGATGGTATCTCATTCCGGTCGCGCAGCGCGGGTGGCGTGCGGGTGTTCAACACCGGCAAGGGAGAAGAGGTCGTCAGCGTCGCCTGGATCGCCGATCAGGGTGACGAAGAAGACGACGGGCAAGCCCCCGAATAAACGAACAAAAAGGCGCTTCGGCGCCTTTTTCTTTGCCTGCTAACTGCCGCGCAGCAGGTCCGCAATTGCCCACAACCGATCCTGCCCCCAGATGCTCTGCCCGTTGACGTGAAAGCTGGGCACGCCCCACAGGCCGATCTCTTGCAGGCGGGCTTGGTTGGCCTCAACCCGGTTGCGCCACGTGTCGGAGTGCACATGCGCCTTGGCCTCTTGCCAATCCAGCCCCGCTTTTTCCGCGATCTGGGCCAAGCCGGTCTCCGTCGCCGCATCAATCCCCTGCGACCACACAGCCGTCAGAAAGGCCGAGCAGTAGTCAGCCAGCCGCCCCTGCGCCTCGGCATGATCCAGCAGGGCATAACCACGTTCCACCCCTGCCCCCAGCGGATCAGAGATGCGACCGAATGGAATACCCAGCCGCCGCGCCTCGCGCGTGCAATCGCGCAGGATGTAGGACGATTTCGCCTTTGGCACCGGCAAGCCGCGCATCAGCATCGGCAGCACCGGCCTAAGGATCAGATTGGCCTGGCAGTCTCGGGCCAGGGCACGGGCCCGGTCGAAGGCCAGATAGGAATACGGGCTGCGGAAAGAGAAAAAGAACTCGATCTCAGCCCCCGGCGCTGGGGTCAGGTTCGGTGCGATCTGCGGGATGATCGGATCAGCTTTTTGCCCCAGCCCCAGACCCTGCAACCGGTTTTCCAGATAATGCAGCCGGTCCAGCCCCCAATAGGTCTCGCCGCCATAGGCAAAACATCCGCCCTGATAATGGCCGACCGCCGCAAGAGATTGATCGCCCAATGCTATGACCGTCGCTGGATCGACCTCTGGCCCCTCCGGGATCGATGCGTCAGCCCAGAGGGTTTCAGTCACCTCAGGAGCCATGGCAATGAAATCATCCGCGCCAGCCAAAACGCGTTCCGCCGTGGCAATGCGCGCGGGATCAGGAGTGGGCACCGTGGGAGGCACATAGCCCAAACGGTTGGCCACCCGCACCACATCGTGGAACGCATTCAGCCGAAACGCTTCTGGTGAGGGCATCATATCGGGCGGCGATCCTGAGATCAGAAAGGTTCGAAGTTCTATACTATAGCGATGTTTGAAATCTGCCAGAACCTGCACCGTCAGCAGGCTGTAAGGATCTGAGAGATCATGGAAATACTCAACCACATGAGGCTGTCCGGTCAGTCGGCGCCTGACCTCATGCAGGGTTCGCCGCGTGGTCTGCAACCCGCTGCTGGTCAGAACCATTGCGGCCCGCGTTTTGAGTTTCCGACTGACTGACAAAGGCCCCTCCGACGCGTGTCTTGGGGCACTTTAACGGTTGCGGCAGAAAAGCCCATGCCGCGACACGGGAACGTGACGTCTCACAGCTCGTAGAGCGCGCCGAATTTACCCTCAAGATAGGACAAGAGCGGTTCCGGTCCGGGCTCCATCCCGCTGGCGCGGGTGATTGTGTCGCGGGGTGCGTAAAGCCCGCCATGGCGTTGCAGGTTCTCGCGCAGCCACGTGGTTGCGCCTGTCGTGTCGCCCTGCGCCAGTTGCGTCTCAAGATCCGGCACCGCAGCGCGCAACGCCTGATACAGGCACCCGGCATAGACGTTGCCCAGCGAATAGGTCGGGAAGTAACCAAACAGCCCCACCGACCAGTGGACATCCTGCAAACACCCGTTCGACGGCTTATCGACCGCATAACCGAAATCCGATTTAAACCGGTCGTTCCACGCGGCCTCAAGATCGTCGACCTGCAAGTCTCCGGCCATCAGCGCGCGCTCCAGATCAAAGCGCAGCATGATGTGGAGGTTGTATTGCACCTCATCCGACTCGGTACGGATATAGCCGTTATGGACACCGTTGACCGTGGCATAGAACGCGTCTGCATCGGCAATCCCGAAATCCCCAAACGCGTCTTTCATCTGGTCGAACAGCCAACCGGTAAAGGCGCGCGAGCGGCCCAGCTGGTTTTCATAAATCCGGCTTTGGCTTTCATGGACGCCCATCGACACCCCACTGCCCAGCGGTGTCAGCGCATAGGCCGGATCGATGCCTTGTTCGTAGGCAGCATGGCCGACCTCGTGAATGGCCGAATAGAAACAGTTGAAGGGATCAGTCTCGCTGGTGCGGGTGGTGATGCGCACGTCCAGACCACTGCCCGAGCTGAACGGGTGCACGGCCTTGTCCACCCGCCCCGTGTTCAGGTCATAGCCAAAGGTTGTCGCCAGTTTCTGCGACAAGCGCATCTGGGTCAGTTCGTCGAACGTGCCGGTCAGTTCTTGCGGCGCCGGGCGGTCCAGAACGGCTGCGCGTAGGGCCACCAGACGCGGGCGCATCTGATCAAAGATGTCGGCGATCTGGCTGCCGGTTGTGTAAGGCTCATAATCCTCGACCATGGCGTCATAGACATCACCGCCCTGGGCCAGCGCCGCGCCCTCTTCACGTTTCAGGGCGACGACCTGTTGCAGCACGGGCAGGAAGGCCGAGACATCCTCATCCGCGCGGGCCTGCGCCCAGGTGCCCTGCGCGGCGGATGTGACCCGCGCGATGGCCTTTGCCAGATCGGCCGGCACTTTGATCGTACGCTCATACGACCGACGGATTTCACGCACCTGCGCCTGCCCCACCTCATCCTGCGGGTCGGCGTGTTCCAGCCATTCGGCCACACGTGGGTCGGACCGGCGGGCGTGCAAAACAGCTTCGATCGCGGCCATCTCCTCGGCCCGTTGCGGGGCGGCCCCGCGCGGCATCACCGTTTCCTGATCCCAGCCCAACCGCCCGGCGATCTGCCCCAGCGCCGAGGTTTCGCGTTGAAAAGCCATCAGGTCGTCAAAGGCGGTCATGTCACGCTCCGCGGATTGAGGTTGCGATTGGGTAAGCGGTCAGGAACCGCGCGCGCAGGATCAGGGTCCAGACGACTACGGCCATGAACTGGTGGACAATCGCGATCTGCCACGGCGCGGCATAAACCACGGTTACGATGCCGATCACCACTTGCAGTGCCAGCGCCGCAAAGGCTGCGTTAAAGGCAAACCGCGTCTGCGGATGCGCGCTGGTGCCGCCCCGCCGCCAGACGATGACGCCGAAAATCAACAGCAGATAGCCCGCGCAGCGGTGAATGAACTGCACCAGACCGGGGCTTTCGAAGAAATTGCGCCACATCGGCTCCAGCATCGTGGCATCGGGCGGCAACACTTGCCCGCCGATCAGGGGCCAGTCGGTGTAGGACCGCCCCGCGTCGATCCCCGCGACCAAAGCACCAATCAGGATTTGAAGGAATGCGAAATGCATCAGGCCGGTGGATAGCGAGAAGAGTTTCGCCTCTTTCGCGCGGCGGGCCTGTAACAGGTCGCGTTCTTCGCGGCCCAGTTCAAAGATGTACCACGCAAGAAACCCCAGGATCACAAAGGCCAGCCCCAGATGAGTGGCCAGGCGATAGCTGGCAACAGCGGTCATCCCCTCGCCCTGCGTCACGCCCGAGGCGACCATCCACCAGCCGACAGCGCCCTGAACCCCGCCCAGAACACCGGGGATCAGCAGCTTGCCGGTCCATCCCGTCGGGATTTTCCGCGCGACTAGGAAACCAAAGAACCCAAGCGCCCAGACCAGACCAATCACGCGGCCCAACTGGCGGTGGCCCCATTCCCACCAGTAGATGAATTTGAAGTCATCCAGCTCCATCCACTGGTTCTGGATGCGCCACTGGTCGATTTCCTTGTACTTGTCGAACTCGGATTGCCAGTCGGCCTCGGACATCGGCGGGATGGCCCCGGTGATCGGGCGCCATTCGGTGATCGACAAGCCACTATCCGTCAATCGGGTCAGCCCACCCACGGCGATCATGATCACGACCAGCGCAAACAGGATCATCAGCCACGCGCGGATCGCCTTTCGCGCGCCACCACGGCCACGGTCGATCATACCGGGCTGAACTGCCTGTTGTTTTTCTGTGTCTGAGACGTCTTCGAAGATGCTGCGCTTACCGCTCATGCTGTCCTCTTGTGCCTTGGATTTCGTCGCAAGCTAGGGTGAAGCGGAACATAGGTCCAGCCTTAGCCCTTGTCCTTCCAGCGGACCATCTGACGCATGATCCCGTGCAGCATCTGCACATCGGCCCGCGTCATCCGCATCCGCGACCACAGGTTGCGCAGATTGGTCTTCATCCCCTCGGCCTTTTCGGGCGGGTAGAAAAAGCCTGCCTCTTCCAACCGGTCCTCATAGTGTTCAACCAGTTTCTCAACCTCGATCCCTGTGGCCCAGTCACCTTTGCCCAGATCGGTGGCCTCATGCACCACATCGCCGGTCTGACGCATCCACTCATACGCCGTCAGCAGCACGCATTGCCCAAGGTTGAGCGAGGCATATTCGGGATTCACCGGCACCGAGATGATGGCATTGGCCTTGGCAATGTCCTCATTTTCCAACCCTGCGCGTTCGGGGCCGAACAGAACGGCGACTTTTTCACCCGCCGCGACCTTTTCGGCGGCCATCTGCATGGCGCGTTCGGGGCTGTAGACCGGCTTGGTCAACCCCCGCTGCCGCGCCGTGGTGGCAAAGACAAAGGTGCTGTCGGCCAACGCCCCGGCCAGATCATCGAACAGCTGCGCCTCATCCAGCAAACGCCCGGCCCCGCTGGACATCGCCACAGCCTTGGGGTTGGGCCAGCCGTCACGGGGCGCAACAATCCGCATCCGGTCCAGCCCGAAATTCCACATCGCGCGCGCGGCGGCACCGATGTTTTCGCCCATCTGCGGGCGCACAAGCACAAAGGACGGCTGGGATGTATCGCTGGGCATGGCTGTCTCCGAAAGTTCCGCCTGCTGTAATCGGCCTGTCAGGTCAGAGCAAGCCGATCCCCTTGTTCTGTTCCCAAATACTTCGGCCAGAGGCTTAAAAGTTTGCTTCCCCCGCGCAATCCGCTAAACCGCGCCTAAGAACAATTCCGAAGGACACGCCATGGACACCCCCGAGCAGCCGCAGATTTACCTGATAACGCCTCCGACCATCGCGCTCAGCACCTTCCCCGAGCAGTTGGGCCGCGTGCTGGACAGCACCGAGGTTGCCTGTATCCGGCTGGCGCTGGCGGGCAGTGACGAAGACACCATCGCCCGCGCCGCCGATGTCTGCCGCGAGGTTGCCCATGCGCGGGATGTGGCGATCGTGATCTCAAACCATGTCCTGCTGGCGCAACGACTGGGGCTGGACGGGGTGCATCTGGACGATGCCGCGCGTTCCGTCCGCGCCGCTCGCAAGGAACTGGGTGCGGATGCCATCGTTGGCAGTTTCTGCGCCGCCTCCAGCCACGATGGCATGACCGCTGGTGAGAATGGCGCGGATTATGTGGCCTTTGGCCCGGTTGGCGCGTCAGCTTTGGGCGACGGCACGATTGCCGGGAAAGACCTGTTTCAATGGTGGTCCGAGATGATCGAAGTGCCGGTCGTGGCCGAAGGCGGCCTGACGCCCGAGCTGATCCGCGACCTCGCCCCTCATACCGATTTCTTTGGCATTGGGGATGAAATCTGGTCGCAGGACGACCCGGTTGCAGCGCTGAAATCGCTTACCGACGCGATGTGAGCGTTAACCCTTGCACCCCTTCCAGTGCTGCGGCATGACACGGGCATGACTCAGAACAGCGAAATCCTGTGTATCGGCTCGGTCCTGTGGGACGTGATCGGGCGGTCTGCCAGCGCCATGCGGCAGGGATCAGACGTGCCGGGGCGGATCACCCGCCTGCCCGGTGGCGTGGCCATGAACATTGCCATGACATTGGTGCGGTTCGGCATGACCCCCACTCTGCTGACCGCCATTGGCCGCGACCCTGAAGGCGATGAACTGGTCAACGCCTGCGCCCGGTTGGGTATGGTGACGGATCACGTCTACCGTTCGCAGGACCTGCCGACCGACCGGTATATGGCGGTCGAAGGGGCCAATGGTCTGATCGCCGCAATTGCTGATGCGCATTCGCTGGAGGCCGCAGGGTCCAAGATCTTGCGCCCATTGATGCACGGGCCTTTGGGGTATGAAAATACGCCGTTCGAAGGCCCCATCGCGCTGGACGGCAACCTGACGCAAAGCCTGCTGGAGGACATCGCGCAAAGTCCCGCCTTTGCAAAAGCGGACCTGCGCGTTGCCCCGGCCTCACCCGGTAAGGCCGAACGTCTTTTGCCGTTCCTGAAAAGCGCGCGCGCGACGCTTTACGTGAACCTAGAAGAGGCCGGCATCCTCTGCCAGCGCGAGTTCACCGATTCCGAATCCGCCGCCAAGGGCCTGTTGGACCGAGGCGCGTTGCGGGTGCTGGTGACGGATGGCGGCAATTCGGCCACGATCGGCAGCGCCAATCAAATCCTGACCCAAACACCCCCGTCCGTTCTGGTCACCCGCGTGACCGGTGCAGGCGACACTTTCATGGCGGCGCATATCGCGTCCGAGGCCGCCGGGGCCGCCCCCGACGCAGCCCTGACCCGCGCCCTGCACGCCGCAGCCACTTACGTTTCCGGAGAAACACCACTGTGATCGACATTCAATACTCAGCCGAGGTCCGCGCCGCCAAGGATGCAGGCCACCCCATCGTGGCGCTGGAAAGCACCATCATCACCCACGGCATGCCTTACTCGCAGAACATCGAGGTCGCGGCACAGGTCGAACAGGACATCCGCGACGCCGGTGCAGTTCCAGCGACCATTGCGGTGATCGATGGTGTTCTGAACGTGGGGCTTGAGGCTGATCAGCTGCAGGCTCTGGGTCAGGCGCAAGGCGTCGCCAAAATCTCACGCGCTGATATGGCGGCCTGCATCTCGACCGGGGGCACCGGGGCCACCACTGTCGCCGCCACCATGATCGCGGCGCATTATGCTGGAATTCAGGTCTTTGCCACTGGCGGCATTGGCGGCGTGCATCAGGGGGCCGAGACGTCCTTTGACATTTCCGCCGACCTGCACGAACTGGCGCAAACCCCCGTGACGGTGGTTGCAGCTGGTGCCAAAGCCATCCTCGATCTGGCCAAAACACTTGAGGTGCTAGAGACTTTGGGCGTGCCTGTCATCGCCCACGGTCAGGATGAATTCCCGGCCTTCTGGTCGGCCAAATCCCCCTATGCCGCCCCGTTGCGCATGGACAGTGCCGAGGCCATCGCCAAGGCCCACGCCACCCGCCGCGCCCTTGGCCTGCCCGGTGGACAACTGATCGCCAACCCGATCCCCGAGGATGACCAGATTGCGGCCGAGGAACTGGCCCCTATCATCGCATCGGCCCAGGCAGACGCGGACACCCACCGCATCACGGGCAAAGGCGTCACCCCGTATCTGTTGCAACGGATCTACGAACAGACCGAGGGCCGTTCGCTGACCGCAAACATCGCTCTGGTCCGCAATAACGCAAAATTGGCCGCCCGGATCGCCCGCGCCCTGTCGCAATGACATAAACCTATTGTACCAAGGCACGGGACTGCTTAACTAAATCCGCAAACTGCTCAGGACCGCAATGAACACGCCTTTTGACGAAGAACCTCACCGCCGACCGGGCCTGTTTTCCCGGCTGCGTGCGTCTTTTCTGACGGGCATCGTTGTCATTGCGCCTGTGTGGTTGACCGTCTGGCTGATCTGGTCCGTGGTCGGCTGGATCGACAGCGCGGTTCTGCCGCTGGTGCCGCAGCAATTCCAACCCGAGCAATATGTCGGCATCAACCTGCGCGGCGTAGGGGTGGTGATCTTCCTGATCTTCACCATTCTGGTCGGCTGGATCGCAAAGGGCATCCTCGGTCGCTCTTTGATCCATTTCGCCGAAAGCGTTGTGGATCGGATGCCGGTGGTGCGATCCGTCTATTCCGGTATCAAGCAAATCTCGGAAACGGTGTTTGCACAGACCGAGCGATCCTTTGAAAAAGCCTGCCTGATCCAATACCCGCGCCGGGGCATCTGGGCGATCGGCTTCGTCTCTACCACCGCGCGGGGCGAAGTCAGCGAACGCGCCGAAACCGGCGGCGCCCTGCTGAGCATCTTCGTCCCCACCACGCCAAACCCGACTTCGGGCTTTTTGCTGTTCTTCCCCGAAGAGGACGTGATCCTTCTGGATATGTCCATTGAAGAGGCCGCAAAACTGGTGATTTCGGCGGGCCTTGTCTATCCCAACGAAAAAGACCCGACCCAGCCGCCCGAGTGATCAGCCGAACATCTCGGGCAGATCAACCGTGCTGCGCTGCCCCAGATCGTCTTTGTGATCGGCCAGAAATCGATGCGCCGCCGCGCGACCGGCCTCTTTCAGCTTGTGCAGGATCACCGGGTTGGGCACCGTTTTGGTCGCAACGGACAGATCGTTCATCAAGGCGTCATCCGCAATCATATGCACCAGAACGCGGCTCATCTCCCCGGCCTTCAGCTTACCTTCGGCCAGCAGGCGCTGCACAAAACTGATCGCGCGCAGCTCGCGAAACAGGGATGAGTTAAAGCTGATTTCATTGACCCGGTTCTGAATCTGCTGCGGCGTTTTTGGCACCTCATCCCGTTCCAGCGGGTTGATATTTACGATTACCACGTCATCCGGCAAGTCACTGTCGAACAATGGATAAAGCGCCGGGTTGCCCGTATAGCCGCCATCCCAATACGCCTCGGTCCGGCCCGATTTGGGGTCATAGATTTCAACGGCCTGAAACAGCGTAGGCAAGCAGGCCGACGCCAGGATCGCGTCGGTCGATATCTCATCCCCGGTGAACACCCGTATCTTGCCACTGCGCACGCATGTGGCGCAGACATGCAAACGGGGGCCTTCATCGGCGCAAATCTCGGCGAAATTGAACCGATCGACCACGGTCTCCAGCGGGTTGCGGTAAAACGGGCCGTACGCATATGGCGACACCAACCGCGACCACGTATCCCCGACCGAGAACGGCAGGGAATACTCCATCGCTTGTGCAATCTGCGAGGGTTCGATGGCCTGCATCCAATTGGCAAGCCGCATGTCACCTACGGCCCCCATCCTCTCCCACAGACCGTTCAGATTGGCGCGCGCTCCGTCACGCCCATCGCGCACCATACCGGATTTGAACGCCGCCCCGTTCAGCGCCCCGGCCGAGGTGCCGGTGATGGCTGCAACCTCAAGATCGTCCTCATCCAGCAGCCGATCCAACACGCCCCAGGTAAACGCCCCATGCGCGCCACCACCCTGCAAAGCCAGATTTATTTTTTTCACCACGCCCACCCCATTTTCTGTTCAAAATACTTCGGGGGCGTGAGGGCAAAGCCCCCACACAACATCACAACGCCGTCCAGCCACCATCCACGGAAATCGTCGTGCCCGTGATCTGCGCCGCCGCGTCCGAGCATAGAAAGACCGTCGTCCCGCCCAATTGTTCCACCGTTGCGAACTCTTTCGACGGTTGCCGCTCAAGCATAACGTTCTTGATCACGTCCTCGCGGCTCATGCCGTATTCCTTCATCGTGTCGGGAATCTGCGCCTCGACCAGTGGGGTCAGCACATAGCCCGGACAGATGGCGTTGCAGGTGATCGGTTCCTGCGCGGTTTCCAGCGCCACGGTCTTGGTCATCCCCACCACACCATGTTTGGCCGCGACATAGGCCGCCTTGTAAGGCGACGCCGTCAGCCCGTGGGCCGAGGCGATGTTCACCACCCGCCCCCACCCGGCCTTGCGCATCATCGGCAAAGCCGCAGCCATGGTGTGAAAGGCCGAATTCATGTTGATCGCGATGATCGCGTCCCATTTGTCGATCGGGAACTGATCGATCGGTGACACGTGCTGAATGCCCGCATTGTTCACCAGAATATCGCAGGCCCCCGCCTGCTCGATCAGCGCCCGGCATTCATCGCCTTTGGACATGTCCGCCTTGATATAGCGCGCGTTGGTGCCGGTCTCTTTCGCGATCTGGGCCGCCAGCGCATGATCTTCGTCCCGGTCGGTGAATGAGTTCAAAACCACATCCGCCCCGGCCTTGGCCAATTCGCGTGCAACGCCCAGACCTATCCCTGAATTCGATCCCGTGATGATTGCCGTTTTTCCAGACAGGCTCATGCCAGTTCTCCCTCAGATTTCGCTTTGGCAGCACAGTGCCATGCTGCACCTGCAAAGTGAACGGGGAAACAACCGGTGACATTTCCCTGCGGAAAAATTGCCAAAAAAAACGCCCGCACGAAGCGGGCGTTAAGTTATTGAGGCAGGTTTCATACAGGCAAGAAACCTATCGAGCAGTGCAACCTTTATAAGCAATTCCTTGCATTCATCCAAGCTAAAAGTTTGAAAATAAGAAAAATCATCGGTACGATGAATCCCAACAAAATAAGGCCAGAGCAGGATTGTTTCCAAAATGCGCCCCGATTTTCTACGCCCCGTTCGCCCTGTGATCGCGGGAATCACCTGCCTTTTCTCTGCTGCTATCGCTAACGCAGAATCGGCCCACGGCATAGCTATGTATGGCGACCCGGCCCTACCACCGGATTTTGTGTCTCTGCCCTATGCCAATCCGGATGCACCCAAGGGCGGACGGGTCGTTTTCGGAAACACCGGCGGCTTTAACAGTTTGAACCCGTTTGTGCAAAAAGGCGCATCCCCCTGGCAATTGCCATTTTGGACCCACGAAAGCCTGATGGGCCGGTCCTGGGACGAACCTTTCACGCTTTACGGGTTGTTGGCCGAATCAGTTGAGACGGCGCCGGACCGATCCTGGGTGGAATTCACCCTGCGCGACGGCGCGCGGTTTTCCGATGGCAGCCCGGTCACCGTAGACGATGTGATCTGGTCGTATGAGACGTTGGGCACCGAAGGTCATCTGCGCTATCGCGGGCTTTGGGACAAGGTGGACAGCATTGAACAGACCGGGCCGCGCACCGTCCGTATCTCGTTCAACGAACCGGATCGGGAACTGGCGCTGCTGGCCGGTATGCGCCCGATCCTGCAAAAGGCCCAGTGGGAGGGGAAAGACTTTGCCAATGCAGGTCTGCACGATGTTCCCATCGGAACCGGCCCCTATGTCGTCGACAGCTATGAGGCCGGGCGCTATGTGAACCTGCGCCGCAACCCTGACTATTGGGGCGCGGATGTCCCGTTTCGCCGGGGCACCATGAACCTTGATGAGATGCGGATCGAATTCTACGGCGACGGCACCGTTCTGTTTGAGGCGTTCAAGGCAGGTGAGCTGAGCGCCGTGCGCGAGTTCAACGCCGACAAATGGGACAACCAATACAATTTCCCCGCCATTCAGCGCGGCGATGTGGTCAAAACCGAAATCCCGCATGGAAAGCCTTCGGGCATGACCGGATTTGTGATGAACACCCGCGCCGCACCTCTGGATGACTGGCGCGTGCGCGAGGCGTTGCTGCTGGCGTTCAATTTCGAGTTCATCAACGACACGATCACTGGCAATGCCCAACCCCGGATCACCTCGTATTTCTCGGGCTCGGAATTGAGCATGCAGCCCGGACCCGCATCGGGACGCGTCGCTGAACTGCTAGAACCCTATGCGGGTGATCTGCCCCCCGGCGCTCTTGAGGGGTATACCCTGCCCGTCAGTGACGGCTCAGCCCGCAACCGGTCGAATATCCGAAAAGCAATTGATCTGCTGGATCAGGCCGGCTGGACCATTCAGGACGGGGTGTTGCGGAACCAGCAGGGGCAGGATTTCACCCTCAGCATCCTGCTGCAACAGGGTGACACCGAAAGCCAGACAGCGATGGAAATCTATGCGCGCGCGCTGGAACGGCTGGGGATCAGTTTCACCATCGAGCAGGTGGACAGCGCCCAACTGGTCGGACGCACCGCCGAGTTGGATTTCGACATGACCTTTTTCCGGCGCGCCCTGTCGCTGTCGCCCGGCAATGAACAGCGCCTCTACTGGGGCAGCCAGAACGCGGATACCCAAGGCACCCGCAACCTGATGGGGGTGACCTCACCCGCGGTCGATGGCCTGATCGATGCGATGCTGGCCTCGGAAAACCACGAGGAATTCGTGGCAGCCACCCGCGCGCTGGATCGCGTTCTGACCGCCGGACGATATGTCATTCCGATCTGGAATTTCGATGTCGGTCGCATCGCACATGTCAAAGAGCTTAGGCATCCCGACACTTTGCCAATCTACGGAGACGGGCCGGAATACATGCCGCAAATATGGTGGCACCAAGAGTAACCGCGCAGGGCACCGTGCCCGCGTCAGGGGCGTCTGTGCCCGCGCCCATTTCACCGAAGGTTGCGCACTATCCGGTTCGTTATCTCAGCGGGGCGGCGCATCCTTGGGTGTCGGCGGATTTCGGCACATTCAGGAAACAATACCACCAATTTGGGCGGCTTTGGACAAAACCACAACATTATGTGCCCTAACCAATTTCCAGCAGAAGCCCAATAAACCCATACTAGGGGCTTTACGGATCATACCCAAACAAGCTAGCTTACCGGTATTTTAGAACGTTGGGTGTTCGGATTAGTTCTGAAAATTTCGCTAGATAGCCGGACAGCCACACTTGCATTGATGGGTTTTGCGGACCGGCCTCCACTCACTCACAACCTAGGTCCGTAGGCCCGTTGCGCGTTGTGCGTGGCGGGCCATTTACCCACCGAACTCAGCCACGCACACCTGCGACATTTTGTCATGCTCGGGGACTCTGCCCCGCTCCGTACCCTGATACGTGGGCCGAGCAGCCGTGCAACGCAAATGACGGAAGCTGACATATGTTGAACTGGACTGACCTGACGCAAGACTGGGACTCGATGTACTCGCGTGCAAAGCGGCGCTTTCCGAACCTGCGCGACCAGGACAAACCGCGCTTGGGCAAAGATCGCAAACGGTTCGAGGCCTATCTGGCCGAACGCCACCACCTGACCGTGAACGAGGCCCATGAAGAGCTTGAGGATTTCCTGTTTACCGAAGGTCTGAACCGAGAATTCGACCGCACGTTAAGCAAGTGACGTGACCCACAGGATCGTCGCGTCCTCGTCACTGGTCGAAATCACGTTGTGGCCCATGCTGGCATCGTAATAGGCGCTGTCGCCGCGGCGCATTTCGACGGGCTCGTAAAACTCGGTGTACAGCTGCACGACCCCTGTCAGCACATACAGGAACTCTTCTCCGTCATGGCGGACCCAGCCGTCGAACTCATCCATTGACCGCGCGCGCACGCGGGCGCGATAGGGCAACATCTGCTTTTTTGTCAGGTTCTCGGCCAAAAGCTCATGCTCATAGGTGGCCGTCGGGTGCCCGGCCCCTTCGCCCATACGGGTCACGGCCATGCGTCCGATCACCTGATCGCGCTGCGGCGGCGTGAACAGCTGAGGCACCGAAATCTCCAACCCGATCGCCAGCTTTTTCAGCGCGTCATAGGTGGGCGACATCTGACCGTTCTCGATCTTGCTGAGGGTCGAGCGCGCAAGCCCCGCCTGACTGGCCGCCTGTTCCAGCGTCCAGTTCCGCGCCTTGCGCAGCTCGCGCACGCGAGCCCCCAGATCCAGAGGCTCCAGCTCGGTCGGGTCGCCGGAATCCCGGGCGATGCGGATCAATGAGGGCTGTTCATTCTTGCTCATGCGAAACTCTATAGGCGCAGCTTGCCCGGCTTGCAACGCGCGAGGCACCGCGCTAGCCAGTTGCCATGCTGTCTGTTTTTGATCAGGGGCCGCCCCCGGCCTGCCCCGCCCCTTTCAATCTGGCCGCCCATGTGCTGCGCCGCGCGGATGAGGTGGCCGATAAGGTTGCCTTGTCGGTGTTGCGCGCCGACGGGGCTGATGACTGGACCTATCGCGCGCTGAAAGCGGCGATACTTGGCACGGCTACCGGATTGCTGCGCGCCGGTTTGACCCCCGGGGACATAGCGCTGATGCGTCTGGGCAATACGGTCGATTTCCCCATCGCCTATCTCGGCGCAATTGCCGTGGGCATCGTGCCGGTTCCGACCTCGTCACAACTGACCGAACCAGAAACCGCAGGGATCATCGCAGACCTGCAACCTGTCGCGATCCTGCGTGACCCCACGGTCGCCTGCGCGGCGCATCCCAATCAGATCACCCTCAGCGACCTGACCGCCATGCGCGATCTGCCCCCCGCCGCGTTCGAGATGGGCGATCCGAACCGGCTGGCCTATGTGGTCTATACATCTGGCACATCGGGCAAACCGCGCGCCGTAGCCCACGCGCACCGGGCGATCTGGGCGCGGCAGATGATGGTGGATGGCTGGTACGGGCTGCGCGCCGACGACCGGCTGTGCCATGCGGGGGCCTTTAACTGGACCTATACGCTGGGCACAGGGTTGATGGACCCCTGGACCATCGGCGCCACTGCACTGATCCCTGAGCCCGGCACAGACCCCGACGCGCTGCCCGACCTGTTGCATGAGCATAAAGCCACGATCTTTGCCGCCGCGCCGGGCGTGTTTCGCAAACTGCTGAAATCCCCGGACGCGCTGAACCTACCTGCGCTGCGCCACGGCCTGTGTGCAGGGGAAAAGCTTTCACGTCCGCTGCACACCCAATGGGTCGCGGCGACCGGGTGTGAATTGTATGAGGCGTTCGGGATGTCCGAATGTTCGACCTTTATCTCGTCCAGCCCCGATCATCCGGCACGGGGCGAGTCGCTGGGGCAGCCGCAGCCCGGCCGCCGCGTCGCAATCCTGGGCCCGGACGGCCCGGTTCCCCAAGGGCAGGAAGGCACTATTGCCATTCACCGCACCGATCCCGGCCTCATGCTGACCTACCTGAACGCCCCGGATGAGGCCAAGGCTCGCATGCAGGGCGACTGGTTCCTGACCGGCGATCAGGGCGCCATGGCCGTCGATGGACAGATCACCTATCTGGGACGCGGCGACGACATGATGAACGCGGGCGGCTATCGCGTGTCCCCGGTCGAGGTTGAGGCCGCCCTGTCCAAATACCCCGGCATCACCCAGGTGGGCGCCGCAGCGGTTGAGGTCAAACAAGACACATTCGTGATAGCCGCCTTCTATACCGGACCGGAAAAACTGGACGAGGCCGCCTTGCGCACCTATGTCGAGGAAAATCTGGCGCGCTACAAACAACCGCGCGCTTTTGTCCATCTGCCTGAACTGCCAAGCGGCGGGAATGGCAAACTCCTGCGCCGGGCGTTGCCGGCCTATTTCAAGGCGAACACACCATGACCCAGACCGTCAAGCTTGACATCATGTCCGATCCGATCTGCCCGTGGTGCTATATCGGCAAAACCCATCTGGACAAGGCGCTGGCCGCCATTCCCGACCATCCTTTTGTCATAGAATGGCACCCGTTTCAGCTGAACCCCGACATGCCGGATGCAGGCATGGACCGCCGCGAGTATCTTGAACGGAAATTCGGCGGCAAAGACGGAGCCGTGCGCGCCTATGCTCCGGTGGTTGAACATGCCGAAAACGCCGGGCTTAGCATTGATTTCGAGGGTATGAAACGCACCCCCAACACGCTGGACGCCCATCGCCTGATCCACTGGGCTGGGATTGAGGGCAAACAGGACGCGGTGGTGGATGCCCTGTTCGATGCCTATTTCGTGCAAGCCCGCGACATTGGCGATCATGAGGTTTTGGGCGACATTGCCGACAGCGTCGGTATGGACGCCGCCGTGGTGCAAAAACTGCTGAAATCCGACGCCGACCGCGAGGACATCCGCGGCCGCGACACCCATTCCCGTCAGATGGGTGTCAATTCGGTGCCCACCTTCATCGTGGCAAACCAACATGCGGTCCCCGGCGCGCAACCCCCTGAAATGTGGGAGAAAGTGATCGGCGAGATCATGTCTCAAATTGAGGCTAATCCTGCAAATTAGCACAGACCCATGTGCAAATTGATCTCTGGCGCCGCCTGACCTCCCGTGATAGCGCGATCAGGTCAGGAGGGCGCAATGACCAATCGCATGTCAAAGGGTGAATTTATCGCACTGGTCGCAATGATGTTTGCGACGATTGCGTTTTCCATCGACGCGATGCTGCCCGCCCTGCCCGAAATTGGCGCACAGCTCAGCCCCGATGACCTCAACCGGGCGCAGTTGATCCTGACATCCTTCGTGCTGGGCATGGGGATCGGTACCTTCTTTGTCGGTCCCTTGTCGGACACGTTTGGGCGCAAACCGGTGATCTATGTGGGGTCAGCCGTTTACGTTACAGCCGCTGCAGTGGCATGGGCCAGTTCTTCGTTGGAGGTGCTGCTATTCGCGCGGATCGCCCAGGGGATCGGCTGTGCCGCGCCCCGCGTGGTCGCCATGGCGATCATTCGCGATTTGTATTCGGGCCGGGAAATGGCGCGCATCGTCTCAATCGCGATGATGATCTTTACGCTGGTGCCCGCCGTGGCCCCCATGCTGGGTGCAGGCCTGATCGCCCTTGTGGGCTGGCGCGGCATCTTTGTCTCGTTCATGCTGTTTTCACTGATTACAGTTGCCTGGATGCATCTGCGCCTGCCGGAATCGCTGAAGCCTGAAAACCGCCGTCCCCTGCGCCTGCCCCTTATGGCCTCTGCCGCGCGCGAGATGTTCTCGCATCCCACAGTACGCCTGTCGATTTTCGTTCAGACGCTGTGTCTGGGCATGCTGTTTACCACGCTGACCATGGTGCAGCCGGTCTATGACGTCATTCACGACAGCGCCGACAGTTTTCCCTTCTGGTTCGGCCTCGTGGCCTTGATTGCAGGATCGGCCAGCCTGCTGAACGCAGCCCTTGTGGTCCGCATCGGTATGCGCCGCCTGGTGACATGGGCGCTTGGCGCGCAGATCGCGGTCACTCTGGGCGTGGCAACGCTGAACGCCATACCTCTGTCGCCCAACCTGTCTTTTGGCCTGTTCGTCTTTTGGCAAACCTCGATCTTCTTCATGGCTGGCATGACCATGGGCAACCTGAACGCCATCGCGATGGAGCCAATGGGTCATATCGCCGGCATGGCCGCGTCGGTCATCGGAGCGTTTTCGACCGTTCTGGCAGCGGCGATTGCGGCCCCGATCGGGCTGCTGTTCGATGGCTCTCTGATCCCGCTGATCGCGGGCATTCTGACCATGAGCGTCGTGGGTTTCGGGCTGATGCTGCATATGGGCCGGATCGAAAACAGGCTGCCCGCCTGACCTGTGCAGACCACGCGAATCCCGCTAACCTGACCGCAAAAGCGGGAGGGTTCAGATGAGCGAGTATTACGATCTGGGGACATATTCCTGTCCCGTCAGCACCTCTGTACCCAAAGCGCAACTTTGGTTTGATCGGGGCCTTATCTGGACCTACGGCTATAACCATGATGAGGCCGTCGTCTGTTTCCAAAAGGCCGCTGAACATGATCCGACCTGCGCCATAGCCTATTGGGGCATCGCCTATGCGGCGGGGCCCAACTATAATCTGCCATGGGATTTGCGCGACGCGCGTGGTCAGCAAAAGGCGCTGGCCCAAGCCTATGACGCCACCCAACAGGCGCTTGCGCTGGTCGATACTGCGAACCCGGTCGAACAAGCCCTGATCCGCGCCCTGCCCGCCCGCTATCCACAACGTGACCCGATCCCGGACATGCACAGCTGGGATCACGACTTTGCCGACGCTATGCGCACCGCCTTTGCCACGCAGCCCGATCATCTGGACCTGCGCACCATCTATGTCGAGGCACTGCTGAACCTGACCCCCTGGCAGATGTGGGACCTGAAAACCGGTCAGCCCGCGAAGGGTGCCGCCACGCTTGAGGCGCAAAAAGCGCTCGAGGACGCAATGGCCAGCGACCCCGCCGCCATGTCTCATCCCGGTTTGCTGCACCTCTATGTGCATCTGATGGAAATGTCGCCAACGCCGGAAAAAGCACTCAAGGCCGGGGATGTGCTGCGCACGCTGGTGCCGGATGCAGGCCATCTGGTGCACATGCCCACCCATATCGACGTGCTGTGCGGGCATTACCACAATGTCGTGCATTGGAACGAAAAGGCCATCGAGGCTGACCTGAAATACTACGAACGCGAAGGGGCGTTCAACATCTACACCGGCTACCGTCAGCACGATTACCACTTCGTCATCTATGGCGCGCTGTTTCTGGGCCAGATCGAACCCGCCCTTCGCGCCAATCAGGGGCTATGGGACACCACGCCCGAGGATATGCTGCGCATCGAAAGCCCGCCCATGGCGGATTACTTTGAATCCTACATGTCGATGGGCCCTCATATCCTGATCCGCTTTGGCCGCTGGGAAGAGGCCAAAGCGCTCGACCTGCCGTCCGACCCCGTGCTCTACCGCACATTGACGGCCACAACCCACTATGCCCGCGCCATCGCCCACGCGGCCACCGGACAGGTTGCTGAGGCCGAGGCCGGAGAACAGCTGTTCCTGTCCGCCAAAGCCTGCGTGCCTGAGACCCGCTTGCTCCACAACAACCGCGTGGTTGATCTGTTGGAAATCGCGCGGGAAATGCTGCGGGGCGAGATCGAATACCGCAAAGGCAATTATGAGATCGCCTTCGCCCATCTGCGCCGCTCGGTCGAACTGGACGACACCCTGCCTTATGATGAGCCCTGGGGCTGGATGCAGCCCACCCGCCACGCGCTGGGGGCGCTGCTGTTTGAACAGGGGCACCTGTCCGAGGCCGAAGCGGTTTACCGCGAGGATTTAGGGCTGAGCGGCACACTTAGCCGCGCCTCAATCCACCCGGACAATGTCTGGAGTCTCAAGGGTCTGCACGACTGCCTGAAAGCACGCGGCGAAGGGGTTGAGATCATACAGATCAAACAGCGCCTCGATCTGGCCCTTGCCCGCGCGGATCGCGCCGTGTCCGCCTCGTGCTTTTGCGCTCAGGCCGCGATGCGCGCCTAAATCGCGCTAACGCGCGATGCCTCCGGCGGGGATATTTAAAGCCAGATGAAGCTGGGATCCGCTTCTTCATCTGTCCACAAATATCCCGGGGGAGTCGCGCGGCACGCGCGGCGGGGGCAGAGCCCCCTCCTACTTCCTCATCCTGCCTTGGCTTTTTTGGTCTGGGCGATGACCTTCTCAGCCAGATCGCGGGCAATCGCAAAGGCGCCCTTGATCTTGTCGCTGTCTTTCTTCCAGTCACGGCGCACAACGATCTTGTTGTCCTTGACCTTGGCCAATCCGCGCTGGTTCTGAATGAACTCAACCAACCCCTGAGGTGACGCGAACTTGTCATTGTGGAACTGGATCGTCGCGCCCTTTGGCCCTCCGTCCAGCTTGGCAATGCCTGCGCGTTTGCACATGGCCTTGATCCGCACGACGAGCATCAGGGTGTTGACCTCTTTTGGCAGAGAGCCAAAGCGGTCGATCAGTTCGGCGGCAAAGCCTTCCAATTCGACTTTGGTCGACAGTGACGACAGGCGGCGGTAAAGGCCCAGACGTACATCCAGATCGGGCACGTAATCCTCGGGGATCAGAACCGGCACACCCAGATTGATCTGCGGGGCCCATTGGTCATCGGCATCCGACAGTCCCTCCATCTCACCCGCTTTGATCTTGGCAATCGCCTCTTCCAGCATCGATTGGTAGAGCTCATAGCCAACGTCGCGCATTTGGCCCGACTGTTCCTCGCCCAGCAGATTGCCCGCGCCGCGAATGTCCAGATCTTGCGAAGCCAAAGTGAACCCGGCCCCCAACGTGTCCAGCGAGCCCAGAACGCGCAGGCGTTTTTCGGCCGTGGCGGTCAGCTTCTTGCGCGGCTTGGTGGTCAGGTATGCGTAAGCGCGGGTCTTTGACCGCCCCACCCGGCCGCGAATTTGGTAAAGCTGCGCAAGACCGAACATATCCGCCCGATGCACCACCATCGTGTTTGCGGTCGGAATGTCCAGACCACTTTCCACAATCGTCGTCGCCAACAGCACGTCATACTTGCCGTCGTAAAACGCGTTCATGCGGTCGTCGAGTTCACCTGCCGCCATTTGCCCATGCGCCACCATATAGGTCAGTTCCGGCAGTTGCTCTTTCAGGAATTCCTCGACCTCGGGCAGGTCCGAGATGCGCGGGACCACGTAGAAACTCTGCCCCCCGCGATAGTGTTCGCGCAGCAGCGCCTCGCGGATCGTCACGGCGTCGAATTCGCTGACATAGGTGCGGATCGCCAGACGGTCGATGGGCGGCGTGCCAATGATCGACAGGTCGCGCACCCCGGTCAGCGACAATTGCAGCGTGCGCGGGATCGGTGTGGCGGTCAGGGTCAGAACATGAATGTCGCTGCGCAGTTGCTTCAGCCGTTCCTTGTGACCCACGCCGAAATGCTGTTCCTCGTCGATGATCAGAAGTCCCAGATTGTTGAACCGTATCCCTTTGGCCAGCAGCGCATGGGTGCCGATCACGATGTCCACCGTGCCGCGCGCCAGCCCGTCACGGGTTTGCTGCGCCTCTTTGGCCGAGACAAAGCGCGATAATTGCCGCACCTCCAGCGGGAAGCCCCGGAACCGGTCCTTGAAACTGGCAGCATGTTGACGGGCCAGCAACGTTGTGGGTGCAATCACCGCCACCTGCACGCCGGACATCGCCGCGACAAAGGCCGCGCGCATGGCGACTTCGGTCTTGCCAAAGCCCACATCGCCACAGATCAGGCGATCCATCGGCGCGCCGGAATGCATGTCCTCCATGACCTCGGAAATCGCCCGCAACTGATCGTCGGTTTCCTGATAGGGGAAGCGCGCGCTGAACTCCTCCCACGCGTGGGGCGGTGGGTCCATGACCGGAGCTTTCCGCAGCGCGCGTTCAGCGGCGATACGGATCAGCTTGTCCGCCATTTCGCGGATGCGCTCTTTCAGCTTGGCCTTCTTGGCCTGCCATGCGCCGCCACCCAGACGGTCCAGCAGACCTTCGTCGTGGCCATACTTGGACAGCAGTTCGATGTTTTCGACCGGCAGGTAAAGCTTGGATTGTTCCGCATATTCCAGCAGCAGGCATTCATGGGCTGCACCGGCGGCAGTGACGACCTCCATCCCCATGTAGCGCCCGATACCGTGATCCACATGCACCACAAGATCACCGGGGGACAGCGACTGGGTTTCGGTCAGGAAGTTCTCGGCCTTGCGGCGCTTCTTGGGCTGGCGGATCAGGCGGTCGCCCAGCACGTCCTGTTCGGCGATGACCGTTAGATCGGGGGTTTCGAACCCGTGCTCCAGCGCCCAGACGGCCAGATGCAGACCCCGTTTACCGACACGGGTGCCGTCAGTGACGGGGATCGCTTCGGCCAGACCTTCGTCTTCGATCAACCCGGTCAGACGTTCGCGTGCGCCTTCGGAATACGACGCGATCAGCACCGGGCCTTTCGCCATCTTGTCGGTGATATGCGCGGCCAGAGCACCAAACAGGCTGATGCTTTCCTGTTGCCGCTCCGGCGCAAAGTTGCGCCCGATCCGACCGCCCGCGTCGATCACACCGGGTCCGCTGGCCTGTGGCAGAGGGCTGAATTGCAGCACCCTGCGGGCGCCAACTGCCGCCTCCCACGCGGCATCGTCCAGATACAGCAATTCGGGCGGCGTTGGTTTATAGACCGTATCCATGCGGGATCGGTTTTCCAGCGCCAGACGCCGGGTTTCGTATTGGTCGGCAATCGTGTCCCACCGTGCCAGCCGCGCAGGTGTGACCTGATCGTCCACGGTGATCGTTGCGTCCGGCAAATAGTCGAACAGTGTTTCCAGCTTTTCGTGGAAAAACGGCAGCCAGTGTTCGATCCCCTGATGTTTGCGGCCCGCACTGACCGCCTCGTACAAGGGATCATCGGTGCCCGCCGCGCCAAACTCGATGCGATAGTTCTGGCGGAACCGGGTGATGGCGGCATCGTCCAGAATGACCTCGGACACCGGGGCCAGTTCGACGATGTCCAGCTTTTCCGTCGTGCGCTGCGACACCGGATCAAACCGGCGCGCGCCGTCCAGAACATCTCCGAACAGGTCCAGCCGCACGGGGCCGGATTCGCCCGGCGGGAAGATGTCGATGATGCCACCGCGAATGGCATAGTCGCCCGGCTCCATCACGGTGGGGCTTTGGGTGAACCCCATACGTACCAGGAAATTGCGCAGCGCGGTCTCATCCACACGATGATCGACGCGGGCGGTAAAGGCGGCCTCGCGCAGGACATCGCGCGCGGGCACCCGCTGCGTTGCGGCGTTCAGCGATGTCAGCAGCACAAACCGGTCCGGCATCTGATGCACCAGCGCCGCCAAAGTCGCCACCCGCGCAGCCGCAATATCGGCATTGGGCGACACGCGGTCATAGGGCAGACAATCCCAGCCGGGGAAAACGAACACCGGCATATCGGGGGCAAAAAAGGCCAGCGCGGCGCGCATCGCCTCCAGCCGCTTGTCATCGCGCGCGACATGGCACACGGGCCCGCCCGAACGTGCGACCTCGTTCAGAACAAGCTGTGCGTCAAACCCCTCGGGGGCGCCGCCAACAGTAACGTGGTTCGGAGCCTTCATGTCCCAGCCTTTCCGAATGTCCTACCCCAGAACCCCAATCGAGAAATTCTGGTACATGCCCCAAAGCGACGTGATCAAAATCGCGATCATACCGATAATCTGCGTGTAAATCCGGCAACGGGTCAGCACCTTGCCCGCAAATTCCAATGTGCCATCGCTGCGCCGTAACTTATGTGCGGCCCTTATATTGACGAATGTCACGAAACTCATGGGGAAAAGCAGCAAAAACACCGCCTGTGCAAATTCGACCCCGTAGTAAAACCCAAGCGTCGCCAGACCGGTAAAGGCAAAACAGCACAGCGCCAGCAGGATTAGCCCGGACTTTTCCACGATAAACAGGATACGATTGCCGTTGATGCGCACGATATCCAGCAAATCCTGTTCCGTCTGCCCTCCGATCCGGCGGGCGCGTACCAGCAGGTCATAGGGCACGCCCATGGCCCAGTGACTGACCGAAGACCACAGCACCGCCAGCACGATCCAGTACCACAGATTCGAAAAGCTGCGCATATCGATGATTTCGAAAAGCGAAGAGTATAAGTCCAAGCGTTAGCCCTTTGTTCCCTGTCCCGATGGGCCTTTTCGCAAAGGCACGTTCATCCTAACCCTTGAGACCACCCGGAATTCATGCCACCCAATGCGGGAATATTCAAGGAGAGCGCGACATGAAACCCACCATCGCCCCCTATCCCCTGACCCGCTTTCGCAGGGCCCGCAAATCGCAGGCCATTCGCGGCCTTGTGCGGGAAAACACTCTGACCACGGATGATCTGATCTGGCCGGTGTTTGTGCGCGACGGCGAAGGCATAGAAGAGCCCGTGCCCTCGATGCCCGGTGTCATGCGCCGGTCGGTCGATCTGATCGCAAAGGCCGCGGTTGAGGCGCAATCGTTGGGCATTCCGGCGATTTGCATCTTTCCCTATACCGATGACAGCCTGAAGACCGAGGACTGCGCCGAGGCGTGGAACCCTGACAATCTGTCCAACCGCGCCATCCGCGCGATCAAGGCAGCAGCGCCGGATATCGCTGTGATGACCGATGTCGCTCTGGACCCTTACAACATCAATGGCCATGACGGCTATGTGGTCGATGGCGAAATTGTGAATGACCAGACGATCGACGCGCTGGTCAAAATGACCCTCGCACAGGCCGAGGCCGGGGCCGATATAATCGGGCCGTCGGACATGATGGATGGCCGGATCGGGCAAATGCGCCGGGCGCTTGAGGCGGGCGGGCATCACAACGTGATGATCCTTAGCTATGCCGCGAAATATGCCAGCGCCTTTTATGGCCCGTTTCGCGATGCCGTCGGCGCGTCCGGAGCACTGACCGGTGACAAAAAGACCTATCAGATGGATCCGGGCAATTCGGACGAGGCGCTGCGGTTGATCGAACGGGACCTGACCGAGGGCGCCGACATGGTGATGATCAAACCCGGCATGCCTTACCTAGACATTTGCCGCCGCGTGAAAGACGCGTTTGGCGCGCCGACCTATGCCTATCAGGTGTCGGGCGAATACGCGATGATTCAGGCCGCAGCCCAGAATGGCTGGATCGACGGGGAAAAGGTGATGCTGGAAAGCCTGTTGGCGTTCAAACGCGCGGGCTGCGATGGCATCCTGACCTATTTCGCCCCTCAGGTCGCGCGCATCCTTCAGGGCTAATGCCAGCAATTGTCGCGAGTTTTCGCCGATTGTGATCTGCGGTCGCGCAGCTTTCCCGTGACACACAGCCGCAATCGGCGTATTCTTGCACACAAGATCGGGATCACCCGACAAATCAGGCAGTTATACAGAGACAAAAAAACATGAGCAGTTCCAACGCACCCCGACTAAGCCGTCGTGGCTTTGCCTTTGGCATGGCCGGTCTGACAGTGACCGCAGCTTGCGGCAATGGTGTCGGCAATTCCAATGCCGCCACGATCGACGCCCGCGTCGACGCCACGCTAACAGAAATGTACGCGCGCTATCCCAACACGGTTGAGATCGCAAACAAAGCCAATGGCATGTTGGTCATGCCCCTGATCACCGACGCCGGTTTGATCTTTTTCGGAGGCGCCTACGGACAGGGCGCATTGCGCATTCAGGGCGCAACGGTTGACTATTATTCCGCAATTTCCGGCACTGCCGGGTTGCAAATCGGGGCACAGCAATATGCCCATGTTCTGTTCTTCATGACCCAGGATGCGTTGAACGATTTCCGCCGCTCCAGCGGATGGACCGCCGGGGCCGATATTGGTTACGTGGTCGACGCAACAGGTGAATCCTTGTCGACCGACACGACAACCTTGCGCTCTCCGGTCCTGGCGGCGGTCTTTGGTCAGGCCGGTCTGAAATTCGGCGCGACCGTCGATGGTACCAAGTACACGCGGATCATCCCCTGATCCAACCCCGCATTCAGGTTACTGATACGCCCCGCCACCGGCACCAGCCATGGCGGGGTATTTCGTTTATGGCTCTGGAAACGTGAATATTCTGGGGCTGTTCCTCTTTCGGTCAGACCGGCCATCCACTAGTCTTGCCGCAACCGAGAACAGATCAGGATTGTGGGCCGCAGATGGGATTCGTGTTTCGCTGGCTAGTGCGTATTTCAACGGGCCTGATCCTGCTTGCACTGGCCGCTGTGGCCCTGGTGTATTTCCTCGCCAACCAGTCGCTGCCAGACTATGATCAAACGGTCAAAGTCGACGGTCTGAGCACCCCGGTCGAGATCATCCGCGATACCGCCAACGTGCCGCATATTCTGGCCGAAAATGACCCGGACGTGTTTTTTGGCCTGGGCTACGCCCATGCGCAGGACCGTTTGTGGCAGATGACCGTCATGCGCCGCACCGCCCAAGGCCGCCTGTCCGAGGTTTTCGGCAAACGCACGGTCCATATCGACAAATTGCTGCGCCGGTTGGACCTGTATGGGCTGGCCCACCGGTCGCTGGATGCGCAGGACGACTATACCAAGGCGGCGCTGCGTGCCTATGCGGCCGGCGTCAACGCACGGCTGGATGAGATTAACGAGGCCGCATTGGGACGCGGCGCGCCCGAGATGTTCCTGTTCAGCGCCCCCGTTTCGCCGTGGCAACCCGGCGACAGCATTGCCGTGATCAAGCTGATGGGCCTGCAACTCTCGGGCCACCTGCAGGATGAGGTTCTGCGCGCCCGCACCTCTTTGATGCTGAACGATCCGGCGCGGCTGGCAGATATTCTGCCCGATGTTCCGGGGGCCGGTATCGCCGCCCTACCCGAATATGCCGCGCTGTTTCCCGGCCTGCCGCAATATGCCCGCGGAACGCCCATGCCCGACAACCCGCTGTCGCCCTTCCCGAAACGCGGACTGGCCGGGGCATCGAACGCCTGGACCGCTGCGCCCACGCGGTCAGCCAGTGGCGGTACGTTGCTGGCCAACGATCCCCATCTGGGCTTTACCGCACCCGGCGTGTGGTATCTGGCCCGGCTGGAACTGGCCAAGGGCGGCGTGATTGGGGCAACCATCCCCGGCATTCCCGCCGTGATGGCTGGACGCAGTGACCGGTTGGGCTGGGGCCTGACCTCGTCCTACCTGGACGATCAGGACGTCCATATCGAACAGCTGAACCCCGATAACCCCGAAGAATACCTGACGCCCGAGGGCTACAAGACCTTCCGCACCCGCCCCTCGATCATCGAGATCAAGGACGAGGCCCCCATTACCCTGACCCTGCGCTGGACGGAAAACGGCCCCGTTCTGCCCGGCAGCCATTACGATCTGGAAACGATCACACCGCAGGGGCATATAGCGTCTCTTTCTTGGACAGCACTCAGCCCGCGCGACACGTCGATGAGCGCGTCGATGGCGCTGATGAATGCAGACACTGTGCGCGAAGGAATCGCCGCCGGAGAGCGCTTCATCTCACCCTCGCAGAACCTGTCGCTGGTCGATAAGGATACAATCGGCCTGAAGCTGATCGGCGCGATGCCCAAACGCGACCTGCGCAACCAAAGCCGGGGCCGTATCCCGACCCCCGGCTGGCTGGCCGAGAACCTATGGCAGGGCCGCCTGCCCTATGCCGACAACCCCGAATTCGTGGCCCCCGTGGGCGGCATTCTGGGCAACACCAACAACAAGATCATCGACCGCCCCTTTCCCGAACATGTGTCCTATGAATGGGGCGATACCCAACGTGTGCACCGTTGGGAACGCCTGATGCAATCACGTGAGGTCCACACCCGCGACAGCTTTATCGAGGCGCAGCTGGATACCGTCAGCTTTACCGCTCGTTCCCTGCTGCCACTGATCGGCGCCGATCTCTGGTTTACCGGAGCCTCAGCCCCCGAAGGCACCCCCGAACGTCAACGCCAGATCGCCCTGTCCCTGCTGGCCGAGTGGAATGGCGAGATGAACGAACACCTACCCGAGCCGCTGATCTATGCCGCCTGGCTGCGGGCCTTGCAGATCCGTTTGATCTCGGACGATTTGGGCCCCTTGGCCGCGGAATACAAACATGTGGAGCCGCTGTTCATCGAACGGGTCTATCGCGACATTGACGGGGCCTCGGTCTGGTGCGACGTCCGCCAAAGCGCCCCGGTCGAGACCTGCACCGACATGGCGCGGCTGGCGTTGGATGACGCGCTGATCTGGATCGCCGAGAATTACGGCACCGCACTGCAATCCCTGCGCTGGGGCGACGCGCATCAGGCCACCCATGACCATCCGGTTCTGGGTGAAGTTCCGGTGCTGAGGTTTTTCGTCAACATCCGTCAATCCACCAGCGGCGGCGACAATACGCTGCTGCGCGGGCGTACGTCGGGCGAAGGCAAGAACCCGTTCCTGAATGTGCATGGCGCAGGCTATCGCGGGGTTTATGATTTTGCCGACCCCGACAGCTCGGTCTTTATCACGGCCACCGGGCAATCGGGGCACTTTCTGTCGCGCTATTATGACGATCAGGCACAGCTGTGGCGGCGGGGCGAATACATCCCCATGTCCCTTGATCTGGACCTTGCCCGCGCAGCCGCTGTTGGTGTGACAAACCTGATCCCGCGCTGATTTCGCCTGTATCGGCAAGACCTTGCCCCTTTTTTCGCCTCTGCGTGGACGAAAGCGGGCGTTTTGCCGTACCCTCGGTCTGATCAGGTTATTTGAGTGTGGGGGTATTGATGGCCAGTCTTCGGGATAAATTGAACAATCTTGCACGCGATTACGCAATCGCCTGGAGCTCGGGCGACCCTGACGCCGTGGCCAGCTTTTATGCGCCAGACGGACAGATCACCATCAATCGGGGCGAGCCAATCATAGGCCGCGCCGCCGTGGCCGAAATGGCGCGCAGCTTTTACGCCGATTTCCCCGACCTTGAGGTTCGCTGCGACATGCTGCGATGGGCCGGAAACCACGCCATTTTTGTTTGGACACTGGAAGGGCACCATGCCCAGACAGGCAACCACGTGGTGACCCGCGGCTGGGAGGAATGGGATCTGACCGAAGATCACAAGGTGCAGACCTCACTCGGCTGGTTTGATGCCGAGGATTATCAGCGCCAGATCGACGGGAAATAGCAGTCAAAGCGCCTTGAACTGAGCCGCCTGCTTGTCGGTCCAGAGCACAGTGATCGTGAACCCGTCATCGGTCTGTTCCTCGGATCGCACCACGTCCTGACGGAACAGCCACGCACGCTTGTCGCCGTCAGCGAATCCAAGCGACAGCACCTCTTGATGCCGTGCGCCCTGCAGCTGGGTTGCGATTTCCGCCAGCAGAGGCTCAACCCCCTCGCCCGTCACGGCCGAGATGGCAAAGATCGACGGATCACGGTCTGCGCGTTTGAACGCGGCTTCGCGTTCGTCATCGTTCAACAGGTCGATCTTGTTCCAAACCTCAAGCCTGGGACGTTCATCATCGACACCCAGCGAGGTCAAAATCGCCTCGACATCCTGCGCCTGTGCGTCGGTTTCTTCGTGGCTGATGTCCCGCACATGCACGACGATATCGGCACCCAGAACCTCCTCAAGCGTGGCGCGGAAGGCCGCGACCAGTTCGGTCGGCAGGTTCGAGATAAAGCCCACCGTGTCCGACAGGATCACCTCGGGGCCGTCGGGCAGTTCGACCCGACGCATGGTCGGGTCAAGCGTGGCGAACAGCATGTCCTTGGCCATCACCTCGGCCCCGGTCAGGCGGTTGAACAGCGTCGATTTGCCCGCGTTGGTATAGCCCACCAACGCAACAATCGGGTACGGCACCTTGGCGCGGGCGGCACGATGCAGGGTGCGGGTCTTGATGACCTTCTGCAACTGTCGGCGCAGACGCACCAGTTGATCGTCGATGGCGCGGCGGTCAGCCTCGATCTGCGTTTCACCCGGACCACCGACAAAACCCAAGCCGCCCCGCTGACGCTCCAGGTGGGTCCAGGCGCGCACCAGCCGTGTGCGCTGATAGCTGAGCGCGGCCATCTCAACCTGTAGCACACCTTCGCGGGTGCGGGCACGGTCACTGAAAATCTCAAGGATCAGACCCGTCCGGTCGAGGATTTTGACCTTCCACGCTTTTTCAAGGTTTCGCTGCTGGACCGGAGTCACCGGCCCGTCGATCAGAACCAATTCGATTTCACTGTCATGCAGGCGTTCGGCCAGTTCCTCGATCTTGCCGCTGCCAAACAGCAGACCGGGCTGCGCGCGTTGCAGGCGTACGATCTCGGACCCGATCACATCCAGATCGGGCAAAGCGGCGGCCAGTGCCACCGCCTCGGCCAGCGCCGGTTCGGGGACACGGCGCTGTTCATCTGATTTGATTTCCGGATGCAGCACCCAGGCCCGGGTGCGCGTCCTGTCATGTTCCATCAAGAGGCGTCTTCGCCCTCATACAGGCTGATCGGCTGCGACGGCATGATGGTGGAAATCGCATGCTTGTAGACAAGCTGCGACTGTCCGTCGCGGCGCAGCAACACGCAGAAATTGTCGAACCAGGTGATGACACCTTGCAATTTCACGCCGTTGATCAGGAAAATTGTGACCGGGACCTTTGCCTTGCGCACATTGTTCAGGAACGCGTCCTGCAGATTCTGTCTGTCCGAAGCCATATTTTTATAATCTCGCCATTGTTCTTGCTACGCGCTGCGGACCAACGCGCTCCCTCTGGCCGAGTATGGAGAGAGATTAACCGAGTTTCCAGATCAAAAATCAGTCAATTCAAGACTGTTGAATCTTAGTCTCGCCAGAGGCTTGGCGTAATCAGCGCAATGATCGCCAGTGTTTCCAACCGCCCGATCACCATTGCGGCGCACAGCGTCAGCTTGGCCCCGCCCGGAAGGTCGACGATCCGAATGGGAATATCTGTCGCCAGCTCGATCAGCGGGCCGGTGGTGCTCAGGGCGGCGACACTCAGGACCATCGCCTGTTCAAAGCTTGATCCCATCATCGACAACAGCAGATTGAACACGGCCAGAGTCATCGCAAACATCATGAAAAAGATCCACGCGATGAAAGCACCGTCGCTTTGGATACGGCGGTTCCCACCGCCTGCTCCGCTGATTGACGACGGATAGATCAGGCGGTCAATCTCGCGCGCGCCGTTCAGGTACAGGGCGAAAACCCGCAACAGCTTGACGCCCCCCGCCGTGGTGGCGACGCCGCCCCCGATCAAGGCCAGCCCCATCAGGATCAACCCCGGTGTCCCCAACCCCGATAGCTGTTGCGCATCATTCCAGTTGGCGCTTTCGAATCCGGCAGTCGTCAGAAAGGACAGGGCCGTGAAGGTCATGCCCCAAAGAACCTTAAGCGCCTCAACAGGTTGCAGCGTCGCGCCGACCTCGTTGACGCCCGCCCAGACCCTGAAAAACAACAGCGCCGCAACGGCCAGAACAATCATGATGCCGATGCGGAACTCGGGGTCGCGGTCCAGCCGCGCATACCCGGCCATTGCGGTATCGGTGGAAAAGGTCAGTCGGGACAAGGCAAAGAACAGGAACAGAAACAGGATCGCCTCACCTGTGATGCCGGCTTGCGCGCCTTCCAGCCCTCCGACCGGGGAAATGCCGGATGTGGCCATGGTCGACATGGCGTGGCAGATGGCAGTCAGGCCCTGCTCGCCCGCGATCATCAGCAAAAGCCAGACCACGCCGGTCAGTCCAACATAAACCGGCGTCAGTGTTTGGGTCACCCGGATCAGACGCCCGCGCGGGTCCACCTTTTCGCTCTGCGCCACGCCCGAAACAGGGCGGCCAGGCTGGCCGCGCGCGGTCACCTCGAACCCGCCCAGAGACAGCGGAGCCAGGATCGCCGCAGCCGCGATCCACATCAGCAATCCCCCCATCCATCCCACCAGCGCGCGCCACAAATGCAGCGGAGCGGTCAACCGGTCCGGATCAGGAAAGATATCGGCGCCGGTCGTCGTCAGGGCGCTGACCATGTCGAAATAAGCGTTCAGAAACGTTGTGTTCCCCAAAGCATCATGCAGAGGAATAGCCAGAAACAGGGGCAGCACGGTAAAACAGCCCAGCAAAACCGCCAATTGCCCCAACGTCCCGCGCCGTGGTCTGCGGTTTGACGAGGCCAGCGCAATGGTCGACATCACGAACAGCCCCAGCAGACCAGAGTAGAAAAACGACCGCGAGGTATCGTGATTGTCGAGTACCAACGCATAACCAGCGGGTATCCACATCGACAGCGCGGCAACACACCAGATCAGCAGAAACAGCGGCAAGCGCCGCACAACCGAGATCTTTTGTGTGCCCACCCGTATCATCAAAAGAAGTCGATCGAGACCTGCATCAACCGTTCGACCTCGGGAACGTCCTTGGCCATGGCAAAGATGGCCACCACGTCTTTTTCCTCGATCCGCAGGCCGCCGGTCGGGCGCAGCAGCTCATCCCCTTTGCGGACAGCGCCCACCAGAACACCTTCGGGGAAATCTATGTCGCGCAACTTTTGCCCGGCCATCGGAGAGGTCGACAGAACCTCGGCCTCGATCACCTCGGCCTCGGCATCGCCGATGGAATAGACCTGACGCACCCGGCCATGGCGGATATGGCGCAGGATCGAGCTTACGGTGGTGGCCCGCGGGTTGATATAGGCGTCGATGCCCAAAGGCCCCATCAGCGCCACCATGCTGGGATCGTTGATCAACGCGATGGCCAGCGCGCATCCTTCGGCCTTGGCGCGCACCGCCGCCAGCATGTTCGAGCGGTCATCATCTGTCACCGCCAGCATCGCGTCCGCGCGTTCAATCCCCGCCTCGCGCAGCAGTGCCGCATCCAGACCGTCGCCGTTCAGAACAATCGTCCGCTCCAGCGCTTCGGCGGCAACCTCGGCGCAACTGCGGTCGCGTTCGATAATCTTGGCGCGCACCCGGCTTTCGCGTTCCTCCAGCGACCGCGCGACCTCAAGCCCGACATTGCCGCCACCGACAATGACCACTCGGTCCTGTTTCTTTTGCGCCTTGCCAAAGACCTCCATCGTGCGGTCCACGTCTTTGACATTGGTAAAGACATAGCATTCATCGCCTACAAACAGCTGATCCTCGGATTCAGGGGCAAACAGGCTGCCCTCGCGCCGGACCCCCACCACGATGGAACTCAGCGTCGAAAACAGGTCCGTCAATTGCCGCAAGGGCGTGTTCACGATGGGGCAATCTTCGTCGATGCGAATGCCCAGCAACTGCGCTTTGCCATCCATGAACATCTCGGTATCAAAGGCGGCAGGTGCGGACAGGCGGCGCATGGCGGCGGCGGCCACCTCGCGCTCGGGGCTGATCACCACGTCTATGGGCAGGTGGTCGCGCCGGAACAGATCCGAGTGGATGGCCTGCAGGTAGGATTTCGACCGCAGGCGTGCGATCTTGCGCTGAATCGAGAACACCGAATGCGCCATCTGACAGGTGACCATGTTCACCTCGTCCGAATGGGTCGCTGCAATGATCATATCAGCATCGCGGGCCCCGGCCCGGTCCAAGACATCAGGATAGCTGGCAAACCCAGCAAGGCCCTGAACATCCAGCGTCTCGGTCGCGCGACGCACCAGATCGGGGTTGTTATCCACCACGGTTACGTCGTTCAACTCGCCCGAAAGGTGCCGCGCAATCTGCCAGCCGACCTGACCGGCGCCGCAAATGATGACCTTCATGTTCCTGGCCCTTCTGCCTGAATTCTTTGAATGACAGATGCCCCCAAAGCGGTCAATTGAATTGTCATCCCGCCAAAGCTGAGGCAAGATAAGCCCATGAAAACAATGCTTCGCCTGCTGATCCCAATGGCCGTGCTTGCCGCGTGCAGCGGCCCGTTGTCGATGTATTACCGCGAAGGCGAAAGCGTGTCACGCGCACAGACCGAGACCACACAATGCCGGGTCCAGGCGGCCAATGATGTGCCGGTGGCCACGCAAGTGCGGCAAAGCCCACCCACCTATTGGCCCGGCCGCACCTATTGCAACAGCCATGGCAATTGCTATCGCACCCCCGGATGGTGGCAGCCCGGTCAGGTTTATACGGTCGATGTGAACCAGGGGTTGCGCAGTGATGTCGAGGCACAGTGCATGGCGCAAAAAGGCTATCGTCCGATCAGCCTGCCGCCCTGCCGCCAAAGCGCAAAGTCACAGGCCGCGCCTGCGCCAACGACGACATTGCCGCCGCTGAGCACTCAGTCCTGCTATGTGAAATTCGACGACGGGACGTTCCAGATCATCAACCCCGGTCAGGCTGGGTAAAGGCCCGGCGGATTATTCCGCCGGTTCCGGTTCGTCCAGTTGCGCCACCCGCGCACCGGATTTGTTCGAGGTCACAACCCCCAGCGATTTC
Organism: Ruegeria sp. BE1; assembly: GCF_056538885.1. NCBI lineage: Bacteria > Pseudomonadati > Pseudomonadota > Alphaproteobacteria > Rhodobacterales > Roseobacteraceae > Ruegeria > Ruegeria sp. BE1. The sequence continues at coordinate 92,592 of NZ_JBQFTY010000002.1, forward strand.
AGCTTGCGGTGTAGCGCGCTGCGCTCCATTCCCACAAAGCTGGCGGTGCGGCTGATATTGCCGCCAAACCGGTTGATCTGGGTCAGCAGGTATTCCCGCTCGAACGCCTCGCGCGCTTCGCGCAGCGGCAGCGTCGCCAAAGCACCTGACAGAACCACACGGCCCGAGTCGTCCGTCTTTTCCTCTTCGCTGGGTAGTTCGCGTGCCTCAATCGGGCCCGTGCTTTCGCCCAGGATCAGCACCCGTTCGATCAGGTTCTTGAGTTGACGCACATTCCCCGGCCAGGTCATGGTCTGCAACAGCGCCACCGCCTCTTCCGAGATCTCGCGCATGGCAAGACCCTGCGATTCATTGCACATCTCGATGAAATGCTGGGCCAGAACCGGAATATCCTCGCGACGCTCTTCCAGCGACGGAACGGCAATCGGCACCACGTTCAGGCGGTGGTACAGCTCTTCGCGAAAGCGATCAGCGGCGATTTCATCCTCAAGGTCGCGGTTGGTCGACGAGATCACCCGCAGATCAACGCGCACCTTGTCCGTGCCGCCAACACGCTGGAATTGCTGATCGACCAGAACGCGCAGGATTTTGGACTGGGTGCCCAGCGGCATATCGGCGACTTCGTCGAAATAGACCACGCCGCCATGGGCCTCTTCCAACAGACCGGATTCGATCCCCCGTTCCGAGGATTCACGCCCGAACAGCACCTCCTCGACGCGTTCCGGTTCAATGCCCGCACAGTTTACTGTCACAAACGGTGCATTGGCGCGGTTGGAATGAGCGTGGATATACCGCGCCGCGATTTCCTTGCCCGAGCCCGCAGGGCCGCTCAGCATCACGCGGCCATTGGATTTCGTCACCTTGTCCAGCTGGCCTTGCATCGCGCGGAACGCTGCGGATTTCCCGATCATGTCCGAGCTGGTGACCTCTTTGCGTTTCAGAGACGCATTCTCGCGGCGCAGGCGCGAGGTTTCCATCGCGCGGCGGATCACCACCATCAACTGATCAATGTTAAAGGGCTTTTCGATAAAGTCATAAGCCCCCTGTTTGATCGCAGCCACCGCGATCTCAATATTGCCATGGCCGGAAATAATGACCACCGGCACATCCGGGTTGTCGCGCTTGACCGCCTTTAGGATGTCGATCCCGTCCATGCGGCTGTCCTTTAGCCAGATGTCCAGAATCAGCAGACCCGGCGGTTCGGAATTGATCTGGGCCATGCACTCATCCGAGTTGCCGGCCAGCCGGGTTGAATAGCCTTCGTCCTCCAGAATGTCGGACACCAGCTCGCGAATATCGCGTTCGTCATCTACGATTAGAATGTCACTCATCTTTGGCCTGCTTTCAGTTTGTTTGTTTTAATTGCCTGCTTTTGGGGCGCTGAGGGTTGGGGGAAATTGCCCCCGGGCAGACGGATTACGGCCATCGCGCCAAAATGGTCCTGTCCGTCAAATACCGGCGCATCTTCCAGTGTCAGCGCGCCGCCATGTTCTTCGATGATTTTCTTGACGATGGGCAGGCCCAGACCGGTGCCCTCGTCCCGTGTGGTCACATACGGCTCAAACAGGCGCGCCCGGTCTTCGGGCAGGCCAATGCCGTTATCAGCAATGGTAATGATCGCACCCGCATCATCACTGGTCACTGCCACTTTGATTTGTGGCTTCAGGTTCTCTGGTGCGCCACTTTCCTTTAGCGTTCCAATGGCTTCACCTGCGTTCTTGATCAGGTTCGTCAGCGCCTGATTCAGCATCGTGGCATCCACATCCGTCAGTATCGGGTCTTCGGGCAGATCCGCATCGATCTGTACATCCGGCTGACCGGTCTGCTGCAGCAAGACCGCCTCACGCACCAGATCAACGATGTTTTCTTCGCTGCGCTCGGGTTCGGGCATCCGCGCGAATTTCGAGAATTCATCGACGATCCGTCTCAGGTCTGCCGTTTGCCGGACAATCACATCGGTCATTGAATCCAGCGTTTGACTGTCCGTTTCATCCAGCTTGCGTGAGAATTTGCGTTTGATCCGCTCCGCACTCAGCCCAATCGGCGTCAGAGGGTTTTTGATCTCATGCGCGATGCGCCGCGCAACATCACCCCAGGCGGCCATTCGCTGTGCGCTGACCAGATCGGTCACGTCGTCAAAGGCCACCACATAGCCCTCAAGCCCACCATCCTCGCCGCGCCGGGTCGCCATGCGGACCAGCAAGTTCTCCAACTGCCCTTTGCGGGTCACCTTGATCTCTTCCTGAACCGCCTCCTGGCCGCTGTCTTTCAGGTTTTCGAACAGGGGCAAAAACTCGGGAACGGCGATACCAATCGCCAGATGCTCTTCGCCGCGCGACCAGTCCAGCAACCGCTCGGCCGAGCGGTTCACGAAGGTCACGCATCCGTCCGGGTCAACCCCGACAACGCCCGACGTGACCGAACTGAGAACCGAATCGAACAGGCGGCGGCGACGTTCAATCTGGTGGGTATTCTCAAGCAGCGTGTCGCGCTGCCCTTTAAGTTGCCGCGTCATCTGGTTGAAATATCGACCTAACATGGCGATTTCGTCGTCGCTGGCCTCTTCGATCACCTGAACGCTCAGATCCCCTGCGCCGACCCGCTGGGCCGCCGTCGTCAACCGCCCCACAGGGCGCGACAGGCGTTCGGCGAACCACATCCCCAGTGACATCGCCGCAAGGATCAGGATGACCGCAAAGCCAAGATACAGCAGGCCGAATTCAAACAGTACCCGTCCCCGTTCGCTTTCGAGCTGTTGATAGAACTGCGCCGTTTCCTTGGTGTCGTCCAGCAGCGTCAGCAATTCGCCATCCACATCCCGGCTGATGTAAAGATAGCGGTCCAAATAGGCTCGCAACGGCACCAGCGCGCGAAACTCGCTGTTCTCCCAATCGGCGATGATCAGCAGGTCATTATCGGTGGCTTCGATCATCTGCTCGGGCGTCGGGGCCTCATAGTTGAACAGATAGGACCGATCGCCGCGTGATTTGATTTCCCCTGTTCCATCAATCACATACGCCTCGCGCAGGCCGCGTTGGATTTGCGACTGGCCCTGCGCCAGAACCTCGCGCAGTTCAGCGTCTGAGATGTAGTAATCCCGCGCGCGGGCGTTGTTCAGGAACCGTGCCAGAACGATTGCGTCCTGCGTCAGCCCCTGCCGGTGTTCCAGCTCATAAGCTTCGGCCGCAGTCAGGGATGACCCGACCACCTGACGCACCCGGTCTGAGAACCACCCCTCAAGCCCGATATTCACTGTCAGGCCGGCAAAAATCGCAACCGTCACAGTGGGAACCAGCGCCAGCAGCGTAAAAGCGCCGATCAGACGCAGGTGTAGCCGCGACCCAGCGGATTTGGCCCGACGCGCCGCGATCAGGCTGCCCACCTGCCCCAGAACCAGCGCCGCGACGACCAGCACATAGACAAGGTCGGCCAGAAGGATCAGGCGTAATGTCGGGGCAGCCGCCCCCAGATCAAATGGACCAATGACAAGATAGGTGGCCAACGCCAGCGCAGGCCCTAAAAGAACCAGCCCCAAGGTGCCGAAATTGCGCAGTTTTCGGGATTTCCGCCACCGATTAATCGCTGGAAGCGGCCCGCTCTGTGCCCGGGTTACCACCGTCTGCCCTCATTCTGATGTGTCGCTTTCGCGACGTACCGCCATATGTCGTGGTCTTTGGCCGGGCTATGCCCGGATGCCACGGTTTGTGTGGCGATATTACATCAGTTTGCGACGACGTGTCACCTGAATATCGAGGTCTGTAATCTTTTTTCGCAGCGTATTTCTGTTGATCCCCAGCAAATCGGCACATTTCGCCTGATTTCCGCCAGTTGCGTCCAGCGCCTGTTCGATCAGGGGGGCCTCAACCTCGCGCAGAATGCGCTGATATAGGCCCGGGGGCGGCAAAAGATTGCCATGTAGATCGAAATAGCGGCGCAAATGACGTGCGACCGAGGCAGAGAGCTTTTCACGCTCACCATCGCCCAGAACCGGCTCGGCCTCGGGCTGGCTGCCCAGAACCACCTCAACCTCGGCTTTCGAGATTTCATCGGCGCGGCTGGTCAGGCTCAGGCGGCGGATTGCATTTTCCAGCTGCCGCACGTTGCCCGGCCAGGAATAGCGCCGCACCAGCTCGACCGCGTCGGGGCTAAGCCAGCGCTTGGCACCGTGTTCACGCTCTTCGCGGGCGAGGAAATGATCGGCCAGCAGGGTAATGTCATCGACCCGTTCCCGCAGTGCCGGGACATGGATGGTCGCCCCGCAAAGACGGTAATACAAGTCCTGACGCACTTGACCGCTTTCCATTGCGTCCGTCAGATCAGATTGGCTGGTGGCCATGAACCGTGGAACATGATCGCCCGGCGTGTCCATCATCCGGACGATGCGGGCCTGCAGCTCATCATCGATATCGGCGATCTCATCGATCAGAAGCGTCCCACCGCGCACCCGCGCCATGACCCGTGCGGGCCCCTCCAAATCCCGCAGATCGGCTGCGGTTGCGGTGACAAAAGGCAATGTCCGACGATCTGAGAAGTCGTGAATAGCCCGCGCGATCAGGGACTTACCAGTCCCACTTTCACCAGACACCATGACTGACAGGTCAGTATTCATCACCCGCGCCACCAGACGATACAGCGCCTGCATCAGTGGCGTGCGCCCGACCAGAGGCAGCTCTTCGGGGCGCTCATCCTGAGTCTCGGCCGGCTCGGTCTGCACGCGCTGTTTCTGTTCCAGCGCACGGGCCGTGCGTTTCATCAAATCCGGCAGGTCAAAGGGCTTGGGCAGGTAGTCATAGGCATCCGCCTCAGCCGCCTGAATCGCGGTCATGATCGTGTTCTGGGCCGAGATCACAATGACCGGCAAACCGGGACGGTCCTGGGCGATCTTGGGCAACATCTCAAGCCCGTTTCCGTCCGGCATCACCACGTCCGAGATCACCACATCGCCCTTACCTTCGCCAACCCACCGCATCAGCGTGGTCAGGGATGAGGTCGCGTGCACCTTGCACCCGGCCCGTGTCAGCGCCTGGGTCAGAACGGTGCGGATCGTGCGGTCGTCATCTGCGACCAATACTGTGCCATCCATCGGGTGCTCTCCTTATATCTTGCTCTTAGCGGCCATTTATGATGCGTCCTTGGGTGCCCGCCGCAGCGAAATGCGAAACACCGTGCGGCCCGGAACCGAATCCGCCGAAATCCAGCCGTCGTGGTCCGAGATGATCTTGCTCACCAGCGCCAGCCCCAGACCGGTGCCATTTTCCTTGCCCGATACGAAGGGGTCAAAGATGTCGCCGCGAATTTTCTCGGGTAGCCCCGGGCCATCATCGATGATCTCGATCTGAAGCGGCAGCGAGTGACCAGAGCCGTCGCTGCGCCGCAGGCGGAAAGAATGTTCGAAATAGGTCCGCAGCCGGATCGTGCCGGTATTGGGATCAGCCGCTTCCGAGGCGTTCTTCAGCAGGTTCAGGATCACTTGCAGGAACTGGTCAGGGTCTCCGAAAGCCAGCGGCAGCGAGGGGTCGTAATCCTCGATGATCGTCATATGTGCGCCGAACCCCAGCAGCGCCGACCGCCGTGCGCGGTCCAGAACGTCGTGGATATTGACCGGTTTGAAGTCGGGCTCGGACAGGTTTCCGAACTGCTCAACCTGCTCCAGCAGCTTTACGATACGGCGGCTTTCAGCCACAATAAGATCCGTCAGTTCAAGGTCTTGCTGCGGGATATTCATGCTCAGCAGCTGGGCCGCACCGGTGATCCCGGCCAAGGGGTTTTTGATCTCATGGGCCAGCATCTCGGCCATGCCGATGGCCGATTGCGCCGCCGATTTAACCGTATTGCCCCGCGTCATGCGCCCGGCCAGTTCTCGGGGTGAGATGATCATGATCATCGACCCCGGATGCCCGACCAAGGGCGCGATCTGCAATGCGCATTGCAGCGGCGCGCGATTGCCCGACCCTGCGTCGACGTCGTTGACAAACAAGGGCGTGCCCTGACTGCGCGCGCGCTCAAACGCTTCTTCCAACGGGGCGTCGACGGCAATTTGATCCCAGACCGGATGCCCGATTACCGCCTTACGTGAGGCGTTCAGAAAGCCCTCACCGGCGGAATTGACGTCTGAAATGCGATCTTCGGGGTCAATGATGAAGGCCGGAACCGGCAGCGAGTTCCAGATGCTTTGATCCGAGTTCATGCGGCCACCTCTGCATCTGCGCTCAGCGCGTCGCCCAACAGGCGCAGAACCTCATCGCTGTCGCGCGCGGTAAGTACAGCGCGCCGCAGCGTTGCAGGCGTTCCAGCTTCGTCCATGTACCAGCCCAGATGCTTGCGGGCTACGCGCAGGCCCAGATCAGCCCCATAAAACGCCAACATCGCCTGATAATGCGCGCGGACCATGTCGATCAGGTCCTCTCCGGTGGGAATATCGGGGGCCCGCGTTCCGTAAAGCGCGTGACAGATCTGAGCCAAAACCCACGGCTTTCCTTGTGCACCGCGTCCAACCATGACGCCATCCGCACCGGATTGATCCAGAGCTTGCCGCGCTGTTGGGATGTCCACAATATCGCCATTGGCGATAACCGGGATCGACACCGCCTCTTTCACCGCCCGGATCGCGTTCCAGTCGGCGTGACCCTTGTAGAACTGGCACCGCGTGCGCCCGTGGATCGTCACCATACAAATCCCCGCATCTTGCGCACGCCGCGCCACGTCGGGCGCGTTCAGCAGGGTGTCATCCCATCCCAACCGCGTCTTCAGGGTCACCGGCACATCAACGGCGGCGACCACGGCCTCGATCAGCGTAAGCGCATGATCCGGTGTCTTCAACAGGGCCGAGCCGGAATAGCCGTTGGTCACTTTTTTAGCCGGGCAGCCCATGTTGATGTCGATCACCCGCGCGCCCCGATCTGCCACCTGTCGCGCGGCCTCGGCCATCCAATGCGCCTCGCGCCCGGCCAGTTGGACGGCAGTGTTTTCCACATCCGCCGACAGCTCGGCCCGTTCGCGGACGCCGGGTTTGGCCTGTACCATCTCCTGGCTGGCCACCATCTCGCTGACGACCATGCCCGCGCCGAACCGCATTACGAGATCGCGAAAAGGCCGATCCGTGATACCAGCCATCGGGGCCAGCAGAACCGGCGGGTTCAGGTCTTTGTCGGCAAGGTGAAGAGTCAACGTGCTTAATCCTTGGGCAGTTGCGACTTTGATATCGAATTGGGCGCATATGAACAACAAAACGGCGCCCTTCAAGCCCGCAAAATCATCACATGCTTAATTTTTAGGCAGATTACCTTGGGCGATTGCCTCTGCATTCACCGCCCCCTAAACATTGCCCTGACACGACCGGAGAGTACGCTCATGGCCTCAGCCGCCCAAATGAACGCCGCCCGCCTGATTGGCACAGTCTGCGGGGTGGGAAACCTGCGCCCCGCGCCGGGCACATGGGGGTCGCTGGCGGCCCTTCCCCTTGTGTGGGTCTTGCATACGATCGGAGGGTTTCCCCTGCTGGCGCTGGCCACGGTCGCGGTGTTCTTTGGCGGGCTGTGGGCAACCCGTGTCATGACCGAAGGGCAGGACGACCACGATCCCTCTGAAATCGTCATTGATGAAGTTGCGGGGCAGTTCATTGCGCTCTGGGCGATTTCCTACCCGTCCTGGGCGCATGGGATCGACATTACCGCGCTTTGGCCCGGCTGGGTGGCCGGGTTCCTGCTGTTTCGGCTGTTCGACATCACCAAACCCGGTCCGGTTGGCTGGGCAGACCGGCGCAATGATGCGATGGGGGTTATGCTGGATGACGTCATCGCGGGCATTCTGGCCGGGATCGGAGTGCTGATTCTGGCAGGGATCGCGCATGGGGTACTGGGCCTGTGACCGTCGCCGAGCTACTCGATCGCGCCAAGGCGCAGGATGTGATGATCGCCACCGCCGAAAGCTGTACGGGCGGCATGGTGGCCGCCGCGCTGACTGATGTTCCCGGCAGCTCAGCCGTGGTCGAGCGTGGTTTTGTCACCTACACCAATCTGGCCAAACAGCAGATGCTTGGCGTTCTGCCCGAGACGCTAGAGGCGCATGGCGCGGTCTCGGAACAGGTCGCAGGTGAAATGGCCCAAGGGGCCCTGACCCGTTCAAACGCACAGCTTGCGGTTTCGGTCACTGGTATCGCGGGGCCCGGCGGGTCTGAATTCAAACCCGAAGGGCGGGTTTGTTTCGGACTGGCCGCAGCGGGCGGCGCGGTTCAGACCGAAACAATCGAATTCGGAGCATTGGGGCGAGACAAAGTGCGCCTTGCCGCCCGCGACCATGCGCTGGCGCTGTTGATGCAGGGCCTGACCAGACCCTAGCGTTTGCGCACAAATCCCAGCACGAAAATCACCAGCAGCAGCCCAACATTTGCCGCCACAATCAACAACAGAAGTTTGGGGCCGTATTGATGTATCCAATTGGGTAGAACCGGGCTGTCGCCACGCCGGAACGACAGCAATGTCATCGCAAATGAGGAAATGGCCAGCGTATCGAGACCTGCGATGAAATACAGCAGCTTAGACTGAATTTCGAGCTGCAGTTTCGACTTCTCATCGCTGATGAAGCCAACATAGTCACGAAAATCACAGGCTGCTTGGTAAAGACTGTCGAAGTTATCCTCGACATGCCAGCGTTCGTTGGTTGAATCGTAGCAGCGCGCCAGCCACGGCTTGAGATTGGCCCGGTAGTCAGCCCGCCTTTGACGCGCGACTTGCAGAAAGAAAATCAACTCGTTCAACGCAGTATTCAACGCACCAATCTGCTTGCCCTGATAGGTTTCAGCCCGACCATCGGCTGTATTGACGATCTTGTTCCGAATGCGACGCGCTTTCAACCAATCCAGTTGCAGGCGGAACATCAGCGCGACGAAATAGAACTCTTCCATGAAATCCTTGCGGATAATGGCCGAGTAACTCCACCCGCCATAGATCGTCCATTCGCCGGTATCGGCCGAGGACATGACGCAATCGGACAGCACCAGTCCTTCGGCCTCGAACAAACTCGACAAGCGGGCGTGAAATGCCGCTGAGTCTTCCCCCCCCAGTACAACGTGAATGGGCGTGTCCAGATCGGCCTCGACCACCGACCCCACACGGGGCTTTAGCAGATCAATCAGGGCGTCGACAGTGGCGCGGGCCTTGGGCAGCACCTGCTGCAAATATGAGGGGCGCGGGTTCTGGGGGACGTCCGCCAGATCAGCAAAACTGGCCCCGTAGACCAGACACATATCCCCCGACACCATCAGCAACAGCTTGTAATACCACGTGCTGCACCCGGTTTCAGGCTGCGACACCAGGTCGGTCAAGTCCCATTCCAGGCAGGCATTTCGCCGCAAATCCGTCAGGCTTTTTGAGAACGCAGCCCCCGAAAACGCATGCAGCGCATCGGTATGGTTCGCATCCAGCCGCGTTTCGGAAATCTCATGCGCGGAAAGTCCGCGCAGCACCGGCCGAAGGGGCAAAATCTCACGAACGGCCGAGGACAGCTGGATGCGCGTTTCGGTCTCCAGATGAACCGGATGGATAAGGTGGTGGGTAAACATGTTATCTCAGGAGGTTCGCAAATAGGTTCCGTGCGCAGAATTCAGATAATCCTGTGGCACACCGTGTTCGAGGTAGTCCAGCGTAAGCTCTGCGCCTGCCGGGATATCCTGCCGCGCAACGATGGCCCAGTCAGATCGAAGTATTGAAAGATTAGGGGTAAAAGAATGGTTAATCAGCGCATATTGCGTCGCAAAGGGACGACACAGCACCAGACTGCCACCGATGCCGTTCCATTCCAGCCTGCGCACATCTGGATTGCGGTCGTAATCAACCACCTGCCCGTCCAGATGGCCCAGAACAGTTCCCGCAACGATGTCCGACGTTGCAAACAAGCCGGTTCCGTGAATGGCGCTTGGTCCTTCAGTGACCCCGCCCAGATTCTGGATACGCGGTCCTGACAATTCCACTCCCATTCCGGCTCCTCCTTTGGCCCTGCTTCAGCCTAAAACCCGCATTCTGCGAAAACAAGCAATGACTTGCAGTGTGGGACTGGCAAAAATGGCACCGCAGGAGGGTGATCGCCGAACAGAGCAAAGCGCCCGGTCGGCATCTGGTTTCGAAGACAAATGCTTAACACTTTTCTTTTCGCCCATCTTTTAAGCAAATCCTGAACTTTGCCGCTCATTTAATCGCCAATTCACAAAAAGCCCTTAAAACAGGCGCTGACTTGGGCTGTTGCCTCTTTTTTCCCCGCCTCTGATCCGCTTGTAACCCCGCCACGCAAGTTAAAGAGGAGACCGGCCGATGAATGGAGCCGATACAGCCTGGATCATAGTGGCAACCGCCCTGGTCCTGTTCATGACATTGCCGGGCCTCGCCCTGTTCTATGGTGGCCTCGTGCGCGCCCGCAACGTGCTGAGCGTCTTCATGCACTGCTTTTCGATCGCCTGTCTGATGAGCATCCTGTGGCTGGTCGCTGGCTATTCCATCGCCTTTGGCGACGGCGGATCGGGACTGTGGGGCGGCTTGGGCAAAGCCTTTCTGAACGGGGTCGACGCAGACAGCCTGTCTGGCACCCTGCCCGAGGTTCTCTTTTTCGCCTTCCAGATGACCTTTGCCATCATCACCCCGGCGCTGATTGTGGGCGCTTACGTCGAGCGTGTGGGTTTTGGCTTTGTCCTCACCTTCTCGGGCCTGTGGATGCTGCTGTGCTATGCTCCGGTTGTGCATTGGATCTGGGGTGGCGGCATGCTGACCGATGGCGGCATTCTGGGCGAGATCGGCGTGCGCGACTTCGCAGGTGGCATTGTGGTCCACGAAACCGCAGGTCTGGCTGCGCTGATCATCGCCGTGGTGCTGGGACCGCGCCGCAACCGCACCACCCCGCCGCACAATCCCGGCTATGTCATGATCGGCGCTGCGATGCTGTGGGTTGGCTGGTTCGGCTTTAACGGCGGATCGCAACTGGCCGCTGATGGCGGTGCCGCGATGGCGATGACCGTCACGCATATCTCGGCCGCGACCGCGTCGCTGACATGGGCGCTGTGGGAGCGGATCAAATACGGCAAAGCCTCGATGGTGGGTCTGGTCACCGGTACCATTGCCGGTCTGGCTTCGATCACCCCGGCCTCGGGCTATGTCGATCCGGTTCAGGCGCTGATTGTCGGGGCCGTCGCAGGTGTGCTGTGCCAAGAGGCCGTCAACGTGGTCCGCAACATGCTGAACATCGACGACACGCTCGACGTTTTCGCCGTACACGGCGTGGGTGGCATCTTTGGCACCATTATGATCGCCGTCTTCGGCCTTGGGGCCTGGACCGCGCAGCTGGGCGGTCTGGTGATCGTGGGTGTCTTTACGGCAGTTGTCACATTTGTGTTGATCAAACTGGTTGCGCTCATCACCCCGCTTCGCGTAGATGCCGAGACCGAAACAAATGGCCTTGATCTGTCGGTACACGGCGAACGGGCCTATGACATGAGCAGCTAAGCCCACCTTGGCATGCTCGGCCCGCAAGGGCACAAAGCGGACCTTTGCGGGTCCGCTTTTCTTTTGCGCGCAACCCTCTCGACTCTGGTCGCCCCGACGGGCTATCAGCCCGCAACGTCATTTCAGTCCAGAGGTCCCGTCATGATCCCCAGCTCATTCCCCGATAGCACCGAAATCGCCCGCCTGACCGCGCGCATGCTGCTGGAGATCAAGGCCGTCCACTTTAACGCGCGCGAACCGTTCACGCTGGCCTCAGGTCTGCCCAGCCCGACCTATATCGACTGCCGCAAGCTGATCTCATACCCGCGCATCCGTTCGACCCTGATGGACTTTCTGACCGTCACCGTGATGCGCAACGCCGGGTTTGAGGCGTTCGACAACATTGCAGGCGGTGAGACCGCAGGCATCCCCTTTGCAGCGATGGTGGCGGAACGTATGGCCCTGCCGATGACCTATGTACGCAAGAAACCGAAAGGGTACGGCCGCAACGCCCGCATCGAAGGCGCGATGAGCGAGGGCGAGCGCGTTCTGCTGGTCGAAGACCTAACCACGGACGGCGGATCGAAACTGTCCTTCGTGGATGCGATCCGCGATACCGGCGCGACCTGCGGCCATACGGCGGTGATTTTCTACTACGGCATCTTCCCCGAGACTGAGAAAACGCTGGGCGACCACGGCGTGCAACTGCACCACGTGTGCACCTGGTGGGATGTTCTGGCCGAGGCCAAGGCCCAGAAAGCCTTTGATCAAGAGACACTTGAAGGTGTCGAAGCCTTCCTGAACGACCCCCGCGGCTGGCAGGAAGCCAATAAACCCACGTAAACCTCTTGTGGACAATTTGGGGATAAGCCCAGAAGAATCGGCGCACCAAGCACGATATCTGGTGACTTTCCCCACTTTTCCTACATAATAAGCTACACCCATTCAGATATCCAACCTGTCTGGAAAGTTATCCCAAGGTCTTACCCCAAGTTAGCCACAGGGATTTCCAGATGGATTGGATCGGTCATTCGCGTGTAGAACCTCAGCAGGGCAGCGGGGACAAAATGAACGAGATAAGCAGTATCGAGCAGGCAGCGGCGCAGATTCAAAACGCCGAAACCATGCCGCATTCCATCGAGGCCGAACAGCAGCTTCTGGGTGCGATCCTGACCAATAACGACCTGTATGACCGGGTGGCCTCGATCATCGGGTCCGAGCATTTCTATGACCCGGTTCACGCCCGGATTTACGAGGTCGCGGCCAATCGCATCGCCAAGAACGCGCTGGCCTCGCCCGTGACGCTGAAATCTTTCATGGCCGAGGATGAGGGCCTGAAGGAACTGGGCGGCCCCGCCTATCTTGTCAAACTGGCCGGGGCATCGATCAGTGCCTTCGCGGTGCATGATTATGCCCAGATGATCTATGACCTTGCCATCCGGCGCGAGCTGATCCGGCTGGGTCGCGACATCTCGGACAAGGCGGCACGGGTCGATGTTTCCAGCGAGCCCAAGGAACAGATCGTCGAGGCCGAGCAACAGCTTTATCAGTTATCCGAGCAGGGCCAGACCGAACAGGGATTTCAATCCTTCCTCAAGGCGGTCACAGAAGCCGTCAACGTCACCAACGAAGCGTATCAGCGCGGTGGTGGCATGGCGGGGATTTCCACCGGTCTGGCCGACTTGGACAAACAGCTTGGGGGGTTGCACCCGTCCGACCTGATCATTCTGGCGGGTCGTCCGTCGATGGGGAAAACCTCGCTTGCGACCAACGTGGCGTTTAACGTGGCCAAAGCCTACAAGCGCGGGACCAAACCCGACGGGTCCGAGGGCGCGATTGATGGCGGCGTGGTCGGGTTCTTTTCGCTCGAGATGAGCGCCGAGCAGTTGGCGGGCCGGGTTCTCGCCGAAGCCTCGGAAATCTCAAGCCACAAAATCCGTCAGGGTGACATGACCGAGGGTGAGTTCCGCCGTTTCGTGGATGCCGCCAAAGAGTTGGAAGCCTGCCCGCTGTTTATCGACGACACCCCTGCCCTGCCGATCTCCCAACTTGCCGCCCGCGCGCGGCGGTTGAAACGGACCCATGGGCTGGACCTGCTTGTGATCGACTATTTGCAGCTGTGCCGGGGTATGGCCGACAACCGCGTCAACGAGATCGCCGAGATTTCGATGGGCATGAAAGCCATCGCCAAGGAATTGAACATCCCGGTCATCGCGCTGTCGCAGCTGAGCCGTCAGGTCGAAAGCCGCGACGACAAACGCCCACAGCTGTCTGACCTGCGGGAATCGGGCTCGATCGAACAGGACGCCGACGTGGTGATGTTCGTGTTCCGTGAAGAATACTACAAAGAACGCGAAAAGCCCGGCGATCATGAGTTGGAGAAGATGGAAGACTGGAAGCAGGCCATGGAACGCCTGCATGGCAAGGCCGAAGTCATCGTCGGCAAACAGCGTCACGGCCCCATCGGCACGGTCGAGCTGTCCTTTGAGGCGCAGTTCACCCGGTTCGGCAATCTGGTCAAGCCCTGGCAACAGGGCGGCGAGATCGAGGGTTACTGACCCTTACCACAGCGCCGGTTTGTTGAATGCGCTGGCGCAGCGTGACGGGCCCGCGATGGGCAGTTCAGCGCCGCTCAGGGATTGCCCCAGCCACCCAAACGGCATGCTCAGCGGCATTGGCGGCTTGGCCTGTGATTCGGGAACATGTTCGAACCCCGTCTTGCCGTAATAGGCCGGGTCGCCATAGGTCATGACAAAATCCACCCCCAGCAGGCGCAAGTCTTGCAACCCGAAACCGATCAGTTTCTGCCCGATCCCTGATTTCTGCCTGCCCGTCTGCACCGCAACCGGGGACATCAGAAACACCTGACGTGGATCATCCTCATAGTTCAGCCGGGTAAACAGTGTGCACCCAATCAGGTCGGCCCCGTCCAGCGCCAGCGCACCCCGCAGATCGTCGCGCGGCGTGGCGTTGAGAATATCCGCCACCAGTGCCCCTATCGTACGCCCCTCCTCCGCGCCTTCGGAATCGGCAAAAACCGTCTGGAAAAACCGGGGTATTTGATCGGTATGGGCTGCGTAATCTGCTGTCAGGTTCAACGCCTTCGACCTCGTTTTGGTTGCATCAATGACTTTGCTCTATGTCTCAAGTTGATCACAGTGCGAACACAAAGACGAGACATAGCTGAACCGCTCAAAGGCCTTTTTTCGCCAATGCCTTGGGATAGTGGCCATTCGTCGCGCAGTATCGTCACGATAAGGGTCGAAATCGCCGCATTCCCCCTTGACCTGCGGCGCTCCAATGTCATGAACAGCACCATGAGTACCGCACGATTGACGATCAATCTTCAGGCGCTGGCCAGCAACTGGCGCGCGCTGGACGCAAAGACGGCTGTCGAGACCGGCGCCGTTGTCAAAGCCGACGCCTACGGTCTGGGCGCCGGACCCGTTTCCGCAACGCTGGCCGAGGAAGGCGTGCGCAAGTTTTTCGTAGCCGTCGCCGAAGAAGGCGTTGCCGTGCGCAAGGCCGTTGGCCCCGGTCCGATGATCGCCGTGTTCTCAGGCCATATGGAAGGCGACACCGATCTGCTGCGCGATCACGACCTGACGCCACTGATCAACGCGCCCGAGCAATTCCTGCGCCATCAGCAGGCTCTGCCCGATCGGCCCTTTGGGATTCAACTCGACAGCGGTATGAACCGCCTGGGGCTGGAGCCCGCCGACTGGGCCGAACTGCGCCCCAAGGCCGAGGCACTGAACCCGGTTGTGGTCATGTCCCATCTGGCCTGCGCGGATGAGCCCGATCATCCGATGAACGCGCAGCAGCTGAACACCTTCCGCGCGATGACCGAAGGTGTCACCGCACCAAGGTCGCTGGCGGCCACCGGAGGCACCTTGCTGAGCCCCGAGTTCCACTTTGATTTCTGCCGCCCCGGCGTGGGGCTTTATGGTGGCATGCCCTTTGCGGACGCAAAACCTGTTGTCACCGCCGACCTGCCCGTCATTCAGGTCCGCTCGGTCGAGGTGGGTGAGACCGTGGGCTATGGCAATAGCTGGGTGGCAAAACGCCCATCGCGGATCGCAACCGTGGCCGCAGGCTATGCGGACGGTCTGCACCGCGCCATCGGCGGCGGCATCGATACCTTCGCGGCAGGCAAACCCTGCCCCGTGGTTGGCCGGATCTCGATGGACCTGATCACCGTCGATGTCACCGACCTGCCCGAAGACCCCGAGCGTCTGCGTATTCTGAACGGCCACCAGACCGTCGATGATCTGGCCGAGGCGGCGGGAACCATCGGTTATGAAATCCTCACCTCGCTTGGTGCGCGCTATTCCCGGGGCTACGTGGAATGAACCCTCTTGATATGCTGGGTGGTCTGGGCCGTGCGGTCCTGACCCTGTTTGCGACATTCGGCAAAGTGGCGCTGTTCACGGTGGATGCGATTTCTCACATCTTCCGCCCGCCGTTTTATCCGCGTGAATTCGCCATGGCGCTGCTGAATATCGGCTGGCTGTCCCTGCCGGTGGTTGGCCTGACGGCGATCTTCACCGGCGGCGCGCTGGCGTTGCAAATCTACGCCGGCGGCGCGCGCTTTAATGCCGAGGCCGTGGTGCCGCAGATCGTCGCCATCGGCATGGTGCGCGAGCTGGGCCCCGTTCTGGGCGGGCTGATGATCGCGGCGCGCGTGACGTCGTCCATTGCCGCCGAGATCGCCACCATGAAAGTGACCGAGCAGATCGACGCGCTGGTCACCCTGTCCACCCATCCGATGAAATACCTCACCGCCCCGCGCGTTCTGGCCGCAGTCCTGACCGTGCCGGTTCTGGTGGCCGTAGGCGATGTGATCGGCATCGCGGGCGGCTATCTGGTGGCCACGCAAAGCCTGGGCTTCAACCCCGCCGTCTATCTGCAGAACACGGTGAATTTCCTGGAACTACACGACGTGCTGACCTCGCTCGCCAAGGGGGCCGCCTTTGGCCTGATCACCGCTGTCATGGGCTGCTATTACGGCATGAACTCGGGCCGTGGCGCACAGGGCGTGGGCCGGGCCACCAAATCCTCGGTCGAGGCCGCAGCGATCATGATCCTGGCCGCCAACTTCATTCTGACAGGGGTGTTCTTTTCGGTATGATACGGCTTGAAAACGTCCACAAAGCCTTTGGCGACAATCACGTGCTGCAAGGCATGAACCTTGAGATCCCCAAGGGCACGTCGATGGTCATCATCGGTGGCTCGGGCACCGGCAAATCGGTGGCGCTGAAATGTATCCTTGGCCTGATCAAACCCGACAGCGGCATGATCTATGTGGATGGCAAAGACGCCTCCACAGGCGACCGCGATGCGTTTCTGGCCCGGTTTGGCATGCTGTTTCAGGGCGCGGCGCTGTTTGACTCGCTGCCCGTCTGGCAGAACGTCTCGTTCCGCCTCCTGCGCGGCCCGCTGAAACGCCCCGCCGAATACGCCCGCGAGATCGCCATCGAGAAGCTGCGCCGCGTGGGCCTTAAATCGGACGTGGCCGACCGGTTCCCATCCGAACTGTCGGGCGGTATGCAAAAACGCGTGGGCCTCGCCCGCGCCATCGCCGCCGAGCCCGAGATCATCTTTTTTGACGAGCCCACAACCGGGTTGGACCCGATCATGTCCGGCGTCATCAACGACCTGATCCGCGAGATCGTGACCGAGATGGGCGCCACCGCCATGACCATCACCCACGACATGAGCTCGGTCCGCGCGATTGCCGACAATGTGGCGATGCTGCACGGAGGCGTCATCCAGTGGACCGGTCCGGTCAGCCAGATGGACGCCTCGGGTGATCCTTATGTGGAGCAGTTCATCAGCGGGAGTGCCGAGGGGCCGATTGAGGCGGTGCGTTAAGTACCTTCCTGCTGCCGTTCGCTTTTCAATTGATCATAAGCCCGTTTAGCGTAGTCATATCTCAGCAAGTAGTGCCCACTAGCAACTACAAAGTCCGGAGCCTGAATTCGGATTGCATCCAGTGTTTGCGTCAAATGCGTACCCGAAACTGGTATATATTCGGGATCTTCGCCAGAAAACTTGTTGTAAATCCGTCCTCCAAACCAATTGGCCCTTTGTCTAGCACGGTTCGTTTCGTACAACCGGAAATGCAGCACTCCAAAAAGCTGCTCCCGGTCGAAGGGCAATCTGTCAGCAGCCGAACTGCCGGCGGACAGAAGAGCGCCTAGTCCTCCTGTCGACGCATTAGAGACACCTTTGCTCAGTGCAGACGGACCGTATACGATTTTTATCACAGGATCAGGCACTGCAACTCCAAGAAGAATGACTATGCCCTAAAACACTTAAACATGGGCAATTGCGACCTCAATGAAAAACTTGCGACTGGATTTGTCGGCCCATAGATGTTGGCAACAAGAACCGGATTTACCAACGCAATGACCCTCCGCCTCGCCACCCTCTCCCTCCTGATCCTCTACCCCATCGCATGGTTCGCCCCCCTGATGCGCGCCGGTCTCCTACCGATCTTCGGCCTGTCAGAAATCAGCGTCATCACCGGCCTGCAATCATTGTGGAAATCCGACATCTTCCTTGCGCTGGTGGTCACCGTCTTTGCCCTCGTGGCACCTTTTGTCAAAACCATTGGCACCGCCCTGATCCAATGGAACCTGATGGACCCGCGCGTTCAACCCGCGCTCAACATCATGGGCAAGCTCGCCATGGCCGACATCTTCCTGATCGCGCTTTACATCACGCTGGCCAAGGGCATCTCATACGCCACCGTTGAGACCGCCTGGGGTCTGTACCTGTTTACCGCCTGCATTCTGGCCTCGCTTGCCCTCGGCTATATTACCGAGATGACATTCAAATCACGAAATCCTCAGAGCTAATTGATTGAAAACGTTTATCTGAGTATCATCTTAATATTTCGAGCAGCAAGTTTTGTAGTTTACGGATCCGCAGCGGATCATACTGTGTGTTTTTGATGTCTCCGCTAGGGTCCGGTCTTTAACCGGTTCTAGAAGGAGATCGTCAACCATGACCACCTTCCACAACATAACATTGCAATTTCAGAATGCCTTTTTAAGACTGACTTTTTTCCTGATCTGCGCGGCTGCTTTGATGGCCGTTGCCACGACGCTTTTATCCGCCTTTGGGGTTTTGCCTTGGCTGTCCATGCAAGCCGGATTCGGGGCGGGCCCCGCAACCGACGCGGGGATGTTCATCCAGATCGGCCTGACGGCTTTGGTCCTGATGCTGGCGTTCTACCTGCCTGCAAATGGCCGCATGATGGCGCTGGAAAACAACCACCGCAAATTTGCTTTGAACATGCACGACATCACGCAGGCTTACCAGATGGCCCATGCCGCCGACCGCGAGGGTCTGTTCATGATGTCCTCCGAGTTCGACGCGGTAAAGGAACGCATGGCCTTCCTGCGCCAACACCCCAACCTGCAATCGCTTGAACCCGAAATCCTTGAGATCGCCGCTCAGATGAGCCAGATCAGCCAGGAACTGGCGGATACCTATGGCGATACACGCGTCACTCGGGCCCGCACCTTCCTGCAACAGCGTCAGGAAGAGATCGAGCTGTTCCAGCAGCGTCTGGAAGAGGCGCAGGTGATCCAGAATGAACTGCGCCAATGGACCCGCGATGTCGAGATGGAGGAAACCATCGCCCGTTCGCAACTGTCCCGCCTGCGCGATGAACTGTTTGAACTGCTGCCCGAGCTTTCGGCCCAGTTGCAGACCGCGCCCAATGACAGCGCAGCGAAAACCTCCAGCGTCATCGCCATGTCGCCCCCGCCCCGCGCGGCCGAGTAAGGCGCGCCAGCGCCCGCCGCAGACGATGGCCCCTTGGGGCCTGAGGACGCGGCGCCCCACCGGCGGTGAGGAAAGCCCTGCAAGGGCTTGAAGAACCGCCCGTCCTCGGGCACCAAGGCCGCATGGCAAAGACGACTTTCTCCTGCTCGGCCTGTGGCGCGTCCCATTCGCGCTGGTCCGGGCGCTGTGACGCCTGTGGTGAGTGGAACACGATCACCCAGGACGTCCCCCTTTCGGCTGGCCCCGCCAAGAAATCCCTCGGTGGCAAGCGCGGCCAGTCCATCGCACTCACGGACCTGTCCACCGAGGAAACGCCCCCGCCCCGCACCCTCTGCGGGGTCGAGGAACTGGATCGCGTGCTGGGCGGCGGCCTTGTCCCCGCCTCGGCCCTGCTGGTGGGCGGAGATCCGGGCATTGGCAAATCCACCCTGTTGCTGCAGGCCGCCGCCCGGTTTTCGCGCGCAGGCGTCAAAACCATTTATGTCTCGGGCGAGGAAGCCAGCGCTCAGGTGCGTATGCGCGCGCGTCGTCTGGGGCTTGAGGATGCACCGGTGCAACTGGCTGCTGAAACCAACCTGCGCAACATCCTCACCACGCTTGAGGCCGAAAAGCCCGGCCTTGCCATCATCGACTCGATTCAGACCATGTGGGCGGACAATGTGGACAGCGCCCCCGGCTCAGTGTCACAAGTCCGGGCCGCTGCGCATGAATTGACCACGTTTGCGAAACGACACGGCGTCTCGATCATCATGGTCGGCCACGTCACCAAGGAAGGCCAGATCGCAGGCCCCCGGGTGGTCGAACACATGGTCGACACGGTGCTGTATTTCGAGGGCGAACGCGGTCACCAGTTCCGCATCCTGCGCGCCGTCAAGAACCGTTTTGGCCCTGCGGATGAGATCGGCGTGTTCGAGATGACAGGGAAAGGGCTGGCACAGGTCACCAACCCCTCGGCCCTGTTTCTGTCGGAACGCGGCACCCCCAGCCCCGGCTCGGCGGTCTTTGCCGGGATCGAAGGCACCCGCCCTGTTCTGGTGGAATTACAGGCACTTGTGGCCCCGTCGCCGCATTCTCAGCCGCGCCGCACGGTTGTCGGCTGGGACAGCGGGCGGCTGGCGATGATCCTTGCGGTGCTCGAAGCCCGCTGCGGCATCCCCTTTGCCGGGCTCGACGTATATCTGAACGTCGCCGGCGGGCTGAAGGTCAGCGAACCTGCCGCCGATCTGGCAGTGGCCGCCGCATTGCTGAGTGCCCGCGAAGACACAGCCCTGCCCGCGGATACCGTTGTTTTCGGAGAAATCTCGTTATCCGGGGCACTTAGGCCGGCCCCGCAAACCGAAAACAGGTTGAAAGAAGCGCAAAAACTTGGTTTCACATCGGCCATTGCTCCGGCGGGTGGCAAAACCGGCACTGTGGCAGGTCTGACACTCACCCGACCCTCTGATTTGGTGGGGTTTGTTGGCGAAACCTTCGGAGCAGGTTAAGATAACGCCTTGAGGGGCTGAAAAAAATACAGGCGAGGGCCATGGAAGGTTTTACAATTATCGACGGGGTGGTAGCCCTGATTATCGTCGTGTCAGGCCTTTTGGCCTATTCACGCGGATTTTTACGTGAAGTTTTGGCCATTGCAGGCTGGGTCGCAGCCGCCGTATTGGCCTTTATTTTTGCACCCCAGGTTGTTCCGCTGGTCAAAGAGATTCCGGTCGTCGGAGATTTCCTGCGCGACAGCTGCGAATTGTCGGTGATCACCGGATTTGCCGCCGTCTTCGCGGTGGCACTGATCGTGGTCAGCATCTTTACCCCGCTGTTCTCGTCGATCGTGCAACGCTCGGCCATTGGCGGTCTGGATCAGGCGCTTGGCTTTTTCTTCGGGATCGCGCGCGGCATCCTGCTGGTGGCCATCGCATTCTTTGTCTACGACACGGTAATGACCGGCCAGTCCTATACAATCGTGGACGAAAGCCGCTCGGCCAAGGTGTTCGAACAGTTCAGCGACCGGATCGAAGAACAGAACCCCGAACAGGCACTGGGTTGGGTCACACAGCAATATGAAGAACTGGTGGCAAGCTGCGGTGCACATTCCGGCAGCCCCACGCCGGAACCCGCGGCTCCGGCCACGGAAGAGGCCGCCCCCGCAACAACCGAATAAAAGAAAGCCCGGCAATGACCGGGCTTTTTCTTGTCTGCCTGTCAGACGCGTTCGTTGATGAACCCTTCCCCGCCGCAGACACTACACCGGGTGTTTTTCAGGCCAAAGCACCCCTCACACCGGCCCATGATCGGTGCGCCGTGTATATCGCGGGTCTTGATCACCTCGCCGGACCCGTTGCAGATCGGACAAGGCGAACGCCCCATCCCCCGGCACCGATGGCACCGGCGCTTGATGGTTTCTTCTTTCTTTTGTCCCTGCTTGTGTTGCCACATGGCTCGGCCTCGCGCGTTGTCAGATGTCTTTCGACCTTCAGACTTGCCATTATGACAGCACAAGCCCGGACCCATGTCACCTTTTGATGCCGCATCCGGCAAAATCCAAAGGATGAAAGTAACAATTGTGATCCTTTGATGACACAGCCCTGCTAAGGCAGTATGTGGAGGCCGAACTGACATGGAATCGGAGTCACCGATCTTGCTGCACCTGTTTTCCTTCGCGCCTGCCCGTTTTTCGAAGGCGCGTCTGTACCCTGGGCCATTGCGGCCCCAAGGTGCGCAGGTTCGCCCATGCAGAGGTTCAGATCATCATCGCCAGTGACAGTGTCGCAGAAAGTTGGAGCCCGTAGATGTGTGGGATTTTGGGGATCGCAAGCAGGACACATGATGTCTTTGCGGAAATCTATGACGGGCTGCTGATGTTGCAGCACCGGGGGCAGGACGCCTCGGGGATCGTCACCTATAATGACGAGTTCTTTCGCGAGAAAAAAGCCAACGGTCTGGTCAAGGACGTGTTCAACGCCCAGGACGCTGAGACGCTGTTTGGCAAGATCGGCATGGGCCATGTCCGCTATCCCACCGCAGGCTCGCTGAGCGCGGCCGAAGCACAGCCCTTCTTTGTGAACGCGCCTTACGGGATTTATCTGGTCCATAACGGCAACATCACAAACACCGCTGAACAGCGCGAAAAGGTAACCGCAAAGTACAGCCGCCATCTGCGCACCACATCGGATTCGGAAATTCTGCTGAACGTGCTGGCCGACAAGGTGGCCGATGCGATCAAGGTGAACGGCAATGCCGAGCCGATCCGCAACCTGTTTGCCGGCGTCAAGATGACGATGGAGCGGGTTCAGGGCGCCTATTCGGTGATCTGTCTGGTTGCGGGCGTTGGCATGCTGGCCTTCCGCGACCCTTATGGCATCCGCCCCCTGTCCGTCGCCAAGCGCGATGTGGACGGCGACGGAGACGATTATGCCTTTGCGTCCGAGGATGTGGCTTTTGGCATCAACGGGTTCGAAAAGCTGCGCGATGTGAAACCCGGCGAGGCGATCCTGATCGATCTCGACGGCAATATGCACAGCTTTCAGGCGGTCGAAGGGCAACTGACGCCCTGTATTTTTGAATATGTCTACCTGGCGCGCCCGGATTCGTTGCTGGATGGCGTGTCGGTTTATAAAACCCAAATGCGCATGGGCCAGACCTTGGCGCGGCAGATCGAGGCGGCAGGGCTTGAGATCGACCGTATCATCCCGGTCCCCGACAGCGCCCGCCCCGTCGCGCTTGAGGTCGCCAAGGCCACTGGCATCCCCTATCGCGAAGGTCTGGTGAAAAACCGCTATGTGGGTCGGACCTTCATCATGCCCGGTCAGGAAGAGCGTCAGAAATCCGTGCGCCGCAAGCTGAACGCCGTTCCGCTTGAGTTCAAAGGGCATAATGTGCTGCTGATCGACGATTCAATTGTGCGCGGCAACACGATCAAGAAGATCGTGCAGATGTGCCGCGAGGCCGGTGCCAAAAAGGTCTATATCGCCAGCGCTTCTCCACCGGTGAAATTCCCGAATGTCTACGGGATCGACATGCCCACCAAGCATGAGCTGGTTGCCAATGGCAAAGAGATCGAAGAAATCCGTCAGGAACTGGGCGCAGACGCGCTGTTTTATCAGAATCTCGACGACCTGATCTGGGCCGCCAAAGAAGGCAACCCCGAGATCGAGACGTTCGACTGTTCCTGCTTTGACGGCAATTACATCACCGGCAGCGTCAGCGGTGATTACCTGGACAGCCTGGAAAACAGCAGCCGCGTCACCAAAAAGCGCGCGGATATGCAGGTGCCAGGCGGGTCATGGAACGCGGCAAAGCTGGCATCCGGCTAGGGCACCAATCGAATCGCAGTGTTCAAAGGCCCGCACCCACCTGTGGCGCGGGCCTTTATTTTGCGCGGCTTCGACCTGCATGAGTGGGATTTCGCGCACAACCCTTTGGGGAAGAAAACGCAATCCCAAAGGCTTCGTCAGGGGGCAGATTGCTGTCGGTTTCGTGAACGGGGGTTGGGGTTTTTCTCACTGCCGGGCTTTGCTAGGCCATCGTTCACCAACCACTCACAACAAGGGGTCGGGCCGCTGCGGCCGGGCCACATTTCATGTCTAACGCCACTGTCAAAAGCGCGGCCACGCAAAAAGGCGCGCTCAAGAAAAACGCGGTCTCGGTTCTTGGTGTTTTCGGACCCAAAGCCGAGATGAACGCGCTGATGCGCCTGTCTTCGGGACGCGTCAAAAAGGTTAAGCTGGGCAGCCGTGTGTCATCCGGCACGGTTGTCGCCATCGACGAAGACGGCGTCATGCTGCGACAAAGCGGCCAGACACGGCGCATCGCGATACCCGGCAGCTAATCTGGCTTGACGCTTTGGGCGCAGGGGTTCAAACCGCTGTCATGACCGATCAGACCAAAATTGCCCTTATCACCGGGGCCTCACGCGGGCTGGGCGCGGCCTTGGCCGAGGCGCTGGCACCCGAATACCACATTGTCGCCGTCGCCCGCACCACCGGCGGGCTGGAAGAGCTGGACGACCGCATTCAGGCCAAAGGCGGCGCGGCCACCCTCGCCCCGATGGACATCGCCGATCCGAACGCCATGGCAACCCTGTGCCGAGGCATTCATGACCGCTGGGGCAAGGTGGATCTTTGGCTGCACACGGCAGTTCATACGTCGGCCCTGACGCCTGCCAATTTTGTTGATCCCAAGGAATGGACCAAGGCGATGAACATCAACGCCACGGCCACTTCGATTCTGATCCCGTACATCGCGCCGTTGCTGGGTGAAGACGGCCATGCCGTTTTCTTTGACGATCCCAAGGCGGGTGAAAAATTCTATGGCATCTATGGCGCGACCAAGGCGGCACAGATGGCTTTGGCACGCAGCTGGGCGTTGGAGACCGAGAAGACCGGGCCGCGCGTGTCGATCGTTGAACCCGCGCCTATGCCCACCGCAGTGCGCGCACGGTTCCATCCCGGTGAGGATCGTGAGGGTCTGACCAGCCCGGCAGATGAAGCGGCGCGCATTCTGGCATCGCTGTAAAGGATGGCCCTTGCGGGCCATGCCTCCGGCGGGGATATTTTTGGACAGATGAAGCGGGCGGGTTATCCGATATGGGTTCCGGTACGCCCGGCCAGATCGACGAAGAATTGCCATGCCACACGGCCCGAACGTGCGCCGCGGGTGGCTTGCCATTCGATGGCTTCGGCGCGCAGGGTTTCAGGATCGGCGGAGACCCCGTAAGCGGCGCAATAGCGGTCGATCATGGCTAGGTATTCGTCCTGATCGCAGGGGTGAAAGCCCAGCCACAGGCCGAAGCGGTCCGACAGCGAGACCTTTTCTTCCACCGCCTCAGACGGGTTGATGGCGCTGGAGCGTTCGTTTTCGATCATGTCCCTTGGCATCAGGTGGCGGCGGTTTGACGTGGCGTAGAACACCACGTTTTCCGGGCGGCCTTCGATGCCGCCATCCAGCACCGCCTTGAGCGATTTGTAGTGCTGGTCATCATGGCTGAACGACAGGTCATCGCAGAACAGGATGAACCGGTGCGGCGCGGCGCGCAGGTGGTTCAGCAGGCGCGCGACCGAGCCCATATCCTCGCGCTGAAGCTCGACCAGTTTCAGGTCCGGGAAATCCGCCTGCAGGGAACCGTGAACCGCTTTGACGAGGCTGGACTTTCCCATACCCCTTGCGCCCCAAAGCAGTGCGTTGTTGGCCTTGAATCCGGCCGCAAAGCGCCGCGTGTTGTCCAGCAGGGTGTCGCGGGACCGGTTGATGCCCACCAGCAGATCAAGGTCGACCCGGTTGACCTGTTTGACGGGTTCCAGCCGGTCTGGGTCCACATGCCAGACAAAGGCCGGGGCCGATGCGAAATCGGGGGCCGCCAGAGGTGCCGGGGCCATCCGTTCCAAAGCGTTGGCGATGCGATTCAGGGCGTGGTCGTCCATGGGGGCCTCCGGGTGTTTTGGCGTTCAAACCACGTTCGAGGCAGCGCAACAAGAGCCCGAAACGAAAAAGGCGCGCCCGGAGGTGGCGCGCCTTTTCATTGCTTGAGGCAGGGTTACTTGCCGTCTTCTTCGCGGACGATCTCTTCGTCGGCTTCTTCTTCGTCGTCATAATACCCGTCGGCGCGCAGCTGTTCTTCGCGCTTTTTCTCAACACGGGCGACGAGGAAGATCGAGATTTCGTAAAGCCCGTAGACCACCACAAACAGGATGACCTGCGTAATCACGTCCGGCGGGGTGACCAGTGCGGCCAGCACCAGAATGGCGACCACCGCGTATTTGCGGACCGACCCCAGCCCTTCGGCCGATACCAGCCCGGCCTTGCCCATCAGCGTCAGCAGAACCGGCAGCTGGAAACACAGACCAAAGGCTACGATGAACTTGATCGTCAGGTTCAGATATTCCTGCGCCGAACCCTGGAACACCACGCTCAGCGGTGCTGCGGTTGCGCCTTCGGTTACGGCTTCGCCTTCCGCTCCGAATTGCTGGAATCCCAAGAAGAAATCATATGCCAACGGCGTGACCACGTAAAAGGCAAAGCTCGCGCCCAGCAGGAACATGAAGGGCGAAGCCAGCATGAACGGCAGGAAGGCGTTCTTTTCCGACTTGTAAAGCCCCGGTGCCACAAACCGCCACATCTGCATCCCCAAATAGGGGAAAGACAGAATGAACCCACCCAGCAGCGAGACTTTGATGGCGACAAAGAACCCTTCCTGCGGCGAGATGAAGATCAGCCCGCAATCCTGCCCACGTTCGGCCAGAACATCGCACAGCGGATGCGTCAGAAAGTTAAAGAGCGGCGTGGCCACCGTGAAACAGATGATCATTCCGATCAGAAACGCCACAACGCAGTGGATCAGCCGCGTGCGCAGTTCCGCCAGATGCTCGATCAATGGGGCCGAGCTGTCCTCGATCTCGTCGGTATTCGTCATGTCTTGCTTTCGGTTTTCAACGCGGCCTCGGCCTCTTCGGCTTTGGCCAGCGCGTCAGCAGCCTCTTTCGCTTTGCGTTCAGCCGCCGCCCGCGCGGTCGAGGCCTGGATCTTCTTGGCCTGCTCTGCCCGCTCGGCGGCCAGCTTGCCGGTCTCGCTTTCGGGGTCGAACTTGGTGGGGTCGATGCTTTTCGCCAAGTCCTGCGCGGCCTCTTTCACGCCATCCATGGCGCTGCCCACAGGGTTGGTGGCCGCGTTGAGACCTTTCTTGATCTCATTGACACCCGCCTGATCGGCGGCCTCGTTCATGGCGCTGGAAAACTCGCGCGCCATGCCACGGGCCTTGCCGACAAAGCGCCCCACATTGCGGAACAGCACCGGCAGGTCCTTTGGCCCCACAACGATCAGGGCAACAACGCCGATGACCAGAAGCTCGGTCCAGCCCAGATCAAACATCTGCGCTTAGGCCTTGTCTTTGTCAGTCTCGGGGGTGACGTCCTTGGCGAGCTCGGACGCGTCCTGCTCCAGCTCATCCGCGCCTTCTTTGACGCCCTTCTTGAACGAGGTGATGCCCTTGCCCACTTCACCCATGAGCGAGCTGATCTTGCCGCGGCCAAACAGCACCAGCACCACAACGGCGATCAGCAGCAGACCGGGAAGGCCGATATTGTTAAGCATGTCTTGTCTCCTTCTGCGTCGGCGCAGCGCGCCGGGAATAATGTCTGGCTATGTGTCTACGCCCGCTACGCGGCTGGCAAAAGTGCACCGGATCAAATCCGCCCGTGAATTTGATCGGATCACGCGGTTTTTGCCCACTGGCAATTCTCAACTGACAGGTTTATGTCAGTTGTAGGCGCGTAGAACACCCCTGTCTCAAACAAACAGGAGCGTCACGTGACACAAATCGCTGAATCCGTCACCTTCAAACTCGCAGCCGACGTAACACAGGAAGAGTTCGTAGAGATCATGAAAGGCACAGAAGCCTTCGTTCGCAACGCAAAGGGTTTTGTCTTCCGCCGCCTCAGCGCGGGCGAAGACGGGCTTTGGACCGATACGGTCATCTGGGATGACATGGACAGCGCCCAGGCTGCGGCGGCTGCCTTCCCTCAACAGGATTTCGCACCCGCCGTGATGGGGGCCATCGCGCCCGACACGGTCACCATGCGCCACGATGCAATCCATTGGAGCATCAGCGCCTCATGACGAACAGGCCCATCCATGCGCCGCACCGACCGGCTGTTTGATATCATCCAGATCCTGCGCGACGGCAAATTGCACCGGGCGCAGGACATCGCGGACCGGCTTGAGGTGTCGGTCCGCACGATCTATCGCGACATGGATACGCTGGTGGCCTCGGGCGTCCCGGTCGAGGGCGAGCGCGGCGTGGGCTATATGGTGCGCGAACAGATCACCCTGCCGCCGCTCAACCTGACCCCGGCCGAGCTTGAGGCGCTGAACCTCGGGATGGCCATCGTGGCCGAGGCCGCTGATCCGGACCTGAAAGCCGCCGCTGAAACACTGGCCGACAAGATCGATGCGGTTCTGCCCACGCAGGTCGTGGCCGAGGCCGATGCGTGGAAATTCGCCGTCTACCCCTTTGCCGATGCCGCGCGCGGGCTGGCGCATATGGCCCCGATCCGCGCCGCCATCAAGTCGCGCCAGAAACTGCACCTGTCCTACCGCCGCATTGACGGCGTCTTGACCGACCGCACCATCCGCCCGCTGCATATGGAATATTGGGGTCGCGTCTGGACCCTGACCGCGTGGTGCGAGCTACGCGAGGGTTTTCGCACCTTTCGCATCGACCTGATCGAAACCGTCCAACCCCTGCCCGAGCTGTTCACCGACGAGCCCGGCAAACGCCTGAGCGATTTTGATCCACAGGGCTGATCCGCCCTTCATCTGTCCAAAAATATCCCCGCCGGAGGCATGGCCCGGACCGGGCCATTCCCCTCACTTGAAATAGGGTTCCGGATCAACGGACTCGAACCCCTGACGCACCTCGAAATGCACATAGGAGTTGTCTCCGCCCCGCAGGGCCGCGATCTGTTGCCCGCGCCGCACCCGGTCGCCTTTCTTGACCGAGACCTTGTCGACATTGGCATAAACTGTCAGCAAGTCATTATTGTGCTTGATCACGATGATCGGCACCTGATCGGCATCCGCCGTGATCGCCGCAACGGTTCCGGCCTCTGCCGCTTTGACGGGCGTGCCCGGCGAGGCAGCAATGTCGATGCCTTCGTTCTTGCCCTTTTCATAGGTCCGGATGATCGTCCCGGTAACTGGCAGCGCCAGGGCCGAGTTGCTCTGATTGGTCGGCGCCTCAGCTGTGACATCAGGTGCAGGCACAGCCGGTGCAATCTCTTCGTCGGGCAAAGGCTGGGTGGCGCTCGGCGGTGTCGGGGTGGGTGATCCCTGCCCCGGCTGCGTGACATTGGTCGCGGGCACAGCCGCCTGTTGCGGCGCTGGCTGGTTCTTGATCGGGATCAGCAGGAACTGCCCTTCGCGGACGGTGAATTCGGTATCCAGCCCGTTCCACTCGGCCAGCGCGTTGACCGGCACATCATAAAGGCGCGAGATGGTAAAGGCCGTCTCACCCCGTTTGACCTGGTGGCGGACCGGCTCG
Organism: Ruegeria sp. BE1; assembly: GCF_056538885.1. Taxonomy (NCBI): domain Bacteria; kingdom Pseudomonadati; phylum Pseudomonadota; class Alphaproteobacteria; order Rhodobacterales; family Roseobacteraceae; genus Ruegeria; species Ruegeria sp. BE1. The sequence continues at coordinate 121,875 of NZ_JBQFTY010000002.1, forward strand.
GGCCCAGATGCCGCGGGCGGTGTCGGGGCCGGAGCGACCGCCGGCTGTGCCGGTTCCAGCGTCGAGGTCCGCACGCTTCCATCCGCCGGAGCCTCATCAATCGCGGTTCCTGCGATGGTGGCGATATCCACCGTGCTGGCTGCGCTGACGGTACGCGGCAAAGCGATCACTTCGCCATCGCGCAGCTGATCATTGGGCTGCAATCCGTTAAAGCTGGCCAGTTCCCCGACCGGCAGGCCGACACGTGCGGCCACATCGCCAACCGTGTCCCCCCGGCGGGCGACGGCCACTTGATAGTTGGGATACGTGATCACCCCGCGCGCATCCGGCGCCGGGCGGCTCGCGGTCACGGATTGTGCGGCGTTGGCGGTCGAAAATCCGCCCACATTGCCCCGCAGGTCATAGTCGAACGGGCCTTCGCATCCGGCCAGAACGGCGACAACCACAACCCCTGTCGCGCAGCGAAGCATCGCTGATTTGGAAACTGCTCTCATTTTACTGTCCTCGGCACCTGCCCCTGTTTTCCGGGGTTCCGGCGCAATGAATATCCTTTAGGCCCCGTCTTTTCCCAGCCCTTCCAGCAAGGGCACAAAGCGGACGGGCAACAACTCGTCATAGTCCAGACCGGATTCGGTACGCCGGACCCGGATCAGGGTCTGAACCGTATCCGACTGTCCCACCGGCAATACCATGATACCGCCGATTTTCAGCTGCGCCAAGAGCGGCCCGGGCGGGTCTTCTGCCGCAGCTGTCACAATTATTCGATCAAAGGGCGCCTGTTCGGGCAAACCGAACGATCCATCGGTCAGCATCGCGGTCACATTGGTCAGGCCCATATCGCGAAACAGTTGCCCGGTTTCACGCACCAGCCGCTTGTGCCGTTCCACCGTGTAGACCCGACGCGCCAGTTTGGACAGGATCGCCGCCTGATAGCCCGAGCCGGTGCCGACCTCCAGCACCGTGTCCCTCGGGCTGACCTCAAGCGCCTGTGTCATCAGTCCCACGACCGAGGGCTGGCTGATCGTCTGGCCGCAGGCAATCGGCAGCGGCGTGTCCTCATATGCGCGATCAGCAAACAGACCTTTGACAAACCGGCCCCGGTCGATCTGTTCCATCGCTGCCAAAACGCGCGCATCCGTCACCCCGCGCGAGCGCAAGGCGAACAGGAATTGCATGGTTGTTTCGGGGTCCAGTCCGCTCATTCGATTGTCTTCAACGCCTGCAATGTGTCATGCGCCGTCAGATCGGCCCGCATCGGCGTGACCGAGATATAACCCGCCAGATTGACCGCCGCATCCGTTCCAGGCGCGGTCGGGTTATGCTGATAGCCGCCCTTGACCCACAGAAACCGCCGCCCCGAGGGCGAGCTGTGCGGCTCAACCGAGAAATGTGTGTCGCGGCGATAGCCTTGCGGTGCAACACGGGTGCCCAGCACCTCATCCGCTGGGACGGGCGGGAAATTCACGTTGTAAAACAGGCGGTAATCGCCCTGCTCTGCCGGATTTGCGTCCAGAATCTTGCGCACCAGATCAGCCCCGTATCGGGTCGCGGCCTCGAACGGGTCATCCAGGCCCAGATTGCGTGGACCGTAATATTGCGACATGGCAATCGCGGGAACGCCTTGCAAGGCCGCCTCCATCGCGCCGCCGATTGTGCCGGAATAGAGCGTGTTTTCCGCCGAGTTGTTCCCCCGGTTCACACCCGAAAGCACCAGATCGGGGGGCGCGTCCTTCATCACGTCATGCAGACCAGCCAGCACACAATCGGCCGGCGACCCCTCGGCGGCATAGCGACGCTCGGCCAGTTTGGCGACCATCATCGGGCGGGTGTAGCTGATGCAATGGCCAACGCCAGACTGCTCAAACGCAGGTGCGACGATCCAGACCTCACCATCCGGTCCGGCCAGATCCGCCGCGATCTTTTCCAGCGCGATCAGACCCGGCGCGTTGATCCCGTCATCATTGGTCAAAAGAATACGCATATGCCCCATCCACCGCAGCGTTTTGACCTTGATAGACGCGCCCCTGCGCGGCGGCAAGCAAAGCGCGCCAGCAATCTGAGGCTTTCGCGCACCACTTTGACCTAAACTGTGATTTCAAAGCCTAAACCGGGAAGATAAAGCACCGATCCCGGCGCACCGTCAGCCACATCACCCGTCCCGGTTGCGGTACAAACACATTCGGCACCGTGGCCTTCAGGATCGAGCCGTCATAATCCATCCGAAACTCGATCAGGCTTTCATTGCCCAGAAAACGCGCGCGCTGTACCACGCCGCGCGCTGCAACCCCGTCTGAGACAGTGGGCACGGGCCCTTTGCCGTTGCGATCAAAGTCCAGCCGCACATATTGCGGGCGAAAGACGATCTCAACATCCGTCCCGTCGGCATGACCCGGGGCCAGAAACTGACCAAAAGGCGTATCGGCCAGTGCCCCGTTGACTTGGGACTTCAAGACATTGACATCACTGAAAAAAGCCACCGCCGCCTTGTCCGCCGGGCGGGTATAAACATTATAGGGCGCGCCCTGCTGCACGATCTTGCCGCGCCGCATCAAAGCGATCTCATCGGCCATGCGCATCGCCTCTTCCGGCTCATGCGTGACCAGCACCACGGCGGCGTCTTCTTCCTTGAGAATGGCCAACGTCTCATCCCGGATGCCATCCCGCAGGCGGTTATCCAGACCCGAGAACGGCTCATCCATCAACATGATCCGAGGGCGCGGCGCCAATGCACGGGCCAGCGCCACGCGCTGCTGCTCCCCTCCTGACAGGTGATGCGGGAACTTGTCGATGAAGTGAATCAGATCGACCTTGCGCAGCAGCTCCTCGACCCGGGCGCGCTTGGCCTCTTTGCTGCCTTTCAGGCCAAAACCCACGTTGTCGGCGACGCTCAGATGCGGGAACAGGGCAAAGTCCTGAAACATAAGACCAATGGCGCGGCGTTCAGGCGGGACACGGAATACCGTGTCGCAGATCAGCTTGCCATCCACGAAAATCTCGCCCGATTCCTGCATTTCGACCCCGGCAATCATGCGCAGCGTGGTCGATTTTCCGCAGCCAGACGGGCCCAACAAGCAGGTCACCGTTCCCGCCTGAACCGTCAGAGAGACATTGTCCACAACAACCCGCCCCTCATACCGGGCCACCAGATTGCGGATTTCTAGCCGAGGAGGAGCTGCGTCACCTGTCACCGATACATCCCAATGCAATTTCCCGAGCGAATTCATCGGGCTTAGGCCGGGATAACAACCCTGTCCCGCAGGTGCAAGAGATCAGCCGAGGCGATGGACTCTGTTTGCGGAAACCTAACCCAGCAAATCAAAATCGACACCGGCACAGACGCGCCCGTTGACCTGAATCTCAAGCCGATGCGCACCGGGGACCAATGTGAAGGTCGTCGCGTTGCCCTTGAGCTTGTGCTTTTTGCTGAGTGTCAGTGGCCCGTCACGCAGCGCGGTCTGTTTCAGCTTGTGCACTTTGGCTGAGGTTCTGCCGCCAGGACGTTGAAAGTGAATGATATAGCCCACAAGAACAGGCTGACCCCCTTCCCCGCTGAGGACGGTATCGAACTCCAACACCTCACCAATCCGGGCCTCGCCCTTGACCTCTACCTGAACTGAAACCGCAGCATCGGGGTCATAGCCCAGCATCTTCAGGGCCTGTGGATGGCCCGATTTGACCAGCCCGCGCAGGGTATGGGTGGTCATCCAGCTCAGCTCATCGTGATCCTGTCGTTTGGCTTGGGACCAGGCCCGCAGGCGATCCAGCACCAGATCGGGATCTTTCTTGGTGATGTCATTCAGGTGGTTGGCCACCGACCGCGTGACATAGCGCGTCGGGTCGCGATGCAACTGATCCAGCAGAGGCAATGGATCGGAAAGCGCCAGCCCAACGGCCTGCCCCCATGGCAAACGGGGCCGCGTGCCTTCACTGACCAGACGGCGCACGTGATAGCTGTCATGCGCACACCACACTTGCAATCGCGCAAGCACCTGTTCGGGGTGGGCGTTCAGAAACGGGCGGATGGCCCATTCCATGGAAAAGCGCTGGGTCAGTTCCTCCAGCACATCCAGCGCCAGATCGGGATGATCCAACCCGACGGACACAACCCAATCTCCTAAAGGCGCAAAGATGAAATCGCCGAAATCATCATCCGTTTTGGTCGGGTCCAGCGGTGGTGGCAAAGCGCGCAGCAGAACCGGTGCAATTTGCGGCAAGTCGCCGGGAACGGCCTGTTGCAGGCAGTCCGCGATCCAGGCCATCCGCTCTTTCAACTCAAGCTCTGGCAGGCGCGACATCACCTGTGCCTCGAACGCATCCGGGTCAAAGGACGGATCAGCCTGCGCAAAAAGACCGGCCAGGTAGCGGGTCTTTTCCCGGTTAAACAGCTGGTCTTTCAGAGAAAAGCCACTTGCCATAACTACATCGTCAGGTTCGTTGCGCCGCCATCCAGCAGGATGTTCTGCCCCACGATGAACCCGGCATGTTGCGAGCACAAAAAGGCGCAGGTCGCGCCGAATTCCTGCCGTGACCCATAGCGCCGCGCCGGGATCGTGGCCGCGCGTTGGGCCCGGGCGTCATCCATCGAAATCCCCTGTTGAGACGCCACACCGCTATCCAGCGAATCCGCGCGATCAGTGGCGTGAATGCCGGGCAGCAGATTGTTGATCGTCACCCCCTGCGGGGCTACCTGCCGCGCGGTTCCCGCGACATAGCCGGTCAATCCGGTGCGCGCGGCGTTCGACAGCCCAAGCACGGCAATCGGCGCGCGCACCGATTGCGAGGTGATGTTGACCACGCGCCCCCAACCCTTGTCCATCATGCCCGGCAGCAGCGCCTTCATGAACGCAATCGGCGTCAGCATGTTGGAATCCAACGCCTTGATGAAATCATCCCGATCCCAATCCGACCACATGCCCGGAGGCGGGCCACCCGCGTTTGTCACTAGGATATCAACACCCTGCGCGGCCTCGATCACCTGCGCCTGCCCGTCGGCAGAGGTCACATCGCAGGCGACGGTCTGCACGTCCACGCCATACTCGGCCCTCAAACGCGCGGCTTCGGCCTCCAACACCTCAGCACCACGCGCGTTCATCACCAGATCGACGCCTGCGCCCGCCAAAGCCTCGGCACAACCCAGACCCAAGCCCTTGCTGCTGGCGCAGACCAGCGCGCGTTTTCCCTTGATACCCAGATCCATATGATCCTCCCCATCCGTTGTTATCGCCATGTCTAGCACCGGCCAGACGGGGAAGACCAGATTTCAGCACGTGTCAGTAAAAGAACTCCTCGCGCACGATCTTTCCATTGGCGACATGATAGACACCAACCTCTTTCATATCAAACTCTTCGCCGGTTTCCTTCACCTTGCCCTGCACTTCGAAGATCACGGCAAAGCGGTCTTCGCCGTGGGGCATGGGATCACTGACCGAGGCACCGGACACCTCATGCGCGCCTTCCCACCATTCATGTTTGCCCCGGATCGCGTCGCGACCGTAGGTTTCGCGGCCCATATCCATGAAATCCTGCGACTCGACCGAAACGGCATCCTCGGCATAGAGTTTCTCAAGGTTCTCTTTGGCGCGGTCCTCGCGGCATCCTGCAACAAGCTCGTCTGCGATTTCTTTCAAATTCATTGATCCTCTCCATCATTTGTTCACTATATGTTCTTATTGCCATATCGACACGATTCGAACCACCCCCTTTGTCTTGCCTCGGCGGGTTTCCCCGCCTATACGCGCGGTCATGCTTGATACCTCGAACCAACCCTCCCTGCCGCCCGAGATCGCCCGGCGCCGGACATTCGCCATCATCTCGCACCCGGATGCGGGTAAAACGACGCTGACCGAAAAGTTCCTGCTGTACGGGGGCGCGATCCAGATGGCTGGTCAGGTACGCGCCAAGGGCGAGGCGCGGCGCACGCGCTCGGACTTTATGCAGATGGAGAAAGATCGGGGTATCTCGGTTTCCGCATCCGCCATGTCGTTCGACTATGGGAATTTCCGGTTCAATCTGGTGGACACGCCCGGCCACAGCGATTTCTCGGAAGACACCTATCGCACGCTGACGGCTGTGGACGCCGCCGTGATGGTGATCGACGGTGCGAAAGGTGTGGAAAGCCAAACGCAGAAACTGTTCGAGGTCTGCCGCCTGCGCGATCTGCCGATCCTGACCTTCTGTAACAAGATGGACCGCGAAAGCCGCGATACGTTCGAGATCATCGACGAGATTCAGGAAATGCTGGCCATCGACGTAACGCCCGCCGCGTGGCCCATCGGCGTGGGACGCGACTTTATCGGCTGCTATGACATGCTGCGCGACCGGCTGGAACTGATGGACCGCGCCGACCGCAACAAGGTGGCCGAAAGCATTCAGATCGACGGGTTGGACGACCCCAAGCTGGCCGAACATGTGCCCGAGCACCTGCTTGAAAAGCTGTTGGAAGAGGTCGAAATGGCGCGCGAATTGCTGCCTGCACTCGACCCGCAAGCGGTGCTGGAAGGGCACATGACCCCGATCTGGTTCGGCTCAGCCATCAATTCCTTCGGTGTGAAGGAACTGATGGAGGGTATCGGCGCTTATGGCCCGCAGCCGCAGGTTCAGTCCGCGGAACCCCGCCAGATCGCGCCGGATGAAAAGAAGGTCGCAGGCTTTGTCTTCAAGGTGCAGGCCAATATGGACCCCAAGCACCGTGACCGGGTGGCGTTTGTCCGCATGGCATCTGGCCATTTCAAGCGGGGCATGAAGCTGACGCATGTGCGGACCAAGAAACCGATGGCGATCTCGAACCCGGTTCTGTTTTTGGCATCCGACCGTGAACTGGCCGAGGAGGCCTGGGCCGGTGACATCATCGGCATCCCCAACCACGGGCAACTGCGCATCGGCGACACACTGACCGAGGGTGAGGCGATCCGCGTCAAGGGCATCCCCTCTTTCGCGCCGGAACTGCTGCAAACTGTCCGCGCAGGCGACCCGATGAAGGCTAAGCATCTGGAAAAGGCTCTGATGCAATTTGCCGAGGAAGGCGCGGCCAAGGTGTTCAAACCCTCGATAGGTTCGGGCTTTATTGTCGGCGTCGTCGGCGCCCTGCAATTCGAGGTGCTCGCCAGCCGGATTGAGATGGAATACGGCCTGCCGGTGCGGTTTGAGGCGTCTCAGTTCACCTCGGCCCGCTGGGTCAGCGGCGACAAGCTTGCAGTGGACAAGTTCGTCAACGCCAACAAGCAGCATATCGCCCATGATCACGACGGCGACATCGTCTATCTGACGCGGCTGCAATGGGACATCGACCGGGTCGTACGCGACTACCCCGAGCTGAGCCTGACCGCGACCAAGGAAATGATGACGTGAGCCCGTCACAGGCTGCATATGGTCGGTAAGCCGACCTGGGGCATCGTTGCGACCGTCCGGGGATCTGCCCCGGACATCCTGCGGTTTGCGGCCTATCATCTGGACCTTGGCGCGGATCAGCTGGACATCTATCTGGATGAACCCTGCCCCAAGGCTTTCAACGCCTTGAACCGGCACCCCAAGGTCGAAGTGCGCAATTGCGACGACGGGTTCTGGGCAAATCGGAAACGCCAACGCCCTGACCGGCATCAAACGCGACAGACGGCGAATGCCTCGCTGTCCTACCGCCGGTCCAAATTGGACTGGCTGGCCCATATCGATGTGGATGAGTTTTTGTGGGCTGAGCGCGCTGTCAGTGACATCCTGTCCACAGCGCCAGACGACACACCCGCGATCCGCATGCGCCCGGCCGAGGCAATGGCCGGAGACGATCTGTACAAGGCGCATATCCCCAAAGGCAAAGACCGCGACGCCCTTTTGCAAACGTTGTACCCGAATTATGGCGGGTTTGTTCTGGGCGGTTTCTTTAGCCATGTACAGGGCAAGCTTTTCACGCGCACCGGCCTGCCCAGGATCAATTTCCGCATTCACAACCTGTTTCAGGATGGGTCTCTTCTGCCCTGCAAGGTTGAACTGCCCGGTTTGGACCTGTGCCATCGCCACGCAACAAGCTGGGATCATTGGCTAACTCATTACCGTTTCCGGCTTGCGCGTGGCTCGTATCAGCCCGGCATGTCCCCGAATGTACCGCGCGATCAGGGCGGGATGAACATGAATGAGCTGCTCAGCTGGATTGAGGCTGAGGACGGCATGGACGGGCTGCGCGCCTTTTTCAACGAGATCAGCGGCACCGACCCCGAAGTGCGCGCGCGGTTGGAACAGCATGGTCTTATCCGGCACCGGCCCCTGGATCTGGAGGCCAAGCTTACGAAACACTTCCCCGGAAGTGTCTGAATTGTTGCGCGAAATCCGCATTCCGCACAGGCTGAAGACCCTGAAAAGGTCTTCATTTGACCCCGACCTACGATTTTGTTATGTCCCCCTCCAAGCCGAATTTGCGCAAGTGCGCGCATGGCCATCCGGGCCCGGCAAACCTCTGACGCGCGGGCCAGGTCTAGTGTCCGCTTGAACCGGACATACATGACAAAGTTTAACGAACTGAACCTGAACCCGAAGGTCCTCAAAGCCATTGAGGAAGCCGGATACGAAACCCCCACCCCGATTCAGGCCGGAGCGATTCCGCCTGCGCTTGAGGGCAAGGATGTTCTGGGCATCGCCCAGACCGGCACGGGCAAAACCGCCAGCTTCACGCTGCCGATGATCACCCTGCTGGCCCGTGGGCGCGCCCGTGCGCGGATGCCGCGATCTTTGGTGCTGTGCCCGACACGGGAACTGGCCGCACAGGTGGCCGAGAATTTCGACACCTATGCCAAGAATGTGAAACTGACCAAAGCGCTGTTGATCGGCGGTGTCAGCTTCAAGGAACAGGACGCCCTGATCGACCGCGGCGTCGACGTGCTGATCGCCACACCGGGCCGTCTGCTGGACCATTTCGAGCGCGGCAAGCTGCTGCTGACCGGCGTTCAGATCATGGTGGTGGACGAAGCCGACCGGATGCTGGATATGGGGTTCATCCCCGACATCGAACGCATCTTCTCACTGACGCCCTTCACCCGCCAGACGCTGTTCTTCTCAGCCACCATGGCCTCCGAGATTGAGCGCATCACGGATACGTTCCTGTCCGCCCCTGCCCGGATCGAGGTTGCCCGTCAGGCCACCGCGTCCGAGACCATCGAACAGGGCGTGGTCATGTTCAAGGGCGGGCGCCGCGACCGTGAGGCCAGCGCCAAGCGCAATGTTCTGCGCGCGCTGATCGATGCCGAGGGCGACAAATGCTCCAACGCGATCATCTTCTGCAACCGCAAGACGGATGTGGACATCTGCGCGAAATCGCTGAAGAAATACGGCTATAACGCTGCCGCCATCCATGGCGACCTGGACCAGTCGCAGCGGATGAAAACGCTGGACGGGTTCCGCGACGGATCACTGCGCCTGCTGGTGGCATCAGATGTGGCCGCGCGCGGCTTGGATATTCCGTCGGTCAGCCATGTGTTCAACTTTGACGTGCCTGGCCATGCCGAGGATTACGTACACCGCATCGGCCGCACAGGCCGCGCCGGGCGCGAGGGCAAGGCGATCACCATCTGCTCGGGCCGTGATGAAAAGGCGCTGGATGCGATTGAAAAGCTGATCCAGAAGGAAATTCCCCGGCTCGACAATCCGATCAAGGACGCGCCTAAGGACGAGGCCCCCAAGCGCGAGAGAAAGGCCAAACCCTCGGATGAGAAAAAGACCGAGAGAAAGCCTGACCGCAAGAGGGACAAAGAACCGCGCGGTCGTGGCCGTCGCGAAGACAATGGCCCTGCGGTAGTGGGCATGGGCGATCACCTGCCCAGCTTTATCGCCCTCAGCTTTGATGAGCGCCGCGCTGGCTAGTCGTATTTGATTGCGTTGAACCGGTGCTCTGCGCTCGTGAAATCAACCACGACCTAAATTGCCAGCACCAGCGCCAGTATCGAGACACCAAGCAATGTCATCCCGGCGATTTCACGCCGGGTGATGGTTTCCCGGAAAAACAAAAGCGACGCAAACAGGCTGAGCAGCAGCTCAGCCTGCCCCAACGCTTTGACATAGGCCGCGTTCTGCAGCGTGAAGGCAAAGAACCAGCAGAACGATCCGCACAGGCTGGTCAGGCCGACAAAAACAGCCGTGCGGCGCGCCTGCCAGACGGCCAACAGCTCGGCCCGGTCACGCCACAGCAGCCACAGACCCATGCTGAGAAACTGAAAGCTGACGACAACGGCCAGCGTCACCAAGGCGCGAAACCACGCGTCCATATCGCCCAGCTCCAACGAGGCGCCGCGATAGCTGACCGAGGAAAAGGCAAACAGCACCCCCGACCCCAGCCCCAGCCGTGACGCGCGGTTGGTCAGGTGCTGCCACCACGCCCCGTCCCCCTCGGGCGATTTCGACAGCAGCAGCACCGCCAGCAGCCCAATCAAAATCGCCCCCAGCGCTCCGATGGAAACCTGATCACCCAGAACCAGAAATCCGAGGATTGCAGTCTGGATGACTTCGGTCTTCTTAAAGGTGATCCCAACGGCAAAATTGCGCTGTTTGAACAGGGCGACCACACAGATCGTCGCAAGGATTTGCGAGGTGCCGCCGATGACCGCAAACACCCAGAACCACCCCGTCAGCGGCGGCAGGCTGTACCCCGTGACCTGCAACGCCACAAACAACCCCAACAGCGCCAGCGGCAGGGAATAGGCAAACCGGGCAAAAGTCGCCCCCGCGGCTGTCAGCTTGACGGTACTGAGAGACTTTTGCAGCATGAACCGCACGGTCTGGAACGACGCGGCTGCGATGGTGACGGGAATCCATAAACTCATGGCGTCCCTTGTGTCGTCAAATCAACCCTTTGGCCAGAGCGGATGCGCCACCGGGTCTTTGGCCCGCAGGAAATACGACCGGAAAATCTGCGTGTATGATCGATAGACATATGCCTTGTTCCGCTCCTGATACCGCGCCTTTTCGGCACGGTAGAGGCGCGGCAGCCGATACCATGGGGCCGAAGGATTCATGTGATGAACCACGTGCAGGTTATTGTTCAGAAACAAGAATGCCAGCGGCCCCTGATCTTCGATGATCACCGTGCGGGCGCCGGAGCAATCGTGGGCACGATGTTCCAGAAAGGTGCGGATCTTGATCAACCCCAGCCCGGCATAGGCGGAAACCAGATAGGCCCAGACAGGCATCGGGGACTGTGCCACAACCCCTACGACCACAGCGACTCCGACCAGATGTAACGCCCAGGCCCTTAGAACAGCACGCCCGGCACGTAGCTCAGCGCGCAGGAACGTGACCTGCCCGATCGCCGGCCCCATAACCATGCGGCCCAGCAGCGTATTATTCGCCCTCAGCAAGCGTTTCTGCCAGCCCGACAGCGCCGCCCAGACCTGCGGGTCCAGATAGTTCGTCTCGGGGTCATCATAGGGATCGGTCAGCGTCTCATCCCGGTGATGCGCCAGGTGCAGGTCGCGAAAGCGCTGATACGGGATGAACAGCGTCAAGGGCAACGCCATCAACGCCTCATTCAGCCAACGCGTGCGGAACGGGTGGCCGTGCAGCGCCTCATGGGTCAGTGACGAATGCAAGGCCGCGACCAGCCCCATGGCCGGAATCGCTAGCCACAGCGGCAACAGGAACATCACGGCCAGCCACGTCCCATAGCAGAACCCGATCAGGGCCAAGGTGCCCCATTCCGGCGTCGCCCTAGACATTGCGGCCCCACGTGATCCCTGCCCAGATACGCTCGTAAATCACATACATCGTCAGGCCGATGGCCGTGTTCACAATCGCCAGCGTTCCCCCGATGGCCGCCGATCCGGTTGCGACAAGACCAACCAGAGTCATTACGGCCAGCCCCATCGCATTCCACAGCACCGCCTTCACGACCGATCTGCGTCGTGTTTCCATTCCGTCACCCAATTTGTTGTTATGTCTTCAAAATTACGACTGATCGAGGTCGTTGAAAATTCTGAATATGATTAACAAAATTCATCAAATGTGATATTTTCAAACATATGCAGGATAAAATAGACAAAAGAGACCGCGCCGCCCAGTTCCGCCTGCGCCTTGCCCGCGCGATGGAGGAGCGCCACGTCAGCCAAAGCGCGCTGGCCCGACATATCGGCGTGGATCGATCAACAGTATCGCAACTTTTGACCGATGCGGGCGCGCGTCTGCCCAATGCGCATGTGGTGGGCAGCTGTGCCTCGGCCCTTGGCGTGTCGGCGGACTGGCTGCTGAGCCTGTCGGACCGGCCCGAAAGCGCGGCGGAATTGCTGGCCGGCTCTCTGACCGTGACCGAGGCCCCCCGCGCGCTGGTGGATGAACGGATTTTCGAATGGCACCAAGAGGCCGCGGGCTATAAAATCCGTTATGTTCCAGCGACTTTGCCGGACATGCTGAAAACCCGCGCGGTGTTGGAATGGGAATATGCCCCGCATCTGGGCCGCACGGCGGATCAGGCCATCGGCGCCTCAGAGGACCGCCTGACCTGGATGCGCCGAGCGCAATCTGACTATGAAATCGCCATGCCGCTGTTTGAAATCGACAGTTTCGCGCGGGCCACCAGTTATTATGAAGGACTTTGCCCCAGAATACGGCTGGAACAGATCGATCACCTGCTGGAAATTTGTGAGCAGCTATATCCCCGCCTGCGCATCTATCTGTTTGATGCGAAACGGCTCTACTCCGCTCCAGTCACTATTTTCGGCCCACTTCTATGTGTGTTCTACGCCGGAAGCCATTACATGGCCTTCCGCGACCGCGACCGGATTGAGGCCTTTACCCGCCATTTCGACCGCCTCGTGCGCGAGGCCGATCTGACCGCGCGCGACTTTCCCGATCACCTGAAACAGCTGCGGGCTATGATCTCCGAACACTAGGACTGCGCGATCCGCCCTGATGTGGTATCGTGCTTTGGCGCGAACCTTCGGGTATTCCGACAACAGACGGAGGACGACAGGAATGGACGCATTACAAACCGCTCAATACGCACGGGCGCTCTATACCGCTCATGGTGACCGGGCCGAGGCCGAAGCAGCGCAGCGCATGCGCGAATGTGAAGCCGCGGGAAATGTTCAGGAAGCCAAAGACTGGCAGGCGGTCCGTCAGACCATCCGCCAGATCCGGGGGCCAAATCAGGGCTGATACGGCCTAAATTTTCGGGTCGGGGTTCACCGTATGGCCGTCCACGGCAATCACCTGACCCGACACCAGCCGCGCCGCATCCGAGGCGAGGAAAACAGCCATATTGGCGATGTCCTGCGCCTCGACAAACCGGCCCATCGACGTGCCCGAGGCGTAGCCGTCGTAGACCTGATCGCGGCTCATGCCTTTGGCGGCGGCTTCGCGGGCCAGAACGCCCTCCATCCGGGGGCCTTCGACCGCGCCGGGGCAGATGGTGTTGCAGCGAACGCCAAAGGGCCCCAGCTCCATTGCCAGCGTCTTGCCCAACCCAATCACCCCCCATTTCGCCGCTGCATAAGGTGCGCGGTTGGGATAGCCGTACTGTCCCGCCGTAGAAGAGGTGATCACCACCGCCCCGCTGCCCTGCCGTTTCAGGATCGGGGCCGCGTATTTCGCACAGAGAAACGCGCCCTCAAGGTTGACTGCCAGACAGGCGCGCCAATCCTCCAGCGCTATATCCTCGACCAAAGCGGTGGGACCCGCGACCCCCGCATTGGCACAAAGCGTTTCAAGGCCACCCCATTCCTGGTCAATCTCAGCAAACAGCGTGGCCACAGCGGCTTCGTCAGACACGTTCAGTTGCGACTGCTTCCAATGCGCAGGACAGTCCGACAGGGCCGCGCGGTCCAGATCTGCGACCCAGACCTGCGCCCCTGCGGCATCGAACGCCTCGGCCATGGCCCGGCCGATGCCCGAGGCACCGGCCGTGATCAGAACCCGCCCGCTCATGCAGGTTTACGGATCGCGGCACCCGCGCCTTCGGGATAGGGCAAACCGGCCTGCGCCTCGGCTATCCGGGCCATCGCGGCCTCAATCTCGGCCGAGGGGGCGCTGGGGCGGCGGGTGTCCAGACTGACATGCAGCAGGAAGCTTTCACCCGTGGCCAACAGCTTGTCGCCCTCAAACATGCTGTGGAAGACATGCAGCTTCTTGCCCTGCCCCAACAGCATCTGCGTGCGCACCTGAATTTTTGCGCCTGCATGCACCTCATCCACATAGCGGATGTGGTTTTCAGCAGTGAAATAGCTGCCGCCCGAGGCGATATAGTCAGCGTCACAGCCTATGACCTCCATGAAACGGTCGGTGGCGGCGGCAAAAGCCTCCAGATACCGGGCCTCGTTCATGTGACCGTTATAGTCGGTCCAATCCAGCGGCACGGCGCGCGACAAGGTCAGGATCGGCTGGGTCAAATCGGCCTGATCGATCGTCGGCAACGCCCCCGGCTTCAGCATCGCGTCATGCTGGTTCAGCACCGCCCCCGCGCCATAATTCTGCGCCTTCAGCGCCCGCATCATCCCCACAAGATTGTTGTCGCGGATACGCTCCAACTCACGGATGGTATGCATCCCCGATTGCGCATCCGACTGATCTGCGATCATATCGACCAGTTCATCGGTAAAGTCTGGCACATCCATCAACTTGGTCCAGGGCCATTTCAGCGCCGGTCCGAACTGCGCCATGAAATGCCGCATCCCGGCCTCACCCCCGGCCACGCGATACGTCTCGAACAGGCCCATCTGCGCCCAGCGAATGCCAAAGCCCATTCGGATCGCCTCATCGACCTCTTCGGTGGTGGCGATGCCGTCCTTGACCAGCCAAAGCGCTTCGCGCCAGACGGCCTCAAGAAAGCGGTCAGCGATATGGGCGTCGATCTCTTTCTTAATATGCAGCGGGAAGAAGCCCACAGATTTCAGCAGTTCCTGCGCGCGTGCCACCATCTCGGGCGGGTTCTTGTCGGTCGGAACAAGTTCAATCAGCGGCAGCAGGTACACCGGGTTGAACGGATGCGTCACCACGATCTGCTCGGGCCGCAACGCGCCCTCTTGCAATTCCGACGGTTTGAACCCGCTGGTCGAGGACCCAATGATCGCACCCGGATCACACGCCTCTTGCAGACCTTTGTAAACCTTTAGCTTCAGGTCCAGCCGTTCCGGCACACTTTCCTGAATCCAATCCGCACCCTGCACGGCCTCGGCCATGTCATCATGAAAGCTCAACGCGCCCTCAGCCGGCAAGGGAACATCGCTCAGCCCCGGCAGTGAACGCCGCGCATTGTCCAGAACCTCACCAATCTTGCGCTCGGCCTCGGGGTCGGGGTCAAAGACCCGCACGTCCCAACCGTTCAGCAAGAACCGCGCGGCCCACCCGCCGCCAATGACCCCGCCACCAATGATTGCCGCTGTTTTCACGTCGATCCGCCTCTTCATCTGGCTAAAAATATCCCGGGGGTTTGGGGGCTGGCCCCCAATCCACGCTTACCTCGACACCGGCGCACGCTTGGTCAAACCAAGCTTCTCGCGCACCTCAGCGGGCCCAATGACCTTGGCCCCCATGTTCTCGATGATGGACCCTGCCCGTTCGACCAGTTGCCAGTTCTCGGCCAGCACACCTTTTTCCAGCCACAAATTGTCCTCCAACCCGACGCGCACATTGCCACCCGCCAACACCGAGGCTGCAACATAGGCCATCTGGTTGCGCCCCAAACCAAAGGCGCTGAACGTCCAATCGTCGGGCACGTTATTCACCATCGCCATAAAGGTGTTCAGATCGTCCGGCGCGCCCCACGGCACGCCCATGCACAGCTGCACCAGCGCGTTGGGCTCCAGAATTCCGTCTTTCACCAACTGCTTGGCGTACCACAGATGGCCGGTGTCAAAGGCTTCGATCTCGGGTTTCACGCCCAGATGCGTCATCATCCGGCCCATCGCCTGCAACATGCCCGGCGTGTTGGTCATGACATAATCGGCTTCGGCAAAGTTCATGGTGCCGCAATCCAGCGTGCAGATTTCCGGCAGGCATTCCGCCACATGCTGCACCCGCTCGGCCGCGCCGATCATGTCAGTGCCATCCTCTTTCAAAGGCAGAGGATGCTCGGTCGGACCAAAGACCATATCCCCGCCCATCCCGGCGGTCAGATTCAGAACCACATCGACCTCGGCCTCGCGAATCCGCTCTGTCACCTCGCGATACAGACCCAGATCGCGCGAGGGCGCGCCGGTTTCAGGGTCGCGCACATGGCAATGCACCACCGCCGCCCCCGCCTTGGCCGCGGCAATCGCGCTGTCGGCAATCTGCTGCGGTGAACGCGGCACATGCGGGCTGCGATCCTGCGTCCCGCCCGAGCCGGTGACGGCACAGGTGATAAAGACCTCGCGGTTCATTTCCAAAGGCATGGCGTTCTCCCCAGCTTATACCCGGTTTTGCCCTGAGTTTTCCCCAGACTTCTCCCCGGCAATCGATTTGCGTTGCCTGCAAGTCTGACGCAGCCTTGTGGAAACACTTGCCAGAATGCGAATCGAACTTGATGAAATCCGCAAAAAACATACTCCAACCCGAACATCGCGCCCTGAAAACGGCGGTGCTGGTGCTGGATGAATGCAACACGCTCAGCTTTGCCTCGGCCGTTGATCCGATGCGCGCCGCCAACCGGCTGGCGGACCGCCCGGCCTTCGATTGGGATTATGTAACCGCAACGACCGAGCCCGCGATGCTGACCAGTGCGCTGACGGTTCCGGGTATCCCTCTGGCGCGTCTGCAAAGCTGCGATCTGATGATCGTCGTCGCCGGGTTCCAACTGGCACGCCACGCCACGCCCAGCCTGCTGGCCGGTCTGCGCCGCATTGCAGGAACAGGCGCCACCATGGCTGGCATTGACGGCGGCCCCTGGCTGCTAGCCGAAGCGGGTCTGCTAGACGGCCATTCTGCCACAACCCACTGGGAAGACCTGGACAATTTCGCAACCCGCTTCCCTGAGGTCGACGTGCGCCCCGACCGGTTCACCGTCTCGGAAAACCGCCTTACGTCAGGCGGCGCGATTCCGGCGGTTGAGATGATGTTGCACATCATCGCCGCGCGCCACGGCGCTGGCTTTGCCGCACGGGTCGCGGGCCTCTTCCTCTACGAGGGCGCGCCAGACCCGGCCAAACCCCAAAGCCGCACCGGTGCCCCCCACCGCCATACCGCCCTGACCGCCAAAGCCAACACGCTGATGGAATCGTCTCTGGACGAACCGCTCCCACTTGCGGACATCGCCGAAACGCTGGGCACCAGCCCCCGCACCCTGCAGCAGCAATTCCGCCTGCGCCTGAACACCACGCCGCAGGACCACTACCTGCAATTGCGCCTGGCCGAGGCCCGCCGTCTGGTCACCGACACGGATATGTCCCTGCTGGACGTGGCGCTGGCCACCGGCTTTGCCTCACAATCCAGCTTTGCCCGTGCCTTTCGCACCGCACATGGCCTGTCGGCCCGCGACCTCAGGCAAGAGCGCGCGCCCCACACCCATCACTGACCGGATCCCACTTCATCTGGCCAAAAATATCCCGGGGGAGGCGCGCAAAGCGCGGCGGGGGCAGAGCCCCCTAATAGGGCATCGGATGCGCGCGATGCGCCTGGACTATCTCGGCTATAACCTCATCCGACACCTGCAAGTCCTTGCCGTCCAGGATATGCGCCAACTGCGCCACCGAGGTCGCCCCAAAGATCGCCGACATCATGAAAGGCCGCGTCCGGCACCAGGCCAGCGCCATGTGGATCGGATCGATCCCGTGGCGTTCGGCAATCTCCAGATAGGCCCCAACGGCCTCCAGAACCCGATCCGTCTGACGCCCGCCCATTTCCGGGTTCAGCGACTTGCGCGACGCGTCAGGCACCGCGCCCCCCTGGTACTTGCCGGTCAAATACCCTGCCCCCAGCGGTGAAAACGCCATCAGCCCCACGTCTTCATGCACGCTGAGTTCCGCCATATCTGTATCGAAATGGCGACACAGCAACGAATATTCATTCTGAACCGAGGCCACCCGCGGCGCGCCCATCTGCTCGGCGATCCGCACCCACTGCGCCGTACCCCATGCGCTTTCATTCGACAGGCCAAAGGCGCGGATGTTGCCTTTGTCGACCTGCGCCTGCAGGGCCTCAAGGCAGTCCTGCATATTGTCCAGAACCTCGTTGGTGTTGTGCCCGGACGGGGCATAGTTCCAGTTCTGCCGGAACATGTAACTGCCCCGGTTCGGCCAGTGAAACTGATAAAGATCGATACAGTCCGTCTGCAACCGCCGCAGCGAGCCTTCGATGGCCACCGGGATGGTCTGCGCCGTGATAGGCGCGCCATCGCGGGCATGGGCAAAACCGGCACCGGAATGCTTGGTGGCCAGCACATAATCCCCCCGACGGGCCGGGTTGGCGGCGTTCCAATTGCCCAGAATCTCTTCGGTCCGGCCCACGGTTTCCTTTGAGATCGGGTTCACCGGATACATCTCGGCGGCATCGACAAAATTGATCCCGGCCTCCAGCGCCATATCCATCTGGGTATGTGCGTCAGCCTCGGATGTCTGGGTGCCAAACGTCATCGTACCAAGGCACAGGTCGGTCACCATGATGCCGGTGCGGCCCAAGGGCTTCATTTCCATCTGTTACTCTCCTGAAAATCCCGGCGCGGGCCTAGGCCTCGGCCTTTTTCTCCCACCGGCCCGATTCCTCGGACCAGTATTGCGCCGAACAGCCCGCCCCGGTCAGGGCCTTCCACTGCCCCCGCGCGTGCTGCACCGCTTGTTCGTCATTGCCGTCGAACAGAATGCACACCCGCTCCATCGCGGTGACTTCATCCGGTTCAACCTGCGCGCCATCCACCGCCATCACACAGGCGGGCGCGTTGGCAGCCTCTGGCCCGGTGGTCAGCAAAATCGGCTGCGCTGCGTCATGTGGCCCACCCGCGCGGCCATGTGGCAGGAACCCCTCATCAGGCCCCAGCCACAGTTTTTCGTCCAGCCAGTCCATCCGCGCGGGATCGGTGCCCCGCACGGCAATCTTCCACCCGGCCTGCCGCGCCTTGTCCAGCAGAACCGGCAAGGTGTACTCCAATGGCTGACGGGTCAGGTGGTAGAAATAGACAGCGCCCATCTGCTTACTCGAAATTGTCCTGCACAAACCGGCTGAGCGCACGCACGCCCCAGCCGGTCGCCCCTTTGGGCGCATAGGATGTTTCCGACGATACCGAGGCGACACCCGCGATATCCAGATGAATCCACGGGGTTTCCTCTTTCACGAACCGTTGCAGAAACTGCGCCGCCGTGATCGAGCCCGCCGGACGCCCGCCCACGTTCTTCATATCCGCGATGCGCGATTTCAGCATCTTGTCATAGGCATCGCCCAGCGGCATCCGCCACGCGCCCTCATCCTCGGCCTTGGCCGATTTCAGGAACGCGTCGCAGAACGTGTCGTTGTTCGAGAAGACACCCGCATTCTCATGCCCCAGACCAATGATGATCGCACCGGTCAGGGTGGCCAGATCGATCATGCCAACGGGGCTGAAGCGTTCCTGCGCGTACCACATCACATCACACAGAACCAAGCGGCCCTCGGCATCGGTGTTGATGATCTCGACCGTGTCGCCCTTCATCGACTTGACCACATCGCCGGGACGCGTGGCATTGCCCGAGGGCATGTTTTCCACCAGTCCGACCAGCCCGACCACATTGGCCTTGGCCTTGCGCTTGGCCAGCGCCCGCATGGTGCCCGCGACCACGCCCGCGCCGCCCATATCCATTGTCATGTCTTCCATGCCGCCCGCAGGTTTCAGCGAAATCCCCCCGGTGTCGAACACAACACCCTTCCCGACCAAGGCCAGCGGCGCGTCGTCCTTGTCGCCGCCCTTCCACTGCATCACCACAACCTTCGAGGGGCTTGCCGAGCCCTGCCCGACGCTCAGCAGCGTGCGCATGCCCAGCTCTTCCAGCTTGTCCTCTTCCAGCACTTCGACCTCAAGGCCCAGCTCTTTCATCTCATCCAGACGATCGGCGAATTCGGTGGTTGTCAGAACATTGGCCGGTTCATTGGTCAGGTCACGCGTCATACGCACACCGTCCGCGATGGCATAAAGCGGCGCAAAGGCGGCCTGTGCCTCATCGGCTTTTTGGTGGGCGATGGTGACCGCGCCAACCTCAGCCGCATCCTTGGACTTGTGAGCATCAAAATCATAGCTGCGCAGGGCGATCCCCAGCGCCAGTTCCTCGACCCGGACCTGATTTCCGGCCATGACCAGCAGGGGCTGATTGTCCGCCAGCTTGGCCAGCTTGGCCCCGGCCTTGCGCGCCTCGGCCGCGTCGGGGCGTTTGGGCAGAACCAGAATATCCAGTGCCTCGGCCGCCATACCGCTGGGCCACGCCAGCGACACGACATCGCCCGGCTTAACCTTTTCGAACCGGTCGCTTTCGATCAGACGAGCGACCGCACCGCGGGTCAGGCGGTTGGCCCGGCGCACAGCAGGCCCCATCTTTGCCTCGGGTGGCAGCACGACAACAACACGCCCTTCGGCCTGCGCCATCATGTCCACATCAAAGGCCTGAAACTGGATCGGGATTAAACTGCTCATTGCGAACTCCTGAAAATCTGCTCCCCAAGACCTAGCCCGCGCTGCGCGACTTGACCAGATAGCAGTTTTCCCCGCGCTTCAATTGCAGTACAGTCCCCCAAAAATTCCGGCAAGATCGGGGGAGAGCACGTTGGCAAGACAGGGCAGGCATAAGCCGTTGCGCATCCGCGCGGGCATTTGTGATTCTGCCCCCGCCACCGCAGAGCCCGCCTGTCACGCCCAACTGGTGGAGGCGCTTTCGTGATCCTCGACCGCTATTTCGCCCGCCGGTTCATTCAGAGCTTTCTGGTCATCGGCGGCATCTTTCTGACACTGATGATTCTGATCGATCTGGTGGAACAGGCCCGCCGGTTCGACAGTGAAAACCTGTCCTTTGGCACTTTGCTTTATCTAACCTTGCTGAATACGCCTGCCGCGATCAGCGAAATGATGCCCCTGTTGGTGATCCTGTCCACCATTGCGCTGTTTGTCGGGCTGGCGCGCAGTTCAGAACTGGTGGTGACGCGCGCCATCGGACGGTCGGGCATTCGCGCCTTGCTGGCACCAGTGACGCTGGCGCTGCTCATCGGGGCCCTTGCGGTTGCGCTGCTGAACCCCATCGCGGCGGCCACGTCCGAGAAATACTGGCGGCTGTCCAGCCTGTACAAAAACAAGGAACAATCTGCCCTGTCGATCACCAGCGAAGGGGTCTGGCTGCGGCAGGGGTCGGCAAGCGGGCAGTCTGTGATCCATGCGCGTGGCACGACGAATTCGGATGATCTGGAACTCACAGGGGTTACGATCATCGACTTTTCACCGGACGGCAAACCGACCCAGCAGATCGTGGCCGACCAAGCGCGGCTGTCGGATGGGGTCTGGGTGCTGAACAACGCCAAGATCTGGTCTTTGCGCGATGATGCAAACCCGGAAAGCGACGCCCGGTTCCATGAGCAAATCGAAATCCCGACCACATTGACCCGGCAGCGCATTCTGGACACGCTGACCCAACAGGGGCTGGTGTCGGTCTATGACCTGCCGCAGTTAATCCGCGATCTGAAAGAGGCCGGGTTTACCACCAAACAATACGAAGTCTGGCTGCAGGTTGAACTTGCCCGGCCCATCTTTCTGATCTCGATGGTGATGATCGGGGCGGCGTTTACAATGCGCCATGTGCGGTTTGGCGGCACAGGCATCGCGGTTCTGTCCGCGGTTCTGCTGGGCTTTGCCATCTACTTCGTTCGGAACTTTGCCCAAATACTCGGGGAAAACGGTCAATTGCCAATACTCGTCGCAGCCTGGGCCCCGCCCTTTGCCGCCATTCTTCTGTCCCTTGGGCTTTTGCTACATGCGGAGGATGGCTGATGCGGCGTCTCTCTCAGCTACTTTTGTCCGGCGCGGTTGCGCTGGCTCTGCCGACCGCGGCCCTTGCACAGGCCCAGCCCGGACCCACACCGGCTCAGAACGCGCAGGAACAGGACCAGCCTGCCCTGCTGGTCGCTGATCAGATTTTCATCACACCGGAACGCCTTTTGGTGGCCGAGGGCAATGTCGAAGCCTTTCAGGGCGATGTCAAAATCTCTGCCGACCGCATCACCTTTGATCGCGAGTCGGGCGCGTTGTCTTTGGAAGGTCCGATCCGGATCGATCAGGCAGGCAACACCACCATTCTGGCAGATTCGGCGGAACTGGATGATGGCATTCAGAACGGGCTTTTGATCGGGGCCCGTATGGTGTTTGATCAGCAGGTGCAGATCGCCTCGGTTCAGGCGACGCGCGCGGGCGGGCGTTACACTCAGCTCAGCAAAGTCTCGGCCACGTCGTGCCATGTCTGCGCCAATGGCAAACCGCCGATCTGGCAGATTCGCGCCCGCAAGGTCACGCATGATCAGCTGGAACGGCAGTTGTATTTCGAAGGCGCACAGCTGCGCGTTCTGGATGTGCCTGTCTTCTATTTCCCCTATCTGCGTCTTCCCGACCCGACGCTGGATCGCGCGACCGGGTTTCTTGTGCCCTCGCTGCGCACCACGTCGCAATTGGGCACCGGCCTGCAGGTTCCATATTTTATCAAGCTGGGCGATCACAAAGACCTGACGGTGACCCCTTACGTGTCATCCCGCACCAAAACGCTGGGGCTGCGCTATCGCCAGGCGTTCAAACGGGGCCGGATTACGCTGAACGGCGCTTATACCCGCGACGACCTGCAACCCGGCGAGGATCGCGGATTCCTGTTTGCCAATGGCTGGTACAACCTGAATGACGGTTACCGGTTCACGTTCAATATCCGAACCACATCGGATGATGCCTATCTGGCCGATTACGGCCTGCCCGATGTGGATCGGCTGCGCAGTGAGGTCGCGCTGGAACGGTTCAAACGCGACACGGCTTTCCGCACCAGCTTTATTCATTTCAAGTCGCTGCGCGACAGTGAGGATCAGGATGAAATCCCGTCGCGTGTGTTTGACCTCTATTACCAGAAACGCCTGTTCCCGACCGCTGTAGGTGGAGAGGTCCGGTTGGGTTTCATCACCCACGCCCATGAGCGTACAAGCGACGAAGACATTATAGGCCGTGACGTGGCCCGCGCTACGTTTGACGCGGAATGGCTGCGCAACTGGACCTATGCCTCGGGTCTGAGGGCCGAGGCGCGCATCGGCACTTCGGTCGACACGTTCAACATTCGCAATGACAGTGAATTCCCAAGCCAGCTGACGCGCGCCACCCCAAGGGCCGCGCTGACGCTGCGCTATCCGATGCAGCGGCGCGAACAGACGGGCGCGACCCAGATTCTGGAGCCGATCGCCCAGATTGGCTGGACCCATGTCACCGATGACAATGTCCCCAATGATGAAAGCACGTTTCAGGAGTTCGATCAGGGCAACCTGCTGTCCCTGTCACGCTTTCCCGCCCCTGACCGGCGCGAAGACGGTCTGACAGGGGTCGTCGGGGTGAACTGGTCGCGATACGCGGCCAATAACTGGCGCGCACTGGCCACCATCGGTCAGGTCTTTCGCGCCGATGCCGATCCAGATTTCAACCTGACATCGGGGCTGCAAGGCACCGCTTCCGACCTGCTGCTGGCGGGCCAGATTGAAACAGCCAATGGCTGGTCACTGGCGGGGCGCGGCCTGTTGAACGGCGATTTCAGCTTTGCCAAGGCCGAGCTGCGCGCCGCATGGCGCCGCCCGACAGCCGCCGTCGCAGGCAGCTATGTCTGGCAGGAACCGGACCCGGACGAAAATGTTGATGACGAGATTTCAGAAATCAGGTTGACCGGGCGCTACCAAGTGGATCAGAACTGGAACACAAACGCTCTGGCGCGCTATGACCTGAGCGAATCTGAGCCCATCCGCTATGGGTTGGGTGTCACGTACCGCAATGAATGCGTACAGGTTAACATGAATGTCAGCAGGCGATTTACTTCCTCATCAAGTATTGAGCCTTCGACAGAATTCGGCTTTACCGTGGCCTTGACGGGATACTCCGTCGAAGGTGGCGGCCAACAGTTCAAGAGAAGATGCAGTTGACAACAGGTTTCTCCAGTTTCCTTCGCTCCGGTTGGCTTAAACCGGTCGCCCCGGTCTTTGTCGGTGTCGTGATCGCGTTGACAGCACCACAGACACAGGCCCAAAGCCTGTTTTCGCCGGCGATCAAGGTCAATCAGGAAAGCATTACATGGTATGAGCTGAACCAGCGCCAACAGTTCCTGACGGCTCTGGGCGCGCCAGGATCATCCGAAGAAGAAGTGCGCGACGCGCTGATCGACGAAAGGTTACGTCGTCAGGTCCTGCGCGAAGCGGGCATTCAGGTCGCACCCGAAGACGTGCAGGTGGGCATTGATGAATTTGCAGCCCGCGGTCAGCTGTCCAGTGACCAGTTCCTGCAGCTGCTGGCCGATCAGGGCGTCGATCAGGAAACCGTTCGTGACTTTGTTGCCGACCAATTGGTCTGGCGCGATTATATCAGCGCGCGGTTCCTGTCGCAGGCACGTCCGACAGAAGACGAAATCAACCGGGCCCTGGGTCAGACCGATGGCGGCGGTCTTCAGGTTTTGCTGTCCGAAATCATCATTCCCGTTAACCAGCAAACCGTTGCGCAGGCGGAACTGCTGGCCGAAGAAATCTCGCAACTCGAAGGGTTTGATGCCTTCGCCTCAGCGGCGATCCAGTATTCCGCCGCCGCCACCCGCGAAAACGGCGGGCGTCTGGAATGGCTGAATCTGTCGAACTTGCCACCTGCTCTGCAACCCGTGATCATCGGCTTGAAGAACGGCGACATCACCCAACCCCTGTCGCTGCCGAACGCCATCGCCCTGTTCCAGATGCGGGGCCTGCGCGAGGTTGCAACAAGCAACACCACCTTCTCCGAGATTGACTACGCGATCTACCACCTGCCCGGCGGCCGCAGCGCGGATACGCTTGCCGAGGCCACCCGCCTGCGGGAAGAGATCGACACCTGTGACGATCTCTACGGCCTGGCCAAAGGACAGCCCGAGGACGTTCTGCAACGCATTCAGGCCAGCCCTTCTGAGATCCCGCGCGACGTGGCGCTGGAGCTTGCCAAACTGGACCTGAACGAAGTGTCCACCGCGCTGACCAGCAACAACGGGCAAACGCTGATGTTCCTGATGCTGTGCACCCGCACCCGCGACATGGGCGAGGAAACCAGCCGCGCGGATGTGGCGAACGCATTGACCCAACAGCGCCTCGAAGCCTTCGCGGACAGCCTGCTGGCCCAGCTGCGGGCTGAGGCGAATATCGTGGAACAATGATGCCACCGATCGCGCTCAGCTGCGGTGAGCCTGCCGGTATCGGCCCGGAAATCGCAGCCAAAGCGTGGTCGGATCTGCGGGACAGTTGCCCGTTCTTCTACATCGGCGACGCAACACATCTGCCGCCTGAGACGCCTGTGGCGCGTATTTCCGACCCGTCCGAGGCGGCAAAGGTCAGCGCCACGGCCTTGCCTGTTCTGCATCTGGAGTTCCCGGCGCCAAACGTGCCCGGCCACCCCAACCCCGGGAACGCGCCCTACGTCATCGACGCCATCGAACAAGGCGTGTCGCTGGTGCGATCCGGTGCGGCCTCGGCCCTGTGCACCGCGCCGATCCACAAAAAGGCGCTGATTGACGGCGCGGGCTTTGCCTATCCCGGCCATACCGAGTTTCTGGCCGCGCTGGCCAACCGCAACCGGGTGGTGATGATGCTGGCCAGCGACCAGCTGCGCGTCGTTCCCGCAACAATCCATATCGCCCTGTCCGAGGTCCCCTCGGCCCTGACCCCGGACCTGCTGCGCGAGACGATCTCGATCACCGCCAAGGGGTTGCGCCACCAGTTCGGCATTGCCCATCCGCGCATCGCCATCGCAGGCCTGAACCCCCATGCCGGAGAGGGCGGCAAGATGGGCCATGAGGAGCTTGACTGGATCGCCCCGCTGATCGCGGACTTGCCCGGTGACAACTACTCGGTCAGCGGGCCTCACCCTGCCGACACGATGTTCCACGCCGCCGCCCGCGCCCGCTATGACGCGGCAATTGCGATGTATCACGATCAGGCGCTGATCCCCATCAAAACGCTGGATTTCGACCGGGGCGTGAATGTCACGCTGGGTTTGCCCTTCATCCGAACCTCGCCCGATCACGGCACTGCGCTGGACATCGCCGGACAAGGCATCGCCACGCCCACCAGCCTGATCGAAGCGCTGAAACTGGCCCACCGCATGGCGCAAAGCGCTTGACCCTTCACCTGTCTGAAAATATCCCCGCCGGAGGCAAAAAACTGGCGCATCCCTTCAAACCGCGCCACGGTAGACCATCATGAGCGCCATAGACACCCTCCCTCCTCTGCGTGAGGTCATCGCGACCCACCAGTTGTCGGCCCGCAAATCGCTGGGTCAGAACTTTCTGCTGGATCTGAACCTGACCGCCAAGATCGCGCGTCAGGCCGGGGACCTGACCGAATGCGACGTGCTGGAGATCGGCCCCGGTCCGGGCGGTCTGACCCGTGGGCTGCTGTCCGAAGGCGCGCGTAAAGTTGTCGCCGTTGAAAAAGACACCCGGTGCATCGCAGCCCTGAATGACATCGCCGCCGCCTATCCCGGTCAGCTTGAGGTCATCAATGGCGATGCGCTTGAGATCAATCCACTAGAGCATCTGACCCCGCCGATCCGCGTCGCGGCCAACCTGCCCTATAACGTGGGCACCGAACTTTTGGTGCGCTGGCTGACACCGCCGGAATGGCCCCCGTTCTGGCAAAGCCTGACGCTTATGTTTCAGCGCGAGGTGGCCGAGCGGATCGTCGCCCAGCCCGGCAGCAAAGCCTATGGCCGTCTGGCGATTCTGGCCCAATGGCGGGCCGAAGCCCGGATCGCCATGTCCCTGCCGCCCGGCGCGTTCACACCGCCGCCCAAAGTCTCAAGCGCTGTGGTCCACCTGACCGCCCTGCCCGAACCGCGCTATCCCGCTGACGCCGCTACCCTGTCGCGCGTTGTGGCGGCCGCGTTCAACCAACGCCGCAAGATGCTACGCGCCTCGTTAAAGGGGATCGCACCAGATATCGAAGATCGCCTTTTGGCCGCCGGTATCCAGCCGACGGAACGCGCGGAACAGGTCCCGCTTGAGGCGTTCTGCGCGCTGGCCCGCGAGGTGAAGAAAGCCTGAGCCAAAGAAAAAGCCCCGGAAACTCCGGGGCTTTGGCATTTCATAGCGCAGCGTTCACTCGGCCGCTTCGGGCGCGTCCCCATCGGTTTTGGGGGCCTCTTCCGCAGGTGCCGCCTTGGGCTTGCGCGCGCGTGGGCGACGGGCTGGCTTTTCTTTCTTCTCGGGCGCAGCATCGGATTCGGGCGCGTTGCTTTTGCTTTCCGGTGTCTCAACCAGACCCGATTCTGGCGCAGCAGCCTCGGTTCCGAAATCCATGACGTCGGGCTGCGGGGCCTCGGCCGGGTCGGCCTGACGGGCCGCTTCGCGTTCCTGACGTTCGGCGCGTTCGCGGTCACGTTCGGCCTGACGTTCGCGGTTTTGGCGTTCCTGCTCTTCGCGGCGCGCTTCGATCTCGCGCTGCGCTTCGCTCAGCATGCGCAGGTAGTGTTCAGCATGTTGCTGAAAGTTTTCAGCCGCCACGCGGTCATTCGACAGTTGGGCATCGCGCGCCAACTGGTTGTACTTGTCAATGATCTGCTGGGGCGTGCCACGCACCTTGCCTTCGGGACCCGAGCTGTCAAAAACCCGGTTAACAACATTGCCGCCAGAAGGACGATTGCGGTTATTCTTGGCCCGTGAGCGGGATTTGGAAGATCTCATCTTACTTTACGTCAGCCTTGTCATACGGTGTCGATCACGTCGCGTCCTGCACTGCTCAAGGGCACTAGCCGTCACGCGATGTCGACTTTTTTGGGCTTGGCGTCAGGGGCCCGCTGAACCAGCGTCAACCTCTCCGACTAACTCTGAGTAAACATGTCCTGCGTGTCCAGACAAGAGGTTTGTCCAAAATTTCGCAGCTTTTTTACATCAATCGGCGCTTTTCGGCCTCACCTGCCCCGGGAATCACGGCATTCTGGCCAAAACAACACGGTCGCGGCCGTCCAGATCGGGAATGATGCGCGCACCCACCAGCCCAGCCGCGCTGAACAGACCTGCTACGCTTGGCCCCTGGGTCGGACCGATCTCAACCAGTATGCGCCCTCCGGGGATCAGGAAATCCGGGGCCGATGCCGCGATATGACGATAGGCCCCTAACCCGTCGCCTTCATCGGTCAACGCCATGCGAGGTTCATGTTCGCGCACTTCGGGCGACAGATCGTCCATTTCCGCAAGTGAAATATAAGGCGGATTGGAAACAATCAGATCAAACTGCCCTTCAATGTTTTCAAACCAGTCGGAGCGCAAAATCTCGGCCCGTCCCTGAACGCGATGCTGCACCGCGTTGGCGCTGGCCTGCAGACAAGCGGCCTCGCTCAGATCCGCCCCTACGCCCGAGGCGCTGCCACGCTCGGTCAACAGAGTGATCAGGATACAGCCGGACCCGGTGCCCAGATCCAGCACATGGTCGAACGGTTCGCTGAGCGCAGCTTCGATCAGGGTTTCGGTCTCGGGGCGCGGGTCCAGCACATCGCGGCTGACGCGAAAGCGGCGGCCATAGAATTCACGTTCCCCTAACAGATGCGACACCGGCACGCGAATGGCGCGCAGCGAGACCAACTGGTCATAGCGTTCGGCAATCTCTGGCGAAAGCTCCTCGGGCGCGATCAGGGTGACTCGGCTGGCCTCGATCCGAGCCGCGTGGGCCAGCAGAACACGCGCATCCCGCGCCGGGTCATCAACACCAGCCGCGCGAAGGCGCGCGGTGGCCGCGACCATAGCCTGCGCCGCTGTCAGGGCGGCAATCACTGCGCCATCTCCGCCAGCAAACGCGCCTGATCATCAGCGGTCAGGGCATCGATGACCTCTTCCAGATCGCCCTGCATCACCTGATCCAGCTTGTACAGCGTCAGGTTAATGCGGTGATCCGTCATCCGCCCTTGGGGGAAGTTATAGGTCCTGATCCGCTCGGACCGGTCCCCCGACCCCACCTGACTGGCGCGATCAGCCGAGCGTTCACTGTCAATCCGCTGACGTTCCAGATCGTAAAGACGCGTTTTCAACACCTGCATCGCAATCTCGCGATTGCGGTGTTGGGATTTCTCGGAACTGGTCACAACCAGCCCGGTGGGCAGGTGCGTAATCCGCACCGCCGAGTCGGTGGTGTTCACGTGCTGCCCGCCCGCGCCGGAACTGCGCATCGTATCGATGCGGATGTCATTTGCATCGATCTGGATGTCCACATCCTCGGCCTCGGGTAGAACCGCAACCGTGGCGGCGGAGGTATGGATGCGCCCGCCGCTTTCGGTTTCGGGGACCCGCTGCACACGATGCACACCGGATTCGTACTTCATCCGGGCAAAGACATTGTCGCCCTTGATATGGGCCACAACCTCTTTGATGCCGCCCAGATCCGAGGCCTGTTCCTCGATGATCTCGAACTGCCAGCCGCGCGCTTCGGCATATCGCTGATACATGCGCAGCAAGTCACCGGCGAACAGAGCGGCCTCATCCCCGCCCGTACCGGGACGGATTTCCAGCATCGCGGGCCGCGCATCGGCTGCGTCCCGAGGCAACAGCGCCAGTTGCAACGCGTGCTCGGCATCGGGGATGCGGGCCTGAAGGTCGGGGATTTCCTCTTCGGCCAGCTCTTTCATATCTGGGTCGGACAGCATCGCCTCGGCCTCGGCCAGATCGGCCACCAGCTGACGCCAGGCCATGATCTGATCGACCACCGGCTTGAGGTCGGAATATTCTTTGGCAAGGGTCGCAATATCCCCTCCCGAGGCACCATCCGCCATGGCCGCTTCGAGGTACTGGAATCGCTGTGTGATCTGTTCAAGGCGTTCTTCGGGGATCATCCGCGCGGTGTCTATCATCCGAAGCCTTTGGTCAAGGCCCGTCCCTGTGCTAAGCTGCCGCGCATGAGATGTTTGGTACTTGTTTTCCTGCTCTGCGCAGGCCCTGCTATGGCCGATGTGACCGGCCCCAAAGGCAAGGTTCAGGACTGTTATTGCACCGATAAATCCGGCACGCGCATCGAATTGGGTCAGATGATCTGCCTGCAGGTCGACGGCCGCATGTTCACCGCCCAGTGCCAGATGTCGTTGAACGTGCCCATGTGGCGCGAAGTATCCCAGGGCTGCCTATCTTCACGACTACAGAGCAGCCAGCCACCCCTCAACACGGTCACGGTTTACCCCAAAATCTGACCGTCCGAACCGCAGGCGGGCATGGATGCGCAGGGTGTCGCCATCCTGCCAGACAGTGGTGTAATCCGGAAAACCGATCACCTTGGAGCGTGTGATATAGGTGATCATGCCCTCGTCCACCGACCCAGCCAGAACCGAGGTACGCGGGGTGACCCGTGCTAGGGCATCTATCCGCGCCAGACCGTCCGGCCCGGTTTCAACGATACGCACCACGCCGCCTTGCATGTCCACATCCGACGCGTTCGCAACCCCGATGTGCCATTGCGCGGGGTCAGAGGGCGCAAGCCGGATATAGGCACCTGCGGCCACAACCACCGCCACGATCAGCCACAGAAGCATTTTCATCATCCCAACCCCAATCTTTGACCTCACCCTAGCCGGAATGCGGCCCCCGGCAAGGCGCATCGGCCCCTGTCGTCACGTCACTCCGGGCAGGATGCACAGCAGTTCGAACAACAGGTTCGCGGCAGTCAAAGCCGTGTTGCCCGTGGGATCATAGGGCGGAGAGACCTCGACCAGATCGCAGCCCACCACGTTCAGACCTGCCATCGCATGGATCAGTTGCAGCACCTGCGGGGTGGTCAGGCCGCCGATCTCGGGCGTGCCGGTGCCGGGGGCAAATGACGGGTCCAGGCTGTCTATATCGAACGAGATATAGGTCGGGTGATCGCCCACAGTTTTGCGCACTTGTGAGCCGATCTCGGTCAGGTTCTGCTGCCACAGCTCCCACGCGGGGAATTGACGGAACCCCCATCCCTGCGCCTCGGAGAAATCCGAGGCCCCATAGCCTGATCCGCGCAACCCGATCTGAAAGGTCTTATCGGGAACGATCAGCCCCTCTTCATACGCGCGGCGCAGGATGGTGCCGTGGGTCTCACGCTCACCAAACATCTCGTCATTGACGTCCGCATGGGCATCCACATGCACCAGCGCAACCGGCCCGCGCTTGGCCGCGATGGCCCGCAGGATCGGCAGCGTGATCGAGTGATCGCCCCCCATCGCCACAGGGATCACGCCCTGCGCCAGAACGGCATCATAGCTTTCCTTGATGATCTTCAGGCTGTCGGCCAGAGAGAAGGTATTGATCGCCAGATCGCCAATATCGGCCACCTGCAGGCGATCAAACGGCGCGGCCCCGTTGGCCATGTTATAGGGCCGGATCATCGCGCTTTCACTGCGGATATGTTTCGGCCCCAACCGCGCCCCGGACCGCCACGAGGTACCGATATCCAGCGGAATACCCAGAACGGCCACATCCAGCCCCGCCAGCGTATCCGCCTGCGGCAGCCGCATGAACGTATTCGGCCCCGAAAACCGCGCCAGATCATTGCCGCTGATGGGTTGGTTCAACTCTGTCATGCCCGTATCTCTCCCGTCCGGTCTTTTGCGTTAACTGATACCGGAAAGATGGCTAACCAAAGGTTAAGGCTGCAGCTTGTTCCACCCCAATAGGCAAATGATCTGGGTCGCCACATGAGCACCGGCAATCGCCGTTGCGCCGGATGTGTCATAGGGCGGGCTGACCTCGACCACGTCGCCGCCCTTGATGTTGATCCCGGCTATGTCGCGCAGGATGATTTGGGCCTGAATTGAACTCAGCCCACCCCAAACTGGCGTACCGGTGCCGGGGGCAAAGGCCGGGTCCAGACCGTCGATGTCAAAGCTCAGATAGACCGGGCTGTCGCCAAGGATACCTTTGATCTTTTGCGCCACGGCGGCGGGGCCGGATTCGTAGACCTCGCGCGCGTCGATGATGTTGACGCCCAACGTGTCCTCATTGGTGGTGCGGATACCGACCTGAACGGATCGCTTGGGGTCCACGATCCCCGATTTCACCGCCTTGTAGAACATCGTTCCATGATCCACGCGGGTCATGTCATCATCGGCCCAGGTATCGGTGTGCGCATCGAATTGCAGCAACGACATCGGCCCGTATTTCTCGGCATACGCCTTGAGGATCGGAAAGCTGATATAGTGGTCCCCGCCCAAGGAAACCGAGGCCACATCGGCGGCCAGAATGGTGCGGATATGGTCGGTCAGCGTATCGGGAAAAGCCGGGATATTGGCATAATCGTAAGCCACGTCGCCATAGTCCACGATCGCCAGCTCGCTGAGCGCATCAAAAGGCCAGCCATAGGGCGCATCCGGCGATTGTAGTGCGCTGGCCTCGCGGATCGCGCGGGGGCCAAGCCGGGTGCCGGGGCGGTTGGTCACCGCCTGATCAAAGGGCACACCGGTCACGGCAATATCCACGCCCTTGAGGTCCTTGGTATACAGCCTCCGCAGGAACGAGGTCGCCCCGCCGAATGTATTCTCAAACGACAACCCTTTGAGGTCGGGGTTGGTAAAAGCCTCATCGACCTGATTTTTCGCGTCTTCCAGTCCCATATCTGTCCCTTATCAGCCCAGCGGCTGCGCCTTTTCTACGATCCGCGCAAAGAAGGACGCGCCAACCGGCGCGATCTCATCATTGAAATTGTATTTCGGGTGGTGCAGCCCGGCGCTGTCGCCCTGCCCAAGGTTCAGATAGGCCCCTGGTCGCGCGTTTAGCATGTACGAGAAATCCTCGGCCCCCATGTTGCGGGTCATGTTGTCGACCACGTTATCCGCGCCCGAGATTTCGCGGGCCACATCTGCCGCGAACCCGGCTTTGGCCGCATCATTGATGGTGGCGGGATAGTTCACCTCATAATCCAGACACGCCTCAACCCCGTAGGAGGCCGCCTGTCCTTTTACGATCTGCTCCATCCGCTCCATCACCATTTTCTGGACCGACGGGTCAAAGGTGCGCACAGTGCCGTTGATATAGGCGGTGTCGGGGATCACGTTGTTGACCGTCCCGGTGTGGATCTGCGTGACCGAGACCACCAGATCGTCCAGCGCATGGTGGTTGCGGCTGACGATGGTTTGCAGCGCCTGCGCGATGCCACAAGCGGCCATCACCGGATCGCGGGCCTCATGCGGCATGGCCCCGTGGCCGCCAACGCCCTGAATATAAACGTGGAACGTGTCCACCGCTGCCATGATCGCTCCCGGAGTAGTGTAGAACGCGCCCTCGGGGATGCCCGGCGCGTTGTGCAGGGCATAGACCTGCGAGATGTCGAACCGGTCCATGATGCCGTCTTCGACCATCACTCCCGCGCCGCCGCCCTCTTCCTCGGCAGGCTGAAAGATCAGCGCCACGCGGCCCGCAAAGTTCCGCGTCTCAGCCAGATAGCGCGCCGCCCCCAGCAGCATGGTGGTGTGCCCGTCATGACCACAGGCATGCATTTTGCCCGGATTGGTCGAGGCATATTCCACGCCCGTCTCTTCGGGGATCGGCAGCGCGTCCATATCGGCGCGCAGGCCAATCGTGGGCCCATCCGCCTGCCCGTTGATGATCGCAACGATGCCGGTTTGGGCGATCCCTTCGTGCAGTTCATCCACTCCGAACTCACGCAGACGATCGGCGACAAAGGCGGCGGTCTCAAAGCAGTCGAACTCCAATTCCGGGATCGAATGCAGGTGCTGGCGCCATGCGGTCATATCGGCGGCGAAATCGGCAATTCGGTTGACGACGGGCATCGGGGGTGGACTCCTGATCGGGACTGCGGAATGGATGCATCTGACACCGGAACGAAAGGGTTCGCAATGGCCGAAAATCCTCTGATCCACGACAGTGACGCCGGGATCGAGCGTCTGCTGGAAATCATGCGCCGCCTGCGTGACCCGCAAAGCGGCTGCCCGTGGGACATTGAACAGGATTTCTCGACCATTGCGCCCTATACGATTGAAGAAGCTTATGAGGTCGCCGATGCCATCGAGCGTGAGGCGTATGATGAGCTAAAGGGCGAACTGGGCGACCTGCTGTTCCAATCGGTCTTTCACGCGCAAATGGCCGAAGAAGCGGGGCATTTCACCTTTCAGGACGTGGTGCGCACCATGTCGGACAAGATGGTGGCCCGCCACCCGCATGTGTTCGGGGACGAATCCCGCGACAAGTCCGCAGAACAACAAACGCTGGACTGGGAAACCATCAAAGCGGCGGAACGCGCGGGCAAGGAGCAGAAAGGCGCGCTGGACGGTGTGGCCGCGAACCTGCCTGCTCTGCTGCGCGCGCACAAGTTGCAGAAACGCGCCGCCCGCGTGGGGTTCGACTGGCCCGATGCCAGCCATGTGCTTGCCAAGATCACCGAAGAGGCCGCCGAGTTGGAAGAGGCCCGCGACAACATGGATGCCGACGCGCTTGAGGATGAATTTGGCGACCTGCTGTTCGTCATCGTCAACCTGGGCCGACATCTGGGGATCGAACCCGAGGCCGCCCTGCGTCGCACCAACGCCAAGTTCACCCGCCGCTTTGAACAGGTCGAGGCGCGACTGGCCGCGCGTGGCAAAACACCGAGCCAAAGCGATCTGGCCGAGATGGATGCCCTGTGGGACGAGGTGAAGACCGAAGAGCATCGCGCCAATGGCAAACTCCCGCCTGTGGATGCGGCGACCGGGGGCTGAAACCGCTGGACAAGCGCGGTGACACTTGCGAGTGTCCGCGCTTCAAGACCCCGGAGACGACCATGCCCCGCAAGATCATCATCGACACCGACCCCGGTCAGGACGACGCCGTTGCCATTCTGTTGGCGCTGGCCAGCCCCGAAGAGATCGAGGTTCTGGGCCTCACCGCCGTCGCCGGAAACGTACCGCTGGAACTGACCGCCAAAAACGCCCGCATTGTCTGCGAGCTGGCCGGGCATACGCATATCCCCGTTTACGCAGGGTGTGACCGCCCCCTGAACCGCGATCTGGTCACGGCAGAACATGTACATGGGAAGACCGGTCTGGACGGCCCCGTGCTGCCTGACCCTGACATGGCTTTGGCCGACGGCCACGCGGTAGACTTTATCATCGACACGCTGCGCGCGCATGAGCCTGGCACGGTGACGCTGTGCCCGCTGGGGCCACTGACCAATATCGCCACCGCCTTTCAAAAAGCACCTGACATCATCGACCGAGTACAGGAAATCGTCCTGATGGGTGGCGCGTATTTCCAGGTCGGCAACATCACACCAGCGGCTGAGTTCAACATTTACGTCGACCCGGAAGCCGCTGAAATCGTGTTTAAATCTGGCGTACATATTGTCGTCATGCCACTTGACGTGACCCATGACGCGCTGGTCACGAAACACCGCAATGATGCCTTCCGCGCGCTGAATTCCCAAGTCGGCCACGCGGTCGCCGAGATGACAGATTTCTTCGAACGGTTCGATAAGGAAAAGTACGGCTCTGAGGGGGCGCCGCTGCATGATCCTTGCGTGACCGCCTATCTGATCCGCCCGGACTTGTTCAAAGGCCGTCACATCAACGTTCAGATCGAAACCCAATCTGAGCTGACCATGGGCATGACCGTTGCCGACTGGTGGCGGGTCACGCCGCATGAACCCAACGCCATGTTCATGGGCGAAATTGACGCCGATGGCTTTTTCGACCTGCTGACAGAAAGGCTGGCCCGCCTATGAGCGCCGCACTGAAACTTGCCCGTCCTGACGATCTGGACCGCCTGATGGCGCTGGTCACAGCTTTCCATGCCGAAACCGGCATCGAACAGGACGTGGATCGTACCCGCAACGCGCTGGCCCCCCTGCTTGAGGGGATACCACATGGTTGTGTCTACCTGATCGGGCCCGGACGGGCCCCGTTGGGCTATATCGTGCTGACCTTTGGCTGGTCGGTCGAGTTTGGCGGCATGGACGGCTTTGTGGACGAGATCTATATCCGACCGGCCGTCCGGGGCCGTGGTATCGCGACCGAAGTGCTGCTGGACCTGCCCAAGGCCCTTGCGGGCGCGGGGCTGACAGCGCTGCATCTTGAGGTCGACCGCAGCAACGCGGCCACGCAGAACCTCTACCTGCGCACAGGGTTCAAACCACGTGATCGCTATATGCTGATGAGTAAGGTGCTTTAACGCGCCTCGATCCCCATATCCATGCCGGGAACATCCATATCCATCACCGGATCACTGGACGACGCAGGCATTCCCGAAACTGGATAGTGACCGGGCCCGGAACAGGCCGCCAAAACAAAAACACTGATCACCGACGCTACGAGAAGGAATTTTGAACCACTCATGGTATGCTCCTTTTCTGTAATGTGGTGACCCTACGTCAATGCTATTCAGCCGAAGTATGAATAAGTTCACACATATTGGAACTTAACACGGCACACCCTGCCAGAATCTGTAATTTACGAGCATTTTCAATGTGGTGGCGCAAAGATTAAATTCCGGTCACAGCGCCAATTCAAAGAACAGCAGATGCCCCTCTGTAATCTTGGGGATATCTGAATAAGCGTCCCGCAACTGGAACCCCATAGACAGGTATAACCGAGTCGCCGCCTCAAGCGGTTTGCCGGTGTCCATGCGGATAAAGTCAAAGCCTTTGGCTCGGCAGGCTTCGATCAGCGACTGCATGATCGCATAGCCTGCCCCGGTCCCCCGTGCACTGTCAGAGACATAAACCCGTTTGATCTCGGCCACACCCGGCGCGATGGTATGGAACATGCCGCATCCGACGGGTTGATCATCTTTTAAGGCCAGGCGCACCCCGCCATGCGGGGCGCCGTGTTCAACCTCAATCACGTCCATGAGGCGCGCATATTTTTCACGAGGGTAATAGGTACGCACGACCTCTTGGGACACCGGATCCAGCGTCAACAGAAAATCGCGATAATCCCAACACAAACGCCGGACAGACTCGAAGTGGTCCGGCGTTGTGGCTTGTATAACTTTAAGCAAATCCTGATCCTCAAATCCAATTGCGGATCAGGGTAACACTTAACGCTTCAGGATCGAAGCCCCGGCATATTCGGCAACCTCACCCAGCGATTCCTCGATGCGGATCAGCTGGTTATACTTGGCCAACCGGTCCGACCGCGCGAGGCTGCCGGTCTTGATCTGACCGCAATTGGTTGCCACGGCCAGATCGGCAATGGTAGCATCCTCGGTCTCGCCCGAGCGGTGCGACATCACGTTGGTGTACCGCGCACGGTGGGCCATATCGACA
The DNA here is from genome assembly GCF_056538885.1 of Ruegeria sp. BE1. NCBI lineage: Bacteria > Pseudomonadati > Pseudomonadota > Alphaproteobacteria > Rhodobacterales > Roseobacteraceae > Ruegeria > Ruegeria sp. BE1. The sequence goes on from NZ_JBQFTY010000002.1 coordinate 159,198, forward strand.
GCGCGCAGCGTCTCGGTCAGCGAGCCGATCTGGTTCACCTTGACCAGCATCGAGTTTGCGCAACCACGCTCGATCCCTTCGGCCAGGCGCGCGGGGTTGGTCACGAACAGGTCGTCGCCGACCAGTTGCACCTTGTCGCCAATGGCGTTGGTCAGGGCTTTCCAGCCATCCCAGTCATCTTCGGACATGCCGTCTTCGATCGAGATGATCGGATAGTCGTTCACCAGCGCCGCCAGATAGGCCGCGTTTTCGTCCGAGGTGAGCGTCGTGCCCTCACCCGCCAGAACGTATTTGCCGTCCTTGTAGTATTCGGTCGCGGCGCAATCCAGCGCCAGGTGGATTTCATCACCCGGTTTGTAGCCGGCCTTTTCGATGGACTTGAGGATGAAATCCAGCGCCTCACGGGTGCTGGCGATATTGGGGGCAAAGCCGCCCTCGTCGCCCACGCCAGTGGCCAGACCTGCGGCGGACAGTTCTTTTTTCAGGGTGTGGAACACCTCGGACCCCATGCGTACCGCCTCGCGGATATTCGCGGCCGAGGTCGGCATGATCATGAATTCCTGAATGTCGATGGGGTTATCGGCATGCTCACCACCATTGATGATGTTCATCATCGGCACCGGCAGAACGCGGGCCGAGGTGCCGCCCACATAGCGGTACAGAGGCTGCGTGGTGAAATCCGCCGCCGCCTTTGCGGTCGCCAGAGAGACGCCCAGAATGGCGTTTGCGCCCAAACGGCCTTTGTTTTCGGTCCCGTCCAGCTCGATCATGGCTTGGTCGATGGCGACCTGCTCGGTCGCGTCAAAACCCATCAGTTCCTCGGCGATTTCACCGTTTACGGCAGCAACGGCTTCAAGCACACCTTTACCCATGTAACGGGATTTGTCGCCGTCACGCTTTTCCACCGCCTCATACGCCCCGGTCGACGCGCCCGAGGGCACAGCGGCACGGCCCATGGTGCCGTCTTCCAGGATCACGTCCACCTCAACCGTCGGATTGCCCCGGCTGTCCAGAATTTCGCGTGCGTGGATGTCGATAATCGTGCTCATGAGGCCCGTCCCTGTGGCTGCAATAACTTGCCAGCCTCATAGCATCACCGGGTAAAAAGTAAACCATTCATGTTATCGCTAACACGACAATTGCCGATCCTTTGGCGCGAAAGGTACTCTGTTTGCGCAAAACTGCGACAATCCGTCAGGTCGCGGGCGCAAAGGCGCGGGACAGTTTGCGTTCGCGCAGGAAGGTATACATGCCGGACCCGATGATCAGCGAGGCCCCGGCCAGTGTCATCGCATCCGGGCGTTCGCCAAACATCAACATCCCGGCCATGATCGAGAAGATCAGGCGCGTGTACCGAAACGGGGTCAGCGCCGAGGCCTCACCGATCCGCATGGCGGTGATGATCCCGTAATAACCCAAAACACCAAATCCGATGGCCCCCAGGAACGGGCCCAGATGAGAGGCTTCAAGCACGATCACCGGCTGAGCCGAGAACACCATCAGCGCAACCCCCGACACAGCCACCGCAAGATAGGCCTGCAGTGCCACGACCGAGGACGCAATCCGGCTGTCCAGCTTGCGGGTCATCAGGTCGCGGGCCGCGATAGCGATCACCGAGGCGACCACGAACAGCGACACAGGCTGAAACCCTTCAAAGCCGGGCCGAATGATCATCAGCACCCCGACAAACCCGACGCCGATGGCGCTCCACCGTCGCCAGCCGACCTGTTCGCCCAAAAACAGCGCGGCCCCCATGGTGACGGCCAGTGGCATGGCTTGGAACACGGCGGCCACGGTGGACAGATCCACCAGCGACAGGGCGGTCACGAAAGTCAACGCGCCCACCGTCTCGGCCCCGGCGCGGGCCAACGGCAAAGGACGCCATGCCAGCGGATCAAAGATGCGCTTGCGCGTGACCAGCGCCATCAGCGCAAACAGCACACCGCAGGCCAGGCCCAGCAACAGCATGATCTGCCCTGTCGGCACAGACACTGACAGCAGCTTGATGAACATATCCTCAAGCGCAAAAGCCGCCATCGCAGCGACAACCAGCAAGATGCCGTGTACGTTATTCATGGTCATGTCCGTAAAGCCATGCGGCCCGCGCGCCGCGCCTTGTCCCACCCAACCCGAAGGAGCGGGTGTCAGGCAAGCCCTATCCGCGCGGGATTCATGAAATCCCGTGCGCCTGCCCTTCGCGATTTGTGATGGGTCAATCCTGATCCAGAGGAACGCCGTACAGCTCCAGCCGGTGGCCTTTCAGCTTATAGCCCAGCTTGGCCGCGATTTTTTCCTGCAGCGCCTCGATCTCGGGGTCAACGAATTCGATTACCTCGCCCGATTGCATGTCGATCAGGTGATCGTGGTGGTCCCGCTCGGCGTCTTCATAGCGTGCGCGTCCATCGCCGAATTCCAGCCGTTCCAGAATCCCGGCCTCTTCGAACAGTTTCACAGTGCGATAAACGGTGGCGATGGAAATCCCCGAATCCACCTTTGAGGCCCGGGCATAAAGCTCTTCAACATCCGGGTGGTCTTCGCTTTGTTGCAAAACCTGCGCAATTGTGCGGCGTTGGCCGGTCATACGCAGGCCTTTGGCTTCGCAGCGGGCGATGATCGTATCGGACATGAGTGACCCTTCGGAGTAGTTCGGGTTTCTGTCTTAAACCGTCTGAACGGCTGGCGCTACTGCGGAATTGCGGTTTCCCGCACAGCCCTGAGATCGGCCCAGATCGGCAGGTGATCCGAGGCGATATGCGCGGGCCGCGCGTCGTGGACACCGTGGGTCACAGCCTCAAGCCCCGCGCCCAGCGCGATGCGGTCCAGCGCGCCCAAAGGCTGCGGCGCCGGAAAACTGGGCAACGGCGGCAGGAACCGCATCTCGGGGGCCAGATGGTCCAGCACCGGCTGGCGCGACCATTCGTTGAAATCCCCGGCCCAGACGGTGGGCATCTGTGTCAGGTCCTCGTCGCAGCGGCGCATATGGGTGATCTGCTGACGGCGGGATGCAGGCAACAACCCAAGATGCATCCCCATCACCCGCAGCGGCCCGATGGGCGTGTCAAACTCAACCCGCACCGCGCCGCGCGGCTCAAGCCCCGGCAGGTCGTGATGCCCGGTCTGCCGCACCTGGATCGCATCACCGCGCCAGATCACCGCGTTACCGTGCCAGCCCAGACTGCCTGCACCGCCCAGATCGACGATCTGCCACCCGGCCTCGTCCAGCATGAAATGCGGCAGCGCTGCGGGGCGTGGCGGCAGGCGTTTATCCGCCTCTTGCAGCACCACGATATCGGCCTGCATCGCGTGGATCACCTGCATGATCCGCTGCGGCTGCCGGCGAAAATCCAGCCCGACGCATTTCTGAATGTTGTAGCTGGCGATCCGCAGGGTGTGAGTCATGAAACGGTTATGCTTATCATTTGACGATCCCAGGCAACCCGACCCTCTTCAAAACTGCGTCACCATCAAATTGACCGGCTCACCCCCCTCGGCGGATGAGGCATGTCCGGTTCCGGTAACATCTTCCGCCCAGAACAGGTCTCCGGCCGTAAAGTCGCGAACCTCGCCCGATCCGGCCTCAACGCGAAAGATACCCGACAGAACTGTCGCAAGCTGGCGTTTGGGGGAACGGTGCTGAATGCCTTTCCATCCCGCAGGCAAGGTCAGAAAGACAAAGCGCGCGGCGTCGAATTCGTCCGAGACCTGAAACGCCTTTGCAGGCGGCGCAAAGGTTTTGAGTTCAAGGTCAACATCACGGTCTTCAAAATACGAAACACCCTGAGAATCTTCCAATAATATGGAGTAGCGCATGCCCTGCTCCTTCAAATCTGTCAGACCAAATCCTTGTGGCACCTATTATGCAGCATTCTATTGGGTTGGTAAGTCGCGAGATGTATCGATTTCGCTATTGCCGCCCTGAACGCACAGAATTCCGGCGGATCAACAATTATGTTCCACAAAACGTCGCATGAACCACCTCATTTTCAGTCGGCGGGCGGGTCAGGTCAACCGCCTCGGGCTGGTCCTCGTAGGGCTTCGCCAGCACCGTGTTCAGGCGATGGAACGGGGCATAGTCGCCCTGCACCGCCGCCTCGATCATCTGTTCGACCCGGTGGTTGCGCGGGATGAAGGCAGGATTGGCGGCGCGCATCACGGTGTGCGGATCGGCCTCGCGCGTCAGGCGTGCTTGCCAACCTTCGGCCCATGTGTCGAACGCCTCGGGCGCAAGGAACTGGTCGCGCGCCGTATCGCCGCCCAGCGCGCGGAAGGTATTGGTGAAATCGGCGCGATTTTCGGCCATGCGCTTCATCAGATCGGTGATCAGGGCCTCATCGCCCTCGTCCTGCGTGGTCAGACCGATCTTGGCCCGAAAGCGCGCCAGCCATTCCTGATGGATCAGACCCGGCATCGCGTGCACGATCTCGGTCGCCTCTTCCACGGCGGTTTCGGGATCGTCCACCTGCTGAATCAGTGCTGTTGCCAGTTGCGCCAGATTCCACACAGCGATGTCGGGCTGATTGGCATAAGCATACCGCCCCATCCGGTCGATGGAACTGAAGACCGTATTCGGGTGGTAGCTGTCCATAAAGGCGCAGGGGCCATAGTCGATGGTCTCTCCAGCAATCGAAGAATTGTCGGTGTTCATTACCCCATGGATAAAGCCCACGCCCATCCATTGCGCAATCAACCGCGCCTGCGCGTCCCGAACCGACCGCAACAGACCCATAGGCCCCTCGGCATCGGGGTAATGGCGCGCGATGGCATAGTCGGTGAGCTTTCTGAGGCTGTCGATCTGCCGCCGTCCAGCAAAGACCTGAAACGTGCCCACCCGCAAATGGCTTTGCGCCACGCGGGTCAGAACCGCACCGGGCATCGGACCCTCGCGCCGGACGACCTCACCGGTTTCCACGGCGGCCAAGGCGCGGGTTGTGGGCACGCCCAGCGCGTGCATCGCCTCGGACACCACGTATTCGCGCAGCACCGGCCCCAGCCATGCGCGCCCGTCGCCCCTGCGGCTGAACGGGGTGGGCCCCGAGCCTTTCAGTTGGATGTCCCGGCGGATACCGTCCGCACCGACCGTTTCCCCCAGCAGAACGGCGCGCCCGTCGCCAAGCTGCGGGTTATAGCTGCCGAACTGATGGCCGGAATACAGCTGCGCAATCGGCTCGGCCCCTTCGGGCAGGGTGTTACCGGCAAACGCCTCGGCCATTTCCTGCACGTCGCCGGGGGTGATGCGCAGGATACGCGCGAGGTCGTCGTTAAACGCCACCAGCTGCGGCGCGCGCACAGGTATCGGGGCCTGCCGCGCATAGAAACTGTTGGGAAGCCGGGCATAGCTGTTGTCAAACGGGATCGTCAGGGTCATGTCGCAAACATATTGCTGATACACGCGAATACCATAGCGGATCGCGCGCCCGCGTGCATAATCTGCCCAACCCAACCAAGAGGCCCCCATGACCGCGCAAGAGATCATCGACCACCTGAACCTGCAACGCCACCCCGAGGGCGGCTGGTTCCGCGAGACATGGCGCGCCGAGAACGAAGGCCGCGCCACCGGCACCTGCATCTATTTCCTGCTGCAAGCGGGCGAGCGCAGCCACTGGCACCGGGTCGATGCGACAGAAATCTGGCTGTATCACGCAGGCGCTCCGCTGACCCTGTCGCTCAGCCCCTCGGATGAGGGTCCAGCAAGTGATCACCTGCTGACCCCGGATCTGAACAAGGGCGCGCCACAGGTGATCGTGCCCGAAAACCACTGGCAATCGGCGCAAACGACCGGAGAGTTCACTCTGGTCAGTTGCACCGTGTCCCCAGGGTTCGAGTTCGATGGCTTTGTTCTGGCCGCGCCCGGGTTCGAGATCCCACGCGGCTGAGGCATGGATCACCGCGCCCTCATAGCGTCGATCCCGCCCGAAGCGAAAGACAGCCTGCAACGGCGGTCAAATGCCGCCGGGCTGCGGCATCTGGCGCTTTACACCGCTGTATTGGGCGCATCGTCTCTGTGTATCGCGCTCAGGGTGCCGATGTGGCCTGTGTTCTTGCTGCCTCAGGGCGTGCTTTTGGTCTTTCTCTTTACGCTCAGCCACGAATGCACCCACAAGACCCCCTTTCGCAGCGGGTGGCTGAATGAGGTCGTCGGCCATCTGGTCTCAGTCCCCATCGCCCTGCCCTTTACGTGGTTTCGTTATTTCCATCTGGCGCATCACAAATGGACCAACCACCCCGACAAAGACCCCGAGCTTGCAGGCAAGCCCCGGCCCGACAGCTGGCGTGATCTGCTGATCTATCTCAGCGGCTGGCCTTATTGGGCTGGAATGGCAAAGGTTCTGGTCGATAACGCCCGCGGCCGGATCGATGCACCCTACCTGCCCGCCCGCCAACACCGCGCCATGCGGATTGAGGCGCGCCTGATCCTTGGCCTATACGCCCTTGCGGGCCTGAACCTGTTCTTAACTCCAGCGTTGATCTGGCTTTGGCTGGTTCCGGTGCTGATCGGGCAGCCCTTTCTGCGGCTCTATCTATTGGCCGAGCATGGCCTCTGCCCGCCGGTTGCCAATATGCTTGAGAACTCGCGCACCACCTTCACCAACCGGGTCGTGCGTTCTCTGGCCTGGAACATGCCCTATCACGCCGAACACCACGCCTTTCCCAACGTGCCATTTCACCAGTTGCCCGCCTTGCACGGCTGGACTCGGTCGCATTTGAAATCAACCTCGGACGGGTATTCAGAGTTTGCCGATGAGTACGCGCGTTCGCTTAAGTGAACCTACCGAACTCCTGACCTGTGCAAGTTGATGTCATCAGACCTTTCCGACCATCATCCGTATGCCTAAACCGCACTCACAACACCACCCCCAACCAAAGCCTTGACCCCAGTCGTACCCGGACAAGATGTAGGCAGCCCCCGCGCGACGCGGACGGCGAGATAGGCGAAGGCTTGGGCCTCCAGCATGTCTCCGTCGAGGCCCACCGCCTCAACCGGTTCGACTGGACAGTCGAGCGAGACGCGCAGCATTTCCATCAGGACCGGATTGTGCCGTCCGCCGCCAGTGACCAGAACGCGGGCGGGTGGTTTGGGGCAATGCTCCATCCCCTGCACCACGCCTGCGGCGCACATGCCGGTCAGGGTCGCCACCGCGTCGGCGTCTGAGAGCTCCTGCACCAGCCCGATCATCTCGGCGAAGTCGTTCCGGTCCAGCGATTTGGGGGGCATGCGGGTAAAAAACGGCTCGGCCAGGAACAGCTCAAGCGCGCCCATCTCGACGGTTCCGCCGCGCGCCACCGCGCCGTCGCGGTCCATGGGCAGGCCAAGCCGGGCCTGCATCAGGTCGTCCACCGGGGCGTTGGCAGGGCCTGTGTCAAAGGCCAGCAGCGCGCCGGGGGCCTCGGGGCCGTCAAAGCCGGGGTCCACATAGGTCAGGTTCCCGACCCCGCCGAGGTTCAGAAAGCACAGCGGCTCAGCCGCGTTGATCCACTTGGCGCAGGCAAAGTGAAAGAACGGCGCCAGCGGGGCACCTTCGCCCCCCATGGCCACGTCATCGCTGCGGAAATCCCACACCACCGGCACGCCCAAAGCCTGCGCCAGCCCTTTGCCATCGCCCACCTGCAACGTGCCCTGCCCGTGCGGATCATGCGCCAGCGTCTGGCCGTGAAAGCCGATCAGGTCGACCTCTTCATACTCGGCCAAAGCCTCGGCATGGGCGAAGGTGACCACCTCTGAGGCCCGATCCACGGCCGGACCATGCCATTGCCCCAAAGCGGCGCGAAGATCGGCGCGCTCACCCTCGGAATAAGGACGATAACCAGACGCCCCAAAGCCGAAGATCCGGTGCCCGTCGGTTTCAACCACAGCCGTATCCACACCGTCCAGCGACGTGCCAGACATCGCACCAAGGGCCCTGACAGGCCCGCCCTTCCTGATGGACCGGTTCACGCTCACCTCATTGATCTTGTTTTCTGGGCCTCAACCTGCCTGCATGCGCCACCGCAAGGCAAGCAACATCGCGCAGTATTTGGCGATTTAGACAGCAGTTGCGCGCCTGCTACCACAGCACGGCCCCAAGAACGGTTGCACCTTGGCCCGGCCTGGGTAAGCATTACCGATAGCGGCACAGCAAACAGACACTCATGAGCGACAAAGGCACCCTGAAACAGCCCAATGAAGGGCGTAACTACCAGCTGATATTCTGGTCAGGATCGCTGGCGACGATCGGGGCGCAGCTGGTGAACCCCAACCTTGTGCTGCCTTTTCTGTATCTGGCGCTTGGGGCTCCTACGTTTTTCGCGGGTCTGCTGCTGCCGATGGTCACTGGGTCGCGGCTGATCGCCGAGATTTTCGTTTCACCCTTCATCAACCGGGTCACGCGGGCAAAGCTGGCGGTCTACGCGCCCAACATCCTGACCGCCGCCATCCTGTCCATTGTCGCACTGTTTGCAACCGACCTGCCCAATGTGATGATCGTCCTGCTGTTCCTGACGACCGCGTTGATCATGGGCCTGTGTCAGGGCATTGCCAGTCTGGGCACCAGTCAGATTTATGGCATCTCGATCCCTAACGCCAAACGCAACCGGATGGTGTTTGCGCAGGCGACCGTCTCGGGCATTCTGGCGATCCTGGTTGTCTGGGTGACGCGAGACCTGCTGGCCTCGGACCAACCGATGCAGCGGCACATTGTGGTGCTATGGTGCGGAGTCGTTGCCATGTTTGCCGCAGGCGTCAGCTTTGCCGGGGTGCGCCTGCTGGAAGAGGAACAGGCCCATAGGCCCACACCCGAGGCAAAGCCCAAACCGCTGGCCGAACTGGCCACCGGGTTCAAGACCGGCATGGCCTATCCCTGGTATCGCAAGTTCCTGACCGCGCGGCTGATCTTTGTCTCGGTCGAACTGGCCATGCCCTTCTACACCATTCACGCAGCGACCTTTCACGTGGGGACCAAACACTCGCTCAGCTATTTCGTGATCGCCGCCAGCCTTGGGATGGTGATCGGGTCGGTTCTTTGGGGGTGGCTCAGCGGGCGGATTTCCGTCAAGCCGGTGATGTGGCTGGGGTGCCTGATCTCGGCGGTTTCGGCAATTCTGGCGCTTGGCTTTACCTTCACCGGCTATGCGCAGAACGTCTGGGCCTATGCTCTGGTCATTCTGCTGCTCTCGCTGGGCGGGAACGGGGTGATCTATGGGCGCTATCTCTACATCATCGAAATGACCAACGAAAAAGAACGCCCCTATCTGGTTGCGCTCGGGGATGTCTCGGCAGGACTGATCGGGATGGTCTTTGCCGCCATACTGGGCGCGGTGGCGCATCTGCATGATCCAGTCACGCCGATCATCGCACTGGCGGTGCTGAACGTGATTGCAATGCTCTATGCGTTTCGCCTGCCCCCCACCAAAAGCTGAAGCGCGCGGGCTTTCCTGCAAAACGTGCCTTTTCCTTGGCCTGCGCGCCGCCTATACAGTGCCGCGCAACACAAACCCAAAGGGCACGATATGACCTACCACCCCAAATCGGATTTCATCGCCACGATGATCGAGCGCGGCTTTCTCGCCGACTGCACCGATTATCAGGGCCTTGACGAGGCGCTGATCAGCGGGGTGCAAACGGCTTATATCGGCTATGACGCGACGGCGCAGTCGCTGCATGTGGGCCACCTGATGAACATCATGGTGCTGCGCTGGCTGCAAAAGACCGGTCACAAGCCGATCACCCTTATGGGCGGCGGCACCACCAAGGTGGGCGACCCCTCGTTCCGGTCGGACGAGCGCCCCCTGCTGGGCCCCGAACAGATCGACGCCAATATCGCGGGTATGCAGAAAGTATTCGCCAAGTACCTGTCCTATGACGACAGCGACACCGGCGCGCTGATGCTGAACAATGCCGAATGGCTGGACAGTCTGAACTACCTCGATTTCCTGCGCGATATCGGGCGGCATTTCTCGGTCAACCGGATGTTGTCTTTCGAGTCCGTGAAATCGCGGCTGGATCGCGAACAATCGCTGAGCTTCCTCGAATTCAACTACATGATCCTGCAGGCCTATGACTTCCTTGAGCTGAACCGCCGCTATAGCTGCGTTCTGCAGATGGGCGGCAGCGACCAGTGGGGCAACATCGTCAACGGCATCGACCTGACGCGCCGGGTGCTGGATCAGGAAATCTATGGCCTGACCACGCCGCTGCTGACCACCAGCGACGGCCGCAAGATGGGCAAGTCGCAGGGCGGTGCTATCTGGCTGAATGGCGATATGCTGAGCTCTTATGAATTCTGGCAGTTCTGGCGCAACACCACTGACGCCGATGTGGGCCGGTTCCTGAAAATCTTCACCGAATTGCCGGTGGATGAATGCGACCGTCTGGCCGCGCTGCAAGGGTCTGAGATCAACGAGGCCAAGATCCGCCTTGCCAACGAAGTCACCACCCTGCTGCACGGGGCCGAGGCCGCCGCCACCGCCGAGGCCACCGCGCGTGAGGTTTTTGAAAAAGGCGGGATTGGGGATGATCTGCCCACGCTCACGCTCAGCCAGGCCGACCTTCCGGTGTCCATCGTTCAACTGATCGTAAAGTCGGGGCTGGCGAAATCGGGCAAAGAGGCCAAGCGTCTGATCTCGGAAAACGGGGCCAAGCTGGATGACGCTGCCCTGACGGATGCGGGTCTGATGATCGATGCGGGCGCTCTGTCGTCTCCGATCAAGCTGAGCGCGGGTAAAAAGCGGCACGCGTTGGTTCAACTGGGCTGATCAATGCGGCTTGGGCGCGTCTGAGCCGTTGCCGCGACACACCGAATGCAGAACGGCCACCCAGAAGGGTGGCCGCTTTCGTTTGATCTGTGCGGGCGCGCAACACGTTACCGCTTGCCGCCGTGGCCCCCACCGTGACCGCCCTTGCCGCCGCCGTGGCCACCTTTGCCACCGCCTTTGCCGTCGCTGCCTTTGCCGCCACCATGGCCGCCTTTGCCGCCACCTTTTCCGTCGCCATTGCTGCCGCCATTACCGTGACCGCCGCCGCCGTTACCCGACCCATTGCCGCCGCCATTATTGCCGCCGCCATTTCCGGTTCCGGGGCCCGATCCTCCGTTATTGCCGCCGCCGTTTCCGGGGTTTCCACCGTTGCCGTTCCCGTTGCCGGGACCGCCGTGACCACCACCGTTACCGCCGCCATTGTTGCCACCGTTACCGCCGCCATTGTTGCCGCCGTTGCCGCCGCCATTGTTGCCGCCGTTGCCGCCACCACCACCGTTGCCGGGATCGCCACCGCCATCACCGGGGTCGCCACCACCATCACCGGGGTCGCCGCCGCCATCACCGGGACCACCGCCACCATCACCGGGACCACCGCCGTCACCGCCGGACCCACTCGTATTCCCGGCGAACTGCTCGCTGCCGCGATCCTCACCCGGGTTGCTCGCCGCGGCGATAGATCCCGTTGGCTGATCCGTCAGCAGGGCTGCCAAGCCGGGGCATTGGGCCGTTGTGTTGCGCAAGGTCGTCGCAAAATCCGAGCGGGACTGCAGGCGTTGCAAAAAGCTGGGCGTGACCTGCTGACAATCGCAAAGGGCCTGATAATCCCCGCGATTTGCCGCGTCGCGCGCGGTTTTCCAGTTACAGACTTCGGGCGTCGCCGCCGCTCCGCTGGTTGCCATCATGGCCAGAAGAGGCGCTGCAACCAGCGCCGGAAACCCGGCCCTAATACCTTTGATCATACCGATGAACTCCTTCAACAACGCCCTATTGGCGCAGGTTTTTTCCTGCCTTCGATGTGAGACTTGCGCATTAAGCTTGGTTAAAGGTGTTCTGAGAAATCCTTGAGAAACGCCTGTTTTCCGTCAAAATCCAACGCAAAATCATGGACAGGCCGTAAACCCTCGGGTTAAATGAACAAACGTTCATATCTCTGGAAAAGGGAACTGCCATGGAACTCTCAACCACCTCCGCCATCATCACCGGAGGCGCGTCCGGCCTGGGTGAGGCAACTGCCCGCTATTTCGCGGCACAGGGCGCGCAGGTCACGATTCTGGACAGAGATGCAGAGCGCGGCCCCCGGGTCGCGGACGAGATTGGCGGGTACTTCGCGCAAACCGATGTCACGGACGAAACCTCGGTCGCTGCTGCGATTGCCATGGCCAAACAGAAAATGGGCCGGATCACCGCCGCCGTGAACTGCGCCGGAATCGCCATCGGGGCCAAGACCGTGGGCCGCGACGGCCCGCATCCTCTGGACGCGTTCCAACGCACGATCGACATCAATCTGGTTGGTACGTTCAACGTCTCGCGTCTGGCCGCTGCCGAGATGGCGCAGAACGATCCCGAACCCGATGGCGCGCGCGGGGTGATCATCAACACTGCCTCAATCGCTGCGTTTGACGGGCAAAAGGGACAGGCGGCCTATGCGGCCTCGAAAGGTGGCGTGGTGGGCATGACCCTGCCCATGGCGCGCGATCTGGCCTCAACCGGCATTCGGGTCATGGCGATTGCTCCGGGCATCTTCATGACCCCGATGCTGGCCGGACTGCCGGAAGAGGTACAAGAGCAACTGGCGGCCGACGTCCCCAACCCCGCCCGTCTGGGCGACCCAAAGGAATACGGTCGGCTGGCCGGCTTCATCGTCGAGATGGGCTACCTGAACGGAGAGGTCATCCGCATCGACGGAGCCCTTCGGATGCGGTAAACCTGCCCAATGACCGAGCGGAAAAAGATGCAGGCGGGGCAATGGTATTGCTGCTTGGACCCCGAGCTGGATGCGCTGCGTGCGCAGGCCCGGCGCGCAGTTCATGCGCATAACATCTGCCCGCCCGACACGCGCGGCGCGATGGCCGACGCGTTACGCGCCCTGTTCGTCAAAACCGGGAACGGCTGTTTCGTTGAGGCCCCGTTTCACTGCGCCTATGGCCTGAACATTCACCTTGGCGACCAGGTCTATTTCAACGCGGGCTGTACGGTTCTGGACACTGCGCCGGTCACGGTGGGCGATGGAACGATGTTCGGCCCACAGGTTCAGATCTATTGCGCCCAGCACGCCAAAGACCCGACAGAACGCGCACAGGGTCTGGAAATCGGCTTGCCTGTCACCATTGGCCGGAACGTCTGGGTCGGCGGAGGGGCGATCCTGATGCCTGGGATCACGATCGGCGACGATGCAATCATCGGCGCGGGCAGTGTCGTGACCAAACACGTTGCCGCTGGCGAAACCGTAGCGGGCAACCCTGCCCGCGTGATCACCCGCCGCTAGGAACCTTCGGCCTTTTCCTCAAGCATCAGCCATTCTTCCTCGGCGGCGGCCAGTTTTTCCTGCCGCTCGACCAAGGCTTCGGTCGCTTTCTGGAACTTCACTGGCTCACGGGTGAACAGCTCGGGGTCGGACATCAGTTCTTCCAGTTTGCCGATCTCGGCCTCAAGGCGTTCCATCTCGGCGGGCAGTTTCTCAAGCCGGTGCTTTTCCGAGAAGGAAAGTCCCGATTTCGGCTGGCTCTCTTGCTTAATCTTCGGCTTCGAAAGCTTTGATTTCTCTTCTTTCTTGGGCAACAGGTCGCCCCGCTGCGCAATGTAATCCGACCATCCGCCCGCATAGACGGTGGCGCGACCATTGCCTTCCATGGCGATGGTCGTGGTGGCTACGCGGTCCAGAAAGTCCCGGTCGTGGCTGACCAGCAGAACGGTGCCATCGTAGTCGTCCAACAGCTCTTGCAGTAGGTCCAGCGTTTCGACATCCAGATCGTTGGTCGGTTCGTCCAGCACCAAAAGGTTCGACGATTTAGCCATCAGTTTCGCCAGCAACAACCGCGCTTTCTCCCCACCTGACAGGGACTTAACCGCCGCTCTTGCCTGTGCATCGTCAAACAGGAACTCCTTGAGATAGCCGACCACATGCTTGGGCTGACCACCCACCATCACCTGATCGGCCTTGCCCGAGACCCGCATTTCGGGATCGCCGGTCAGGCTGTCCCACAGGCTCATCTCGGGGTCCAGTTGGGCACGGGTCTGGTCGAAGACAGCAACCTCAAGATTGGTACCCAGTGTCACCGCACCCTCGTCAGGTTGTTCCTGCCCCAGCAGCATCTTCAACAGCGTGGTCTTGCCCACACCGTTGGGTCCAACAAAGGCCACGCGGTCACCGCGTTGCACCAGCAAGTCAAAATTCCGAACGATCTGCTGGGTGCCGAAAGATTTGGCCAAGCCCTTGGCCTCAATCACCTTGCGCCCGGATTTCGGCCCCGCCTCCAGCGTCATTGCGGCCGAACCCTGCCGTTTGATCTGCGCCGCCTTTTCGGCCCGCAAAGCCTGCAACGCACGCACCCGGCCCTGATTGCGCTTACGCCGGGCGCTGATACCTTCCACGGCCCATTTCGCCTCGGACTTGATCAGACGGTTCAGCTTGTGCCGCTGCTGATCCTCTTCGTCCCAGATCTTGTCCCGCCATGTCTCAAACGCATCAAACCCCTGCTCCTGTCGCCGCACCGCGCCCCGGTCAATCCAAAGGGTCGCGCGGGTCAAAGCCCGCAAAAAGACCCGGTCATGCGAGATCAGCACATAGGCCGCGCGGGTTGATCCAAGTTCACGCTCCAGCCAGGCGATTGCTTCGATGTCCAGATGGTTGGTCGGCTCGTCCAGCAGCATCAAATCCGGCGCTTCGGCCATCAGCTTGGCCAGCGCCGCACGGCGGCGTTCGCCACCCGAGGCGGTCTCAACCGCGCGGGACGGGTCGAACTTCAACCCCTCGCCCGCGCGCTCAACCTTGTACAACTCTCCGGGCTCCAACCCGCTTGAGGCATAGTCGCCCAGCGTGGCAAACCCCTCCATGCCCGGGTCTTGCTCCATGTACCCAACCGACTTGCCCGGCGGCACCACGATGTCGCCCTGATCCGGTTCGACCAGACCAGCCATGACTTTCATCAGCGTCGACTTACCGGACCCGTTCCGCCCCACCAGCGCCACACGGTCGCCGGGCTGAACCACCAGATCAAGTTCGGAAAACACCGGATCACCCCCGAAGGTCAGGGAAATGCCGGACATCTGCAACAAAGGAATTCTCGCCATGCCCGCCAGCTAAACCGGCAGGGCTTGCGCGTCAACGCCCACCCCTTCTTCTCGTCAAAAATACGGAATTACCCGGCCACCGCCCGCAGCAGACGTTTCCGTGCCGGGGGAATCGACCCGATCTCAAGCCCGGTAAAAACATGCAGCGTGTTCATATGCCGATCGACCACCGCATGATCACTGACCCAACCGCCCATCATCAGATAGGTGCGCAGCAACGGCGGCATCCGCAGCATCGCTTGTTTCGCATCGGGCCGCCGCCGCAAACGGGCAGCGAAACGAAAAACATCCGGCGCCTTGACGCGCGGCAGCCAGCGTTTGGGGGCCAGATGCCGGTGTTTCAGCATGGCAAAAGCATCCAGATATTCATCCGTTTCAGTCCCCGCAAAGGACGAACAGCCAAACAGCATCTCGACATTGTTCTGATCCACATAAGCTGTCATCGCCCCCCAGGCGACCCGCAGGATGTCCGGGTCGGACCGGTCGGGATGAATGCAAAAGCGCCCCATCTCAACCATCCGCCCCTGGAACCCCTGCAACGCCGAAAGGTCATAGAACTGCGCGGAATAGCTGCGGGAAATCTCGGCCCCGCTTTCCATCGTCAGCAATCGAAAGCAACAGACAAGGTCTTCGCCCGCGCGCATATCCTCAACCAGAATATGTGCACAGACAGAATCGAACACATCGGCGTCGGGCTGCGCGGTCCCGAAGGCCCGCGTGCGCAGGGCTTGGGCCGCCGTCACATCCTGCGCTGACCGGGCCAGACGGGCCCGGTATCGGCCTTTGCCAAGCAATAGTGCCATGGTCGCCCCCTCCGCGGTTGCTGACCGGTTGTCTCTTGCCGTTTCCCTAACACACAACATGTGACTGCCATGTGACCGTCGCAAGGCGTGGCGGTTATTGTTGGCTCGCGCCCGGAATGTTGGCCGGGTTGAAGTTGCCGATATTACCCAGCAGCTGACGGATAAAGCCCTGGCCCTGAATCGTCGACTCGGTGATGCGGCGATCCAGCGTCACGACGACGCCATCCTCCAGCCCGAACCGTTCAATATTGCGGACAACGCCCCGGTCATCAAAACTGATCGCGACCAATTCGCGCGAGACGACCTCGGGTTTCTTGGGCCCATAGTGACGGATGCGCGAACGTACATAGTAGAACCCGGAATCGCGCACCACACCCGATGAGCTGGGCGCGCCGACCGCCTCCATCACCGTGTCACGCGTATCCACACCCACCTGAATCTCGGCCAGGTCTTCCGGCGGAGGGATATACCCGTGATTCCTGAATACGGGCGTACATGCCACCGCCGCCAGACAGGCCGCAAAGACAAGCGTTCTGGACGCCGGTTTCAACCTGTTCACAACCTTCAACATTTACACCCTCTTGCCTTGGCCCCGTCCGGGCCCTATCCGCTTACATCAAACCGCAGCCCCGGTTCAACACAGGAAAGGGTCACGAATGAGCAACCAGACATCTCTGCGGGTGGCCGACCTGCCCCAGAACGCCCCCACCCCCTTTGATCTGCGCCCCGAAGGCAAGGCGTTGGACGCGATCCGAGACGATCTTGGCCTGCTCGGCCTGCGCAAGCTCCGCTTTGAGGGTGACGTAAGGGCACAAGGCAAGCGCGACTGGGCACTGACCGGCAAACTGGGCGCGACAGTGACACAGCCCTGCGTGGTCACACTGGAACCGGTAACAACCCGCATCGATATTCCCGTTTCACGGATATTCATTGCGGATTGGTCGGACCCGGATGAGGAAGAGTTCGAAATCCCCGAAGGTGACGAATCTGAGCCACTCGGCCCAGAGATCGACCCGGCGCTGGTGATGATCGAGGCGCTGTCGCTGGCCCTGCCCCAATACCCGCGCAAGGACGGGGCCGCGCTGGAACAGGCCGACTTTACCGAACCCGGAAAACAGGCGATGACCGACGAAGATGCCAAACCCTTTGCCGGGCTGGCCGGTTTGCGCGATGCACTGAAAAAAGACGAGTGACAGGGGATATATTTCCTGTCATAGCAGGCGCTCAGAAAAATTGCTTGAACATGTCGAGAATCGCAGTATTTTCGCGCGCTCATTGGAATTTGGGTTGGACACCGTGGGGATCGTACCCCAAACGCGCGTCAAACCACGAGAAAAACGAAGAATGAAACCCGGTCGGCGGCGAATCTGCTGACCCTCAGTAGACAAAGGTTGAGACCATGGCCGTCCAACAGAACAAAGTTTCCAAGTCGCGTCGCAACAACCGCCGCGCACACGACGCTCTGGTTGCTGCAAACCCGAACGAATGCGCAAACTGTGGTGAGCTGAAGCGCCCCCACCACGTGTGCGCGTCCTGCGGCCACTATGATGATCGCGAAGTCGTCGCTCAGGCCGACGAAATCGATCTGGACGAAGACGCGGCCTAAGCTAACAAAAGCGCAGGCACGGCATGACAGAACAGCCCACGCACGCCGGACGGACTACCATCTCGGTTGACGCTATGGGTGGAGATTCGGGGCCCGCAACCGTTGTTGCGGGCATCGCCAATTCGGCGAACAAGAACCCCGACATCGCGTTCATCCTGCACGGGCCTGAACAGGTGCTGCAGAAACTTGTCGCAAAACGGCGTGTCCTGAACGGGCGCGTCGTTTTTCGTGATTGCCCGGATGTGGTCACGATGGAGGACAAGCCCAGCCAGGTTGTCCGCAACGGCAAGCAGACCTCGATGTGGTCGGCGCTGGAATCGGTACGTCAGGGCGAAGCCCATGGCGCGGTGTCCTGCGGTAACACCGGCGCGCTGATGGCGCTGTCGATGATGCGGCTGCGCAAATTGCCGGGTGTGAACCGCCCGGCCATCGCGATTCTGTGGCCATCGCGCAACCCGCAGGGGTTCAACGTGATGTTGGATGTGGGTGCGGATGTGCGCGCCGACGCCAAGGATTTGCTGCAATTTGCGCTGATGGGAGCGTCTTATGCCCGCAATGGCATGGCGCTGGAACGCCCTCGGATCGGGTTGCTGAATGTCGGCACCGAAGAACACAAGGGCCGCGCCGAGTTGAAAGAGGCGCATGCGCTGATCTCAGATTTTGCAGATCAGGCGAATTTCGAATTTGTCGGCTTTGTCGAAGGCAGTGATATCCCCGGTGACAAGGCAGATGTCATTGTCACTGATGGGTTTACCGGCAATGTCGCGATCAAGACCGGCGAAGGCACCGCCAGCCTGATTGGTGATCTTCTGCGCGAGGCGTTCAAATACACGCCGCTCTCGCGTTTGGCCTCGATCCTGGCGATAACCTCGATGAATCGCCTGAAAAAGCGGATCGACCCGCGCCGGGTGAATGGCGGGGTATTCCTTGGCCTCAACGGCACTGTCGTCAAATCCCACGGTGGCGCCGATGCCACCGGAGTTTCGGCAGCCGTCAAGCTGGCCTTTACCCTGGCCCAGTCCGGTTTCGCCGAAAAATTGGCAGCACGGGTTGCATCAACAGCTGAGCTTGCACAAGATGCCGTCAACCCCCAGCCCAAGGCTGGCGAATAACAAAAAAGGCAGTACCTCAGAATGGCAGGCCGTGCAGTTGTCATAGGTGTCGGACATTATTTGCCTGAGCGCATCGTTCCGAATTCCGAGTTCGAAAAGACGCTCGATACAACGGATGAGTGGATCAAGAGCCGCTCAGGTATCGAACGCCGGCATTTCGCCGCCGACGGGGAATCGACCTCGGATCTGGCCACCCGGGCAGCCGAGGCCGCCCTTGCAGACGCAGGGTTAGGCGCGGACGACATCGATGCCATCGTTCTGGCCACCTCAACTGCCGATCTGACCTTCCCTTCGGCCGCAACCATGGTGCAGGCTCGGCTGGGCATGACCAAGGGCTTTGCCTTCGACGTCCAGGCCGTCTGCGCCGGATTCGTCTTTGCGCTCAGCAATGCCAACGCGCTGATCGTATCGGGTCAGGCCAAACGGGTTCTGGTCATCGGGGCCGAGACGTTCTCGCGAATCATGGACTGGACCGACCGGTCGACCTGCGTTCTGTTCGGCGATGGGGCCGGTGCGTTGGTTCTTGAGCTGCAAGAGGGCGACGGCACCGCGCAGGATCGCGGCATCCTGGCCACCGACCTGAACTCGGACGGGCGGTACAAGGACCTTCTGTATGTGGATGGCGGCGTGTCGACGCAAACGACCGGCCATCTGCGCATGCAGGGCAATCAGGTCTTCCGCCATGCCGTTGAAAAACTGGCAAAAACTGCGGAAACCGCGCTCGAACGCGCTGGTCTTGGCAGCACCGATGTTGACTGGATCGTACCGCATCAGGCCAATATCCGCATCATTCAGGGCACCGCCAAGAAAATGGGCCTGCCGATGGAAAACGTCGTCGTCACCGTTCAGGATCACGGAAATACATCGGCTGCATCGATCCCGTTGGCCCTGTCTGTCGGCAAGCAACGCGGTCAGATCAAGCAAGGCGACCTGATCGTGACCGAGGCGATTGGCGGCGGTCTGGCCTGGGGTGCCGTGGTCCTGCGCTGGTAACCGGCGCAAAACGGCTTACACACAGGCCCGCAATTCATTGATATTGACAGCGAATTTCCGTCCGCCATATTCTTTGGTATCAACAGGGGAAATGGTATGAGCGACAAAACACTGACCCGAATGGATCTGAGCGAGGCCGTCTTCCGCGAGGTTGGCCTGTCACGCAACGAAAGTGCGCAGCTGGTAGAAAGCGTTCTGAACCACATGTCTGACGCGCTGGTGCGGGGCGAACAGGTAAAGATTTCGTCTTTCGGGACGTTCAGTGTTCGGGACAAGACCGCCCGTATCGGGCGCAATCCCAAAACCGGCGAAGAGGTCCCGATTCAGCCCCGCCGCGTTCTGACCTTTCGCCCGTCGCACCTGATGAAGGATCGCGTCGCCGCAGGGAATCGCAAGTAAGGTCAGCACATCATGAGCAAGTCCCCCGACGCCTTTCGCACGATCAGTGAAGTTGCGGACTGGCTGGGCGTTCAGGCTCATGTCCTGCGATTCTGGGAAAGCCGCTTTGCGCAGGTCAAGCCGGTCAAACGCGCCGGGGGGCGTCGGTATTACCGCCCCAATGATATGCGGCTGTTGGGCGGCATCAAAAAGCTGCTGCACGAAGATGGCATCACCATAAAAGGCGTTCAGCGTATCCTGCGCGAACAGGGTGTGAGCTATGTCGCCTCGCTGTCTCCGTCGCTGGACGAACCTGCGGACCCCGTGGTGACAGAAGCGCAGCCCCCGAAAGATGACAGCGTTGTGGTGCCTTTCGCCTCAAAACCAACCGCGGCCAGCGAACAGATTACGCTGGATCTGGGTGACGCGAGCCCGCCGGCCCCGCAACAGCCTGCGGCAACGCCGGAACCAGCCCAACCTGCCGCCGCGCAGACAGAGCCTGAAACACCCCAGCCTGCAACCGAGGACTATATAGATGAGGCTCCCCTGCTTGGCGGAATCGCAAGCCAGGCCTGGAGCAAGACCGATTTCGACGCCGAGTTACTGAAACAAATCGCCCCCGTGGCAAAGGATTTGCGCGCGGTTCTGGACCGTATCGAAAACAGGACGGCGGGATAAGAAAAAGGCAATGTTTTCCTCTTGCCCCTGCCGGGAAAACCGTTATGAACACTCCAACGTCGGGCTATGGCGCAGCCTGGTAGCGCGTCCGTCTGGGGGACGGAAGGTCGCAGGTTCGAGTCCTGCTAGCCCGACCAAATCACACCGACGTTTATGGCAGACAGGCCAGATCCCGCTCTGGCATCAGGGGGGATCGGAATGACAGGTGTATGCCCAAACCAGCAGATCGAAGGCATGATGGCGCGTGGTGAAATCACCGCCAGCCCTGCGATCATTCCGGCACAAGTTCAACCTGCCAGCCTTGATTTGCGATTGGGAACAGTGGCTTACCGGGTCCGTGCCTCATTCCTGGCGGGCGAAGGGCGCTCGGTCGCGGATCGTCTGGCCGAGTTTGAGATGCATCGCATCGACATCACCGACGGCGCGGTGCTTGAGAAAGGCTGCGTCTATCTGGTGCCGCTAATGGAATCACTGGCCCTGCCCGACAGCGTCACCGCCGTGGCCAACGCCAAAAGCTCAACCGGGCGGCTGGACCTGCTGACGCGCACCATCACCGATGGCGGGGCCGAGTTTGACCGCGTGCCCGCGGGCTATACCGGACCGCTTTATGCCGAGATTTGCCCGCGTTCCTTTTCGGTTCTGGTCCGGCCCGGCATGCGCCTGAACCAGATTCGCTTTCGCCAGGGTCAGGCGGTTCTGAGCGATTCTGAGCTGACCGCCTTGCACGCGGATTCGCCCTTGGTGGACGGTCCCGCCGTGATTCAGGACGGGCTGGGTTTTTCGGTCGACCTGCAACTGCCCGACACCGATCTGGTGGGGTATCGCGCCAAGCCCCATACGGGCGTGATCGATCTGGATCGGATTGGGGAATACGACCCGCAAGAATACTGGGAAGAGGTGCGCACGCGCGACGGGCGCATCATTCTGGACCCGGGTGCGTTCTATATTCTGGTCAGCCGCGAGGCAGTGCACATCCCGCCCATGTACGCGGCCGAAATGGCCCCCTATCTGGCCATGGTCGGTGAATTCCGTGTGCACTACGCTGGGTTTTTCGACCCGGGATTTGGCCATGCCGCTGCCGGAGGGGCCGGATCACGCGGCGTATTGGAGGTGCGCTGCCACGAAGCCCCCTTTGTGCTGGAACACGGGCAGGTCGTCGGGCGGCTGGTTTATGAGCAGATGTCAGAAATGCCCACGCAGCTTTATGGCGCGGGCATTGCCTCGAACTATCAGGGACAGGGTCTGAAACTGTCCAAGCATTTCAAAGCGGTCGGTTAAGGTCGGGCGCCCAACGCACCGACCCAGAGTTCAGCCGCGATTGTCAGAGTTTCTGCGCCCCGCATCCGGGTCATCTTGCCGAGGCGACGGTTTGCTGACTTTGCGCCCCATCTGACCGGCCACATCAAACCCCTTGTTTATGCCGCCGTTGACAAGGCGGCGCATGACCTGGCGCACGATCATATTGATGATCTGATTAGCGTTCATTGCTCAACTCCGTTTTCTGAGCCTCAACATAGGTGATTTCTGCGGCAACAAAAGGGCCGCCCGATCACTCTTCTTCGAACAGTTCGGTTTGGTCGTCCTCTTCTTCCTGCCCATCTCCCATCGGCATGACGCCCGGCGGGGGCCGGTTCTCAAGCAACCCAGCCGCGCGGAGTTCTTTCAGCCCCGGCAGGTCGCGGGCATTTTCCAGCCCGAAATGGTCCAAAAACTGTGGCGTCACAACAAATGTCACCGGACGGCCCGGTGTCATGCGACGACGGCCCAGCCTGATCCACTCCATTTCCAACAACTGATCGATGGTCCCGCGCGAAACCGAGACACCGCGGATTTCCTCAATCTCGGCCCGGGTGCAGGGCTGGTGGTAGGCGACAATAGCCAATGTCTCGATCGCGGCGCGGCTGAGCTTGCGGGTCTCAACCGTTTCCTTTTGCATCAGAAAACCCAGATCGGGGGCGGTGCGGATTGCCCACGCCTCACCCACGCGGACGACACGGACACCGCGCCCCTCATAGCGTTTCTGAAGCATTTCAATGGCCTGCGCCGCCTCGCTGCCATGGGGCATCCGGGCCTCAAGGTCAGCAATCGTTACAGGTTCAGCGCTGGCGAACAGCACGGCTTCGACCATACGTTCCTGTTCCGCCAAGGGCGGCGCTTCGAACAGGGTGCCGGTGCCTTCGTCTTCGGGGGCGTCAGTCACGTGTTTCTGTCCTCTTACGCAGTTGGATCGGGGCAAAGGTCTCGCTCTGCTGTATCTCCATATGTCCTTCTTTCACCAGTTCCAGCGAGGCCGCAAAGGTCGCCGCAGTGGCCGACCGGCGGCGCACGGGATCGGCATCCCAGCCATCGGGCAGGTAGGTCTCCATATCCGTCCACGCGCCCGCGAACCCGATCAGGGGGCGCATGCGTTCCAATGCCTGCTCCATGGTGAACACCGCATCGCGATCCATAACAAAGGGCCGGAACTCGTCGCGGGTACGGATGCGGGCATAGCCCTGCATCAGGTCCAGCAGTGTGGCGGAATAGGTGACTGTGCGGATGCGGGTGATGTCCTCACCCTGCCCGCGCTTGAAGAAATCGCGCCCTAGCTGATCGCGCGCCATCAGACGCGCGGCCGCGTCGCGCATGGCCTGCAGACGTTCCAGCTGGAACGCCAGATGCGCGGCCAGTTCCTCGCCCGACGGTCCTTCGTCATCGGGATCGGGTGGCAGCAGCAGGCGGGATTTCAGAAAGGCGAGCCAGGCCGCCATCACCAGATAGTCAGCAGCCAGCTCAATCCGCAGCGCCCGGGCCTTTTCGACAAAGGCCAGATATTGCTGCGCCAGCGCCAGAACCGAGATTTTGCGCAGATCAACCTTTTGCGTGCGCGACAAGGTCAGCAGAACGTCCAGCGGGCCCTCGAACCCGTCGACGTCAACGATCAGGGCCTCAGCGGCCAGTCGATCCGCAACCGAGACCGGATCTTCGCTGAAAAGGTTATCGTTCATATACCTGCCCGCCCATTAGGGCAGATAGTTCCGCCTCGGCGGCTTGGATGTCAAGTTCCGCAGGCTTTTGCCGCATCGACAATGCCTTTTCGGCGCGTTTTTGCGCCTGTGGCGTCATCTCACCAGCGGCCTCAAGCACTTTGGCGCGGGCCTCATAGGTGCCGTTGCAGTGTAAAACCACGTCACACCCGGCGTGCAGCGCCTGACGCGCAATCTCCTCGGGTGCGCCAGACAGGGCCTTCATCGAGATGTCGTCGGTCATGATCAGCCCGTCGAACCCGATTGTGTCGCGGATCAGACCGATCATCGTAGCCGAGATCGTCGCCGGTTGCGGATCGATCCGGTCATAGACCAGATGCGCCGTCATCCCCATCGGCAGGTCGTTCAACGCGCGGAAGGTTGCGAAATCGGCCTGTTCCAGCGCCTCTTGCGGCAGGTCCACATGCGGCAGGTCATGGTGGCTGTCCAGCGTCGACAGGCCATGCCCCGGCATGTGTTTGACAACCGGCAGAACCCCGCCATCCAAATGGCCCTTGGCGACGGCTTTCCCGATCTTGGAAACCGCTTTGGGATCAGAACCATAGCAACGGTTTTTCAGGAAAGCATGCGTCTCATCCCGCGCCAGATCGACCATCGGGGCGCAGTTGCTGTCGATGCCCAGTTCGAACAACTCCTGCGCAATCAGGCGATAGCGCAGATACATGGCGCGCTCAGCCTGATCCCCCGCCCGTTCGGCATGATCCAGCGGCGGCAGCCATTCACGCGCGATGGGCGCACGCAGGCGCTGCACGCGCCCGCCCTCCTGATCGATGGTGATGGGGCAATTACGGCCCACCGCCTCGCGGAACTCATCACACAGGGCGCGGACCTGATCCTCGGTCTCAATGTTGCGGGCAAACAGAATGAACCCGAACGGGTTCATGTCGCGAAACAGTCGTTTTTCCTGTGGCGTCAGGCGCAGGCCCTCGGCGTCAGTGATCGCCGCGCCAAACGTCACCGAGCAGCCACCGGAATACAATCGGCGCCCTGCGCCTCAAGCGCGGCGCAAAACTGGCGCGAGTCGCTCAGGTCGTCAAACCCCAACACGCGCAGACGGTAAAAGGTTCGACCACCGCGTGAGGTTTTCTGGATAACGCGTTGTTTTCCATCCATATACTCACCGAACCGACCATTCAGACGATCCCATTCCGCACGCGCCACGTCCGAGCTTTCATAGGCCCCCAACTGTGCCATACGGGTGCCTTTGGATAACGCGTCAGCATCCACATCCAGACCAACGGCTGCTTTGACCGCGGCATTGATCGCCGCCTCAGTGCCGCTATTGGCAGTGATACCGCTGGGTGTGGATCGTGCCGGGCGGGTGATCGGGCGCAGCGACCGGCGCACGCCGGGCAGTGCCGCCAATTCCGGGTCAGGCAGTTGCGCGGCCAGATCGGCTGGATCAATCGCGGGCTCTTCCTCGGGCGTGACCAGAGAAGCCAGTTGCACACCCTCTTCCGGGGGCGTGTCGAGCACAGCGGCCTCACCGGCCAGTTCAGCGACCAGAGCGTCAACAGAACCCTGACGCAGCTGCGCGGCCTCTTGGTTCGAAATCTCTTCTTCCACCACGTGTACGGCCGGGGTGGCCTGTAGCGGTTCGACCGGAGTGTCCTCATCGGTCAGGGACACCGGGCGCGGCGCAAGGATCAGACGATCGGCAGGCGGCGCAGCGGTTCCAACCGCGGCCACAGCGTTCACGGCCAGCCCCTGATGATCGGCAGGCGTTCCGCCCGGATTCTCGGGTTGAATGCGCATCGGACCTTCGATGGCTTTCACAACAGGCACACCGCTGACATCGCGCATCACCAACTTGTAGCCCCAAACGCCAATCCCGGCGACCAGCGCCAGCGAGGCAACCGCCCCCATCACATTGACGATCCGGCCCAGCCCCGCACCACGCGGGGCCTGTTCATACCCGTGCGTGTCGTCGGAATGCGCATACCCATCCTGAGGGTGCGGTTGATTCGTGTAATGCATCTGCTCGGGGCGCATCTGCCCCGCGTAATCGTAACTTGCCATGTCCGCCTCACCGCCCGTTTCGCGCCGGGAAATAAGGCGCGCGGGTCATTTCTTGCCTACCTCGAACCGGTGCGTCGGGCGGTGTTTGTTACCGCATCTCCTGCGCCGGGGTAACGCCAAGAATACCCAAGCCCGCTGAAATCACAACAGAAACGGCACGGGCCAATGCGATTTTTGACTGGCTTGTGGCAACATCGCCATCCTGAATGAACCGCAGCTGGGTTTCGTCATTGCCCTTGTTCCACAGCGCGTGGAAGTCCCCGGCCAATTCATAGAGGTAGAACGCAACGCGGTGCGGCTCATTCGTGCGGGCGGCGATTTCGACCAGACGCGGCCATTCGGCCAGCTTCTTGGCCACTGTCAGTTCCGAGGCATGATCGTTCTTACCAAGGTCCGCAGCGGCAAGCGTCGCGTCATCGGTTGCGATCCCGGCCTCAGCCGCACGGCGCAGCACGCTCATGACCCGGGCATGGGCATATTGCACGTAAAACACTGGGTTCTCCCGGCTTTGTTCCAGAACCTTGTCGAAATCGAAATCCAGCGGCGCGTCGTTCTTGCGGGTCAGCATGACGAAACGGGTCACATCCGGCCCAACCTGATCGACCACGTCGCGCAGGGTGACAAAGTTCCCCGCCCGTTTCGACATCTTGAACGGCTCGCCATTTTTCCACAGCTTCACCAGCTGCGTCAGCTTGATATCCAGCGGCACTTTGCCGTCAGACAGCGCCGAAACGGCGGCCTTCATCCGCTTAACGTAACCGCCGTGGTCCGCACCAAACACATCGATCAGCGCGTCAAAACCACGGCTCACCTTGTCATAGTGATAGGCGATATCAGGCGCGAAATACGTCCACGAGCCATCCGATTTCTTCACCGGGCGGTCGACGTCATCGCCATGTTCGGTCGATTTGAACAGGGTCTGCTCACGCGGTTCCCAATCCTCGGGCTTTTTGCCCTTGGGCGGTTCCAGCACGCCCTCATAGATCAGGCCCTTGTCGGTCAGCGACTGCAGTGCGGCTTCAATCCGGCCCGTGCCGTAGAGGGATTTCTCCGAGAAGAACACGTCCATCTCAACGCCCAGCGCCTTCAGGTCAGCGCGGATCAGGTCCATCATCGCGTCGGTGGAGAAATTGCGCAGCTCTTCCAGCCATTCGCTTTCGGGCTTGTCGATCAGGCTGTCGCCATACTTTTCTTTCAGCGCCTCACCGATCGGGATCAGGTAGTCACCGGGATATAGACCCTCGGCGATCTCGGGGCTCAGGCCATTGGCCTCGCGATAGCGTTCATAGGCCGACCGCGCCAGCACATCCACCTGTGCACCGCCATCGTTGATGTAATACTCGCGGGTCACATCATGGCCGGAATAGGCCAGCAGGCTTGCCAAGGCATCGCCAAACACCGCACCGCGCGTATGACCCACATGCAGCGGACCAGTGGGGTTGGCCGACACATATTCCACGTTCACCTTCTGCCCGGCTCCCATGGTCGAGCGGCCATAATCAGTGCCCTGCTCCAGCACCGCCGCCAGCACACCTTGCCAAACGGACGGCGCAAGACGCAGGTTCAGGAACCCCGGCCCCGCCACCTCGGCACTGGTGATCCGGTCATCGGCAGCCAGTTTCCCGGCCAGCACATCGGCAATATCGCGCGGCTTCATCTTGGCCGGTTTCGCCAGCACCATCGCCGCGTTCGTGGCCATGTCGCCATGCGCCGCATCGCGCGGAGGTTCCACGGCGACATTGTCAAAGCTCAGCCCCTCGGGCAGCGCGCCTTCGGACTGCATCTGCGCCAGCGCGTCCAGTACCAGGCCGCGGATCTCGGAAAACAGGTTCATTACGGATGTCCTTTTGCTTGCCGGGCGGTTTACCACGCAACGCGGCAAGGTCAATGCACGCCTAATATTTGCGCTTGGTTTCGCGTCCATCCCCGGTAATGTCGGCGCAATTACCTTTGCCGGAGAACCACTGATGCGCCTTGTCCTGCCCTTTGCCCTGCTGCTGACAACTGCCCTGCCCGCTTTTGCGGACATTCCGGCACCCACGGGGCACGTTCTGCTGACACTGGGTGGTGCGGTCACCGAAACAAACCTGCCAGCCCGTGGGGAAAATGACGGCGGTCTTCTGGGCTATCTTGAAGTTCAGCACGACGGCGCCGCCGGGTTCGACGCCGCCATGCTGGACGGGCTGCCGCAGGTCGAGATCACCATCACCTACGGCCCCGAAGACAACAAACGTGACATCGCCTTTTCCGGCCCGCTGCTATCGGACGTGATGACGATGGCCGGGGCTGCGGGCAAAACGGCCCGCCCCATGGCGCTGGATGGTTATCAGTCGGAAATCGAGTGGGAGAGCATCACCGACCACCAGCCAATCGTGGCCACTCATGCGGATGGCGCACCGATGGGCATCGGCGGCTATGGCCCCACCATGATCGTGTTCCCCGCAACAGGCGATGTCGAACTGGCGCAGACACAGGCCGGACAACAGGTCTGGGCTCTGGCCTATATCGGGATCGAGTAACTAGCCGCCCGTCAGTCGCTTGTGATCCTGCAAGGCAAACCGGTCCGTCATCCCGGCGATATAGTCCGACACAATCCGGGCCAGCGCGGTTTCATCCTGCGCCGCCTCAATATCCTCGTGCCAGCGCGCGGGCATCTGCTTGGGGTCGCTCAGGTAGATCGGAAACAGCTCCTCGACGACTCTGCTCACCTCGGCGCGCACCTGCATCACGCTGGGCGCGCGATACATACGGGTGAAGAGGAACGCGCGGATTTCCTTGAGCTGCGCCCATAGCCCGGTTGAGAACTGAACCACCGGATGGCCCAGATGACGGATATCCTCGACCGTCTGCGCCCCTGAACCTGCGATCAAATCACGCGAAGTATCGATCACGTCCGAAACCATGACACCAAACACCCTACGCAGCGCCTCATGCCGGCGGCGATACGGATCGAGGCCCGGGTACTTCCGGTCCACGTCCGCATAGCAATCGCCAACGATAGGCAGTTGCTGGATTTCTTCATCCGTGAACAAATCAGCCCGCAGCCCGTCCAACAGATCGTGGTTGTTGTAGGCAATGTCATCCGACAGGGCCGCCACCTGCGCCTCGGCACTGGCATGAGTGTGCAGCTCCAGATCAAATCCCGCGTTGCACTCGGCCAGAGCCCAAGGCAATTCGCCAGTCACCGGGCCGTTATGCTTGGCGATCCCTTCCAGACATTCCCAGGTCAGGTTGCAGCCATCGAATTCGGCATAGTGGCGTTCCAGCCGCGTCACGATGCGAATGGCCTGCGCGTTGTGATCAAACCCGCCATAGGGCTGCATCAATGCGTGCAGCGCATCCTCGCCCGTATGCCCAAACGGCGTGTGCCCAAGATCATGCGCCAAAGCCACTGCTTCGGTCAGTTCCGGGTTCAGCCCCAAAGCGCCCGCAATGGTGCGCGCAACCTGAGCGACCTCGATGGAATGTGTCAGACGGGTGCGATAGCTGTCGCCCTCATGCTCGACAAAAACCTGTGTCTTGTGCTTAAGCCGCCGAAAGGCGCTGGCATGGATGATCCTGTCCCGATCGCGCTGAAAGCATGATCGGAAACTGCTCTCTTCCTCTGGCACCAACCGCCCCCTTGCGCGGCCGGGGTCCGAGGCAAAACCCGCTCTGTTCAAAGGTCTTGTCCTTGTCGCCTGTCGTCAGGTTACATATATTGTAGTGCGATCAGGAAATAAACCTTTGGAGTCTGGCATGAATCTGCCCCCCACAGTCACGGAACGCGCCTTTGACCGACTCGCCGAAATCGGCGCGGCGGATCAAGGGCAGGCCTTGCGCGTCGCCGTGGAAGGCGGCGGATGTTCCGGTTTTCAATACGAAATCGCGCTGGATCAACCGAAAGCGGATGATCTTGTGCTGGAAGGCAAAGGCCAAAAGGTCATCGTGGACTCGGTCTCCCTGCCTTTTCTCGAAAACGCGGTGATCGATTTCACGCAGGAATTGATCGGTGCCCGGTTCGTGATCGAGAACCCGAACGCCACCTCCTCCTGCGGCTGCGGCACATCTTTCTCGATGTAGCGCCGGTGGGGGCTTTACCCCCACACCCCCAGGATATTTTTGGACAGATGAAGCAGGGATCCGCTCCCCGGCCTTTGCACCGGAGAGCTTCACCTGTCGCGGTCATCGGCGTCCCCGCCTGTACCGCTCCCCCTACTTCGAACAAATTGGTTAAGGATCCGTTTCTTCATCTGTCCAAAAATATCCCGGAGCGCGAGGCAGAGCCTCGCATCCGCCGCCGCCACTTGCCGCTGGGTTCATTCTGCGCGATAGGTTGCCAACAGCCTCGGAGGGTCGCCCATGAAAATCGCCACGTTCAATATCAACGGTATCAAGGCAAGGGCCGAGGCTCTACCCCGGTGGCTGGACGAGGCGCAGCCGGATGTCGCGCTGCTTCAGGAAATCAAATCGGTCGACGAGAACTTCCCGCGTGAGATCTTCGAAGAGCGCGGCTACAACGTCGAAACACATGGGCAGAAGAGTTTCAACGGTGTCGCGATTCTGTCGAAGCTGCCTTTGGAAGATGTGACCCGTGGTTTGCCCGGCGACGATACGGACGAACAGGCGCGCTGGATCGAAGCCACTGTGATTGGCAAAAAGGCCCTGCGTATCTGCGGGTTGTATTTGCCCAACGGCAACCCCGCGCCCGGGCCGAAATATGACTACAAGCTGGCCTGGATGGAGCGGCTTTACGACCGCGCCCGCGACCTGATGGCCGGTGAGGAGCCCGCGCTGATGGCGGGCGATTACAATATCATTCCGCAAGCCGAGGACGCCGCCCGCCCGGATGTTTGGCGCGAGGACGCATTGTTCCGCCCCGAAAGCCGCGCCGCGTATCGAAAAATCCTAAACTTGGGGTTTACCGAGGCGTTTCGCGCACGCACGCAAGGGCCCGGGCATTATTCCTTTTGGGATTATCAGGCCGGGGCATGGAACAAGAATGACGGCATTCGCATCGACCACTTCCTGCTGACACCGCAAGCTGCCGATCTGATGCGCGATTGCCAGATCGATGCGGCTGTGCGCGGGCATGAAAAACCGTCGGATCACGTTCCGGTCTGGGTCGATCTCGACCTGTGACCGTTCACGCGGTCGCGTCGTAGCCGTAGATCCACTCGTATTTCTTCGCCATTTGCGGGCCAATCACCATCAGAGCCATCTGGGCTGCCAAGCGCATCGGCCCACGCAGGTGGAAGTTGCGCGCATTGGCTCCGGCTGCTGCGACGACGCGCATGGCCCGGGGGCGGCGCTTGGCTTCGTAAGCCGCCAACGCCTGCGTGACGCCGGATTGGTCCTCAAAAGCGCGGGCCAGAACCCAAGCATCTTCCAGCGCCAGACACGCGCCCTGCGCCATGAAGGGCAGCGTCGGGTGTGCTGCATCACCTAACAAGGCCAAACGCCCGTTTTGCCAATTCTGCGCAACCGGGCGCAGGAACAGCGCCCATAGGTTGGTTTCGGTCACTTGCGCGAGAATGTCGCGCACCGGACCACCAAAATCAGAAAACCGAGCGCGCAGGTCATCGGGGTCACCCGTCAGACGCCAGCCTTCTTCTTGCCAGTCCGAGCGTTCCTCGATCGCGACCAGGTTCATCAGTCGTTGGTCACGCAGGGGATAGGTTACCACATGACGCCCCGGCCCCATGGTCAGCGAGGCACACGGCATATCTTCGCGCTGCGACCACGGGACAGTCGCGCGCCACGCAATCTGGTGGGTGAATTGGGGTGCTTCGTCGCCGTTCAGGATCGGCCGGATCACGCTGCGCCCGCCATCGGCAGCAATGGCGCATTCCGAGCGCATCCGTTCGCCGTTTTCCAACACCACTTCGGCCTCGGCGGGATGGTTGATCACCTTCGCCACGCGGGCGTTCAGACGGATATCGACGCCAGTTTCGGACGCGGCGCGGTGCAGCAGGTCCAGCAGGTCGGCGCGGTGGTAATAATAGGTCGGACCAGCGGCTGGCGCGGGCACCCGGCTGATGACGCGGCCCCGGCGATAGTCACGTAACGCGGTTCCATAGGACAATTGTCCCGCTTCCGGTACATCGTCAGCCACACCCAGCGCCCTCAGCACCGCCATGCCATTGGCGCTGATCTGCAATCCGGCCCCAACCTCGGTCAAAGCCGGCGCCTGCTCTAGCACGGTGACCTCTGCCCCGCGCTGTCGCAGCGCCAGCGCGACCGACAGCCCCCCTATTCCGCCGCCTATAACAGTGAATTTCAAACCGTCGATCTTCATGGCACTGCCTTAACGCAAAAACGCCGAGGCGACAGGCCCCGGCGTTTCAGAATTTTGCTCTCGTCCAGCGATCAATCGTCGCGGTGGACCTTTTCGCGGCGTTCGTGCCGTTCCTGCGCCTCAAGCGTCATGGTCGCGATCGGGCGCGCATCCAGACGCTTCAACGAGATCGGATCGCCGGTCATTTCGCAATAGCCGTACTCACCCTCGTCAATCCGGCGCAGGGCCGAGTCGATCTTGGCCACCAGCTTGCGCTGACGGTCACGGGTGCGCAGTTCCAGCGCGCGGTCGGTTTCTTCGCTGGCGCGGTCTGCGACGTCCGGAATGTTACGGGTGTTGTCCTGCAGCCCTTCGATCGTGTCGCGGCTGCCTGCCAGAAGCTCGTTCTTCCATTCCAGCAGCTTACGACGAAAATATTCGAGCTGCCTGTCGTTCATAAATGGTTCGTCTTCGGCCGGACGATAATCTTCGGGCAGAAATACTTCCTGCTTCATCTTTGCTCCCTCGGTGTGGCCTGCAACGCCGAGTGCTCTCTCTTCACCAGACATGAGGCATTCCCTTCTGCGCAGCGTTTATCTGACGGCGCGGGGATTGTCACTATGCAAACGTCGCGCCCGTGATGTGTGAACTTGCGTGGTCTAAATGTGAGACATCTAACAACAAATCCTTGTTTTTCTGTGGAAACCTGCGGGCCTTTTTATGGCGCTGCCAAAGTTACCGAACGTCGTGTTAGCGCTCGAATCATTCAAAGTTATTGGACTCGTTAGGCAATTCGGCACCTGCCGACGCAGCGTGCCGGGTTGTAAAAATCCCGGCCACTCTGTAACCCCGGTGCCACATGTCGCGTGACACATCATGAGGGGCCAATGACCGCACGTTTCCAAGGCACAGCAGAATATGTTGCCACAGATGACCTGACCATTGCCGTGAACGCCGCCGTGACGCTGGAGCGTCCGCTGCTGGTCAAAGGCGAACCCGGCACGGGCAAGACCGAACTGGCCAAACAGGTGGCTGGTGCGCTGGGTCTGAAGATGATCGAGTGGAACGTGAAATCCACCACCCGCGCGCAGCAGGGTTTGTACGAATATGATGCCGTCAGCCGATTGCGTGATAGTCAGCTGGGTGATGAACGTGTGCATGACGTGTCGAACTATATCCGCAAGGGCAAGCTGTGGCAGGCGTTTGAGGCCGATGAAAAGGTCGTGCTGCTGATCGATGAGATCGACAAGGCTGATATCGAGTTTCCCAACGATCTGCTGCAGGAACTCGATAAGATGGAGTTCCATGTCTATGAGACCGGCGCGACGATCAAGACCAGAAACCGCCCCATCGTGATCATCACCTCGAACAACGAAAAAGAACTGCCCGACGCGTTTTTGCGCCGCTGTTTCTTTCACTATATCCGCTTTCCCGATGAGGCCACGATGCGCCGCATCGTCGAGGTGCACCATCCCGGCATCAAGGACGCGCTGCTGACCACTGCGCTGACCCAGTTCTATGAAATCCGCGACACGCAGGGGCTGAAGAAAAAACCTTCGACCTCTGAGGTTCTGGACTGGCTCAAGCTGCTGCTGGCCGAGGACCTGAGCGCCGAGGATCTGAAACGCGATGGCGCGAATGCGCTGCCCAAGCTGCACGGCGCGCTGTTGAAGAACGAACAGGATGTGCATCTGTTCGAACGTCTGGCCTTTATGGCGCGCAGCAAACGGTGACGGTGTTGAACATCCGGTGATCGTCGCTTGCCATGCGCGGCGCGGCCTGTCAGCATTGGCAAGGCCGCCCGACCCGTTCAGGCGTGGCGGCTTTGGGCAAGGCGGGGCAATCTGATTGGCTGACATTGTGACCACACACGGGGGCGGCGCTGACAGGCGGCTGAAGCTGATGCGACCTGATCAGCCATGAAGTGTTGGGCTGCATTTTTCGCCGCTGTGGCCATAGCGGGCTGTACAACGGTCGAACCGACCGAGGTGTCGACCCGTGTGCGCGTGATCGAAGAGACCTTACCCCCGGCAAAATCATTCTCGCGACCGGCACCCACGCCCGCGGGCCGGTCGAATGTGAATATCGCCGCTGATTTCGTCACGCTTCATTTCGCGCTGGAAGGTGGCACACAACTGCCAGCTTTCACACGGTTTGAAGCGCCGATCACCTTGCAACTGACGGGCGCGCCGACCCCGTCGATGCAGCGCGACCTGACCCGCCTGCTGAACCGGTTGCGCAGTGAGGCCGGAATTGACATTCGCCAGGTAACAGAAGGTTCTGCAAACATCACCGTCGAAGCCGTCAGCCAGGCGCAGATCCACGAAATCCTGCCCCAAGCGGCCTGTTTCGTGGTACCCAACGCCTCAAGCTTTGAGGAATATCGCCGCGACCGGCGCAAACAGAAAAGCAGCTGGACCCGCCTGAACAGCCGCGAGAGGCTGGGCATCTTCATCCCCTACGACGCCAGCCCGCAGGAAAAGCGCGACTGCCTGCACGAAGAAATTGCGCAGGCCCTGGGGCCGTTGAATGACCTCTATCACCTGTCAGATTCCGTTTTCAACGATGACAACATCCATACGGTTCTGACCGGGTTCGACATGCTGATCCTGCGCACCGCCTATGACCCGGCCCTGCGCAACGGCATGAGCCGGGAACAGGTCGAGGCCGCCCTACCCGCCATCCTGTCCCGCCTGAACCCTCGTGGCGACGCCCTGCCCGCGCAACCGCTGACCGAAACGCCTCGCGATTGGATCAACGCGGTTCAACGCTCTCTGCGCCCGTCTTTGCGCACGCAAAGTCGGATGCGGGCGGCGCAAAAGGCGGCACGAATTGGCGCAGAAGAGGGCTGGACCGATCACCGCCGCGCTTATCCCTATTACCTGATGGGGCGCATGGGACAGTTCGACGAACCACAAGAGGCACTGGATAACTATCTGATTGCCTTGCAATACCTGCGCTCCACCCCGGGGACCGAAGTGCATCAGGCCTATGTTACAACCCAACTTGCCGCCTTTGCGCTGGCACAAGGCGAAGGCCCCGCCTTTCTGCCTGAACTGGACAAGGCCATCAACGTGATGACCCGTGCCGAAAACGCCTCGCAATTGGCGACGCTGCTTCTGCTGAAATCCGAGGCCCTCAACCAGGCGGGCCGCAGCACCGAGGCACGTTCCGTCAGGCTGGACAGTCTGGGATGGGCGCGCTACGGGTTCGGCTCGGAAACGGTGGTCCGGTCGCTGATGCGCGATGTGGCTGAAGGACCGACCAACAACAGGGGCGGATAAGGCATGGTCGTGGTTTTGGGAATGGCGCTTCTGGGGGTTATCCTGGGGGTACTGGCGGCGCGCAAACGCAATGGCAACCGCGCCGACATGGCCCAATATGCCGCCGGTTATGGCATCGCTTTTGCCCTGATCGGGCTGGCGCTGTCGCTTATTCTGGTCAGGTTTGTAGTATAGCCGATGTTTCTACCCTTTTTCGAAAACCTCCGCAAAGCTGGCATTCCCGTATCCTTACGTGAATACCTGACCTTTCTGGAGGGGATGAAAAAGGGTCTGGTCACCTATGATGTCGAGGCGTTCTATTACCTCGCCCGCGTCTCGATGGTGAAGGATGAGCGCAATATCGACAAGTTCGACCGCGCCTTTGCCGCCAGTTTCGAAGGGCTTGAGCAGATCAGTTTTGATCAGGTGCTTGAAGCTGTCGATATTCCCGCCGACTGGCTGGCCAAAATGGCCGAAAAGCATCTGTCCGAGGACGAAAAGGCCGAGATCGAGGCCATGGGCGGCTTTGACAAGCTGATGGACACGCTGCGCGAGCGGCTGGCGGAACAGCAAGGTCGCCATCAGGGCGGCAATAAATGGATCGGCACCGCCGGGACGTCTCCATTCGGGGCCTATGGTTATAACCCCGAGGGGGTGCGCATTGGCCAGAAGGAAAGCCGCCACCAACGCGCCGTCAAAGTCTGGGATAAGCGTGAATTCAAGAATTTAGACGACACGGTTGAACTGGGTACGCGCAACATCAAAGTCGCCCTGAAACGCCTGCGCCGCTGGGCCCGCGAAGGTGCCGCCGAAGAGCTTGACCTGGACGGTACCATCCGCGCCACTGCCGAACACGGCTATCTCGACGTCAAAACCCGGCCCGAGCGTCACAACGCGGTCAAGGTGCTGTTGTTTCTGGACGTGGGCGGATCGATGGACCCGCATATCAAGGTGGTCGAAGAACTGTTCTCGGCCGCGCGGACCGAGTTCAAGCATCTGGAATACTACTATTTCCACAATTGCCTGTACGAAGGCGTCTGGCGCGACAACGCCCGCCGCTGGGATCAGCAAACCCCCACCCATGAGGTGCTGCGCACCTATGGCCCCGACTACAAGTGCATCTTTGTCGGCGACGCCTCGATGAGCCCCTACGAGATCGCCTATCCCGGCGGCGCAAATGAACATTGGAATCAGGAAGCCGGACAGGTCTGGCTGCAACGCGCGCGGGACCAGTGGACATCGAACCTGTGGATCAACCCGGTGCCCGAGAAATACTGGGAGTACACCCATTCCATCGGCATGATCCGCGAGATTTTCGAGGACCGCATGGTGCCGATGACCCTGGCCGGGCTGGAACAGGGGATGCGGGAATTAACGCGGTAAGAGTAGCTAGCTTTCAGACAATAGCATTGCCCTAACTCATTGATCTTTGGAGTGTTGATTTTGAGGCCAAACAAGAAGCTTTTTTTAAACGTATTCAATAGCGTAGCAGCCTATTCCGAACCATGGGGCTTCGTGGCGCATCCGATCTACAATGCTCAGTGGGATCCTTCGAACCAAGTGTATCAGGGTGAATTAATCCGTAAAGAAGTCACCAATTTCATTGAACAATTCAGCGTCTCTTTCTCACCTTCAGATCGCTCATTTCGGTTCAGTGTAACCCAAAGCAAGAACAGTTTTGGTTTCGCTTCAATTGACGAACTACCAACAACTGCAGCTGAATGGACAGAAAGCTGGCTATTTTTGCCGCACGACGAATTCCTGCTTATGAACGGGAAGGCTTGGAACCCTTTTTCGATCAAAAATCACTTCAAAATTGAAAAGAAAAACCCGATTAACGTAGATTTAGAAACGCATAGAGTACTTTCCGCATTTGAGCGAAATGCTCATTTCTTATTTGATGCGCTTGATCATGATTACCGCGGTGCTTTGGTTCAAGTAACACATCACGAAATCCAACGCCCAAATTAATTAAGCCCTTGTACTCTGCTTGCCGATACATCGTCATAGTCCCATATCTAACCCATGCTTCGCCTGACCCCGATCCTCTTGGCCATTGCCTATGCACTCGTGATGTACCGCGTCTCGGTCTGGCGTACTCATCGGGAGTTGGACGCGAAATCAACCGAATTGGCGGATCCGGCTCTGAAACGCATGACCGACCGTTTGGCCGCAGCGCTGGGGATCGATCGGGTGCCGGTCTATATCTACGAGATCGACCCGGTGAACGGGTTGGCTGCGGCCGACGGGCGGATATTCATCACCCGCGGGTTTTATCGCAAGTTCCGCAATGGAGAGGTCTCGACCGAGGAAATGGCCAGCGTGATTGCGCATGAATTGGGCCATGTGGCGTTGGGTCATGCGCGGCGGCGGATGATTGATTTTTCCGGTCAGAATGCACTGCGGGCGGCGTTGATGATGCTGTTGAACCGGTTCATTCCGTTCATCGGTGCGTGGATTGCAAATATGCTCACGCATCTTCTGGCCTCGCGCCTGTCGCGCAGCGATGAGTATGAGGCGGATGAATATGCCGCCGCATTACTGACCAAGGCGGGGATTGGGATCGGGCCACAGAAATCCCTGTTTCACAAGCTTGAGGATTTGACCCAGCAGCGTGCTGGGGTGACGCCCGCGTGGCTGATGAGCCATCCCAAAACCGATGAGCGAATCGCGGCGCTGGAAGCGCTTGAGCAGCGTTGGAGTACGGGCGTATAGGGTTGCGCTGCGAGGGGCCAGCCCCTCGCGCTCCCCGCCGTATTTGCAACAAGAAGAAGGGCGGGACGGGTTTAGGTGCTGAGGGCTTTGCCAAGCCTTGGGAGGCGGGCTTTTTTCATCAGTGCGCGCAGGGTCCATTGGTCGCCGGACAGGCGGTTGGCTTCGGCGAGAACGCGGTTGGCTGTCTGGGTCATGCCTTCGGGGTCATTTAGCCAGAAGCCATGGAGCAGGCCGTCGGGGTCGTGGCGTTCCAGCCCCTCTTCTGACAGGACATTGCGCGGGAAATCCTTGGCGTTGACGGTGACGATGATATCAGCCGAGGCGGCGACTGCCGTTGCCAATACGTGGATGTCGGCGCTGTCCGGCAGCCACAGGCGTTGTTCGATGCCGGGCGCGGCGGCGCGTTCGGCATTTGGCCAGTGGGATTGGGCGATGGCGATTTCGGCGCGGGCCTGCGCCTCGCCCGTGGGGCCCAGTTTTCGGGCGGCGCGGGCCCATTCTTCGAGGATACGCGCGGACCAGATGGGTTGGAAATGGCCCAGTTTTGCCGCGCCCAGCAGCATCTCTCGCATCACCGTGGGATAGATGACGCAGGTATCCAGAACCGCCTTCACAGCCTGTAGAACACGGCTTTGAGGTATCCGCTTTCGGCCAGTTGCGGCAATTGCGGGTGGTCCGGGCCGGCAAAGCCTGTGTGGATCAGCTGCGCCTGCCGCCCTGCCCGACCGATCCCGCGCGAGGACGCGTCGCGGAAGCGGCCCAGATCGGCGGCGTGGGAACAGGAGCACAGGCCCAGATAACCGCCCGGTTTGACCAAAGGTGCCGCCAGCCGGGCGATACGCTCATAGGCGCGCAGCCCTGCGTCCAGCGCCTGTTTCGAGGGCGCAAAGGCGGGCGGGTCGCAGATCACCACATCGAATTGCGCACCCTCTTCGCCCAGTTGGGTCAGGACATCGAACGCGTCGCCCTGACAGGTCTGGAACTTGTCGGCGCATCCCGAGGCTTGCGCGCCCTGGGTCGCCAGTTCCAGCGCAGCGGCCGAGCCATCAACGGACAGCGCCTGACCCGCACCTCCGGCCAGCATCGCCAGACCGAACCCGCCCACATGGCTGAACACGTCCAGTACCTGTGCGCCGGGCTGCACCAGTCGGGCCGCGAAGCCGTGGTTGGGGCGCTGGTCATAGAACAACCCGGTTTTCTGACCGCCGGTCAGATCGGCCATATAGGTTGCGCCGTTCATAGGCACCGGCAGGGGTGCATCAGGCGCCGTTCCGCGCAGGGTCAGGTTGACATCGTCCAAACCCTCAAGCCCACGGGTCCGGCCCGAGGCGTTTTTCAGCACCGTGGTCACGCCTGTCACTTTGACCAAAGCCTCGGTGAGGATGTCCAGATGCGCCTCGGCCCAGGCGGCGTTGGGCTGGATCACGCAGGCGTCGCCAAAGCGGTCGATGATCACGCCAGGAAAGCCATCGGCCTCGGCATGGATCAGACGGTAATAGGGGGCATCGAATAGGCCCGCGCGCATCTCCAGCGCGCGGCGCAGGCGGGTTTCGAACCATTCAGCGTTCAGTTCGGCGTCCAGATCACGGTCCAGCACGCGGCACATGATTTTGGACTCGGGGTTCACAGCGACCAGCGCAATCGGGGACCGTTTGTCATCCTCAAGCACCGCCAAGGCGCCTGCCGGGATCTTGCGGGTCCGGCGGTCGGTGACGATGTCGTTGGCATATACCCACGGAAAACCGTGGCGCAGGCCACGTGCGTTGGCTTTGGGTTTCAGGCGGATACGGGGGCGATCAGGGCTTTGGGTCATGCCGCCCCTCTTAGTGGTGAACGCGGCGGGGGGAAAGCCCTAGCGCGGGCGGGACCGCCAGCCGCCGCGCCGCTTGGGTGCTTTGGCCGATTGCAGCCCCTCGGTCAGCACCTCGGTCATCGGGTGGTCAGGCTCTTGCGCGGAATAAAGGGCGTGCAAAGCGGCCAAAGCCTGCGCCTGATCACGGTCGCCCGGCAGGCTGAGCGCCCAGTCCAGAAAGATGCTGCGGCATTCGGGCAAGGTGATACCGTCGATGCGATAGGCCTCTCGGATCAGGCCCTTGTGATCATTGGGATCGTCACTGCGCGGCATCCTGCCCCCCTTGGATCACGCGGCCGATGATCTCGGCAGCGGTGTCATAGCTCTCTTGCAGCGCGGCCTGAAGCTGTTCGACCTGTTCGAACCCGGTGGCGCGGCACAAGAATGCCGCCCCGCCCTCGCCGATCTTGTCGGCCTCGATCACTTTGCCCGATAGCAGCCGGGCCGCGCATTGCACCGACCAGCATAAATCGTAGCACTCTTGCAGTGTCTGCGCCTGAGCGACATCCAGCAACGCGGCAGCGACAGCACCCTGCAATCCCGCCTGCACGTCGCGTTGCGTGACCCCGGACAGCAGCGCCCCAGTCTGGGCCAGCAGTTCGATATCCATCATGCGACCGGGGCCGTTCTTGGCGTCCCAGATGCCCGCCGGGGATTTGGCCGCCGCCAGCCGCGCGCGCATTTCGGCCACTTCGTGCAGGACCTTATTGCGGTCTTCGGGTTGCTGAAGGAAAGCGGCGCGAAAACCTTCGATATCCTGCGCCAGCCCTGCGTTGCCCGCGATCACGCGGGCACGGGTCAGGGCGAGGTGCTCCCACACCCAAGCCTCGTTCTGCTGGTAATTGGTGAAGCTGGCCCAACTGGTTGCAACCGGTCCCTGATTGCCGGATGGGCGCAGTCGCATGTCGACCTCATAGAGCCGCCCCTGTGACATCGGCGCACTCAGCGCGGTGATCAAAGCCTGCGTGAAACGGGCATAATATGTGCGCGTGGCCAGGGGGCGCGGGCCATCTGACATGTCCTGATCCAGTGGATCGTAAATCACGATCATATCCAGATCGGATTGCGAGTTTATGCGCCCCGCCCCAATCGAACCCATCCCCAGCACCGCCGCCCCGCGCCCCGGTGCGGGCCCGTGTTTTCGGGCGAACTGATCGGTGACGCAGGGCAAAACAGCAGCGATGACAGAGCAGGCGAGTTCAGCATATTGCTGCCCGGCCTGCGCCCCATCGATCAACCCGCGCAGGTGGTGCACGCCGATGCGGAAATGCCATTCCTTGCACCAGCGGCGGGCGAAATCCAGCTGCGTTTCATAGTCTGCTTCCTGCTCCAGCGCCGCTGACAGCTCGGCCTGCAGGGCGGCTTGGCCCGGCCAATCGGTAAAGAAACTACCGCCGATCACCGCATCAAAGACCGAGGCATTGCGCGACAGATGCCCGGCCAGCGCGTGGGACGTGCCGACAATATCCACCAGCAGGTCGATCAGATGCGGGTTGGCCTCGAACAGCGAAAACAGCTGCACCCCGGCGGGAAGGCCCGACAGGAACCCGTCCAGCGCCAGCAGGGCCTCGTCGGGTTTCGCGGTCTTCGACAAGCGCGTCAGAAGCTCGGGCTTGAGCCGTTCGAAAATCCGCGCACCGCGCTGGGACCGCAGTGAGGGATACGTGGACCAGCGGGCCAGCACGCTTTGGTCGAACTCGGCCCCGGTGGTGGGGGCCGGTGTCGGGGCACCGGGGGCAAAGAAACCTTCGGTCAGTTCATGCACTTCGGT
Source organism: Ruegeria sp. BE1 (assembly GCF_056538885.1). Classification (NCBI taxonomy): domain Bacteria; kingdom Pseudomonadati; phylum Pseudomonadota; class Alphaproteobacteria; order Rhodobacterales; family Roseobacteraceae; genus Ruegeria; species Ruegeria sp. BE1. The sequence goes on from NZ_JBQFTY010000002.1 coordinate 200,691, forward strand.
CAGGCGGCGGGTCAGGTCGGCGGTCAGCGCGGCGCTGTCGGTGCCCATCAGGCAGGCGACCCGCGCGAGACCATCTTCGGATTGCGGCACCTTGTGGGTCTGGGCGTCGTGGACCATCTGAATGCGGTGTTCGACCTCACGGTGGGCGCGGTAGTGATCGGTCAGCTTCTCGGCAACCTCGGGCGGCACCCAGCCTTTTTCAGCCAGCGCGGCCAGACCCGGCACCGTGCCACGCACCCGCAGATCGGGGTCGCGGCCCCCGGCAATCAACTGGCGGGTCTGGGTAAAGAACTCGATCTCGCGAATACCGCCCTGCCCCAGCTTCATGTCATGGCCCGGTATGATCAGCGCGCCGCCGGTGCCCTTGTTCTCGCGGATGCGCAGTCGCATGTCGTGGGCGTCCTGAATGGCGGCAAAATCCAGATGCCGCCGCCAGACAAAGGGGCGCAGCGCATCCAGAAACCGCTGCCCGGCCGCGATGTCCCCCGCACAGGGGCGCGCCTTGATATAGGCTGCGCGTTCCCAAGTGCGGCCAAGGCTTTCATAATAGCGCTCGGCCGCTTCAGCCGCCATACAGACCGGCGTCACCGCCGGATCGGGGCGCAGGCGCAGATCGGTGCGGAACACATAACCATCAGCGGTTTTGTCACTGAGCGTGGCGCAGAAATTCCGCGTCGCCCGCACCATTCCATGCCGCGCATCATAGAAATCATCGGGATCGAACCGGGTCTCGTCAAACAGCACGATCAGGTCGATATCCGAGCTGTAGTTCAGCTCATGCGCGCCCATCTTGCCCATGGCCAGAATGATCATCCCGGCGGCCGTTTCGACATCCTCCTCGGTCATACCCGGCAGTTTGCCGTGCCGGATCAGGGCCGCGATCTCGGCCTTGGCGGCAACATCCGCCGCCAGCGCCCCGAAATCCGTCAGCGCGGCGGTAACCTTTTCCAGCGGCCATGCACCCGCCAGATCGGCCAGAGCGGTCAGCAGGGCCATCCGCCGCTTGCCCTGCCGCAAACCGGGCTTCAACTGATCCGCAGGCAAAGCACGGGCCACCTGCATCACATCCACAAGCGCCTGATCGGGCTGCTGCAAGGCCGGGGCCAACCAGTCGCGTTCGCGTTCGATCAACCCCTTCAGATAGGGGCTGGACCCCGCTGCCCCGGCGATCAACTCACCCTGTTCAGGGGTCAGATCGGGCACGGCCTCGCGCGCCTCAGCCCCCAACCCGGCATCAAAGGCACGCGGCATTCGGTGGATCGTCAAAGCGTCTGTCATGCAAGCCCCCGCACTACACTGTTCAGAGATGGCCTGATTTCAAAGGGTTGCACAAGCGGAAACTGCTCTTATGCGACACCTGCACACAGCGATGTAAAACATTTTCACATCCACCCCTTGCAACCCGCCAGGCGCTTCCCATCTTAACAATGTGAAAACGATTTACATCAACCCCGGAGAGACCAAATGACCGCATTATCCAACCCAGCCGTCCCAGAAAATCCGGGTTGGCTGCATCGTATCGAGACCTGGCTGGACGACAAAGGCAAAGGTGCCTGGATCGCCGTGATGGTCCTTGGATTCATCTTTTTCTGGCCCGTCGGTCTGGCCCTTCTGGCCTATATGATCTGGAGCAAACGCATGTTCAGCAAATCCTGCAGCCACCGCAAACCCTGGAGCAGCCACATGAGCGCGATGAAGCCCTCGGGCAACAGCGCCTTTGACGCCTACAAGGCCGATACGCTGGCCCGGCTGGAGCGCGAACAGCAGGATTTCGAAGCCTTCCTGCGCCGTCTGCGCGACGCCAAGGACAAGGCCGAGTTTGACCAGTTCATGGACGAACGCGCCCGCGACAACAGCGATGAAGCCGAAGACGGCGCCCGCGCCTGATCCAGACCTTGCCCTGTCCCGCCATTCGGGACAGGGTGCCCCATATCAACCACCCGGAACACTCTGAATGACCCACCTTCCCGATCCCGACAACCAGCCTGAGTTCTATCAGTCGGTGACCACCAAACGCTTTGTCGCGTGGCTGTTCGACATCGCCTTTATCTCATTGCTGTGTATCATCCCTGTTTTCCTGACCTTCGGCGCAGGGCTGTTCTTTTTGCCGCTGATCTATGGCGTCATCAGCTTTGTGTACCGGGTTGTCACGATCTCGAACGGGTCGGCGACACTGGGCATGCGGTTCATGGGGATCGAGCTGCGCGACGCCTTCGGGGCCCGCATGGATATGGGCAAGGCCATCGCCCATACGGCCGGGTATTTCGTCAGCATGGCGGTGTTCGTGATCCAGATCATCTCGGTCATCATGATGCTGACCAGTTCGCGCGGACAGGGCCTGTCGGATGCGTTTCTGGGCACGGTAATGATCAACCAGCGGGCCTGAAAATCAGCGCATTGAATCACTTGGCGACCTAAGGAACCGTTGTTATCATCCGGTTTCAGGAAACACGGAACCTTCATGCGACACACGCTGCCAATTGCGCCGCAATTCTATGTGACGGCCCCTCAACCCTGCCCTTACCTTGAGGGCAGGATGGAGCGTAAGCTGTTCACTGCGCTGCAGGGCGAAGGCGCGGATCAGCTGAACAATTCCCTGTCTCAGCAAGGGTTTCGGCGATCTCAGAACGTGCTCTACCGCCCCTCGTGTACCGATTGCGCGGCGTGTTTGTCGGCGCGCATCAACGTGTCCGCCTTTCGCCCCACCAAAAGCCAGAAACGCGCCGCCCGGCGGAATTCGTACTTGCAACGGCGGGCGAACTCTCCGTGGGCGACGGATGAGCAGTATGAGCTGTTCCGCCGCTATCTGGATACCCGTCACGCCGATGGCGGGATGGCCGATATGGATGTCTTCGAATTCGCCGCGATGATCGAGGAAACTCCGATCCGCAGCCGTGTTGTCGAATATGCCGACCCCGAAACGGGCGCGCTGATCGCGGTCAGCCTGACCGACGTTCTGGATGACGGTCTGAGCATGGTCTATTCCTTCTACGACCCGGACCAGCCGCAGAATTCCCTTGGGACCTATATGATCCTCGATCATATCGATATCGCGCGCGAGGCGGGCCTGCCCTATGTCTATCTGGGCTACTGGGTGCCCGGCAGCCCCAAGATGGGCTACAAGGCCCGTTTCTCGGGGCTTGAGGTCTATATGCAGGGCGGCTGGAAAAGCATCGACAACCCCAAAGACATGGTGGATGCCAGCCACCACCCGCTGTCCACAGCCCCCATTGCCGAACAGGTGGCCGGGATACAATTGCCCGACCGTCACCCCACCAAGAAAAGCTGACAGCGCGCCTATTCGCCCGAAGCCCGCCCGGACTCTGGGCGGTTCGTCGCGTTGACCGGCAAAGAGCTGATCGGCCTTAACCCGCTGACAAATCATAAGTTTTCTCTTTTGATATCCGAAGCCGCACAAAAGTTAAACAAAAAGTAATAATCGCACAAAAATTATGCGGTTGAATACTTACCTTACGTCACCAAATATCTGAGACCCCGCGCAATCCGCCACGGTATTTCGGTTTCCCGGGGTCAAGAAAACGTAACGAGTGGCACAACAGATCCCCCGGTCTGTTGCGTTGGTCATGGCCAGAGGGGAAGACCGATGACATATGCCGTGCGCAGACTTTTTGCTGCGAACCTTACGACGCAAATCCTGACCGCACTGGTGGTGGGGACAGCATTCGGCGTCGCCCTGAACTATTTCGACCTACCGTTTGTGCAGGACCATCTGGTCAACGGTCTGTTCTTGATGATCGGGCAAATGTTCCTGAACGGTCTGCAAATGCTGGTGGTTCCGCTGGTCGTTTTCTCATTGCTGTGCGGCGTGGTCGGGATCGGCGATCTCAGGGTTTTGGGCCGTGTCGGCGGGCTGACCTTTGTGATCTACGTGGCGACTACGGCGATGGCGTTGGCCACTGCCCTTTTCTTTGCCAACCTGATCAATCCGGGCACTGGATTCACCAGCCTTCACTTGGCGGACCAATCCGTCTCGGTCGCCCAGGCAGAGACCGCATGGCACGTATTGGCCAATATCGTTCCAAAGAACCCGATACATGCGCTGGCCAATGGCGAGATGTTGCAAATCATCTTCTACGTCATTGTTGTCGGCATAGCGGTTCTGATGATCGGAAACCGCGCCAAAGGCTTTGTCGAAGGCTGCACCTTCATGAATGAACTGGCGATGAAAATCGTACAGATCGTCATGGCATTTGCCCCGATCGGTGTCTTTTGCCTGATCACCAGAACCTTTGCGCTGGAGGGGTTCAGCCTGTTCGCGCCGGTGATCGGTTATCTGACCACGATCAGCTTGACGTTGGTTTTCCATCTGTGCGTCACGCTGATGCTGCTGCTCTATGTGTTTACCGGTCTCAGCCCGCGTGAATTCCTGCGCAAAATGCGTTCGGCCCAAGTGTTTGCGTTCTCGACCTCAAGCTCGAACGCGACGATCCCGGCCAGCATGCAGTGTGTCACCCAGCGCATCGGCGTTGACCGGTCTGTCGCATCCTTTGGCATTCCGCTGGGGGCCACGATCAACATGGACGGCACAGCCATCATGCACGGGGTCGCGACTGTATTTCTGGCCAATGTCTATGGCATGGATCTGGGGCTGGGCGGCTATATGACGATCATTTCGATCTCGGTTCTGGCGTCGATCGGTACGGCTGGGGTTCCCGGTGTGGGGATCGTGATGCTGGCCATGGTTCTGAACCAGCTGGGCATGCCGCTGGACGGGATCGCGATCATTCTGGCCGTCGACCGTATCCTGGACATGATGCGCACGGTTGTGAACATCACCGGGGATGCGGTGGTTACGACTATCGTGGCGCAAAAGGTGGGCAAGCTGGACCGTGCCGTGTTCAATGACCCCGACGCAGGTGCGTTTGCGCCGTCTGCTTTGGATGTTGATCATGAGGCAGAGGCTGAGTTCGCCAGTATCACCCACAAGCAAGCGGATGCGTAAAAGTAAAACGGCGGCCCCTGAGGCCGCCGTTTTTTCCGATCAGTTCGGGATCAGGTCCGGAACAATGGTCACGATCGTCGGGAAGAACCAGAGTATCCCGATCCCAACCACCTGGATCAGCACAAAGGGGATGATCCCGCGATAGATGTGCCCGGTCGTCACCTCTTTGGGCGCAACACCCCTGAGGTAGAACAGCGCAAATCCAAAGGGCGGCGTCAGGAATGAGGTCTGCAGGTTCACTGCCACCATGATCGTCACCCATTTCGGATCGAACGACCCGCCATAGATCACCGGGCCCACGATGGGGATCACGATGTAGATGATCTCAAGGAAATCCAGCACAAAGCCCAGAATGAACAACACCAGCATCACGATCAGGAAGACCGTGAACTCGTTGTCAAAGCTGCGGAGGAACTGCTGGATGTAATGCTCGCCCCCGAACGAGATCACCACAAGGTTCAGTAGCTGCGATCCGATCAGAATGGTGAACACCATTGAGGTCACCTTGGCCGTCTCGCGCACCACCGGGGTCAGCACGCCGCTGGTGAACAGAACCCAGCACCCGTACAGCAACCCGAACAGCGCAAACAGATAGGCACCGTAGGCGATGGGGAAAGCCACCAAAGTTTCCGCCGCGACGTTGCTCTGATTGATGCGCAGATCAAAGTTCACACCCATCAGCAACGCGATGATCACCGCCAATGTGGCCCAGATGATGATCTTACCCGACCGTCCCTGATCCTGCAGCTTGCGATAGGCGGCCAGCATGATCGCACCACCCGCACCCAGCGCCGCCGCTGGTGTCGGGTTGGTCACACCGCCCAGGATCGAGCCCAGAACCGCGATGATCAGAACCAGCGGCGGGAACACCACCCGGATCAGATCATTGGTCGCACAGCGCGCCGCCGCGTGTTTGCAGCCATAGATCGCCAGGGCGAACGGGATGGCAAGCCGCAGGAAGGTTGCACCGGACGACGTCGTCGGCGCAATCAGCAGCACATCCACCAGTAGCATCAGCAACAAGCCGATAGCCCCCACGATCAAGGGCTGCGTCGGTTTGGACGGCGCGATGCCGCGGCCCATCACCAGCGTCAGGCCCAGCAACACGATCATCACGGCAACGCCGGTGCCAATCGGTGCTGCCGACGCGATCTTGGCTTCGCGCGCGGCGGCCAGTTCATCCTCGGTCAGGCGGGTTGACTCGGCCGCGCCGCCTGCGGCATCGATGGCCTCCTGCTCGGCCACGGCCTGATCCCAGGCGGATTGGCCATGCAGATCAATCATCGACACCTTGCACTCTTCCGAGACGTTGGTGCGCAGCGACGCGCCCTCGCCAATGTCCGAGAATGCCGAGACGTTGATGTTCTGACTGCCGATCACGCCCGCGCTGCTCAGCACCACGGCACCGACAATCAGCGCAACGGGTGCACCCAGCAACCAGGTCAGACCTTCGGCACGGGTGATCGGCTCACCCCCACCCTCGCCCATTTCCACGGCGGGCGCTTTATCCGGGTTCAGCAGCGCATAGCCAAACGCATACATAGCATAGAGCAAGGCCAGCATGATCCCCGGCAGCAAAGCCGCCTGAAACAGCGTGCCGACCGAGACCACAGCAGGCTCACCCAGATAGGTCAGCGCGTCGGTGCACCCGGCCTCTTGCGCGCGGGTTTCCTGCGCGGTTGAGTAAAGGTCTCCGGCAAGCGTACCCAACAGAACGATCACGATGGACGGCGGAATGATCTGCCCCAACGTGCCCGAGGCCGCGATCACACCGGTCGCCAGTTCCGGCGAATAATTGTTGCGCAACATGGTCGGCAGGGCCAGCAGGCCCATCGTGACCACGGTAGCCCCCACAATCCCGGTCGAGGCCGCAAGGAACGCACCCACGACCACAATCGACACGGCCAGACCACCGGGTAGCGGGCCAAAGACACGCGCCATCGTGGTCAACAGGTCGTTTGCGATCTTGGACCGTTCCAGCGTGATGCCCATCAGAACGAACATCAGCACGGCCAGCAGCGTCTCAATCGACTGACCGGCCAGAACGCGTTCGTTGATCCGGTTCACAATGAACGAGACGTTGCGGTCCAGCGCGGTTTCCCAGCCCTGCACGAACACCGGCTCGGCTATCCTTGGGAGGTCCGGGAAGCGGAACACCGACACCGTGTCGGGTTTGACACCCGAATTCACAAGGTCTCGGTAGGCTTGTGAACTGGTATCGATCGCCTGATGGATCAGCAGCCCGGCACTGTCCAGCGCCGCGATGATCCCGAAGGAAATGATACCCGCCCCACCGATGGCAAAGGCCACCGGAAAGCCGGACAGGATGCCTCCGAAAAGGCAGAAGAATACGATAATGAGGCCAATCTCGACGCCATCAAGTCCGAATAACATAGTCTGGGTCTCCGTCCCTAATGCGCGCCTTCGTAGGCTTCTTCACCCTCACCAAGGCTGTCCTTGTCGAGGTTTTTCCCAATGCTCTCAGGCCCTTCGACGTATTCCAGATACGAGCGGTACAGGAACGCGACGGCGTGCAGGAACACCATGGCAGCAAAGGCCACCAGCAGAATTTTGAACAGGAAGTAGGCATTGAACCCATTGGGGCTGAACCCGATGGTTTCCACGTTCCACCGCAGGGCGCGGGATTTTGCCACCAGCCTGTCCAGAGCATCACTGGCCGAGGGTTTCGGCACGATCAGGTGACGCCACATGAAGAACCAGCCATACATCCACACCAGCACGGCCATGGGCATCATGAACAATACCGCGCCGCACATGTCGACAACGCGCTTGGCCCGGTGGCTGATCCCGGCATAGATCAGGTCAACGCGTACATGCCCGCCCTGCACAAAGGTGTAGGTGCAGCACAGGCAGACGACCATAGCGTTGTAAAGCTTCAGCTCTTCGGCGAACCAGCTGATGTCCTGAGTAAACGGAATACCCAGACCAAAGGACATATCGGGGCGCGTAAACACGCGCTGCATGAAAACGATGACGATCTGCTGGATCACCATCAACAGGCCCGCCCAGGCAAAGAAACGGCCCGTGATGTTGGCGAACCCTTCCAGAACCCGCACCATGCCCCACATGAAGCTGCGGTAGTACAGCCCGATGGCGGTCAGAACCAAAAAGAAGGTGAAGACCACAAAGAAGAACTCGACCGAGCCGCCATAGTAGACAAAGCGCATGATGGCTTCTTTGTCCGACCAGTTCAGCCAGAGCTGCGGATGCGTGATGGCGTATCCGAAATTATAGAAGGCTTCGGCAATGTTCTGGATGAACCATATCAGCCCATTCCACAGGGCGCCGAAGAACGAGATACCGTTTTCGTCCTGCATGTTGTCCCCAGGTCGCGTCAGTTGCACCTATTGGTCTTGCGGGTGTGTCCGAACCACGCATGTGCAACGGGAAAGGTTTCCCCGCACGTGGCGGGGAAACCGTTTGGTCGTAAGCGTTAGGCTTAACCGCGAACGCGGTCGCGCTGCGTGGTGTAGGCACCCGACGACAGGTTGTTCCACGCCGAGGACGCTGCCATCGACGACATTGCGCTGTCGTGGATTTTCTTGAACAGCTCGTCGCCCATGTTCTCGTCCAGAACTTCCTGGCTGGCTGCGCCGAAAGCGTCCCAAACACTGTCGGGGAATTCCAGAACCTTCACACCACCCGACTGCAGACGCTGCAGCGCGGCACCGTTGTTGGCCAGGAACTGCGCCAAGTTCCACTGGTGCGCTTCGGCGGCTGCGATCTCGATGATCTTCTGCTGCGCCGGTGTCAGTTCGTCGAACACATCGCGGTTGGTCGCCAGCGACAGACCCGCACCTGGCTCGTGGAAGCCCGCGGTGTAGTAGGTCTTGGTGATTTCCTGGAAACCAGCTTTTTCGTCGGCCCACGGACCGATCCACTCGGTTCCGTCAATCGCACCAGACGACAGCGCCTGATACACTTCCGAGCCCGGAATGTTCTGAACCGATGCGCCCAGTTTACCCAGCGCCTGACCACCCAGACCCGGCATACGGAACTTCAGGCCCTGGAAATCCTCAGGGCCGTTGATCTCTTTCGAGTACCAGCCGCCCGCCTGCGCACCGGTGTTCCCGGCCAGGAAGGATTTCAGGCCAAAGATTTCGCCCAGCTCGTCATGCAGCTCCATGCCGCCATCGTGGTAGTACCAGTTCACCAGTTCCTGCGCGGTCATGCCGAACGGAACAGCGGTGAAGAAGGCGTAACCCGGGTGCTGACCCACAAAGTAGTAGTCTGCCGCGTGGTACATGTCGGCCTGACCGGACGACACCGCGTCAAATACTTCGAATGCGCCAACCAGTTCACCGGCAGCCTTGATGTCAACGGTCAGGTTGCCATCGGACATCGTGGTGATGCTGTCGGCGCAGCGTTGTGCGCTGTCGAACACGCCTGCCAGACCGCGACCCCATGAGGTCACCATGGTCAGGGTGCGCTTGCCCTGCGCATAGGCCGGAGCCGCCAGCGTGGTGGCCGCAGCAGCCGAACCGCCCAAAGCAGAAGTTTTTAGAAATGAACGACGATCCATATGAGTGTTCCTCCCCTACATAGTCCAATCCCCCGGTCCTGCCGGGGTAGTCGTTTTCAGTGCGGGCCAGCCTAATGACCAAGATTTGAATGTGAATACCTACTACTACGTAGGCGACCGCGTTTTTTGGCGGGCCACGCGGCAAAAACTGGAAAACATCCAGCTATTTCGGCCCGCAGGGCGCACAATCGCAGGTTCCGGCCCAAAAATTTTGCATTTTCCGCCCCGCTTGCGTATCGATTCGACCATGAGGGGATTCCGACATCTGATTTCGCTGACCTACGGCCAGAAACTGTCGCTGATCGCCGCGATTCCGCTGGTCGCGGCGGTCGCGGCCATTGCCCTGCTTGTCGCCCACGAATCCCGCGCCACCGCCGAACGCGAAATTCAGGCCCTCGAACGCCGCCTGATCGAAGCCAAGAAAGAAGAGCTTAAGAACTACGTCACACAGGCCCGCAACGGGTTTGCCTATATCTATGGACGCGCCTCGCCGGATGATGCGGTTGCACAGAATCTTGTGACGCAAATCCTGTCGGCGATGATCTACGGGAAAGACGGGTTCTTTTTCGTCTATGATTACGACGGCACCAATCTGGTCAGCCCGCGCCAGACCCAGTTCATCAACCGCAACTGGGAAGGTCTGACCGACAGCGACGGTACCCCGGTCGTGGATGAGTTCATTCGCCTCGCCCGGCAAGGTGCGGGCTGGCACAGCTTTATGTGGCAAAAGCCTTCGACCGGGGAAGAGGCGCAGATGATCGCCTATGTGGTCGGCCTGCAGGATTGGCAATGGGCGGTCGGCACAGGTGTGTTCATCGACGATATCGTCGCCACTGTCGCCACCGCCCGCGCCGAGGTCGAAGCCCGCGTGCAGCGCACCTTTCGGTATATCGGCGGCATCGTTCTGGCCGCTGTGCTGATCGTTTTCGCCTCGGGCATGTTGCTGAACGTCCGCGAGCGGCGTCTGGCCGATGCCAAGCTCAAGGAACTGACCCAGCGCGTGTTTGACGCGCAAGAGGAAGAGCGAGGCCGCGTGGCGCGCGAGTTGCATGACGGGATCAGCCAGATTCTGGTGGGCGTCCGCTATGCGCTGGACAACGCGCGGCGGCGGCTGGAACGCGGCGACGATGACGGGGCCCGCGATCCGCTGGGCAAAGGGATCGACCACCTGGGCACCGCCATCACCGAGGTGCGCCGCATCAGCCGCGACCTGCGCCCCGGTGTGCTGGACGATCTGGGCTTAGGCCCGGCCCTGAAAACGCTGACCGACGATTTCCGGGACCGCACCGGGATCGAAACCGAGTTCACAACGGTTGTCTTCCGCAACCGTCTGGATCAGGACAGCAAGATCGCGCTGTACCGCATCGCTCAGGAAGCGCTGACCAATATTGAACGCCATTCCGGCGCAACCCGTGTTACCATCGACTTGCGCGGCCACAAGAAAGGGGCAACCATGCGGATCACCGATAACGGTCGGGGTCTGCCCGGTCGGCAGGATCAGGTGAATACCGGCATCGGCCTGCGCAATATGGAAGAGCGGATCGCACAGCTTGACGGCACCCTGCGCATCCTGTCATCCCGCGCACCACGCGGCGGCACCGTGATCGAGGTCAGCCTGCCCCTCAGCCACCTGCTGCCACCGCAGGAAGATTCACCGCCGAACCGAAAGGCCGGAACATGACAATCCGCGTTCTCATCGTCGATGACCACCCGATGGTCGCCGAAGGGATTCAGTCCATTCTGGAAAGTTACCCCGACATCTCCGTCGTGGGCACTTTGGGCACCGGCCAAGAGGCCGTCGATCAGGCCACTGATCTCTCCCCCGATGTGATCCTTATGGATTTGAACATGCCGGGCCTCGGCGGGCTCAGCGCGACGGAACTGATCCTGGAACGCCTGCCCGACACGCGCATCCTGATCCTGTCGATGCATGACAGCCCCGAATATATCTCAACCGCGCTCAGCCATGGGGCCAAAGGCTATGTTCTGAAAGACGTCCCCACCGATGAGATCAAACAGGCCATCGACGCAGTCATGCGGGGCGAGCAATATCTGTGCACCGGGGCAAGCGGTTCGCTGGAGCCCAAAGGCGACAGCACGCGCGAGGCGCTGACCGGGCGCGAACAGACGATCCTGCTGGAACTGGCGCAGGGCAAATCGAACAAAGAAGTTGCCATCGCGCTTGAGATTTCGGTCCGCACCGTGGAAACCCATCGCAAGAATATCAAACGCAAGCTCGGCATCTCCTCCACCGCCGGGCTGACCCGCTATGCGCTGGAACACGGCGTGCTTCAGGGCACCAGCCCCGGCTTCTGAACCCACCCGCAGCGCGGCACGCGCTGCCCGGCCCAACAGGCGGAGATGCGCCGCAGGCGCATTGACAACGGGCGGGAGAGGTCACGCCCTTGGTCGAATGTCCTGACCAAAGAACACCAGCGTGCCATCTTCATCAAGGACATGAAATTCTCGCTGCAAGTAGGGCTGATCAAAGGGCGCACGCACACGCCCCTCGGGCAGGTCCTCAAGCCCCGGACGCAGGCTTTCGTACAGCGCATCCACATCATCCACATCGATGTAAAACGACTGCTCCTCGCCCAATTGCCGCCCATCCTCGCGCGGCGGGCATTCCAACAGCCTGATCGCTACAGATCCCAAAGACAGGAACGCATAATTGTCCTGCCGAAACCCGCAGGAAAACCCCAGCCGGTCACAATAGAAATCAATCTGATTTTGCAAAGATGAGCACAAAACAAAGGGCGTAAGCTGCAATATCTTGGGCACGGGCGCCTCCGGGTAAGACTGTATCCAACCTCAGCCTAACAGATTTCAATCCAGCAATTGATCATTTCTGTTTCCTTCGCGATCGTGGTGATGCTGCAGCACCCGACCATAAAGCTGGCGTGTCCGCTCCACCCCACCGCACATCCCCTCAGCCTCAACGAATGAGAATATGCCAACATACCGGCGGCGCTCTCCCTTGACCGGGGCCACCCGATGCAGCGCATAGCGCCCCTTGAAAATCTGCAAATCGCCCGGCTGCAAGTCCAGTTCGCGAACCCTGGACATGTTTCCGCTCAAAACCGAGGCCACACCTTTGAAATTCTCATCCTCGGCGGTGCGCAGGTTCGGAACATATTCAAATGCCCCGCCCGCCTCACCGTTCTGGATGGCCAGAGTGACAGTGTAGTTGTTCGTGTCGAAATGCCATGGGAACCCCTGCCCTTCTTCCACCACGTTGATGATCACATCGGCCAGCGGATCGTCATAGCGAAAGAACCGGTCCTCCGGCTCATTCAAAGCGTCTCGTACAAAGGGCATGAACCCTTCGAACTCATAGATACGACGCAACGGTCCTTTGGCGCGGAAATTATCTGCCGGAACAAACGCGTTTGAGCGGTCAAAGAACCGACGGATCGGGTGGCCGATACCATAGCTGGGGTCATCTTTAGTAAAATAGGCATTGGTGCGATTGAAAGAGCGGTGCGCTTTGGGCGCAACGCGGTCTGCCTCTCTCACCAGCTTCTCAAGCCCCGCCTCATGAACAAAGCCGGGCAACACGGCGCAGCCGTCCTGGTCCAGTTCCCGCCGTAAATCCCCAATCAGCTGCACATAGGCACGCGAGTCCGGGCGATCGATGGGATACCGACCAAGGTCAACCAAATCCGCCAGCATCAAACGCTCCACGATAGCCACTCCTGAGGATCAGCGTGCCTCAGACGCAAACCCGCCTCATGTCCGTTTCAGACATTGCGCTGACGCAATCTGACAAGTTGAAATCCAGATTCTCCCCTCTGCGGCGGGCCTCATTTCACGGAAATTCCCAACCTGCGGCAATCTGCGCAACAAAATGTCGCAAAAACCGCCATTCTGATTACAAAATTGGTGCGATTGCCTGTTGACGCCCCGTCGCACCGCTCATAATGTCCCTGCACGCAAAAAGAGGAGCCTCTGGCGATGAAAACGCTAGTCGTAATCGTAGGAACAACGCGCATGGGCCGGTAACGGAAAACCATAATCGAACCCATGCGCCTCCGAAAACCTCGGGGGCTTTTTTTTGGCAATACGCAAGACACATGTCGCGAACGGAGCAAAGCAGATGACAGGTGAAATGACCGGCGCAAAGATGGTGGTTCAGGCCCTCAAGGATCAGGGCGTGGACACGGTATTCGGATACCCCGGTGGCGCTGTCCTACCGATCTATGATGAGATCTTTCTGCAAAACGACATTCGCCACATTCTGGTGCGTCATGAACAGGGGGCCGTACATGCAGCCGAAGGCTATGCGCGCTCGACCGGCAAGCCGGGCGTGGCCCTTGTGACGTCGGGGCCCGGCGCCACCAATGCGGTGACCGGCCTGACCGATGCGTTGCTGGATTCGATCCCGATTGTTGTTCTGACCGGCCAGGTTCCAACCTTCATGATCGGCTCGGACGCCTTTCAGGAGGCTGACACAGTGGGCATCACCCGCCCCTGCACCAAGCACAACTGGCTGGTGAAGGACACGGATTCGCTGGCGGAAACCCTGCACGAGGCGTTCCATGTCGCCACCTCGGGCCGTCCCGGTCCGGTGCTGATCGACATCCCAAAGGACGTTCAGTTTGCCTCGGGCGAGTATTCCAGCCCGAAACCGTCAACCTCGCATTACCAACCGGTTCTGAAAGGCGATCTGGAAGAGATCACCGAACTGGTCGCCGCAATGGAAACCGCGAAAAAGCCGGTCTTCTACACCGGCGGTGGCGTCATCAACTCAGGCCCGGCAGCCAGCCAGTTGCTGCGCGAGCTGGTTGACAGCACCGGTTTCCCGATCACCTCGACCCTGATGGGTCTGGGGGCCTACCCGGCGTCGGGTGAGAATTGGCTGGGGATGCTGGGGATGCATGGTCTTTATGAGGCCAACCTGGCGATGCATGATTGCGACCTGATGATCAATATCGGCGCGCGGTTCGACGACCGGATCACCGGGCGGATCGACGCGTTCTCGCCAAACTCGAAAAAAGCGCATATCGACATCGATCCTTCGTCGATCAACAAGGTGATCCGCGTCGACATCCCGATTGTCGGCGACGTGGCCCATGTGCTGGAGGACATCCTCAAGGTCTGGAAATCACGCGGTCGCAAAACCGATGCGGCATCGGTTGCCAAATGGCAGGAACAGATCGCGGATTGGCGCAAGGTCAATTGTCTGGCCTATACCAACAGCGAAAAGACGATCAAACCGCAATATGCGCTGCAACGTCTTGAAGAACTGACCAAAAAGTACGACCGCTACATCACGACCGAAGTCGGTCAGCACCAGATGTGGGCTGCGCAGTACCTGGGCTTTGAAGACCCCAACCGCTGGATGACCTCGGGCGGTCTGGGTACGATGGGCTACGGCACTCCGGCCTCGATCGGCGTGCAGATGGCCCATCCCGATGCGCTGGTGATTAACGTGGCGGGTGAGGCGTCGTGGCTGATGAACATGCAGGAAATGGGCACCGCCGTCCAATACCGCCTGCCAGTGAAACAGTTCATTCTGAACAACGAACGCCTCGGCATGGTGCGCCAGTGGCAGGAATTGCTGCATGGTGAGCGGTACTCGCATTCCTGGTCCGAGGCCCTGCCCGATTTCGTCAAGCTCGCCGAGGCGTTTGGTGCCAAGGGCATCCTGTGCTCGGACCCTGCAGACCTTGATGACGCGATCATGGAGATGATCAATTACGACGGCCCGGTCATCTTTGACTGTCTGGTCGAAAAGCATGAAAACTGCTTCCCCATGATCCCGTCGGGCAAGGCCCATAACGAGATGCTGTTGGGCGAGGCCGAAACGCAGGGCGTGATCGACTCCAAAGGTTCGGTTCTGGTTTAACAAAATTCGTCGAATTTTGTCGGGCGCTCCGGTGCCCGACCTTCGCAGGATGATGAAAGGGACATAAATGTCTGCCCTACATATCAAAAAAGGCGCGACCCGCCACTCGGCCTATAACCTAAGGCCCACCTTCTCGGACGTTCAGGAACGTCACACCATCGCCGTTCTGGTCGAGAACGAACCCGGCGTTCTGGCCCGCGTGATCGGCTTGTTCTCGGGCCGTGGTTACAACATCGAAAGCCTCACCGTGGCCGAAGTCGATCATACCGGCCATCTAAGCCGCATCACCATCGTCACCACCGGCACGCCGCAGGTGATCGAACAGATCAAAGCGCAGCTGGGCCGTATTGTGCCTGTGCACGACGTCCACGATCTGACCGTCGAAGGCGCGGCGGTTGAGCGTGAACTGGCCATCATCAAGGTTGTCGGTGAAGGCGATAAACGGGTCGAGGCGCTGCGTCTGGCCGATATCTTCCGCGCCAATGTGGTCGACAGCACGCTGAACTCGTTCATCTTTGAAATCACCGGTGCGCCGGACAAGATCGACGCGTTTGCCGATCTGATGCGCCCGTTGGGCCTAGTCGAAGTGGCCCGCACCGGCGTCGCGGCCCTGCTGCGCGGCGAGTAACCCGTTCTTTCACTATCGATCTGATCCTTGCGGATTGGGATCCCACTGATGCGGCTGGCAGTTTTTGCCAGCCGTTTTTCTTCTGGTTGTTCTTTGCGCAATTTCGCAGAAAAAGATCACACAAAACAGCATAAAGCCTATTGCCTTTGTGACAATCAACGTTAGCCTCGGGATATCGCGTGGCGATGGGATGCGCCCGCGAGTGTCATTTGTACGATTGCGAAAGCGTTCCGGCCAAAAGGCCGGACATGTTGCGTATTAAAAACAAGTCGCGAGAACCTGGGACATCAATGACGAAGAACCTCCGTAGCCCGGACGAATTACGCCGCATGTTTGGCGCCAATCTCAGACTTCTTGCGCAGCCCTACACGTCGGTTTCGGAATTGTGCCGCCAGTTGGGCATCAATCGAACGCAATTCAACCGGTATCTTGGCGGCGAGAGCTTTCCCCGGCCCGATGTGCTGGATCGTATCTGCCGTTTTTTCGACGTGGATGCCCGCATTCTGCTGCGGCCGCTGGATGAAATCGATCAGGCACCCGCGCACCCGGCGGCCTCGGCCCTGACCGAATTCCTGGGCTCTGGCCCATCGACCCTGACCGAGACCCTGTTTCCCGCCGGCTTTTACTACGCAACGGAAACCGAGATCGAAGAAACTCAGCCATCCCGCCACAGGCTGTTTCACGCGCGCCGATTGCCGCAATGCACATTGGTGCGCGGCTACGAACCCCGCCCCGGCATGCCCGGTGCAACGCCCACGGATCGAGAGGTGCAGGGGATCGCTGCCTGTGCCGGCCGCCAGATCTACATCCTGATGTCCAGCCGGGGCTCGCAGAACAGTCGCATCTATCTGATCACACGCGGAACTGACGAAAATGCCGACCGCTGGCGCGGTGTCGCTATCTGCCTGTCGAAAACGACCGCCAGTGCGACAACAACCAGGCGCATTCTGCTACGACATCTGGGGGGTGATCCCTCGGCTGTGCTGGCGGCAGCACGTACCGCGCGCCATTCAGAGCGGCGTGAGCCACAGCTTATAAGCTAAAGCGTTTCGGGTTTAATTTGAGACACGAACACCCTGCCACGCCTGCGGCGTTCTCGGGACATTCGTGTCACAGAGTGATTCAGGTAAAAAAACCGAAACACTCTAGTGTTCAATCCGTTTTTTCAGTGATGAGCCGGTAAAGATGCCAGCTGGCATGCCCCAACAAGGGCAGCACGACCAGCAAACCCAAAAACCACGGGATCATCGCCGCAAAGGTCAACACGGCGATAAAACCGCCCCATAGCAGCATCACCCCAAAATGATCTCGGACATAGGCAAAGCTGGCGATCATTGCAGATACGAAATCCAGTTCCCGGTCCAACAACATTGGGATGGAAAGCACTGTAATCATATACAAAACAGTGGCAAACACCGCCCCGACCGCAGTGCCCACGGCCAGCATCGTCAGACCATTGGCAGTCATGTAAACCTCAAGCGAGGTAGAGACGTTGGTCATGGTCGACAGCCCCATGAACAGAGCAAAGATCATGTGCCCCAGAAAGAACCAGAACAGAAACATCACGACGATAATCGCGCAGATCGAGGGTAACTGACGCCGCCCCTGCTGCACCACAACCCCAAAGATCGCGCCGAAGTCCAGCGGTTCTCCCTGTTCCAGCCGGTGAGACACTTCATACATGCCCACCGCAGCAAAGGGCCCCAGAAGCGGAAAGCCAATGGCGGCCAACACCAGCCAATAAGACGTTCCCGTCTGCAGCGTGACCCAGGCGATGGCCCATCCGGCCAACACGTAAAAGGCCGCGAAGATCAGCCCGAACACCGGTGCCCTGCGGAAATCGACCCAGGCCCTGCGCAGGGCTTCGCGCAACATCTCAGTTGTCACTGTCCCCATTTGCGGAACACCAAAGGGTTTGTCCATGTTAACTTTCCTCCCTTACCAGCCCTGCATTCAGGCCGCGCGTTGTTGTGGCCACCCGGTTGCGGCATGATACGCGGCCCCGATGGACAGGATCTGCGCGTCGCTCCCCCGAGCGCCAAACACCTGCATGCCCATTGGCAGCCCCTCTTGCCCAAAGCCGACGGGAACCGACAGGCATGGCACGCCGATCAGGCTGACCGGCACCATGACCTCCATCCAGCGGTGATATGTATCCATCTGCGTCCCGGCGATCTGTGTCGGGTACGGTGTTTCAATCGGGAACGGCCAAACCTGTGCCGAGGGCAGGACCAACGCGTCAAACTCATGAAACAGGGTAGCCGCACGGCGGAACCAGTCTGAACGTGCAACGCTCGACTCATGCACCCGCATCGCGGACAGCGCCAAACCCTGATCCAACTCCCATTGCGCAGTGTCTTTCAACGCAGCCCTCTGATCGCGCAAAGGCGCAAGCCCTGCGGCCACGCTCCAGGATCGCAATGTGACCCAACTGTCCCAGATTTTCTCAGACGGAAACGGTGGCGCAACCGGAACGACCTCGGCCCCCAACTCGGTGAAAACCGCCAAAGCGTCGTTGCACAGGTCGCGAATCCCATCTTCGAACCTGTAGGCGCCCCCCCAATCGTCTAGCCAACCGATCCGAACGCCCCGCATGTCAGCAGCCTGTATCGGGGAAACCGGCGGGCTGGCCTGCGCCAGGGGATGCCGCGGGTCAGGCCCCGAAATCACATCCAGCAAGACACCCAAATCCTCGGGGCTGCGCGCCATCGGACCCAGCGTGGACAGCTGATGCAGATACCCATCACCAACCGGCTCAGATGGCACCCGTCCCCAGCTGGGCCGAAACCCGTAGACGTTGTTCCAGGCCGCAGGGTTGCGCAGGCTGCCCATCATGTCAGACCCATCGGCCAGAGCCACCATCCCAGTAGCCAACGCAACCGCTGCCCCGCCCGAGGACCCACCACAGGTCCGGGCCGGATCATAAGGGTTGCGCGTCGCTCCATAGACCGGGTTGAACGTGTGCGACCCCAGACCGAATTCCGGCGTATTGGTCTTGCCGATCAGGATCGCCCCAGCCGCCCGCATCCGCGCGGCAATCAGATCGTCCTGCTCTGGTACAAAATCCCGAAAAATCGGCGAGCCTTGCGACGACACAACCCCGGCCACGTTGACCAGATCCTTGACCGCAATTGGCAAACCATGCAGCGCACCCCGGTGCGGCCCGTCATCCAGCGCATGGGCCTCTGCCAGCAAATCCTCGGGATCGCGCAAGGCAACAATGGCATTGGCCGACCCGTTGACCGCCGAAATCCGATCCAACGTGGCCTGCATCACCTCAACCGCCGACACGCGCCCGGCGGCAATCGCATCCAGCAACTCAATTGCAGTTGTTCGGCCCAGCTCCATCCCATCCCCTTTTCAGAGACAGCCTAGCCGGGGCCTCACGCCATTTAA
Source organism: Ruegeria sp. BE1 (assembly GCF_056538885.1). Taxonomy (NCBI): domain Bacteria; kingdom Pseudomonadati; phylum Pseudomonadota; class Alphaproteobacteria; order Rhodobacterales; family Roseobacteraceae; genus Ruegeria; species Ruegeria sp. BE1. Next base: position 220,069 of record NZ_JBQFTY010000002.1, read on the forward strand.
ACCCACTGTTTAGATGTATCTTTTCGGCCGTCAGAATCGCGGGATCCGCTTCATCTGGCCATAAATATCCCGGGGGAGTCGCGGCTTGCCGCGGCGGGGGCAGAGCCCCCTGCCCGACCTTAGTCGCCCTGCGCCTCGGACCGGCTTTTGCCCGCCACATTCAACGCAAGCGTTGCCGCCATGAAACCATCCAGATCGCCGTCCAACACACCCTTGGTGTCCGAGGTCTCATGATTGGTCCGCAAATCCTTGACCATCTGATAAGGCTGCAAGACGTAAGATCGGATCTGGTTGCCCCAGCCCGCATCGCCCTTGGCCTCATGCGCGGCGTTGATGTCGGCGTTCCGGCGATCCAGCTCTTGCTGGTACAGCCGCGATTTCAGCGCTTTCATCGCAATATCGCGGTTCTGGTGCTGCGATTTCTCAGAGCTTGTCACGACGATACCCGTCGGGATGTGCGTAATCCGCACAGCCGAGTCCGTGGTGTTCACGTGCTGACCGCCCGCACCGGACGACCGGTAGGTGTCGATCCGAATGTCCGAGGGGTTCACCTCGATCTCGATATTGTCGTCGACCACCGGATAGACCCATACCGAGCTGAACGAGGTATGCCGCTTGGCCGCCGAGTCATAGGGCGAGATTCGCACCAGACGATGCACACCGCTTTCGGATTTCAGCCAGCCATAGGCGTTGTGGCCGGAAATCTTGTAGGCTGCGGATTTGATCCCGGCCTCTTCACCTGCTGTCTCGGATTGCAGCTCGACCGTATAGCCTTTTTTCTCGGCCCACCGCACATACATGCGCGCCAGCATCGAGGCCCAGTCGCAGCTTTCGGTTCCACCCGCGCCCGAGTTAATCTCGAGGAACGTGTCATTGCCATCCGCCTCGCCATCCAACAGCGCCTCAAGTTCTTTCTTGGCGGCCTTTGCCTGCAGCGACTTGATCGCCGCTTCGGCGTCAGTGACGACCTCTTCGTCCTCTTCCATCTCGCCCAGTTCGATCAGCTCAATATTGTCGCTGAGATCGGTCTTGATGGACTCGTAGGTCTCAATTGCATCAACCAGTAACTGACGCTCGCGCATCAGTTTCTGCGCGTTTTCGGGGTTGTCCCACAGGTTGGGATCCTCAACCCGCGCATTGAATTCCTCAAGCCGGTGCGGGGCCGTTTCATAGTCCATGCGCTGCGCCAGCAGCTCCAGCGACTTTTCGATTTCCGCCACGGTATTCTGGGTTTCGGCGCGCATGGTCTTGTCCCAACATTCTCAATCAGGTGTGCGTGATAGCAAGAGGTTCAGGCCACCACAAGACAGCGGTGGCCGCAAAACATGTCAGGTGTCAGTAAAGACCGCCGGTTGACAGATCGCCCTGGCTGGCATTGGGTCCAACGGTCACAGTATTGCCCGTCGATGTGGTGACCTGGCGGCCAGTGTTGACCTCTTCGAACAGCGGCAGGTCGGACCCGACGGCAAAGCCACCATCATAGACACGGTCGATAAAGCCATCGACGCCATCGCGGAAATACTCGGCCACGACATAGTCACCGCTTGCATCCGCAGGCAGGCGCGCACCGCTGAACCGGTCAATCTTGATGAAATGGCCCCCCTCGGGCACTTCAAAGGGACCGCCGCCGTATTTCTCAACGGCTTTTTCCATAAAGCTTTGGAAGACCGGGCCGCACATAGTGCCGCCATAGGCCCCCCGCCCCATCGGACGCGGGCGGTCATAGCCGATATAGCAGCCTGCCACGATGTTCGAGGTAAAGCCGATGAACCACGCATCCTTGGATTCGTTGGTCGTGCCGGTCTTACCCGCCGTCGGAACCGGCAGCTTCACATGGGCAGACGCCGTGCCGCGATCAACAACGCCTTTCATCATCGAGGTCAGCTGATAGGCCGTGATCGCGTCCATCACCTGCCAGCGGTCGGTCACGATGGTTGGCGATTCATCCGGTTCCAGCCAGGCCGAGTTACAGTCGACGCATTGCCGATCATCATGGCGATAGATCGTCTTGCCAAAGCGGTCCTGAATACGGTCGACCAGCGTGGGCTCAACCCGCTCGCCACCATTGGCGAACATCGCATAGGCAGCGACCATCTTATAGAGCGTCGTCTCCTCGGACCCCAATGAGTTGGCCAGAAACGCGCCCATTCGGTCATAGACGCCGAACCGTTCGGCATAGCCTGCGACCACCGGCATCGTGACCTCTTGCGCCAGGCGGATGGTCATCAGGTTCCGCGACTGTTCGATCCCCGTGCGCAGCGGTGTCGGGCCGTAGAACTTGTTCGATGAGTTCTTGGGCCGCCACAGGCCCTGCGGCGTGTTCACCTCAATCGGGGCGTCCACAACGATGGTGGCGGGGCTATAGCCACTGTCCAGCGCGGCGGCATAGACAAAGGGTTTAAAGCTGGAGCCCGGCTGGCGTTGTGCCTGCGTGGCGCGGTTGAACACCGAATCCTGATACGAGAACCCACCCTGCATCGCCAGAACACGGCCCGAGTTCACGTCCATCGCAACAAAGCCACCCTGCACTTCGGGCACCTGACGGGCGGACCATTGGCCCTCTTCGCCGGCCATCACCAGAATGACGTCGCCGCGTTTGAAATTGTCCTGGAAATTGCCCTGCATCCACTGGATGTCCGAGCGTGGGACGATGCCATCGGCCGGGCCGCCCTCAACCCCTACGGTCAGGGATTGGTCGGCCACGTTCAGCACCACCGCCGGATACCATTGCGTCGGCAGCACCACGTCACGGGGGATTTCCATGATCGACAGCGCCTCGCGCCATTGCGCCTCATCCGCCAGATTGTCCTCGGCGATCACCTCGCCCGTGCCGCGCCATTTCCCGCGGGAACGATCGTATTTCTGCAAGGCGGTCCGAAGGGCCTTGGCGGCCTCAACCTGCATCTCTTCATCGACCGAGGCGCGGACGGTGAAGCCGCCGGTAAAGAACTCACCCTCACCAAAATCCTCGCTCAGCTGGCGGCGAATTTCATCGGTGAAATAGTCGCGCGGCGGCAGCGCGGTGCGGAAGCTTTCGAAATCCCCGTTCTGGACCGAGCGCAGCGGCTGCGCGACCTCAGCGTCAAAAGTGGCCTGATCGATATAGCCGTTCTGGCGCATCTCGCGCAGCACATAGTCCCGGCGCGCCAGCAGGCGTTCCTTTTGCCGGACCGGATGGTAATCCGACGGCGCCTTCGGCATGGCGGCCAGCGTCGCGGCTTCGTGCGGGGTCAGTTCCTGCAGCGTTTTATTGAAATAGGTCTGGGCCGCTGCGGTCACACCGTAGGAGTTCTGGCCCAAAAAGATCTCGTTCATATAGAGTTCGAGGATCTGTTCCTTGTCCAGCGTATCCTCAAGCCGGGTGGCGAGGATGATTTCCTTGATCTTGCGTTCGGCGCGGCGGTCACCGGACAGCAGGAAATTCTTCATCACCTGCTGGGTGATCGTGGAGGCACCGCGCACATTTTCACCTTTGGATTTCACCGCCTCAACACCGGCCGCAATGATGCCGCGCGGGTCATAGCCCTGATGGGTGTAGAAATTCTTGTCTTCCGCCGAGATGAAGGCCTGTTTCACCAGATCGGGAATTTCCTCGGATGGCGTGAACAAGCGGCGTTCCTGCGCGAATTCGTCGATCAGCTGACCCTCGCCGGAATAAATCCGGCTGATCGTCGGCGGCTTGTACTGCGCCAGCGATTCATGGCTGGGCAGGTCGCGCCCATACATCCAGAAGATCGCGCCAATCACCAGCGCGGCCATGAAGATACCCAGGGTGACGAGGCTGAAGATCGCCCCGAAAAACGAAAGAATGAAACGGATCACGTTACTGCCTTTTACTCGCGGTGCCGTCTATATAGGGATGCCCCGGTGCCGGGTCAAAACACGTTCGACTACATTAGCCGATTTGCGCCGCAGGGTCACTGACCAATCAGCGACCTTTTGACCAGATCGTCCTGCCGCCATTGATCCAGCCCGTTGACGATGCCAACCGCCATGCCCCTGCGCCATTCCGGGTCTTTGATGTTTTTCAGGTCTCTGGGGCTGGACAGAAATCCAAGCTCGATCAGAACCGAGGGAATATCAGCGGCCTTGAGCACCGAAAACGAGGCAGAGCGCAGCGGGCGGCTGTTCATCGGCCCGCTTGTCTGCGCCATTCCACCGGCCAGAGAGCGCGCCAAAGCATCGGTGCGCGGTTTGGTTTCCTGCCGGGCGATATCCAGCAGGACATCGGTGACCTCATCATCAGCGCCACTTAGATCAACCCCCGAGATCAGGTCGCCCCGGTCGTGACGCTCGGCCAGTTTTTGGCTGGCAACGTCTGAGGCCTCTTCGGACAGCGTATAAACCGCAGCCCCATGCGCGCGTCCCTCAAGCAGGATGTCTGCGTGCAATGAGATGAACACATCCGCCTGCGCCTGATGCGCCAGTGCAATGCGACGTTCCAGACTGACGAAATAGTCGTCATTGCGCGTGAGGACAACGTAGTAACCCTCTGACCGCAATAGCGTTTCACGCAACTCTCGCGCGAATGTCAGCATCAATGTTTTTTCATTCGTCCCGCCCGCTTCGGCGCCGGGATCAATGCCACCGTGGCCGGGGTCCAGCATCACGACCAAGGGGCGTGCGCCGTCATTTCCGGGCACAACCGGCGGCACTGCGGGTTCCGGTAAGTCCCACCCCGCTTGACGGGGGATGCCGGAGCTGGCGGCAAAACTGTCGAAATCTGTTCCCATCAGCGCCAGTGACAAACGCGCCTGACCACTTACCTGATCCACCCGTAAGTCTGAGGTTTCAACCGACAGGGGCGCGCCAAGGTCCAGCACCATGCGGGACCAGCCGGGAACATAGGTTCCGAATTGCACGCCGCTGATCCGGTCGGTCTGCAACAGGGCGTCCGCGTCCAGACCCGTCCAGTCGACCTCCTGAAAGTCCAGAACCATGCGATACGGGTCCTGCAGCGTGAAAACGCGGTACGGCACACCCTGGCTGAGGCCCAGTTCGACCCGCACACCGGATCGCCCATCATCGGTGATCCGGCTGTCCTGAGGCAGAACCCGGGCAAGCGCGTTGAAATCCTGCGCGAACGCAGCACAACTCAGCGCCCAGATCAGCGCGACGGCGTAGAAAATCCTGCTCATGGCCTCAAGTTTTCCCGAGATCGTTTGCCGTCATCCTATCTGACGAATGCGGTTTTGTGAACGCCCTAGACCGACACTGTGATCGCTCCGCGTTCAGCCATAAAGCGACGCAGGCGCAGTAGTCCTTCTTTGATATCGGCCGAGGACCGCGCGTAGGAGAACCGCAGCGTGTGGTGCCCCCGCGCCGGGTCGAAATCCAGACCGGGCGTGACCGCCACACCGGCCTTGTCCAGAATCTCAGCCGCAAAGGCGCGGCTGTCATCTGTCAGGTCCGAGACATCGGCATAAACATAAAACGCCCCATCCGGCGGCGCGATTTTGGTGAACCCTGCCTTGGGCAACCCATCCAGCATCAGCGCGCGGTTGCGGCGATAAACGTCTAGGTTGGCTTGCAATTCATCCTCGCAATCCATCGCGGCCAGCGCCGCCACCTGGCTGGCATGGGGCGCGCAAATGAACATGTTCTGGGCGATGCGCTCGACCACGCGCACCTGATCCTCGGGCACGACCATCCAGCCCACGCGCCAGCCGGTCATCGAGAAATACTTGGAAAACGAGTTGATCACATAGCACTCATCCGTCAACTCCAGCGCGGTGACGGCTTTGGCCTCATATTCGAGCCCATGGTAAATCTCATCACTGATGAAGGACGCGCCCTGCCCGTGTGCGGCATCAATCAGAGCCCCCATTGCAGCGTGATCCAGCATCGTGCCTGTCGGGTTGGCGGGCGAAGCCACCATCAGGCCCTGCAGGTCCATCCCGGCGACATCCGCAGGCACAGGTTGCAGCCGGTTTTCCGTTGCGGTGGGCAGATCGACCGGCACCAATCCCAGCGCCTTGAGAATTTGACGATACGAGGGATAACCCGGCGCGCCGATCCCGACCCGGTCGCCGCTGTCAAACAGCGCCGTAAAAGCCAGCAAGAACCCGCCCGATGACCCGGGGGTGATCACCACCCGGTCAGGGTTCAGGTCGACATTGTACCACTCACCATACAGCTGCGCGATCCGTTGCCGCAGTGCGGGCAGGCCCAGGGCGACCGTATAGCCCAGCGGGCCTTGCTCCATCGCCTTGGCCAGCGCTGCCGTCGCACCCTTTGGGGCCCCTGTTCCGGGCTGGCCGACCTCCATATGGATGATGTGACGCCCGGCCTCTTCGGCGCGGCGCGCAGCCTCCATCACGTCCATCACAATGAAAGGATCGACCCCGGACCGGGTTGAGTTTCTCATGCCCATCTCCCATGTTGCAGCCATGGCTTTTGAACGCGTATCCAGGCTGGCGTCAATCCCGGCTTTGTTGCTGGTTGCAGTGACATGGCTGTCTGCCGCTGCGCCGCTGAAAGCGCAAAGCCTGATCCGTGATCCCGATATTGAATACGGCTTGCGCGAATTGGCCTTTCCTGTCCTGCGTGCCGCCGGGCTGAACACCAACCGCGTTAAGATATTGGTAGTCAACGACAGCACCTTTAATGCCTTCGTCATCGACTATGGCGCGATCTATCTGAACTATGGCCTGATCCTGACAGTCGAAAGCCCCGAAATGCTGCAGGCCGTGATCGCCCATGAGGCCGCCCATATCGCCAATGGCCACCTGTCGCGCCGGGTGGAAAACCTGCGGCAGGCGCAGCGCAATGCCGGTCTTGGCACAGCGCTTGCCCTGATTGCCGCGGCTGCGGGCGGCGGTGAGGCCGCTGCCGGTATCGCCGCAGGCACCCAAAGTGCCGCGATGCGCGATTTTCTGGGGCACACCCGCGCCGAAGAGGCCTCGGCGGATCGCAGCGCAGCCAGCTACCTGCGTGCGGCGGGCATTTCACCCAGCGGCATGGTGGCCCTGCATCAGAAATTCGCAGGTCAGGAATTGCTGAGCGTGGTCAACCAAGACCCCTACATGCGCTCGCACCCCACCAGCCGCGAGCGTCTGAGGGCAGCCCAGTCGTTCATGGTACAATTCGAGGATCTGGCCCAGCCGAACCCCAATGCCGATTACTGGTTTGCCCGGATCAAGGGGAAATTGTCCGCGTTCCTGCGCGCGCCGGGCTGGACCCTGCGCCGTGCGAAAGAAGAAGACGCCCGAGATATTCGCCTGATGCGAGAGGCCGCGGCACATCATCAAAACCGCAACCTCGCCCAGGCTCGTGCGGCCATTGATGCAGCCATCGCGGTTCGCCCAGAGGACCCGTTCTACTACGAGCTCAAGGGCCAGATCCTGCTTGAAAACCGGCAGTTCAAAGAGGCAGTCACCGCCTATTCCGACGCGGTCGATATGGCCCCGAACGATGCCCTGATCCTTGCCGGGTATGGTCGCGCCCTGCTGACACAAGGTCACACAAAGAACGCCCTGCAAGTACTTGAAAAAGCACGCGCCCGGGACCATCGAAATCTCCGTCTGATGCAGGACCTTGGGGTCGCATATGCGCAGGTCGGCAATACCGGCATGGCCTCGGCCGTGACCGCAGAAAGATATGCACTGCAAGGCAAGATGGCCGATGCAGGCATCCACGCGAAACGCGCGATCCGGCAATTGCCCGAAGGGTCTCCGGGTTGGCAACGGGCTCAGGATGTGTTGATTGCCTCAGAGCGCGCCGAAAAATCGAAAAGGAAACGGAAATGATCCTCAGACATGCAGCCCCCGCCCTTCTGGGGCTTTCCCTGATAAGTGGCCCGGTACAGGCGCTGGACCTGAACGCGATGAGCGATGCGGAAAAGGCCGAGTTTGGCGCACAGGTGCGCGAGTATCTGCTGGAAAATCCAGAAGTCATCATCGAAGCGATCAATGTGCTGGAACAGCGCAACGCCGTGGCCGAGGCCGCAGCCGACAAAGAACTGGTCAAAGCCAACGCGGATGAGCTGTTCGAGGACGGTTATAGCTGGGTGGGTGGCAACCCCGACGGCGACATCACTCTGGTCGAGTTCATGGATTACCGTTGCGGCTATTGCCGCCGTGCCGTGCCCGAAGTGGCCACCCTGCTGGAGGCCGACGGCAACATCCGGCTGGTGATCAAGGAACTGCCCATTTTGGGCGATGCATCGGTCGTCTCATCACGCTTTGCCATTGCGACCAAACATGTGGCGGGCGACGACGCCTATAAACAGGTGCATGACGCCCTGCTTGCCTTTAGCGGCGAACCCAACGAAGTCACGTTGCGCCGTATTACAGATGGTCTGGGGCTGGACAGTGACGCCATCGTTGCCGCGATGGACAGCGATGAGGTCACCGAGGAAATCTCGCAAACCCGAGCGCTGGCGCAGCGGATGAACATCTCGGGCACGCCGTCTTTTGTGCTGGGTACTGAAATGCTGCGTGGCTTTCTGCCTGCCGATCAGATGCTGCAGATCGCAAATGGCGTGCGTGAAGAGCAGAGTTAACGTCTCGGGGCGGCCATGCGCCGCCCCAAACGCTTTTGTTTAGGTTTTGTTGGTGGCCACAACGACGGCCGAGCCGCCTGTAATCAGACTGACACCCGCAGCAGCGCCAACGCCGGTCGCGCAGGCCGCAACGCCACTCAGGATCATAGTGCCGGCTGCCTCACAGCCCAAAGCACCTGAAAACGCTTCAGCCTTGGACGAATTGCTTTTGCCACTTGCAACGAATTCAAGCTGCATTTTTGATAGCTCACCAACCTGCTGCATCGTGTGCTGTTCATTGACCCATTCGAATGCCTCTTCCGAGGTGAAGGTCAGGCCCATTCCTTCACCAATGGCGACTGCATCGGGAAGGTGCCCATAGTGCGTGGGTCAGATGCGAAAATCGGAGCTTTTCCAGAACGCCCAGGCTTGGTGACTGCAACGTCCAGACACTTTCTGTTGAATGCGACCCTTGTCTCAGGCATTGATGGAACAAAAGCCTTTGATCCAACGGCCGAGACACGAATGAGCAACAACCAAAAATCTGGATTGTCCCGCGCGGCCGCCAAAGTGCGTCATGCCGGTCGGGTGATCCGAGGCAAGAAAACCTCGCGCAAAACCAAATCAGTGGACATCTCGCCCGCATTTGAAACGTTGTCAAAAACGCGCCTTCCTGCGGCGGATCAAGGCATTGTCGTTGATATCGGCATGAATGACGGCACGGACACGATCTACTATCGCAAACGAGGGTTTCAGGTCATTTCGGTTGAGGCGATTCCTGACCTTTGCGCAAAAGTCTCTGCAAAACTGACTGATCTTGGCATTTACGGCATCGACATCAAGAACTTTGCCGTCACTGACGGAAAGACAAGCGAAGTTACATTCCATGTGAACAAGTTCAACACCGAGTGGAGTTCAGTCGACGAGCAATTCGGAAGCCGCGCGGAAGGGTCTGAACAGATCGTTGTTCCTGCGATTGATGTGTCCAGCATCCTGCGGGATGTCGCGCGCAGAATCCGCTATATCAAGATCGACATTGAAGGGTTCGACAGTGTTGCCGTGTCACAAATCATGTCGTTGGAGCATTTGCCGCCATATCTTTCGGTCGAAAATGGCAGTTCCCACCTGCTTGAGACGCTGCATCAGAACGGCTATGACCGCTTCAAATTCTCGAACCAGAAATATGTGGAATATCAGACCATTCCGCCGCGATCCCGGCATGGAAAAGTTATTGATCACCAATTCCCTTACGGTGCCTCCGGCCTCTTTGGAGAAGATCTGCCAGGCGATTGGTTGTCCTATGACGACGCAATGAAAGTGCAAAAAGGGCTGAACCTTGCAACGCAGAGCGCCCCGGAAAACCTTTTCGCCGCTGTCATTGGCTGGTTTGATCTGCACGCAAAGCATTCATCCATAAAGTAAACTCGATCAGCTGCCCCTGTCGGCAGGCGCACAGCAATTCGTTTTGATTTCGGCTGCCTTACAGTTCTCAGTAGCGAAAGCGCATGCCGATGACACAATCAACGATTGCTTCGTTTAAACTCAGCTGACTTGAAAGAGCGTACCAAATTCCGGTTTACTCGACGGCTTCGTCGGCATCCTGGGCCTGAAACTCAGCCACCAATTGGGTGATAACCGTGTTCTGCTCGGCCTCAAGATCGGCCACAGCATATGTCTCGGCAACAGCGTCCTTAGACAGAACGACGCCCTTTGCCACAGTCCCCGGCGCACCTGCCGGTCCGAAATGTTCGCCATTCATCGAGAAGAACACAGAGCCTGAGGCACCTGCGCGTAGCAAGGGGGGTTCTTCGGTCAGCGGGACTTCGAACACGCTGCCTTGTTCAACTGTACCCAGCGTGCCTTCGAAAATCACGCTGCCATCGGCTGCTGTGACCCGCATCCAGGCCGGATTAATGGCCACGATCTTGAGGGTCGTATCGATCTTTTCAACCACCTGCGGCAAGGCCGGGCGTTCAACTGTATGCACCTCGGCCACTTCGACCTGCGGCAAAGCCTGCGGTTGGAAGGTGCCCACCGTGCGCGGATCAAGTGTGGAAATCGGCGCGTCCCGCGCCACAAGCACCGGTACATCCAGCGCCTGAGGGCGATAGAGCCGATCCAGCGCTTCGGCACTTGGGGCTTCAACCGCAGCGACCTCAGTCTCAGCACGGTTGCGCGCGGCGTCCAGCGGATCAAGATCGGACACCACCACGGGTGCCTGTTCAACCGGGCTGACCTGAACCTGCTGAATTTTGTTCAGAACTGACCAGCCGCCATATCCGATGCCGCAAATCACAGCGACCAACACGAGAGAGGAACCAATCGCCCTCGGCTCGATCTGGCTGACAAAGGATTCCTTGCCCGGGATGTAGGGGGTGTTCGGCGAGATAAACGGATCAGACCCCATCGGCCCACGCGCGGCCACCCGCCCCGTTGGCTTGCGCACAACGGACGCCTCGGCCGACATGCCATGCGCGACCTCAAAGCCGCTTTCCTTGCAGAAATCCGCGAAAGTGTCATCGGGATTCATACCCAGATACCGCGCATAAGACCGCACATACCCGGCGATAAAGCCGGGTGTGTCAAACGCATCGGGGTCGGCGTCTTCGATGGCAGCTATGTAGTTGGCTTTGATCCGCAGCTCGCGCTGAACATCCAAAAGAGACTTGCCCATCGTTGCGCGTTCGCCGCGCATCCGGTCGCCAAGCCGTACCTCATAGTCATCAAACCCTTTGGGTCTGATGTCGGTATCCTCTTCGGAATCGCGCTGAGATCTGCGCCCAATCATCCCTGCTGCCCCATTCTGCCTGCGCGTGTTTCGCGCCAACGCCGAATCGCCCCATTGACGATTCGCCCGTTGTTTTTATTAGAGCAAGTGTAACACGTGCTAAACACAATGCACACTTTGAGAAGAGATTATCCCGCAAGTTCGGCGCGATTTAGCGCACAATGTGACCAAAGTTCGTCCATCGCCTGCACCAGACGATTCATTTCATCCGGGCCATGCACGGGCGACGGGGTGAACCGCAGGCGCTCGGTGCCGCGCGGAACGGTCGGGAAATTGATCGGTTGCACGTAAATCCCAAAGTCATCCAGCAGGCGGTCGCTGAGGATTTTGGTATGCACCGGGTTGCCCACGATCACCGGCACAATGTGACTGCCATGATCGATCAGAGGCAGGCCCAGCCCTTTCAGCCGCAGCTTGAGGATCTTGGCCTGGGTCTGATGCTGTTCGCGCAGCTCGGGTGCTGTTTTCAGATGCGCAACCGATGCGGCGGCCCCGGCGGCAACCGCAGGCGGCAGCGACGTGGTAAAGATGAAGCCCGGCGCGTAAGAGCGCACAGCGTCACACATTTTCTCACTGGCTGCGATATAGCCGCCCATCACGCCATAGGCCTTGGCCAGCGTGCCGTTGATGATGTCAATGCGATGCGCCAGACGGTCACGCTCGGTCACGCCACCGCCGCGCGGGCCATACATGCCAACCGCGTGAACCTCATCAATATAGGTCAGCGCGCCAAATTCGTCGGCCAGATCGCAGATCTCTTCGATCGGACCAAAGTCGCCATCCATCGAGTAAACCGATTCGAACGCGATCAGCTTGGGCGCTTTGGGATCGTCGGCCTCAAGCAGTTCGCGCAGATGGGCAACATCATTGTGGCGGAAAATACGCTTGGCGCCACCATTGCGGCGTACACCTTCGATCATCGAGGCATGGTTCAGCGCATCGGAATAAATGATCAGGCCCGGAAACAGCTTGGGCAGCGTGCTGAGAGTCGCGTCATTCGCAATATAGGCGCTGGTGAACAGCAAGGCGGATTCCTTGCCGTGCAAATCGGCCAGTTCAGCCTCAAGCCGCTTGTGGAATACAGTGGTGCCCGAGATGTTGCGGGTGCCACCGGAACCTGCACCAGCGGCGTCAACGGCGTCGTGCATAGCATCCAGAACAACCGGGTTTTGGCCCATGCCCAGATAGTCATTGCCACACCACACGGTGATATTCTGCTGCGTCCCGTCCGGGCGCGTCCGCACCGCATGCGGAAAGTGGCCATTCCGGCGTTCTATGTCGATGAAAGTCCGATACCGTCCTTCATCATGTAGCCTGGCAATCGCTTGATCGAGCTGAGCAGTATAGTCCACCAGTTTCTCCTTACCTACCCGACCAAGACTGGCATGACCGGGCGTCTTACTTGGTACATCTACAGACCGAATCCGAGTCGCACCGCCGCGTTTCCCTGTGGTCCTCAGGTATAGACCACATTGAAATCGCTCATTTGATTTGCATCAAATATCCCTTCAACTCTGCTGCGACAAGTAAACTTACGTCTATAAGACGCGGGGAAACGACGCAGGCCCCGGATTTCCTTTCTGTCCTCTCGTGCTTTTCCGGTCAAACCGCACTGGACGGCGCTGATGGCGCTGATAGGGTTCGGCCAAATTTCTACATCAGGAGACTCTTATGTCACTGGACGCTGTGCTGAACCGCATTGATGCCGATCTGCAAACATCGATTGACCGCCTGATGGAATTGCTGCGCATTCCATCGATCTCGACCGATCCGGCCTATAATGCGCAGGTCGATCAGGCCGCTGATTGGCTGGTCGCGGATTTGAAACAGATCGGTATCGCGTCAGAAAAACGCGAGACATCGGGCCACCCGATGGTTGTGGGCCATGTCGGAGAAGACAGCGATGCCCCCCATGTCTTGTTCTACGGCCATTACGACGTGCAACCCGTCGACCCGCTGAACCTGTGGAATCGCGATCCTTTTGATCCGGCCATCGAAGAGACCGAAAACGGCCCTGTCATTCGGGGGCGCGGTTCATCGGATGACAAAGGCCAGCTGATGACCTTTGTCGAAGCTTGTCGCGCGTGGAAAGCCGTGCACGGCACCCTGCCCTGCCGCATCACTTTCTTCTTCGAAGGCGAAGAGGAATCGGGCTCTCCCTCACTGGTGCCTTTCCTGCGGGAAAACGCCGCCGAGCTGAAGGCGGACCTGGCCCTGGTCTGCGACACCTCGATGGTATCGCGTGGCGTGCCCTCCATCGCCGCCCAACTGCGCGGCATGCTCAAGGATGAATTCACCATCATCGGCCCGCGCATCGACCTGCATTCGGGCCACTACGGCGGCCCCGCCCTGAACCCTCTGCGTGAACTCTCCAGGATCGTCGCCTCGTTCTACGATGACGAAACGGGCCGCGTCGCGGTCGACGGGTTCTATGAAGGCGTGCACGACGTGCCCGCTGAACAGCTGCGCCAATGGGAAGGATGCGGCTTCAACGAGCAGGAATACCTCAGCCACGCCGGATACACACAACCCCATGGCGAGAAAGCCTATTCCACTCTGGAACAGCAATGGGCGCGCCCCACGCTTGAGGTGAACGGCCTGTGGGGCGGCTACAACGGGGCTGGATCAAAAACCGTGATTCCGTCGCAGGCGCATTGCAAAATCACCTGCCGCCTTGTCGGCGACATTGACCCGGACGCGCTGCGCGCCAAACTCCGCAAACATGTGGAAGACCGCCTTTCGCCCGACATAAAGATCGAATGGGACAATGACCTCGAAGGCTCACCCGCCTCGGTGATGAACCTCGACCGCCCCGAATTCGAAGCCGCCCGTGGCGCATTGTCTGATGAATGGGAGCGTGAGGCCGTCTTCACCGGAATGGGCGGATCGATTCCGGTCGTGGGCTATTTCAAGACCGAGCTGGGATTGGATTCAATGCTTGTTGGCTTTGCCAACGAAGATGACGCCATCCACTCCCCAAATGAGAAATATGACGTCAAAAGCTTCCACAAGGGTATCCGGTCCTGGGCCCGCATTCTGGACGCGCTGACGCGCTGATTTTTTGCGAGGCTCTGCCTCGCGCTCCGGGACATTTTCGGACAGATGAAGTGAGGATCCCCTGCTTCATCTGTCTATAAATATCCCGGGGGAGTCGCCCGCAGGGCGGCGGGGGCAGAGCCCCCACCCCACGCAGATCACATGTGAATGACGCGGCCGTAAGCGTCCAGAACGCTTTCATGCATCATTTCCGACAGCGTCGGATGCGGGAAGACGGTGTTCATCAGGTCCTCTTCCGTGGTCTCCAACTGACGACCCACCACATAGCCCTGAATCATCTCGGTCACTTCAGCACCGATCATGTGTGCGCCCAGCAGTTCGCCGGTTTTGGCGTCAAAGATGGTTTTGATCATGCCCTCAGGCTCACCCAAAGCGATGGCCTTGCCATTGCCAATAAAGGGGAAGCGACCGACTTTGATGTCATAGCCCAGTTCTTTGGCCTTTGCCTCAGTATACCCGACCGAGGCCACCTGCGGCTGACAGTAAGTGCAGCCTGCAATGCTTTCGGGTTTCACCGGATGGGCGTGTTTACCCGCGATCAGTTCGGCCACCATGACACCTTCGTGGCTTGCCTTGTGCGCCAGCCACGGCGCACCGGCGATGTCGCCGATAGCATAGAGCCCCTCGACACCCGTGCGGCAGAACTCATCTGTGACGACATGGGTGCGGTCGATTTTGACACCTAAGGCTTCCAGCCCCAGGTTTTCGACATTGCCCACGATGCCAACGGCCGAGATGACGGTGTCGAACTCATGCTTCTCGACCTTGCCCTTCACCTCAATATGCGCGGTGACTTTGCCCTTGGCGCGATCCAACTGCTTGACCATCGCCTTTTCCATGATGGTCATGCCCTGTTTGGTAAAGGCTTTCTTGGCAAAGGCGCTGATTTCGGCGTCTTCAACCGGCAACACACGGTCCATGACTTCGACCACGGTCGTATCCGCGCCCAGCGTGTTGTAAAAGCTGGCAAATTCGATCCCGATCGCGCCCGAACCGATGACCAGCAATTTCTTGGGCATCCGGGGCGGTTGCAGCGCGTGTTTGTAAGTCCAGACCAGATCACCGTCCGCTTCAAGCCCCGGCAATTCACGGGCACGGGCCCCAGTGGCCAGCACGATGTTTTTGGCGGTAAGTTCCTCGGTCCCCTTGTCGGTTTTGACCGAGACCTTGCCTTTGGCCGGGATCGTCGCCTCCCCCATGACCACAGTGACTTTGTTCTTTTTCAGCAGATGGCCGATTCCGCCCGAAAGCTGCGCCGCGACCCCACGTGAACGTTTGACCACTGCATCCAAATCGTAGTCGACCTTTTCGGCCTTGAGGCCAAAGTCTTTGGCGCGTTCCATAAGGTGGAACACTTCCGACGACCGCAGCATCGCCTTGGTCGGAATACAGCCCCAGTTCAGGCAGATGCCACCCAGGTGTTCGCGTTCGACAACGGCGGTTTTCAGACCCAGCTGAGCCGCGCGGATTGCCGCCACATAGCCGCCAGGACCAGCGCCGATTACGATCAGATCAAAAGATTGTGCAGCCATGTTTTCCTCTCGGCACAGGTCGAATGAAAATTAGTTTACCATTAAACTACTTTTCTCAACGCATCAACAGACCGGACCCGCGACAAATGCGACGCAGGGTCAATGGCCTCTGTTTTCGCGGTTTTCAGCCTATACCCGAGATTTCACAAAGGCTAGGATATTGCTATCCTGCAGACGTGATCTTTCTTAAACACAAGTTATTCGAAAGGCTTACCATGGCCAAAACGCTCAAAGACCTGTTGCTTGCGTTGCTCAATGCCACGCTGATCCTTGTCGCCCTGTGCCTGTTTCTGGGGTGGAAACTGGCTTCAACTGTGGATGACATCACCACCGGGTTTGCAGAAAAAGTGCAGATTGTCGCGCCTTTGAAGGACGAAATACGCGGCATTCGGGGTGAGCTTGTCGCACTACGCACCGACCTTGCTGCAATTCAACAAGAGAATACAGGCGCGAACATTTCAGAGAAGCTGCAAATGTCCACCGCCCTTGTGAAACTGGACAATCTTGAAGCGCAATTACAAGCTACGCAATCGCGCATCGCTGAGCTGACCGAGGCCCCTGAACTGCTGCTTGACGCGGCCATAGAAAAAGCGGCCGGCGAAGCCGCCGACCACATTGTCGCAATTCGTGGATGCGTTCCCGCGTCTTAACGCGCCGCCTGTAGCTCACGCACTGTCGAGCCATATCCGCCCATGTCGACATAAGCGGCTTCGGGGGCTGTCATCGGACGCTCAAGCGCTTCGTTGCGATAGGGGAACCGTCCGAATTTGCGGATCACCTCGCGATGGGCGCGGGCATGCAACAGGTTGCTTTCGCTGTCCTGAGTCATGTTCTGGCACATCAGACGCACGCAGCGTTCCTGATCGCACAGGTTTTCCGAATGCATCATCGGAAGGTAAAAGAACTGCCGCGCGGGTTCATCGATCTTGAGGTCCCATCCCTTGTCCACCGCGCATTTTGCGGCTGTAAGAGCGGCGCGGTCTGAGGCGAATGCTTTCGCGCTGCCGCGGAACATGTTCCTTGGGAACTGATCCATCAGAACAATGTAGGCCAAAGCCCCGCTTGGATAGGTTAGCCAAAGTGAGAATTTACCCTCATTCGCGGCTTCCCAGGTGGTCAAGAAACGGTTGCGAATGTCTGTGTCCAGAGTGTCATCCTGTAGATACCACCCCTTGGGACCAACTTCATCCAACCAAAAACTCAATACGTCTTCAGGCCCTGCCATTGCCCTAAACTCCGTCGTGTTGCCCTCCCCAGGGACGTAACGTCATTTAAGGGTGTTTTACAGATTTGTGACAGTAAAGATTTGCAACATTTGCGACATAATCATGTGTCCTTGGCAACATCTTGCGCTTCTTGCTCGGCTTCGGCGGCTTCGATCGCCACTTCCTGAGCAACCTCAAAGGCAACCGGCGATGCGGTTGGGTAAACCGTGGACATGGTGCCTGTCTCATCGACCGGAATTGCCGCACGCTGTGTGGTGCGATACAGCGCATAGACCGCCATTGTCAGCAGCAACGCCGCGATGAACAGAAAGTAGCCCGGAGGGCCAAATACCTTATCCCCCATCAGCCAACCGGTGATCAGCGGGCCGGCAATCGCCCCAAGACCGTTGATAAACAGCAGACCGCCTGAGGCGGCTGCCATGTCCTCATGGTTGAGAAAGTCATTGGCATGGGCGATCAGCAGGGAATAGAGCGGGTTCGACATCCCGCCGATGACGAAGGCCGCCCCCAGCAGAACAGGAAAGGCCGCACCGAACAACATACCCACTGTGGCCGAACAGGCCCCGACGCCCGCCACCAGCATGATCAGAAAGCGGCGATCCATGCGGTCGGACATCCATCCCAGCGGGTATTGCAGAACCAGCGCTCCGACGTAGAACGCCGCCACAAAGGTCGAAATCTCGGCCAGCGAAAGGTTCGCACGCGCGCCGTAAACCGACGCCATGCCGAACTGGGCCGAAAAGACTCCGCCCAGCAGAAACATCCCGACACAGCCCAACGGGGAATACCCGAAAAGCTCGCGCAGCGTCATGGGTTTGGTCGTGTCAAAGGCCGGCGTGGGAGAGATCGACAACAAAATGGGCGCGAAGGAAATCGAAACAAGGATCGAGGCGACAACAAAGGTGTCAAACCCGGCCGGGTCGCCCACTAGGACCAGCCCTTGCGCGCTGATGATGCCGATCATCTGAAAAATCATGTAAAGCGACAGCGCCTGGCCGCGATTTTCGTTGCTGGCCGCATTATTCAGCCAGCTTTCAGCGGTCACATACACGCCGGAAAAACAAAAGCCGATGACAAAGCGGCCCAGAATCCAGATGACCGGGTTGGTCATCAGCGGATACAGGATCATGACCGCCGAAATGAACGAGGCAAGCGCCGCAAAGACCCGCACATGCCCGACCCTGCGGATCATTTCAGGGGCAAGCCGCGATCCGCCCAGAAAGCCCATGAAATAGGCGGACATGACAACCGACATCTCAAGGGTCGAGAAGCCCTCGATCTCACCTCGAACACCCAGCATCGTGCCCTGCAGGCCGTTGCCGACCATCAACAGGCCCATACCGAGCAAAAGCGCCCATGCGCTGGACAGGACCTGGATCATTGGGGACTCCGTTAGATGCCGACTTGGTAGTTGGATTCGTTTTGGTATGGAAACCGCTTTTGTTCGCGCTTGTCTACGACATCGCCAAGGAATGATCCCGACATCGCGCCCCTTATGGGATCAAAAGCGACGCATCGCCGTAAGAAAAGAAACGATAGTTTTGTGCAATCGCATGCGTATAGACGTCGCGCATGCGATCCTGACCCATCAGGGCCGAGACCAGCATCAAAAGCGTGGACTTGGGCAGATGGAAATTGGTCATCAGCGCATCGGTCACGTGGAACTGAAAACCGGGATAGATGAAGATGTCCGTCTCGCCTTCCCACGGTTCGATCTGACCTGACCGCGCGGCGCTTTCGATCAGGCGCAGCGCTGTGGTCCCCACCGGGATCACGCGCCCGCCTGCGGCCTTGGTGGCGCGGATCTCGGCGGCGACCGTCGCGCTGACCTGGCCCCATTCGGCGTGCATCTTATGGGTGGTGACGTCCTCGACCTTGACCGGCAGGAAGGTGCCCGCGCCCACATGCAGGGTCACATAGCTGAGCGTGACACCGCGCGCGGCAAGCGCCTGCATCAGCGCCTCGTCGAAATGAAGGGAGGCCGTGGGCGCGGCGACCGCCCCCGAATTGCGCGCCCAGATCGTTTGATAGTCGGTTTTGTCCTGCTCATCCGCTGCGCGTTTCGCGGCGATATAGGGTGGCAAAGGCATCGCACCGGCCTGTTCCAGCGCGGCGTCGAAATCTTCGCCCGTCAGGTTGAACCGCAGGTGCGCCTGCCCGTCCTCGACCCGTTCAAGCGTGGCGCTTAGGGCGTCAGAGAACCGTATCTCTTCGCCCGGCTTTACCTTTTTCAGCGGTTTGATCAGGGCCGCCCATGTGCCATCGGCTTGCGGGTCCAGCAGCGTCGCCTCGATCGCGGCTGACACCGGGCCCTGGGCGCTGTCGCGGTGGCGGCGGCCGTTCAGGCGGGCTGGGATGACACGGGTGTCGTTCAGCACCAGCCGATCGCCGGGCTGCAGCCAATCGGGCAGATCGAACACATGCGCATCCGACACGGTATCGCCCTTTGCCACCAGCAATCGCGCCGAGGATCGCGGACTGGCGGGCCGCGTGGCAATCAGGTCTTCGGGCAGATGGAAATCAAAATCGCTGAGTTTCATGGCCGCGCCATAACGCGCTCGTCGCGCCAGTTCAACGCTCCTCTGCCCGCGACCCCGAGGTTCGTTGCGCAGCGTCCGGACGGGGTGGCGTCGCGTTGGGCCCATCCGTCACTGTGGGCGCCGGGGCCCGCAGCAGGTTGCGCAGAAACAGCGGGGCCAACCCGGACAGCGGATTGACCGACACTTTCGGCTCTCGCAACGGGCCGGTCAGGGTATAGTTAAAGCCGATCACGCCCTCGCCCTTTTTGGTAAAGACGCTGCCGATTGCGTTCAGCAGGTAGATCGGGGAAATCGCCCCGCGCAGGTTCAGCATACCGGACACGATATCAACCGTGCCATCAAAGGACAGGCCCATGGACGGCCCGACCGCGCTGCCGCTGAGAACCTTGACCTCGGTTGGTGTGATACGCATCCGGCTTTCGATTGTGGCAAAAAAGATGCCCTGCCCGGCCATCTCATCCAGCAGGCCAACAAGGCTGATGGCGTTCAGCAGCGCGGCCATGGCCGGGGCATCCTTGATACGGGTGTTCGAGATTTTCAGGTTTACATCGTAATTTCCCGGGCCAGCGACCGGTTCCAGTTGCAGATTCATTGCCCCGCCCCGCGCCTGCGTGATCATGTTGGCCGACCGCAATACCTGACCCGCATCGTCCGACAGCAGGGTCACCGCACTGCGACCCGCACGGGGTGAGACCTGTCCCCGCACCGGGGCACCCCCGTTCACACTGGCGGTGAAGGCTCCGTTGACGCCCCCGGCGGTCTGGAACGCGCCTTTGAACCCGGTCAGAGCGATACTTTCGGTCACCTGCAAACGATCCAGCGACACGTCCAGCCGGGGGCTGGCACCGGACGCGCCGCCTCCGCCGCCTTCGCTGCTGCCAAAGGTTGCGCGGCCCAGGTTCATGACCCCGCCCAGCACCCGGATATCGGGCACGGCCCCTCCGGTATTGACCAACTCAGCCGGAACGGCCAGCCAATTGCCCAGATCGAATGAGCTGAACGAGACGCGCTCAAACTCTCCGTCGTTGAATGAGATCGACGCGGTGGTGCGCAGCCCTGCAGCGTCCAGCTGTAGCTCGTCCACGCGCAGGTTTTCGCCGAGTGTGGCATCCACGGTCAATGACCCGGTCGTGCCCGCCCCTTTGCGCCAGCCCAGTTCAGGCACTGACAATACCACGCCCGACAAGTCCGAATTTGCCGTCAGTTTCAGCGGCTCGCCCGCCCCGATGCCCAGCGCAATATCGGCGATGCCCCGGCCGGTCAGCATACCTTGCGGCAGTCCGGCCTTCAGCTCGGCCATCAGGCGCGGCGAAAGTTCGATCTGTCCCGTCAGTTCACTGCGCTGCGGTTCAGTACCGCCGATGGGCTGACGCCATGTAGCCTGCAACGGAACGTCGCCAAACAACCCATCCCCGGACACCGAAACCTGTGTCTGATCGCCATCCAGTTTCAGACGCGGCGCGCTGACCTCGAATCCGGGCACCAGCTTGTCGCTTTGGACGTTGTCGATATCGCCCAGAAAGTGGAACTCGGCCTCCTGGAATTTCAGGCCCTTCTTCATGGGCAAAGACAGCGTGCCGGTCAGGCTGACCTCACCCTCGGCCAAATCGACAGGCAGGTTTGCCTTGGTCAGCAACTGCAACGGCGGCCGGTCCAGTAGTGACAAGGCGGCGGTGGCGCTGCCCTTGGCTATGATCCGCGTGATTGAGGGCGATTCCTTTTTGATACTTGTGTCTGGAATGATAAAAGACGTCCCCGTTGCGTCGATTTCACCGCCCTGATCGGCGACAACGACACCGGCCTCGGCCGTGGCGGTAAAGCGGCGGTTGATCAGGCTGGCCTGGCCTTGCGCATTCACCAATGGCGGCAATGTCTTGGCAAACCGGATCGTGGCGCTATCGAACCCAAAGTCCAGATAGATGTCTGGTTTGGTGTCGGGACGCAGCCGCAGCGCAAAATCGACATCCGAGAAATGACCCGCCTTAAGGTTCTGTTCCACCCACAGGCGCGGCTTGGGGGCCAGAAGGTCAGGCCAGTAGTTCAACAGCTGATCCGCCCCCATACTGTCCAGATGCGCGTCCACCTGCGCCGCCCAGCCATCGGCCTCTCCCTTCAGTCTCCCCGTCCCTAGCAGCCGGTAATTGGCATCCTGTATCATGATCTGGCCCAAACGCAGGTCAAACGGGGCAAGCTTCATCTGCATGTCCAGTTCGGCCCGTTCCAGTTTCAGCGACTCGGGGAACAGATTGGCCGGATTGACATTGATGCTGCTGAAACTCAGCTGCGAGGTCAGGCTGTCCAACGTACCGTTTTCGATCCCGTTCAGATACGCCTTACCTTCACCCTGAAACGCGCCCCAGGCCGAGACCACCGACACTTCGTTAAAGTCCAGCTCCTGACGGTTGGGAGTATAAGTGAAATAGGTTCTGGCGGACTCAAAGGGGATTGGACGGGTTTCCTGAGTGGGCTGCAATGCGCCGGTCCCAAGGTTCAGCGTCGCAAAGACAGGACCCAGTGCGGCATTGCTGTCCACGCTGCCGCGCAAAGCGCCCGAGATCGGAGCCCGAAGCACCTGCAGCCAGGACAGGGCCACCGTCTGCCCTGCTATGTCTTCGGCAGGCAGGTCGGTGATGGCGACGCCAAAGCTGGCCTCGGGCGTTCCCAGAACGCTGGTGTAATTCGCTTCGATGGAACTGGCATAGTCCCGCCCCGTCAGAACCGAGAACCCGGTGGCCAAACGCATTTCGTCGCCGTCGCGGGTGATGGTGATATGGCCACCATCAAACACCCAGGCGCGACCCAGCCGCAAATCCTTGTAGTCCAGCGTCAGGGATTGCAGTTCGATCGAACGTAGCCCGGACAAAAGAGGCGACAGGAACACATCATCCGATTCCTCGATCAGTTGCGCCAGGTCCGGGGCCTCTTGCACCGGGGCGCTGCCAGTGCCGACAGACAAGGACAGTGCCCCGTCCTTGCCCCGGGTCAGGTCGAACTGCGCCCCCCGCACGGCAATGCGGCGCGGGCGAATCTGCCCGCGTAGCAGGCCACGCATAGACAGCCGTGTGCGCAGGTCGGAAACGCGCGCGATCTGCTGCCCTGCGGCATCGCTGATCGTCACATCCGTCAGCCGCAGACGGGGGCGCCAATCCTCATTGACGATGAAACTTGCGTCACCAAAGCTGAATTTCAGGCCCCCCAGGCTTTGCTCCAGCCGTTGTTCGACCCTGTGGCGCAGCCATTCCGGCGCGTGCAGGTTTTGCCCGAACAAAAAGAACCAGCCCAGAAACACCAGCAGGGCCATCGACAGGACCGACCAGACAGAAAAATGCGCGGCGATACGACGACGTGACCGGCGACGCCGGGGTTTCCTGGATTCGGTCGCACTTTTTTTGTCGTGCTGAACCAATTTCTTATCCACGCCTTCCAACCCGCTTGCACCGCCCTATGATCTCGGGCAGCCCTTAAAAAACTTTAGCGGAGTTTCCAATGCCCGACGTCTCAGACATCGCCCCTGATTTTACCCTGCCCCGTGACGGCGGCGGCGAGGTAACACTGTCTTCCCTGCGCGGCGGTGCCGTCGTTCTGTTTTTCTATCCCCGCGATGATACGCCGGGCTGCACCAAGGAATCCATCGGTTTCTCGGAACAACTTCAAGCCTTTGAAGATGCGGGCGCTCACGTTTACGGCATCTCACGCGATAGCGTGGCCAAGCATGACAAGTTTGTCGCCAAGCACAGCCTGACCACACCGCTGCTCTCGGATGAGGGATCTACAGTCTGCGAGGACTACGGCGTATGGGTCGAAAAGAACATGTACGGCCGCAAATCGATGGGCATTGAACGGTCCACGTTCCTCATCGATGCCGAAGGCAAGATCGCCCGCGTCTGGCGCAAGGTCAAAGTGCCCGGTCATGTGGATGAGGTGCTTGAGGCCGTGCGCGGCCTGTAACCCCTTTTCCACGGTCGCCATCCGAACTATGACCCGCAGAACGGATTAGGCGGAGAGAAACAGTGCCCCTGACACTGACCCAGATGGCGACCGAAGTTCTGACCACGGCGGATGGGCGGGCCAAGACCGCCCTTTCCAAACGCCATGCCGCTGCGTGGTTCGCGGCACGCAAGGGCGACGCCCCTGCGATTGAGGTCGGCACCGCAGAACCGCCGCTGCAACCTGCCCGCCCCGACCGGCCTGAACTGCTATCCCCCCGCGAAGTCCCCAAGCGCAAACCGGGGACCGAGGCGGGGCGCATCGCCCTGTTGCATGCCGTGGCTCATATTGAGCTGAACGCGGTGGACCTGCATTGGGACATCATCGCCCGGTTCGGACATGTGCCCATGCCCATTGGTTTCTACGACGACTGGGTCAAATGCGCCGAAGAGGAATCGCGCCATTTCGAGATGGTCTGCGACTGCCTTGAAGCGATGGGCAGTCACTATGGCGCCCTGCCCGCGCATGCGGGCATGTGGCGCGCGGCCGAGGACACGGCCGAGGATCTGATGGGCCGGTTGGCCGTTGTGCCCATGGTCCTTGAAGCACGCGGGCTGGATGTGACGCCCGGCATGATCGACATCTTCCGCAAGGCCAAAGACGAAAAGGCCATCGCCGCGCTTGAGGTGATCTATGCCGAAGAAGTCGGGCATGTCGCCTACGGGTCGAAATGGTTCCATTTTTTGTGCGGGCGCGAAAATGCCGATCCCAAGGATGTGTTTCACAATCTGGTGCGCCGCTATTTCCACGGCGTTCTCAAACCCCCGTTCAACGAAGAAAAACGCGCCGAGGCGGGGCTGCCACCCGATTTTTACTGGCCCCTGACCGAAGACCTCCCCCTGCCTGGTGCTGCGCAATAAGCATGCTCAAATCGGTGTTATCGGCAAATTCCCGCCGAGAATGGGCGGTAAAAAACCCGTTTCTTGTGTGAACTGGTTAACAAACTTGCCCAAAGCATTCGCGCCCTCTATGCACTTCGCCCAAGGGACGGCTATCACTCACGACCGGTCCCGATCTTGGGGATGAGAGGTGAAGACGCGTGCGAACTCGTCTGGCAATCAAACTACACTCACTGCTTGAACGGCATTTCCCGGAGCGCCGGGTTTTCCTGAAATCTGATAATGACACGCGGTTCATCCGACTCAGCTCGGAAACTCAGGTGGTCGCCGTTGCGGGCGTTGCGGTGATCGTCGGCTGGACCGCTGTGGCCACGGCGATCCTGCTGATGGACAGCATCGGATCAGGCAATTTCCGCGAGCAGGCAAAACGCGATCAGGCAACCTATCAGGAACGTCTGAACATCCTGTCAGCCGAGCGCGACATGCGCGCCGAAGAAGCGCTGATGGCGCAGGACCGGTTCAATGCCGCGCTGGAGCAGATTTCAGCCATGCAATCGGAACTGCTGGCGTCGGAGAATCGCAGGCGCGAGCTTGAGACCGGGATCGAGGTGATCCAGACCACCTTGCGCGCCACTATGAAACAGCGCGAAGAGGCACGCACAGAGCTGGCGAACATGCAGGCCGAAACCGGTGAAGGCGATGTCTACCTGACCGCCATGGCCGCCCCCGAACAGATGACATTTATGACCGACGCCCTCGCCCGCACGGCGCAGGAACGCGATCAGATCGCCTCGGATGCGCGGGACGCATTGGACCAGCGGGATGAGCTTGAGCTGGAAATCCGCCTGATGCAGGAACGCAGCGACGAGATTTTCCGCCAACTGGAAGAGGCGATGGTGATCTCGGTCGAGCCGCTGGACAAGATGTTCCGTCAGGCGGGCATGCCCACCGACCGCATCATTGAAGAGGTCCGCCGCGGCTATAGCGGTATGGGCGGCCCCCTGACCCCGATCTCGTTCAGTACGCGCGGTGAAGATCTTACCGCGGACGAAA
This sequence comes from Ruegeria sp. BE1, assembly GCF_056538885.1. Classification (NCBI taxonomy): domain Bacteria; kingdom Pseudomonadati; phylum Pseudomonadota; class Alphaproteobacteria; order Rhodobacterales; family Roseobacteraceae; genus Ruegeria; species Ruegeria sp. BE1. The sequence continues at coordinate 245,573 of NZ_JBQFTY010000002.1, forward strand.
TCCGCGCCAATGTCCTGCTGCAGCAGATGGATCAGTTGAACCTGTATCGCATCGCAGCCGAAAAGGCCCCCTTTGCCAGCCCGGTGCGCGCCGCCGTGCGTTATACCAGCGGTTTCGGCACCCGCCGCGATCCCAAAACCGGCGGTCGCCGCATGCATAACGGCGCCGATTTTGCAGGTGCCCATGGAACAGACATCTTTGCCACGGCTGACGGTGTTGTAACCCATGCGGGATGGCAGTCCGGGTTCGGCAGATTGGTAAAAATCAAGCATGCCTTCGGAATTGAGACACTTTACGCTCATAACACCAAGATCCTGGTGAAGGTTGGTCAAAGGGTCTCGCGCGGGGATCATATTGCTGATATGGGTAGCACTGGTCGGTCTACCGGGACGCATCTGCACTATGAGGTGCGCGTTGACGGTGTACCCAGAAATCCAATGGACTATATTAAGGCTGCGAGAAATGTTTTCTAAGAGCAAAATCAATGAGCCCGCATCCAACGCGCCCGAGACAGCAAAGCCTGCTGCTCCGGCGAGCCCGGCGACCCCTGCACCTGCTGAAAAAAAGGCCAGCACCGCGCCCAAGCCCAAGCCTCCGGCGTCGGTTCTGTCCTCTGACCTGCACATCACGGGGAACCTGAAAACCTCGGGCGATATTCAGGTTGAGGGCACGGTCGAAGGCGACATCCGCGCGCATCTGCTGACCATTGGCGAAACCGCAACCATCAAGGGCGAAGTGACCGCCGATGACGTCGTGATCAACGGTCGCATCGTGGGCCGCGTGCGTGGCCTGAAGGTGCGCCTGACCTCGACCGCGCGTGTCGAAGGCGACATCATCCACAAGACCATCGCCATCGAAAGCGGCGCGCATTTCGAAGGCTCGGTCCAGCGTCAGGACGATCCGCTGAATCCCGGCCGCAGCGCCAAGTCGGGCGCGAACCCGGCGGCAGAGGTCAAGCAGTAAGCCTGACCTCATACCGAAAGGAACAAACGCCGCGGGCCATGCCTGCGGCGTTTTTCTTTTCCCCTTGTTGCCTGGCCTGACGGCGATAAGCTTCCCGTATGGTGATCCTTTTCCTTATCCTGTTGTTGGTCGCGGGCTTTTTTCTGTACCGCCACTGGGCCAAATCCCAGGCACGGCACCAGTTGCTGGCAACACCGCTGACAGACCATCAGCGCCGCGTGATCGAACAGCAGGTTCCGCTGATCCAACGCCTGCCCCCTGACCTGCGGGCGAAACTGGACGGTAAGGTGAACCTGTTTCTGGATCAGGTTCAGTTCCACGGCTGCGACGGTCTGGAGGTCACCGAAGAGATGGAGCTGGCCATCGCAGCACAGGCAAGCCTGCTGCTGGTCAACAGTGATCTCTGGTATGATCACCTGACGACCATTCTGATCTACCCCACTGCCTTCAAATCACGTCAGCGCCGGCAAGACGGCTATGTGGTCAGCGAAAAGGAAATCATCCGCACCGGCGAAAGCTGGGATCGCGGGCCGGTCATCCTGTCCTGGTCCCACAGCAAGCAAGGTGCCGCGAATGATCACGACGGTCAGAACGTGGTCCTGCACGAATTCGCACATCAGGTCGATGATCTGTCAGGCGGCACGAACGGCGTTCCGATCCTGAGTGACGGGCAGAGTTTCGCGGAATGGGAACGCGTGTTCCTGACCGCCTATGACGCCCATGTCCAAGCGGTTGAACGCGGTCAGCACACGGTCATCGACCCTTATGGCGCAACCGGCCACGAAGAGTTTTTTGCCGTATCCGTCGAGGTATTCTTTGAACAGCCGCAGCAGTTGAAAACCTCGGTCCCAAGCGTCTATGAGCAGCTCTCCAAGCTGTTCCGACTTGATCCTGCCAGTTGGAACTGACGCAGGTTGCTTTGGCAATTCTCCAATGATTTCACAAAATTACATTTTTGAATTACACTAAACTCATTGTTTTCAGGAGGGCTTTTCATGTCATCAAAACTATTGGCCGAGTTTTTCGGCACATTCTGGCTGGTGCTGGGCGGCTGCGGCAGCGCCGTATTGGCAGCGGGTGTTGCTGACGTGGGCATCGGCTGGCTAGGCGTTTCGTTTGCCTTTGGCCTAACGGTTCTGACCATGGCCTATGCGGTCGGGCATATCTCCGGCGGTCACTTTAACCCCGCAGTCAGTTTGGGATTGATGATCGGAGGGCGCTTTCCCGCCAAAGACCTGATCCCCTATTGGATCGCTCAGGTGGTCGGTGCCATCGCAGCCGCCGCGGTTCTATACCTGATTGTCAGCGGCGCGCCGGAATTCGAAGGCGTGGGCAGCTTTGCTTCAAACGGGTACGGCGCGGCCTCGCCCGAGGGCTATTCGATGATGTCGGCCCTTGTGATCGAGATCGTCCTGACCGCCTTTTTCCTTGTGGTTATCCTGGGGGCCACATCAAATTTTGCACCACAGGGGTTTGGCCCGATTGCGATTGGCCTGTGCCTGACGCTGATCCACCTGATCTCAATCCCGGTGACGAACACATCGGTCAACCCGGCCCGCTCTACCGGGGTTGCCCTGTTTGCCGATGCTCCGGCTATGTCGCAGCTGTGGCTGTTCTGGGTCGCCCCGCTGATCGGCGGCGCAATCGGCGCGCTGATCTGGAAGGCGATGGGAGACGATTGAAGAAAAAGCCCCGAGGTGGCGTGCCTCGGGGCCTTTTGATTTAGTCAGTGACAGTCACCGTTTTCATAACGTCCGGCTGGCCGATGACGGCACCGTTGGGGCCTTCGCCCCGCTTGATGGCATCGACAACGTCCATACCGCCGGTCACCTGACCCACTACGGTGTATTCGCCGTTCAGGAACGGACCGGGGGCGAACATGATGAAGAATTGCGAGTTGGCACTATTGGGATCCTGAGCCCGCGCCATACCAATGACGCCACGGTCATAGTTATAGTCCGAGAACTCAGCCGCCAGGTCTGGACGGTCCGACCCGCCAGTACCCGCGCGGCGCATATCGCTGCCGATGCGTCCGAACTCGACATCACCGGTCTGTGCCATGAAGCCGTCGATCACGCGGTGGAACACCACGCCATCGTATTTGCCTTCGGCGGCCAGAGCGCTGATTTGCTCGACATGGTTGGGGGCAAGGTCTTCGAACAGGTCGACGGTGACGGTGCCATTGGCGCCCTCACCTTCGATTTCGATCTGCAGCCCGGTCGCCAGCGCCGGGCTGGCCAGCAGGGCAAAAGCTGCGGCCAGCTTATACATCGGCCGCCACCTTAACGCTGATCATGCGATCGGGGTTCGCAGGCGGCTCACCACGAACAATCGCGTCCACATGCTCCATCCCGTCGATGACACGGCCATAAACAGTGTACTGACCGTTCAGGAAGTGGTTGTCCTTGAAGTTGATGAAGAACTGCGAGTTGGCCGAATCCGGGTTTTGCGAACGGGCCGCGCCCAGCGTGCCCCGGTCATGCGGCAGTTTCGAGAATTCGGCCGGAACGTTCGGCAGCGAAGAACCACCTGTGCCCGCCATGCGGATGTTGAACCCGTCTTCCATGTCGCCGTGCTGCACATCGCCGGTCTGCGCCATGAAACCGTCGATCACACGGTGGAAGGCAACGTTATCGTATTCGCCGCCACGGGCCAGTTCCTTCATACGGGCCGAGTGCTGAGGGGCCACGTCGGGCAGCAGCTCGATGACGACATTGCCGCCTTTCAGCTCGATGATGATGGTGTTTTCGGGATCCTTGATCTCGGCCATGAGGCCCTCCTGTCGTTTGTCTTGCGCAAATACCTATGCGGCATGGGCGTGAATGCCAAGTGACGCATTGACCTGAGGGCAAAATGCAGGAAAAGAACCGCCTAAATCTGTTTCACATTTCTGAGGGATCGCGCGATGGGCTGGAAAACACTCGACGACATGGACCTGAACGGCAAACGCGTGCTGGTGCGCGTCGATATCAACGTGCCGGTTGCGGACGGGGTTGTCACCGATGACACCCGCATTCAGCGCATCGTGCCGACCGTTCAGGATATTCTGGCCGCTGGTGGCAGGCCGATCCTGCTGGCTCATTTCGGTCGCCCGGGCGGTGAGCGCAAGATGGACCTGTCGCTGCAACAACTGGTCCCCGCCCTTGAGGCCACCTTTGGCACCACTGTCCAATTCGCCCCCGATTGTGTCGGGCCCGAGGCTGAGGCCGCCGCAGAGGCGCTGCAGCCCGGTCAGGTTCTGCTGCTGGAAAACACCCGTTTCCATGCAGCTGAAACCAAGAACGACGCGGACCTTGCCGCCGGCATGGCCAAGCTGGGGGATGTATATTGCAACGATGCCTTCTCGGCCGCGCACCGCGCCCACAGCTCGACCGAGGCCATTGCCCGTCTGTTGCCCGCTTATGCGGGCCGTCTGATGCAGGCCGAGCTTGAGGCGCTGGAGGGCGCACTGAGCGCCCCCAAACGCCCTGTGACCGCTGTGGTTGGTGGAGCTAAAGTATCTACCAAGCTGGAATTGCTGGGCAACCTGATCAACAAGGTGGACTACCTGGTGATCGGCGGCGGCATGGCCAACACGTTCCTCGTTGCCCAAGGCGTGAATGTTGGCAAATCGCTGGCTGAAACGGCGATGAAAGACACTGCGGCCGAAATTCTGGCCAAGGCTGAGAGCGCGGGCTGCACTATTGTGCTGCCCTCGGACATCGTGGTTGCGGAAGAGTTCGCAGCGGGCGCGCCGCATCAGGTCTTGCCCGCCGATCAATGCACAGCAGACGGCATGATCCTGGATGCCGGCCCGGATAGCGTCGCCGCGATTTCCGAGATCTTTGGCAACAGCCAGACCCTGATCTGGAACGGCCCCTTGGGCGCGTTCGAAATCGCGCCCTTCGATGTGGCCACCAATGCCGCCGCCCTGAAAGCTGCAGAGTTAACCCGCGCAGGCCAATTGGTTTCGGTCGCAGGTGGCGGTGATACGGTTGCCGCGCTGAACGCCTCGGGCGCAGCGGCGGATTTCTCGTATATCTCGACGGCTGGCGGCGCGTTCCTGGAATGGATGGAAGGCAAAACCCTGCCGGGCGTTGCCGCGCTGGATCAATAAAAAGCCCGCTTTTGCGGATTTTTGCGAATCAGGGGATTCACAACCCGAATCGCCTGTGACATAGTGTGTTCAGAGGCTCGCAAAGGGCCCGTTATTGAGGCGTTTCATACGGCGGTAAACAGAGTGTCCCGTTCCCATCGGCCCGGTTTGGGCGCAGTCGTTTTCTTCATGGTGGCATTTATGCTGGGTGTGTATTTCACCTTCGCTGCCGTGCAGGGCGACTATGGCCTGTTCCGACGGGTCGAGATTGCGGCGGAACGGGACGCCCTGTCGCGCGACCTGGCCAAACTTGAGGCCGAGATTGCCGAAATGGAAAACCTGACCCGTCGCCTGTCAGACACCTATCTGGACCTCGACCTGTTAGATCAGCAGGCGCGTTCCGTTCTGGGCATGATCCGCTCGGATGAGATTGTCATCCGCTGATCAAGGGCCAAGATTTTTCGACGAAAAATCTATCGCGCATCACTGAACCCTCTGCGCTTTCGGTCGGCTTCCGCGCGAACGGACGCTGCGTCACATTAACACTCGCCAGAAAGCAGGAAATGCTTTAATAGATAGTTTAACGCTAAACTATCTGTCCGAAAGGGGGAGATCGCCACAATGGCTGCGCGAAAAACCACAAAGAAACCAAATGTTTCTGCAGAAGAGCTCAAAACCTATTACCGCGAGATGCTGTTGATCCGCCGATTCGAGGAAAAGGCAGGTCAGCTTTATGGTATGGGTTTGATCGGGGGGTTCTGCCACCTCTATATCGGACAAGAAGCCGTTGTTGTGGGTCTTGAGGCCGCAGCACAGGAAGGCGACAAACGCATCACCTCATATCGCGACCACGGCCATATGCTGGCCTGCGGCATGGACCCGGGCGGCGTGATGGCCGAACTGACCGGGCGCGAGGGCGGCCTGTCCAAAGGTAAAGGCGGCTCGATGCACATGTTCTCGAAAGAGAAGCATTTCTATGGCGGCCACGGCATCGTCGGCGCGCAGGTTCCGCTGGGCGCAGGTCTGGCATTTGCTGACAAGTACAAGGAAAACGGTGGCGTCACCTTCACCTATTTCGGGGATGGTGCCGCCAACCAGGGTCAGGTCTATGAGACGTTCAACATGGCGGCTCTTTGGGAATTGCCCGTGGTCTTTGTGATCGAGAACAACCAATACGCCATGGGCACGGCGCAGGCGCGCTCGACCTCTTCGGCAGATATCTATCACCGCGGTCAAGCCTTCGGCATCCCGGGCGAAATGGTCAACGGCATGGACGTGCTTGCGGTCAAAGCCGCCGGTGAAAAAGCCGTCGCCCACTGCCGGGCTGGCAAGGGCCCTTACATCCTTGAGGTCAAAACCTACCGGTACCGTGGCCACTCGATGTCTGACCCGGCCAAGTACCGCACCCGCGAAGAGGTTCAGAAGGTCCGCGAACAAAGCGACCCCATCGAACATGTGCGCGAGCTGCTGCTGACCGGCAAACACGCGACCGAAGATGACCTGAAGGCGATCGACAAAGAGATCAAAGAGGTCGTCAACCAGGCCGCCGAATTCTCAAAAGAAAGCCCCGAGCCTTCCGTCGAAGAGCTCTGGACAGACATTTACGCCTGAGAGGACGAATAAGACATGGCAACCGAAATTCTCATGCCCGCCCTTTCGCCCACGATGGAAGAGGGCACGCTGGCCAAATGGCTGGTCAAAGAAGGCGACACCGTATCCTCGGGCGATATCATGGCCGAGATCGAAACCGACAAGGCGACGATGGAGTTCGAAGCTGTCGATGAAGGCATCGTCGGCAAGATCCTGATCGAAGAAGGGACCGAGGGGGTGAAGGTGAACACCCCTATCGCGATCCTTGTGGAGGAAGGCGAAGACGCCTCTGCCCTGCCCGCGGCTGCGCCCGCAGCCGCAGCGGTGACCGAGGCCGCCCCTGCGGCGGTTGAGGCCCCCGCTCCTGCAGCCGCCCCTGCTGCACCGGTAGTCGACCTGTCGCCTGATTGGCCGGCGGACGCTGAAATGAAATCCGAAACCGTCCGCGAAGCGCTCCGCGACGCGATGGCTGAGGAAATGCGCGGCGACGACGATGTCTACCTGATGGGCGAAGAAGTCGCAGAATACCAGGGGGCTTATAAGATCAGTCAGGGCCTGCTGGACGAGTTCGGCGCCAAGCGCGTGATCGATACCCCGATCACCGAGCACGGCTTTGCCGGTATCGCGGTTGGTTCGGCCTTTGGGGGTTTGAAACCCATCGTCGAATTCATGACCTTCAACTTCGCCATGCAGGCGATTGACCAGATCATCAACTCCGCCGCCAAGACGCTCTATATGTCCGGTGGTCAGATGGGCTGCCCCATCGTCTTCCGTGGCCCCAACGGTGCCGCCGCCCGCGTGGCCGCGCAGCACTCCCAAGACTATGCGGCGTGGTACATGCAAATCCCCGGCCTGAAAGTCGTCATGCCCTACTCGGCAGCCGACGCCAAAGGCCTGCTGAAATCGGCAATCCGCGATCCCAACCCGGTGATCTTCCTAGAAAACGAAATCCTCTACGGACGGACGTTCGACGTACCGCAAGTGGATGACCTGACCGTCCCTCTGGGCAAGGCGCGTATCTGGCGTGAAGGCTCGGACGTGACCATCGTCAGCTTTGGCATCGGCATGCAATACGCGCTGGAAGCCGCCGACAAGCTGGCCGAAGACGGCATCAGCGCCGAGGTCATCGACCTGCGCACCATCCGTCCGATGGACACCGGCGCGATCATCAACTCGGTGATGAAAACCAACCGTCTGGTGACCGTCGAAGAAGGTTGGCCGCAAGGCTCGGTCGGCAGCTACATCAGCTCGGTCGTGATGCAGGAGGCGTTCGATTATCTCGACGCGCCCGTCATCAATTGCACCGGCAAGGATGTTCCGATGCCTTACGCCGCGAACCTCGAAAAACTGGCCCTGATCACCACCGATGAGGTGATCGCCGCCGTCAAACAAGTGACCTACCGGTAAGGAGCATGACAAAGCTCAAGACATCTCTTCTGGTAGTAGCAGGGTTCGTCTTGGGCTTCCTCACCGGTGATTCATTGGATTGGCTCAAAAACTCAATGACTGCTTCTTACCAAGCTCTGGACCATAGCATCACTCTCACACACCTTTATTCTGAGCAAGAAAACTTGCGCGCTGAAAGTGACGTTCTGAAAGCTATGGCGGAAACTCATTGGAAGGGAATGTCTGCCGAAGAAGCCAAGGATCGGCTCCAGTCACTTGATGTTTTTGACTTTGCAAAAGGCAGCGAAGGTTTCGCTGCTGGTCCTGTATTTATTCGATTGCAGGACGGAAACGTTTCCGAAATTCAAGCCCATTGCGCTCGGTTGAAATCCGATGGCTGCAAGGACGAGGGAGTGAACTAAAATGCCCACAGAAATTCTGATGCCCGCCCTGTCGCCCACGATGGAGGAAGGTACGCTTGCCAAATGGCTGGTCAAGGAAGGCGACACCGTATCAAGCGGTGACCTTCTGGCCGAGATTGAAACCGACAAGGCCACGATGGAGTTCGAGGCTGTTGACGAAGGCACCATCGGCAAGATCCTGATCCCCGAAGGCTCCGAAGGGGTCAAGGTCAACACCGCCATCGCGGTTCTGTTGGAAGATGGCGAAAGCGCGGATGATATTGGCGCAACGCCTGCCACAGCCCCCGCGGCTGCACCCGCAACCGCCGCAGACAACGAGGCCGCCGCGCCAGCGGCGTCCGAGGCGCCTGCCCCTGCCCCGGCTGCCCCGGTCAAGGCCGATGGCGGTCGTATCTTTGCCTCTCCGCTGGCCCGCAGGATTGCCGCGCAAAAGGGCCTCGATCTGGCGCAGATCACCGGCTCTGGCCCGCATGGCCGTATTGTCAAAGCGGATGTGGAAGGCGCAACAGCAACTGCCCCGGCGGCAGCACCCGCACCTGCAGCCGCCACCCCGGCAGCTTCAGCACCGGCTGGCCCATCTGCAGACGCAGTCGCCAAGATGTACGAAACCCGGGACTACGAGGAAATCAAGCTCGACGGCATGCGCAAGACCATTGCTGCGCGCCTGACCGAAGCCAAGCAAACGATCCCGCATTTCTACCTGCGTCGTGACATCAAGCTGGATGCGCTGCTCAAGTTCCGCAGCCAGTTGAACAAACAGCTGGAAGGTCGGGGCGTCAAGCTCAGCGTCAATGACTTCATCATCAAAGCCGTGGCAAACGCACTGCAACAGGTTCCGGCCTGTAACGCGGTTTGGGCCGGCGATCGGGTGCTGCAACTGAAACCGTCGGACGTGGCCGTCGCGGTCGCCATCGAAGGCGGCCTGTTCACCCCGGTCCTTCAGGATGCCGACACCAAATCGCTGTCCGCGCTTTCGACCGAGATGAAGGACCTGGCCGGTCGCGCCCGTGAACGGAAACTGGCCCCGCATGAATATCAGGGCGGGACCTTTGCGATCTCGAACCTGGGCATGTTCGGCATCGACAATTTCGACGCCATCGTGAACCCGCCCCATGCAGGTATTCTGGCCGTGGGCACCGGGGTCAAGAAACCGGTCGTGGGCGATGACGGAGAGCTGACGGTCGCCACCGTTATGTCCGTTACAATGTCTGTTGATCACCGCGTGATTGACGGCGCATTGGGGGCTGAGTTGCTGCAAGCCATCGTGGACAATCTGGAAAACCCGATGGTCATGCTGGCCTGACCCAGCCACGAACCAACCCATGTTTTGCCGCGCCGGGTGAATTCCGGCGCGGTTTTCTTTTTGGACCTGCCGGGATGTGAGCCAGCGTGAGCGGCCCAATGCTTGTTCAATCCCGGGCGGACCCCCACACTCTGTACACGCCCATCACAGATGCAGAGGTGCCCTATGACCCTTACTCGCCTGTCCAGAATGTTTGTGGTTTTCCTGATGCTGGCCGCAATCGCGCCGGCCGATGCCTATTCCAAGCCCAACAGCTATCCCGGTGAAAACTCGAAATTCAACTCGAAAAGCGCTGTCGCAAAATGGGAGGCTGATCGCGCCAAGCGCATAGAAGAGCGGAAGAAACGGCGCGAGGAGCGGCGGCTCAAGCGGCAGACCAAGAAGGACAACCGCCTGAACTGAACGCGCTACTGATCTTTGCCCAGCATATGATCCATTGAGATCGACGGCTGGTCGCACCCCGCCTCCCCCACGATCTTTGCCGGAATGCCGGCGACGGTCGTGCAGGCGGGGACCTCTTGCAGCACCACCGATCCGGCGGCGATACGGCTGCAATGGCCAACCTGGATATTGCCGAGAACCTTGGCCCCGGCCCCGATCAGAACCCCGTCACCAATCGTCGGGTGACGCTGTTCTTCTTCCTTGCCGGTTCCGCCCAACGTCACGGAATGCAGCATTGACACGTTGTCACCGACCACGGCAGTTTCCCCGATCACGATGGAATGGGCGTGATCGATCATGATCCCTTTGCCGATTTTCGCGGCTGGATGAATGTCGATCCCGAAAATCTCGGACGAGCGCATCTGGAAAAAATAGGCCAGATCATACCTGCGCTTGTTCCACAGCCAGTGGGCCACGCGATACGCCTGCATCGCCTGATACCCTTTGAAATAGAGGATCGGCTGCAACAACCGGTGGCAGGCCGGGTCCCGCTCATACACTGCCATCAGGTCGGCACGGGCAGCTTCGACAAGCGAAGGATCGTCGGCATAAGCCTCATCCACGATTTCACGCAGGACCATCATGGACATTTCATTCGAGCACAGTTTGGCCGCCACACGGTACGACAAGGCCCGCTCAAGGCTGCGATGGTGCAGGATACAGGCGTGAACCAGGCCGCCCATCAGCGGCTCATCTTCAACGGCGGTCTGAGCTTCGGTTGTGATACGGGTCCAGACCGGATCAACCGGTGTCACGTGACTGCGCTTTTCCAACATGGCTTTTCTTCCTTTGCTGCGCCTAGAATGCCATTTAGTTGCAAAAACACCAAACGCAAACCCGTGATCGACAGGGTAACAAAAATGAATGACGCCGAAACAAAGGATTTTGCGGCCCGAATTCAGGCGCGTTTGGCCGAGATAGCAGGTCAGTCAGCTGCCGGAAAAGACGCGCAGGCGATTGTGGATCTGGATCAGCAGGCCGTTGGACGCCTCAGCCGAATGGACGCGTTGCAAAATCAAGCCATGGCCAAAGCGCAACAAGCCCAAAGGGACAACGAAACCAGGCGTTTGCAGGCCGCTCTGATCCGTATCGACGAAGGCGAGTACGGCTATTGCGAAGATTGCGGAGACACAATTCCGCACGGTCGCCTGGCGCTTGATCTTGCCGCCACCAGATGTGTCAGCTGTGCAACCGGATGAGATGGTGCAGAACCATCTCGAAACACTGACAATATTGCAGATCATCAAAGCCCGGCTCATCTACCAGGCGCCGGTTGCGAGCCGCCGCCATCAATGATCCGTTGCCAAATAGCGGGTGCAGCCGTCCGGTGTGGCCGACATATTTGTCGGCCATCTCCGCCTCATAAATCATCCGGGAACAGAGACGCTCTCGTTCGGTCGCCGGTGCCGCCAGCAAAGCGCGGGCGGCGGCACTGATGTCACCATGCAGAACGGGGCGCATCGCAGCGACTATTCCACCGTCAGAGTGGCGAACAGACCCGGCCCATAGCTGGCCGAGACTTGCGCCACCTGAATGTCATAAGGCCCGCTCACCCCATCTGCCGCCTTTGCAACCGTCGAATAGTACCAACTAGCTTCGCTTACCACCTGCTCGCGCACAAGCGAACCGCCTTGGCGGATTTGGACAAGGTAGGTTTCGTTCTCCTCTGCCAAAGGCACGTCCAGACCGGCCCAGTCATCGCCATCAAGCCGCGTGCGACGTGTCCAGATCAGCTGGTCGCCCGAGGCGTGCTGCACTGACCTGAGATGCACCGGCGCATAGGGGCGCAGGCCGTTGCCATCGAACGCCTGAACCAAATGCACAAAGGAAGGGTCATCATAGCCCCGTGTCGCCGGTCCAATCCGGTAATGCTTGGCGACGCGCCGTTCCGAGCGCAACAGCCCGGTTTGGTAGATGCGCTGATCCAGCAGAACAAACATCGACCCGTCCGGCCATACGTCCGGCATCACAGCATCGGTTCCCAGCTGACCACGCAAACGCCCGGACAGGGTGTAAACACCAGTGTCCTGCAATGTCGCGTCGGCAAACTGGAACAGCTCCCAATTCCCCGGCGTCCCGTCCCCTATCGCCGCCAGGTTGGCTCCGTTCAAAAGCGCCTCGCGCGGGCGGGATTCCAGTACCCCATCGATTAGATTGACGCGCAGGGGCGTACCTTCGTCCCACAGACCCGCACTGGCCCGCCGCAATGGTGTTTCGGTGAATCCTATGACCGCCTGGCCCGCGATGACCTCTTGCAAAGCATAGTCTTCGTCCTGGGCAGCTGAATATACGGCAACGCTGCCGGGCCATGGATTTGCCGAGGCCGCCACATAGGGCGCGTGCGGCGCCTCTGATCCGGTAAGCAGCGGCAGGTCCAGAAACACTGGCAAAACGGGAACCGGGGCGACAAACGGTTTTTCGCTTACCTCATCATCGGGCAGGTCCGAGGCCGCATAGACGCCCGGTTCAATCCGAACGGCATCCGCGATTTGCAGATCGGCCTGCTCTACCCGGTCGATGCGATACCGCGCACCCTGCCCGTCCTGGGCCAAGGTGACGACATCGCCTGCCCCCACATGCAGCATCGAGGGCGGCAGCGCAAAGCGCGTCGTCTCGCGTGAAACACGCGCCTCGCTCAACCACCGTTCCACCGTCTGGCGGCCTTCGGCGCGGGTCATCGACAAGGGCACTTCGTTGACCGAGACCGCATGGGTGCGCGCGTCCGGCAGAACGGCCTCTTCCGAGACGACGTCATGGTCAGCATCAGACTGCACAAAGCGCAGACGAACACGGCCCGTCAGTTCGGCCTCAGCCTCACGCCGGTGTTCCACGCGTCCTTCGATATCGGCGCTGTCCGCCAGCAGGTCAGTGTCCAGCTCAATTGCCTTGCGACCATCCCGCATCTGAAAGCGTAAAATGCCGTCCCGCTCAATCGCGTCGAAGCCGTATCGCAACATCAATGGTTGCAAGGCAGCCCGGGCGGTTGTGACATCTTCGATCGCATAACCGCGCACCACACCGTACAGGCGCGACACATCGATATGGGTTACCCCGGCCCCATAACAAATCTCGGTGACGACCGAGGCCAGAGTGCGGCTGCCCGACCGTCCGTTCAGCCAATGACCGCGCGGATAGTTTGCACCATCGCTCCACTGGCTGCGCAGATTTGGAAAAGTGGGAAACGGGCGTGCGTCCCAGGCCCAGACATAGGCGTTGGACATGTCGATCATACGGCCGCTGTACTGATCGGATTTCGGGTTGATGGCCGGATCGGACCAATAGCCCAGCATCGCCCTGAGGTACTGCACCTGCATGAAATCATCACGCATCCCGTTGGAATGACGCGGCAGGCTGGATTCCGATGATTTCGGGTCCAAGAATTTGTTCGGCTGATTGGTCCCCCTGTCGATCGCCGCGCAGCCAAGCTCGGTGAACCAGATCGGTTTCGACCCCGGAACCCAATTCGTGGGGTTTGCGCGGCGCACACCGCCCACCCGTTCGTGATGACGGTTCGACCACCAGTTGCGCAGATCCTTGTAACGCCAGACCCATGGCTCATCATGCTCGCCGTCTTCGATGGGTGTGCGAATTTGCGCTTTGGCCTCTTCTGGCGAGGCGTAGTACCACTCATAGCCCTCGCCGCCCTCGATATTGCCCCGCAGGTATTCCAGATCATAGATCGCATCTACACCGGATTGGGCATCCAGATGGTCCACGCCATCTCGCCAGTCCGACAGCGGCATGTAATTGTCGATACCCACGAAATCGATATCGTCATCGGCCCACAACGGATCGAGGTGGAAATACCGGTCACCGGACCCATCATTGGGCTGATAGCCGAAATACTCACTCCAATCAGCTGCATAACCGATCTTGGTATCCGGCCCCAAAATGGTCCGAACCTCTGCTGCCAGCTGGCGCAATTGCGCGACCGCCGGGAACCCGGAAAGACCCCGGATTTGAGTCAATCCACGCATCTCGGATGAAATACAGAAAGACGCCACGCCACCTGCGGATTTACACAGGGCCGCATAGTGCAGGATGAACCGACGCAGCCCCCATTCCTGTGGGCCGGTATAGGTGACAGTTCCATCGCTCACGACAAAATCGCTGGCGCGGGCCGAACCGAAAAACGCGGCAACCTGCGTATCAGCGGCGGCTGTCTGATCCGGAGAGCCCGCGCGCCCTGGCGCCTCGCTTAACGTGATACGACCGCGCCACGGCAAATGCGGCTGGTTGCCAGCATCGGACCATGGGTCGGGCAAACCGTTGCCCTCCAATTGATCCATCAGAATAAACGGATAAAACATGACGCGTTTACCGGTGCTTTTTAAATGGCGGATCGCCTGCACTACGGCCTTATCCGAAGGTGTAGCACCATAGACTGGCCGGTCGTTCTGATAACGGACCTGCTGGGCCGAATGACGTATTTCCCCGGCGACCTGCCAGGGCATGTTCTCACCTTCGATGTCCTTGCGCAGGACCTTCGGCCGCAATTGACACGACCCGCACCGCAAATCGTTCCCGAACCATGACACGATAAGGGATGCAGCACCGCAGGATTTCAGCTCGGTCCGCAGCGCGCGTGTTGCAGTCACAAGATCAGGCTTGCCCGAGGCCGAATTCACATTTGCAGCCCAGCTTTGCCCAGCGCCTTTGGTATAGTTGACCTGTTCACTGGCCAACGCGTATTCACCGGTGCCCGGCATCAACGCCACACCCCGGATAGTTCGGGACAAAGCGCTCGGAGTATCAGGCAAACCCGGCTGCTCCTGTCGCACGACCTCGAACGAAAACTGCGGCACTCGGTTGCCAAACTGAGCCAGTTGCAAGTCTTCGATCACAACATAAGCCGTCCCGCGATAGGCGGGCACTTTGCCCGTACCTTCGACCGCCTCGATCAAAGGGTCGGGCAGCTGTTGGTTGTCGCCGCGATAAAACCGCATGTTCAGGTTTGCGCGTTCCAGCTCCTCTCCGTCGGCCCAGATGCGAGGAACATCCGAAATCACGCCGTTGCCCAATGCAATGGCCAGCGAGATCGAATAGCTGTAGCTATGCGTGGTTGTGGTCACCTCCGGCGCTTTGGGAGAGCCCTTGCCGCCACCCCCGCCCCCTTGGGTCGTCGTGCTTGTGGATTTGGTCTCCAGAAAGTCCGAGGCCCAGATCACCTGACCACCCACACGCATCCGCCCAAAGACCGTCGCGACCGGGGCACCTTCCCCTGTTTCAGTCAGGCGAAACCGATCCAGGCGTCCGGTTTCGACAACCTCGCTACCGCCTCCCATGACTGACTGGCTCATGAGTCGCTGGTCGATCACACGGCCCAAAGTCGCGCCGATTGCGCGGCCAATGACAGCCGTTGATAGCCCCGCAACCGTACCGCCAATCGCGCCGCCAACTGCAGCCCCCGCTGCGGACAGAACTATTGTCGCCATTTACTTATCCTCCAGAGGGAATTCAAAACAGGCGACCACCCGGCGGCGCCAGGGATCACTCAGCGTGTTTTCAACGACGCCATGGCCGGAATAGGCATGGATAAAGCGCGGTACGGCCCCTGTTTCGCTGACGATCCCGACATGTTTGGCGACACGCCCTTGACGCATGCGAAACAGAAGAACATCACCCATTGCAGCCTGATCTTGTGGCTTTTCAACCAGATGGCGGCGGGCCGCGGCCCACATCCGTTCGTCACCCTGCGGTTCAGACCAATCCATGCTGTAACTGGGCACTGCTTCGGGTTCATGACCGACAAGGGCCCGCCACACACCGCGCAGCAAGCCCAGACAATCCGTGCCGCCGCCTTTGACCGACGCCTGATGAACATAGGGTGTTCCCAGCCAACTGCGGGCTTCGGTCACGATATCCTGTCTGCGGGTGCTCATCGTCTGCTCCCTCCGGTGTTGGGATTACCCTGCTTGGGCACGGCCATCATCCAATCCTCACCGGGAAGGTCGGGAAATCCCTGAAAGTTCAGAAGGTTGTTGAACTTCAGCCGACAGGTGTACATGCTTTTGTTGCATCCGGCAGTCAGCCTGACCCGATCGCCGACGGCCAAACCGCCGCAGATACCGGACCACAACGTGACGTTCCGCCCGCCGGAAACGCGTTTGTCCTGTTTGATGACATCCCAAAGCCCGGCAGCCTGTCCGGTCAGCACATCCAGCCTGCCACGTTTGAACCAACCATTGTCGCGGCCACCCGCGCCTTTCAGTAACAGATTGCTGCCCGCCGTCAGCTCCACCACTTCGACGTCGGCCTGATAGCCCGGCGTGTCGAGCTTGAACTTGCACGCCCGATCCCCCAGAACCGCCGTACATGGCTTCTGGTAAATGCGCCCCATCGGCTGGTTCAGTAAATCCGTGAGCCCGCGTAGTTCGGCATGAAACGCCCCACCCGCGCGCCGCAGTTCTCCGATCGAGCCGCGGAACTGCAGCATCCTCTGATCGGTATCAGTCCAGTTCACCAGCCAGGCACGAACCTCGGCACCATCGAAACGACCCGCTTCGATATCCCCTTCGGTGACGGCTGCGTCCGACAACGCGCCCATCGCCTCGGAATTGTCGATGGACAGGCCCGTCGCCTGCTCAATCGCCGACGCGGTCAGGCCGGAACTGGCCGTGAAGGTCATCCCGTCAAAGCGCAGTTCCATATCGTGGTCGGTAAACCCGTATTCCTGTCCGTCCGCGCGCCGGATCATCCAGCAGCGGCAGGTCGTCGTCAGCCCGCTGTGCAAATGCGCCTGTAATCCCTGTTTGTCGCCGCTCATCACACACGCACCTCAACCACGGGAACATTGGGAACGTCGCCGGCCTGAAAACTCGCCACGCTGGTTTGGATCTTGTCAGTGTCAAACCGCACCGGTACATCGAACTCGTACCCGGCTGTGATCTCCACCTCCTCCGGTGGCGGCGCGGTGAACGAGATCGCGCCGGTCGCCAGATCAACCTCAAAATCTACACCTTCGCGCATCTGGTCCTGTTCAATGCCGATCTTTACCGTCCCCTGGACAGGTTTGACGATTGGCCGGACATAGCTGAACCCGCCCGAGCTATAGGTCTTGACCAAGCGGAACGTTGTTGTCGTGCCATCGCCAAGGGCGATTACCTGATCGCGCTGGCTGACTTCGGCAGTGGCCGCACCGGACTTGTAGTCCGACCAGTCTTTCCAGCGAAAGCCGAACATCTGGCCCTGGCGCGCCTCGAAGAACGAGATCAGCGTTTCGATATCATCCAGCGACCGCATCCCCAGCCCGGCGTCATAGCGGCGGCGGGAATGCGCCCATGGCGTGTTGCGCTCTTCAAAACCGTTGGCCAGCGTGACAATATCTGTACGTCTTTCCGGGCCGCCGACCGAGCCAAAGCTGAGGCTGGCGGGAAATCTGACTTCGTGGAAATTCATGACCTGCTGCTCCCTGAATTATCTGTTGCGATTGCCACGGCCCAAGGCGCGGCTCATCTGTGCAGCGATTTGCCCCTGACTGCGGCGGAACCCCTGCACATCAGGCGTGGTGATATTCATCACCACGTTCACCGCCCGTCCCCCGCCCGAGGTGCGCACGCCCAGTTTGCCGTCCGAACCACGAGCCAACGGCATGATCGCTTCGGGACCAGCCTCACCCATCAGGCCGGTGCCGCCGCGCATTGGGAATGTCGTGGGCCCACTGACCACACCGCCATTGGCAAAGGGCATGACACGTCCCTGGGAAAAGCTGCCGCCATCTGCGAAAGGCAGAATGCCTTGCACCAACCCGCCTACTGTATTGGCGAGCATCCCTCCGAAATGATCCGTCACAGGCTTGATCGCTGCCGAATAGGCTGTGCGGATCATCGAATCTTTGAGCACATTCAGCGCCTCCGACAGGTTCATCCCGTCCAGCACAACGCCGTCAAATGCCTTGCGCAAACCGCCCGACATACCGCGCTCCAGCGTCGCCACATCTTTGCCTGTCTCTTCAAAAGCTTGCTTGATCCGCTTCATCTGGCCGTCAAACGCTGCAGCCATAGACGCCGCATCCCCCAGCGAGTCGCCCAGCGCCTCGCCCCGCTCTTGCAGGTCGTCAAACCCGTCACGATCCGTCGTCATCATGCTCTCCTTGTTTCTTGTCGGGGTAGGCCGCCAGCAACTCGTCCAGCCCCGCCCGGTTCATCGCGGGCATCCCTGCGCCCTGCCCCAGCATCAGCCCCAGCTCGGCCGGGGTCAGACGCCAGAACTGTTCCGGCGTCAGACGCAGGCCGGTCATCCCGGCCCGCATCAGGGCGGGCCAGTCGAACCCGCTCACCGCTCCGGCACCATGAAGGCGCGTGCCAGCAGTTCAGCCGCCGCACGGGCGCCCGCCATCGGACCGCCCTCGATCTCAGCGCGCAGCAGGTCGGCGCGGGTCACATCCGCCCCGCCCCCCCGCAGCCCGGCCACGATCAGCGCCAGCACATCACCGCTGGAATAGGCCCCGCCTTCGAACCGCTGCACCAGTTCCACCAATGTCCCGGTACCCAGTTCCTGCTCCAGTTCCGCCAAAGCACCCAGCGTCAGCTTGAGCACCCGCTGCTGCCCATCGATGGTCAATGCCACCTCACCTGTCCACGGATTGGCCATCGGACTTACAGCGCCGTAAAGGTCAGGGCACCGGCGCTGGCCAGGCTCATCTCATAGGTGGCCTCACCATTATGCGAGCCCGCATATTCGATGCCCGTCACCTGAAACGCGCCTTCGACAATGCCGAAATCGGGGATGATCACCTGAAAGTTCGGCGTCTCGCCGTCAAAAAACAACTGACGCGCACGCTCATCGGTACCCTCGTCCTTGAACACACCCGACCCCGAGATCGAGGCCGATTTGACCCCCGCACCCGACAGCAGCTCGCGCCATCCGCCCTGACTTTCAAGGCTGGTGACATCCACACTTTCCGCGTTGAAACTGACCCGCGTGGCGCGAAGGCCCGCGATGGTCTCGAACAGGCCCGAGCCGTTCATATCCACTTTGACCAACAGGTCTTTTCCGTTCTGGGCAGCCATATGCTCTCTCCGTTGATTGCTTAGTCGTCTTCCACGCGGGCGCGGAATCTCAGGTCGATCTGGCGGATCGCGCCGCCCGTTCCGGTGCGCCGGGCGCTGGCGCGCTCGAACCACAGCCCCACAAGGCGGCCACGATCCAAGGTTAACGCCGCGCCCTCCAGCGCATCACACACCGCGCCCGCCAGCGTCTTGGCCGCGCCAAAACCAGCGGCCTCGGACATCACCGACACGGTAAAGCGATGCACGGCCCCTGCGCCTGACAGGTCCGAGGCATCGCGCACCTCTTCCGGCCCCAGCGTCACATAGGTCTGGGGCACCGCCCCCGCCGGAACTGCGTCATAGATCGCGCCGCCTGACAGCGTGCTGACCTGCGCGTCGCCCGACAGCTGTTGAAACACCGCCGCCTGCAAAGCGGCTGATACGCCGTAACTCATGCCGCCACCTCTTCATCCGCGAAACAGGTCAGGTACTGGCCGCGCGGGTCGCGCTCGGCCACCGCGCGGATCACGAACCGGCGCGTGCCCTCTGAAAACCGCTGATCCGGGGTTGGGCGCATCGCCGATCCTTCGGGCGCGCCGCGCACCACGATGCGATAGCCAACGCGCGAGACCGGGACACCTGCAACAGACCGCTCGGACCCGCTGCGGGCCGTGACCTCGGCCCAAACCGTTCCCACGGCGGCCCAGGTCTCGGTATACCCACCAGCCCCATCCGCGCTGCGCACCGGTGCCTCAAGCACCAGCTTTCTGTTCAATCGGGGCGTCTTCATTGCGCCACCCCTGCACCAAAGCGCACAACCCGGTAGCGTTGGATCAGGCTGGTGACGCCAAAGGGCATACAGCCCGCGCCCAACGCCGTCTCATCCCGGTATTCATAGTAATGCGCGGCCAACAGCAGCACCGCCTGCCCCAGATCAGCGGGCAGAGCGCCCCAATCCGCAGCCATCCCGGCGGTAAAGGCGATCTTGACCGACCCACCCGTGGGAATGGTCGGTAGGGACGTCCCCGCAGGGCGCAGACGCGGGCGCTGGCTGTCTTGGGCCAGACGATACCGGGCACTGTCCACGACCGTGTCGGTACCGCTCGGATCGGTCACAGTCACCGCGCTGATCACCGTGACCGGGGCCACCGGCAACACCTCACCCGCCGCATCGCGCCAACCGTTCAGATCCCACGAAAACTCACGCGCGATCAGCACCTTGCCGGTACGCGCCTCAATCGCTGCAATCGCTGCACGCAGAAAACCTTTTAGAACTTCATCCTGCACGCTGTCCTCGGCAAAGCCGGTACCCAGCCGCAGATGAGCCTTGAACTGATCCACCGGCAGCGCCGCATCCGCGATGGCGGTTTCTTCGATCAACATCATCCATACACTCCGCAATCTCGGACCCCTCCGGGGCCGTAACTTCAGGAATTGACGGGCACGCGCCGCCCCACGTTGCTCGGACGGAGGGGAGCAGCTAGACAACGCAAGGGATCTCACCCCGGCCCGCGCCCGCCGCCTTGGGGGGCCGAAACCCCCCAAGGTTTCGGTCCGCTTTAGGCGGTGCCGAATTTCACCAGCTTGATCGCGGCAAAGTCGCTCACGTCGCCGCCAACGCGCTTGGTTGCGTAGAACAGGACATGCGGTTTGGCGCTGAACGGGTCGCGCAGGACGCGCAGGTCAGGGCGTTCGGCAATGGTGTAACCGGCCTGGAAGTCACCGAAAGCGATCGAGAAGCTGTCGGTGCCCGCGTCCGGCATGTCCTCGGCGATCAGCACCGGATAACCCATCAGGCGCGCGGGCTCACCCGCGGCCAGACCGTCCGACCACAAGAAGCGGCCATCGCTGTCCTTCAGCTTGCGGATCAGACCCGCAGTTTTCGAGTTCATCACGAAGGTGCCGTTCACCCGGTACTGCGCGCCCAGCGCATAGACCACATCGACAATTGCATCCGCCTCGACACCGCCGTCGATGCCGGTGGGCACATAACCAATGTTGCCCCAGTCCCAAGTGTCATTGTCGACCTTGGCGTGGTTCAGAATACCCTTGGGCTTGTCCGCGCCGTCACCATTGATAAAGGCCGCCGCTTCGGCGCGCGCGAATTTGTCGGCAATGCGACCGGCCAGCCAGCCCTCGACATCAAAGGCGCTATCATCCAGCAAGCGCTGCGACGCTTTCGGCAGTGCGCTCAGCTCGTGCAACGGGATGGAAATGCGATCAATCGACGGGGTCGCGGTCTCGGTCGCGGCGGCGTTCTCATCGGCCCAGCCCGCGCCCACGTCGGTATGGTCGATCAGCACGTCGAACGAGTTCGCCTCGACATTCACCACCGACGCAATCGACCGGATCGAGGCGGTGGATTTCAGCACCGACTTGATCATCTCGGCGGTCTGCGGGTCGATCAGATAGCCGCCATCGCTGTTTACGGCGCTGGACAGAGATTTCGACTCCATCTCAAGCCCGCGCAGTCCGTCATCCTCGCCCGAACGCACATAGGCGTCGAATGCTTTTTGGTGCGGTGCGCCGTCCTCGATCGAGGCCGCAAGATGCGGGCGCGCCGCGATGGTTGATTTACGATCCAGCATGGTCAGTCGCTCTTCTGTCTGTTGTAGTTTGGTTTTAACTTCGGCCTTGAGGCCCTTGAATTCATTCACGAAGCCAGCCATCGCCTGCTTCACCTCCTGAACCAGGGGCGCACCCTCTCCGGTCAAGGCCGGGGTTTCGGTCTTGCTCATCAGCACTTCCATTTCTTGGGTGGGGGTTGAGGCGCGCTAGGTCCGCGCCAGCTCCTGCCGGGCGTCGTTGAACACCTCGGCAATACTGCGCCAGGTGTTTTCGGTTTCAGGCTCAACGCCCTTCGCCGCCACCCGCGCACTGGGCAGCATCGGGAACGTCACTAAGGACACTTCCCACAGCTCCAGTTCGGTCAGGACCCGCTGGCCCTTATCGTTTTTCACGGCCCGCTTGGTGCGATAGCCAATCGACAGCCCGTCCATCGCACCGGCCCGGATCAGCTCGGCTGCCTCACGGCCCTTTTGCGTGGCCTCCAGCAGACGCCCTTTGACCCACAGGCCACGGTCATCCTCGCGCACCTCATCCCAGACGCCGATGGGCTGCGCCGGGTCGTGCTGCCACAGCATCTTGACCCGTTGTCCAGCGGCCTTGAGCCCGCCAAGCGAGCCTCGATATGCCCCGCGTTGCACCACATCGCTACCCTGATCGACCTGTCCGAACAGGCTGGCATAGCCTTCGATCACCGCATTCTCGGACACCGAAAGCCCGTCTCCGAACCGTGCGAACTTGTGTTCCAAATCCATGAACACCTCCTCATAAGTCTGTGAATTCACGGCACTGCCGTTAGGAACGACTGAAACACCTGCGCAAGAATCACGGCGGCGACACCATAGACCGTCAGCCACAATCGCTTCTCCAGCCGCTCCATCATCTCTTCGATCTGGTCCAGCCTGCGACACAGATGTGCATGCTGGATTTCAGCCACCCGCTCATGCGCGGCCAGACGCAGGCCCGGCGCGCAGTCGAACGGAGGATACCCATCAGCCATCCGCACGCTCCGGCAGCCCCAGCAATGCACGCTTTTCGGCATCCGTCAGGAAATCGGCCCCGTTGACCCGCGCCCATTGCGCATCGCGTTCCGCCGACAGTGCCGGCACCTGATCCAGATCGGGCTTCAGCACCAAATCCTCACCGGTATAGCCCGCCAGCCATTCCGACACCGCCGCCGCCACCCGCGTCACCAGAGGCAGCACGGTCAGGCGATAAAACGCCCTGTTGGCCTCCTGATAGTTCGAATAGGTCGCGTCGCCCTGGATCCCCAGCAACATCGGCGGGACCCCAAAGGCTAGCGCGATCTCGCGGGCGGCGGCTTCCTTGGTCTTTTGAAACTCCATATCGGACGGAGAGAACCCCATCGGCTTCCAATCCAAGCCCCCTTCCAGAACCATCGGACGCCCTGCATTGCGTGCCCCGCGATAGTTCTGCTCGATCTCATCCGACAAACGCCGGAACTGCTCCTCGGCCATCACCCCATGGCCATCGCCCTTCCACACCAAAGCGCCAGAAGGCCGCGCCGCATTGTCCAACAGAGATTTCGACCACCGAGACGCGCTGTTATGCACATCAATCGCCATCGCTGCCGCCTGCATCGGCGAGAAGCCATAGTGATCGTCCTGGGGGTGGAAGGACTTGATGTGACAGATCGCATCCGCAGGGAAGCGGTGCGTCTTGCCGCCCGCCGTGTAATCATACGCCTTGGGCCAGCCATCCGCACCCGGAACCACACTCATCCGATCCGAACGCAGGACGTGCAGCTCAACCGGCAGGCCCTCATCGGCCTGCACCGCCTCGACATACGCGTTACCCGACAGCAGCAGCTGACCGAACAGAGCCTCCATCAACTCCGCCCGCCCCTGCGCCGCATTGGGTCGACGCATCAGAGACAGGATCGGATGCGCATCGTAACGCTGCGCCTGATCCTGCAACACCAGAGGCAGCGCCGCCGCCGCCTCAGCAATCAGCTTGACCGACCGGAACCCCACCGGGTTCCCCGAAAACCCCGTCCGCGTCAGCGACACCGCGTCCCGAGGGCTCCACGCCACGCGCCCACCTGTTTGCCACGCCACCACGGGGCCCGCCGCGCTGGCCTTCGCCTCGGGCGCTTCCCCGGCCGCTCCACGACGCAAGAAATCGAATACCATCTGTGCTCCTTTCTTTCGCCGCTGTGTCCGGCTTGTTGAAAGGAGTTATGACGGAAAGAAGTTTAAGGCTTGGGAATGGGGCGTACGGCGGTTGGGCAACGGGTGAAACCGAATTGCGGCTCCGTTAGTTTAGAGTGATGTAGCCGTCGCATAGCACTTTCCGCACGTGCCATTGGTAGGCGAACAGCCCGTAACAACTATCGCAGCAGAACGTGACTCACTTTTTTCAAATACGCAGTAACAAGCCAAAGGTCGTCAGGTTTTCAAGTTGAGTACGATCATCAAGGACGAACCCATAAAATACCGCTTCAATACCGTCAAAGTTTGTGCGGGAGACAAAGGCCTTCTCGATGTATTCGAAAAAAGGAACGCTGCTTGTTTCAGAAGAAAACAGAGACCTAAACTCAGCGCCGGAGAATTCCGTTGCGTTAAATGGGTGTTGCATCAGATTTAGAAATTCTCTTTCTGACTGATCTGAACGAAACGCTACTTGACATGTCTTGTGGCTTATATGCTCGCGTACGACCAGATCGACAGCCAGTTTCTGATGCTCCAACCAACCGTTTGGCGCTTCGTTATAATTTCCAGAAAGTGCCTTCCTCTCGACACCCGCAAAACTTGGAGCATCTTTATAACAGAATTCAGCAAACGTCGCTACTGCCCGCGAAATCTCTACGGGCTGCCGTTCCTCTAAGGAAATTCGGGGCGGTTGGATAGCCTGTGTACAACTTTGACACATCAAACCGAGTGCAAGAATCCGCAGTTGAAATCCAAAAGTACAAGAAAAATGCATCTGGTTCTGAATCATTCCAACATGAACAAGCGCCTTAAATCCGGGAAAAAGCTACTAAAGGAAACTTGGTCACAAACCGAAGCACTTTTCAATAGGTCATTCTAGTAACGTCACCCGCGGACCGAAATAGGACTTCACTTACCCGAACATACGTTTGCCTTCGTTCTGTTCGAGTAATTCAGAGCGTCCGCACCCTAGGCCGCCGATACGCCCCCGCAGGCCCCACAATCAACTCATGCAGCGCCCAGACCAGTGCATCCACCCGGTCCGGCGAACCCTGCCCCTCGAACCCGCGCGCGGTCATCTGGCACATCTGCTCCTCCAGCGCGTCCAGCCCGGCGACATGGCGCACCCGCCCCTGTTCGTACAGTGCCGCCACAGGCTCGGCCCGCGCGACCTTGCCGCGTGACGCCCGCACCGCCCGGAACGGGACCAGAGGGTCCACCTGCCGCACGACCTCCTCGACCAGTTGCCCGCCCTGATTGACCTCGGCCACCAGCCGCTCGGCCCCGAATCCGTCCATCGCGTCAATCGCTGCCTGTGCCCAACCCGCCGGACCAACGCCCTGCACCGTCCGGTCGGCCAGCACATAGGCGCGCCACTGCTCGGGCGACCCCTGTAGCTGCGCGCCCACGACCACGATGCCGCAGGCATCCGCGCTGGACCCCGCCGTCACCGCCGGGTCCAGAGCGACCACAACCCGATCCAACTCGGGCACAGTGTCCATCCGCGCCGCCTCCAGCATCGAGCCTGTCCACAGCGCCCCCTCAGCATCCGACAGCAGCACCCCGTCCAATTCCTGCCGCCCCAGCCGCGTGCCCGCGTAACGCGCGCGCACTTCGGCCAGAAACGAGTCGGCCAGATTGGCTCGGTTCGCCTCGGTCGGCGCATGGGTCTGCACGGTCGAGGGCGACGTCAGCAAATCCTTCAAAACCTTCACATTACGAGGTGTCGTCGTCACACAGACCCTCGGGCGATCCCCCAACCGCAGGGCGAATTGCAGCATATCCCACGTCTCACCCGCCTTCTTCCACTTGGCCAACTCATCCACCCAGGCGGCATCGAACTGAGGGCCGCGCAACCCTTCGGGATCATGCGCCGAAAACACCTGCGCCTCGGCCCCGTTGGGCCAGATCAGCTTGCGTTCCGACACCTTCCACACAGGCCGACGATCCGGCGGTGAGCATCGCAAAATCCCGCTATCGCCAAAGATCATCACATCGCGCACCTGATCAAAGGTCTCACCCACCAGCGCCACCCGACTGGCTTCACCGCGATCCAACGGCTTGGCCCCTTCAACCATCGACCGCACCCATTCGGACCCCGCACGCGTCTTACCCGCACCGCGCCCGCCCATGATGACCCAAGACCGCCAGTCGCCCTCGGGCGGCAGTTGGTGCGACAGCGCCCAGAACTCAAACAGGAAAGGGAGGGCACATAGCCCCCCCTCCCCGATCTCACTCAGAAATCTGTCCCTCACCGCAGCATCGGCGGAGGCGAGCCAGCCTGCACCCGATTTCAAATCGAGCGCGCTCAAGGTCGAGCGCATAGCCCCCTTGGGCAATTCCGGCTTGTCTGTGATGTTGTTCGACAAAGCTTGTCTCCACTTTCTGGCAACTTCGGATCAGCCCCTCTAACTGACCCAGTTGCTTGCCTGTTCCGGCAAGGTCTGCATCCTCCCCGGCACCGATCTGCCTGCGCAGTTCTTCCGCTGCCTGGCGCAAATCGCGAATGGATCTTTCAAGCGACTGCAGTAAGTCGGCCGTCTGAGAAATCCGCTCTTCCGGGGTAATCAAAGTCATGTTTGCCTGTGACCTCATGCGTGAGTTTTCTCCGCACGAGAGAAACGAAAAACGGCCGCCGGTTCGCCCCGGGGCCGTTGCCCATTTCTTCTAGCATGCCACAATGTGTACGATAAAAAGCGCCCAAAGTCAATGATTTGCGCAACACACACGCAACGCCCAACGCGCGCAGCGGTTAATATTTCCTTTCGCGTGGTGCGATCAAAACCGCACAGCAGCCTTCCCTCGCACCGACCCGCTCAGGCATCAAAGCTTGACAATCCCGTCCATAAGCCGCATCAGCCGCCCACACAGCGCTGACGCGTGAGCATTCTGGCCACAATGGCCCCCCACAGCGCACGACACTTTTCCTAGTTCCCCTTCACGCAGGGTTCTTGATGCGACGGCCAGACGTATGGGACTCGCCCATCCGCCCCGAGGCTTCGCAAAACCCTGCCGGTTGCGCCTTTGGCGTGGCCACTACTGTTGCCCGGTGCGCATCCTCGCCTCGGGCCAAAAAGGAATGATACTTGTTCGATTTTGATATGCTGGGCCTTGATCCGGCCCTGAATGACGCGCTGCAACGCGCCAACTTTACCCAACCCACACCGATCCAGAACCAAGCCATACCGCTGGCCCTGAAAGGCCATGACATCCTTGGACTGGCCCAGACCGGTACGGGCAAGACACTGGCCTTTGGCCTGCCGCTGATCGACCACTTGCTGGCCCAGCCCGGCAAACCGGCACCAAAGACCGTCAAAGCCCTGATCCTTGCGCCCACGCGTGAGCTGGTGAACCAGATCGCCGAAAGCCTGCGCAACCTGACCAAAAAGACCAAACTCCGCGTCGCCACTGTTGTTGGTGGTCAATCGATCGGCAAACAGATTTCGTTTCTGTCGCGCGGCACGGATATTCTGGTCGCCACCCCGGGCCGTTTGATCGACCTGATGGAGCGTGGGGCGGTTGACCTCAGCTCGGTGCGCCATCTGGTTCTGGATGAGGCTGACCAGATGCTGGATATGGGCTTTATCCATGCCCTTCGCAAAATCGCACCCGCGCTGGGTACACCGCGCCAGACCATGCTGTTTTCGGCAACCATGCCGAAGCAGATGGAGGAACTCAGCCAAGCCTATCTGAACAACCCGCAGCGCGTGCAGGTGTCGCCTCCGGGCAAAGCTGCTGATAAGATCACGCAATCGGTCCACTTCCTCAGCCGGGCGGAAAAGCCGCAGAAACTGCGCGAAATCCTGTCGGCGGATAAAGACGCCCTGACCCTAGTGTTCTCGCGCACCAAACATGGGGCCGAGCGGTTGATGAAAGACCTGGTCAAAGACGGGTTCAATGCCGCATCGATCCACGGCAACAAAAGCCAGGGCCAGCGGGATCGCGCGATCAAGGCGTTCCGTGCGGGTGAGGTTAATGTGCTGGTCGCCACGGACGTTGCCGCGCGGGGCATCGATATCCCCGGCGTTGCGTATGTGATCAACTATGACCTGCCCGAAGTGCCGGACAACTATGTCCACCGTATCGGCCGCACCGCCCGTGCCGGTCGCGAGGGCGAAGGTATCGCCTTCTGCGCCCCGGATGAGCTGGATCAGCTGAAACAAATCCAAAAGCTGATGAAGATCGAACTTCCGGTCGCCAGCGGCACCATGCCGGAATTTGCAGAACCCAAGAAACCGCGCAATCGCGGCGGCTTCCGGGCGCGCAAACCGCAAGGTGGGAACGGCGGTGCGTCCAAGCCCTCATCCAACAAAAGGCGGCGTCCCCGTCGGCGTCCTGCCGCCTGATACAAGAAGGGCCGCGTTTTCCGACGCGGCCCTTTTTCTTAAAGCGTTTCGGGTTTAACTTGAAACACGAATACCCTGCCACGACTGCGGTGTTCTCGGGACATTCGTGTCACAGAGTGATTCAGGTAAAACCCGAAACGCTTTAGTTGCCCGAGCTGTTTCTCTCGGCTTCGATCTCTCGCCACTTGGCGACATTGCGGTTATGCTCATCCAGCGTTACCGCAAAGGCATGACCACCCGTGCCGTCTGCCACAAAGAACACGTAGTCCGTTTCTTCAGGCGCAACAGCAGCTTCAAGGCTCGCCATGCCCGGGTTCGCAATCGGTGTAGGCGGCAAACCATCAATCACATAGGTATTCCAAGGCGTTGCTCGGCGAAGCTCACTCCGACGCAGGCCGCGTCCAAGCACGCCTTGCCCTTTGGTTACGCCGTAGATCACCGTTGGGTCCGTCTGCAGCTTCATGCCTTTTTCCAGACGATTGACAAAGACGCTGGCAACCTGACCGCGCTCATGCGGTACACCGGTTTCCTTTTCGATGATCGACGCAAGGATCAGCATTTCTTCGGGGTTTTTGATTGGCAGGCCATCCTGACGACTTTCCCAGACGGCGTTGATACGCAGCTGCTGCCTGTCCTGCATGTCCTGCAAAATCGCCACCCGGTCATCACCGGGGGTGACCTCATAACTGTCCGGGGCCAGCATGCCCTCGGCCGGTACTTCGCCCACTTCACCGGTCAGCGCATCAATCCCTTTCAGCGCATCCACGATCTGCCACGAGGTAACGCCTTCGGCCACGGACACGCGGTACCGGGTATCGGCTTCCTGACGTTTCTCAAGATACGCAGCGGGGGCTTCGTCTTCTGCGGCCTCAAAGCTCGCGATCTCGACAAAGTCCAGCGTGGCGGGGTCCAACTCACGCACGCGGGTCTGAACCCGCGTTACGCCGATGCGGTACTCGATTTCCGATCCGCAGGTGCTGGCACCGCTGCTGGTAATCTCGTCAATGATCTGCTCCATCGACGCGCCCTCGCGCACCAGAAAGCTACCTGCTTTCAGCTGTTGGGCCTTGTCGGTGTAATCTGCCGCCATGCGGAAGATCATGGCGCTGCTGACAGCGCCCTCATCCTCAAGCTGCTGGCTGACGCGGGTCATGTTCGACCCGGGCCTGACCTGCAGGCACATGGCGGTTTCCAGCGGGCCTTCGGACTTGTACTGCGACTGCCCCCAAAGGATCAGACCGCCCATCAGGAACAGGCCGACCACCAGAATGGTCAGCGCGTTCGATGCCAAAGCCCGCCACATTTAGCTGACCTTTCCGAAGATCACGCTGGCATTGGTGCCGCCAAACCCAAACGAGTTCGACAGGGCCACGTTGATCTCGCGCTCGCGCTTGGCGTTGGGGGCCAGGTCAATCGGCGTCTCAACCGCCGGGTTGTCCAGGTTGATCGTGGGCGGGGCCACCTGATCGCGGATCGCAAGGATCGAAAAGATCGCCTCAATGGCGCCCGCAGCACCCAGCAAGTGGCCCGTGGCGGATTTGGTCGAGGTCATGGTCGCGTTGCCCGCATGATCGCCCAGCAGACGCTCAACCGCGCCCAGCTCAATCGTATCCGCCATGGTCGAGGTGCCATGCGCGTTGATATAGTCCAGATCCTTCGGCTCAAGCCCGGCGCTACGAAGCGCGGCTTTCATCGAGCGTTCGGCCCCGTCGCCATCTTCGGACGGCGCGGTGATGTGATAGGCATCACCGGACATGCCATAGCCCAGAACCTCGGCGTAAATCTTGGCACCGCGCGCCACAGCATGTTCATATTCTTCCAGAACGACAATGCCTGCGCCCTCGCCCATGACGAACCCATCACGGTCAATGTCATAAGGGCGGCTCGCCTTCTTGGGGTCGTCTGCATATTTGGTCGACAGCGCCTTGCACGCGTTGAAACCGGCGATGCCGATCTCGCAGATGCAGCCCTCGCCACCACCTGCGACCATGACGTCCGCGTCGCCGGCACGGATGATACGGCTTGCGTCGCCAATGGCATGCGCGCCGGTGGAACAGGCCGTCACGACCGAATGGTTCGGCCCCTTGAACCCACGACGGATTGAGACCTGACCCGAGGCCAGGTTGATCAGCGCGCCCGGGATAAAGAAGGGCGACACGCGGCGCGGGCCTTTGTCACGGATCAAATTCGCCGTTTCCGCGATGGACCCAAGCCCACCAATGCCAGACCCGATCAGAACACCGGTGCGCAGACGGGCGTCTTCGTCTTCGGGCATCCAGCCCGCATCCTCACAGGCCATGTCGGCAGCTGCGATGGAATACAGGATAAAGTCCTCGATCTTGCGCTGCTCTTTCGGCGGCATCCAGTCGTCGGGATTGAACGTCCCGTTTGTGCCATCGCCGCGCGGCACTTCGCAGGCATAGGTCGTGGTGACCCCGCTTGCCTCAGCATCGAACTGCGTGATCGGGCCCGCACCGGATTCTCCGTCCAGCAGCCGCGACCAGGTTTCCTCGACCCCGCTGGCCAACGGAGTGACCAACCCAAGACCGGTTACAACGACTCTGCGCATGAAATGCCTCTTGCCTGCTTCCTATTTGAGAACCGCTCATACCCCGGCCCGGGCCCCGGGGGCAAGAGGAACAGCATCTTCCCCTCCGGCATGATCTCGCCAAATGTGAAAGAAATCACTCTTTTTCAACCATCCCGAAGGGCTGAACGCAAAACCGCCCGCTGCCGAGATGCGACAACGGGCGGCACCAGTTTCTCCGACGTCTTATTGGAACTGCGCGACCGGCTCGTGGGCGGCCTGCGCCATTTGCAGCGCCTCGGACAGGTCGATCGATTTGCGGAACAAAGCGCGCCCGACAATCGCACCCGAAATGTTCGGGATGTAAGCCAAGCGCGAGATATCGTCCGCAGCGCGCACTACACCGCTGGCGATAATCGGGGTGCGGGATTTTTCCGCCAGCCCTGAGATCAGCCCCAACTGAGCCTCAACATCGTCCATGTCGCTGTCGATATCGGTCACCAGGATTGCCGCAAAAGGCGCGTCGGCAAAAGCTTCGATATAGGCGTCAGGGGTAAAGGCGCTTTGGCTGCGCCAGCCTTCGGTCATCACCTGACCTTGCCAGACATCCACGGCCAGCACGATCTGGTCAGGGTACAGCTTTGCCAGTTCCTTAACCAGGATCGGATCCCAGGCCGCCAGCGTACCGATGACAATGCGCCCGGCCCCCTTGTCGATCCAGTGTTCAACCTGTTCCCGCGTACGCATACCACCGGCCAGTTGCACCGGCATTTCTGCCGAGCGAATGATGTCTTCAACCAACGCGTTATTCGTGTCGCGCCCTTCGATTGCGTCGAAATCGGTCAGTTGCATCCATTCGGCGCCCGCAGCCGACCAGCTGCGTGCTGTCTCTACCGGGTCCACATGCCAGATCATGGCCTCGTCCAAACGGCCTTTTTCCAGTGAAACACACCGGCCGTTCTGCAGTTCCATAGTTGGGTAAATCCTCATGAGCACGCTCCTTAGCCCAATCGCTTTGAAATTCACTGTATCATACAGATACGGAGCGTGCCTGATACCACCAGTATCGGCAAACCGAAGGCATTTTGCGGCATCGGCGAAAACGTGAAACTAGATGCGGGCGGGCGGCCCGTTTCTGCGCAACAGCACAACCGGCGTATCGTTGTACGTGCATTCCCGCATCGGCACATAGCCCAGCTTTTCAGCCAAAGCCCGAGATGCCGAGTTGGCCGAATTCACCATTGCCACCAAGGGCCCTGGCATGATGCGATCAAACCAGTCATGCGCAGCTTGCGCGGCCTCATAGCCCAGGCCCTGACCCTGCGCCTCGGGGACCAATATCCATCCGGCCTCAGGGAAGCTGTCGAAATCGTCACCCAGCGCCCGGTTTCCATAGAAAAACCCTGCCTGGCCGATCATCGTCCGATTCGATTGCTGTAGAACGGCCCATTGCCCGAACCCGGCCATCTGCCAATGCCCCGCATTGCGCAGAAAGGAATCCCAAGCCTCACCACGCGACCGCGGTTTGCCACCGACATGCCGCACGATACACGGGTTGCGCCAAATTTCGGCGAACCGGTTAAAATCCTCTGGCCGCATGCCGCAAAGCATCAAACGGGCCGTATTTATCGTCGGGGTGGATCGTATCATGCCCTGCCCGCTCAGAAATTTTGCCTCATAGCGCAGACTGCTTAGCGAAAAAGCGTCAAGCAAGTGTGAATTTCGGCAGGGCATAAAAAACGGCGCCTCCGTTGCACGGAAGCGCCGCTTTTAGCGATTTCAGAGCGATTAGGACGCTTCCGAGATGAATTTGACGGCGTCGCCAAAGGTCTGGATGGTTTCGGCTGCGTCATCGGGGATCTCGATGCCGAACTCTTCTTCGAAGGCCATAACCAGTTCCACGGTGTCCAGGCTGTCTGCGCCCAGATCGTCGATGAAGGAAGCGTTTTCCGCTACTTTGTCTTCTTCAACACCCAGGTGCTCAACAACGATCTTTTTAACGCGATCTGCGACGTCGCTCATGTCTATTCCTCATTCCATTTCAGGGCGTGGCGCCCGGTTCTGCCCTTGCCCGCTCAGGCTGGCTTTGATGTGCCCGTTTCGGGCGGTTTTGGTTCCCGAATACCGGGAAAGTAGAAGGCCGACCATTTGGCCGACCCCTGCATTCATGCGCCGCCTATAGCACAGACAACGCCCAAGGCAAACGCTTTCGCGCCAGCCCTGGTATGCGATCACAACATGGCCATACCGCCATTCACATGCAAGGTTGTTCCGGTCACATATCCGGCCTCTGGGCTGGCAAGGTACAGAACTGCCGCAGCAATTTCCGAAGGCTCGCCCATACGGCCTGCCGGAACCTGACCCAGAATGCCCGCTTTCTGATCGTCATTCAGCTTGTCGGTCATCGCCGTTTGGATAAAGCCGGGTGCCACCGCGTTGGCAGTGATTCCGCGGCTTGCCACTTCGTAGGCCAGCGATTTGGTCATGCCGACCATGCCAGCCTTGGCGGCGGCATAGTTCGCCTGCCCCGGGTTGCCCGTTGCACCAACCACGGACGAGATATTGATGATCCGGCCCCAGCGCGCCTTCATCATGCCGCGCAGTACGCCTTTGCACAGCTTGGCAGTTGCCGTCAGGTTCACGTCGATCACGCTCTGCCATTCTTCATCCGACATGCGCATGAACAGGTTGTCGCGCGTGATGCCTGCGTTATTGACCAGAACATCAACAGACCCCATCGCATCCGCCGCCTGTTTCGGCAGCGCCGCGACCGCCTCTGGATCACCCAGGTTGCAGGGCAGAACATGCGCTCGTTCACCCAGCTCATCCACCAGCGCCTGCAAAGGATCGACGCGCGTGCCCGACAGCCCGACTGCCGCGCCTGCGCCGTGCAGCACACGCGCAATATCGCCGCCAATCCCCCCCGAGGCGCCGGTGATCAGCGCGTTCTTACCTGTCAAATCAAACATTCGGTTTCCCTCTTGGTGCGTCTGTTCTGAACGCTATTGAATTACGAATCGGCCTGAACGGCTTTTTGGACATCTTCCGGGGCGCCCACCGCCTTACCCGCAATGTCGCGATTGATTTTACGGATCATGCCGGACAAGGCCTTACCCGCGCCGATCTCCCATGTTTCGGTCACACCCTGTGCGGCCATATATTGCACGCTTTCACGCCACCGGACCGAGCCTGTGACCTGCTCGACCAGCAATTGGCGGATCAGGTCAGGATCGTTTACTGCCTCGGCCCGCACATTGGCCACCAGAGGTACGGCAGGGGCCTGAATTTGCACACTGGCCAAAGCCTCTGCCATAACATCAGCTGCAGGCTGCATCAGGGCGCAATGGAAGGGGGCGCTGACCGGCAACATCACCGCGCGTTTGGCCCCTTTTTCCTTGGCGATCTCGGCGGCGCGCTCGACAGCGGCCTTTGCGCCCGACACAACAACCTGAGTTGGGTCATTGTCATTTGCCGCCTGACAGACATCGCCCTGCGCGGCCTCTTCTGCCACCGCGCGCACAGCGTCCAGATCCAGACCCAGAATAGCGGCCATCGCGCCTTCACCCACGGGCACGGCGCTTTGCATGGCCTGACCCCGGGTGCGCAGCAGGCGCGCAGTGTCCGCAACAGACAAGGCCCCCGCAGCGGCCAAGGCCGAGTATTCACCCAGCGAATGCCCAGCCACAAAAGCGGCGTCCGTGATCGAGACGCCCTCGGCCTCAAGCGCGCGCATGGCAGCGATTGACGTGGCCATCAGTGCAGGCTGCGCATTCTGCGTCAGCGTCAGATCGGCAATATCGCCGTCCCAGATCAGATCGCTCAGCTTTTCCCCAAGGGCTTCATCGACCTCGTCGAACACAGCTTTCGCAGCCGGATAAGCCTCGGCCAAAGCCTTGCCCATCCCGATGGTTTGGGCACCCTGCCCCGGAAAAACGAATGCGCGTGTCATTGCGACCTCTTGGATGACGTTAGGTTGCCGGGGGGTGTAAACCGAGTGTGCGCGCGGCACAAGCACTGCCTCACCTCTGCACACAGGCACCTGAGCTGTGCGCATCCCGCTATTGTGTCCTGACCCCATGGCTTTAGGTTGGAACCAGCGACCCCAGCCCCGGAGCAACCTATGCCTTCTACCAATACGTTTTCCAGCTATGGCAGCGTAACCAAGACGTTTCACTGGCTGACGGCCCTGTTGATCTTTACCGCGATTCCGCTGGGATGGTTCGCCAATAACCTCGCCCACGCGATCTATGATCCTACGATCCCGACCAATGAAGAGGACATCGCACGCGCCGCTCGCCTGTTCTCGCTGCATAAAACAGTGGGCGTCACGGTGTTCTTTGTGGCCCTTGCCCGCATCCTGTGGGCTGCCACACAAACCAAACCCGGCCTGCTGAATGCGGAAAACAAACCCGAAGCCTTTGCCGCCGAAACCGTGCACTGGATGCTGTATGCCTCATTGGTGCTGGTGCCGCTGACGGGCTGGGTGCACCACGCAGCTGCCGAAGGGTTTGCACCGATCCTGTGGCCCTTTGGGCAAAACCTGCCTTTTGTTCCCAAATCCGCTTTTCTGGCCGAGCTGACCGCCAATCTGCATTGGCTGTTCATCTGGGTTCTGGCCGGTTCGCTGGCTTTGCATATCGCCGGAGCACTGAAACACCACGTGATCGATAAGGACAGCACCCTGCGCCGCATGCTGCCCGGACCGTCGGATGCGCCTGAACCTCCGGCGCAACATCATTCAGCCGTGCCCGCCGTTGCGGCGCTTGCCGTGTGGGGCGCGGTTTTGATTGGCGGGTGGTCGATTGGCCTGTTGTCTGACCACTCTGCCGCCGCGACCGACACCGCCGAGTTGACCGAGGTTCAGTCGGACTGGGCCGTTCAGGACGGCACCCTGTCCATCACCATTTCCCAATTGGGCAGCCCTGTGACCGGCAGCTTTGCCGACTGGACCGCCGCAATCGCCTTTGAAGACCCTGCCGAGCCGGGTCTGGCGGGTTCGGTCGACGTCACGATTGCCATCGCGTCGCTCAGCCTTGGAACGGTGACAGATCAGGCCATGGGTGCCGATTTCTTTGACAGCGCGCAATTTCCGACCGCGCAGTTCAAGGCTGACATCTACAAAACAGACACCGGATACGAAGCGCGCGGCCCGCTGACGATCCGCGACAAATCTTTGGACGTGGTTTTGCCCTTCACCCTTGACCTGCAGGACAACACCGCAACCATGTCCGGCCAACTGGACCTGAACCGGATGGATTTCGAGGTCGGCACTTCCCAACCAACCGAGGCGTCCTTGGGGTTTGGGGTAACCGTCGACGTCCAACTGACCGCCGAGCGTGGCGCATAAGAAAACCGCCGGGTTCTACCCCGGCGGTTTCGGTTTGGGTCGATTGGATCGGTTTAGTCGGCTTTTTGCGCTTCGACCGAAATACGCACCTCAACCTCGTCGCTGACGAAGGGGGCGAATTGACCCAGATCGAAATCGCTGCGGATCAGGGTGGTGGTCGCATCGAAACCGGCCCAGGGCTTGCCCGCCATCGGATGTTCGCCCACCTGGTTCAGCTTGGCGTCCAGAACAACAGATTTGGTCACACCGTTCATGGTCAGATCGCCGGTGATGTTGGCGGTGTTTTCACCGGTAACTTCGATGCTGGTCGAGTTGAACGTAACCAGATCGCCCTCGGAGGCGCCAAAGAAGTCTTCGGTCATAAAGTGATCTTCGCGCGGCTGCCAGCCGGTGAACATCTCGATCACGGGCATCGAGACACTGACGCTCGAATCTGCCGGGTTTTCCTGGTCGAACATGATCTCGCCTTCAAAGCCCGAGAACATGCCGTAGGTGGTCGAAAAACCAAGGTGGTTATAGTTGAAGATGACCTGGCTGTGGCTGGGGTCCAGAACGTATTTCTCGGCGCTGGCAAACGCCGAAGTTGCCGTGACGGCCAGTGCAACAGCAAGAAGGGTGGATTTCATGACAAACTCCGCAATTTTGTGGATGCAAACCGCTTGGGTTGCTCAATAACGAAAATGTGCTGCCCGAGGGCAGCACACAAGTATTATTCGCTCACAACTTCTGTTCCTATATGAACAGAATAAAATTCAGGCGAAGATTGTTACACTTCCGCTCAACTGGCCTTTCAGCGCTCGGCTGATATCCGCCGACTGCAGCGGCAGCTTCATCAGCAGGCTGCCATCCACGTCGAACAGCTCAACCTGATCTTCCTCGAAGCGTGCTCCGCCCAGCGTATCATAGCTGCGGCGCAGAACCGTTTGAGGGCGGCCGTTTTCGTTCTTTTGCAGCACGCGCACCTCGCGGCGGATCGGATCAAAATAAGCGTCGGGGCGCGCATCCAAAATTTGAATCGTCAGAAGGCTAACACCGATCAGCAGGAACACCAGCGACGCCGCCAGTTTGATTGGCCAGACTTCGGCAGCCATTGTGGAACCGGCCACCAGCCACATCGAAAAGGCCATGACGATCAGAAAGGCACCCAAAACGCGGGCCAGAACCATGCGAACCTTCCAATTCGCCTCGAATGCGATCAAGACAGGTACGGCCTTGTCATAGCCGGCTGCATTTGCGGAATCTTCGAATGTATTCGTGTTCGTCGCGGTCATATCTCTCACCCTGGTTTTCAGGTTGTCCGTGTGGGATCTGGCTGTCCGGCTAGTCCCCGGTATTGAAAACAACTTTGAGCCGAAAAGCGTCAGGAATTGGGCGGTGCAGTGGAAATAGCACGACTTCACCAAGGCATATGTGACGGGACTTGCCCTGCCCCCATAAACGTGTATACGGGGCCATCCTTCGCACATCGTATGAATCGCGCAGCCTCTCGTGGCAGGGTCGCGAAGGACCAGATGGCCCCGCCTATGAAATGCGCCTTGATATAAACAGGAGTGCACATGCCACTGTATGAGCATGTAATGATCGCGCGTCAGGACCTGTCCAACGCGCAGGCAGAAAGCCTTGTCGAACATTTCGGCACCGTTCTGGCTGACAACGGCGGCAACGTCGTCGAAAGCGAGTACTGGGGCGTCAAGACGATGGCTTACAAGATCAACAAGAACCGCAAAGGCCACTATGCCTTCCTGAAGACCGACGCCCCCGCTGGCGCCGTTCAGGAAATGGAACGCCTGATGCGCCTGCATGACGACGTTATGCGCGTTCTGACCATCAAGGTCGACGAGCATGCCGAGGGCCCCTCGGTCCAGATGCAGAAGCGCGATGAGCGCGAAGGCCGCCGCGAGCGCCGCTGATCAACGCCTGACGAAAGGACATAAACCATGGCCGCAAAACCATTTTTCCGCCGCCGCAAGGTCTGCCCGTTCTCGGGCGATAACGCGCCGAAGATCGACTATAAAGACACCCGTCTGCTGCAGCGCTACATCTCTGAGCGTGGCAAGATCGTTCCCTCGCGCATCACCGCCGTTTCGGCGAAAAAGCAGCGTGAACTGGCCCGTGCTATCAAGCGCGCCCGCTTCCTCGCCCTGCTGCCCTACGCTGTGAAGTAAGGAGAGACTGACATGCAAGTTATCCTGCTGGAACGCGTTGCGAAACTGGGTCAGATGGGCGACGTCGTTGACGTCAAGCCCGGCTACGCCCGCAACTTCCTGCTGCCCCAGGGCAAAGCCCTGAGCGCCTCGAACGCCAACATCGCGTCGTTCGAAGCCCAGAAAGCGCAGCTGGAAGCCCGCAACCTGGAAACCAAGAAAGAAGCTGAAGCTCTGGCTGAAAAGCTGGACGGTCAGCAGTTCATCGTGATTCGCTCGGCATCGGACGCCGGTGCTCTGTACGGTTCGGTCACACCGCGTGACGCCGCAGATGCCGCAACCGAGGCTGGTTTCACCGTCGACAAAAAACAGATTGCCCTGATCGCTCCGATCAAGGAACTGGGTCTGCACTCGCTGGCGGTTAAACTTCACCCCGAGGTTGAAGTTGAAATCCAGATGAACGTCGCCCGTTCGGAAGAAGAAGCCGAACTGCAGGCGTCGGGCAAATCCATCCAGGAACTGGCCGCTGAAGAAGAAGCAGCTGCAGAATTCGAAATCGCCGAACTGTTCGACGATATCGGTTCGGCTGCGTCCGACGACGACGACCTGGTTGCCGAAGACGCACCGGCTGCGGAAGAAGACGAAGCCAAAGCCTGATCTGGCTGATTTGAACAAGAAAAGGCCGCGCGACTCGTGCGGCCTTTTTTCGTTGCACACGCAGAACGGGCAAAATTCAGCCAGATTTCACACCTAGGCTTGCCGGTGCGTTTTCGCCTTCTATCATCGCACCCAGACGACCGGAGTATATAGATGACATCCTTCCTGCGCCGCAGCGTTCTGGCCATGTTGCTGCTAATCCCCTTTGCCGCATGCGGTGGCCCGGACACACCGACCCAAGCCGCGTTTGATCCCCCGCTCTATCCCAACGAAACCCCCGAACTGCGGGCCTCGATCAACAAATGGGCCGATCACTATGAGGTGCCGCGGGAATTGGTCCACAAGCTGGCCATCCGGGAAAGCACACACCGCCCATGGGCCGTAAACCGCCCTTATTACGGCTTGCTGCAGATCCTGCCCGCCACGGCGCGCTCGATGGGATACACCGGAAACCCGCAAGGTCTTCTGGACGCAGACACGAACCTGGAATTTGCCGGGAAATACCTGCGCGGCGCTTGGCTGTTGTCTGACGGAGATCAACAACGCGCTATTTTCCTCTATGCCAAAGGTTATTGGCCCGAAGCAAAAGCACGCGGCATGCTGGTAGAAACTGGTCTTGTCCCCGAATGACGCGCGATCGCAAAACGCAAAAACCATGGACTTTCGACGCGATTTAGCGTCAAAGTGAGAGGAATTCCGCCGAAATGGACCAAATTCGACAGGTTCTGTTGCGCGAAGTACGCAATATGTATGCGTGAATTGAACTATTGCCTTGAATTCAGCGTATAAGTTAACGCAACGTAGTACGAAATGCGAACAGGCTTGGCGCTCTTGGGGATGAAGGGAGCCATATAAGGGTTGGACAGGTGAAACTCATAGACTTGGCCGCGCTCGACCAACAGGAGAAGTCGACCGCTGACATAATCAACTCGGTCTGCGAGGAACTTGGCTTTGACTACGCGTCTTACGCCACCATGAATCCTGTCAAAGGTGATGTGCAGGGCTATGCCAACTATCCCGATGAATGGAAGATTCATTACGGCAGCCAG
This sequence comes from Ruegeria sp. BE1, assembly GCF_056538885.1. Lineage (NCBI taxonomy): Bacteria > Pseudomonadati > Pseudomonadota > Alphaproteobacteria > Rhodobacterales > Roseobacteraceae > Ruegeria > Ruegeria sp. BE1. The sequence goes on from NZ_JBQFTY010000002.1 coordinate 285,549, forward strand.
GGCTTTCACCATTTCGATCCTACGATCTATCAGTCAGTGCTCAGTATCGCTCCGGTAGATTGGAGCCGCTTTAACCATGACGAGAAATTCAATGCGGTGTTCCGCGACGCCCATGATTTCGGGATCACGCCGCGTGGTCTGACGGTTCCGGTTCGCGGGCCCTATGGGGAATGCGGTATCCTCAGCGTGACGCGCGATTGTTCAGACGCTGAGTGGGAAAAGCTCAAAAAGCACGTCATGGGCGATCTGCAAATGGCGGCCGTGAATGCGCATGATACGGTTATGCAGTCCGGCGTTCTTGCAAAGGCGCTGTATCTGCCCTCGCTTTCGACCCGCGAAAAAGAGATCCTGCAATGGGTGGCCGAGGGTAAATCTCAGCAGGATATCGGCGACATTTTGTCCATTTCCCACCGCACGGTTGAAGTACATGTGCGTTCCGGGCGGGAAAAACTCGGTGCATTGACCACACCTCAGGCCATTGGCCGGGCCATTGGTCTAGGGTTAATCGCCCCCGGGTAAGCAAAAAAACCGCAAAATTACGGGAAACCCCCAATAGTCTCAATTCACGAGTTGGTTAACTCTGGGTTCACGGTAACCAGACTGTAGGGGGATGGAAATGATCATCGTAATTGATGGTATCAACCAACATAAGTTTAAAGACGTCTTGGACGAAATGTATCAACTCCGCGCGCGCGTGTTCGGGGATCGTTTGGGATGGGAAGTGAATATTCAGGACGGTCGCGAGCGCGACATGTTTGACGACCTGAATCCTGCACATGTGGTCAGCATCAGCGACGAAGGGGACGTCGTTGGGTGCATGCGCCTGCTGCAGACAACGGGGCCGCACATGTTGTCCGACGTCTTTCATTCGATCTTGGACGGGGAACCACCGCTGCGCAGCGCGCAGATTTGGGAAGCGACCCGCTTTTGCGTCGACACCAAGAAGCTTGGCCGCGGTCGTGGCAAGAACTCTGTATCCTATGTCACCAGTGAGGTGATGATCGGATCATTCGAATATGCCAAGGCCGCCGGTGTTCTGGATTCGATCGCCGTGATCGATCCGATCATGAACCGTGTCCTGCAACGATCAGGCAATGCGCCCTATGACTACTTGGGCACGGCAAAACCGATGGGCAAAGTGGTGGCCATGGCCGCGCTGATGGACTGCTCGGATGAACGTATCGCAGGCATTCGCGATTATGCCGGGATCGAGCATGACGTCTTCCTGACCGAAGAGCAGGCGCTGGAACGCTTTGCAGGCACAGAGGTCGAGACGCCGGCAAATGTCGATCACCAACCACTGACCGAACTTGAAAAATACTTCGTTGAACAGATGCATTCCGCCAGAACGCAGGAAGAGGTCAACGATGTGCTGAAATTGATCGAAGCGCTCTCGGATCGCTTCACGCCAGAGCAGAAATTCGCTCTGTTAAGTACCCCCCGTGCTTTTGCTCATGAGGCCTGACCCCCTCACCTCATAAGTTCAAAAGCCACCCACCGGAGCCGTCTGATTGTCAGACGGCTCCGCTTTTTTGTGCCCATGGGTCATGGGCAGAAGAGGATTATTCCTCTTCCAGTGCCTCAACGGCTTTTTGCAGGTCGTCTTTGCTGACTTCTTTGTCTGCAACCTGTGCCAGCTCGACGATGTAGTCGATGACTTTGTCTTCAAAGATCGGCGCACGCAGCTGCTGCTGCATCTGAGCGTTCTGCTGCACGAATTCAAAGAATTGACGCTCCTGACCCGGGTACTGACGGGCCTGGTTCATGATCGCCTGAGTCATCTCGGCGTCGGTCACTTCAACCTCGGCCTTCTGGCCCAGCTCGGCCAGCAACAGGCCCAGACGCACGCGGCGCTCGGCCAGTTTGTTGTGCTCGTCGGTCGGCTCGATCGGATCGTGATCGTGGCCTTCAACCTCGGGGTTTTCCTCGTGCCACAGCTGGTGTGCGATCTGCTTGGCTTCGGCTTCAACCAGCGACGGCGGCAGCTCGAACGACACTTTCTCGTCCAGAACGTCCAGCAGGGCGCGCTTCATGACTGCACGCGACGCACCGTTATATTCGGCTTCCAGACGCTCGGCGATCTGACCTTTCAGACCGTCCAGATCCTCGGCGCCAAACTTGGTTGCCAGCTCGTCGTTGATCTCGGCGGCGACGGGCTCTTTCACTTCTTTCACGGTGCAGGTGAAAACGGCTTCTTTACCGGCCAGATGCGCGGCACCGTATTCTTCGGGGAAGGTGACGGTGACGTCTTTTTCTTCCTCGGCTTTCACGCCAACCAGCTGATCCTCGAAACCGGGGATAAAGCTGTTGGAGCCCAGAACCAGCGGATAATCCTCGGCTGCACCGCCTTCGAACTCTTCGCCGTCAACCTTGCCGACAAAATCGAACACGATCTGATCGCCGTCTTTCGCCTTGGAACCCTTGCGGCGCGCTTTGAAATCCTGTGCGGTTTCGGCCAGGTTGTTCAGCGCCTCGTCGATGGCTGCGTCATCCGCTTTGACAACCAGCTTTTCCAACTCGACCGATTTCAGGTCAACTTCGGGGATCGCAGGCAGTGCCTCATAGGACATCTCGACATGGACGTCGTCGCCTTCTTTCCAGTCTTCGTTGGTCATCTTGACCTGCGGCTGCAGCGCCGGACGGTCGCCGCTGTCTTCAAAGTGCTGGTTCATCGCGCCGTCGATGCTTTCCTGCATCGCTTCGCCCAGCAGACGCTGGCCGAACTGCTTTTTCAGCAGCGCCATCGGCACCTTGCCTTTGCGGAAGCCCTTCATCTCAATCTCAGGCTGCGCTTCAACCAGCTTTTCATTCACTTTGTCGTCCAGCTCAGCCGCGGAAACGACGATGTTATAGCCGCGTTTCAGACCTTCGTTCAGCGTCTCGGTAACCTGCATTATGGTAGTCCCCATAGGATTCGGGGCGCGCAAAACGGCGCGCCGGGCAAATTTGACGCCTTCTATTTGCCCAGCCGCCCGCGTGCAAGAGGGCAAAGCCCGGATCAGTCTTGTTTTGCCGGTGTTTTGAACAAAAAAGCACCCCGGACAGGCCCAGGGCGCCCCATGACCCCAATCCCTAGATCAGAACTTCCAACGCGCGCCCAGCACCCAGGCTTCGTTCTTGTCGAAATCGACCATGTCGTCAAAGTCGTGATTGCGGTATTTCAGATAGGCATCGGTGTTGATGCTGTCGATCCGCTGGACAACCGCAATCCCCCAGGATTTCGTGCTGGATCCGTCGTTCTCGAAATCCGCTCCGTCAAAGTAATCGATACCGATTCCGGTTTTCCCCCAGGACACCCAATCGCCCTCATAGGCCAGTTTTGTGTACCAATAATCCGGATCACTGGCCCCCGCCGCCGTATCGTCACGCGCGCCCAAAGCCGCCGTAAAGCTGAACCCGCTGGGCAACAGGACCGAGGCTGAGCCGATCACATCCCGCCGCTCGCCCGAGCCGTCATCGAAGTCGCGCACCGCATAGGCCGCGCTGGCCGCAAAGGCGACGCCATTTGCAAAGGTATTCCGGTAGTAAACCGCAATGTCGTAGTAATCATCGTCATCGCTGCTCGACAGGATGTTCTGACCATAGGCGATCGACCCCGAAAACCCGTTGAAATCGGGCGTGTCATAGCGGATGCGGCCCCTGCGGCTGCCGTCAAAGTTGCTTGAGGAATCGCCCACGGTGATGTCACTCAGAACGCCGTCGGGGCCGCGATAGAAAAAGGCCCCGTTTTCATCATTGGTAAAGGAATAGAGCGCCGTTCCGACATAAGACAGGTCCGTCTCGGCTGCCCCATCCGAGGCCATACTCCCCTGCCCGGCCGAAAACTTGCCATATCCCCCTTTCAAAGAGAAATCGACATGCCGGATATCTTCACGGGTCCAGCCATTGGTGTTGGTTCCGTCCTGATTGGCTGTTCCGGTCCCCGGAAGACCCAACCCCGTCTCAAAGCGGAACATGAACTCATTGCTGCCATAAGGCTGCATCAGACGCAGACCCACGCGGCTGTTGGACAGATCGTTGTCCAGCAATCGCGTTTCGGTTTCTTCGCCATCATCGACAGACACGATAACCGGGTCCAACTGTCCATAAAGTTCAACATAGCCGCCGCTGTTGTTCTCATATTTCAGCTCAGCCGCGGCGGGAATGGCCATGGACGCGGCCAGGGCCGCCAGGGATGAAGTCAGTTTAAGGTTCTGGGTCATTTCACTCACCTTGAAAGACCCGGCTTTCGACCCTCGGTTTATGGCCGTCCGATCCCGGGGTTCCGCACCCCGACGCGCTTTGGCAAATGGAAAAGACGCCGTTGTTTGGCCGGTAGAAAGCCGGACGTAATTTCATTTTTTTCAACAAATTATCCGCAGCACTGCCGCAGTCGGAGTTCCCCTCCAAGCAAAGTCTGGCGTGGTGTTGGGTCGGTGGCAAACACTCGTTGCTCCACCCGCGCCAACCGCTCGGCCAATTGCCGCCGAAGAGGTCGCAAGTCGGCCAAGAATCGCCTATAAAATCATATATTCAGTTTTGTAAAAACACTGGGCAATTGCTCAGGCAAATCCTCGGCGATCAGCCCCGGCCCGAATTGCAGCGCACATTCCACATGCAGCCAGGCCCCCGTCTCTGCCGCCTGCATCGGGCTAAACCCGCGCGCCAGCAATCCCGTGATGAACCCGGCCAGCACATCGCCGGATCCTGCCGTAGCCAGCCACGGGGCGGACCGCTCATAGCAGGCCGCGTTGATCGCGCACATCCCATTTGGGGCGGCGATGACCGTGTCCGGCCCCTTGAAAAGCACCACACAGCCTGCCCGTTTTGCGGCCTCACGCGTCGCATCCACCTTGGAATAAGCTGGTCCTTTGGTCGGAATAGCCGCCAATTTCTCGGCAATATCAGGAAAGAGGCGCGCAAATTCGCCCCCATGCGGGGTCAGAACACACGCCTCATGAAGCTGCTGGAACAAGGCTTCTGGATCATCCCCAAACGCCGTCAGCGCATCGGCGTCCAACACGGTCGCCCGCTTGGCCTGCAGCGCCACCGGCACCAACTCCCGCGCGCGCTCTATGCCCAGTCCAGGCCCCAGACACAGCGCATTCAGCCGCTCATCGCCCAGCACATCCGCAAGCCCCTCGGCCCCATCAACCCGCTGCACCATGATGGCGGTCACCTGCGCCACCACCTCCATCTGCGCCGACGGAGGCACCCCCAGCGTCACCAGCCCTGCCCCAATCCGCAAAGCCCCCCGCGCCGCCAACCGCGCCGCGCCGGTCTTGGCCGGACCGCCCGAGAGGATGAGAGCGTGGCCGTGGGAGTATTTGTGTTGCGGCTCAGATTTCTCCAAAGAATGTACTGGCACCGCCAGCCTTACCTTTGACCCGAACTCTCGCGCTGCTTCTATATTGAGTTTTTCAATTTCATCAGGCCCCATGATCGCGCGCGCTGGATCGTTTATTGAAGCCACTAAATCCTCGGTCGTGCAAAACTTTTTTGTCGGCAAGCCAATATCTACGATCCTTATCTTACCACTACGCGCAATACCTTCCGCCAAGAAATGACCTCTCTTTGCCCTGTGAAAGGTGACCGTCAAATCCGCCTTGCCAGAAATTCCGATAGGACGTCCGCTGTCGGAACACAGGCCGGAAGAAATATCGACGGCAACAGAAACAAAGTGCGGGTGGCGTTTGTGCAAATAGGAAAGGGAATATGAAACAGCATGGGAAATCGGACGTGTCAAACCAGTGCCAAACAGCGCATCAACATGCAAATCGCAGCGTGGCAACCACATCCCTTCAGGCAACGGCAGCACACTCCCCAACTCCACCCACCGCTCATAATTCACCCGCGCATCCGGCGGCAGCTTTTCTGCATCTCCATACAGAAAAACCTCAACCTGCCACCCCAGCCCAAGCAACAGGCGCGCAACAACAAACCCATCCCCACCATTATTCCCCGGCCCGCACAGCACCACAGCGCGCAGCGGATCCCCTTCATCTGGCCCCAAATATCCCGGGGAGTTCGAGGGGCTGGCCCCTCGATCCTTGAACTCGGGCCACTCCTCATAGATCGCATCGACAACGCCGCGCCCGGCCCGCTCCATCAGCTCCAGCCCGGTTACCTCACCGGACTCAATCGCGGCCTGTTCGATGGCCCGCATTTGCGCGGCTGTCAGCAATTCCGTCATCTCAAATCCCCTCGCGATTCAATTCTGATTACTTTTTATGCAAGTCGGTCAAAATTTAATCCAACGCCTCTTTTCTCGGCACGCGCCTGCCTCGGTTTTCGCTATCAGATTGCCCGCCGATCTTAGACGTGATCAGTCCGACCCTGACAAGTGTTATAGGAGCCCGGGATGAAGAAGATCGAAGCGATCATCAAACCGTTCAAACTGGACGAAGTGAAAGAGGCGCTGCAGGACGTGGGTGTCCAGGGCCTCAGCGTGATCGAGGTCAAAGGGTTTGGCCGTCAGAAAGGCCACACGGAACTCTATCGCGGCGCGGAATATGTCGTCGACTTTCTGCCCAAGGTAAAGGTCGAGGTCGTTCTGGATGACGATCAGGTCGACGCCGCAATCGAGGCCATCGTTTCGGCCGCGAAAACCGACAAAATCGGCGACGGCAAAATCTTTGTGTCGCCCGTTGAACAAGCCATTCGCATTCGGACCGGTGAAACCGGCTCGGACGCGCTGTAATCGAACACTCCAAGTAGAGGAATAGAGAGTATGAGCAAGGACGCAGTTCTTCAGCTGATCCGCGACGAAGACGCGGAATACGTCGACATCCGCTTCACCGACCCGCGCGGCAAGCTTCAGCACGTCACCATCATGTCTGATCAGGTTGACGAAGACTTCCTGGAAGAAGGCTTCATGTTCGACGGCTCGTCGATCGCAGGCTGGAAGTCGATCGAAGCCTCAGACATGAAACTGATGCCCGACACCGAAAGCGCTTATGTCGATCCGTTCTATGCAGAGAAAACCATCTGCCTGCACTGCTCGATCGTTGAGCCCGACACTGGCGAAGCCTATGAGCGTGACCCGCGCGGTACGGCGCAGAAAGCCGAAGCCTACCTGAAGGCATCCGGCATCGGCGACGTTGCCTACATGGGCCCCGAGGCTGAGTTCTTCCTGTTTGACGACGTCCGCTTCTCGAACAGCATCAACAAGGTATCCTACGAAGTTGACGCAACCGACGCGTCGTGGAACACCGACACCGAATACGAGATGGGCAACATGGGCCATCGTCCGGGCGTCAAGGGTGGCTACTTCCCGGTGAACCCCGTTGACGAAGCGCAGGACCTGCGTTCGGAAATGCTGTCGACCATGAAGCGTCTGGGCATGAAGGTCGACAAGCACCACCACGAGGTTGCATCTTGTCAGCACGAGCTGGGCCTGATCTTTGACAGCCTGACCAAACAGGCCGACGAGCTGCAGAAGTACAAGTACGTCATCCACAACGTTGCCCACGCCTACGGCAAATCGGCCACCTTCATGCCGAAGCCGATCGCGGGTGACAACGGCACCGGCATGCACGTAAACATGTCGATCTGGAAAGACGGCAAGCCGCTGTTCGCTGGCGACAAATATGCCGACCTGTCGGACGAAGCGATCTACTTCATTGGCGGCATCCTGAAGCACGCCAAGACCCTGAACGCCTTCACCAACCCGTCGACCAACAGCTATAAGCGTCTGATCCCGGGTTTCGAAGCCCCTGTTCTGCGCGCCTATTCGGCCCGTAACCGTTCGGGTTGTGTCCGTATTCCGTGGACCGAAAGCCCGAAAGCCAAGCGCGTTGAGGCCCGCTTCCCCGATCCGGCAGCGAACCCCTACCTGGCGTTTGCAGCTCTGCTGATGGCTGGTCTGGACGGCATCAAGAACAAGATCGATCCGGGCGAAGCCATGGACAAGAACCTGTACGATCTGCCGGCCGAAGAACTGGCCGACATCCCGACCGTATGTGGTTCGCTGCGCGAAGCTCTGGAAGCTCTGGCATCCGATCACGACTTCCTGCTGCAGGGCGACGTGTTCACCAAAGACCAGATCGACGGCTACATTGCGCTGAAGATGGAAGAGGTCGAAACCTACGAGCACACGCCGCACCCTGTAGAATACGGCATGTACTACAGCTGCTGATCCAAGAATTTTCGACGAAAATTCTTTCTAGGGCGCCCAATCGGGCGCCCTTGTTTCGTTCGGACCGATCTTCCACAGTTAACCTCAGGAGGAGATCGCATGGACACAGAATTCTCGAACTTCGTGACCACCGCCGAAGACCTGGAACGTCTCACCGGCGCGCCCCTGCCCCAAATCATCGCCAAGGAACTGCCTGCGCTGGATCAGATGTGCCGCGACTTCATCGCTGCTTCGCCCTTTTGCCTGATCGCCTCGGCCAATCCCGGCGGCCACCTGGACATCTCGCCGCGCGGCGACCCGGCAGGGTTTGTTGAGGTGCTCTCGGACACGCTGATCGCGATTCCGGATCGGCCCGGAAACAAGCGTGTCGATACGTTTCACAACGTCCTTGAGGACCCCCGCGTCAGTCTGATCTTTTTCGTTCCAGGCAAGATGGAGACCCTGCGCATTCGCGGAACCGCCCGGATCTGCGCTGATCCGAAACTGTTGAACGAAATGGCAATCCAGAAACACGCGCCCAAACTGGCCCTGCTGGTTCGGGTCGACACGGTCTTTGCCCATTGTCCAAAATGCGTCATCCGCGCAAACCTTTGGCAACCGGACGCATGGCCAGACTCATCACAGCTGCCGAACATGAATGCGATGATGGTCAAGCATGCCAAGATCAACAAAACGCCGGACGAATGGTTCGAAAGCCTGAAAGGGACGGGCGAACTGGATCTGTATTAACGGCTTTGAACATTGTGGGATGCGGCGTACCCTGATTCCAGCAGTTCATTTGAACGGATTTCACCGATGTTACGTTTTGCACTGATCCTTGCCTTTTCCCTGCCGACACTTGCAGCCGCCGCCCCCTGCGGAAACACCAGCAGCGGGTTTGAAGCTTGGAAACAGGATTTCGCGAAACAGGCGCGACGGGCGGGTGTTAAGAAAAAGGGACTGCAGGCGCTGGCGCAGACGCAATATGCCACCCGCACCATTGCAGCGGACCGTAATCAGAAGAGCTTCAAGTACTCGCTAGACAAATTCATGCGTGTGCGCGGGGCCGACACGATCGTCGCGCAGGGGCGCAAGCGTAAGGCGCGCAACCCGCAATTCTACGCCGCGCTTGAGCGTCAATATGGAGTGCCAAGCGGGATTCTGATTGCGATCCACGGAATGGAAACCGGCTTTGGGAACTTCATGGGCGACAGTCAGGTTGTGTCAGCAATAACCACTCTGGCCTATGATTGTCGCCGATCCGAGTTCTTTATCCCCCATGCCATCGGGGCGTTGAAACTGGTGGATCAAGGCAGCATTACGACCGCAACCAAGGGGGCCAAGCATGGAGAATTGGGGCATACTCAGTTCCTGCCCGGCAATGCGCTGGCCTTTGGCGTCGATGCTACGGGCGACGGTCAGGTGGATTTCTACAACATGACGGACGCGCTGGCCTCAACCGCCAATTTTCTGCGGCAAAAAGGCTGGAAACCGGGCCGTGGCTATCAGCCCGGGCAACCGAATTTCACGGTTATTCAGGAATGGAATGCCGCCACGGTCTACCAGCAGTCCATTGCGATTATGGCAACCCGAATCGACGGCTGATCTACGCCAGTTTTCGGCGGCAATGGACCTCAATACCGACACATTTCTGCCACAGACATTAAGTGGCCCCTAAAATGTCTAGGTTTCCATAGTGTAATCAATCCCTTCGATTTTTGATTTTTTTCCATTTTCGCCAAAATCTGCCCCAACTCGGTCGTTAACCTGTTTCTCAGACAAGCTACGACAAAGGACAGCGCAGTGAGCCCGAAGCACAACTATCATGGTGGTCTTCAGTTCGACGGTGAAACCGATGGCGAAATCGAACGGTTCGGCAGCATCGTAGCCGCGACCCTGCAGGATTACGGGCATCTGGTCGAACGCAAAAGCATGCTGAGCGACACCGAAGCCAGCATTGTCTGCAGCCAGTACCTGGTTCGCCTGACCCTTGACACGCAGGTTCCCGGCTCGGGCGACCGGTTTGAGCGCATGGATCGCGCCGCAGGTCTGAAAACCATGCAAAAGCAGGTCGCCACCCTGCCCAAAAACCGACTGACCGTCACAATCTCTCCCGTCTCTCCCCTGTTGGATGACAGCGAGATTTCCGAGCTGATGCTTGTGGTCATGCTGTACCGGATGGTCGATATCTGCGCCACGCGTCGTATTGAGTGGCTGTCGCCCAACACCGTACTGACCACCGAACAATTCATGAGCGCGTTCAACACGCTGACGCCTTCAAAACCACGAGACAGAAAACAGATTTTCGAGGCAGTGACAGGCCCCTTCGCGGGGCTGGACATCACTGAAACAGAAGACCTGGATGAGGCACAAAAACGGGCGCTGGCACCAGCAGCCCGGCCGATCCAGCTGTCTGATGAGCAGTTGCTCAGCATCGCTTTTCGGACGGAACCTATCGAGCAGCCTAAGGATGAGGACGAAGGCACGCGCCCCCTCGACCACGACAAACCCAGCGATATCCTGCGACTGACCAGTTGGGGATTGACCGGTGCCGTGGCCAGCGTGTCCGTGCCCATCGCGGTCTCTGTGGCCGCTGTGAACCTGATAAAGGGTGAAGATTTTCGCCTGAACACTCAGGTACTTGCCTACACTGTTGCAATCTCCGCTCTCAGCACAAGCGGAGCATTTGCCGGCGTCGCCAGCGTGTTGGGCATGTAGCACTTACCCCTAAGACCCTCCTTGGAGGCCCCGCCATCAGGCGGGGTTTTCCATTTTGGGCAGATCTTCGGCATCCAGGACATAGGTGTGGATCGAAAAAACCACTGCCTGTGTGTGTGGCAAGCGCACGAGGGTTTGGCGCTCACTGCGCATAAACTGCGTCGCTTGCGGGTCGCTGATGTCGCGCGGGTCACTGGCGCTGCGGGGTTGATACAGTTCGGCATCCGCGTACCACAGCGCATTGAATCGCCACAGCGGGCGCCCCGGCTGTATCCCGTCGAACAGACGTTGCACACGGCGTGCGACATTGGGGTCATAACTGTCCACCCGATCATGTATGCCGATAAGCGGCCGCATGAATTTTTCCGACAGACGCCAACTGGCTGGAAAGCACAGGATTGCCCCGGTCAGAACATGTTCCTCCCCTTGTTTCTGAAGAATGCAGAAATCCTCTTGCACCAGCAGGCACAGCGTCTCTAGCGGCTGATCCCGGTCGATCTGAATGCGCCGACCATCGGGCCGCGCCACGTGATCGGTTGCACCCCCATAGGCGCACTCCAACACAAGCGCCAACAGCTCCTGCGCGGCGGGTTCAGCCTGTGAATCCATTGCCAGAACGTCTTTGCGATGATCCCGCAGAATGTCTTCGCGCCTTTGCATCTGACCGGCAAAGGCGTCATCGCGATGCAACCAATCCTTCATATTGGCCGGTTGGATGCCGGGCAAAGGGCGCGGGTTTCGCGGATCATAGGGGATGGTTTTCTGCAGAATCTTCATGAGGGATGCATAGCATTTCGCCGCGGCGTCGTGGGTCGAAAACGACCGGCGCGCTGTCGCATATTCTCGGGACAACCAGCCGCTGATTCTTCATTCTGCCGCTCAGGCAGGGAGACCCACTATGAATCAACATTACCGCGACACCCGCAAAATCGACCCGTCCAGGGGCGAGACACTTGGCGACGGTACTCCGAATGAAAATGACCGGATTGAAATCGGTCCGACCCAGCTGGCCTTTGCAGAATGGGAGGCCGCGGGTCTGGTCCTTCCCGATCTGGCCCGCATGCGCGAGCACCGTTGGAAGCGCCTGACGCAGGCCATCGTGGATCGTGGCTATGGCGGGTTGCTGATGTTTGACCCGCTCAACATTCGCTACGCCACCGACAGCACCAATATGCAGCTGTGGAACACCCACAACCCGTTCCGCGCGGTGCTGCTGTGTGCCGACGGCTACATGGTTATCTGGGACTATAAAAACTCACCCTTCCTGTCGACATTCAACCCGCTGGTGCGCGAACAGCGCTCGGGCGCGGACCTGTTCTATTTCGACCGGGGCGACAAGGTCGACGTGGCAGCCGATGTCTTCTCGAACGAAGTGCGGGTTCTGATCGAAGAGCATAGCGGCGGCAACAAACGTCTGGCGGTTGACAAGATCATGCTGCACGGCCTGCGCGCGCTTGAGGCGCAAGGGTTCGAGATCATGGAGGGCGAAGAGGTCACCGAAAAGACCCGCGCCATCAAAGGCCCGGACGAAATTCTGGCCATGCGCTGCGCCAGCCACGCCTGCGAAACCGCCGTTGCCGAGATGGAGAAGTTCGCCCGCGCCAATGTGGGTGACGGCAAGACGTCCGAAGATGACATCTGGGCCGTTCTGCACGCTGAAAACATCCGCCGCGGTGGTGAGTGGATCGAAACCCGCCTGCTGGCCTCGGGTCAGCGCACTAACCCGTGGTTTCAGGAATGCGGTCCACGGATCACGCAACAAAATGAGATCATTGCCTTTGATACCGACCTGATCGGCTCATACGGGATCTGCATCGACATCTCGCGCACCTGGTGGATCGGGGATCAGAAGCCCCGCGCCGATATGGTCTATGCCATGCAGCACGCGCATGAACATATCATGGCTAACATGGAGATGCTGAAACCCGGCGTTACCATCCCCGAACTGACCGCCAATGCGCATAAGCTGGACGACAAGTTTCAGGCGCAGAAATATGGCTGCCTGATGCACGGTGTTGGTCTGTGTGATGAATGGCCGCTGGTCGCCTACCCGGATCAGGCGGTTGCGGGATCGTACGACTATGCGCTGGAACCCGGCATGGTTTTGTGTGTCGAAGCCGCCGTCGGCGAGGTTGGCGGCGACTTCTCGATTAAGCTGGAAGATCAGGTTCTGATCACCGAGGATGGGTATGAGAACCTCACCACCTATCCATTCGACCCGCAACTTATGGGTCAGGAATAAGCGGCCTAGTCCGGCCAGGTTGAACGCCGGACATTCCCGTGCCAGTCTTCGGATGGAATGGCAGCCTCGATTTCGGTCGGGGCTGCCATTTTCCATTCATGCCCCAGGGCAAAGCCAAGCACTCCGGTCAGGGCAATGATGATCAGCAGATCAGGGCGGAAAACAACGCCACGCGGGGCGGATGCGGTATGGGACATTGGGGCCTCCTTGGCTTGTCAGGTGTGATAACGACAAGATGGGGCCTGAATTAAAATAATTAAAACGAATATTTGAGTGTGTATTCATCACCAAATTTGAACATTTATACTCGCGGTCTCATTGATTAAAATGTGTAGTTTCCACTCACCTTCCCGTGACGCATCCTACATTGGGGTTGAGCAACCAGCCGGAAATAAACACTATTACACTCATCCCGACACGTAAGGAATGGCTATGCCCACCGAACGCATTACTTTTGCCGGTCACGACGGCAACCAACTGGCTGCGCGCCTTGATCTGCCGGATGGGCCGGTTCTGTCTACTGCGTTGTTTGCGCACTGCTTTACCTGCTCCAAGGATATTCCTGCCGCCCGCCGGGTCGCTGCGCGACTGGCAGCGATGGGCATTGCGGTGCTGCGGTTTGACTTTACCGGGTTGGGTCATTCGGGGGGTGAGTTTGCCAACACTACCTTTACGTCAAATGTCGATGACCTGATTGCCGCTGCACAGTATCTGGCAGGCCGCGACATGGCCCCGTCGCTGCTGATCGGCCACTCGCTGGGCGGAGCTGCCGTTTTGCGCGCACGCGCGGGCATCCCCAGCGTAAAGGCCGTGGTGACATTGGGTGCGCCCGCCGATCCCGGTCACGTGTCGCACCATTTCACGGATGCACTGCCCGAGATCGAGCAGGAGGGCTCGGCCGAGGTGATGCTGGGCGGTCGTCCCTTCCGCATCGGCAAGGCTTTTGTCGACGATATCTCGGAATCCGCCCTGACACCTGCGATTGCCGATCTCAAGGCTGCGCTTCTGATCCTGCATGCACCACGTGATGAGACCGTCAGCATCGACAATGCCAGCACGATCTTTCTGGCCGCCAAGCATCCCAAAAGCTTTGTGACACTGGACGACGCCGATCATCTGATCACGCGCGCCGCAGACGCGGAATATGCGGCGGATGTGATTGCGGCCTGGGTCGGGCGCTATATCCCTCTGTGCCCTCCGGCCCCGCCTCCGGGCGCACCCGAAGGTGTCGTGCGCGTGACCGAGGCGGATGCGGCAGGGTTCCTGCAGGATATTCAATCCGGCCCCCGTCACCACGCGGTTGCGGATGAACCTGAATCCTACGGCGGCACGGACAAAGGTATGTCGCCTTATGGGTTCGTCTCTTCGGGACTGGGCGCGTGCACATCAATGACGATCCGCATGTATGCCCGGCGCAAAAGATGGCCGCTGACCGGTGTTACCGTGGATGTCTGCCACAACAAGGTCCACGCGCAGGATGCTGGCCTTGTCGGCGAGGGCAAAATCGACCAGTTCCGACGCAAGATACGCCTTGAGGGTCCGCTGGATCAGGAACAGCGGGACCGGCTGTTGGAAATCGCCGACAAATGCCCGGTTCACAAAACGCTTGAGGGATCTGCCCATATCACAACCGAGCTGTTGACCTGACCCCTTACCGGCGCGGGCGTCCTGCCGGGCGATGGATCGGCGGACGCGCCGCCGGGGGTCGGGCGACCGGAGGACGTGGTCGTGCGGGCGGTTTCGCTACCGGCGGTTTTGGCCGCGCGGGCGGCTTGCCCACAGGGGGATTTGGCCGCGCCGGGGGGCGTCCTTCGGGTGGTCTGGGACGCACCGGGCGGTCCACGTCAATATCCACGTCGACATCGTGGTAATAGTCGTTCCACAGCATCGAGTCGTAGAACGGATCATACCCGTACCCGACACCCACCGTGACACCGTCACAGGCCGTCAAAGAAAAGCTTGCCGCACCAAGGCCCAAAGTAAGCACCAGACGTTTGATAGGTTTGGTTACCATCTGCATGTTTCCTTACCGCTGGGCCCGAAACGACGTGAAAACGTCATTCAGAACATCGACATACGCCGGATCGGCCCCTTCGCGCAGGATGGCGACCACCACTGCGACGCGGTTATTGGGAAGGTCGATAACCGTGGCGGTAAAGTTGATCCCGCGCCCGTCACGCGTACCGGTGCCACGGATCACCTTGGCAGGCAGTCCCCCGATGCGCGTGTCCGACGTACCCGTCACAGTCGGTTCCTGAACAAGGAACTTGTCGATATCGCCGAGATACCGCAGCCCGCCCTCGATCGACGCGACCCCTGCGGGCGAAACGAATCCCATCCAGACATTGTCATCCGTGACCGGTTTGATCCCCATGACCCGCGCCACCGCGCGCAGATCGCCAAGCTCTGTATCCTCAATCTCACGCGGGCCGCCTGTGCGCACCGCCCAGAAGTCCGGAACCGCAAAGCTGAAAAGCACACGGCCTGCATCTGTATAAGTGACCGGCGTCTCAGCCAAGGCGGGTGCGGTTGCACCAATCCAAAGCGCCGCGCAGGACGCCAGGGTTGGGCCAGATAAAATACGCATATCTCAATAACCTGATGATTTGTTTGACATCAGATTGCCCGGTTTGGGTCAGTGTTGTCCAGTATCTCATTCATCTTGCAACAAAAAACCCGCGCCGGGATCGCTCCGGGCGCGGGTTTGTCTGAACAGAATTATCGGAAATCAGGTCCGGGCGTCACCGATCAGTTTCCAGACTGCAGGGATCAGCAGCGCGGCCAGAGCCAGCTTGATCGCATCCCCCAGCAGGAACGGTGTCAGACCCCATTCCAGGATCGGTTTGTCCCAGCCATACAGCTGACCCAGCCACAGCAGGCCGGGGACATAGATCAAAACGTTTGCCAGAACCAGCGCCAGCGCCAATTTGCCAACCGAACGGTCCCAGCCACGCGCTGCCAGCGCACCCAGCAGGACAGTTGCCATCAGGTAACCCACCAGGTAACCGCCGGTGCCGCCCATCATGTAGGTCAGGCCAAATTTCTCGGCCGAAGAGCCCGCGAACACGTCAAAGCCCAGCGCGCCGACCAACAGGTAGCCCAGCATCGTCACCAGACCAAGGCGTGCACCATAGGCTGTGCCGATGGTCAGAACGGCAAAGGTGCCCATCGTAATCGGAACAGGCCACATCGGCACTTTGATCTTCGCAGCAACGGCCAGAACAACAATGCCCAGTGCGACCAGAGCCGCTTGCTTGACGCGCAGTGCAGTGCCCTCGCGCGGGCCAAAGGCGTTGGCCAGTACGTTTGCATTCATTTTCACTTCTCCCCATTCGGAACGGAATTTTGTGAAAGCAATGCCCTTTAAGGGCACTCACTTCAAGTTGATTACGCTATCTTAGAACAAATTCCGTGTCCATTTCATAGGATTTACGCGGCCCCGAGACGATCCAGCGCACGCTCCAGCGGGGCCAGCCCGAGAAATCATACTCGGCATCATAGCTGTCGGGGGCGCAATCATGATAGTCAGTGGCCCGATCCGTTCCCAGTTTCAGGCCGTGAAAGTAGCGCCCATCGTCAAAGTAAACCGCGATCCGATCCCCCGCGCCGCGCCACAGGTAGCGTCGGGTGCCCTTCATCTCGGCCTGTCCGGGGATGCGCAGGATGACCTCTTCGTCATAGATCAACCCATCGTCCGTGCGGTGCAGATGAGCGACCCCATCGGCCTGCACAACCTGCCCTGCCCGCGCGTCGCGTATGGTGCGTGTCAGGGACCAGCGTCCTTCGAAATCTGACAGGGTTTGCGGCAGGGTCATTCCGTAAACGCACCGTCTGTTCGAGCACCCTGATTGTCTATGAACCGGATGACATCGCCCGATCGCTGCACATCATAGCAAGCCCACAGCGACGATGGCGGCCAGACCGAGCAATACTGCTCCCCCCGCACCGCCCAACGTCCGGCGCTTGGACCGCCCGAGAAATAGTCGGTCACCCCTGAGGCATCAAATGTCTGCCAGACATCCGCGCCATAACCCAGCTTGCGCCCGGTCAACGCCTGCTGAATCTCATCCCCGCTCAGCGGTCGAAACTCTTCCGCTGCCAGAAAACCGGGGAAAAGCGCTAAAATCAGGGCAAACCGTCTCATATGCACACTCACACCTTGTTCCTGTGGCGGGTCAGGTTTAAACCGCGCCGCATCGATCTCTGCCAAATCACAATAAGGTGCCGCCGCCAATGATTCCACGTTATTCCCGCCCCGAGATGGTTGCCATCTGGTCGCCCGAAAGCAAGTTCCGCATCTGGTACGAGATTGAGGCCCATGCCTGCGACGCGATGGCCGATCTGGGCGTGATCCCGCGCGAAAACGCTGAGGCCGTGTGGAAGGCCAAGGATGTGGAATTCGACGTGGCGCGTATTGATGAGATCGAGGCCGTCACCAAGCACGACGTCATCGCCTTTCTGACCCATCTGGCTGAGCATGTCGGCAGCGAAGAGGCGCGCTTTGTCCATCAGGGCATGACTTCATCGGACGTGCTGGACACCTGCCTGAATGTGCAATTGACCCGTGCCGCCGACCTGCTGATCTCCGATCTCGAAGGTCTGCTGGCCGCCCTGAAACGCCGCGCGATCGAACACAAGGATACTGTTCGCATCGGCCGCAGCCACGGCATCCACGCCGAGCCCACCACCATGGGCCTGACCTTCGCCCGTTTTTACGCCGAGATGGACCGCAACCTGTCCCGCATGCGCGACGCGCGGGCCGAAATTGCCACTGGCGCAATCAGCGGCGCGGTTGGCACCTTCGCCAATATCGATCCCGCGGTTGAAGAGCATGTTTGCGACAAGCTGGGGCTGGTGCCCGAGCCGATCAGCACGCAGGTCATCCCGCGCGACCGTCACGCGGCCTTCTTTGCGACGCTGGGCGTGATCGCCAGCAGCATCGAAAACATCGCCATCGAAATCCGCCATATGCAACGGACCGAGGTGCTGGAAGGGGCCGAGTTCTTCTCGATGGGTCAAAAGGGCTCGTCGGCCATGCCGCACAAGAAGAACCCGGTGCTGACCGAGAACCTGACCGGTCTGGCGCGCATGGTGCGTGCGGCGGTAATCCCGGCGATGGAGAACGTGGCGCTGTGGCACGAACGTGATATCTCGCATTCCTCGGTGGAACGCATGATTGGGCCGGACGCCACGATCACTCTGGATTTTGCGCTGGCCCGTCTCACCGGTGTGATCGACAAGATGTTGATCTTCCCCGAAAACATGCTTGAAAACATGAATAAATTCCCTGGTCTGGTCATGAGCCAGCGGGTGCTTCTGGCGCTGACCCAAGCCGGTGTCAGCCGCGAGGATGCGTACGCCATGGTTCAGCGTAACGCGCTGAAGGTCTGGGAACACCGCACCGATTTTAAAGAAGAGCTGCTGGCCGACGCCGATGTCACCGCCGCCCTCAGCCCCGAAGAAATCGAAGAGAAATTCGACCTTGGCTATCACACCAAACATGTCGACACGATCTTTGCCCGCGTCTTCGGCGAGTAACCCGAGCGACCGCCCCGGCCCTTCGCAAAGATTTTTCGTCGAAAAATCTTGGGCCGGGTGCGAAACCCGCGCGAAAGAAACAGAAAAGACGAAAATTTTTCCTACTTGTGAATAAAAGCGAGCCTGCGGTTGTTAGCTTTTTATCGGATCACGCTATGCTTGGTCTAAGCAGCCCAGAGAACGGAGTAGGAAAATGCGTCTCGTACTAGCTTCTGCCATTGCCCTTCAGGCCCTTGTCTTCACCCCGGCCGTCTATGCCGCAGGCGGCGGTGGCAGCACCGCCCCGAAGCCAACCAATACAACCAAGAAATGCCTGTTTGGCCGCGTTTATGACAAAGAGGCCGGGCGGTGCGTCAAGCCGGACAAAACCAACTTTTCCCAAGACGAACTCTATGAGGCCGTCCGCGAGCTGGCCTATGACGGACAGCTTGAGAACGCGCAGAACATTCTGCGTATCATGGATCAGGACGACGATCGCGTTCTGACCTATTGGGGCTTTACCTACCGCAAAATGGGTGAGCTTGAGCTGGCGAATGTCTTCTACAACAACGCCATCGAAGCCAACCCCGACAACATCCTTGCCCGCAGCTATATGGGTCAGGGTTTCGTGACCGAGGGCAAAACCGATCTGGCCATCGAACAATGGCGCGAGATCAAGGCCCGCGGTGGAGAAGGCACTTGGGCCGAGGCGTCGCTGCGCGAGGCTATCCGCACCGGGCTGACCTTTAACTACTAAGCTTCAGCCTTTCTTTACCCGACTCTCCGTAATCTGCCTGTGGAACAGAACTTTGGCACCACAGGCAGATGCAGGACACACATTCATTGGTACAGGTGGCACCGGGGGCAGCTCCGGTACACGATCTCAAAGACGACGCCCCCCGTGTCGTACCCCGCGCGCTCAGCAATCGGCAAAAGGCTGCGGTCGTTGTCCGGCTGTTGCTGAACGAAGGCGCTGACATCCCACTGGAAGAACTGCCTGACGAGCTGCAGGAAAAATTGACCCATCAACTGGGGCAGATGGGGCTGGTCGATCGGATTACGCTGGACGCCGTGGCCCATGAATTTGCCGAGGCGCTGGATGGAATCGGGCTGTCTTTTCCCCATGGTCTTGCCGGGGCGCTGGATGCGGTGGATGGCAAGATCGCACCCGCCACAGCCGCGCGGTTGCGCAAGGTGGCCGGTGTGCGGCAAATCGGTGATCCTTGGCAACGACTGCGCGATATCCCCGCCGAAGATCTGGCCGCGATGGCTCAGGCCGAAAGCACCGAAATTGCTGCCGTCATGCTGTCGAAACTGGACACCGCCAAGGCGGCTGAGCTTTTGGGGCATCTGCCCGGCCCCATCGCGCGCCGGATCACCTATGCCGTTTCCAAAACCGCCAATGTCACGCCCGAAGCCGTGGAACGGATTGGCTGGTCCTTGGCTGCGCAACTGGACCAAAGGCCCTCGCTTGCCTTTGCCGATGGGCCCGGTGCGCGGCTTGGATCGATCCTGAATCAATCCGCCGCCTCGACCCGCGACGGTGTTCTGTCTGCGCTGGACGAAGAGGATTCGGATTTCGCCAGCGTCGTGCGCCGCTCGATCTTTACCTATGCGCATATTCCGGCTCGGATTTTGCCGCGCGACGTCCCGGCAATTCTGCGCGGTGTGGATCAGGCGGATCTGGTGACGGCCTTGGCGGGCTCATCGGCCGAGGATGATCAGGCCGCGACGGAATTCCTGCTGTCCAACATGTCCACCCGCATGGCCGACAATTTGCGGGAAGAGATCGGCGAGCGCGGTAAGGTCAAACAATCAGACGCCGAAGCCGCCATGACGCTGATCGTCGGGGCCATTCGCCCCCTTGTAGATGACGGAACCATCACGCTGGTCGACGAAGACGCGGAAGACTGACATACCATTGGAGCGCTTGTGATCGGGGAATGCGCCTTGTATGTCTGGCCTCCGAACATCAACAGCCTGTGAGACCAGATCATGCCCGTCGAAAAGTCGGAGCTCAGCCGCGGGGCGCTTCGGAAATACTATGTCACCGGCCTGTTTCTGAAGGGCGTGATCGGGGCGATGCGCCTGTTGCCCTATGAACGTCGGATCGCTGCGATGGGGGCTATTGTGCGCTCTCTTGCGCCATTGGTCGGCTTTACCGAGCGCGTGCGCAAGAACCTGAAACTGACCTGCCCCGAATTGTCCGATGCTGAGGTCAAGCGCATCTGCCGCGATGTCCCCGACAATGCGGGGCGCGCGATCATGGAGCATTTCTCGCCCGAAGGGTTCACGGAACGTCAAAGCACGGCCAAGGTCTCAGGCCCGGGCATCGCAGCATTTGATGCCGCTTTGGCAGAAGGACGCCCGGTGATGATGATCACCGCCCATTTCGGGCATTACCTGGCCGCCCGGATCGCCCTGCAAGCCCGCAGCGGCCAGCCCATCGGTTGCCTGTACCGTCGCATGGCCAACCCCTATTTCAACGACGCCTATGTCGAGGCGTTCTACAAAACCGGCGCACCCATGTTCGAACAGGGGCGCCGCGGCATGGTGGAAATGGTCCGGTCCCTGAAAAAGGGCGGCATTATTGCCATCGTGTCAGACCTGCATGCCCATGGCGGGGAAGAGCTGACCTTTTTCGGCAAACCCGCCGTCACCTCGGTTCTGAATGCCGAACTGGCGATCAAGTACAATGCGGTCCTGATCCCCTGCTATGCGGTGCGTCAGCCCAACGGCATCGATTTTGAGATCGTTCTGCATGACCCGGTGGAGCATACCGATCCCAAAACCATGACCCAATTCACAAATGATGATCTTGAGGCCATGGTTCGGCAGCATATGGGTCAGTGGTTCTGGATTCACCGCCGGTGGAAGGCATGGAACGGGCTGGGGGTTCAGCCCGAGGATATGCCCTGATCACTTGACCTTAGTGGCGGCAACAATCGGGCCATGCCCGACCTTTTGCACCAGAACAACAGCTGGCAGGTCCGAGTTGAGCTCGGCAGAAAACGCTTGCGGAGCAGCGCCGTCCCACTGCCCTGCCACCTGCCAGGATTCGACGACATTAGCATAGTCCAACTCATGCCCCGCCAGCTCGCCCCGGCGGATCGAGGCATGGCGCATGGGCGAATACTGAACCACGCGCACTTCGAATGTCGCCCCCTCAGGCAGCTCAACCGGCGTGACCTCAACCGTCACCTCGTTGCCAGAGCGTGAGGCCGTGACCTCGGCCTCGGGGGCCGCAGTCAGATGGGCATCAATGATACGTTCAAGCTCTTGCGATTGCGCGCCGACCACGTCTTGCTGACCATTGATCACCATCTGTGGCGTATAGATCATCGACCGCCCGCCCTGCCGCGCATAGGCGCGTTGGCGCTGGGTATGAGAGGGTTTGGCGTATTCATCCTCCCACCCGATATAGTCCCAATAATCCACATGCAGGGCCAGTCCGATCACATCGTCACGCTTGGCCAATTCGTGCATAAGCTTGTCCGCTGGCGGGCAGGATGAACACCCTTGTGACGTAAACAGCTCGATCACCACGGGATCACTTTCTGCTGCTACCGGGGCAGTCAGGGCAAGAGAAAGCGCAGTTGCGATGGCGGCGGATCTGATCATGTGTGACCTCGGGCTGATAACTTTTCTGTCTGAAACCTATAAGATGCCTGAATGGTGTAACCGCTTTCCGCTTCACCCACCAATCAAGGTTTCTTGAGACTTTATGTTACTTGCTCTTGATTTGTATACTTTTGCATACAAATCAAGAGCAAGGCACCTTAACCTTGAACCAACCGCAATCATGCGACAGAAAACTCATAGCGAATCCCAACATCCAAGTATTTGAGAGGGAGGCCAGTACATGCCCATTAAAGTTGGACAGGACACCGCCAAGACACGCCGCAGCCTGAGCGTGAATGGCAAATCCATTTCCTATTATTCCATCCCCGCCGCGCAAGAGGCCGGTCTGGGCGATTTCTCACGCCTGCCCGCCGCGCTGAAAGTGGTGCTGGAGAACATGCTCAGGTTCGAGGATGACGGCTTTTCCGTTTCCGTCGATGACATCAAGGCGTTTGGGGAATGGGCCAACAATGGCGGCAAGAACCCGCGTGAGATCGCCTATCGCCCTGCCCGGGTGTTGATGCAGGATTTCACCGGTGTTCCGGCGGTGGTCGACCTAGCCGCGATGCGCGACGGGATCAAGGGCCTTGGAGGTGATGCGCAAAAGATCAACCCGCTGAACCCTGTGGACTTGGTCATCGACCATTCAGTCATGATTGACGAATTCGGCAACCCGCGCGCGTTTCAGATGAACGTGGATCGCGAATACGAACGCAATATGGAACGCTACCAGTTCCTGAAATGGGGCCAGTCGGCCTTTAACAACTTCCGCGTTGTGCCCCCCGGCACTGGCATCTGCCATCAGGTGAACCTTGAGTATCTGGCCCAAACCGTCTGGACAGATACTGACCAGAACGGGGATGAGGTCGCCTATCCCGACACGCTGGTCGGCACTGACAGCCACACCACCATGGTGAACGGCATGGCGGTTCTGGGCTGGGGCGTCGGCGGGATCGAGGCCGAGGCCGCGATGCTGGGTCAGCCGATCTCGATGCTGATCCCCGAGGTTGTGGGCTTTGAACTGACCGGCGCGATGGTCGAGGGCACCACCGGCACCGATCTGGTGCTGAAGGTCGTTGAAATGCTGCGCGAAAAGGGCGTGGTCGGCAAGTTCGTCGAGTTTTATGGCGAAGGTCTGGACCGTCTGCCCTTGGCCGACCGGGCGACCATTGCGAATATGGCCCCCGAATATGGGGCGACCTGTGGCTTCTTCCCGATCGATGGCGAAACCCTGCGCTACATGCGCAATACCGGCCGGGATGAGGATCGTCTGGCACTGGTCGAAGCCTACGCCAAGGAAAACGGGTTCTGGCGCGATGAGAACTATGCGCCGATCTACACCGACACGCTGACGCTGGATATGGGCACCATCGTACCTGCCATCTCGGGGCCGAAACGTCCGCAGGATTATGTGGCGCTGACCAACGCCAAAGCGGCCTTTACCCGCGAAATGGCCGAGACGTTCAAACGCCCCATGGGCAAGCAGGTTGAGGTCAAAGGCGAAGAATACGGCATGGAATCGGGCAAGGTCGTGATCGCCTCGATCACCTCCTGCACCAATACCTCGAACCCTTATGTGATGATCGGCGCTGGCTTGGTCGCGAAAAAGGCGCATGAGCTGGGGCTGAACCGCCAGCCCTGGGTCAAGACCTCGCTCGCGCCCGGTTCACAGGTGGTGTCGGAATATCTTGAGGCCGCTGGCCTGCAACAGCATCTGGATGCCATTGGCTTCAACCTTGTGGGCTATGGCTGCACCACCTGTATCGGCAACTCAGGCCCCATCCAGAAGGAAATCAGCGAGGCGATTTCCGAAGGCGATCTGGTCGCCACCTCGGTTCTGTCGGGCAACCGCAACTTTGAGGGCCGGATTTCGCCCGATGTGCGCGCCAACTATCTGGCCTCACCGCCGCTGGTGGTCGTCTATGCGCTGGCAGGCACGATGGATATCGACCTGACCTCGGAACCGATTGGTCAGGACAAGGACGGCAATGACGTCTTCATGAAAGACATCTGGCCCACGCAAAGCGAGATTGCCGAACTGGTGCAGCAAACCGTCACCCGCGAGGCGTTCCAGTCGAAATATGCCGATGTCTTCAAGGGTGATGAGAAATGGCAGGACGTCGAAGTTCCGCAACAGGAGACTTATAACTGGCCGCCGACCTCGACCTATATCCAGAACCCACCCTATTTTCAGGGCATGGGGCCGGAACCGGGGACAATCTCGAATATCGACGGGGCCAAGGTTCTGTTGATTCTGGGGGATATGGTGACGACCGACCACATCTCACCTGCGGGGTCGTTTGCCACGCAAACGCCTGCGGGGCAGTACTTGATCGACCGACAGGTGCAGCCGCGCGAGTTCAATTCCTATGGGTCGCGCCGCGGCAATCACGAGGTCATGATGCGCGGCACTTTCGCCAATATCCGCATCAAGAACGAGATTCTGGACGGCGTCGAAGGCGGCTATACCAAGGGCCCGGACGGGCAGCAGACCTCGGTCTACGAGGCGTCGATGGCCTATCAGGAACAGGGTACCCCGCTGGTTGTCTTTGGCGGTGAGCAATATGGCGCGGGATCGTCCCGGGACTGGGCGGCCAAGGGCACCGCGCTGCTGGGCGTGAAAGCCGTGATCGCCGAAAGCTTTGAGCGTATTCACCGATCAAACCTGGTGGGCATGGGGGTCATTCCGCTGGAATTCACAGGGGGCGACAGCCGCAAGTCACTGGGTCTGACCGGGGATGAGACGGTTTCGATCCACGGTCTGGACAGTGTGGAACCCTTGCAAGAGGTGCCCTGCACGATCACCTATTCGGATGGGCGCGAGGCAAACATCACCCTCAAGTGCCGCATCGATACAGCGCCCGAGATCGAATACATCGAGAACGGCGGCGTGCTGCAATACGTGCTACGCAACCTTGCCAAGGCTGGCTGACGAAAAAGCCACAACTTACAAAGCTTTCACAAACCCCGCCTCTGGCGGGGTTTTCTTGTTCCGGATGCTCATCTTATAGGTGATTCACATCTCAAAAAGATAATTGAAAAGGGTACGTCTAATGGCACTTTCAACAGAGCAGCAAATGCTGGTCGAGCAACGCCTGACCAACGAAAAGAAATCAACCGTGGTCGCCTATCTGCTGTGGTTCTTTCTGGGCGGTTTTGGCGCGCACCGTTTTTATCTTGGCCGCACAGGCACCGCCGTCGCGATGCTGCTGATGTTCATCATCGGCTGGGCCACGGTCGCGTTTCTGGTTGGTTTGGTTCTGCTGATCCCTCTGGGCATCTGGATGCTGGTCGACGCCTTCCTGATCCCCGGCATGATTGCTCAGGATGACAGTGCGAAACGCACATTGATCGCCAACGAGGTTGCTGCGAACACCATCGCCAAATGAAACAGGCATCGGGTTTGATTAAAGCCCGGCACCTGTTTGATCGAAAACGCAAAAGGACGCCCAAGCGGCGTCCTTTTTTGTTGCGCAGCTCTGCCGCGCGCTTTGTGGCATTTGAGGGATGTGAAACCCGGCGTCAGTTGCCAGCCGCCTTTTCCAATGCGGGGCGGATCGTGCTTTCGATCACGCGCTGGGTGATCGGCCCGGCAAAGCGCAGGATGATCGTTCCCTCGCCGTCCACAACATAGGTCTCGGGCACACCGTAGAGGCCCCAGTCCAGCGCCATGCGGCCCTGCTCATCCCGGCCGATAGCAGCGTAGGGGTCACCCAGCTCCGTCAGAAAGGATTCGGCATTGCCCAGCGGGTCTTTATAGTTGATGCCGTAGACCGGGATGCCCTCATCCGAAAGGGCCTCAAGGTTGGGATGTTCCGCGCGGCACGGGGCGCACCAGCTGGCCCAGTAGTTGACCAGCTTGACCTCACCATCGCGCAGGGTTGCATCGTCAAACAGCGCCTTGCCCGGGAACTCCGTCAGAACAACGGGCGGTGCCGGTTGGCCCTGACGGGCTGAAGGCAAGGCATCAGGGTCGTCGCGAAACATGCCAATGCCAGCCAGTACGGCAAACGCGCCAAAGATCAGCGGCGGCGCCAGCATCAGGGGCGAGATCTTAGCCATTGCGCGTCATCCTTTGTTCGACCTTCTCCATCTCGGCCCGGACCTTGCGGCCGCGCATCACGCTGAGTGCGACCAGCGCAACCAGCAAGCCGATCGAGACCACATAGGACCACATGACCGTGTCGGCATACTTTCCCAGGTCAGGTATCATCCGTTCACCCTTTCCCGCGCCAGCAACGCCTGAATCCGGCGTGCGCGAATTTCTGTGCCCGTGCGATACAGGACCAATGCGATGAACAGCAGGACAAACCCGATCATGCACAGCAGCAGCGGATAGAAATAGATATTGCTGACCTTTTCCTCGGTATCCGCACCGGTGACAGCCGCAGCGCGCATCACGGACGCGCCCTGATGCAGGCCCTGATTCCAGAAATTCACCGCATAGCGGCTGAGGATCGCAAAGACCGACCCCACCAGACAGAGGACCGAGGTCAGATCAGCCGCCGTATCGGGGTCTTCGATCGCTTCCCACAGGGCGACATAGCCCAGGTAAAACAGGAATAGGATCAGGAATGAAGTCAGACGCGGGTCCCAGGCCCACCAAGTGCCCCACATCGGCTGCCCCCAGATCGCCCCGGTGGCCAGCGCGATCAGCGTCATGACGATACCAATCGGCGCGGCGGCCCGCGCGGCCAGCGCGCTGACATGGTGGCGACGCACCAGCCAGACCAGCGAGGTCGCCAGCATCATCAGCCAGCAATTGATCGCCATCAGCGCCGCAGGAACGTGCAGGTATATGATCTTGACGGTCGAGCCCTGTTTGTAGTCGTCCGGCGTGAAGAAGAACCCCCAGACCAGACCGACAACGATGCAGGCGATTGATGTGATCCAGAAAAACGGCATCACACGTTCGCTGGTCGCAAGGAACTTGCGCGGGTTGGCATATTCCCAGAGGGCGTTGGCTTTGGCTGCGATAGACATGTGTTTTATCTAGTCCGAGTCGGGTGTGTTCTCAATTGACCTTGGTCAAAGTCTGAGCACGTCACCGAAGGTTGATGCGTAAAACGGCGGCGCTGGCAAAAGGCAGTAATGCAATTGTCGCAGCAGTGATCCCAGCCAGCATGAGCAGCGGGGTCTGAGTCTCCATCCCCGTGGCGCCACGGCGGGCCACTTCGGCACCGAAGATCAGCGTGGGGACATAAAGCGGTAGGACCAGCAGCGATAGCAGCAAGCCGCCGCGTTTCAAGCCGACGGTCAGGGCGGCACCGAATGTGCCGATGACGCTCATCGCCGGGGTGCCGATCAGCAGCGAGATCACCAGCCAGAAAAACCCCGGCACCGGCAGGTTCAGCAGCACGCCAAGGAACGGCGCGGCCAGAACCAGAGGTAGGCCGGTGGTCAGCCAATGGGCCAGCGCCTTGACCGAGACCACAGCCTCCAACGGCAAAGGCGCGGTGGCTAACAAGTCCAGCGAGCCATCCTCCCAATCCAGCGCCAGCAGGCGGTCCAGCGACAATAGGCAGGCCAGCAGCGCGCCCAGCCACAGGATACCCGGTGCAATGGTCGACAGCAGTGAGGATTGCGGCCCCACGGAAAAGGGCACCAGCACGGTGACGATCAGAAAGAACGCCAGCCCAAGGCCAAAGCCCCCGCCTGCGCGGAGGGCCAGTTTCAGGTCCCGCATCAAAAGGGCGATCACAGGAAGCCTCCGTCGAAATCTTCGATAGGTTTGGGTTTGGCCTTGTTGGGCCCCACGTCCAGCACCTCGCCATCCAGACCAAGGTCAATATGGGTGGCGATCAGGGCTGACCCGCCCTGCCCCAGATGGGCGCGCACCGCGTCGGCAAACATCTGCACGGCGTTTTTGTCCAGCGAAACGGTGGGTTCGTCCAGCATCCAGATCGGTCGCCCCGTCACCAGCATCCGCGCCAGCCCCAGCCGCCGTTTCTGCCCTGCCGACAGGTTGCCCGCATGGCGGTCGGCCAGATCATTCAGGGCAAAAGCGTCCAGCGCGGGTTGAATGCCCTGTGTGCCAAAGACCGAGGCCCAGAAGCTCAGGTTTTCAACCACCGTAAGCGTGGGCTTCAACCCGTCGGAATGAGAGGCATAGGCGATCTGATCCTCGGCCCCTTCGATCTGCCCGGTCATGGGCGGCTGAAGCCCGGCCAAAGTCCGCAGCAAGGTGGTTTTGCCAATCCCGTTGGGCCCGCGCAGGATCAGTGCCTTGCCCGGATGCAGCGTAAAGCTCAGGCCCTCAAGGACGGGAACGCCACCCCGGGTGATGGCCAGATCGGTCACAGTCAAAGTCATGGGACCCGCTTATCTGATTGCTGTCAGGGGCAAAAGGCGAGATTTGCCGCAGGGTGTTTGGTGTTGTTCACTTGGATAGTGAGGGAGCGAGGGGCCAGCCCCTCGCGCTCCCCGGGATATTTTTGGACAGATGAAGAGGATCCTTTAGACAGGGATCAGGGCAAGCGCGACGCGGCGGCCTTCGGAAAGCAACACGTTATAGGTACGACAGGCGGCCGGGGAGTTCATGATTTCCACCCCCAGCCCTGCCCCTTCGAGCGCGGTGCGCAGGTCGGCGGGGATATGCCCAATTGCCTCACCGGTGCCGATAAACAGGACATCCACCGCATCCGACAGAGCCAGCAAAGGGGCGGTGTCAGCATATCCGCCCCAATCCGATGTTCCGGCGGGGCCGGTCAGGACGGGTCCG
This sequence comes from Ruegeria sp. BE1, assembly GCF_056538885.1. Taxonomy (NCBI): domain Bacteria; kingdom Pseudomonadati; phylum Pseudomonadota; class Alphaproteobacteria; order Rhodobacterales; family Roseobacteraceae; genus Ruegeria; species Ruegeria sp. BE1. The sequence goes on from NZ_JBQFTY010000002.1 coordinate 314,463, forward strand.
TGATAGACCTGCCCACCAATGCGGAAAAAGCCGGGGCCATAGCCGTCGACCGGGGCGGAGTTGTTGTATGAGATTTCATTCAGGCGCATGGGGTTTTCTAGCCCCAAAGGGGCAGGCCCGACAAGGCCGCAACCGCAATCGCCAGATAGGCTGCGCCGCGATAGAGCCGCTCGTACTCGGGCCGGAACAGCCAGCCGCCGATCCAGTTGCCCAACAGATTCGGAAGTGCAAGCGCCAAACCCAGCGCAACTGCGGGCCAGGTAACTCGGCCCATACCCGTTAGGTAACCAAGAAGAAGGAAATCGAATACGAACAGGAACAGCAGGATCGTGGCGCGGATCGTTTCGACCGGCAGAGGCCGCGACATATAGAACAGGATCACCGCCGGTCCCGGCAGGCCCGCGACACCACCCAGAAACCCGGCCGCCGCCCCGATACCCGCAACCATCGCGCGACCGACATGGCCGTGATAGCGCAGACCAAGGATCAGCACGGCCAGCATGAAGATCGCCAATAGGCTGACCGCGTAACGGAACACTTCGGGCTGCACCATTGTCAGCAGCCATAGCCCGACCGGCAGCATGACCCCGCATCCGATGGCCAGCCGGGTCAGGTCCCCCCTGTCCACGGCACGCCAAGCTCTGCGCAGGTTCGGCAGCGGGCCGAATATGTCCATGATGGTCAGGCCGATCAACGCACCGAAGGGCCCGAGATAGGGTGTCGCGATGGGCAGAAATATCAGCGCGGTACCAAAGCCCGAGAAGCCGCGCACCACTCCGCCAAGAAAGGCCGCGAAAAGGATAACGGCCAGCCCCGTGGGGGACTGGCCGAATAACTCAGGCGTCGATATTGGCAAACTGATTGCCCGACGTGTTCGACGGCTTGGACCAGTCGCGCTTGACCCCAAGCCACAACAGGATGGTCGAGGCCACAAAGACCGACGAATAGGTCCCCACGATCACGCCCCAGATCATCGCGAAGACGAAGCCGCGGATCACATCCCCGCCCAGAACATAGAGCGAGATCAGCGCCAGCAGCGTGGTGACCGAGGTCATAACCGTCCGGCTGAGGGTTTCATTGATCGAGATGTTCAGAACCTCTTTCAGGTCCTTCTTTTTGTACTTCCGCAGGTTCTCGCGCACCCGGTCGAAGACAACCACCGTGTCGTTCAGCGAATAGCCCACGATAGTCAGCAAGGCCGCGATGATGGCCAGATCGAAGCGGATTTGCAGTTCCGAGAAGATGCCGATGGTCAGAATCACGTCATGCACAAGGGCCGCAACCGCCCCCAGCGCAAACTGCCATTCGAACCGCAGCCAGATATAGACAAGCACCGCACCGATAGCCAAGGCCACGGCGATGACCGCTGTCTGGATCAACTCCCCTGACACTTTGGGGCCTACAGATTCCACGGACACGAATTGAATGTCCGGCACCACGCCCTGCAAGGCGGCTTCGACTGCGGTAATGGTCGCGGCTTCGACTGCCTCGGCATCGGCCTGCGCCTGAATGCGGATCATGGCGACGTTTTCATCTTCGCCAAAGGTGGGATCGAAAATCTCGGTGATCGTGACATCGCCCAGCTCTAGCGGAGCGATGGCGTCGCGGTAGACGCCGATGTCGATCTCTTGCGCGGATTGGGTCCGGATGGTGGTCCCGCCCCGGAAATCGATGCCAAAGTTCAGGCCCTGCAACATGAAGGACGTGAAGGCAATCACCATCATCAGGCCGGAGATACCCAGCCAGACCTTCCAGCGGCTGAAGAAATCGAACGAGGTGTTCTGGGGGACAAGTTTCAGTCTCATGATCAAACCTCGATCGTTTTCGGACGGCGGCGTTCGAACCACATCACAACCATCAGGCGTGTGACGAAGATCGCGGTGAAGGCCGAGGTCAGGATGCCCAGACCCAGCGTGATCGCAAAGCCGCGCACCGGACCGCTGCCCATGGCAAACAGGATCACGGCGGTGATGAAGGTGGTGACGTTGGCGTCGACGATAGCCGACAGCGCCTTTTCATAGCCCAGCTCAATCGCACGCGCTGGCCCTCTGGCGGATTTCAGTTCCTCGCGGATACGTTCAAAGATCAGCACGTTCGCGTCCACCGCCATACCCACCGTCAGAACGATCCCCGCAATACCCGGCAGGGTCAGCGTGGCCCCGATCAGCGAGAGCAGGCCAAACAGAAGCCCCACGTTCATGATCAGCGCGATATTGGCGAACACCCCGAACAAACCATAGCTGAGCGCCATGAAGCTGAGCACCGCGACAAAGGCCACGATGGTGGCGATTTTACCCGCGTCGATGCTGTCCTGTCCCAACTCGGGTCCGATGGTGCGTTCTTCGAGGAATTCCAGCCCCGCAGGCAGGGCCCCTGCGCGCAGCAGAACAGCCAGATTGGTGCTCTCCTCAACCGTGAAATTGCCGGTGATGATGCCCGATCCGCCCGGGATATGACTTTGGATCACGGGGGCCGAGATCACCTCATCATCCAGAACGATGGCAAAGGGCGCGCCAATATTTTCAAGCGTGTAGTCACCGAATTTGCGCGCGCCAGAGGTGTTGAACCGGAAGCTGACCGCCGGACGCCCGCTCTGATCGAACGAGGGTTGCGCGTCCACCAGCTCTTCACCCGTGACGACGGGCGCGGAATCGATGATGTAATACACACCCTCTTCATCGATTGACGGCACGACCTCTTGTCCGATGCCCGGCGCGGTATCCGGGTCCGTGGTGCGGCCACCGACGGGGTTGAATGTCAGCTGCGCGGTGGTGCCGATGATCTCTTTCAGTTCACCTGCACTGCCGATGCCCGGTACCTGAATCAGGATACGGTCGGCACCCTGACGTTGAATGGTCGGCTCACGCGTTCCGACCTCATCGATCCGGCGGCGGATGATTTCCAGTGACTGACGCACGGTGCGGTCGTCTGAGGCCAGCTTTTCCGCCTCGGACAGTTGCACGACGATGGTGTCGCCCTCGGCGCGGGCCTCAATGTCGGTGGCCCCGACCCCGGTCAGGGTTTGCACCTGACGGGCCAGACCGCGCACAACCTCCAGCGCGCGGGGCATGCCCTCGGGCTGGCTGATGCGAACGCGAATCTCATCGGGGGCCGAGTCCTGACGGCGGATCGTGCCCACGGTCGCGCGCTCATCACGCAGCGCGTCGCGGATCTCGGGCCACATGGCATCCATGCGGGATTCGTAGACGTCCTGAACCTTCACCTCGGCCAGCAGATGTGCGCCGCCGCGCAGATCGAGGCCAAGATTGACCAGCGAAGACGGCAGCCAGTTGGGCCATTGCGCCGCTTCGGCCTGCATCTCGGGAGTGTCGACGCCAAGCTCAATCGCGGCTTTGGCGTCGTTGGATTGCTCGACGCGCGTATAGAACGCATTCGGCAGGGCCATCAGCAGGCCCGTCACACAGACCAGCCAGATCAGAACCCGCTTCCAGGTATCAATTTGCAGCATTACCCTGCCTTTTCAACGAAGTGTCGCGCGAAGTTACTTCGCCGGTTCGGTCTTGTTCAGCACCTGAGCGATGGTCGACTTGACCACACGAACCTTGACGTTCTCGGCCAGTTCGACCTCGATCTCGTTCTCGCCTTCCTTGACCTTCGACACTTTGCCGATCAGACCCCCCTGGGTGACCACCTGATCGCCCCGGCGCACGGCCTCGACCATGGCCTGATGTTCCTTCATCTTCTTCTGCTGCGGACGGATCAGCAGGAAATACATGATCGCAAAGATCAGGATCAGCGGGAGAAACTGGGCGATTGCGCCACCTTCCATGGGACATTCCTTTTGGTTTGGTGTTTTGCGAAAGGGCTCCGCAAATTTGGCGAGAACCTATGCCTTGAACCCGCCGTTTGCAAGCAAAGGCGGCACCGGAATGTTGTGACAGACCCCATCGTGCAGCAAGGATGTTCGTCAGCGTTGCAGATATGTCCTAGAAACATCTGTTGCGTTGGCTGTACTCTGGGGTAAGGAGGCCAAATGACAAGAAACTTCAACCCCTTCCATCTTGTGGTGCATATGCTGCGCGCGGGTATCGTCTTTGCCTTTCTATCCCTGCCGTTGGCGGCGCAAGAGGCACCGACAGAACTGGAGCAACCCGAGATCGCCAACTCGGAAGTTTTTAGAGCGCCAGTCATCGTAGACGGCGACATGTTGTTTTTCCTGCGCGGTTCAACTGCCCTGCCCGCTTCGGAACGCGCCGAGACGGTTCAGACCGCGATCATTGACGTCGCTGAAGCGTCGGAAGCATCAGAGGTGGTCGTCACCTACGAAGACATCGATCTGGGCACGCGCATTCTGGTGGATGGCACCTCGGTCTCTGTCGTCACCGAGGCCGATGCCGAGCTTGAGCAGATGGAGCTGGACGTTCTCAGTTTTCTGCATGGTCGGGCGATTGAAACCGCGATCCTCTCATACCGCGCCAACCGAACCGACCAGGCACGCGTGTCCGGCGCAATCGAGGCCGGCGCCTGGACGCTGGGCTTTGCTGTCTTCATCTTTGCCATCTTGTGGCTGCACCGTCGGATCAGGCGCAAAACGCTGGAATTCGTCACCCGCCATCTGAAAGACGTGGAAACCGCCACCGCCAAAAGCGTTCAGGCCGAGGCGATTGCCGCTTTGGTCCGCTATGGTCTGAATTTCGTGCTGTTGGTGGTGTTCTTTCTGGGCTTCTACTACAACCTGTCCTTCGTTCTGCTGGCTTTTGCCGAGACGCGCTATTTCGCGCAGCTGCTGCTGACCTACCTGACAGAACCAGTTCTGGTCATCTTCCGGGGCATCCTCAGCTATATCCCGAACATGATCATGCTGGGGCTGATCACCTGGGTCACGCTGTATATCATCCGGGGCATGCGCGTGTTCTTTGATGCGGTCGAGGCAGGGTCGTTTGATCTGGGCGATTTCGAAAAACACTGGGTCAACCCAACCTTCAACATCGCGCGTGTCGTTGTCATCCTGATCGCGCTGGTCTTTGCCGTCCCCTACATCCCCGGATCGGATTCGGCCGCGTTTCAGGGGCTGACCATTCTGGTGGGCGCCATGCTGTCGCTGGGCGCGAACTCGGTCGTGTCGAACATGCTGGCGGGTCTGTTCGTGATCTACCGCCGCTCTACCTCGATCGGGGACCGTATTCAGATCGGGGATCACATCGGTGACGTTGTGCAGATCAAGCTGATGGAGACCCATCTGAAATCCATCAAGAACGAGCTGATCTCGATCCCCAATGCGCAGTTGATGAACTCGGACGTGGTGAATTTTTCCAAGAAAACCGATGGCAGCGGGCTGTTGCTGCACACCACCGTCGGCATTGGCTATGAAGAACCGCCCAAAAAGATCGAGGCCATGCTGATCGAGGCCGCAGATCGCACCAAGGGCATCAAGGCCAAGCCGGAACCCTTTGTTTTGTGGACCGCTTTGGCCGATTACGCGATCAACTACCAGATCAACGGCTACACCACGCGCGGCAGTATCATCCCCAAGATCCGCTCGGATCTGCATCGCAATATCGTGGCGGTGTTCAACGAAAACGGTGTTCAGATCATGACGCCATCCTACATGGCCGACCCGCCCGAGCCGAAAATCCCGACCGAGGATTGGGATGGCCATCTGGCGCATGAAACACACGGGGACATGGATAAAGCGTAAGCGGTGCTACAACCTGCCAGTTAGATGGTGCATAAGCGGGTTCAGTGATTCACGCATTTAAGGATCTGAACCATGCACGACATCCGCGCCATTCGCGAAAACCCAGCCGCCTTCGACGCCGCCCTTGCGCGCCGTGGAGACGCGCCGGTGTCGTCAGATGTACTGAGGCTGGACGAAAGCCGCCGTGCCAAGATCCTGGCCGCCGAAACCGCGCAGGCCGAACAGAACAAGGCCAGCAAAGAGGTGGGCGCCGCCAAAGCGCGCGGTGATGAGGCCGAGTTTGAGCGCCTGCGCGCATTGGTCGCCGAGAAAAAGGCCGAAGTTGCCCGCATGCAGACCGAGGCCAAGGATCTGGACGCCCTGCTTGCGGACCAACTGATCCGCATCGCCAACCTGCCCGCAGACGATGTGCCCGAAGGCGCGGATGAAAACGACAATGTCGAGGTCAACCGCTGGGGCACCCCGCGTGAACTCGACTTTGCTCCGAAAGAGCATTTTGAAATCCAAGCTGTTCAGGATGGCATGGACTTTGAAACAGCAGCCAAACTCTCTGGCTCGCGCTTTGTGCTGCTGTCCGGCGGCGTTGCGCGCATCCACCGCGCGCTGGCGCAGTTCATGCTGGACACGCATATCAACGAAAACGACCTGACCGAAGTCAACGGCCCGGTTCTGGTTCTGTCCGAGATGATGCAGGGCACCGGCCAACTGCCGAAATTCGGCGAAGACAGCTATCAGACCCGCGAAGGCTGGTGGCTGATCCCAACCTCCGAGGTCTCGCTGACCAACATCGTCAACGACACGCTGATCGACGAAAGCTATCTGCCCCGCCGCTATACCGCGCATTCGCTGTGCTTCCGGTCCGAGGCGGGCAGCGCGGGTAAAGACACCCGTGGCATGCTGCGTCAGCACCAGTTCGAAAAGGTCGAGATGGTCTCGGTCACGCATCCCGACAATTCGGACGCGGAACAGAAACGCATGCTGCGCTGCGCCGAGGGGATTTTGGAGAAACTGGGCGTGCCTTATCGCACCGTGATCCTGTGCACTGGTGACATGGGGTTTGGCGCGCGCCGCACCTATGACATCGAAGCCTGGCTGCCCGGTCAGAACACCTATCGTGAGATCAGCTCGGTCTCGACCTGTGGGGATTTTCAGGCCCGCCGCATGAATGCGCGGTTCCGTCCCGAGGGCGGTGGTAAGCCGGAATATGTTCACACCCTGAACGGCTCAGGTCTGGCCGTTGGGCGTTGCCTGATTGCGGTGCTGGAAAACGGCCAGAACGCCGATGGCACCGTTACCCTTCCCGAGGTACTTGGCCCCTATCTGGGCGGCAAGCTGACCCTGCAGCAGGACGGCACGCTGGCATAAGAAAACCGGCGCGCCAAAGCCGCCGGTTTCAAACATTCAAAGGCGAGGAAGGCTTACTTCTTCGCCTTTTTCTTGTCTTTCTTCTTGTCCTTGTTCTTGTCTTTTTTCTTATCAGACTTTGCGTCGTCTTTTTTCTTGTCGTCCTTCTTGGACTTTTTGTCCTTTTTGGACTTGGCTTTCACCTTATCCTTGGCCTTTGAGAACACGGCCTCCATCTCTTGCCGCTTTTTGGCGGCCTTTTCGGCCTTGGCCTTGGCTTTGGCCTTTTTGCGGGCCTTTGCTTCGGCAGCTTCGGCTGCTGCTTTTTCCTCGGCAGCTTTGCGCGCGGCCTCTTCGGCGCGTTTCTCGGCGGCTGCGGCAGCGACTGTTTTGCGCGGTGCAGCCCGGCGCGTGGCCGGTTTGCGGGCCGGTGCTCGGCGGGTTGCGGGTTTGGCCGCAGCAGGTTTTTTGGCCGCCGGTTTGGCCGCAGCGGGTTTTGCAGCGGCGGGTTTGGCCGCAGCCCGCTTGGTGGCAGCCGGTTTGGCGGCAATCGCCTCTTTCGCAGCAGCAATCAGAAGCGGAGCCCGCGCCGCCCCAATTCGGGGGACCTTGATCAGGTCTGCGGGGCTGGCCTTGGCTATGGCTTCGGCGGTCTTGAAACCGTTGGCGCTAAGCGCTTGCGCCATCGCCTCACCTACGCCCTTAACTTCTGTCACTGCGGTCATTCGTTGTCCTTTCTGTCTCCCTGCACGGCCCTGTATATACCAAGGATATACACACCCACAACCCGTTTACGTCCCCTGCGCCACCGTTCCTGTTCCGCCCTTTGCGGGGAAAGGAACAAGCCGCTTGGCGTCCTCATCCCACAGCTTGAGGTTCAGCGCCGCCACCGCCTCGGGGAACTTGATCCGGCGCGGCGTGTATTCCGGTGGCAGGTTATAGTGGCAGGCCCGCAGCCGGTAAGACGGGATACGGGCATTGAAGTGATGAATGTCATGCAAGGTGATGCAGGCCACGGCATTGTCAAACCACCACCCGAAATCCAGCGCCGAGGACCCCTGCAACGCCGCCAGTTGCGGATCAAGGTCAGGGCGGCGATCCCAATAGGTGTCCTCAAAATTATGCTGCAAGTAGACAAGGAAGACACCCAGCATCCCGCCCAGCAGCGAAAACACCAACCAGACCAGAATGCCCGTTGCACCCGCGATCAGGTACAGCAACCCAAGAAAGACCACGATCGAGAGATTGTGCAGCACAACCCCCCATACCCCGAACCGCATCGTGTTCTTGGGCCAGCGGTAGCGGATGAAATAGGTAAACAAGGCCCCCACGGGCACCAGTATGAACGGGTTGCGGTAGAGGCGGTAGAACAGGCGTGTTTTCCAATCCGCCTGATTCCATTCGCGCAGGGTCATGGTGTGGATTTCACCGGTTTCGCGATGCTCAAGATTGCCGATCCCCGCGTGGTGCAGGTTGTGGTTCTGCTTCATCACCTCAAACGGCGCAAAGGTGAAAGGTGAAAGCCCGTGGCCCGCCCATTCATTTTGTTCGCGCGTTTCAAACAGAGAATGGTGACCGCAATCATGCTGCAGCACGTAAAGCCGCACAGCGGAAAAGGCGAAAACGATCCCGGCCGGGATCATCACATACCACCGGTCCGCATTTGCGATGGCCAGCGCAAGCGAGGCAAAATAGACGGCGAAGGTGCCAAAATAGCTGAGTGCAGCCAGCCGATTGTCCTGCACCGCGTATTGTCGTGTATATTCCCGCAAATTCATTCAGCCTGTCCCTACGCTTGGCCAAGTCAATTTCACAATGAAACTATTTGCATATCGCTGATATTCAAGCAGCGCGCACGAAAACACATGCGCGCAAGCGAATGCTAGCCTGCGACGACGGGGCTGTCACGCCCTTCGGTTGAAAATGCTGAAAATTGGCGCAGTTACGCGCGACCCTTCAGATGTTTGGCCAAGGCACCGGCGTTTTTCTTGCGCCGTCCCTTATAGGGGTTCTTGTCGCCCTGCCCGCGCAATGTCAGGCGAATGGGGGTACCGGGCATGTCGAAATCTTCGCGCAGACCGTTGACCAGATAGCGGTTATAGCTTTCCGGCATCTTGTCAGGATGCGAACACATGACCACAAATCCCGGCGGGCGGGTCTTGGCCTGAGTCATATAACGCAGCTTGATCCGGCGGCCCTGCGGCGCTGGCGGTGGGTGCTGTTCCAGCATCGCGGTCAGCCAGCGGTTCAGGGCAGCCGTCGGCACGCGGCGGTTCCAGACATCATGAGCCCGCAGGATTGCGGCGCGCAGACGCTCCAGCCCGCGACCGGTTTTGGCCGATACCGTGATCAGCGGCGCGCCGCGCAGTTGCGGCAGCAGACGCTCAAAGGATTCTTTCAGATCGCGCAGCTTTTCCTGCTTGTCTTCCTCGATGTCCCACTTGTTCACGGCAACAACCACGGCGCGGCCTTCACGCTCGGCCAGATCGGCAATGCGCAGGTCCTGCTGCTCAAACGGAATGGCTGCATCCAGCAGAACCACCACAACCTCGGCAAATTTCACCGCACGCAAGCCGTCCGATACGGAGAGCTTTTCCAGCTTTTCCTGCACCTTGGCCTTTTTCCGCATGCCCGCCGTGTCGAAAATCCGCATCGGTGTGCTGTCACCATCCGGGTCGGCCCAATCGATCCGCAGACTGATCGCATCGCGGGTGATCCCGGCCTCGGGGCCGGTCAGCAGGCGGTCCTCGCCCATGATCTTGTTGATCAGCGTGGATTTCCCCGCATTCGGACGCCCAACAACGGCCACCTGCAATGGCTTGGCTGCGGTGATCAGAGGGGTTTCGCCCTCGCCATCCTCATCCAGTTCAATATCCGTCTCGGGGGCTTCTTCTTCGGCTTTCTCTGCCGCCGCGTCCGCCAGAGGCATCAGTTGCGCATACAGATCCGTCATCCCCTCGCCATGCTCACCCGACAGGCGCACGGGTTCGCCAAGACCCAGATTATACGCCTCAAGCACACCGGCATCGGCGGCGCTGCCTTCGGCCTTGTTGGCCGCTAGGATCACATGCTTGGACCGTTTGCGCAGGATGTCGGCGAAAAGCTCATCAGTCGGGGTTACCCCCACCCGCGCGTCGATCATGAACAGGCACACATCGGCCATGTCCACAGCACGTTCGGTCAAACGGCGCATGCGGCCCTGCAGGCTGTCGTCGGTTGCGTCCTCAAGACCCGCCGTATCGATAACGGTAAACCGCAGATCGGCCAACCGCCCTTCGCCCTCGCGCAGGTCGCGCGTCACGCCGGGCTGGTCGTCGACCAGCGCCAGACGTTTGCCCACAAGGCGGTTGAACAGGGTGGATTTGCCCACATTCGGGCGCCCCACGATGGCGAGGGTCAGCGACATGATACTCAACTTTCAAGACTCAGACGCGCCCTTTAGCGCATCTTGCGGTCAACGGAAAGCGTGCAAATCACCTTTGGTCGACACCACGTACAGCGTCTGACCCGCCACAACCGGAGCCGTGGTGGCACCGCCGGGGACTTCGATCTGATTGACCAGCGTGCCATCGACCGGGTTGAAGAACCGCAGGAACCCGTCATTTGAGGCGACGACAATGCGACCGCCCGCAAGGATCGGGCCGTAATGGGCCACGATCGGACCACGGCGTCTGGGTTTGTCTTTCACAAAACCCGGAAGGTCCTGCGCCCAGATTACCGACCCATCCGCCCGGCTAAGCCGCACCAGCTGGCTGCGGTCGCTGATCAGGAACAGGCTGTCACCCGCAGGCCAGACCGTATCCACGGCACCTTCGCCCGCAGTCCAGATCCGCTCGCCAGAGTTTGAATCGAATGCGACCGTGCGGCCCGAGTGGTTGCCGATATAGATTGTGTCGCCCACCACCATCGGCCCGCCGGTCACGTCCACGATCTGCGCGGCGGCGCGACCCCGGCGGCCACCGGCCACGGATGCGTTCCAGCGGCGAATGCCGCCCTTGCGGAAAGTTGCAGCAACGTCGCCGGATCCGAAAGCAAACACTGCAAATTCCGATGCAATCACCGGCGCCGGAGCGCCCAGAACATTGCCTACGCTCGGCGTGCCCTGAATTTGCCAAGCGATCCGGCCATCCTTGGTGTTCACCGCCCAGCCGGTTTCATCGCCCGCGACCAGATACAGCAACCCGTCATTGACCAAAGGCGCGCCGCTGCCGGTGGCATTCAGGCGCTTTTGCCATCTGATCCCGCCGGATGTGGCATCCAAAGCGGTCAGGCGGCCAAACCCGGACGACACATAAAGCGCGCCATTGGCATAGGCGAGCCCGCCGCCGGTTGCGTCCGTGTCGCCGTCATTGGGCGGGATCAGGTCCGTGCTCCAGACCACCTGCCCTTGTGGGTTTACCGCCGAAACAGTGGCACCCGCGTCCAGCGTATAGATCAGGCCACCGCCCACAACAGGTTCTGCCGTGATGCGCTTCTTGCGTGAATCCCCCTCACCGATCGAGGCTGACCAGACGCGCTGAGGTGCCGCGCGCAGCGCTGCGTTGGTGGTGCGATAGGCGGGCGTTCCCGCGCTTTGCGACCAGGTGGCATTCGCGCTCTGCGCCGGCAGGCTGATGGGTTTCGAGCCCTGTGTCACAACCGCTTCGTTGTCCGACGCGGGGCGGATGTCTTCACGCAGACCGGGCAGGATGATCTCGGGCTCTTCGCAGGCCGCCAGCACCGTGAGCGAAAGGGTCGCGACCGACAATCCTATGCGTGAGAAAAGACTTGTCACCATGATGCTCTGAACTCGCCTGTCATTTTTCTGCCGTGGATCAGCCCTGCTGGGCCACCAACGGTTCCGGTTCGCCGCCAAGGGCGATAATCAGTTGCGCCGCGCGCTGCTGTTGGTCGACACCGATCTCGGCATCCTGACGCATGGCTTGCAGCCGTTCAATGGCCGCATCGACATTGCCCTCGGACACATCGATCAGGGCCAGTTGTTCTTCGGCCAGCAGACGCAAGGGGGCACCCGGTGCCGCCAGCGCCTCAAACTGCACGCGCCGATCTGCGGCTGGCAGTGTGTCGCTTTGCAGCAGCAGCGCTTTGAAGGCCGCGATGGCGCGGTAAATCTCGGGCAGGTCACCCTGAACGGCGATTGCGTTCAGACTGTTCACAGCCTCATCCCGCGACCCCGCCTCAATCTGCGAGGACGAGAGCAGCATGTTCACAACCGCATCCCCGCCCGGCGAGACAGTTTCAATGCTGGCCAGGCTGGACGCCCGTTGACCCGAGTCGTTCTGCGCCAGCGCGGTCAGGATGTCATCCCCCAGCGCCTGCGCCTGCCCGGTCGTGCGGGCCTTGCGAATCTCATTGAACGCGGCACCACCGACGATCAGGACCACGGCCAGAACACCAACCCAACCCCAGCGGCGCAGCAGCAGGAAAAGGCGATCGCGGCGGACCTCTTCGGTCACCTCTTCAATAAAACTGTCGGTGTCGCTCATCCCTGCTCCCCGGGGTTTGACGTGTTCGTATGGCGCAATGTCATACCCCGCCGCCTTTGCCAAGCCAAGGGCCGGAATTTGCACATTTTCAAAGCAGCTGACGTATCTTGCGCAAAAAAGTGATCCGAACTATCCAGTTTAGTGTAGAAATGATATAAGTCTGGCCCCACTTTCTGGCATATACGCCCTTAAGAAATCGGCAAAAAACTCTGGGAGACACCCTGTATGCGATTGATTTCACTCGTGAATGCACTGCTTGTGATTGCAGCGTTGTTCTTGCTGGTGTTTGAGCGCGACGCGCTGTTCGCCTTTGCCGGACGCGGAGATACCGAGGCAGACGCGACGTCAACCGCCGAGGCCGCAGCCGACTCGCCCGAGGATCAGACCGGTATCGGGGTCGTGGCGCTGCGCTCGGTCGCGCGTGAAATTGACAGCGCGGTGCTGCTGCGCGGGCAAACCAAAGCCAACCGTCAGGTCGAGGTTCTGGCCGAAACTACGTCGACCGTGATCTCTGAACCCAAGCGCAAGGGGACTTTTGTCGAACCCGGCGACTTGCTGTGCGAACTTGACCCCGGCACCCGCCCTGCCAGCCTGGCCGAAGCCAAGGCAGCCCAGTTGGAAGCCGAAAGCCGCATCCCCGAAGCTGAAGCCCGCCTTGACGAGGCACATGCGCTTGTGGCTGAGGCCGAAATCAACCTGACCGCGGCGCAGCGGCTGTCTGAAACGGGCTTTGGGTCAGAGACCCGCCGGATTTCCAGCGAGGCAGCTATGCGTTCGGCCGAAGCCGGTGTGAAAACCGCCGAGGCGGGGCTGGAGGCCACGCGCGCGGGTATCGAAGCCGCGAAAGCCGAGGTCCACGCCGCCGAGCGCGAGGTCGGGCGTCAAACCATCGAGGCCCCGTTCACCGGGCTGCTGGAAAGTGACACCGCAGAACTGGGCAGTCTGATGCAGCCGGGTTCGCTGTGTGCCACGGTCATTCAGCTGGACCCGATCAAGCTGGTGGGTTTTGTGCCCGAAACCGATGTGAACAAGATCATCGTCGGTTCCGAGGCGTCGGCCCGACTGGTCACTGGGCTTGAGGTCGGCGGGCGCGTCACCTTCCTCAGCCGGTCGGCAGATGAAACGACCCGCACCTTCGAGGTTGAGATCACTGTTCCGAACTCCGACCTCTCTATCCGCGACGGGCAGACCGCAGATATCCGTATCTCGGCGGCAGGGGCCAAGGCGCATCTGTTGCCCCAGTCTGCGCTGACCCTGAACAACCAGGGCCAAGTAGGCGTGCGCACGGTCGGAGACGGAAACATCGTGAACTTCATGCCCGTGCGCCTATTGCGCGACACCGCCGAAGGTGTCTGGATCGATGGGTTGCCGGAAACCGTGAATGTCATCGTCGTCGGACAGGAATTTGTCATGCAGGGCGTGACCGTCCGACCCACCTATCGGGAAGCTGCACAATGACAGGATTGGTTGCATGGGCCGCCACACGGGCCCGAATGGTTCTGGCTTTCATTGCAATCTCGCTGACGGTTGGCGGGTTTGCCTATGTGGGCCTTCCGAAAGAAGGTGAACCGGATATCGAGGTTCCGGTCCTGTTCGTGTCAGTCCAGTTCCCCGGCATCTCGGCAGAAGATTCCGAGAACCTGTTGATCAAGCCGATGGAAACCGAGCTGGCTGATCTGGATGGCCTGAAAGAGATGGTGGCCACCGCGGCCGAAGGCTATGCCGGAATTCTGCTCGAATTCGATTTCGGCTGGGACAAGACCGCCATCACCGCCGACGTGCGGGATGCCATGAACAGCGCGCAGGCGGACTTCCCCGACGGGGCCGAGCAATATTCGCTCAACGAAGTGAATCTGTCAGAGTTTCCGATTGTCATCGTTAACCTGACAGGCGCGGTACCAGAACGCACAATGGCGCGGCTTGCCAAAGACTTGCAGGACGACCTTGAGGCCCTGGATTCGGTGCTTGAAGCCGGTATCGCAGGCAATCGCGACGAGCTGCTTGAGGTGATCATCGACCCGCTGCGGCTGGAGGCCTACAACGTGTCGGCGGATGAGCTGATCAGCGTGGTGCAAAACAACAACCAGCTGATCGCAGCGGGTGAGGTTGATACGGCGCAGGGCACTTTCTCGGTCAAGATCCCCTCGTCTTTCAAAACCGCCGAGGACGTCTATAGCCTGCCCGTCAAGGTCAATGGCGACCGGGTGGTCACCATGGGTGAGCTGGCGCAGATCAACTATACGTTCGAAGACCGCGAAGGCACGGCGCGGTTCGACAATCAGGCCACCGTTGCCCTGCAGGTGGTCAAGCGCAAGGGCTTTAACCTGATCGACACCGTCGCACAGGTGAAAGAGACCATTGCCACCGCACAGGAAAAATGGCCGGCCGAGCTGCGCGCGGCGGTGGATGTCGGCACGTCGAACGATCAAAGCCGCATCGTCGCCTCAATGGTGCGACAGCTTGAAGGCTCAGTCCTGACCGCCATCGCACTGGTGATGATCGTTGTTCTGGCCTCATTGGGAACGCGCGCGGCCTTGCTGGTAGGTTTTGCCATCCCGACCTCTTTCCTTCTCAGCTTTGCGTTTCTGGCGGTCATGGGTGTGACCATTTCGAACATGGTGATGTTCGGCCTGATCCTGGCCGTTGGAATGCTGGTCGATGGCGCCATCGTGGTGGTTGAATATGCCGACAAACGCATCAAAGAAGGCATCGGCCCCATGCACGCCTATGTCGAGGCAGCGCAGCGGATGTTCTGGCCCATCGTATCGTCCACTGCGACGACGCTGTGTGCCTTCCTGCCCATGCTGTTCTGGCCGGGCGTTCCCGGTGAATTCATGAAGATGCTGCCGATTACGCTGATCTTTGTTCTGTCTTCCTCGCTGATCGTTGCCCTGATCTATCTGCCCGTTGTGGGCGGCGTGTCGGGTCGACTGAGCCGCAGCTTTGATCGCACATCCACCTGGCTGCGCAGCCTGACCCCGTGGTGGGTGCGCGCGGCGCTGGTGCCGCCATCGCTTTACATGATCTTCCTTGGCGCAATGCAGATGCTGAACTCCGACTACCTGCTGCCGCAAGGCGGCTCGGGTGGGGTGATCTTTGGCGCGCTGCTGTTCGTGCTCGGTGGCTTTGCCGGTTCGGTCACACTGAGCGCGGCCAAGATCGAACGCCACCGCGAAGAGCGCGTTCATTCGGCCCGCGAACACACTTGGTTTGGCTATCTGATCAAGTTCCTGGTCGGCAATCCGGTTATGCCAATCGTCTCTTTGGTGGTCGTCGGTTTCTGCGTCATGCAAGTCATGTCCTATTACGGCGACAACAACCGGGGCGTCGAATTCTTCGTCGAAACCGAACCGGAACAGGCCACTGCCTTTGTCCGCGCCCGAGGGAACCTGTCGCTGACCGAAAAGGACGCGATGGTCCGCTCGGCCGAGGCAGTGATCGGCGCCCACCCGGCTGTCACGAACGTATTTGCTTTCGCCGGTGAAGGCGGGCTGGATCAGAATGATGGCGGGGCAGGTTCGCCGTCAGACACCGTAGGCCGCATTCAGTTTGAAATCACCCCTTGGGAAGACCGCCCGAATCTGTCGGAACCCGCCTTTTTCGGGTTGTTCGAACGTCAGATCATCGACCCGGAATATGATGGTGATTACGTTCTGGAACAGCTCAGCGCAGAGCTGGCCCAACTGCCGGGATTTGTGGTCGAAATTCGCGCGCTGGAACAGGGCCCGGCATCAGCCAAGCCTGTACATCTGCGCGTCAAAGGCGACGGGTGGGAGGAATTGACCGCCGCCGCCGAATCCGCACGTGCGGCGTTTGAAGAAACTCCGGGCCTGATCAAGATCGAAGACACGATGCCCCTGCCCGGCATCGACTGGCAGATTGACGTGGATGTCGCCAAGGCGGGGCGGTTCGGGGCCGATGTGGCAACGGTTGGCGCGATGGTGCAGCTGGTCACGCGCGGTATCCTGCTGGGTGAGATGCGCCCCGACACCACCGATGAAGAGGTCGAAATCCGCGTGCGCCTGCCCGAGGAAGACCGCGTGCTGTCGACCCTCGATTCGCTCAAGGTGCGGACACCGGACGGGCTGGTGCCCCTGTCGAATTTTGTCACCCGCCAGCCGGTGGCCAAACTGGCCGAGATCGACCGGGTCGACCAGCAGCGCTATTACGACATCAAGGCCGATGTTGAACCGGGCCTGTCAAAGGTGGTGGTCGATGGCCCTGACGGCACAGAACAGCGTCTGGCCATTGTCCGCACGCTGGAAGAAGACGCAACGCCAAGGGGCGCAGTGATCACGGGGCCCGACGGAACCGACTATGAGCTGTTCCAATTGACCGGCGCGCCATCGCTGGACGATCTGCGCACATCGATTGACGATGGGGATGCGCGTTTTGCGTTGATCAACGCGAATGAGCGTATCGCTGTTCTGACCGAGTGGTTGAACACTGATCCTTTCTCGAACGCGATCAGCTGGGAATGGACCGGAGATCAGGAAGATCAGGAGGAATCTGGCGCCTTCCTGGTCAGCGCGTTCATGGGGGCCCTGGGTCTGATGTTCGTGATCCTGCTGGCACAGTTCAACTCGCTCTATAACTCGGTGCTGGTTCTGCTGGCGGTGGTGCTGTCGACGACCGGCGTTCTGATCGGGATGATCATCATGGGCCAGCCCTTTTCGATCATCATGACAGGCACGGGTATCGTGGCGCTGGCGGGGATCGTGGTTAACAACAATATCGTTCTGATCGACACCTATCAGGAATACAGCCGCTATATGCCCCGGATCGAGGCGATTATCCGCACGGCCGAGGCGCGTATTCGCCCAGTTCTGCTGACCACGCTGACCACGATGGCCGGTCTGGCGCCAATGATGTTCGGCCTGTCGCTGGACTTCATCAATGGCGGTTATTCGATCAACAGCCCGACAGCGCTGTGGTGGAAACAGCTGGCCACGGCGGTGGTTTTTGGCCTGGGGGTTGCGACGATCCTGACGCTGATCGTAACGCCTTCGTTCCTGGCACTGCGGGTCTGGCTATCGACCTACATCATCTGGCTGGGAAGACTGTTGGCCAGCGTGACTTCGGGCCGGTCCAGCCAGATCGCGCAGGACATGGCCATCGGCAAAGCTGCGCGCCAGGTACAAGCCAACGAGGTTCTCTGGACCGACGACGCCTTCTCGTCTAGCGCGCAATCTGAACCGGGGCGTCCGCCCTCCTCTCCTCTGAAAGCGGCCGAATAAAACAAGGCGGGCTGATTGGCCCGCCTTTTTTCTTACCCGCCCGAACCGTGATCTTACTCGGGGATCGTGAAAACCTGACCGGGATAGATCAGATCGGGATCGCGGATCGCGTCCCGGTTGGCCTCAAAGAGACGCACATACAAAACGCCATCACCAAAACGGTCGCGCGAGATCGCCCATAATGTATCGCCCTCTTGCACGGTCACGGACCGGATCGGCGGCGGCGCATCGCTGACCTGATCGGTTTCAGCGGGGGCTTCGGCGGCGCGCAGAACCTCAACCGGCTCGCGTTTGAACGGTGTTTCAAGGCGGCTGACCACCGTGCCATCCACGCCGACCTCGTCCACACGCAGGGTATAGACACCGGGATCAACCCCATCCAATTCGCCCCGCCATTTGCCGTCCTCAGCCGGGGTCAGGTCGGCCACCAGCTTATTGTCCAGATACAGGCGAACAACGGACCCGCCCGGCACACGGCCCGTCAGCTCAACATCGCCCGTGTCGGAATAGCCAATTGTATCCAGCGCGACCTCTTCGGGGTCTTGCGGCTGCGCCGTCGGGGCCTGAACCAGCTCAACCCCATCCTCACCCGAGCGCAGGACCGCCACGTTCTGGCCTGTGCTTGCGCTCTCTTCTTCTTGCGCAGCCTCAGGCTCAGCCGACGCTACCACATCTGGTGCCGGGGTTTCTTCGGCGCCGGTCGAAGGGGCCTGAGCCTCTTCAGCCGCAGCCTCAGCAGTTTCGTCCTGCGGCGCGCCCTCCTCGGCCTCAACCGGGGTATCCTGAGCGGGCTCGGGCTGTGCCTCCGCCGTTTCGATCGGGGGGGTCGGCTCGACCTCGGGTTCAGGCTCTGGCAGAGCCGCGATCACATAATCGTCCGAGCGCACTGGATCTTCGCCATGTGTCTCGAGCGTCAGCCCCCGCGCGGCATTGGCAAATGGGATTGAGATGAATTCAGCAAATTTGCCGCTGGGATCTACGGTGAAACGGTGTACGGGTTCGCCGTCCAGCAGCACATTAACCTGCGATCCCGGCTCAGCCGAGCCGGACAAGACAGCATTGCCATCGGGTTCGACAAAAATCTGGTCCAGCGCGGGCGCCTTGGGCGGTTCGGGTTCTGCTGCCGCAGTTTCCGTATCTGACGTTGACGCGGTATCCGGGGTTTCGGCCGCGTCTTCGGAAACGGTGACGTCCTCGGTGTTTTCCTGCGGGGCCTGATCAGCAACTTCATCCTGTGGGGCGGTCGTTTGCGGTGCCTCTGTGTTGGTGCCAAACAGATAAACCCCGCCCGCTACGGCCAAGACCACGATACCAGCAATTGCGCCCCACAGCGCACCTCCGGACCTTCCACTTCCCGACTCGGCCATTTTTTCCCCTTCACTTCACAGCGCAAGTGCTTTGGCTAAAACACATTCTGCCTGACGGTTGAGCCAACCTATCAATCCCGCTATCAGGGGTCAAAACCTCAGGCACAACCCCGGAGCGCGATCACAATGTCTCAGAAATCCGTTTGTGTGTATTGCGGGTCACGAAATGGGGCCGATTCCGCATATCCCGAAGCCGCGCGCACCTTTGGCACGCTGTTGGCGAAGGAAGGCTGGCGGCTGGTCTACGGTGCAGGGGATGTGGGCCTGATGGGCGAGGTTGCCCGCGCCGCCCAAGCCGCCGGTGGCGATACGTTTGGTGTGATACCGGTTCACCTTCTGCAACGTGAGGTTGGGAAGACCGACCTGACCCATTTTGTAATCACCGAAACCATGCACGAACGCAAAAAGGTGATGATCATGAATGCGGATGCTGTCGTGGTCCTGCCCGGCGGCCCGGGGTCGCTGGATGAGCTGTTCGAGGCGCTGACCTGGCGACAACTGGGCCTGCACGACAAACCGATCCTGGTGATTAATGTGAACGGCTATTGGGACGGACTGAAAACGCTGCTGGATCAGGTGGTTGATCAGGGTTTTGCAGATGCCTCGCTGGGGGACTTTGTCACCTGGGTCGATAACCCAAAGGGCGCGATGACCCGGCTGCGGGGTCTTCTGACCTGAGAGGCTGCGGGCCGCAAGCGCCGCCCGCGCCATGGTTCTGCCAGGTTAAGCGGGTTTCGCAAACCTTGCCTTAAGCATGGATTCCACCTTGTTCAGCGGATGATTGGTCAGGGTCTTGTCGACCTCGGCCACCACCTTGGACAGAACTTCGCTGTGCAGCCTGCGACGAAGCAAGCCCAGAACATGCGGGCTGGCGACCAGCACCAGACGGTTATACGCCCCCTTCAGCCCCTTGCGGTTCAATAGATTGGCAACGTCCTGCACAAACAGAGATTTCGCGTGCGCCTTCCAGTTCGGTTCTTCCACCGCTGACTTCTGGCTTGGCCCGCCGTCAAAGCGCCGCCCTGCCCTGTCGGTTGGACGCAGCGGGGCGTCGTGCTCTTCCACGGAAACAACCACGAGGTTTGGATCTTCTGCATCGGTGATGTTCTCGACAACCAGCGCCTTTTCGCCATCGGCAATGACAACCCAAGTTCCCTGTTCAAGTGCGACCATCATGTTCTCCTGTTGTTACTATTGTGGCTATCCCTGTTCCATCAGGCACATCTGTGCTGTGACGCGCCTGGACCAAACCGGCGCGTTGCCTGAGTGCATTCTTTTGATTGGCGGCTCTCTCCCTCCGCCCTACCTAAGGTAAGCACTGCCGGGCCGGGTACAATCCCATCTCAGGTTGAAACTTCGGCAATAGGCGGGTTTTCTCCGGTCTCGGCGCAAACAGAAAAGGGCCCGCCAGCGTTGCCGCCAGCAGGCCCTAAAAAACCCTGATAGGTTCAGGAATTACATGCGCGAAGCAACGTTTTCCCAGTTGACCAGATTGTCCAGGAAGTTGGTCAGGTAGGCGGGACGCTTATTGCGGAAATCGATGTAATAGGAATGCTCCCACACGTCACAGCCCAGCAGAGCGGTCTGACCAAAGCACAGCGGGTTCACGCCGTTTTCGGTCTTGGTGACAGCTAGCGAGCCGTCCGCGTTCTTGACCAGCCATGCCCAACCCGAGCCGAACTGACCCGCACCAGCGGCGCTAAACTGCGACTTGAACTCGTCAACCGAGCCAAAGCTTTCAACCAGAGCTTTTTCCAGCTCACCGGGCATGGCATTTGCGCCGGGGCCCATCATTTCCCAGAACTGGTTGTGGTTCCACAGCTGGCTGATGTTGTTGAAGATACCGTTCTGCGCGACAGCATTTGCGTCGTAGGTGCCCACGATGATCTCTTCCAGCGACTTGCCGTCCCACTCGGTGCCCGCGATCAGCTTGTTGCCGTTGTCGACATAGGCCTTGTGGTGCAAGTCGTGGTGATATTCCAGCGTTTCCGCGGACATGCCCTTGGCTGCCAGCGCGTCATGTGCATAAGGAAGATCAGGAAGTTCAAAAGCCATCTCGGCCCCCTGTTAAATATAAGTTGCGGTTCCCAAGGGTTAAATGCTTTGGCAACCGCCTCAGGTCAAGGGCAGAGATCATAAAACCCGGAGGCAGGCGATGCTGACACAGGCGCGCAAGATGTTTTACCGCGCCCGCGGATACTATGCGGGTGCCCTGAACGGTGAACCGTTTCGCCTTGACCCCTACCATTCCAAATTCTGGCGCAAAGCCTCGACCGGTGCATGGGAGCCTGAGACATTCGCCATTCTGGACAAATACCTGACATCTGACAGCGATTACCTGGACATCGGGGCCTGGATTGGGCCCACGGTTCTGTATGGCGCGCGCCGGGCCCGACATGTCTGGTGCTTTGAGCCCGACCCCACCGCATTCCGCCATCTGGCCTGGAACCTGGACCTGAACGAGGTCCGCAACGTCTCGGCCTTTGGGGTGGCGTTGTCGGACCGGTTCGGCGTGGCCCGCATGGCCTCGGTCCGGGGTGAGCCCGGCGATTCCACCAGTTCCCTTCTGCATGACGGCGCGCATGGCACTGATGCGCTAACCATCGCGTGGGATCAGTTCGCAGCCGTAAACGACCTGTCGGGCGTATCGCTGGTCAAGATGGATATCGAAGGTGCGGAGTATACGGTGCTGCCGACGCTGATCCCTTGGTTAAAGGAACGCCGCCCCGCGCTGTTTTTGTCGCTGCACGCTCCGCTTCTGCCGGATGGGGAACGATTGGCGCGCACGAAGGACCTGTTGGAGATGCTCGGCTTCTACGCGGAAATCGCTACGGAAAATGCTGAGACGATTGCCGTGGCAGACTTGCTGACACCACAGGCCCTGACGCAGTACAAGACGATATTGTTGCACAACTGATGGACGAGCGGGCGAAACATTAAACTTTGCCGAGGCACCTTGCGTTTCGCAAAAAACGCTAGGTATTCTCACCCCGAACGACCGAAAACAAAGGTTTAAAATGAAGTATTTTTGTATTGCTGCCTTGGCAGCAGTTTTGGGTTCGGGCGCATTTGCAGAAACCGTGACCTACACGTGCAAGATGACTAAGCAAGATGCGCATGGCTGGATCGCCAGCGAATACGGGTTCCAGGTGGACTCGGCGCAACAGTCCGCACGGGCGGCCAGCAACTTTCAGGACTGGACCGACGCCAAATTCAAAAATCGCGGTTCAAAAGGATACAGAATCGTCTGGAACAGGACCGAAAGGATGCTTGCCGGTGGAGACGTCCGTGTCCGCTATCAGGCCAATCTGGATCCAAATCGAAGCACAGTTGCGGTACGCATGGCATTTGTACACGGCAACTTTGCGAACAAACCAAGTGGTACGGGCACCTGCCAGGTTGCCCAATAAACAAAGCCCCGGATCATCCGGGGCTTTTTCTCAGACAGGCGCAAGTTCGAAACCTCAGGAACCGTACAGCGATTCACCGGTTTGAACAGAGCAACCGCCATAGCCAGTAGGCCGGTTGAGCACATTTTCCTGAGGGAAACGCGCCGTCAGATCTAGGCGCTGTTTTTCCGGGTTCAAATCGCCTGTGTAGCTGACATATGTAAGCCCACCATTCGAAGCCGGAATTTTCATCTTCCACGACACCCGGTAATCGCCCTTGCGGGTGATCTTGAACCGGGCGTCCTTCGGCGCGCCCTCAAGATTGTGAATATACCCATCGTAGACACGTGCGCGTTTGTTTTCCGGGTCAACACTCAGGATCACACGCTCGGAAATCCATCCATGCTCCATGCGGTGCAACGTGCAATCATAGGTAAAAATCTCAGCTTTCGCGGTGGTTGCTACGCAGGTCAACAGCAGGGCAGCTAACGCTTTTTTCATCTTCATTCAGCCTTCAACTTCAACAATAACACTAATGTTTGCGGCGCTATCTTCCTTTAAGATCAAACACAATCTTAAAGAGAATTCGCCGTGGTGCCATCATCCTTATGTGCCTGCAAAACAACTCACAATGCCCCAAAAAAAGTGGCCGCCTGTCTGAGACAAAGCGGCCACATTCATAAGATTAAGCTGACTATGAAAGTCAGTAAACCCCAACCTCACTGCCCGGCTGCGCCGCAACCTTAAGCAGTTTAAACACGTAGTCTGCAGCCGAACGGAAGCACACGATGCGGATGGTCTCAGCATCATCCATCCAGAACGCGCCAGCCACCTGCGCCAGACGCGAGCGGCGGAAGTTTCCGGGCTGGAATGCGTCAGGTGACAGGTCAACCGGAGCCACCTTGCCCAGCACTTCACGGGCACTGGCGCCCGAGATGCTGAATACGGCGCGGGCATCGGATACGTTCACCGCCAACGCATGCGTGCCGCTCAGCGCGTTGGTCATGGCGTCCAGCTTGGCGTTGACATCGGCATAGGGCACCAGCACCAGCAGCTCATCCGTCGACATCCAGCACACGCCGGTGTCGCCGTTCACCAAAGCCTCGCGCTGACCGGGCACAGCCTGCCCGGTCGCGTCCTTGACGGCCTTGGCCAGCACCTTGTCCGACAGATCGCCGCGCAGGGTGATCATGCCCTGCAGGCCGCATTCCGCAACCTTGGCAATGCCATCATAGCTGGCGTGGTTCAGTGCGCTGATGGGTTCAGACATTCTGCTTCTCCCCGTCCTTGTCGTAGAAGATCGGATCGACGATCTTGGCTTTGTAGGTTTTGCCGTCGGTGCCCGGGAACTCGACAATCTCGCCCATCCGGTCGGGGCCGTGCTTGATCAGGCCCATGGCGATGCCGCGATCCAGATTGGCCGAGTAATAGGTCGACGTCACACGCCCGATCATGTTGCGCTGACCGTTGGCGTTGACGCCCTCGCCCACGGCGTAAGCCCCGTCCGGCAGAACCGATCCATCCACAGTCTCAAGCCCGACCAGTTTCCAGCGGTCCGGATCGGCCATATGGCTGCGCGAATGCGCGCGTTTGCCCAGATAGTCCTCTTTCTTCTTGGACAGCGCCCAGTGCAGCCCCAGATCCTGCGGGATCACGGTGCCGTCGGTCTCGTCCCCGATCATGATAAAGCCCTTTTCGGCCCGCAGGATGTGCAGACATTCGGTGCCGTAAGGCATCACGCCGAACTCCTGCCCTGCGTCGATCAGAGCGTCCCAGAAGGCCTGACCCTGAGACGCGGGAACCGCGATCTCATAGGACAGCTCGCCCGAGAACGAGATGCGGTAGGCGCGCGCGTCGAATGCGCCGATCTTGCCGTCGCGCCATTCCATGAAGGGCAGCGCCTCTTTCGACAGGTCCATGCCGCCGCCCGCCTGCGCGTTCAGCTTCTCCAACACCTTACGGGCGTTGGGGCCGACCACGGCGACCTGAGCGTATTGCTCGGTGACGTTCGCAACATAGACTTTCCAGTCCCACCACTCGGTCTGCAGCCATTCTTCCATATGGCCATGGATGCGCTCGGCTCCGCCGGTGGTTGTGTGGCACAGCCATGTATCTTCGTCGATCCGGGCGACGACGCCGTCGTCGATCAGAAAGCCATTTTCCGAGCACATCAGGCCATAGCGGCATTTGCCGACCTTCAGCGTGGACATCATGTTGGTGTACAGCATGTCCAGGAACTTGCCCGCATCCGGGCCTTTGACGATCAGTTTGCCCAGTGTCGAGGCATCCAGCAGGCCGAGGTTTTCGCGGGTGTTCTTAACCTCGCGGTTTACCGCGTCATGCACGGATTCACCGGGACGGACATAGGCATAGGTCC
This sequence comes from Ruegeria sp. BE1, assembly GCF_056538885.1. NCBI lineage: Bacteria > Pseudomonadati > Pseudomonadota > Alphaproteobacteria > Rhodobacterales > Roseobacteraceae > Ruegeria > Ruegeria sp. BE1. The sequence continues at coordinate 339,322 of NZ_JBQFTY010000002.1, forward strand.
GGCGCCAATGGCCCACGGGCTCCCAATCGGCACCGTTCTTGTCGTGCCAGTTGTGCATCGGAGTCTGACGGATGGGCTGGAACACTTCACCGCGCGCCTCGCCGCCGATCGACGCCAGCGAGATCGGCGTGTAGGGCGGACGGAAGGTCGTGGTACCGACCTTCGGGATTTCCTTGTCCAGCGCATCAGCAAGGATTGCCAAACCATTGATATTGCTTAGTTTACCTTGATCCGTCGCCATGCCCAGCGTGGTGTAGCGCTTGGTATGCTCCACGCTTTCATAACCTTCGCGCGCAGCCAGCTGAACGTCAGAGACCTTTACGTCGTTCTGGAAATCCAGCCAGGATTTCATACGCAGACCGATTTCGGCATTCGAAGGCATCAGCCAGACTGGTGCCATCGGGGCCTCGGCGGTCGTTTCCCCTGACGGGGCCTTGCCTGCCTTGGGCTTGAAACCGGCTGCTTTGGCAGCCGCGTCGCCTGCAGCCTGTGCGTCAGTCAAAACGTCGCCCAACGCCAGTGGGCCGTTTGCAGAACCAGCGGCAACCACAAAGCCCTCGCCATTTGCGCCCAGCGGTGGGCGCGTGGGATCCGGGCGGAAATGCGCGTGCGTTTCGTCCCAAATCAGCTTGCCACCGCAATGCGACCACATATGCACGACCGGAGACCAGCCGCCCGACATCGCAACCGCGTCGCACTCAACTTCTTCGCGAGCGCCCCCGATGCCTTCCTGATTGCACAGCGCAACCTTCTTGACCCGTTTGCCGCCTTTGACTTTGGCGATGGCTTTGCCCGGATCAACCTGGATGCCCAGCTGGCGCGCTTCATCAGCCAACAGCCCTGCTGCAGGGCGCGCATCGACGATGCGCAGCACGTCGACTCCGGCCTGTTTCAGGATGATGGCTGTACGATAGGCATCGTCGTTGTTGGTGGCGACAATAACGCGTTCGCCCGGGGTCACACCCCAGTTTACGACATAGTCGCGCATAGCTGAGGCCAGCATCACGCCCGGTACATCGTTGCCGGCGAAAGACAGCGGACGTTCGATGGCGCCCGTGGCGGTCACGACCTGCTTGGCGCGGATGCGCCACAGACGGTGACGCGGGCCTTGCGTGCCCGGTTTATGGTCGGTCACACGCTCATACCCCAGCACGTAGCCGTGGTCATAGACCCCAGCCCCCATGCAGCGATTGCGCATCGTGACATTGTCCATGGCTTCCAGTTCGGACACCAATTGGTCCACGAACTTATCCACAGGCTCATCATTGATGGTCCCGCCATCCACCGGAGCGCGGCCACCCCAATGGGCGGTCTGCTCGATCAGCATGACCTTGGCGCCGGACGCAGCCGCCACTTTGGCCGCTTGCAGGCCCGCTACCCCGCCACCGATGACCAGAACATCGGTAAAGGCATAGAAATGCTCATACGTGTCCGCATCCCTGTTGTCCTTGTCGGGCGCTTTGCCAAGACCGGCGGACTGGCGGATGAACGGCTCGTAAACGTGTTTCCAAAACGGCTTGGGATGGATGAACATCTTGTAATAGAAGCCAGCCGGCAGGAACCGCGACAAATGGGTGTTGATGGACCCGATGTCGAATTCGAGGTTCGGCCAGTGGTTCTGCGAAACAGATGTCAGACCGTTGAACAGCTCGGTTGTGGTGGCGCGCTGGTTCGGCTCGAACCGGTTGCCCTCACCCAGACCGACCAGAGCGTTGGGTTCTTCGGCACCGCTGGCGACCATGCCGCGCGGGCGGTGGTACTTGAACGACCGGCCCACCATCATCTGATCGTTGGCCAGCAGGGCCGAGGCAAGCGTGTCGCCCTCGTAGCCCTGCATTGAGGTGCCGTTGAATGAGAATGTGACCTGTTTCGACCGGTCGATCAGCCGGCCTTGGTTTGCGAGACGGGTGCTCATGTTGCTGACCTTTCGCAGGCGGAATTACGGGTGGCTGGGCGGATCATTTGTATTCTCTCCAGGTCCAGCCAGGACGTTTGGCGGTGATGGCGTCCTTGATCTCTTGCGGCGGTTCATAGACTTGTGCCGAGTAGGTGCCGAACACCTCCAGCGTGTTTGTGCAGCGGGCGGCGTGGAACCACTTGCCGCAGCCATTCGCATGGCGCCAGCGTTCAAAGTGAACGCCCTTGGGGTTTTCACGCATGAACAGATAGTCGTGGAACTCATCATCCGACGAGCCGGGGCCGAAACGCTTCAGATGCGCCTCACCGCCAGCGGCCAGTTCAGTTTCTTCGGCATCGACGCCGCAATAGGGGCAATTCAGGATCAGCATGTGGCTACTCCTTGCTTGAATTCTTTCGACCACACGCCCACTTTGAGGGTATGGATATTTTGACCATTACTCTGACCGTTGCAGGCACGCTTGCCGTTTTTGGACTTGTCGCGGTTTTCATTTTCCGGTCCGAGGAAAAGAAAGCCATCAAGCCAAAATCCGACAGCCCGAACAGTTCCGAGACCATTCATGGAGCACATTGGGGCGACTGACATCAGTGCGCCACCCCGGCGGCAACGCTTTCGTCGATGAAGCGCCCCTCTTTGAAGCGATCCATCGAGAAGGCCTCGGTCAGCGGTGAATGGCCCGTGGCCATCAACTGCGCCATACCCCAGCCCGAACCCGGGATCGCCTTGAAGCCACCGGTGCCCCAGCCGCCATTGATAAAGCAGCCCTGCAACGGTGTTTTCGACAAGATGGGTGAACGGTCGCCTGTCATGTCCACGATGCCACCCCACTGGCGCAGCATCTTCAGGCGCGAGATCATCGGGAAGGTCTCGACCAGAGCGCGGACGGTTTCCTCGATATGGTGGAAGCTGCCGCGCTGGGTGAAGTTGTTGAACCCGTCGGTGCCGCCGCCGATCACCATCTCACCCTTGTCGGATTGCGACATGTAGCCGTGAACGGTGTTGGCCATCACGACCACGTCCATGCAGGGTTTGATCGGCTCAGAGACCAGCGCCTGCAGGGCGATCGCCTCCAACGGCAGACGGAAGCCTGCCATCTCGGCCAGTTGACCGGAGTGCCCCGCAACCACGATGCCCAGCTTGTCGCAATCAATCGCGCCCTTGGAGGTGTCGACACCGACAACACGACCATTGTCGGACCGAACGCCCGTCACTTCGCATTGCTGGATGATGTCCATGCCCATGGCCGAGCACGCACGCGCATAGCCCCACGCCACGGCGTCATGGCGGGCGGTGCCACCGCGTTCCTGCCACAGCGCGCCCAGAACCGGATAGCGCGGACCCTCAAGATTGATAATCGGCACCAGCTCTTTCACACGTTCGGGCCCGATCCACTCGGTCTGGACCCCTTGCAGTGCGTTGGCATGCGCGGTGCGCTGATAGCCGCGAATTTCGTGTTGGGTCTGGGCCAGCATCATAACGCCGCGCGGGCTGAACATGATGTTAAAGTTCAGATCCTGGCTCAGATCCTCATACAGGCTGCGCGATTTCTCATACATCGCCGCCGACGGATCCTGCAGGTAGTTCGACCGGATGATGGTCGTGTTCCGACCGGTGTTGCCACCGCCCAGCCATCCCTTTTCGATGATGGCCACATTCTGGATACCGTAGTTCTTACCAAGGTAATACGCCGTGGCCAGACCATGGCCGCCAGCGCCCACAATGATGACGTCGTATTTCTTTTTAGGCTCGGGAGAGCGCCACGCGCGTTCCCATCCGGTGTGGTAGCGCAGCGCTTCGCGCGCCACAGCAAAGGCTGAGTAGTGTTTCATTGGCGAATCCATCCGGTTCGGTGATTGGCGCAGGTATGCCGTGTGAACGCAGTTTAACCCTGCCGGACAACGCCACAATATCGAACTATTGCGACATCGGCTCGTTTCTTGCGACATGACGTCCCCGCGCGACCATTTATCCCTTTTGTCGGCCGGTCCAGAGGTCTACATCAGGGCAGCCATATCGGAGTAGCTATGTCGTTTCTGGTCGTGACAACCCTGGCCGCGCTGCTGACAGCGCTTATTCTGGGTCTTTCCCTGCTGCGCGGACGCAAATCGGGTGAGCCCGCAGCGGCCTATGATCTGCGCGTGTATCGCGAACAGCTGGCCGGTGTGGACCGCGACCTCGCCCGGGGTGTGATCGGCGAAGCGGATGCCGACCGGGTGCGCACGGAAATCTCGCGCCGCATTCTGGCGGCGGATGCCCAGTTGCAGACCGCATCTGAACGATCCGGGCCACCGCGCGGGGTTACCATTGCCACGTTTGCCGTTGTCGCCTGTTTTCTGGTCGGGGGCGCCGGGGCGATGTACCACCGTATGGGCGCGGCCGGACTTTCGGACCAACCGCTGGAGCTGAGGCTGGAACGGGCCGAAGTCTTGCGGGCCGAACGCCCCAGCCAGGCCGAGGCCGAGGCGGCTGTGCAACCTGCCCCGCAACCTGAAATCGAAGAGAGCTACGCCAATCTGTTGAAACAGTTGCGTGAAACAGTTTCCGGGCGTCCCGATGACCTGCAGGGTCAGATTCTTCTGGCCCAGCACGAGGCGAACGCAGGCAATTTTCCAGCCGCCTACAAGGCACAGCAACGGGTGATCGAACTGTCCGGCGATGCGGCCCCCGCCGATGCCTATTCGCATCTGGCTGAAATGATGATCCTGTCCGCAGGTGGTTATGTCTCACCCGAGGCGGAAGAGGCTCTCAGACAGGCATTGCAGCGCGACCCACGCCATGGCCCGGCTCAGTATTACCTGGGTCAGATGATGGTTCAAATCGGGCGGCCTGACATCGCCTATCGCATCTGGGTGGATGCTGTGCGTAACGCCCCAGCCGGAGCGCCATGGGGTGACGCAATTCGCGCGCAATTGGACGAGCTGGCCTTTCGCGCCGGCGTCTTCAACGCCCCGGACATCCCCCCCGCAGCAGGGCCCAGCCAGGATGATGTGGACGCTGCCGCAGCTTTGACACCGGAAGAACGGCAAGAAATGATCGTTGGCATGGTCAACCAGTTGTCTGACCGGCTGGCCTCTGAAGGTGGCCCGCCAGAAGATTGGGCCCGGCTGATCGCAGCGCTGGGTGTTCTGGGCGAAGGGCAGCGCGCCATTGATGTAAGAAACGAGGCCATGGAGGTCTTTGCTGGCAATACCGAAGCACTGGAGATCATCGACGCAGCTGCATTGCAGGCTGGGATCGCGCAATGATCCATGATGACTTTCAGGATTTTGCCAGCGCATTATCACCGATGACCGCCCTGATGGGGTTGGACTTGGGCGAAAAGACCATTGGTGTCGCAGTGTCTGACCGGATGCGCGGCGTGGCCAGCCCGCTGGAGACGGTACGGCGAAAAAAGTTCACCCTCGATTCCGCGCGTTTGCTTGAGATCATCAAAGATCGCGAAATTGGCGGCGTCATTCTGGGCCTGCCGAAAAACATGGACGGAACCGAAGGCCCCCGTTGCCAGTCGACCCGGGCTTTTGCCCGCAACCTGTCGCGCTTGACCGATGTCTCCATCGGGTTCTGGGATGAACGCCTCAGCACGGTTGCAGCTGAAAAAGCACTGCTTGAGGCGGATACGACACGAAAACGTCGCGGACAGGTCATTGATCACGTCGCCGCCGGGTATATCTTGCAAGGAGCGCTGGACAGGCTGCGCTTTTTGTAACGCTCGGAGACCGTCAATGACGAACATGGTTTGGAAAAGGAACGAGGTCGAAAGCCCGTGCGTCCAGATCTGCGTCGTGCATCCGACCGAACGGATCTGCACCGGCTGCTATCGCACCATCGATGAGATCGCGCGCTGGTCCAAAATGGACAGCAGTGAACGGGCCGAGGTCATGGACGAACTGCCCGCGCGCAAACCGCGTCTGGCCAAACGGCGCGGCGGTCGTGCTGCGCGGATGAAAAACACCTGAAAACCGCTCCCTGACTTGGCGCCGCTGCAGGCTGATATGAACTTCGAGGGGGGTTAAGTTCGAGCACTGGGTCTGAGTGAGTGGTGACCCACAGCGGCGCACGTCAGGCTGTTCGACCTTTCACAGTGGTTAATGAAAGATCTGTGCTCTGTTTGATTTTATTTGACCCGTCAGTCAATAACCGGATGGCACCCAAATCGGATAACGCTACGTCAACCGATTTACCCCTTCACATCAGATGCCCCTATCCAACGGCAAGCCAGCTTTTGGCATCATCGATTTCCTCAGATGGAAAGAACTCGGTCCGTGTTGCCAGGATATGACCAGCGGCTTTCTGCGCAACCTTTTGCCATGTTTTGTCCCCGACAATGGCGGCGCGGTCCAACAGTCCGGCATGTTTGCGCACAAGATTGAAATGCGACGCCAGGGCGGTCAGCCCCTGCCAGCCGTCGAACTCGCGCAGGTCAACCAGCAGACGGAATCCAGATTTTCCCTCTAACAGCCGATCCAGCGCCTCTTCGGCCTGCGTGTATTCTTCGGGATCCAGCTTGCCCAGCAGGCTGATCTGCACGCAGGGTCCGCCCAGATCGAGCACGTGAATGGCACCCAGAGATTCGCGCATCCAACGGCGTGCGGCTTCAAGATCGGACAGGTCGAACACCTGCACCGGGCATGGCAAGATCGGCGAGGCCAGTCGCACACTGGTTCGTACCCAACCCTGATCTGCAACCACCCCGATCCGGTCGAACCCACGCCAATGGCTCAGGCCCAGCTTGGTGTCCGCCCAAGCCGCACCCATTTCATAGCCCTTGAACTCAGGCTGAAACACGACCAGCAGGCGGATGGCGTCATTCTCGGCCAGGGCGGCCTCAATCGCCGGGACCAAAATCTCGGTATAATCGCGATTGGTGACTTCGCCGGAAAGCTCAGCCTCTAGCAGCGCCCCATCAGAATTTCTGTGAACAGTAATCATCGAACCAAACCTCCAAACCTGAATAAGGACAGGAGGTTAGGCAGATTCGATCCATTCGGCTACTCCGCCGGCGCATTCGGGGCGGAAATAGGCAATCATCCGACCATCCGGCCCAGCCTGTGCCCCCTCGCCCCACGGCGCGACGCCGTGCAGACAGTGGCGATGCAGCAGATAAGCCTCGCCGGGTTTGGCGGGCAGTTCGATCCGGGGGCAGGTTTCGAACACTTCGCGCCGGGCGGCCTGATAGATGTCGGTTATGTCCACCTCGTGCAGGCTGTCCCGAGGGTGACCTGCCAGTGCATCGGCAAAAGCCGCGCGCAGGATTTTATGGCTGCCTTCCCACAAGACCATCGGCGCCGCCGCAGCGTTGGCTTCGGTCAGAGGGATGCCCAGAATCCAGGCATGAGGCTCATCCACCCGCCGCCGCCGATCCGGACCCATCGGGCGCAGCCCGTCCACATGGGCCGCGTCGCGTTTCAGCCGATACCGCCCCGCGCTTTCGCTTTCACCGCGCCGGGGCTTCGGATAGCCTGGATAGATGACCGAGACCTGCCCTTTGTGCAACGGCAAGTCTCCGTAAAGGTCCGTAAGGAACGCCATGGCGTCACCGGACAGAGCGCCGGATTGCCCCACCCGCCCCACAGGGTCATTGTCCAGCGCATCCACGCCGATGAACCACGTGCCGTCACAGTCCATCCAATCCGCATGTGCAGGGTCCGTGACCGAGGCACGTGCCAAGGGCAGCGCGTGCTGCACCCAATCCGCCAGAACCGGGTCGAAGGGAAACTTGATCCATCCCTTGTCGTGAAAATCGTTCATAACCCCAGCGCCTTTCGCAGCATGTTCAGGGCCACCAGCGTCAGGAACACCGCAAAGACCCGCTTGAGCGGTTTGGGGTCCATGGCATGGGCCAGTTTCACCCCCCAAGGGGCGGTGATCAGTGTCATGGCCACAACAATCGCGAAGGCCACGAGGTTAACCGCGCCGATGGTCAGGGGTGGGCGGTGTTCCGGCGCGATGTCCAGAAACAGAAAGCCCAGAACCGAAGGCACCGCGATGATCACGCCAAACCCGGCGGCCGTGGCCACGGCGCGATGAATCGGTGTGTTGAAGAGGCTCATCAGGGGGACGCCGAAACTGCCGCCTCCGATCCCCATCAGTACGGACAGAAAGCCTACGGATGGGGACAGCGCCGCGCGTTTCAGGCCCTTGGGCATCGCATCACCCAGACGCCATTCCGACTTGCCCAGCCCCAGATAGGCCCCAATGACCACGCCCAGAATGCCGAACAATGCCTGCAACGCCTCGGTCCGCAGGGCAGAGGCCACCATGACGCCGATGATCGCCCCCACGGCGATCCCCGGGCCCCAACCGCGCAGGATATCCCAGTCGACCGCGCCTTTCTTGTTATGCGCCAGAACGGACCGGATCGAAGTGACGATAATCGTCGCCAATGAGGTGGCCAGACACAGCTGCATCAATTGCGGCCCGCAATACCCAAGCGTCTGGAATGCATAGAAAAAGGCGGGCACCAGTACGATGCCACCCCCAACGCCCAGCAATCCGGCCAGCACCCCGGCCAGCGCGCCGATCACCAGCAATAGGCCCAGCATCTGGACCAGCAACATCGTCTCGGGCATCTTCCCCCCGCACCCTCTATTCGTTCAGACCTCGGCCAGAGGCGTTACGCAATCCAGCGCTTTCAGCATCACCTCGGGGCCTGCCCCATCGTGTACCGCGCCCTCGGACAATGTCCGCCGCCACGCCCGCGCGCCGGGGCGTCCGGCGAACAGGCCCAGCATATGGCGCGTGATCTGGTGCAAACGTCCGCCATTGGCAAGATGGCGTTCGATATAGGGCACCATATTTTGAACAACCTCATGCGGGTCCGCCGCGTGACCTGTTCCGAAGATCACCGGATCGGCCTCGGCAAGAATATCTGTTGGCTGGTGATAGGCCGCACGCCCGATCATCACACCATCCAACCCGGCCTCAAGGTGCTGGCGCGCCTCGGTCAACGAGGCGATGCCGCCATTGATTGAGATATGCAGGTCAGGAAACGCCGCCTTCATCTGGTGCACCAGATCATAATCGAGCGGCGGAATATCCCGGTTCTCCTTGGGGCTGAGCCCTTGCAGCCATGCTTTGCGCGCGTGGATCGTCACCCGCTTGCACCCCGCCACGCGGATGTGTTCAAGAAATGCGGGCAGGACCTGTTCAGGGTTCTGATCGTCGACGCCGATACGACACTTTACAGTGACCTCAACATCCACCGCCCCGCGCATGGCGGCCACGCATTCGGCCACGCGGCCGGGGTCTTTCATCAGCACCGCCCCAAACGTGCCGGATTGCACCCGGTCCGACGGGCAGCCACAATTCAGGTTGATCTCATCATAACCCGCATCGTTCCCAAAACGCGCGGCCTGCGCCAGCTCCTCCGGGTCCGATCCGCCAAGTTGCAGGGCAATGGGGTGTTCCTGCGGGCTATAGTCCAGCAGATGCATCGCCCCGCCGCGCACGAGGGCGGGGGCGGTCACCATCTCGGTGTAAAGCAATGTCTGCTGGCTGAGCAGCCGGTGCACATACCGGCAGTGTCGATCTGTCCAGTCCATCATCGGCGCAACAGAAAGGCGGGCCGCGCGCCAAAGATCGGCGCGGGTTGGCGTGTTCTGATCCGTTGTCGCTGACATCTGCTTGTTTCCGCGTTGCGTGTTTCGACCGAAACCGCCGTGTAACACCATTTGGGGGACAAGCGCTATACACAATGGGTTGCCGACCCAACAACCGCCGCAATAATTTGATCAAATTTCGTGACAAACCGCGCAGGCTCGACTACATCTCGGACAATCTGGAAGAGGGAGACTTTCATGGATCTGAGCGCCCTGCACAGTTTGCGCGTTGCCGCCTGTGACCTGAACGGTCAAATGCGCGGCAAACGCGTGCCGCCCTCATATGCCGGCAAACTGGACAAAGGCGCGGTGCGCATGCCCTTTTCCGCCCTGAACGTCGACCTGTGGGGGGCTGATATTGACGGCAGCCCGCTGGTCTTTGAAAGCGGCGATGCGGATGGCGTGTTAGTCCCCACCGATCGCGGGCCGGTGCCGATGCCCTGGCTGGGCGGTGAGACGGCTCTGGTGCCGATGTGGTTGCAGGATGACGCGGGCACGCCCTTTCCCGGCGACCCCCGGCACGCGCTTGCCGCCGTGCTGGACCGCTATGCCCAGCGCGGCTGGTCCGTCATCGCCGCGACCGAGCTGGAGTTCACGCTGCTGGATGCCTCGGGCGCGCAACCGCAGCCGCCGATCAACCCGGTGACAGGACGAAGGCTGGCGGATGAGGCGGTGCTGTCGATGGCCGAGATGGACGCCTTCGACGCCTTTTTCACCGACCTTTACGATGGCTGTGCCGCGATGGGCATCCCGGCCCAGACCGCCATTTCCGAAAGCGGCATTGGTCAATTCGAGATCAACCTGAACCATCAGGACGCCATGCGCTGTGCCGATGATACGTGGCTTTTCAAGACCTTGACGCGTGGGCTTGCCCGCAAACACGGGTTCACCGCAACGTTCATGGCCAAACCCTATGCCGATGATGCGGGCAACGGGATGCATGTGCATTTCTCGGTGGTCGATGATCAGGGGCGCAACGTGTTCGACAATGGCGGGCCCGAGGGCACCGCCCTGCTGCGCCACGCCATCGCCGGGTGTTTGGCGGCGATGCCGGGATGCACCCTGATCTTTGCGCCCCATGGCAATTCATATACCCGCCTCGTACCCGGCGCCCATGCGCCCACGGGCGCAAGTTGGGCCTATGAGAACCGCACCGCCGCCCTGCGCATCCCCGGTGGTGCCCCTGCTGCGCGGCGGATCGAGCATCGCGTCGCTGGGGGTGACATCACCCCCTATCTGATGCTTGCCGCCGTTCTTGGGGCCGCGCTGAACGGCATCGACGACCAGCAAGAGCCGCCGCGACCAATCCAGGGCAACGCCTATGAGATCGACGGCCTGCCACAGCTGGCCAGCGACTGGGCCGCGGCTGTCACAGCGTTTGAAACCGATCCCCATGTGGCGCGCATCTTTCCGGCTGAACTGATCCGCTATTTCGCGATGACCAAACGACAGGAAATCCGCCGCTTTGCCGAGCGCCCGCCCGAGGAGCACTGGCTCAGCTATCTCGAAGCAGTATGACCCCTCTTGCCCGCTTGAATAGGCTGGGCTAGACTGAATTTGATCAAATTTGGTGACCTATGAAAATCGGTATCCTTGTGACCGGCCACCCGCCTGATGAGCTGCGCGCGCAGTTCGGCACCTATGACGCGATGTTTCGCACGCTGCTGGATGGGAACGGCTTTACCTTTGACACCTACGCGGTTGTAGACGGTCAGTTCCCTGAAAATGCCGCTCAGGCGGATGGCTGGGTTATCACCGGCTCGCGCCATGGGGCCTATGAGGATCACCCATGGATCCCTCCGCTGGAGGATCTGATCCGCGCGATCCGGGCCAGCGGAAATCCCCTGATCGGCGTCTGCTTTGGCCATCAGATCATCGCGCAGGCACTTGGCGGCAAGGTCGAAAAGTTCAAAGGCGGCTGGGCTGTTGGACGAACCGACTATGACTTTGACGGCGGATCGGTCACGTTGAATGCGTGGCATCAGGATCAGGTCGTCGCCCTTCCCGAAGACGCGCGCGTCGTCGGAACCAACGAGTTCTGCCAAAACGCCATGGTGGCCTATGGAGATTCAATCTGGACGGTTCAGGCGCACCCGGAATATGGCGACGGGTTCATCCATGGGTTGATGGAGACCCGCGGAAAGGGTGTGGTGCCCGATGACCTGATGCAGGCCGCGGCGGACCGGTTGCCTGCCAATGACGACAATCCGAAAATCGGGCGGTTTATGGCGGACTTCCTGAAGAAAGCGAGGGCCTGATGGCCGACTGGACCGAACAGCTGCCGCAGGCAGCCCGCACCTATTTTGACGGCCATCGACTGGATGAGGTCGAATGTATCATCTCGGACCTGCCGGGCATCGCGCGGGGCAAGGCGGTGCCTGCTACGAAATTCGCCAAGCAAGCCTATTTCCACCTGCCCGACAGCATCTTTTACCAGACCATCACCGGTGACTGGGGCGAGGCCGCAGGCGAGGACGGGTTTATCGAGCGGGACATGATCCTGAAACCCGATTTCTCGACCGCATCCGCCGCGCCCTGGACCGGCGACTGGACGTTGCAGGTGATCCACGACGCCTATGACCGGGACGACAACCCGATCCCGTTCAGCCCGCGCAATGTGCTGAAACGCGTCGTGCAGCTGTATCACGACAAGGGCTGGAAGCCTGTTGTAGCCCCCGAGATGGAGTTCTTTCTGGTCGCCCCCAATGTCGACCCGGCGCAAGGCATCAAACCGATGATGGGTCGTTCGGGCCGACCGGCGGCGGCACGTCAGGCGTACTCGATGACTGCCGTTGACGAATTCGGCCCTGTGATCGACGACATCTATGATTTCGCCGAGCATCAGGGGTTCGAGATTGACGGCATCACCCAAGAAGGCGGGGCGGGTCAGTTGGAAATCAACCTGCGTCACGGCAACCCGGTGAAGCTGGCCGATGAAGTCTTTTACTTCAAACGCCTGATCCGCGAGGCCGCCCTGCGCCACAATTGCTTTGCCACCTTCATGGCGAAACCGATCGAGGATGAGCCGGGCTCGGCCATGCATATCCACCATTCGATCATCGACATGGAGAGTGGGCAGAACATCTTTTCCGGCCCGCAAGGGGGTGAGACGGATGCGTTTTATCACTTCATCGCCGGACTGCAGAACCATTTGCCAGCCGGGCTGGCCGTGATGGCGCCTTATGTGAATTCCTATCGCCGCTATGTGAAAGATCACGCGGCGCCGATCAATCTGGAATGGGCGCGCGACAATCGCACGACAGGCATCCGCGTGCCTCTGTCCGGCCCCGAGGCGCGCCGGGTCGAAAACCGGATCGCGGGGATGGATTGCAACCCCTATCTGGGCATCGCGCTATCGCTGGCCTGTGGCTATCTGGGCCTGACCCAGCAGGAGCGTCCGCGCCGTCAGTTCTATGGCGATGCGTACGAGGGCGAAGGCGATATTCCGCAGGTCATGGGCAATGCGCTGGATCTGTTCGATGGTGCAACCGCACTGCACGAGGTTTTGGGCCCAGAATTCGCGCGGGTTTATGGCATCGTCAAACGGGCGGAATATGAGGAGTTCCTGCAGGTCATCTCTCCGTGGGAGCGCGAGCATCTGCTGATAAACGTCTGAGCCTTTGGCCGGGGGCAGGATTTCCGTATTTGGAACGAGAAGAAGATGGGGTCTGCGCCATGAACCTTCTGTACGCGAATGACCGCAAGGCCGAGTATCCGGCCAGTTGGTATGCCGCGACGGCCAATCCCATAGACCGTTTTCCTGTTTTACAGGGCGACGAAAAGGCGGATGTCTGCGTGGTTGGCGGCGGCTATACAGGGCTGTCCGCCGCACTGCATCTCGCTGAGGCCGGGTTCAGCGTGGTGTTGCTGGAGGCGCATCGCGTAGGCTTTGGCGCGTCGGGCCGCAATGGCGGCCAGCTGGGCAGCGCGCAGCGGATGGATCAGGAAGACCTTGAGCGGCTGGTGGGCGATGAGGATGCGGCCAAGCTGTGGAATTTGGCCGAGGACGCGAAGGCGCTGGTCAAATCGCTGATCGCAAAGCATCAGATCGACTGTGACCTGAAACCGGGCGTGGCCGTTCTGGGCCTGTCCGCTGACGAGCAGCAAGAGTTGCACGACCACGCCGCGCATCTGTCCGACCGCTATGGCTATGACCAGATGGAGTTGCTGGACGAAGCTGCGGGGCACGGTCTGTGCCCATCGCCCGCCTATCGCGGGGGGTATCTGGATATGGGCGCGGCGCATCTGCATCCGTTGAATTATGCTCTGGGTCTGGCGCAGGCGGCGGCGCGCGCGGGCGTCCGCATTTACGAGGGCACCGAGGTTACGGGGGTTGATGAGGCCACTCCCGCGGTTGTGCGCACGGCGCAAGGTAAGGTGACTGCCGATCACGTCATTCTGGCCTGTAACGGGTATCTGGGCAAGCTGAATGGCAAGGTCGCCGCGCGGGTCATGCCCATCAACAACTTCATCGCCGCGACCGAGCCTTTGGGCACCGATGCCGCTCGTATTCTGAGCCGCGATGTGGCGGTGGCCGATACCAAGTTCGTTGTGAACTACTTTCGCCTTAGCGCCGATAACCGGCTGCTTTTTGGTGGCGGCGAAAGCTATGGCTATCGTTTCCCGTCCGACATCGCCGCAAAGGTGCGCAAACCGATGATCGAGATTTTCCCGCATCTGCGGGATGTCAAAATCGACTACGCTTGGGGTGGGACGCTGGCGATCACCATGCGACGGATGCCTTACCTGGCGCGGGTTGCGCCCAATATCCTGTCCGCTTCGGGCTATTCCGGCCATGGCGTTGGCACCGCGACCCAGGCGGGGCAGTTGATGGCGCTGGCCATTCAGGGGCAGTCCGAGGGCTTCGACACCATGGCCCGCGTCCCCGCCCTGCCCTTTCCCGGCGGGCCTGCGTTGCGTAGCCCTCTGCTGGTTCTGGCGATGACATGGTTTGCATTGCGGGATCGATTGGGTGTGTGACGCTAAGGCGTTTGTTTGAACTCTCTCAAAACACGGAATCCCGCCAAAGCTGATCGGGTATCCCGCAAAGCTCTACCCCGATTGGCAACACGAGAAGCGTCCATTGCAAAGGGATACGCTCCACCCCGGCTCACTGTTTTCGCGCAAGGGGTTTCGAGAGCCATTTCCAGATAGCGGCTGGATGTTCCCCACCCCGCATAAGTGTCGGTCCAGCAGGACATCGTGCGTTCGATCACATTGCCCGACATGTGGCGCAGTCCCCATGCATTTGCGGCGTCCAATTGGTCTACAGGCACAGGCGTGCCGCGCGAAACGAGGTCAGGGCGCTCTTCGCCCAGCATGATCTCGGTCGCGCTGCCCAGAAAATTCACCTGATCCGTGGTGACTTCTTCGCCCTGCGCAAAGGGCGTCTGCGTTCCGGCGCGGGCGGCGTATTCCCACTCTGCCTCGGTCGGCAGGCGGTAGACATCCATCCCGACCTTACTGTTCAGCCAATCGCTGTAAGCAACGGCATCCAAATAAGAGACCTTGATAACAGGATGATTGCCCCTGACCTTTGCGCGCTTGGAATCGGGCAGCAAAATATAGTCCTGCGGCTTATACCCGCCGCAGCCGCCATCGTGCACACAGGCCATCCACTGGTCATGGGTGACCTCGTTGCGGCCCATGGCGACAGGCATATCAACCGTGACCTTGTGCACCGGCCCCTCATGAAAAGCGATATAGGGGTTGTCCGGCGTGACAGGTATCCAGTTGCCTTCCTCGTCGAACTTGACGTTCTGTTTGGATTCGCCGGGAGGGCCGCCCATCATGAATTCACCCAGCGGTAGAACGATCATCTCGGGGCAGAGGTCGCATTCCTGAAACATCTCAAGTGGCGCGACTTCGGTTCCGTCAGACAAAGTGTAATCAGCCTGAGCGGCTGGCGCGAATGAGAACAGCGCAAATGCGCATGCGAGGCGAAGTTTAAGCAAACGATGGTCCAACTTTAGAGCAACTCAAGAGTTTGGCCATTGGCACCGCAGTTTCCTCAAAGTTGCAAGGACAATAATCCGGGCGGTCCTGTGACCTGCGTTCCGAGGAGTGCGACAGTTTGGTGAAATTTCGCCCAGCTCGCAATTGGGGGGTTTTCTCGGGATCGCTTTAGCTTTATCTTTTCCAAAGATAGAATTCGGGAAAACCAAATATGACGCTTCCTCCAAACGTTCATGACGCCGAACCCATCCCCGCAGCCGCACGTGACGCCATCGACGCCCTGATGCAGTCGGGCGACCTGTTCCGCTATACCGCGCCGCAGGATGCGCCGGTGGCGCTGCTGGAAAGCGAATTCGCCGCACTTCTGGGCACGAAGTATGCTCTGGCTGTGTCGTCCTGCTCGGCCGCTTTGTTCCTGTCGCTCAAGGCGCTGGGTCTGCCCCGCGATGCGCGCGTGCTGATCCCCGGCTTTACCTTTGCCGCCGTTCCCTCGTCTGTTGTACACGCAGATTGCATTCCGGTGCTGTGCGAAGTGGGCGAAAACTATCGCATCGACATGGAGGATTTCGCCGCCAAGCTGGACGACGTGCAGGTGGTGATCATCAGCCATATGCGCGGCCACACCTCGGACATGGATGCGATCATGGCCCTGTGCAATGACCGCAACATCCCGGTGATCGAGGACGCGGCCCATTCGCTGGGCACCACCTGGCACGGGCGCAATATCGGTACGATCGGCAAGGTCGGCTGCTTCTCGTTCCAGTCCTACAAGATGATCAACGCGGGCGAAGGCGGCATTCTGGTCACCGACGACGCCGATCTGGTTGCGCAGGCCGTGATCATGTCGGGCGCGTACGAGCATAACTGGAAGAAACACAAAGGCCCGCATGGCGATAACTCGCCCGAGTTGGGGCAAGCCTTTGCCCGCTGGCAGAACCAATTGCCGCTGTATAACCTGCGGATGAGCAACCTCAGCGCCGCCGTGATCCGCCCACAGATCCCTGAACTGGCGCGCCGCGTGGAGGACGGGCTGGCGAACCACGATTATGTGGCCGAGCGTCTGAACAACTCGGACTACATCCACGTTCCGGACCCGCTGTCGCCCGAGCGTCGTGCGCCGGATTCGATCCAGTTCAATCTGGTCGGGCTGAGCGAGGATGAAATCCGCGCCTTTGCCGCCGCGTCAGAGGCGCGCGGCGTCAAGGTTCAGGTCTTTGGCCTGAGTGAGGACAATGCCCGCGCCTTTTGGAACTGGCAGTTCCTGCCCGAGAAATTCGATCTGCCGCAAACCCGCGACATGCTGATGAAAGCCTGTGACGTGCGCCTGCCCGTGCGTCTGACACGCGCGGAATTGGACGTGATCGCAGACATCCTGCTGGCCTCGGTCGGGGATGTGACCGGGCCGGTTCCGGTTTACGGCACCTGATCATTACTGCGACGGCAGATCAAAAAGATCGGTCGACAAAAACAGCGCGGTGACTCCTTCGGGGGTCGCTGCGACGCGGGACAGAATGGCAAAAACCTGCGGCCCGTCCGGCCCGTCGATCAAAAGCGGCGCGCCGGAATCCCCCATCATCACCGGGCAAGTTGCCAACACCAGGCCACCCGCACGGCGCTGTGACGGACACGGCTGTGTCCGGCTGAGGACATGAGGACGTACACCCGGGTACCCCGCAACATAAGCTTTGGGCACCGCACTATCAGCAAAGGGTAAGAACCCAACCTGATTGCCAATAGGCTCAGCCAGTTCCAGAACCGCCCAATCCAGATCTGTACTGTTGTCGAAAACCTCATCTAAGCTCTGCCCAGATGGCAGATGGTAGGCTTTGACCACAGACACCGCCGCAGCCTCGCCCCTTTGGTATCCGGCGACAAAACGGATGCTTGAGGGCGCGATCCATCGCTTGCGGGCCGCGTTGTAAAGGCAATGTGCAGCCGTCAGAACCAACCGGTCCGAGATCAGGGTGCCGGTGCAATGAGATCTCTGATCCCGGCCCGCGAAGTTGACCCGTCCAATGGCCCGCCACGGGGCTTGCGCGGCATCCAGAATCTCGCGCTCGCGGATCGCATCGCATCCAGCTGACGCCTGCGCGCCCAAGGTGCAAACCTGCGACCAGTCGTCGGAAAAGAGGCCTTGTGCAAAGGCTGGCTGTATCCAGAACAGAAAGACAGTCAGAGCCAGCCAGCGCATCCTTTGCGCGTCAGTTCAGCTTTGAGAGTTTCTGTTGCAACTCGGCCAGTTGCTTTTTGATGTCATCCAGATCCTCTTTGGATTCAGGCTTGTCATCATCCTGACCCGGACCGGACCAGCCGCCGGACAAGCCCCCGGTCATCGCCTTAAGGAATGCCTGTTGCTGCGCCTGCATCGCATCGAACCCAGGTATCTGCGACATCGGGTTCATGGCGTTCATGTTTTCCATCATCTTGGATTGGCTTTCCCGCAGCATCTCGAACGAGCTTTGCAGGAATTGCGGCATCATCCCCCCACCCGGGATCATGTAGCTGCGCACCAGATCATTCAGCACGTTCACCGGAAGGACATTCTCGCCCCGGCTTTCATGTTCGGCGATGATTTGCAGCAGATACTGGCGGGTCAGGTCGTCCCCGGTTTTCAGATCGATGATCTGAACTTCGCGCCCGTCACGGATAAAGGTCGCGATGTCCTCCAGCGTGACATAGTCGCTGGTCTCGGTGTTATACAGCCGACGGCTGGCGTAGCGTTTGATCAACAGCGGTTTTTCTTGTTCTGACACTGTTTACCCTCCCCAAGGATGATGCATTGCAGCAGAGATTATGCGAGCGCAGAACAAAAAGAAAGGGCAGGTCAAAAGACCTGCCCAACGCGATTGCACCAGATGGGAGGAACGGGTGCGCCTCGCGGCATTAACTTACTTTGCAGCAGCGGCTTTCTTGGCAGCAGCTGTTACGTCGTTGGTTGCTTTTTTGACAACAGCAGTTGCGTCTTCCGCAGCTTCTTTGCCAGCAGCCATCAGCAGCTCGACGGTTTCGGTCTGCAGTTTCTTCGCGATCTCGGCGAAGGCAGCCATGTTTTCAGCAGCAACTTCGGCCGACGCGCTTGCGAAGTCGGTTGCAGCTTTGGCGTAGTCAGCAGGCTCAGCCTTGGCTTTCGACATCTCGGTCAGTTTGGACAGAGTGTCTTTGGTCCATTTGTTGGACACTTCAGCCGACTTGCTTGCAGCTTCCAGTGCAACGCCCGACAGTTTTTCGTTCAGGCTTGCGGTGGATTTGAAGGCACCTTCCAGAGCGGTGGTGTCAACGGGGAACGCGCCCATGATGTCTTTCATTGTGGCGGTAAAGTCTTGAGTCTTTGCCATTGTCCTAATCCTTTTGCCGAACCGGGCCCACCCCGGCTTTCATCAGCTTGAGGACAATATGAATGCTGCGGCGCAGCATTTCAAGTTTTTTCTTGCTGCGACGCAGAAAAATTTCAGTTTCAAAATGAAATCAGCGGTTTGCTTTGACCAGAACATAGGTCCCCGGTGCCGGGCACAGGCGCGGATGATCCGAATCGCCGGTATCGCGGGCCGGGACCTGCTTGCCTGACCGTTTCTTCAGCCACGCCTCCCACATCGGCCACCACGATCCTTCGTGGAAGTCCGCCTCTTTCAGCCAGGTCTCGGTATCGGCCTTCAGGTCCGGGTTGGAATAGTGGCCGTATTTCTTCTTGCTGGGTGGATTGATGATGCCTGCGATATGGCCGGATTCCGAAACAACAAAAGTCTTGGATTTCGATCCGGCCTGCTGGAAGCCGCGATAGCAATCCTTCCACGTGGCGATGTGGTCTGTCTCGCAGGTGATGGCCATGATCGGCACGTCCACGTCTTTGATATGCAGTTTGTGGCCCATCAGATCGAACCCGTCGCCGACAAAATCATTGCTCTGACAAAGACCGCGCAAATACTGGACCGCCATCTTACCCGGCAGGTTTGCCCCGTCGCCATTCCAGAACAGCAGATCGAACGCAGGCGGCGTCTCGCCCATCATGTAATTGCGGATGGCAGGCGTATAGATCAGGTCGCGCGAGCGCAGGAAGGACATGGTGCGCCCCAGAATCCACGCGTTCAGGACGCCTTCTTTGGCGACATGATCTTCGATACCGTCGACAAAGTGGTTTTGCAGGAAAGGCGTGAATTCCCCCTGCTCCCCAAAATCCGTCAACGTGGTGAAGAAGGTCGCCGATTTGATGGACTTGTCCCCCCGCTGTTTCAGCAGCGACAGGGTCAGGTTCAGCGTGGTGCCCGCAATGCAATAGCCAACGGCGTTGACCTGCTTAACCTTGCAGATCTTCTTGACCTCTTCGATGGCGGTCAGGAAACCGTCCTGAATGTAATCCTCCATCCCCACATCGGCGTAAGAGGCATCAGGGTTCACCCAGCTGACCACAAACAGGGTATAGCCCTGCTCGGTCACCCATTTGATCAGACTGTTCTGTGCTTTCAGGTCCAGAATGTAGAATTTGTTGATCCACGGCGGGAATAGAACGATGGGCGTCTCATGCACCGTCTCGGTCACCGGCTTGTACTGGATCAGTTCCATCATGCGGTTGCGATAGACCACATCGCCCGGCGTGGTTGCCAGATTGCCGCCCACCTCGAACGCATCATCGTCGGCCAGCTTTACGACCAGTTCACCATCATTGGCCTCAAGGTCTGAGACGAGGTTCTCAAGCCCCTTGATCAGGGACTCGCCTTCGGTCTCGACCGCTTTTTGCAGGGCGTCCGGGTTTGTCGCCAGGAAATTCGTGGGCGCCATCATGTCGACAATCTGCTGCGAGAAATACCGCAGGCGCTGCATGTCCTTGGCATCCATATCCTCAACCGAATTCACCGCCTGCGCGATTGCATCCGCGTTTGTCTGGTATTGCTGGCGGATCAGGCGGAAATAGGGGTTGGTCTCCCACAAGGGGTTGGAAAATCGTCTGTCTTTGGCCTTGGGGTCTTCGTCCTCAACCTCACCCTTGGTCAGCGCCTGTTGCGCTTCGGCAAAGTTCAGAACCGATTTGCCCCAGTATTCTATCTGCTGTTCCAGCATCTTGGCGGGATTTTGCCATGCCTCTGTCCAATAGGCTGTTGCTGCTCGTGCGAAAAGCTCTTGATTCGGAGCGTCCAAAGCGGGCGTATGCGGCTTTTTCACCGCCATCACTTCGATCATCCGTTTTGAGAGCGCTTCGACCCGCTCCATATTTTCTTTAAGGCGTTCAATGCTTTCTTCGGTCAATTCCGACATTTTTTCGTCACTTGTTGTCATTTTAACAATTCCCGCCTACTCTTGCTGCTATGCAGAATAACGTCGTGTGTCTCGGGGGGCAAAGCGGCGAATCGTCCGAACTCTAAGGCTGACACTCAGGAGACCCCTTTCCAATGCGCTACATGATGACGTACGATTTGATGGAAACGGTGCGCAACACCAACCAGTGGATGGGTGCGACCGCCAGCGCATTTGCATCTTACCCGATGTTTTCGATGGTACCTAACCCCGCCTTCTCGATGATGGCTGCATGGGGCGAAGTGACCGAGCGTACGTTCCAGCGCATGGTTGTCAAACCGGACTGGGGCATTCGCACCTTTACCTGCGAAGATGGCAAGGACCACCTGGTCGATATCACCACCGTTGTTGAACGCCCCTTTGGCGATCTGCTGCATTTCCGCGTCAACGGGCGCGAGGAACAGCCGCGCAAGGTTCTGCTGGTTGCGCCCATGTCGGGCCACTACGCCACGCTGCTGCGCTCGACCGTCAAAAGCCTGCTGGTCAATTGCGAAGTCTACATCACCGATT
This sequence comes from Ruegeria sp. BE1, assembly GCF_056538885.1. NCBI lineage: Bacteria > Pseudomonadati > Pseudomonadota > Alphaproteobacteria > Rhodobacterales > Roseobacteraceae > Ruegeria > Ruegeria sp. BE1. The sequence goes on from NZ_JBQFTY010000002.1 coordinate 360,589, forward strand.
GGCATAACGCGCGCGACATCCCCGTGTCAGAAGGCAAGTTCGATGTCGAGGATTACACCCTCTACCTTGTCGATTTCATGAAAGAGCTTGGCCCCGACACCCATGTGGTCGCCGTGTGCCAGCCTGCCCCTCTGACGTTGGCCGCCACCGCCTATCTGGCCGAGGTCGAGCCCAAGGCGCAGCCCAGCACTCTGACTCTGATCGGCGGCCCGGTTGACCCCGACGCCACCCCGACCGACGTGACCGATTTCGGCCGTCGCGTCACGATGGGCCAACTGGAAGAGACGATGATCCAGCGCGTTGGTTTCAAGTACAAGGGCGTGGGTCGTATGGTCTATCCCGGCCTGCTGCAACTGGCGTCGTTCATGTCGATGAATGCAGACCGCCACAGTAAGGCGTTCACGGATCAAATCCACCGCGTGATGCGGGATGAAGCGTCTGACCACGATGCGCACAACCGGTTTTACGACGAATACCTCGCGGTGATGGATATGACCGCCGAGTTCTACCTGTCCACGGTCGAGCGTGTCTTCAAAAACCGTGAGATCGCACGGAACGAATTTGTCGTGGCAGGTCACAAGGTCGACATCGGTAAGATCACCGATGTGGCGGTCAAAACAGTCGAAGGCGCAAATGACGACATCTCGGCCCCCGGTCAGTGCATCGCGGCACTGGACCTGTGCACCGGCTTGTCTGATAAGAAAAAAGCCAGCCATGTCGAACCCGGCGCGGGCCATTACGGTATCTTTGCCGGACGCAGCTGGCGCGACAACATTCGCCCGCTGGTGATCGACTTCATGAACGCCAATTCGCGCAAGCCGAAACGTCGCGCTGCCAACAGCAATAAGGTCGCCTGATCCCAATGCGCGGGAAATCGGTGCAGGACATGCCGTTTTCCTGTTCTTGTGGTGCAATGACCGGCCATATCACGACCGCTGGTCTGCAGACGGGCACCCACGTCGGTTGCTATTGCCACGACTGCCGGGCGGCTCAGTTGTATTTCGGACAACCCGACCCGGCCCCCGGCCCGGTCAACATCCTGCATATGAGCCCCGAGGAAATCCGCTTTGACAGCGGCGTCCAGCATCTGGCCTTTATGCAGCTAAGCCCCAAAGGCATGCTGCGGTGGTACGCGAATTGCTGCAACGCCCCCTTGGCCACGACAGCGCGCAGCGCCAAGGTTCCCTTTGCCGGGTTCGATGTGAACCGGATCGCTGACCCCAAAGCGTTCGGCCCCATGATGACACGTGGCTTTGCGCCGCAACCGAACGGCAAACAGGCGCATGAGAAACTGCGCTATGCGGCCATCGGGATGCTGACGCGGTGCCTAAAGTCCTGGCTGTCAGGCAGTTGGCGCAAGACGCCCTTTTTCAACGAAGACAGCGGCACCCCCGTGGCCCGCCCGAAAGTCCTGACCAAGGCAGAGCGCGCAAAGCTTTACACATAGAGCGCCCGCACGGGTGTGCTGAGCCATTCGGTCAGGGCTTGGTTCACGGCGTCGGGCATCTCGAGCGTTGGCAAATGTCCAGCATCCTCAAACACTTTCAGCTCAGCACCCGGAATCAGGTCAGCCATGAACTCATGCTTGCGCTGCGGCGTCAGTTTGTCGTGGGCACCGCACAGCACAAGCGTTGGGACCTTAATGTGCCGCAGCTCGCCCTGCTGATCCGGTCGCCGCTGCAAGGCGCGGATTTGCCGTTCGAATACGTCGGGCCCAAAGTCCGCGGCCATCTCGATCAGCTCATTCAGGATTGGGATGCGTTGCGGCCCTGGCGCCAGCGTATCCGAGCCGATGACCCGGCGCATCACATCCTCAAGCCGTCCGGCCTTGGCCCCGACCAGCAGCTCTTCGCGGGCGGCGGCCAGCTGCGGTGTATCGGCCTGCGCGTCGCATGCCATCAGGCACAGGCGCGACACCCGGTCCGGTGCCCGCCGCACAAGCCCCAACGCGACAACCCCGCCCATTCCCAAGCCGCCCAAGGCAAACCGATGCGGCAACTGATCCAGTAGGGCCGAGGCGGTCTCTTCCACCCTTTCGCCCAGCGACACAGGCGCAACCGTCACCGCACGCTGCCGCGACAGACACTGGACCTGAGGGGTAAAAATCCGTGCGTCGCACATCATTTCGGGCAGTAAAACCAGCGGCTCGATCACGCGGGGCCTCTTCAAACTTCGGCTCTTTGGCCGGCACTCTTTTGTAGCAGGATGAGACGTTTTGCACCCGCGGGCAAGTTAAACTTCAAGGGTAAGCGATACCCCGAAACGCCGGGAAATCCGCATAGCGTTTGCGGCGGACAGACAGCTCTTCGCCCGGCTCCGCCCCCGGTTGCAACAAACAGCCGCGCGGCGCGATATAGCTGTCGATGCGATGATGTGGTGTTGGTCTCCAGACCAGATTGAAGGCGCAGAGTTTGGGAAAGAACCAGATCTCAGAATAATCCAGATGGTCATGCATCCACCACGCCAGATCGCGCCAGTCGCGCCCCTGTTCATACTGATCGGCAAACCACGGGATGACGATTGAGGCGCCTGCAATCCGCGCCTCTCCCTCACCCCGATCCCAGATATGACACTCCAACGGGTTGTCGTTGCGGGCACAGTTCAGCCGGTTCTCATTGCCGAACTGGTTCAGTGAGGGCGAGCGGTATCCCGACCGCACAGCAACCCGCCCAAAGGTTTCCTCAAGCGGGTCCAGCAGGGTCTGGCAAAAGGCGCGGCCGGTTTCGATGGCCAGATCGGGGTTTTCAGGCAGGTTCTGTTTTTCGTGGAAATTCCCGATCTCGGAATACAGAAAATCCCGCATGAAAAAGTGCCTCGACAGGCGCACCCGGCCAAGCGTTTCAAGGCTCCACATGCTGCCGGGTTTGCGCATCGCTATTCCACACCTGCGCTTTTGAGCCAGCCCAGAATGCCCGCCACCGCAGAATCCGTCTGCCCGGGTGACATCAACCGACCCGCAACCACATGCGAGGACGGATCATCCCCCGGCCCCATCGTGACAAGGTGAACCGTTGCCGGGCCGCCCCAGTTGTTGGCCACCTGATGGGTCAGATCGGGGCGCACCACCTGATCATCATCCGAGAACCAGAACAGTGCAGGGACCTGTGCGCCCGCGAAATCCAGCGCATAAACAGTCTCCACAAGCGCGGTCATCGGCACCACAGCCTCCCACGGATAGACCGCTGTCCAATAGGTGTTCTTTTCCGGGTCCGGGCCTGAGACATCCCGCACCTCGCCCATCAGCATCGGCAACCAATGCCGCGCCCATGGCAGACCGGGAATCCAAGCACCCGGCGTGTTCACCCGGAAATTCGGTGAAACAAATACCATGGCCGCCACATAATGGCTCAGTTCAGGGTCAAGCGCCGCTGCCGCCGCCAGCGTCCCGCCGGTCGAGGTCGACATGACGACGACCCGGTCCCCGACGGCCCGCGCCGCAGCTAACCCTTCGGCCATATCCCGCATCCAGCCAGACGCAGTCCCCTCGGCCATGGCGTCACCGTCCCGGCCATGACCTTGCAGCCGGGTATAGACCAGATTGGCCCCCAGCGCGTCGGCCACCCTGTCGGGCACGGGCCGGATTTCCTCGGATGATGCCGAAAACCCGTGCACATAAAGGACCGAGATTGGCGTGCGCTGTTCCTTGAACCCGTCCTGCCAGATAACCCGCTTTTCGACACCGGGCACAATATCGTCAAAGGCGGACTCGGTGCTTTCGAAATAGACCTGAACCCCTTCGCCGAATTTGCGCGGATCAAAACGTGGATGCAGATCGACCTCTTCGCGCGGACCGAACCAGTAAATCAACCCACCCAGCACGACCAGCGCCAGCAAGACACGGCCCAGAACCCAGCCAAAGCGCCGCATTAGTCAGCCCCCATCACGGCAAGAACCGCGTCCTCGATGATCCCCAGACACGGCCCGTCGGAAAATCGATGATCGGCATCCTTGACCAATAGCAAACGCATATCCGCGCCGGTGGCATGGTCCAGCAACCGCACGGCAGTCTCGGTAGAAACCGCCGTATCTGCCGTGCCCTGCAGGAACCGGACCGGAAAGGGCAGCTCCAGCGCATCGCGCAATACCAGTTGCTGCCGCCCGTCTTCAATCATCCGTTTGGTGATGATGTAGGGCTCCATGTAATCTGACGGCAATTCCACATGGCCAACCGTCTCAAGCGCCGCTCTCTGCGTGTCGTCAAACGAAGCCCAATATCCGTCCTCGGTAAAATCCGGGGCCGCCGCGATTGTGACCATCCCGGCGATCCGCTCAGGCATCACCCTGGCCAGCAACAGCGCCTGCCATCCGCCCATGGACGACCCGACAATGATCAAAGGCCCCTCGGTCAGCGCCGACACAGCCGCAACCGTGTCCTGATGCCAATCTCCGATACAGCCGTCCTCGAACCGGTCCGAGCTTTCGCCGTGCCCCGAGTAGTCAAACCGCAAAAACGCCTGCCCTCGCGCCTGCGCCCACGCCTCAAGATGAATGGCCTTTGTACCCTCCATATCCGACTTCAAGCCGCCCAGAAAAACCACCGTCGGACCAGCGCCCTCGCTTTTGTGATACGCCAACCGCCGCCCCTGCGCCGTCTCCAGAAATTCAGTCGCTGCCATAAAACCCTCTTTGCTTTCACCGCATCATGCACGCGCCACTCCCAAGCGCAATCGCCCCCTGCTTCTTCTTGTTCCAAATACGGCGGGGAGCGCGAGGGGCGGCGCCCCTCGCTCCACCACTTGACACACTCCCCCCCAACTGCCAAAGCAGCCAAACGCAAATAACCCGCAACCGGGCGTTCAGTGGGCGCCAAACCGACGAGGAGAGCCAACATGGCCCTGGATTCAAAATCCGTCTCTCTCACCTTTCCCGATGGCAATGCACGTTCCTATGACGCAGGCGTAACGCCCGCGCAGGTCGCTGCCGATATTTCAACCTCGCTCGCGAAAAAGGCAATCTCGGCCACGGTGAACGGCAAGCACTGGGACCTGCAATGGCCCATCGATGCCGATGCCGACATCGCCATCCACACCATGAAGGACGAAGATCAGGCCAATGAGCTGATCCGCCACGATCTGGCCCACGTCATGGCCCGCGCCGTGCAGGAAATCTGGCCCGCGACCAAAGTCACCATTGGCCCGGTCATCGACAACGGCTGGTACTATGACTTTGACCGCGAAGAACCCTTCACCCCCGAAGATCTCGGCCTCATCGAAAAAAAGATGAAAGAGATCATCAACAAGCGCGACCCCGTCACCACCGAGGTTTGGGACCGTGACCGCGCGATCGAGTTCTACAAGGCCAATAACGAACCTTACAAAGTTGAGCTGATCGAAGCGATCCCCGGCGATGAGCCGCTGCGCATGTATTGGCACGGCCACTGGCAGGACCTGTGCCGCGGCCCGCACCTGCAGCACACCGGCCAACTGCCCGGCGATGCGTTCAAACTGATGTCCATCGCCGGTGCCTATTGGCGCGGCGACAGCGACCGCGCCATGCTCCAGCGTATTTACGGCGTGGCTTTCACCGGCAAGGAAAAGCTCAAATCCCACCTACACATGCTGGAAGAGGCCGCCAAGCGCGACCACCGCAAGCTGGGCCGCGAGATGAACCTGTTCCACATGCAGGAAGAGGCCCCCGGCCAGATTTTCTGGCATCCCAATGGCTGGAAAATCTACACCACCCTGCAGGACTATATGCGCCGGATGCAGGAACGCGACGGCTATGTCGAGGTGAACACCCCGCAAGTTGTCGACCGTAAGCTGTGGGAGGCGTCGGGCCACTGGGACAAGTATCAGGAAAACATGTTCATCGTCGAGGTTGACGAAGATCATGCCCGCGAAAAGGCGATCAACGCGCTGAAACCGATGAACTGCCCCTGCCACGTGCAGGTGTTCAATCAGGGTCTGAAATCCTATCGCGACCTGCCCCTGCGCATGGCCGAGTTCGGATCGTGTGCGCGCTATGAACCTTCGGGCGCGCTGCACGGGATCATGCGGGTGCGCGGGTTTACGCAGGACGATGGCCACATCTTCTGTGCCGAAGATCAGATTGAATCTGAAACCGCCAAGTTCATCGCTTTCCTGTCCAAGGTCTATGCCGATCTGGGCTTCCATGACTGGACGATCAAATTGTCCACCCGCCCGGAAAAGCGGATCGGGTCGGATGAAAGTTGGGATCTGGTGGAAAAGGCCCTTGGCGATGCCTGTAAGGCCGCCGGGTACGACTATGAGATTCTCGAAGGCGAAGGCGCGTTCTACGGCCCCAAGCTGGAATTCACCCTGACCGACGCGATCGGCCGGACGTGGCAATGCGGTACGCTGCAGGTTGACCCAAACCTGCCCGAACGTCTGGACGCCAGCTTTATCGGCGCGGATGGCGCGAAACACCGCCCGTTCATGCTGCACCGGGCGACGCTGGGCTCTTTCGAGCGCTTCATCGGCATCCTGATCGAAGAACATGCGGGCAAGCTGCCGTTCTGGCTGGCCCCGCGTCAGGTCGTCGTCGCCTCGATCACGTCCGAGGCGGACCCGTATGTGGCCGAGGTGGTCGAAACGCTGAAAGCCGCTGGCGTGCGGGCCGAGGCCGATATTCGCAACGAGAAGATCAACTACAAAGTTCGCGAGCATTCGGTCGGTAAAGTGCCCGTTATTCTGGCCGTCGGTCACCGCGAAGTTGAAGACCGCACCGTCAGCGTTCGGCGTCTGGGTGAAAAACAGACGCAGGTTCAGTCACTTGAGGCTGTAACAATTGAGCTTTCCGAGGCGGCAACTCCGCCCGATCTGCTGTAACATTCGGCGACATACCGCCGGGAATCCGGCCCCCAAATAGGGGCCGGATTGAAATATTTTCCATTTTCGATTTCAAAAACAATATGTTAACCTGCAATAGGCCATGACATATCCTGACGGGGTTGTGAGACACGGGCTCGTGAATTCAACTGTTGGCTCACAAGCACTACCTTTGTCATTGTCACAAGCAGACATACGCAGTCATCAAAAGGGATTACCGAGATGTCGAACACCGCAAAAACACTGGTTATCGCAAGCGCAGTCGCAGCCGCCGTTTCTGGCGTTGCCACCACCGCATCAGCCCAAGCCAAAGAGAAATGCTATGGCGTTTCGCTGGCCGGTCAGAACGACTGCGCCGCTGGCCCCGGCACCACCTGTGCGGGCACCTCGACCGTAGACTACCAGGGCAACGCCTGGACTCTGGTCGACGCGGGCACCTGCGCCGATATCGAACTGCCGGACAACCGCAAAGGTTCGCTGGAGCCGCTGGACCGCGACCTGCCGGCATAAGCCACGGCAATCCAAGACCGAGGGGCGGGCCATATCGCCCGCCTCTTTTTCGTGACTGGAGGGCAAGCACATGTTGGATCACACAACCAGACCGAACCGGCTGCCTGCGGCACCCGGAGTTGGGTACAAGCCACAGCATTTCGCGCAAATTCTGGACCATGCGCAGCCGGTTGCCTGGCTTGAAATCCATGCCGAGAACTACATGGGCGATGGCGGCAGACCGCTGGCCCAACTGCGCCACCTGTCCGAACAGTTTCCGATCTCGGTCCACGGTGTTGGCCTGTCCATCGGCGGCGAAGGCCCGCTGGACGCAGATCATCTGGCCCGGCTGAAACATCTTGTAGGCTGGCTGAACCCTGCCAGTTTTTCCGAACATCTGGCGTGGTCGACCCATGACAGTCACTTTCTGAACGACCTGCTGCCCCTGCCCTATACCGACGCAACGCTTGCGCGGATTTGCGAACATATCGATCTGGTGCAGGACACGGTCGGCAGGCAGATGCTGCTGGAAAACCCCTCAAGCTATCTGGCGTTTGAGGAAAGCACCTGGTCCGAGCCTGATTTCCTGCGCGAAATCGCGCGCCGTACCGGCTGTGGCCTGCTGTTGGATGTAAACAACGTCTTTGTTTCGGCCACAAATCTGGATTTCTCACCGCAAGGTTACATCGATGCCTACCCGCTGGATCAGGTGGGTGAGATTCATCTGGGCGGTCATGACGAGGACGAGGACGACCACGGCCGCCCCCTGCTGATCGACAGCCACGGGCGCGAGGTGGTTGATCCCGTCTGGGCCCTTCTGGATTATGTGCTGGAACGGTCAGGTCCGAAACCTGTGCTGATCGAATGGGACACCGATGTGCCGGACTGGCCCGTTCTGCGGGCCGAGGCAGAGCGCGCCCAGCTGGCGTTGGATCGCATCCCGGCATGAGCGTCTCACAGGACACTTTCCACTCTGCCCTGCTGGACCCGTCCAAGACGGTTCCCGATGGCCTGCAGGATGCACAGGCGCGACCAGCCGGGCGGCGGTTCAGCGTCTATCGCAACAATGTCGCCGTGTCTCTGACCGAGGCGATGCATCAGGCGTTTCCCGTGATCACCAAATTGCTGGGCACCCAGAATATGGATGGCCTGTCGGGGATGTTCCTGCGCAAGCACCCGCCCACATCGCCGTTGATGATGTTTTACGGCGAGGCGTTTCCAGATTTTCTTGCAGGGATGGAGCAGCTGTCCCATCTGGGCTACCTGCCGGATGTTGCGCGACTGGAACTGGCCCTGCGCCGGTCTTACCATGCTGCAGACAGTACCCCGGCCCCGGCTGATACGCTGGCCCTGCCACCAGAAGAAATTATGCGGGCGCAACTGACCTTTGCCCCCGCGATGCAGATTTTAAACTCAGATTGGCCGGTGTTTTCGATCTGGCAGTACAACTCGAAAGAGGGTGCGCCAAAACCAGAGCCCGGCCCCGAGGCCGTTCTGATCACCCGGCCCGATTACGATCCTATTCCAAACCTGCTGCCCGAAGGCGGTGCATCGTGGATTGCTGGCCTTCAGGCAGGGCGAACCATTGGTGCCGCATACGAAGAAACGGCGGCGACATTTCCCCAATTTGATCTGGGGGCCACTCTTGCGCTGCTTCTGCAGGGCGGCGCAATAAACTCTGTGACTATCGAAAGGCTGGCGACATGACCGCGCTGATCTCATTACACAACAACACCCTGGGACGGTTGGAGGTGACCTCTGGCTGGTTGACCCCGACCCTCGCCCGGCTGGTTTTTGCGGCAACCTTGCTGATTTACTACTGGAACTCGGCAACAACGAAACTGGGCAACGGGATTTTCGGCTTTCTGCGCCCGTCTGACGGGGCCTATGTGCAGATCTTCCCCAAAGCGATGGAAGCAGTCAGCTATGACAGCTCGCAGCTGGGCTTTGGCCACTGGATTGTCGCCCTGGCCGGAACCTGGGCCGAGTTCATCCTGCCCGCTTTGCTGGTGATCGGCCTGCTGTCGCGCGTCGCGGCGCTGGGCATGATTGGATTTGTCTGGGTTCAGACAATTGTTGACGTGTCCGGCCACGGAGCTGCACTGGGTAGCTGGTTCACTGCGGCACCGAACGTTCTGGATCAGCGCACGCTGTGGACCTTCCTGCTGCTGATGATCGTGATCAATGGCGCAGGACCGCTGTCGGTGGATCGCATCCTGCGCATCAAGTGATTTAGAAATGTGCCTTGGGCTCGTCCGGTTTACCCGCGGCCAGCCCAAGGACCCCCGCCACTGCGGCAAACGCCACCGGGAACATGGTGAAGACGTTAAAGCCAAAGGCAAAATACATCCCCGCCGCTGAAACCAGCAGCAAAAGCCCCCCGATCAACGCCCGTGCATGGGCCATCGCGCCCCCGGCGATCGCCAACAGTGGCGCAAGGATCGACGCGATCTGTATAAGCTGTGCGTTGTCTACCTGTTCGGCCAGCCCCTCAATCTCGCCATAGCGGTCGACCAGTTCGACATAGCCATAGCCGACAAAGCCCACGATCATACCGATCAGGCCGGCGATGACACCCAAAATCATAGCTGCGTTGCGCATTCAAAATCCTCTGACTTACGCCTCTTCACATAGGCATGCCATCACGCAACACCAAGCCCTGCCTTGGTTTCTGCAGTCCAACCCAGAAACAGCGTGCCGTCCCGCTCGATCAAGGGTCGTTTCATCAATGTCGGATGCTCGGCCAACAGGTCCAGCGCGGGACGCGCGCGCTCGGCCTCATCCAATCCGCGCCATGTGGTGGAACGGGTATTGAGCAAAGCCCCGCCGAAAGCTTCAAAAGCCCGCTCAAGCACCGAGACAGGCACACCGTCGGCGCGAACGTCCAAAAATTCGGCATCTGGAAGGGATTTCAAGGCCTTACGGCAGGTGTCACAGTTTTTCAGGCCATAAAGCTGCATTTTGACGGGGTCCTGTCTTTGGTTCAATTTTTGGGCAAATTTGCCTGTGTGTTCCGGTAATTCTTGATTTTTTACTTCACCGTGCAATGTTGAAAAAGACGAAACACGCAATTCGGGCAGCATCGTGTGGGCGATACTGTGATGTGTTGCGGCGGCGTCAATCACTGCCCCCACCAATTTGTGGGACAACGTGTAAGTAGAAGGAGACACGGGAAATGCCAACTGGCACCGTGAAATGGTTCAATACCACGAAAGGCTACGGGTTTATTGCCCCCGATGAAGGTGGCAAGGACGTATTTGTTCATATCTCGGCCGTTGAACGGTCCGGTCTGACCGGGCTCGCCGACAATCAAAAAGTCTCATACGAGCTGCAAGACGGACGTGATGGCCGCCAAATGGCCGCTGATTTGAAGCCGTTGTAAGAGACCACCGCCCCTGGGCGGCTCAGCAAATCAGGACAACGGCCAATTTCCGGCCGTTGACCAATTCCCCAAGGTTCCAAGACCTTTCCCTTATGCCGGATCGTGCCCGGTATGAGTGAACCAGTCTTCGCCCATCGCCACGATACAGGACGTGCCAGTCGCATAGGTGACAACCATCGTCCAATCGCCTGACTTGCTGGTCCAGATCTCCATCACTTGTTCGGGTCCGCGCATGCCCGTCGCCGCCCGTTCCGATCCGAACTGCCGCTCCAGCTTTTCGTGCATCCGCGACGTCGGTTCACACAGAACCTCGGCAATTGGGGATTTTGCCTGAACGGCGGGCGCCAGCATGGCCAGCAGGCAAACGGGGCGGAGTGCAGAGAACAGGGTCATGTCCCGATTGTAACGAAATCATGACACTCTGTATAGACAAACGATATGCGATCAATCCTTGCGGATCACGGCCTCAAACTCGCGCCATTCCCGCGCGGTCATGCCTGAATTCTCTTGCGTCACGGCCTCACCCGCCAGCATCCGGCGCAGGCTGTCGACCATTTGTGCCGACAGGTTGACCGCGCCCAGGCGGTAATCCTCGAACGCTTTGTAGGCAAAGGGCACCCAGTCGGCGACGATCTTGCACATCATGTCGGCATATACGCGGATTTCGTACTGCGCATGCGGGTCCGCGCGCAGACGCAGGAAGTGGAACAGGTTGTGCAGGTCGACCTTCCAGTACCACTGCGTATAGATATTCGCGGGCAGGTTCATCCGCGCCAGTTCGCGCGCTAACCCCTGCTGACCATTCTGGCTGATCATCGCCTCGTAATTGTCATAGCACCGCACGCTGTCGGCCTTGAGCATCTCAAGCACACGCGCAGCCTCTTCCCCCTGCAGGGCCTCACCCCGCCCCTGATTGTTGACCTCGGATTGCGCCGCCACGTGGTCGGGTGCGGGGATATAGAACTCACGATCCAGAATCGAATAACGGGCCGAGTATTCGTTCACATTGGCCGTCCGATGACGAATCCATTGACGGGCCACGAAAACGGGTAGTTTTACATGCAGCTTGATCTCGCACATCTCGAACGGGGTCGAGTGCCAATGGCGCATCAGGTAGCGGATCAGCCCTTCGTCATTCTGCACCGATTTGGTGCCCTTGCCGTAAGACACCCGCGCCGCCTGACAGATCGCCGCATCATCGCCCATATAGTCGATGACCCGCACGAAACCATGGTCCAGAACCTGATGGGCAGTGTACAGATGATCCTCCATCCCGGCGGCCACAACGCGGCGTGTTGGATGCGATTGCGCCCGTTGCGCTTCGATCTCGGCCAGTTGGTCTGGGGACAGCGGCATGAAATTTCCTTTCCAGCAATGAGTCGCGCACCACTATATATCGGCAAGACACAGACAGGAACCGCGATATGTGCGCATGATCGCGTAAGCGCCAAATTGTGTCCGTGCGACCCCTCGACTCGTATCAATCGCGCGCTAAGGTGCTTGGCATCACCTGAACAAAAAAGGAAGCCGCAATGGGGCTGACATATCTTCACACCATGGTCCGCGTGAAGGATCTGGAGAAGTCGATGGCGTTTTATGAACTGCTGGGCCTGAAGGAAACCCGCCGCTATGACAGCGAACAGGGCCGGTTTTCGCTGATCTTCATGGCGCCTCCGCGGCAAGAGGATCGGCCGATCGAGCTGACCTATAACTGGGATGGCGACGATGCCCTGCCCAGCGACAGCCGCCACTTTGGCCATTTGGCCTATGGCGTCGATAACATCTACGACATGTGCCAGAAACTGCAGGACAATGGTGTTGTGATCAACCGCCCGCCGCGTGACGGTCGGATGGCATTTGTACGTTCGCCCGACAATATCTCGGTCGAACTGCTGCAAAACGGCGACGCGCTGGACCCAGCTGAACCCTGGGTCAGCATGGAAAGCACCGGTCACTGGTGATCCGCTGGTTGACAGTATTGGGGCTGGCCGTCCTGGCCAGCCCGCTTCGGGCCGAGACCTGCCGCCTTGCCCTTGCTTTGGCGATAGACATCTCGACCTCGGTCGATGCGGCCGAAGACGCGCTACAGCGTCAGGGCCTGGCGGCGGCGCTGGTCGCGCCCGAAGTGACCGAGGCGTTTTTCTCGTCCCCGATGCCGGTCGCGCTGGCAGTTTATGAATGGAGCGGTCGGTCCACACAGCATGTCATCCTGAACTGGAGCATGATCGACACGCAAGCTGATCTGCTTGCGGCGGCCACAACCATCCGGCAATCCGTACGGTCTGACAGCGGGTCGGCCACGGCGATGGGGTATGCACTGGCCTTTGGTGCGACCTTGATGCAGCAGGCCCCGCCCTGCCTGTTCCAAACCATCGATCTGTCGGGGGATGGATCCAACAATGACGGCTATGGCCCCCAATCGGCCTATCGGCATTTCCCCTTTCAGGACGTCGTGGTCAATGGGCTGGTGATCAACGCCGCTGATTTCGAAGGTGAGCTGTTTCTGATCCCCTTCTTTGAAAACAACGTGCTGCACGGCCCCGGAGCCTTTCTTGAGATCGCGCAGGGGTTCGAGGACTTTGAACGCGCGATGCGGCGCAAGTTGGAGCGTGAATTGCAGGGTCTGCAGATCGGGGCCCTTCAGAACAACGCGCCGCAATGATCCGACTGCTGGCAACCCTCTTTGCCCTGACCGCCGGGCCAGCCGTGGCCGAGTGTCGGCAGGCCCTGGCGCTGGGGTTGGATGTGTCGGGGTCCGTCGACAGCCGCGAATATCGTCTGCAATTGGATGGTCTGGCCGCTGCGTTGCAAGCCCCAGAGGTGGCGCAGCTCATCCTGTCCAACCCGTCGGCCCCCGTGCGACTGGCCGTGTTTGAATGGAGCGAACCGGGCCATCAAAGATTACTGCTCAACTGGACCGAAATCCGATCCTATGACGATCTGAATCAGATCAGCTCCCGGCTCAACTCCACCTTGCGCAGCGCGGCGCCGCAGGGCACTGCTGTCGGTGCCGCAATGGCCTATGGGGCCGATCTGCTGTCGCAGCAACCGCGTTGCTGGACACGCACGCTGGACCTGTCTGGCGATGGGAAACACAATCTTGGCCCTCATCCCAAGGCGACCAAAGCCGAGCTGGCGCATTTGGGCATCACGATCAACGGGCTTGTCATTGGCACAGACAGCCCCCGACCGGGCGACATGCGGTTTGTGCAGATTAGCGAGCTGTCCGCCTACTACAAAACGTCGGTCATTCTGGGCCCCGATGCCTTTGTCGAGGTCGCGCTGGGGTTCGAAGCCTATCAGGAGGCGATGACCCGCAAGCTGTTGCGCGAGTTGGAGGGGCTGATCCTGTCCGACGCAGGCACCCCCCTGCGCTGATCAGTAGATATATCTGATCTGGTCCGTCCAATACCGTTCAACCCGGCGCAGCGAGGTGGCAATGTCGTCGATCCCGTCCAACCCCAGCACCCCGCGCGACTGCAGCCCTTCGGCATGGCGCGAGAACAGCTGGGTGACAATATCCCGGATCTCACGTCCACGCGGCGTCAAACGCACCCGGACCGAGCGGCGGTCAATCTCGCATCGCTGGTGGTGCATATAGCCCATTTCCACCAGTTTCTTGAGGTTGTAGCTGACATTGCTGCCCTGATAGTAACCCCGGCTTTTCAGCTCGCCCGCCGTGACCTCATGATCGCCGATATTGAACAACAACAGGGCCTGCACCGCGTTGATTTCCAATACACCAACCCGCTCAAACTCATCCTTGATGACGTCCAGCAACAGCCGGTGCAAACGTTCGACCAGTGCCAGCGCCTCAAGATAGCTGGTCATAAACTCTTTGGTTTCCGGCCCGGAGACCTGCATTTCCATACTCATCCGATCCTCCGATTCAGTCACGCAGTTTCAGGCAGCATGAATCGAAATCCCGAAAAATCGGTTAAGCCGGATTTTCTTTATTTTTGAAAGGTCTGCGCGATATCCGCGATGAGATCACCAAAAACCGCGGGCGGGGCCACCTGCCCCGTGACCCATTGATAGAGGTCCTGATCATTTTCATGCAGCAGGGCATCGAACACATCCAGACCGTCTGCATCCATCTGATCAAGGTTGCGCTGGGCATAGGCGGACAGGATCAAGTCCATCTCTTTGATACCGCGTCGCATGGATCGCATCTGCATGCGTTTGATCCGAACCTCGCGTGTCTCGGTCACTGGCTCTGCTCCAACATTAGCCGCAGCTTCTTTTCCAAACGTGCTGCGCGCTCGGCGCAGGCGCGCATCTCGCCGCGGATTGCGCGCAACTCGGCCACGGCGTCCGCCAGCTCCATATCGGGCGCGTTTTCGTCGATAGGCGCGTCCATGCCCTCGCCCTCGCCGGTCAACAGCCACATGATCGACACGTTGATCATGCCCGCCATCATCGACAACCGGTTCGCACGCGGCTCGGACAGATCGTTTTCCCAGGCAACAATCGTTGCCTTCTTGACCCCAAGACGGCGGGCAAGCTGGGTCTGGGTCATCCCTGCCGCCTCGCGTGCACCGGCCAGCCTGTCCCCGAATGTTGCAGCCTCGGCTCCGTACCAGTCAGTTTCGTCGCTCATCGGGGTCTCCTGGTTTCAAATTCATACAGCTTGATCGTCGTTCAGGCGCACCCTATGACAGTCAAGTTGAACATACAAACCGAGGCCGACCATGAGTTTCCTGTCTGCGACACTGTCACGCGTCAAACCCTCTCCGACCATTGCCATGACAGCGAAAGCGGCCGAGCTGAAGGCCGCCGGGCGCGATGTCATCGGCCTGAGCGCGGGCGAGCCGGATTTCGACACCCCGCAAAACATCAAGGACGCGGCTGTTGCGGCCATCGCGGCGGGCAAGACGAAATACACCGCGCCCGACGGTATCCCCGAGTTGAAACAGGCTGCCTGCGCCAAGATGAAGCGCGATCATGGGCTGGACTACACGCCTGCGCAGATTTCCGTGGGTACAGGCGGCAAGCAGACGCTGTACAATGCGCTGATGGCAACCATGAATGAGGGCGATGAGGTCATCATCCCCGCGCCTTATTGGGTCAGCTACCCGGATATGGTGCTGCTGGCGGGGGGCACTCCGGTCGTTGTCGAGACAACGCTTGAGAACAGTTTCAAGCTCAGCCCCGAACAGCTCGAGGCCGCGATCACGCCCAAGACCAAATGGTTCATCTTCAACTCGCCATCCAACCCAACCGGCGCGGGCTATAGCCGGGCCGAGTTGAAGGCCCTGACCGATGTGTTGATGCGCCATCCGCAGGTCTGGATCATGTCCGACGACATGTATGAACATCTGGCCTATGACGGGTTCGAATTCTGCACCCCGGCCGAGGTTGAGCCGGGTCTTTATGACCGCACATTGACCTGCAACGGCGTGTCCAAAGCCTATGCCATGACCGGCTGGCGCATCGGTTATGCGGCGGGCCCGGTTGAGATCATCGCGGCCATGCGCAAGATACAATCTCAGTCGACCTCGAACCCCTGCTCGGTCAGTCAATGGGCGGCGGTTGAGGCATTGAATGGAACGCAGTCTTTCCTTGCGCCAAACGCCGAAACCTTCAAACGCCGTCGCGATCTGGTGGTGTCCAAGCTGAATGAAATCGACGGGATTTCATGCCCCACGCCCGAAGGCGCATTCTATGTCTACCCGTCCATTGCAGGACTGATCGGCAAGACCACCCCGGCGGGCACCGTGATCGACTCGGACGAAGCCTTTGCCACGGCCCTGCTGGAAGAGGCCGACGTTGCCGTGGTCTTTGGTGCCGCGTTTGGGTTGTCTCCGAATTTTCGGGTTAGCTATGCTACATCGGACGAAGCGCTGACCGAGGCTTGCACCCGCATCCAAAACTTCTGCGCTGCGCTGACCTGACGCCGGAGGACCATATGACCGCAGATCTGCCCGAATATTACTTTCGCATCCGCGAGAATGGCGCGGCGGTTTTCAGGATCGACACTGAAAACCGTCAGCAGCGGATCGAGATGGAGCAGATCGCGGTCATCAACATCCGCAACGGCGAGGTCAAGCCGCAGGGGCAGCGCACCCTCACCGATGCCGATCAGGCCGAGATCGCCCGCTGGATCGAAGCGCGCAAAGCCCTGCTGGCGCAGCGCGACCTCGACGATATTCACCGCGCGGTCGACTACATGAATCTGACGACCCAATGGGCGCAGTCCAAGGCAACAGATGACCAGCTAGAGGATGTGACGGACCGTCTGCTGCTGTCCATGCATGATCTGCGCACGGTTCTGGTGCGCAAAAAGGCAGACCGGCTGACCAAGGGCTAGCGCCACCCCTACTGGGCGGGCACCGCGATGATCCGGACCGAGCGCAGCCAGAACCGCGCCATCAACAGTACGGCTGCAAAGGCAAGGCCCAGCACGAGGCCCAGCCAGACCCCGATTCCATCCATCCCGCGCACAAAGCCAAAGTAATAGGACGCAGGGATTCCCACGACCCAATAGCTGAGCCCGGCCATCACCATCGGCACTTTGGCGTCCTGCAACCCGCGCAGCAGGCCCAGCGCAATCACCTGCGCCCCGTCCACCAGTTGGAACAGCGCCGCCATTGCCAGCAACCCGGTGCCAATGGCCAAAATCTGCGGGCGCTGCGGATCGTCGGGCTCCATGAACAGCGAAATCAGAGGCTCGGCGCAGGTCAGGAACAGGATCACGGTCAGCACTGACATCACCAACGACATCCCCGTCACCGCAATCGCACCCTTTTCCAGATGCGGCCGGTCCTTGCGCCCCAGAGCGTTCCCGGCCCGGATCGTCGCCGCGTTGGACAGGCCCAGATGCACCATGAACGTGGCCGAGGCCAGGTTCAGCGCGATCCCATGCGCCGCCAGAGGCACCTGCCCCAGCCAGCCCATCATGATCGCAGACATCGCAAACAGGCTGACCTCGGCCAGTGTGGTCAGACCGATGGGAACACCAAGACGCAGCACGCTGGCGAACATCTCCCAATCGGGGCGCCAGAAGCGTTGGAACAGGCTGTGTTCGGGCAGTACGCGCACCGCGTAGATGACCACAAACACCAGCGACACGATCTGCGTCACGACCGACGCGATGGCCGCGCCCATCACACCCAGTTCCGGCGCGCCCCAATTGCCGAAGATCAACGCATAGTTGGTCAGCGCATTCACCACGGCGGCGGTGACAGTGATCCACAAAACGATCTGAGTCCGCTCAAGCGCCGCCAGATAGGATTTGATCACCATCACGATCAGCGCCGGGAACAGTCCCCACCCTGCCAGGCGCAGGTATTGCGCAGCAGTTTCAGCCACTTGCGGGTCTTGCTTCAACGCAATCAGGATCGGGTAAGACCACCACAAAAGCGGCATCATCAGGGTCGCATAAATCAGCGACAGCCACAGCCCCATGCGGGTCGAGCGGCGAATGCTGGTTTCATCTTCTTCGGCGGCGGCGGTGGCAACCATGGGCATGACGGCCCAACCAAACCCGGCCCCGAACAGGAACAGCACAAAGTAATAGCTGCTGGCCAGCGTTACCGCGGCCAGCGCCTCGACCCCATACCAGCCCAGCATGATTGTATCGGTCAGACCGATGGCAAACTGCGCCAAGTGCCCGCCAATCAGCGGAAAGCCCAGCACAGCGATGGCCCGGAAATGGCCGCGATATGTCATCACCTTGTTCATTGACCCAGCCATATGCCCGGCCAGAGGCCGGGACAAGAGGGGATCAATGAAATTTCAATATGAGACCTGCCGCTCGGGCAGTCAAAGCCGCCGCTTATTTCGCCTCGGGGTGCAGGGTATTGCCCAGAATATGCTCGGACCGATGGATCACGTGATGCGCCTGCCCGACGATCAGCGGATCGGGTTCGCCGACAATATCATGGTCCTTATCGGGATAATCCAATGTCGACAGGAAATGGCGCATCGTATTCAGCCGCGCGCGTTTCTTGTCGTTGGACTTGATGATGGTCCAGGGCGCATCGGCGGTGTCGGTATAGAAGAACATCGCCTCTTTCGCCTCGGTGTAATCCTCCCACTTATTCAGGCTGGCCTTGTCGATGGGCGACAGTTTCCACTGCTTCAGCGGGTCGGTTTCACGGCTTTTGAAACGGCGCTGTTGTTCGGACTGCGTGACCGAGAACCAGTATTTGTAAAGCTGAATGCCCGAGCGAACCAGCATCCGCTCCAGCTCGGGGGTTTGGCGCATGAACTCAAGATACTCGTTGGGCGAACAGAACCCCATGACCCGCTCCACACCCGCGCGGTTGTACCACGAGCGGTCATAGAACACCATTTCTCCAACAGTCGGCAGTTCCTGAATGTAGCGCTGATAGTACCACTGTCCCTTCTCTTCCCATGTCGGCTTGTTCAGCGCGACCACGCGGGCCTGACGGGGGTTGAGATGCTCCATAAAGCGTTTGATGGTGCCGCCCTTGCCGGCCGCATCGCGGCCTTCGAACAGCAGCACAAAACGCTGGCCGGTTTCCTGCGCCCACAACTGAACTTTCAGCAATTCGGCCTGCAGCTGCGCCTTTTCAACCTCATAGCTCTTGCGCGCCATCTTGCGGCCATAGGGGTATTTGCCGCTTTCAAACGCCTGCCGGATCTTTTCATGGCTGGGCGGCGACGGCTCAGGTTTCGGCGTCGGCACCAGTGTGACAGAGGATTTCTTTTCTTCGGTTTTGATCGCTGCGTCCATTCAATTTGTCCTTTTCTCGTTCTCTGCGGACACGGCTAGCAGAAGAGGTATTTTTGCGCTTTGATTGGTGTCAAATTGATGCGCGAAAAACGCATCATTTCGCCAAGAGTCAGGAGGGTTTTGTGGACACCGAGGTCATCGCACTGAACGGCAACCCCTTCTTTCTGCGCCGCTGGGGGAACCCTGACCTGCCACCGCTGCTGATGCTGCACGGCTTCCCGGAATACGGCGGCGGCTGGAGCGACCTTGCCCCGCATCTGGCTGCTGATTTCCACTGTATCGCCCCGGATCAGCGCGGCTATGGGCAAAGCTGGTGCCCCGAGGGTGTTGGTCAGTACACGCTGTCTCAGCTGGTGTCGGACATGGCAGAGCTGGCGGGGCGGTTTGACACTCCGATGACTGTTCTGGGCCACGATTGGGGCGCGTCCGTGGCCTATGGGCTGGCGATGTTTCGGCCCGATCTGGTCAGTCGGTTGATCATCGCAAACGGGGTCCACCCCGTCCCGTTTCAGCGCGCCATGGCGGCCGGAGGCGCGCAATCCGCCGCCTCGCAATACATCCACGCGCTGCGTGCGCCGGATGCTGCGTCGCAGTTCTCGGCCAATGATTTCGCGCGGCTGGAACAGTTCTTTCGGTTCGGCATGGGTGTCGACTGGTTGTCGGATGCGCGAATGGAGGAATACCGCACCGAATGGGCCCGCCCCGGACGTCTCGAGGCCATGCTGAACTGGTACCGCGCCTCACCCCTGATCGTCGCCGAACCGGGAGCGCCACGAACCGACCTGCCCGACCTGCCGTTGGACCGCCTGATGGTCCGTTGCCCGCACCTGCTGCTTTGGGGGCCGAAGGACAAGGCGCTGCTGCCTGAGTCCACCGCCGGGCTAGAGGATTTCGCCCCCGACCTGACCCGCATCGACATTCCCGATACGGACCATTGGCTGCATCACCAAAGGCCCGACGCCGTGGCACGGGCCATTCTGGAGTGGATCGCGGCCTGATTATGTGTGCCCCCAATCGTCCGGGTCATCCGAGTTGTTTGGGGACAGCCCCAGAATATCCCCCTTGGTCGAACATCCCAGACCCAGCACCGTGCGATTGGCATAAGAGAAATACGCGCAGACCTGATTGATCTCGAGTATCTCACCATCCTCCCAACCGGCATCCCGCAGGGCCTGCACATCCGCCTCAACCATCTCTGCCGGGGCCTCGGTCAGCTTGCGGGCATAGCCCATCGCGGCGATCTGCGCTGCATCCAGCGGCGCGGTGTCGGGCGCACCCGCCTCAATCGCGGCGCGAATGGCGTTCCCACGCGCGGGATCGTTCAAGAGCCGCTGCAACCCGCTAAAGTGATGTTCGACGCAATAACCGCACCGGTTCAGCGAGCTGACCCAGACCCCCAACACCTCAAGAAACCACTTCGGCACCTTGTTGGCCGAGTGATGCAGCACGTTCTTGTACAACACCATATGGCCTTCCATCGAATGCGGCCGAAGGCTGTGTGCCATCATGATGTTGTCCACGTTGTTGTCGGGACCGGTCACACGCGCGTACAGCTTTTTCAACTTGTCGGTCGCCTCATCAAACGGCACGGTTTTGATCCAGCTCATGTAGTATCTTCTCCGTTTTGAAATCGGGATCACAGTAAGCGCAGTTGGACTGGAAATTCGAGTCCCGACGGCTGCACATCATCTCTTGGCTCTTAACGATGCAAAGGAGAATACTGCCTTGACCTACACCCCTTGATCATCAGAACGTGTAGTAAATAATATCAAGGTGACACTATGAGTGATTTTTATCAAAAGATTGAAGAGCTTGCCCAAAGATCCAAAATGGCAGAGCGGCAAGCAATCACAGAAGAAGCGACGAAAACGTCCGTCGTGCTGCCGTTATTGCAAGCTTGGGGCTTTGACGTATTTAACCTAAGTGAAGTTGTCCCAGAATTTGTCGCAGATGTCGGAACGAAGAAAGGATAAAAGGTCGATTTTGCAGTTAAGATTGACGGAAAGCTAGCCATGCTGGTCGAAGTCAAACCAATTTCCTCCAAGCTCGGCGATGCGCAGTTCAACCAGTTATTCCGCTATTTCTCGGTAACCGAGGCGCGGCTGGCCATTCTGACCAATGGGCGCGAGGCTTGGTTCTTCTCCGACACTGACGCGCCAAACAAGATGGACAAACGACCTTTTTTCAAATTTGATTTTCAGTCCCACGACGCAAATCAGGTTGAAGAGCTGTCGCGCTTTCAAAAGAAAAACTTCGCGATTGATCAGATCATTGAAGCTGCTTCCACTTTGAAATACACACGCTCGGCTTCTAATTACCTCAAGAAACAGCTTGATGAACCCGACGACGAGTTCATTCGCCTTGTTGGCCGTCAAATACACGATGGTCCGATTGCGAAAAGTGTTGCCGAGCAACTCAAACCCGCGATCCAATCGGCAATGGATGATTTGATCCGAAACCGAATACAGGACCGCCTGTCAATAACACTCGGAGAAAAAGCCAACCCCTCCTCAGAGGATATACGGGACGAAACCGCACCCGATAGTGACATCAACACAACTGAAGAAGAGATTGAGGCACACAGGATCATTCGCGCGATAGGCGCCAAAATTGTGGGGGTCGAGCGCATTACCATACGCGATGCCAAAAGCTACTGTGCAATTCTGATGGATGACAACAACCGTCGCCCCGTCTGCCGTCTGTTCTTTAACTCTCCAACAAATAAGTTCATCGTCATTTTTGATGAAATGAAGAATGAACAAAAACACAAAATTTCATCGGTTGAAGACCTATATCTGCACACTGATGCGCTGGAAGCCGCAATAAGGGCCTACGAATAGCAAGTCCTAGAATAGATCAAGTCACGCCTTCGGAGAGGTTTCTGTTTTGGCGCAGATGATAATCTGCGCCACTAAACCAACTACAACACCTCGCGCCCCTCTTCCCCCGGACCACATCACCTGCCATAATGGGACCAAACCCAAGAACAAGAGCAGCACCGATGCCCGACGATCTGTTGACGCCCAGCGCGACCACGACCTACGACGCCTCCTCCATCGAAGTGCTGGAGGGGCTGGAACCCGTCCGCAAACGCCCCGGCATGTATATCGGCGGCACTGATGAGCGCGCGCTGCACCATATGGTAGCCGAAATCCTCGACAACTCGATGGACGAGGCGGTCGCCGGTCACGCCAACCGGATCGAGGTTGAGCTGCACGCGGATTACGCCCTGACCGTGCGCGACAACGGGCGCGGTATCCCGATCGATCCGCACCCCAAGTTCCCTGACAAATCCGCGCTTGAGGTTATCCTGTGCACCCTGCACGCGGGCGGTAAATTCTCGGGCAAGGCCTATCAGACGTCGGGCGGTTTGCACGGCGTGGGGGCGTCGGTCGTGAATGCCCTGTCGGATTCGATGGTCGTTCAGGTGGCGCGCGACAAAACGCTGTTCGAGCAGCGGTTCTCACGCGGTATTCCGCAGGGCCCGGTTGAAAAGGTGGGCGCCGCCCCCAACCGGCGCGGCACGACTGTGACGTTCCACGCCGACCCCGACATCTTTGGCCAACACCGGTTCAAACCGGCGCGGCTGTTCAAATCCATCCGCTCCAAGGCTTACCTGTTCTCGGGCGTTGAAATCCGCTGGAAGTCCCATATCGACGACGGCGAAACCCCGACCGAGGCCACGTTCCACTTCCCCGGCGGCCTATCGGACTACCTGAAAGAGACGATGAACGGCTCGTCCACCTATGCCGAGCAGCCCTTTGCCGGCACCGTGGACTTTACCGAGAAATTCGGCACCCCCGGCAAGGTCGAATGGGCGATCAACTGGACGCCCTCGCGCGACGGGTTCATTCAATCCTACTGTAACACCGTCCCCACGCCCGAAGGCGGCACCCATGTGGCGGGGTTCTGGGCCGCGATCCTCAAGGGGATCAAAGCCTATGGCGAGTTGATCAACAACAAAAAGGCCGCGCAGATCACCCGCGATGACCTGATCACCGGTGGCTGCGCGCTGGTCAGCTGCTTCATCCGCGAGCCCGAATTCGTCGGCCAGACAAAAGACCGCCTTGCCACGGTCGAGGCGCAACGGCTGGTGGAAAATTCGGTCCGCGACCATTTCGATAACTGGCTGGCCGCGGACACGAAATCCGCCGGCGCGATCTTGGATTTCCTCATACTGCGGGCTGAGGAACGCCTGCGCCGACGGGCCGAGAAGGAAACACAACGCAAATCCGCCACTAAGAAACTTCGTCTTCCCGGCAAGTTGGTGGACTGTAGTAGTTCAACACGCTACGGCACCGAATTATTCATTGTCGAGGGCGACTCGGCCGGTGGTTCCGCGAAAATGGGCCGCGACCGCAAAACGCAGGCGCTGCTGCCCCTGCGCGGCAAGATCCTGAACGTGCTGGGCGCGGCCAGTTCCAAGCTGGGCACCAACGCCGAGATCAACGACCTGACGCAGGCGCTGGGTGTGGGCCTTGGCACCAAGTTCAACGTCGACGACCTGCGCTATGACAAGATCATCATCATGACCGACGCGGATGTGGACGGCGCGCATATCGCGTCCCTGTTGATGACATTCTTCTTCACCCAGATGCGGCCGATGATCGACGCGGGCCACCTGTATCTGGCCTGCCCGCCTCTGTATCGCCTGACCCAGGGCGCCAAACGCGTCTATTGTCTGGACGAGGCCGAGCGCGACGAGTGGCTGGAAAAAGGTCTGGGCGGCAAGGGCAAAATCGACGTGTCCCGCTTCAAGGGTCTGGGTGAAATGGACGCCAAGGACCTGAAAGAGACCACGATGGACCCCGCCTCGCGCAAACTGATCCGCGTCACGATTGATGAGGACGAACCCGGAGAAACCGGCGACCTCGTCGAGCGCCTGATGGGTAAGAAGCCTGAACTGCGGTTCCAGTACATTCAGGAGAACGCGCGGTTTGTGGAGGAGTTGGATGTTTGAGCAAGTATTTCGACGGCATTGACAAATCTGCAATTGAAGACGCAATCGAGATCGCTAAGAAAGCCAGAATAGAGGGTAAAGAACTACACGAGATCACCGCTGGCGCAGGCAAGCCAAAAGATCACTTTGTGATTTCGGATGGCGAGTTCTTCCCGCTAAAAGCGCTAATCAAGAAGGCAATGGAGCTAAGAGGAATAAATCCTCAAGATCCGGTAAGGCGTGAGTTTACATCACACAATGGACGTGCCTGGCTGGAAGGTTTGGACTTTAAATGGATTCAACTTCCGCACAGAGCAGACAGCATCATAAGAGATTGCGAACGCTACAGAAAACTTCAACCCACCTTAGCGAGACCTAATCAGGCAAAGTTTCGTGCTGAAGCTATTTCGCTTTGGCGCGGGGTTTGCCCCGTTACTCAATGCAGGACCTTACCAGCTCTCGAGGCAGCTCATATCATACCTGTAGGCGCTGACGGGTGTGACGATCCTGACAACGGAATATTACTCAGAATTGATCTGCATAGGCTATTCGACCGCGATTTGATGAAAATTTCACCTGAAGGCTTTCAAGTCAGTTTTTCCAGTCAAGTTGATGAAACCTATGATCGTTTTCGCAACACAACCATCAAGCTACCCAGCGAATTGAAAAAACATTCAATTGCCCGCAACTTGACACAAAGATACCAGCTCTCCTTGTGACCATCAGGCTTACGGGCCTGATCGCTGCACACTCAAAACCCTTGCCTAACCCGTTGATCTCGTTCACACTTACCCTCGGGCTGGCTCTGACCCTGCTGGCCAGCCAAGTGACCGCGCAGCAGACCCTGACCACCGCCTCCCCGATCCCTGACGGGGCTGATACCAAGTTCTGCTATTACGCGGGCATGGCGTATTCGATGGATGCGTTTGTGGTAATCTTTGGCGACAACACTGTCACCGCCACTTCTGGCGCGCGCGAGGAGCATCTGTTGCGATGCGTCAAAAACGACGATGGCACGATGAGCTGGAAGCCCCAAAGCAGCTTTCAGATCAGCCGCTAGCGTCCAATTTCTGACCCAGCCAGTCGGCGATCTGCCCCGCTGGCTCCTCCCACCCCGGCTCCATGAACAGAAAATGCGCGTGGTTATCGACGGGCAGGAACGTCGCGCGGTCTCCGTAGAGCTTCGCCAACGCCCGACAGGTGTTGGGGTTCACGGCCCGGTCCTCGGTGCCCGACACGATCAGAACCGGGCAGTCGACCTTGTCGATATCGACCTTCATCGCGTGGTGGTCGTCGAACATCCAAAAGAACATCTCGAACATCACCCGCCCGCTTTCCGGGCCAAGCTGGTCGAAGACCTCATGCTGCTGCGCCTCGGGCATCTTGTTCAGCGCAAAGGGGGCCATCAGGTCGAAATCGACGCGCATGGGCTGTTTCCAGAACGCCCCGCCCTCCATCAACGCACGCGGCACGGCGCGTTCGTCATCGGTTTCGGGCAACGTCCCCCAGGCCGCGTTTGGGTTGATCAGGACAATTGCGCTGGCCAATCCGCGCGAGGCCACCTGCTGCGCCACCACACCCGCGATGGCATGGCCGAGCAGAACCGGTTTGCTGTCCAGCCCCTGCACAAACGCAGCGATATCGTCGACGTAATCCATGACGCTGGTGTCAGTCAGGCCGGGATCGGGCTCGGCCTTAGGGTCTCCGCCATGATAGCGCAGCGCGGGGGTGTGCACCGTCCAGCCAAGCGCGCGAAAGAACCCGGCGTAGTTTTCCATACACCACGGCCCGGCAAAGGCCCCGTGGATCAGAACAATGTCTTTGGTCATGAAAATCTCCCTCACCTCAGCACAAGTATGCGAGGTGAGGGATACGTTCGGCAAGCCTGTTACAGGGCGGCTTTGAACAGCGCGGTCAGGTTGTCTTCGGTCAGTTCAATCGGGTTGCCACCGCAGGACGGATCGATGATTGCGCCTTTGACCAGCTCGGGGATCGATGCCTCGGTCACGCCCAGATCGGACAGCTTGTGTGGGATGGCGAAGCTGTCATTGAACTCCTGCACAAAGGCGCGGAAGCCATCAAAGCCACCGTCGATGCCCAGATAGGCCGCCGCCTGCTGGAACCGGTCGGCGATGGCGGGGGCGTTGAACTCCAGCACGGTGGGCATACAGACCGCGTTGGTGGTGCCGTGATGGGTGTTGAACACCGCGCCAATCGGGTGGCTCATGGCGTGGATCGCGCCGAGGCCCTTTTGGAACGCCGTCGCCCCCATCGCCGCCGCGCTCATCATCTGAGCACGCGCTTCGATGTCGCTGCCATCTGCGTAGGCGCGCGGCAGGTAGTCCTTGACCAGCCGCATCCCTTCCAGCGCGATGCCCTGCGACATGGGGTGGTAATGCGGGCTGCTGAACGCCTCGACACAATGGGCAAAGGCGTCCAGACCGGTGCCTGCGGTGATGAATTTGGGCATGCCCACCGTCAGCTCCGGGTCGCAGATCACGACCGTCGGCAGCACTTTGGGATGGAAGATGATCTTCTTCGCGTGGGTTTCCGAATTGGTGATGACGCTCGCGCGCCCCACCTCGGACCCCGTCCCGGCAGTGGTCGGCACCGCAATGATGGGCGCGATGACATCGGCATCAGCACGGGTCCACCAGTCACCGATATCCTCGAAATCCCAGACCGGGCGCGTCTGACCAGCCATGAAGGCCACCATCTTGCCCAGATCCAGCCCTGAGCCACCTCCGAACGCGATCACCCCGTCATGGCCGCCCGCATTGTAGGCGGCAACCCCGGCGTCGAGGTTCTTTTCATTTGGGTTCGGGTCCACGTCGCTGAACAGACCCCGGCCCAGCCCTGCGGCTTCCATAATGTCCAATGTGGCTTTGGTGATCGGCAGATCGGCCAAACCCTTATCCGTGACCAGCAGCGGGCGTTTCATCCCAGCGGCAGCGCAGGCCTCGGGCAGTTCCTTGATCCGGCCAGCGCCGAATTTGATCGCGGTCGGATAGGACCAGTTTCCAACAAGTGTCATGTCAGCGTTCCTTTGTCGTTTGAGGCCTGCTCTGGCGAGGGGGTGTGTCCAGAGCAGGCCGGTCGTCCTTAGCCTGTGACCTTCTTAAGGTGGTAGGATTTGGGACGTGTCAGGTTGTGGTATCCAATGACGGACAAGCCGCCGCCGCGCCCGGTGTTCTTGCAGCCGGTCCAGCACAGGCCCGGATCAAGGTAGTCGGCCCGGTTCATGAACACAGTACCGGTTTCGATCTGATCACCCAGCCGCGCCGCGCGATCCACGTCGCTGGTCCAGAGGCTGGCGGTCAGGCCAAATTCGCTGTCATTCATCAACTCGATGGCCTCTTCGTCCGAGGTCACTTTCATGATGCCAACCACGGGTCCAAAGCTCTCATCCCGCATCACGCGCATATTGTGATTTACATTGGTCAGAATTTGCGGGGTCAAATAAGCCCCGCCATCATCCTCGGCGAAGGTCTCGATATGGGCGACGGCACCCGCAGCGACCGCCTCAGAAATCTGCGCGCGCACTTCATCAGCAAAGCGGATATTGGCCATCGGACCAATCGTCGTCTTGGCGTCCAGCGGGTTGCCCAGCTTATAGCCTTTCACCACTTCAACGGCCTTGGCGACGAAGTCATCGTAAAGGCTCTCATGCACATAAATCCGTTCAATCCCGCAGCAGCACTGACCCGAGTTGAACATTGCCCCGTCGATCAACGTATCCACCGCCGCATCCAGATCGGCGTCGTCCATGACATAGCCCGGGTCTTTGCCGCCCAGCTCGGTTCCCACACCCGTAAAGGTGCCCGCGGCCGCACGCTCCATCGCCTGCCCGCCACCGACCGAGCCGGTGAAATTCACGAAATCAAACGCCTTGCCCGCGATCAGATCATTGGTCACATCATGGCTGAGGAACACGTTCTGGAACACATCCTCGGGCACGCCCGCCGCATGGAAGGCCCGTGCCATCCGCTCGCCCACCAACAAGGTCTGCGTGGCGTGTTTCAACACCACAGCGTTACCCGCGATCAGCGCAGGCGCCACCGTGTTGATCGCCGTCATATAGGGGTAGTTCCAGGGTGCCACCACAAACACCACCCCATGCGGGATACGTTTGATGTAACGCTTGAAAGTCTCATCCTCGCCCACTTCAATTTCGGCCAGCGATGCCTCGGCAATCTCAGCCATGTGACTGGCGCGTTCATTGAAGCCGCCAAACTCACCACCATACCGCACGGGGCGTCCCATCATGTGCGCAAGCTCCGGCACGATCTCGTCATTCATCTCGCCAACAGCGGCTACACCGGCCATGACAAGATCAATCCTCTCCTGCAGGGGTCGCGCGGCCCACGCGGCCTGCGCCGCCCGTGCCCGCGCGGCGACCTCAAACGCCGCCTCAGCGGACAGCACTTCACGCTCTGCAAAAACCGATCCGTCAATCGGCGAGACACATTTCAACATCTGCCCCATCTTCACTCCATTTCCGAAAGAAACAGGATCCCCTGCTTCATCTGGCCAAAAATATCCCGGGGGTCTGGGGGCAGAGCCCCCAGGCCAGCACTCTAAGCCCGCTCAAACCCGCGGGCAATTTCCCAATCGGTCACCACACGCTCGAACTCTTCAATATCGACCTCAGCCGCGCGGGTATAGTGATCGACCACCTCATCCCCCATGGCCGCGCGCAGCATAGCCGAGCCATGCAACGCATCCCGAGCTGCGCGCAGATTGCCGGGGATCATCCCCGTTTCGCCCTGATACACATCGCCCTGAGTCGGCGCCTGCAACTCCAGCCCTTCCTCAATCCCGGCAATCCCGGCGGCCAGCATCCCTGCCATCGCCAGATAGGGGTTCATATCAGACCCAGGTATACGGCACTCCACCCGCACCGCCTTGGTTCCATCGCCGCACAGACGGAACCCCGCCGTGCGATTGTCCACCGACCAAATGATCCGCGTTGGCGCAAAAGTCC
The DNA here is from genome assembly GCF_056538885.1 of Ruegeria sp. BE1. Classification (NCBI taxonomy): domain Bacteria; kingdom Pseudomonadati; phylum Pseudomonadota; class Alphaproteobacteria; order Rhodobacterales; family Roseobacteraceae; genus Ruegeria; species Ruegeria sp. BE1. The sequence goes on from NZ_JBQFTY010000002.1 coordinate 389,872, forward strand.
CCTTCATGAACCGTTTGTAGCTGTTGATATAGGGGGCCATGAAATAAGTGTAATCGGCGGCGTATTTCAGCAAACCGGCCATATAGTTTTTCATCACATCAGACATCCCGAGCGGATCTTTTTCGTCGAAAAAGATCGGCACCCCGTCCGACCAAAGCGACTGATGCACATGGGACGAACTGCCGACTTTCTCATGATGCCATTTCGGCAGGAACGTTGCGGCGTGCCCGTGTTGCCAGGCGATCTCTTTCACCGCGTTCTTGGCGATCGAGTGATATTCCGCCGTCTCCATCGCGGATGCGTATTTGATGTTCAGCTCTTCCTGCCCGGTCTCAGCCTCACCTTTCGAGTTCTCAACCGGAATCCCCGCATCCCACAGGTGATTGCGGATGGGCCGCATCACATGCTCTTCCTTGGTGGTCTGGAGGATGTGATAGTCTTCGTTGTAGCCCGAGATCGGCTCCAGATCGCGGAACCCCTCCTTGCGTATCTGGTCAAAGCTTTTCTCGAACAGAAAGAACTCCAGTTCCGTCGCACACATGGCGTCATAGCCCATGGCCTTCAGACGGTTGACCTGCTTTTTCAGGATCGAGCGCGGTGCATGTGGTACTTCCTCGTGCGTGTGATGATCAAGCACATCGCACATCACCATCGCCGTCCCCTCCAGCCACGGCACAGGGCGCAACGTGCTGAGGTCTGGCTTCATGACATAGTCGCCATAGCCCCGCTCCCAACTGGTTGAGGCATATCCATCGGGCGTGCCCATCTCAAGATCGGTGGCCAGCAGGTAGTTGCAGCAATGGGTCTCTTCCCATGCCCCGGCTACAAAATGCCCCGCATGGAACCGCTTGCCCATCAAACGCCCCTGCATGTCGACCATGCAGACCAGCACGGTGTCGATTTCTCCGGCAGAAACCTGCGTTTTAAGATGCTCGAATGTCAGCATAAATCACCTCTGCGATCCACGAGAATTTTCGACGAAAATTCTAGAGCCCCGTTGCGGCCGGCCCGCATTGACGCGGGCCGGTCCAGTCTTTTTAGCCGTAACGATAAGGCCGTCCGGCCTTGAGCATTTCGGCATTGTAGCGTTTGAAGATGTCGACCACCTTGGCTTTGGTCTCAGATTCAGCCGCGATCTCATCCCAGAACTTCACGGCCGCCTCTTCGACAGTGGCCCATTCTTCGTCCGGAATGGTCGTCAACTGCATCTTGGTGCCGTTGACGCGTAGGTTGGCCTCGCCACCCCAGTACCACCACTGGCGGTAATAGTGCGACTGGTCACAGCACACCTTGAACAGCGTTTGCAGATCCTCGGGCAGTTCATTCCAGCGGTCCATATTGGCAAAGAAATGACCAGCCCATGCGCCCGAGATGTTGTTGGTCAGGAAATAGTTGGTCACATCGGCCCAACCCACGGTGTAATCCTCGGTGATGCCCGACCACGCGATCCCGTCCAACTCGCCGGTCTGCACGGCAACCTCAATATCTTCCCAAGGCAGGGTCACCGGTACGACGCCGAATTGCGACAGAAAGCGGCCCGCCGTCGGGAAGGTAAAGATGCGCTTGCCCTTCATGTCGTCCAGCGATTTGATCGGGTCTTTTGTGGCAAAGTGGCAGGGATCCCAAGCGCCCGCGCTGATATGTTTCACGCCGACCTTGGAATATTCCTCATCCCAGATCTCGTTCAGGCCCCACTGGTTAAACAGCACCGGCACGTCCAGAGAATAGCGCGAGGCAAAGGGGAAATACCCGCCAAATACGGTGACTTCGGTGGGCGACGCCATCGAGTCATCGTCGGACTGAACCGCATCAATCGTACCCTTTTGCATGGCGCGGAACAGTTCACCGGTCGGAACCAGCTGGTCGGCATAGAACAGCTCGATCTGCATGCGGTCGCCGGCGATCTGGTTGAACATCTTGATGGCCGGATCAATCACGTGCTCGGCCAGTGCGGGACCCGCGTAGGTCTGCATCCGCCATGTGATCGTGTTTTGCGCCAAAGCAGGCGTCGCCAGCGGTGCAGCCGCAACGCCCACACCGGCGGTTTGCAGAAACTTACGTCTTGTCGTCATGTCAATTTCCTCTCCGTTAAGGTTTGCGTGCCCATTCACGGGCATTCTTGTTAATTTCCATATACATAGCCGGGCAGCCAAAGGGCGATTTCCGGAAATGCCATTATAATGATCAGCGCCAGCACCATCACACCGACAAAGGGCACGATCGAGCGGTAGATATCCTTCAACCCTATCTCGGGCGGGGCCATTGCCCGCATCAGGAACAGGTTATAGCCGAAGGGCGGCGTCATATAAGCGATCTGCGTGGTGATCGTATAAAGAACCCCGTACCAGATCAGGTCAAAGCCCAGCGCCCCCACCAGCGGCACATACAAGGGCGCGACAATCACCAGCATTGCCGTGTCGTCCAGAAACGTCCCCATGACGATAAAGCTGAGCTGCATCAGGATCAGGATCATCCAGGGCGACAGGCCCAGTTGAGCGGTGAACAGGTTCTCGATCGCTTTGACCGCGCCCAGCCCGTCAAACACCGCGCCAAAGCCCAGAGCGGCCAGAATGATCCACATGAACATGCAGGAAATCGCCAGCGTCTGTTTGGTGCAATCCTCGAATATCTTCCACGTCATACGGCGTTTCAGCACCGAGACAACCAGCGCCGTCAGTGCGCCGATGGCTGAGCTTTCGACAAGCGAGGTCCAGCCGTTCACAAAGGGCACCATCATGGCGGCAAAGATGATCAGCGGCAGCGCCCCTGCCCCCAGCAGGCGGATTTTCTCGGCCCGAGGCACTTCATGTGCGTCTTCCATCGCCGGGCCAAGCTCGGGCTGGATGCGGCAGCGCAGCCAGATATACAGGATGAACAGGCTTGCCATCAGCAAGCCCGGCACAATGCCCGCCAGCCACAATTGCCCCACCGGCTGACGCGCGATCATCGCATAAAGGACCAGCACGACCGAGGGCGGCACAAGGATACCCAGACTGGACCCGGCCTGAATGACGCCCGTCACCATCGTCTTGTCATAGCCCCGCCGCAGCAGTTCCGGCAGCGCAATGGTCGCACCAATGGCCATCCCGGCGACGCTGAGGCCGTTCATGGCCGAGACCAGAACCATCAGGCCAATCGTGCCGATCGCCAGCCCGCCATTCACCGGCCCCATCCAGACATGGAACATGCGGTACAGGTCGTCTGCCAGACGGCTTTCGGACAAGACATAGCCCATGAAGATGAACATCGGCAGGGTCAGCAGCGGATACCACTTCATCAGCTTCATCGCCGCCGAAAAGGTGATGTCCTGTCCGCCTGTGCCCCACAGGGCCAGCGCCGCGATGGTGGCAACCGCCCCGATGGCCCCAAAGACGCGCTGACCTGTGAACAGCATCAGCATCATCGATGCGAACATGAAAATGGCGATGTATTCCTGGCTCATGCCCGCTGAACCCCGATTTCCTGCCCGTTGATCCGGGCTATGTCTTTGAAGAATTCCGATATCGCCTGCAGCAGCATCAGGAAGAAGCCAAACACCATGATCGACTTGATCGGCCAGATATACGGGCGCCACGCAGTGGACGAGCGTTCCAGCCGCCCGATCTCTTCACTGCCGGTCAGAAGGCCGGTGAAATAGGACAGCGGCGCGTCCCCCCAATAGCCCAGGCTATACGCGGTCGAGCCCAGCCCGCCATAAAGCAGCACACCCAGATACAGGATCAGCATCAGGACGGTAAACGCATCGAACCACGCTTTCTTCTTGTGGCTCCAGTTGTGATAGAACAGGTCCATCCGCACGTTTGATCCCAGCTGGATCGAATACGGCCCGCCCATGATGTAATAGGTCACCATCGCAAACTGCGCCATTTCCAGCGTCCACAGCGACGGCAGGAAGAAGGTCTTGGAAATCGAGGACCACAGCAGGATGCCCATCATCGCGAACAGGCCCCACATCATCACCCGGCCAATGCGGTAATTGACTGCGTCAACCACCCGGACATATGCCGCCATCGCGCGGATCATTCCGCTGCCCTTTCTTCAAAACCTGCGAGGGTCTGCTTGATCCACGGCACCAGGCAATCGGCCATCGCGTCTTGTTGCTGGGCCGTGCGGATCAGATCGTTGCGCACCTCGATCATCACGTTCAGCAACCCGTTGGGAAGGGCCTGTACGTCCAGCGTATGCGCCACTCCATCGGCGGCTGAATAGGGTTCGTTCAGAAGGGTCAGAAAAGGCGTCGATGCCGGTTTTTCGGCCATCATGGCATGGGCGAAACGGTCATCAATGCCATGCAGAATGCCCAGCTCAACCTGACGCTTTTGCCCCAGATAGACCGGGGTAAAGCTGTGCACCGTCACCATCAGTTCCAGCGTGCCGCGATGTTGCGCAATCACCCCGGACACGGCCTGCCGAAACGGTTCATAAATGCCATCGATCCGCGCCTGACGCTGCTCGGGCGTCATTGTGGCATTGGCCGGAATTTCGATGTCTTCGCTGCGCAAGGGCATAGCGCCTGCCGCCTCGGGCGGGCGGTTGCAATCATAGACCAGCCGCGACACGCCGCCATGAACCAAAGGGGCCGACAATTGCTGTGCCATCCGCTGGGCCACGGCCAATGCACCAGGATCCCAAGCGATATGGCTTTTCAATGCCTCGGGGTCCAACCCCATATCCCCCAGAAACCCGGGTATGCGGTTCGACGCGTGTTCACAGACCAGAACGACCTTTGGGGCGCTGCCTGCCACATCTGTGTGAACAACTGTTCCGAAATCCAATGTCTCGCCCTGCGATTCCATGAGTGGGTTTACGAAAGAATTTTCACAGACCCCATTCGCCTGTCAATAATTTTCCTGTTCAATTTCGCCCACGCTTGATCTTGATGTAAAATTATTCACATTATGCCTGTGACATATGCAGGAGGATCATTCAGTGCGGGTGACGGACAGGCTGTTGGCCCATCGGGACGAGATGACTCCGTCCGAGCGGCAATTGGTCAGCGTTTTGCTGGATGACTATCCCATGGCGGGTCTCGGCAGCATCACCGAACTGGCCAGCGCGGCCTCGGTTTCGACCACGACCGTTGCGCGCATGCTGCAAAAGACGGGGTTTGACGGCTATCCCCAGTTTCAGGCCGCCCTGCGCGGTGAGGTCAAAGAGATGATCTCGGGGCCCGTGGCCAAGCGCGACCTTTGGCAAAATGACCTGCCCGAAGAGCACATCCTGAACCGCTATTCCCAGCAGGCCCTCGCCAACCAAAAGCGCACCATTGATGAGGTCGACCCCGCAGAGTTCGACAGTTTCTGCAGCCTGCTCTGCGACCCTGACCGGCGGATTTTCATCACCGGCGGGCGTATCACAGGGACGCTGGCGCAATACCTGTATCTGCATTTGCAAATGATCCGCCCCGATGTGCGGATGCTGCCGGTTGCCGCGTCCTGGACCCATGACCTGCTGGATGTGCGCAAGGGTGACGTGCTGATCGCGCTGGATGTGCGGCGGTATGAGAACTCGACCATGTTGATCGGCCAACTCTGTCAGGAACGCGGGGCCGAGATTGTGCTGTTCACGGATCAATGGCGATCACCCATTCATCGGCTGGCCAAGCACACGTTCGCGGCCCGTATCGCGGTTCCGTCTGCGTGGGATTCGATGGCGTCAATCATGGTGCTGATGGAATGTGCCATCGCCGAAGCGCAAGAAAGACTGTGGGATTCGGTCAAGGACCGCACGGCTGAATTGGAACAGGCTTTTGACCGCACCAAGCTGTTTCGGAAATTCGGCCAAAGCTCGGGCAGTTAAGCGCTGATTTTGCTACAATTTACAACTGCCCGTGAGGAGTGTTGCCACTTCCTCATGCCACGTTCACTTTAAGAACATGACATTTGTAGCCGAAAACCAATTGCCACTGCTGATCCTGTTCTTTCTGATCGGATTGGTAGGCACCGGCTTCCTGTTTCGCAAACCGGCGGGACACCGGGCGTGGAAGCTGGCCGACCTTGTGTGGGTCGTTCTGGGCGGTATCGGCGCGCTGGTGGCGGTTCTGGCAGGGCTTTATACTGCCGACAGCTCGCGTCTGGATCGACAGATTGACGTGGCTTATGCGGCAACACTGGCCTTTGATCGCGATGCTGCGCGGTTTCGCTTGCGGTTCTGCGACCCGGCCTTTGATCCCGATACCGGTGTTCTGTGCGAAAAGGTCGAATTCCTGTCCGCCTCAACCGCCAGCAATGCGGATTTGCCCTTGTTCATCGCCGTGACGAATGAGGTCGCGCCGCTACAGGGGCTGCATTTCCTGTTTGGGCGGCAGGCGAAAGAAGACCAGGACGATATCCGAGCTATGGCAGCCAAGGCAGATGCGTTCAGTATCGATCAGTTTCTGGTCTTTACCACTCTGGACGACGCAACGCAGGACGCGATCGACAACATGCGCCGCAAGGTGCCCGCCATTGCCGGCGATTACCTGATCCTAGCGCAAAGCTATGACGATTTGGTCGAACAGGTTGGAAAGCTGAAGGATGAATGGGAATATCTGCAGTCCAATGCGCATATTCTGGTGCTGCAAATCATCGCCCTGTGTCTGGTCAGTTTCGCTGCGCCATTTCGATTGGGAAAATCGATTGTCGAATTGCGCACAAGCCTGATGTCCGATGATCCCGCGCCCCAGGATCGGCCCGAGACGCACGAAGATGCTGCTCCGACCGCACCCCAGCAGGCGCCGCAAAACCCACCGAACTCGTAAGCTTGGCAGGATCACCTCTGGTCATGGCCTCGGGAACTCCTATATCACGGGGCCGAGGCAATTGATGAGGACCACCCGATGCCCACTCGCCGTATTCTGCGCCTAAGCGGCTCGGACAGTGACAGCTTTATTCAGGGACTGGTGACCAATGATATCGCCGGGCTGGACCACGGTCTGGTCTATGCAGCTCTGCTGACACCTCAGGGCAAGTATCTGGCCGATTTCTTTTTGAAACGCGAAGGCGAGGCGATCCTGCTGGATGTCGCCGACGCGCTGGCGGACGGGCTGGCCAAACGGCTGACGATGTACAAGCTGCGCGCCGATGTCGTGGTTGAGGACAGCGGCCTGTCGCTGCAACGGGGCACGGGCCCAGCCCCTGACGGCGCCCTGCCCGACCCGCGCCACCCGGACATGGGCTGGCGGGCTTACACCACAGACCCCGAGGCCGAAGATGACACCGATTGGGACGCCATCCGTGTACGCCACTGCATTCCTGAAACGGGGATCGAGCTGACACCCGACAGCAGCTATATCCTTGAATCCGGGTTTGAGGCGCTGCATGGCGTCGATTTCAAAAAGGGCTGCTATGTCGGGCAAGAGGTCACCGCCCGCATGAAACACAAAACCGAGCTGCGCAAAGGGCTGCGGACCGTCCGGGTTGACGGTGCGGCCCCGGTTGGGACGCCGATCACCTCGGGCGGCAAACCGGTTGGGACGCTCTTTACCCAGGCGGACGGCCACGGCATCGCCTACCTGCGATTCGACCGGGCCACCGGCGAGATGCAGGCCGACGAGGCAGCCGTTACGCTTTGACATGTTGCCGATCCGGCACGGCCCGGGCGGCAACAGCGCGTGTCCAGTTTGAACAACTCCCGTGGCGCTGCCACAGTGCAAACAGTTCAAAAATCCGGATGCGTTTATGTTTAAACTGTACCAAGCGATTTGGCGCGCCAGCGCCGGACGGCAGATTGTTCTTATCGTGCTGTCCATCGCCATCGCAGGGCTGGCCGCCGCCCCACTGGAATTTCAACGCGGGATTATCAACCATCTGACCTCGGACAATATCAGCACCGAACGCCTGACCATGCTGGGCGCGGGCATGATGGGAGTGATCTTGCTGAGCCTTGGACTAAAGTGGCTGCTTGGCTACCGCGCGGGCACGCTGGGCGAGGATATGATCCGCATGATCCGCAGCCGCCTGTTGGCGCGCTCGGCCGATCTGGGCGAAACCGGCGAGACGATCCGCAAAGGCACCATGACCACCGCCATTTCGGCCGAAGCGGAAGAGCTGGGCAAATTCGCAGGCGGCGCCTTTTCAGACCCTGTGGTGCAGATCGGGACGCTGATCAGCGTCATCGGCTATATCTCATCCACCCAGCCGGGCCTGGGCATGATCGCGTTTTCGATGATCGTGCCGCAAATCGTCATCGTTCTGATCTCGCAGCGTAAAGTGAATGTCTTTGTCGCCGAGCGGGTGCGTATCTTGCGCAGCGCCACCGACCGGCTCACGACCGAGGATATTGACGCGGTGGCCCGCGATATCGACGCCCAGTTCGATGATATCTACAACACCCGCCGCCGCATGTTCCTGTGGAAGCTCTCGGCCAAGTTTCTGCTGAGCGTCATCAACGGGGCCGGCACGGTCGGTATTCTGATGCTGGGCGGCTATCTGGTGTTGCAGGGTAAAACGGATGTGGGCACCGTCGTGGCCGCCACCAGTGGCCTGACCCGCATTCAGGGGCCCACGGCGTTTTTGATTGCCTTCTACCGGCAAGTCAGCGCCAACCGGATCAAATACGAACTGATGCTGGAGCTATTCGGCCCCAACCCGGAGCGCTATCGCAATATGAAACGCCTGAACTAAAAAAGACCGCGCGGCCTGTGCCAGCGCGGTCTTTGAATGCGTACAGGCGCTGACTTATGCGCGCTCGGAATAGTCCATGGTCTCGGTGTTGACCACGATCATCTCATCCTGGCCGATAAAGGGCGGCACCATGACCTTGACGCCATTGTCCAGAATGGCCGGTTTGAACGAGTTCGCAGCGGTCTGACCTTTGACGACCGGCTCAGTCTCAACGATTTTGCAGGTCACTTTCTGCGGCAGCGTGGCGTTCAGCGCCTCGGATTCGTAGAATTCGACCACGATGGTCATGCCGTCCTGCAGAAACGGGCGACGCTCACCCAGCAGTTCTGCGGGCAATTCGATCTGTTCATAGGTCTCGGAATCCATGAACACCAGCATGCCATCGGATTCGTAAAGGAATTGCTGATCCTTCTGCTCTAGACGCACGCGCTCGACCTTGTCGGCTGAGCGGAAGCGTTCGTTCAGCTTCGATCCGTTGCGCAGGTTGCGCAGTTCGACCTGGGCAAAAGCACCGCCTTTACCGGGCTTTACGTGATCAACTTTGACAGCGGCCCACAGGCCGTCGTTATGCTCAAGCACATTGCCGGGGCGAATTTCGTTCCCATTTATCTTGGGCATGACATAAATCCTTCACAAACGGTTGATGCGTCAGTTCCCGTCCCTATATCTGGCGGGACACCACCTGACAAGACAACGAAACTTGGTGCTGCACTTGCAGCAAGCTATGCAAACGACGCAACGCAACTATGCATTTTAGCTGTATCCGAATCGCATTGAATAGGTCATAAGGACCGTCACGCCGAAAATGCAAGAGCAAGAACAACAAGGAAAACGAGATGAGAGATTTCGTTGACGGCACCGCCTTTAACAACGAACAAGGCAACCGTGCACGTAAACTTTTCGCGGCTGTTGTGTTGGCCGCTCTGGATGATGCAATTGCCGATGATAAGAAATACGGCAATGGCCCCGAACAAATCGCCCGCTGGGCCCGTTCGCGCGATGGGCGCGAGGTTCTGTCCTGCGCCGGTATCGACCCCAATGAGCGGGTGGTCAGCGGCCTGATGGACTTTGTTGGCCGTGGTGTACGCACATCTGTTGCGCTGTCGCGCGAAGAAAGCGAACGCCGCAACGCCGCACAGCAGGCTGAAGCCGCCTGATCCAAGGCGACTTCCGAAAGAAAAAACGCGCCTCCGCAAACCGGGGCGCGTTTTTCTTTTGGGTCAAAAGAACAGTATCCACTGCCGCGCGACCCAAAGCTCTGCCGCCACAAGTACGGCAAAGAACAGCTTGGCCGAAATCGACAACCCCCTGCTCCACAGCACTGCGTATGACGCCAGACAAATCGCCAGCGAAACCGGCGCGACCCACAGCGCGTGGTGGCTGCTGTCCCAATAGCTGACGGGGCTGTGAAAGACCCAATCGCTCAGCGGCCAGAACTGGGGCCGCCCGTCGCCCGCATGCAAGAAAAAGTCCGTCGCCAAATGCAGCACCCCGGCTGAGGCCGCGACAGTAAGCACCCGCCACCCGCCTACCACTCCGATCGTCAGTGCCAGCCCCCACAGAAGGAACGAGTTGTCGATGGCAAACACCGTCTGCCACGTCGTTGAGAAGTAGAGCTGACCAAAGACCACCTGCTCGGGGATACCAAGGATGAGCAGCGACACCCCTGCCATAAGATAAAGCGAAAGGTCGGGCAGCAATGATCCCAACAGCGCGGCGGCAAGGATGCGGCCCCGCGGCGGACGCGCAAAAGCGGCGGCTCCGATCAAAAGATGGGCGGGCGTGTTCATCCGGTCTTTCCCTTTGGCAGCAAATCAGGTCATCTGCGCGCCAAGATATAGGAGACCGCCATGGTTCGCGCCATCATGATTCAAGGTACTGGCAGCAATGTTGGGAAATCGGTTCTGGTCGCCGGATTGGCGCGTGCGTATACCCGGCGCGGATTGCGTGTGGCCCCGTTCAAGCCGCAGAACATGTCGAACAACGCCGCTGTCACGGAAAACGGGGGCGAGATCGGCCGGGCACAAGCGTTGCAGGCCCGCGCCGCCAAACGCCCGACGCATACGGATATGAACCCGATCCTGCTGAAGCCCGAAACCGACACTGGCGCGCAGATCATCGTGCAAGGGCAACGCGCGGGCACCATGAAAGCGGGCGATTACCGCAAGGACAAATCCAAACTGCTCGGCGCCGCGCTGGAGAGCTTTGACCGGCTGTGCAGCGACGCCGATCTGGTTCTGATCGAGGGCGCAGGTAGCCCGGCCGAGACCAACCTGCGCAAGGGCGACATCGCCAATATGGGCTTTGCCTGCGCCGCAGACGTGCCGGTTGTGCTGGTCGGTGACATTCACCGCGGCGGCGTAATTGCGCAGATCGTGGGCACGCAGGCGGTGTTGGACGCAGGTGATCTGCAGATGATCAAAGGCTTTGCCATCAACCGGTTCAAGGGGGATGTCGCGCTGTTTGATGAGGGGCGCGACGACATTGCCACGCGCACCGGATGGCCCTGTCTGGGCGTGGTCCCTTGGTTTCATGACGCGTGGCGGCTGCCGGCCGAGGATATGATGGATATCCGCTCTCACAGCGGCGGTGGCTGTAAGGTCGTCGTACCGCAGCTTGAGAGAATGGCCAATTTCGACGACCTTGATCCGCTGTCCGCCGAACCCGGCGTCACGGTCGAGATCGTGCCCGCAGGCCGCCCCCTGCCCGGCGATGCCGATCTTGTGTTGCTGCCCGGCAGCAAGTCGACCATTGGCGACCTGACCTATTTCCGCGCGCAGGGCTGGGATATCGACCTTTATGCGCATGCCCGCCGTGGCGGTCACGTGCTGGGTCTGTGCGGCGGATACCAGATGCTGGGCAGAACCATTGCCGACCCCGAGGGCGTGGATGGCCGCCCCGGCACGGTTGAAGGGTTGGGTCTGCTGGATGTCACCACCACCATGGTCGGTCAAAAGCAAGTCACCCTGCGCACCGCCCATACGATCCCCGAGGGTGACCCCGTGACCGGATACGAGATTCACATGGGCCGCACCGAAGGCCCCGATTGCGCCCGCGCGTGGCTGGAGGTCGAAAACCGGCCCGAAGGTGCGGTGGACAAGACAGGGCGCATTCGCGGCAGCTATCTGCACGGGCTGTTTTCGTCCGACGCGTTCCGGGCGCGCTATCTGGAACAGCTCGGCGCGACATCAGACCTGTCATATGAGGACGGGGTAGAGGACACATTGGATGCGCTGGCAGACCATCTGGAACAGCATATGGACCTGGATCAGTTGCTGGCGTTGGCGCAACCTCCGGCGCGGTAGGGATTAATCCAGGTTTTGCTCGGCCAAAGCGCGGTAAATCTCGCGCCGGACCATCTTGCGAACGTTTCGGGTAATGCGCTGGCCCAGAACCCCTTGCAGTTCCTCGCGAACGACCTGAGCGATCAGGCCCCTCAGCGCATCTTCGTCCATTGTCAGCGCGGTTTGGGTGCTGGCCGGTTCAACAGGCTCTGGCTTGGTCGCGGCCTGCGGATCACGGACAAAGGTTGCCTTGGTCTCTGACTTGGGCTGTTCAGGCTCAGCCTGCGCGACGCTGGCGCTGTCCGAGACGATAAACTCATCCTCGGCATGCCATTTGAGCGCCTTGTTCGGCGTGCCGGAATAGGCGTCATCACTTTCGCCATCGGGTTCCCACTGGTCCTCGGTGCGGGCAATTGCGGCTTCCAAAGCTTCGATCTTTGCGCTCAGGCTGCCGACAAGTGCATCTTCGGACTGGGATTTGGTTTGCTGTTCGGCGGCGGGTTCTGCGTGTTTGACGATGTCACAGGCCCGCAAGAGCATCGGCTTGACGGAATCTTCGGCTTTGTACGTCGGGTCTGGCGCAGACGGCGATTCAACCGCCGTTTCGCTAACCCGCAGCGCATCGGTCAAAACCAGCCTGCCCGGTTTCCGTGCCGGGGGTGGGACCAGCGCACCGGGCGCTTTTCTGTCATTTTCGCTGACCAGACGCTTGATCGAGGACAATACGTCCTCGATTCCCGCTTTTACGACTTTATCCGTCATTGTTCTCTACCGCTCTATCCTCGGGATCGAGTGTAGCCAAACAAACCGGACCTCACAACAGTGAGTCTTGACCGTTATTCGCGGCGCAACGCCTTGAGGACGCGATCCAGATCCCGGCTTTGACGGCTCACCTGTGCAGGTGCGCGCTTGACCAGGTTGTAGTAGAGGGTCGGATCATAGACCTGCACGGCCAGCCCCAAACGCTCGGCCGTCAGAAGGCCCTGCGCCTGCAGTAGCTGATAGGCAGCGCGCGACCGTTCGGTGCGTGACGCAACCTCGTTCAACTGCGCGTCCAGCAAGTCCTGCTGCGCGTTCAGAACGTCCAGCGTCGTCCGTGCGCCCAGTGTGGCTTCTTCGCGGATACCGTCAAAAGCCACTTGCGATGCACGCACCTGTTCAGTCGAGGCGCGCAGACTGGCCGTTGCTGCCTGAAAGTTCGCGTAGGCCGCTGACACGCCCTGCGTAATGTCTTTCTGCACATTCAGCAGGTTTGCGCGCGACGCATCGCGGGTCGCCATCGCCCGGCGGACCTGAGCCGCCAGACCACCACCGGCATAAATTGGCTGGTTGAAGTTCAGCGAGATTGTCGCGTCTTCGACATCGTCATCATTGTCAAAGCTTTCGGTAATCCCCGCATCCGCGTTCAGGGTCACGTTCGGACCCAGATTCGCGCGCTGCTGCTGGACCGCCAGGTCAAGCGCGCGCACTTCGTGTTGCGACGACAGGATGGCCGGATGGTTCCGCTGTGCGAAGGAAATCGCCTCAGATTCGGATCTGGGCAGGTTCGGCAAACGCGGTTGGCCTGCAGTTGCGCCCGGCTGTTTGCCCACGGCGTTGACATATTCCGCCTGAGCGGTGCTCAGGTTACCGCGCGCCACGGCCAGTTCAGCCTGCGCACTTGCCAGCTGCGCCTCGGACAGCGCAACGTCTGTGCGTGTCACCTCACCCACGTCAAAACGATCCTGCGATGCGCGCAGTTCTTCTGCCGACACGTCCACATCGTTGAGCTGAATCTGAACCGTCTCTTCCTGCAGAACCACATCCAGATAGGCGTTCACCGCACGGAACAGAACGGCCTGTTCGATGTCGATCAGGCTTTGGCGGGTCGATAACACGATTTCCTGGGCCGATTGTTTGCCCAGAACCGAAAAGCCGCCGTCATAGATCAGCTGGCTCAATGTTAGGCCGGTGAAGAAGTTGGACGGCTCAACGCGCGTTACCGCGTCACTGACAGTCGAGCGCGTGTAATCCTGACTGACCTGCACGGTCCAGTTGATGATCGGACGCAGCGCCGACAGGGCAATGGCGACGTCTTCGTCAGCCGCCCGCAGCAATGCCCGGTTCTGTTCCAGCAAACCGCTGGTGTTGTAAGCCCCGATAAAGGCATCTGTCAGGTTGTCTGCCCAGACCGCCTTTCCCGGCACAGCACTCAGCGCTATTCCCGCCGTCAGTGCCAATGCCTTAACTACTTTCCCCCCCGTCCATGAACGCATAACCAAATCCTTCTCAAACCAAAATTACGCTGCCCTAGACACAGTTTGCGTGTTTGTTTTCAACTAATCAAGGCAGCAACACTAATAACGATGTGAACTATAGCGAAAATGCACGCTCAGTGCAAAATGCCTTTAAAACCGGCGCATTTGCGTTGAATCCGTGACGCCAGGTGACCCGTCCTCCGGATTTATACCCGATCCGAACCGTGCCCAGCTGCCCTTCGACGAACAGACAAGCGATGCGCCCGTGATCCTTGAGCTGCTCAAGCAGGGCATCCGGCACCTCTTCGACCCCACCCTGAACCATGATGACATCATAAGGCCCATGCTCTTGTGCGCCTTGTGCCAGTGGGCCCACATGCACGATCGCATTGTCGGCATCTGCCTCCATGAGAACAGTTTGCGCCTCGGCGGCCAAAGCTTCATCTTCCTCGACGGCAACAACAAGCTGCGCCATACGCGCCGCGACAGCCGTGGAATAGCCCATTGCGGGCGCAATATCCAAAACCGCTTCATCATTGCCGATATTCAACGCATCCAGTATTTTGGCCAGCGTCCGCGGCTCCAACATGCAACGCCCGTTCCCCAGCTCGATCAGTCCTTCGCTATAGGCGGCTTCGCGCTGCGCATCGGGCACGAAGTTCTCGCGCTGAACGGTCAGCATGGCGTCGATGATCGGAAATTTCGTAACATCAGAGGGCCGGATTTGCGTATCCACCATCGTGCGGCGACGGGTTGCGTAATCGGTCATTGGATCGCTCTTGTTTGTCCCAAGGGTGATTGGCTTGTGCCATATCCAAGGCAAGGCGGCAACGGCTATGGTACGGAAAGTTTGGTCAAATCACAGTCATTTGGAGACCGCCTGACAGACGCCGCGCAACCCGGCGGCCGATTTTTCCCATCTATCCTCTGGACGCCCCAAAAGAAAGGTGTTAAAACCCCTGCCACACCACAGCAAGTATTTGATTTTACTTGAAAAGGCGAGTTGGCGGAGTGGTGACGCAGCGGATTGCAAATCCGTGTACACCGGTTCGATTCCGGTACTCGCCTCCACTACTTTTCAATGGGTTAGAAGCATTGGCAATTTCTGCCGAAGCGCATTTTACAATCCATTTTACAATTCCGTTCACGCTTTGCTCTCCTTGGCCTCACTTAGAAGCGTCAAAACGTCATCAGTTTCACCCGGCGAAACCTGCGCGTAACGCTCAATCATTGCCGCAGCAGTGCGCAGAGAGCCTGACTATCGAACTGAGGATAGCGCCACCCAGCGAAACAGAGGAAGATGACGCGGACGAAACCGTTGATGAGAGTGAAGCCGAAATCTACGATCAATTGTTGGAAACGCAAAACCAGTTGATCTTCCCAGAGCCTAGTGATGACCCAATTCTCGGGATACCAAAACTAAAAGATGATGAAGGTTAAGGCGATTTGGTTGTGAGAGAGTTCGCAACCAAATCCCGCAACAAATCCCGCAACATTTCTTGGTTACGAAGAATGTGAGATTCGCTTAAGTATCTGTTTTTATTATCAATTAGTTCAGAGTGGGTTCGATTTCAAAACAGGTACTCGCCTCCACTTCTCCAGTTTTCGGCCAACCGACCAAAGCCCTTCGCTTGCGTCATTCGGCCCCACGCCCTTGGGGGATGACCTCGTATCCGGGTTCTTCGGGCTCATCGTCCAGCATCTCAGTCGGAAAACCCGGCGCGGTGATGTTCAGACCTGTGGCCTCTTCCAGCCGCTTGATGATATTGGGCGACAATTCGCGCGGGCCAAAGCGGGCAATCCCGTCGTCAAAGATACGGATCATCGCCGGGTTGATCTCAAGCGGGACCCCGGCCCGGTCGGCGACGTCCTGAAACAGGCCGATATCCTTTTTCACAAGGTCCATCGTGAACGAAATATCGCGTGAGCCGTTCAGGATGACCTGGCTTTCGGTCTCATGCACAAAGGACGTGCCAGACGAGATCTTGATGGCCTCGTAGGTCGTGTTCAGGTCCATACCCGCAGCTTTGGCCGTCACCAGCGCCTCGCAGCATGTGATCAGGTTGGCCGTGGCCAGATAGTTGGTCATCACTTTCAGAACCGAGGCCGTGCCCAAATCGCCGGTATGCAGCACCCGGCGGCCCATCGTGGTCAGGAACGGCAGGATGCGCTCAAAGGTATCGCGGTCACAGCCTGCGAAAATCGAGATATTACCCGTCGCCGCCCGGTGGCATCCGCCTGACACAGGGCAATCGACAGCCGCACCACCGGCCTTGATGACCATGGCGCCAAGGCGCTTGACCTCGGCCTCGTCGGTGGTGGACATCTCCATCCAGATTTTGCCCGGACGGACCTCGGGCAGCATCTCTTGCATCACGGCGTCTGACGCGGTCGGGGAAGGCAGGCACGTGATCACCGCCTCGCAATCGCGCATCAGCTGGGCCGGTCCCTCGGCCGCTATGGCCCCTTTTGCCACAAACGCTGCGACCAAATCCGGATTGAGATCGTGAACCGTCAGATCAATCCCGTTGCGCAACAGCGAACCTGACAGCTTGCCGCCGACATTGCCCAGCCCGATAAACCCTACCTTCATGCGACACGCCCTCCCGCTTGTGTTCTGGTTCCATGCCAGCACGTTGGCAACCGGGGATCATGCCGCCCAGCGACGCAGACAGGTCGCTTTTTACCCGCCCTGCCGCGGATCGGCGCGACTCGCTTGACAAGCGGGCCAACACTGCCGCATGTCGCTGTCGTTGGTGTCTGCATGTGCAGATGAAAAGGGAATGCGTCAGCGGGTCATCCGTCAAACGCAGCCGCCCCCGCGACCGTGACCGGAGAGGGTGCCCAAAGCCACTGGCCCAATAGGACCGGGAAGGCGGGACATCTGCCAGAGTGATCCTCTGACATCCGCAAGCCGGGAGACCTGCCAGCGCCCGAACTAGAAACCGGACGGGGTGATCCGGTGTCGGGTCCATGTACCGACGTGGCCCGCATGAAACCCCGTCCCCCGCGAAGAGGATTTGGGGGGATGAGAGACGTGACCGAAAGCGCGCCAGTCGAACTGCTGGTCTGCACCACCTGTCGCCGTGGCCTGCCGGTTGAGGATGACGCCCAACGGCCCGGCACCTTGTTGCACAAGGCGCTGGCAGAGGCCGAGTTGCCCGAGGGGATCGAGCTGAAACCGGTCGAGTGCCTGTCGAACTGCGATCAGGGGTGTTCAATCGTGCTGCGCGGTGGCCCTGCGCGCTGGACCTTTGTCTATGAGAACCTCAATGAAACCGACCATGTCGAGACCATCATCGAAGGCGTGACCAAATATCTCGCGACCGAGGACGGTCTGGTCAAATGGCGCGAACGCCCTGAACATTTCCGCAAAAACTGTGCGGCCCGCATTCCCCCGATTGGAGCCCTGAAATGAGCACTCTTGAAAAACTTCCCGTCACTGTGATCACCGGCTTTTTGGGCTCGGGCAAAACCACCTTGGTGCGTCACCTGATGCAGAACCCGCAGGGCAAACGTCTGGCCGTTGTGGTCAACGAGTTTGGCGATGTGGGTGTGGATGGCGACACCCTGAAATCCTGCGCCATCCCGGATTGCCCGGCCGAGAACATCATGGAACTGGCAAATGGCTGCATCTGCTGCACCGTGGCCGATGATTTCATCCCCACGATTGAGGCGCTTATGGCGTTGGAGCCGCGCCCGGATCACATCCTGATCGAAACCTCTGGCCTCGCCCTGCCCAAGCCGTTGCTGAAGGCGTTCGACTGGCCCGATATCCGCTCGAAGATCACTGTGGATGGCGTGATCGCGCTGGCCGATGCCGAGGCCGTCGCCGCCGGTCGGTTTGCGCCCAATGTCGAGGCGGTGGATGCCCAGCGTCTGGCCGATGACTCGATTGATCACGAAACACCCCTGTCCGAGGTGTTCGAAGATCAGATTTCCTGCGCCGACATCATCCTGCTGACCAAGCCTGATCTGGCTGGCCCCGAAGGCGTGGCCAAAGCCAAAGAGATCATCGCAGCCGAGGCTCCGCGCCCCCTGCCTGTCGTCGAGGTCGCCGAAGGCGCTGTGGATGTGCGCGTCGTGTTGGGTCTGGAGGCCGCGGCAGAGGATGACATGGACGCGCGTCCGTCGCATCATGACGGCCACCACGATCACGAACATGACGATTTCGAAAGCATCATTGTCGAGCTGCCGGAACAGACCGATCCTGCCGATCTGGTGGCGAAAATCGAACGCCTGGCAAATGAGAAGAACATCCTACGCGTCAAAGGTTATGCCGCCGTACAGGGCAAACCGATGCGTCTGCTGGTGCAGGCCGTGGGTGCGCGCGTCCGTCACCAATATGACCGCCCGTGGGAACCCGGCGAAGAGCGTCGCTCGCGTCTGGTCGTCATTGCCGAGCATGACGACATCAAAGAGGCTGAAATCCGCGATATCCTCGTGGGCGTGACCGAGGCCGCCGAGTAAGCCATGCACGTCGTCTTTCGCGAAAGCCACGGGTTAGAGGAAACCGAAACCCCAACCGATCTGGGCCAGAGCCCTGCGGATTTGGTGGTGCTGTCCTTTTCGGACAGCGACCTTGGCGCTTTTGCGGCGGGCTGGCATCGCGGTGGCGGGCCCGAAGGGCGCATGCCGACAATGCGGCTGGCCAATCTGACGGCGCTGAAACATCCCCTGTCCGTTGACACCTATGTCGAACAGACGTTGGAGGGGGCAAAGGGCATCCTGATCCGTCTGATCGGCGGGGTGCCCTATTGGGCCTACGGGTTGCAGCAGGTTCTGGCGCTGGCGCAGGCCAAGGGATTGGCTCTGGCCGTCCTGCCCGCCGATGGGCGCGAAGATACACGATTGGATGAGTTTTCCACCCTGCCCGTCTCAACCCTGCGCCGTCTGGCGCATCTGTGTGACACGGGTGGCGAAGTTGCAGCGCAGGCCGCGCTGGCGCAAATGGCATTGGCCGCCGGGCTTTATGCCGGGCCGGTGATGGGTGCGAAAACCATCCCCGAATGCGGTGCATGGTGCCCGGATCGCGGCGTGATTCCGATGGATGAAGCGTTCTCTGGCGATGCCAAACGCATCCTTGTGACCTTCTACCGCGCCTATCTGACATCCGCCGACACCGCGCCCGTTGCGGCTTTGATCCGCAGCCTGCGTGACCGTGGGTTCAATGCGGTTGGCATGTTCGCGCCATCGCTGAAAGCGCCGGCAGCTGCCGAGTGGCTGCGGGAAAACATCACCGCACTGAAACCATCGGCAATCATCAACGCCACGTCTTTTTCGGGCAAAGGCGCGTCGGGCACTTCGCCCCTTGATGCAGGCAATGTTCCTGTGTTTCAGGTCGCGCTGGCCACCTCGCGCCGCAAAGCCTGGGCCGAGGCCGAACGGGGTCTGTCGCCCGCCGACCTTGCCATGCACGTGGTGCTGCCCGAGGTGGACGGGCGTATTTCGGCGGGCATCGCTTCGTTCAAGGAACCGGGTAAGCGCGATCCGCATCTGGAGTATTCGCGCTTTGCCCACCGGGCTGAACCCGAACGGATCGAGGCGATTCTGGACCGGGTCACTGGCTGGCTGAACCTGTCAGATGCGCCCAAGGTGGATCAAATCCCTGCCCTGGTGCTGTCCACCTATCCCGGCAAAGACTGGCAAATGGCCCATGCCGTAGGTCTGGACGCACTGGCCTCTGCCGAGGCGATGCTGTCCGACTTGCAGGCCGAAGGCTATGACACCGCGCCCGCCGAACCGATTTCTGAGTCTCTGCTGGACGCGCGGCTTTCGTGGCCGCTGTCAGAATACCTGACCGCACTGGCCGAATTGCCCGAGAACTTGCAGTTGGATCTGCAAACTGTCTGGGGCAACCCCGAAGACGACCCGGCATTCTCGGACGGTGCGTTGCATTTCACTGCCCTGCGTCGCGGCAAAGCTCTGATCGCGCTGCAACCCGAGCGCGGCACGCCCGAGCTGCGCGATGACGACTATCACGATCTGTCCCGCACCCCGCGCCACAGCTATGTGGCCTTTTACCTGTGGCTGCGCAAAAGCCTCGGCGCAGATGCGCTGATCCATATCGGCGCGCATGGCACGCTGGAATGGTTGCCGGGTAAATCGGTCGCCCTGTCCGCTGATTGCTGGCCCGAAGTGCTGATCCGCGATCTGCCCGTCATCTATCCGTTTATCGTCAACGACCCCGGCGAAGCCGCGCAAGCCAAACGCCGGATCGGAGCTGTGACGCTGGGCCATATCCCGCCCGCGCTGAAGGAAAGCGGTACGCCCGACCGGATGGTGCGGTTGGAGTCACTTCTGGACGAATTCTCGAACGCCGACGGACTAGACCCCAAACGCCGCGACCGGCTGCAGGAAGACATCCGGGATGAGGCGCAGGCCATCGGGCTGGAAAGCGATCTGGGGCTGGATCAGGCCACCTGCACCGCCGAGGCGATCACCCGTATCGACCGCTTTGTCTGCGACATCAAGGAAAGCCAGTTCGGCGACGGGCTGCACATCTTTGGCCGGGTTCCGCAAGTCACCGGCAATTTCGACCCCGCGCCGTCGGCCCATGCCGAGCGCGAGGGCTTGCTGGCTGCGCTGGCAGGCAAACGGATTGAGGCCGGTCCGTCCGGTTCGCCTTATCGCGGGCGTTCGGACGTGCTGCCGACGGGGCGGAACCTCTATACCACGGACCCGCGCTCGGTCCCGACCCGCGCGGCATATACCCAAGGCGTGAAACTGGCCGAAGAATTGGTGCGGAGACATCTGCAAGAGGAAGGCGACTATCCCAAAGGGCTGATCGTCGACCTTTGGGGCTCGGCCACAATGCGCACGGCGGGTGAGGAATTCGCCATGGCGCTGCACTTGCTGGGCGTCAAACCGATCTGGGATAAAGGGTCCGAGCGGGTTTCAGGCATCGAGGTTCTGCCGATCACCGACCTCAGCCGCCCGCGACTGGACGTAACCCTACGGGTCTCAGGCCTGTTCCGCGACGTGTTTCCGACGCTCTCGGCGCTGTATGGTCAGGCGATCCGGGCATTGGCTACGCGGGATGAGGCCGCAGACTGGAACCCCTATGCCGGTCAGGAACCAGCAGCCCGTGTCTATGGCCCCGCCCCCGGCAGCTATGGCGTGAACATGACCCAATTGTCAGAGGTCTACACCGACGAGGCCCGCGCACAGGCGGGCGAAGCGTGGCTCAACGCCAGTTCCTTTGCGCTTGAGGGCGAGCATATCGCGCAGGACAAGGACGGGATCAAACAGCGCGTCGCCAACGCCGACAGCTTTGTCCACCTTCAGGACCTGACCGAAACCGATCTGCTGCTGGCCAATGACTATGCCACCCATGAGGCCGGGTTTGCCGCTGCCAAAAAGATCACTGGCGGCACCGCGCAGCTGTATCATCTGGACAATACCAACCCGGAAAATCCTCGGGCCCGCACGTTGCCCGAGGAGATCAGCCGCGTGGTCCATGCCCGTGCGGCCAATCCCGGCTGGATCGCCGGGATGCAACGCCACGGGTTCCGGGGTGCGGCCGAGATTGCGGCAACGCTGGATCACATGGCCTCGTTTGCGCATCTGTCGGGCACGGTAGCACCGCATCTCTTCGACCTGTACCACGATGCGACACTGGGCAATGAAGACGTGGAAGCCTTTTTGGCCGAGGCCAACCCAAAGGCCCATCAGGCCATGCAGGACCGGTTCCGAGCGTTGCTGGAGGCAGGGCTTTGGAACACGCGCCGGAATTCAATCCGTGCGGAACTTGAGGGCTTGCGATGACTGCTCCGGTCGTTCAGGGCTGGTGCCCCGGTGCGCACCGACCAATGATGTCCGGCGATGGGCTGGTCGTGCGCGTACGCCCCCGGCTGGCGCGATTGACGGCGGAACAGGCTGTGGGTCTGTGCAATCTGGCGGACCGCTTCGGCAATGGCACAATCGATCTGACCAACCGCGCCAACCTGCAACTGCGGGGCGTGGCCGAGGCGGACCATCAGCCGTTGCTGGCTGAACTCGCCGCGCTGAACCTGCTGGATGCCGAACCGGGCATCGAAGTGCGTCGGAACATTCTGGTCTCACCGCTGTATCGCTCGGGCGATTTGACCGCGCGGTTGGCGCAGGCGTTGATCGACCGGCTGGCCGAACTGCCTGCGCTGCCCGCCAAGTTCGGCTTTGCCATCGACACCGGGCCCGAGCGCCTGCTGGCCGGGGACTCGGCGGATATTCGATTGGAGACTGGCCCGAATGGCCTGATCCTGCGTGCTGACGGGGCTGATAGCGGAATGGCGGCAGAGGAAGCCGAGGCCATCGATTACCTGATCGCTCTGGCCGAGTGGTTTGCCCGCACCTACACGCCCGAAGCCCGCCGCATGGCACGCGTGGTCGAGGCCCTTCCGCAGGAATGGCAGGGCAGCACCTCAGGTCGGTTGGGATCACCTCTGCAACCGGGCAATTGTGATCAGGGTGTGCTCTATGGCGCGGCCTTCGGGCAGCTGCCTGCGCGCCCGCTGCGAGAGTTGGTTGAACACAGCGGTGCCAAGGCCCTGCGTGTCACACCGTGGCGGCTGATCCTGCTGGAAGGCGCGGCGGCGATACCCGCCCCGGCCTTCGTCACGAATGGCTCTGACCCGCTTATGACCACGGACGCCTGCCCCGGCGCGCCATACTGCCCGCAGGCGCAGGTGGAAACCCGCGCGATTGCCCGCGCGCTGGCGGCACGCGTTCCCGGCAGCCTGCATGTCTCGGGCTGTTCCAAGGGATGCGCCCGAATGGGGGCTGCCGATGTCACATTGATCGGCCATGAAGGGCGATTTGATCTTGTCAAACAGGGCCGCGCAGGGGATGAGCCCTGCCAGCACGGCCTGACCGAAGAAACACTGATGAACATGGACTTCACCTGATGCCCTACACTTATGAAACCGATGGCGCGGCGATCTATAAGGAAAGCTTTGCCACCATCCGGTCCGAGGCCGACCTAGCCCGGTTCGACGCGGACGAGGAGCAGGTTGCCGTCCGCATGATCCACGCCGCTGGCATGGTCGGGCTTGAGGAATTCGTCCATTTCTCGCCCGGTTTTGTGGCCGCCGCCCGCACTGCGTTGGAAAATGGCGCACCCATCCTGTGCGATGCGCGCATGGTCAGCGAAGGCGTGACACGGTTCCGCCTGCCCACCGATAACGAGGTAATCTGTACCCTGCATGACGAACGTGTCCGCCCTCTGGCCGCTGAAATGAGCAATACGCGCTCAGCCGCCGCGCTGGAGCTGTGGCGCCCGCACCTTGAGGGCGCTGTGGTCGCTATCGGCAACGCGCCGACCGCCCTGTTCCACCTGTTGAACATGCTGGAAGACCCCGATTGCCCGCGCCCCGCCGCAATCATCGGCTGCCCCGTGGGCTTTGTCGGCGCGGTTGAATCCAAGGATGCCCTGTGGGAGGCGCAGCCTGTGCCCTCTTGCATCGTCAAAGGCCGCCTGGGCGGCAGCGCCATCACCGTAGCCGCCGTCAACGCCATCGCGAGCCGCGCAGAATGAGCGGCGGCACCATCTATGGCGTGGGCCTAGGCCCCGGCGATCCCGACCTGATGAGCGTCAAGGCGGATCGGCTGCTGCGCAACGCGCGCCACGTGGCCTTCTTTCGCAAACCGGGCCGCAGCGGTCAGGCGCGCAAGATCGTCAACGGGATGATCCCCGGTGACGCCATCGAATTTCCCATGGAATACCCGGTCACTACCGAAATTCCGCTGTCGGATCCGCGCTATAACGCATTGCTTTCGGCTTTCTACGAAGACTGTGCGGCGCATCTGAAGAGGCTGTCGGATCAAGGTGAGGATGTCGTGGTCCTGTGTGAAGGTGATCCGTTTTTCTACGGGTCTTTCATGCATCTTTACAGTCGCTTACGTGACCAATCTGATGTCGAAGTCGTGCCAGCCATCACCGGCATGTCGGGGGCGTGGACCGCGACGGGCGACCCGATCACGTGGGGCGACGATGTGTTGACCGTGCTGGTTGGCACCCTGCCCGAGGACACTCTGGCAGAGCGTATGGCGCAGACGGATGCTCTGGTCGTGATGAAGATCGGGCGCAATATCGACAAGGTGAAACGTGCGCTGAAAACGGCGGGCCTTTACGACCGTGCATGGATTGTCGAGTTCGCGCAAATGCCGAACCAGACGGTCACAAAGCTGTCCGAAGCGTGCGAGAAGGTTACCCCTTATTTCTCGATCATCATCGTGCATGGTCAGGGGCGGCGGCCATGAGCGGCTGGGTCAAGATCGCGGGCCTGGGCCCGGGCAACGAAGATCTGGTGACGCCCGAAGTTTCAGCGGCTTTGGCCGAGTCGACAGACATCGTGGGCTATATTCCTTACGTCGCCCGCGTGGCTGAACGTCCGGGCCTGACCCTGCACGCCAGTGACAACCGGGT
Organism: Ruegeria sp. BE1; assembly: GCF_056538885.1. Classification (NCBI taxonomy): domain Bacteria; kingdom Pseudomonadati; phylum Pseudomonadota; class Alphaproteobacteria; order Rhodobacterales; family Roseobacteraceae; genus Ruegeria; species Ruegeria sp. BE1. The sequence goes on from NZ_JBQFTY010000002.1 coordinate 414,401, forward strand.
TGAGATCGACCGCTCGCAGCATGCGCTGCAAATGGCGGCTGAAGGCAAGCGTGTTGTCGTGGTCTCCTCGGGCGATCCCGGCGTGTTTGCAATGGCGGCGGCGGTGTTTGAAGCGCTAGAGAATGGCCCGTCCGAGTGGCGCAACACTCCCATTGATGTTCTGCCCGGCATCACCGCGATGCTGGCCGCATCTGCCCGTGCGGGTGCGCCTTTGGGGCATGATTTCTGTGCTATCAACCTCAGTGACAACCTCAAGCCTTGGCCCCTGATCGAGAAACGTCTGCGGCTGGCGGCACAGGCAGATTTCGCGATGGCGTTTTATAACCCGCGTTCGAAATCCCGCCCGGAAGGCTTTGTAAAGACGCTGGAAATCCTGCGGGAAGAATGCGAGCCCGAACGCCTGATCCTGTTCGCCCGTGCCGTGTCGCGCGCGGATGAAGCGATCCGCATTTCGACCCTTGCCGAGGCAACGCCCGAGATGGCTGACATGCAAACGGTTGTGATCGTTGGGTCGTCCCTGACCCGCGTGATCGAGCGTGACGGCGCCCCGATCGTCTACACCCCGAGGTTCACCCCTGAATGAGCCAGCCAGTCCAGAACCTGTGCGACACTCGACAACTCGGTCCGCTGCGGCAGGGCCGGACGGTCGATCATCAGCACCGGCAGGCCCAGCGCCCGCGCCGCGTCCAGCTTGGCGCGCGCGCCAGAGCCGCCTGCGTTCTTGGACACGACCAATTGGATCCCATGGCGCTGCATCAGCGCCTGATCATCGGCCACCGAGAACGGCCCACGCGAAACGACGACATCGCAGTTCGGCAAGGGCAGAGCGCCGGGTTCATCGACCAGCCGCAGCAAATAGCGATGCTGGGGCTGGGCCGCGAATTCTTCAAGATGCATCCGGCCCACGGCCAGAAAGACGCGCTGTGGCGCACCGGACAGCGCGGCGACCGCGCCTTCGATATCCGGAACATGCTGCCAGCGATCCCCGTCTTGCTCTTCCCACGCCGGGCGGGTCAGCGCGGCCAAGGGCACCTCGGCCTGATGGCAGGCAGCCACCGCATTGCCGCTCATTTGGGCAGCGAAAGGATGCGTCGCGTCGATCACGTGGGTTATAGTATGATCGCGCAGATAGGCGGTCAGACCGTCCATGCCACCGAACCCGCCCACACGCACCGGCAGGGGCTGCGGGCGCGGTTTATCAACGCGACCGGCATAAGAATAGGTGGCCGTAACCCCCTGTTCGGCCACAGCTTTGGCCAAGGCGTTGGCCTCGGTCGTACCGCCAAGGATCAGGAGGTGTGTCATGCATGAAGCTCCGTGGCTGACCGTTCTGGGCTTGGGCGAAGATGGACTGGATGGCCTGCCACCGGCAAGCCGTCAAGTGCTGGAGCGCGCGGAAATCATAATGGGGCCGCCGCGACATCTGTCACTGGTGCCCGACACCCGGGCCGAGCGTGTGGAATGGCCGGTGCCCTTCGCCGAGGGCCTGCCGATTTTGACCGAATTCCGAGGGCGACCCACCGTGGTGCTGGCCTCGGGCGATCCGTTCTGGTTTGGTGCGGGCTCGGTCATCGCGCGTAATTTTGAGGCCGGCGAATGGGCGGCCCTGCCCGGTCAATCGACTTTTTCGCTGGCCGCCGCGCGGCTGGGCTGGCCGCTGGAGGCCACGCTGACCTTTGGCCTGCACGCCGCGCCCCTGACGCGGCTGCGTCCGCACCTGTCACCGGGCCTGCGCGCCATTCTGCTGCTGCGCAATGGGGCTGCGGTGGCGGAACTGGCGACCTACCTGACCGAAACCGGCTTTGCCGACACCCGTCTGCACGTGATGGAGGCGCTTGGCGGCCCCCGCGAACGCGCGCGCACCGTCTCACTGACCGAGGCCCTGCTGGGTGGGTTCGATCACCCGGTCTGCGTCGGGCTGGAGGTTGCGGGCGCGGGCCGCGCGCTGCCCAAATCCTCGGGCAAACCGGATGAGATATTCGAGACCGACGGCCAGATTACCAAACGCCCGATCCGGGCGCTGACCCTTTCGGCACTGGCCCCGCAGCGTGGCGAGCATCTGTGGGACATCGGCGGCGGCACCGGGTCGATCAGCATTGAATGGCTGATGTGTGACCCGACGCTGACCGCAACCACGATCGAACCCCGCGAAGATCGCGCCGAGCGTATCCGTCGCAATGCCGACGCGCTGGGACAGGATCGGCTGAACGTCATCCACGGCACCGCACCCGATGCATTGAAGGGCCTGCCCCTGCCCGATGTGGTCTTTATCGGCGGCGGGCTGAGTGCTGCGCTGCTGGAGTGGCTGCAGGTCAGCCTGCCGGCGGGCACCCGACTGGTGGCCAATGCGGTGACGCTCGAAAGCGAGGCGACACTGGCCCAATGGCATGAGAAACTGGGCGGTGATCTGCTGCGGATTGAACTGGCTCAGTCGGCACCGCTGGGGCCCCGGCGTGGTTGGAAATCGGCTTACCCCGTGGTGCAGTGGAGCGTCACGCTATGATCGTTGCGGGCCTTGGGTTTTCGTCCACCGCGACCGTGGTCAGCCTGCGCGCGGCCTTTGCGGCGGCCACCGCTGACCACCCCGTCAGCGCCTTGGCGACTGTTGCGGACAAGGAAGGCCACGCCGCCCTGACCGCATTCGCCGCCGCCACCGCCCTGCCCCTGCATTTCATCGCGCCCGCTGATCTGGCTGGGCAGCGTACCCTCACCTGCTCGACCCGCAGCCGCGCCAGCTATGGCACCGGCAGCGTGGCCGAAGCATCCGCCCTTGCCGCCGCCGGTTCCGGTGCGCGGCTGCTCTCACCCCGACAGATTTCAGACGACCGGCTGGCCACCTGTGCCATAGCCATCGGAGGACAGACATGACCGTTCATTTCATCGGCGCCGGACCGGGCGCTGCCGACCTGCTGACCCTGCGCGGGCGCGACATCATCGCGTCCTGCCCCGTGTGCCTCTATGCGGGATCATTGGTGCCCGAGGAAATTTTGGGCCATTGCCCCGAGGGGGCCAAGATCATCAACACCGCGCCAATGGATCTGGATCAGATCATGGCCGAGATCGACGCCGCCCATAAGGCCGGTCACGATGTCGCCCGCCTGCATTCCGGCGACCTGTCGGTCTGGTCGGCGATGGGCGAACAAATCCGCCGCCTGAAAGAGATGGGTATCCCGGTCAGCGTGACCCCCGGCGTTCCGTCCTTTGCCGCCGCAGCCGCAGCTTTGGGCACGGAACTGACCCTGCCCGGATTGGCGCAGTCGGTCGTTCTGACCCGCACGCCGGGCCGCGCGTCCTCGATGCCCGAGGGTGAAACGCTGGAGAACTTTGCCCGCACCGGCGCGACGCTGGCTATTCACCTGTCGATCGGCAATCTGGATAAGGTGATCGCCGACCTGACCCCAGCCTATGGGGCCGATTGCCCGGTGGCCGTGGTCTATCGCGCCAGCTGGCCGGATGAGCGCATCATCCGCGCGACGCTGAACACTCTGAAAGACGCGCTTGACGACAGCATCGCGCGTACCGCGCTGATCATGGTCGGCCCGGCACTGGCGGGTGAAGGGTTCGACGAAAGCTGCCTGTATTCAAAAGATTACGACCGCCGCTATCGCCCGCAAAGCGCCGACAGCCCGTGGTCAAGCTGGAGCCCCGAGGATGAATGACGCGATGACGAACCCGCCGGGCCTTTTGATTTCTGCGCCCTCTTCGGGGACGGGCAAAACCACCGTCATGCTGGGTCTGCTGCGGGCGCTGGCCGAGGACGGTTTGACCGTTCAACCGTTCAAGAGCGGCCCGGACTATATCGACCCAGCCTTCCATCAGGCGGCGGCGGGTCGGGCCTCGTTCAACATCGACAGCTGGGCGATGGGTGATCCATTGCTGAACGCCATTTCTGCGCAAGCCAAGGGCGCGGATATCGTGGTCGCCGAAGGGTCGATGGGGTTGTTTGACGGCGTTGCCAAGCCCGGAGAGCTGGGGCATGGATCAAGCGCCGAAACCGCGCTGCGCATGGGCTGGCCGGTGGTGCTGGTGCTGGATGTGGGCGGTCAGGCGCAATCGGCGGCGGCCACGGCGCTGGGTTTCAAAATGTACAACCCCGACCTGCCTTTTGCCGGTGTGATCCTGAACCGTTGCGCCAGCCCCCGGCATGAGCGGCTGACCCGGCTGGGGATGGAGCGGGCGGGCCTGCCGGTGCTGGGCGTTCTGCCCCGTCGTGGCGACCTGACCCTGCCCGAGCGGCATCTGGGGCTGATCCAGGCGGTGGAACACCCCGATCTGGAAAGCGCGATTGCCGGGTATGCTGAATTTCTACGCGAGCATGTGGACTTGGAGGCGATCAAGCGGGCGGCCTCCTCAGGCCCGAATGGGCCATCGTCAGCCGCGCTGCCGCGGCCCCCGGCCCAGCGGATCGCGCTGGCACGGGATGCGGCGTTTTCGTTCACCTATCCGCATTTGCTGGAAGGCTGGCGCGCTGCGGGGGCCGAAATCCGCCCCTTCTCACCTTTGGCCAATGAGGCCCCGGCAGCCGATGCCGATCTGGTCTGGTTGCCGGGTGGATACCCTGAATTGCATGCTGGCACTCTGGCCGCTGCTGAGACGTTTTTGACCGGTCTACGCAAACATGCCGAGACCAAACCGGTGCATGGCGAATGCGGCGGATACATGGCTTTGGGGCAGGCTTTGGTCGACAAAGACGGAGTGCAGCATCAAATGGCCGGTTTGCTGGGGCTGGTTACGTCTTATGAAAAGCGCAAGTTCAACCTGGGCTATCGCAAGGCCGAACTTTTGGCCCCGATGCCGGGGTTCGCGTCCGGAACTGCCCTGCGCGGACATGAGTTCCACTATTCCTCAATCGTCGAGCAACCGGATGCGCCACTGGCCCGCGTTTTTGACGCCGAAGGGGTCGAGGGGCCGCAGACCGGATCAGTACGCGGCAACGTGACCGGCACCTTCTTTCACCTGATCGCGGAGGCCACGGCATGAGCGGTTTCGTCTCATTCATCGGCTCGGGCCCCGGTGACCCGGAATTGCTGACGCTAAAAGCTGTGGACCGGATGCAAAAGGCCGATGCCGTGTTGTTTGATGACCTTAGCAGCGGTCCAATTCTTGGACACGCGCGCGACGAGGCCGATCTGGTTGGCGTTGGCAAACGCGCCGGGCGCCCCTCGCCCAAGCAGAACCATGTCAGCCGTTTGCTGGTGGACTATGCCAAGACCGGAGCCCGCGTGGTGCGGTTGAAATCCGGTGATGGCGGGCTGTTCGGGCGGCTTGAGGAAGAGCTGGTGGCCCTGCGCGAAGCCCGGATCGAATACGAGATCATCCCCGGCATCCCCTCAGCCGTTGCAGCGGCGGCGGCAGCCGGCATCCCTTTGACCCGCAGGTTGACCGCGCGGCGTGTGCAATTCGTCACTGGCCACGACGTCAGCGGCAAGCTGCCCGAGGACCTGAACCTGACCGCTTTGGCCGACGCGGATGCGACCACCGTCGTATTCATGGGCAAGCGGACTTTCCCTTTGCTGGTCAAGGCCCTGCACGCGCACGGCCTGCCGCCGGAGACCCCGGCGCTGATGGCAGAATCCGTCTCGACCCCTGATCAGAAACTGCATCGCGCCACGATTGGTGCTTTGTCCGAAAAACTGGCGGATGAGATCGGCACCGCCCCGGCGCTGATCCTTTACGGCCCTCTGGCAGAGTTTGACGATGTATGATCTGACCCTGATCGGTATCGGCACCGGAAACCCCGACCACGTGACCATGCAGGGGGTGCAGGCCATTCAGGGCGCGGACCTGATCCTGATCCCCCGCAAGGGCGAGAATAAGGCCGATCTGGCCGGGCTGCGGGAAGAGATCATTGCGACGGTCACCGATACGCCGCCCCGGATCGCCTATTTCGACATCCCCAAGCGCCGCTCGGATGACGGGTATCTGCGCGGGGTGGATGAATGGCATGACGCGATTGCCGTGCGCTGGCACGAGGCGATCCAGGCCCACCCCGAAGCGCAACATGTGGCGCTGCTGATCTGGGGCGATCCGTCGCTTTATGACAGTTCGCTCAGAATCGCCTCACGTCTTTATCCGCAACCCAAGACGCGGGTGATCCCGGGCATCACGGCGCTGCAGGCGCTGACGGCGGCGCATGCGATTCCGATCAACGATCTGGGTGCACCTTACGTAGTCACGACCGGGCGGCGCATTCGGGATGAGGGGTGGCCTGCAAGTACCTCAAAAGTTGCGGTTATGCTGGATGGCGAGTGTTCGTTCCAAAGCCTTGAGATGCAGGATTATGACATCTGGTGGGGTGCCTATGTGGGCATGAAAGAGGAATTGCTGATCAAGGGGCCTTTGGCGCAAGTGGCGCAGGACATTCTGGATACGCGCGCCCGGGCCCGCGCCGATCATGGCTGGATCATGGATATTTACCTGCTGCAAAAGCGCACAGAAATGTGAGTGCGCAGACCCGCGTTCTCTGGCATCAAGGACGCAGTGTTTTGCCGGAGGTGTCACGAATGCGCGGTCTTTGGGGTTTGCTCTGTTGTCTGGCTCTGCCCGTTTGGGCGCAGGAGCCAGTGGCGGGCTGGGCAGTCTACCCGACGGATAAGCCTTATGATACGCTTGTTGCGGATACGCGGGCGGCGGTGAAAGACAACGGTCTGATCGTGGTCACACAGGCGGGGCCAACCAAGGCCGCTGCGGCGCGTGGCATCACCATTCCCGGCAATCTGGTGATCGGGGCCTTCAACAACGACTATGCCGTGCGGGTTCTGGAAACATCCGTACAGGCAATGATCGAAGCACCGATCCGCTTTTATGTCACCGAAAATGAGGACGGAACCGCGACCCTGTCCTACAAAACGCCCAGTTTTGTGTTCGCGCCCTATGTTTATGAGGGTGGCGAGCCCCTGCTGGAGATCGCCACGGAACTTGACGCAAAGTTTCAGGCAGTGGCGGAATCCGCAGTCAAATAGTCACACTGACGTGAACCTGCTTGCGTCTGGGCGCGTCCTCCGCAATCTGCTTTGCAACGTGATTACCCGGAGCTTGATTGATGCAGGACCTGTCCCCCCGCGCGGCTGACCTTTTGGCGCAACGCCTCTATGAGGCTGGATGCCGCCACGCCTTTGGCATGCCCGGAGGTGAGGTCCTGACGCTGGTCGACGCTCTGGAACAGGCCGGAATCACCTTTCACCTGACCAAGCATGAAAACGCCGCTGGTTTCATGGCCGAGGCCGTCCATCACCGCGACGGCGCGCCTGCGATTCTGGTGGCGACGCTTGGCCCCGGCGCGATGAACGGGATCAATGTGGTGGCCAACGCGTTGCAAGACCGGGTGCCGATGATCGTCCTGACCGGATGTGTCGATGCGGATGAGGCGCTGACCTACACCCATCAGGTCATGGATCACGCGCAGGTTTACCGCTCGATCACCAAGGGCACGTTCACCCTGACGGCGCAGGGGGCCGATATTGTTGCTGACAAGGCCGTGACGCTGGCCAACCAACCGCGCCCCGGCCCTGTGCATATCGACGTGCCGATCTCGGTCGCGGATACGCGCGTGTCGGGTGTGAAACGCCGCCGCCGCGCCAAGATCGCCGCCGTCGCGCCCGAGGGGAACTGTGTTGAGAAAGCCCGCCGCTGGGTGGCGCAGGCGGAACGGCCCATCGCGATTGTGGGACTGGATGTGCTCTATGACGATTCGCGCAACGTGGTGCAGGCGTTTCTGGAGCATTTCAACATCCCCTTCGTGACCACCTACAAGGCCAAAGGGGTCGTTCCCGAAGATCACCCGCTATGCCTGGGCGGCGCGGGCCTGTCGCCTTTGGCAGACAAACATCTGGTGCCGCTGGTCGAGCAATCCGATCTGGTAATTTGTGTGGGCTATGACCCGATTGAAATGCGCCCCGGCTGGCGCGAGATCTGGGACCCCGAGGAAAAGCGCGTCATCGACATTTCAGCCGTGGCCAATGATCACTACATGCATCAGGCCGGGCTGAACCTTGTGGCCGACACCGGCCCCACGCTTGAGGCCATCGCCAAGGGCAACGCGGCGCGCGCCACATGGCCCGGCGGTGAACCAACGCAGGTCAAGGCCGCGTTGGCGCAGGCTTTCCCCACCGACGACGAATGGGGCCCTGCCGCCGTGATCGCCGAAACCCGAGCCGCCCTGCCCGCAGAAACGCTGGCCACTGCCGATAGCGGCGCGCACCGTATCTTGCTGAGCCAGATGTGGGACTGTTCCGAGGAACGCGGGCTGATCCAATCCTCGGCGCTGTGCACCATGGGCTGCGCTGTACCGATGGCGATTGGTCTGAAACTGGCCGAACCCGACCGCCCGGTCATCAGTTTCTCAGGCGATGCCGGGTTCCTGATGGTCGCCGGAGAGCTGTCGACCGCTGCCGAAATGGGCGGCAATCCGATCTTTCTGGTCTTTGTCGATGCCAGCCTTGCGTTGATCGAGCTGAAACAGCGCCAGCGTCAGATGGGCAACCGGGGCGTGGATTTCGACCGTCACGACTTTGCCGCCATGGGCCGCGCCTTTGGTGGCAACGGCCACACGGTGCGCAACCGGGCAGAGCTGCGCGCGGCGCTGGATGCAGCGGTCAAAGCCGACAGTTTCACCGTGATCGCTGCCGAAATCGATCGTGGGGGCTATGATGGCCGGATCTGAGGGACCACTGAAGGGCGTCAAGGTACTGGACCTGAGCCGCATTCTGGCGGGGCCGACCTGCACGCAATTGCTGGGCGATCTGGGCGCAAGCGTCATCAAGATCGAAAACCCGGCAACGGGCGGTGACGACACGCGGCAATGGGGCCCTCCGTATGTTGAGGATGCGCAGGGCAACCGCTCGGACCTGAGCGCGTATTTCATGTCGGCCAACCGCAACAAGAAATCCGTTGCCATCGACATCACGACCCCCGAAGGTCAGTCTGAAATCAAGCGCCTGGCGGCCCATGCCGACATCCTGATCGAGAATTTCAAACCTGGCGGGCTGGCGAAATACGGGCTGGATTACGCGGCGCTGTCGCAAGAGCTGCCTGGCCTCGTCTACTGCTCGATTTCGGGCTATGGGCAGACGGGGCCGAATGCCTCGAAACCCGGATATGATCTGATGGCACAGGGCTATGGCGGGATCATGTCGCTGACGGGCGATCCCGAAGGCGCGCCGATGAAAGTGGGCGTGGGCATCGCGGACGTGATGTGCGGGATGTATGCCACCGTAGGTATTCTGGCGGCCCTACGCCACCGCGATCAGACCGGAGAAGGCCAGCAGATTGATCTGGCGCTGGTGGACGCTCAGGTCGCGTGGCTGATCAATGAGGGCGTGAACTACCTGACCTCGGGCAACGTCCCACAACGGCGCGGCAACGGGCATCCCAATATCGTGCCCTATGACGTCTATGAAACGGCGGATGGCCACGTCATTCTGGCGGTTGGAAATGATGGGCAGTTCCGTCGGTTCTGCGATTTCATCAACCGCCCGGATTTGGCCGATGACCAGCGTTTTGCCACCAACCCCGCCCGGCTGGAACACCGCGACGCGCTGAATGCTGTGCTGCGCCCGGCCGTGCAGGCCCACAACACCGCCACCGTTATTGCCGAGTTGGAAACCCGCAAAGTCCCCGTTGGCCCGGTGCAGACGCTGGATCAGGTGTTCGACACAGATCAGGTGGCCGCACGGCAGATGCAAATTGCCATGCAAGCCACCCCGGGCGAGGTGAATCTGATCGGAAATCCACTGAAACTTTCGCGCACGCCGGTCACCTATCGCAGCGCCCCGCCGGAATTCGGGGCGGATACTCAGGCGGTTCTGAACGCCGAAAATCCCTTTGACGATTGAAACACTGTGCTTAATTCGGCGGCAAGTTGCTGAAACATGCCGTTGAATCGGCGGTTTTTTTCAAGTTTTCCACACACGGCATTTCACCAATTCGAGAGCAGGGGCGATACTGATACGACGCCGACAGACTCTCTGCTACATCGAATAATGTAGACTTTTCTAAGATGGATCGGACCACACGCATGAAACAAGATGTTTTCGGACAGATGAACACCCTCAGCCAATCGGCCAGTGTCGAGGCGTGGAACGGTGTTCTGCTTGGCTTCATGGCGCATTCGGCCACCACCCCGCAACATCTGGGCAAAGTGCTGGAGCTTGAGCCCGATTTTGCCCTGGGTCATGCCATCAAAGGTCTGTTCATGATTCTGCTGGGTCGTCGCGAGATGGTCGCCGTTGCGGTTGATGCGCTGGATGCTGCGAATGCGGCAGCAGAGCGTCAGCCGGTCTCGGCCCGCGAACGTCTGTATATCGATGCGCTGGGGCTTTATCTGGCCGATCTGCCCTCGCAAGCTGTTCAGAAATTCGAAGAGATTTTGCGCGCTCATCCGCAGGACACGCTGGCGATGAAGCTGAGCCATGCAACGCGGTTTGTTCTGGGCGACGCCGCAGGTATGCGCCGGTCGATTGAGCGTGTGATGCCCGCCTACGAACCCGACCATGCGGGTCGTGGTTACCTGCTGGGCTGCCATTCCTTCGCGCTGGAGGAGACCGGCGCCTATGAAAAGGCCGAGATCGCAGGCCGTCAGGCGCTGTGGATGGTGTCGGATGACGCCTGGGGCCTGCATGCCGTGGCCCACGTGCACGAAATGACGGGCAACGCGCAGCTGGGATTGGACTGGCTGGCCGGGCGCGAGGATGCGTGGACCCATTGCAACAACTTCCGCTACCACGTCTGGTGGCACAAGGCGCTGATGCATCTGGACCTGGGTCAGGTCGATCAGGTGATGGAGCTGTATGACAACTACATCCGCCAGGACAAAACCGACGACTACCGCGACATCTCGAACGCGACCTCGCTGCTGTCACGGCTTGAGCTTGAGGGCGTCGAGGTGGGCAACCGCTGGGAGGAACTGGCCGACCTCAGCGCCGCGCGCACCGAAGATGGCTGCCTGATCTTTGCCGATCTGCACTATCTGCTGGCCCTGACCGGCGACAATCGCGGTGAAGCGACCGGCAAGATGTTGCAGCGTATCCAAAAGGACGCGCAGCGCAATCAGGGGGACACCCCGATCCGCATGTCCGATCCGGGCATCGCAGCCGCCAAGGGGCTTGAGGCTTTTGGCGAGGGCCTTTACGGGCAAGCCTTTGATTTCCTGTCCAATGCACGGGACGGAATGCAATTGGCAGGTGGAAGTCACGCCCAACGTGATGTATTCGAGCGCATCACAATTGATTCCGGCCTGCGCGCGGGCCGTCTGGATGCTGTCGAGCGTATTCTGGACGATCGCCGCGCCAAACGTGCCGGTGGCGAGGACAATTACGCTTTGGCGCGCCGCGCATTGATCGACGCGGCCCGCGATAACGGAGACGCACAAAGCGTCCCGGCTGAATAACAAAAAGACCAAAGAAGGACAGAATACGTATGGCGACTGCTTCGCCCGCTTCTGATTTTGCGCCTGTGGCTGCCCAAGCGGCAGCCCCTGCCCGCGTGCGCGACCCGCGTCTGGATTTCTATCGCGGCATCGCGATGTTCATCATCCTGATTGCGCATATCCCGAATGACCCATGGGCCAAGTGGATTCCCGCACGGTTCGGTTTCTCGGATGCAACCGAGATTTTCGTGTTCTGCTCAGGCATGGCCTCGGCCATCGCCTTTGGCGGGGCGTTTGCGCGCAAGGGCTGGTGGATGGGCACGGCCCGCGTCGCCTTTCGCATCTGGCAGGTCTACTGGGCGCATATCGCGCTGTTCTTCTTTGTCGCCATGTCCATGGCGGCGCTGGATCAGACAGGTTTCTTTGAGAAAACATATATCTCCTCACTGAACCTGCAGCATTTCTTCAATGATCCGGCACCGCAGATCGTGGGTCTGTTCACACTGACCTATGTGCCAAACTACTTCGACATTCTGCCCATGTATCTAGTGGTTCTGGCGATGATGCCAATGTTCATGGGCTTGTCACGGGTTGGGTTCTGGGCGGTTGCAATGGCTTCGGTGCTGATCTGGCTGGTGGCTCAGTTCGACTATCTGGACCTCCCGGCTGAGCCGTGGTCGGAGCGTCAGTGGTTCTTCAACCCGTTCGGCTGGCAATTGCTGTTCTTCACCGGTTTCGCCTTTATGCGCGGCTGGATACCTGCCCCGCCGGTGTCGAAAACGCTGATCTGGGCAGCGGCTTTGTTCCTGATCTTCTCAATGCCGTTCGGGTCGTGGAAAGTGTTCAACTGGATCAATGCAGCCGCGCCCGATCTGGCCGATGAAATCCGCAAGGTCTGGCCCGTAACCAAGGAATTCCGCGACAAGTCCGATTTTGGCCTGTTCCGCTATGTCCACTTCCTGTCGCTGGCTTATCTGGGCTGGGTCGTCGCGGGCGAGCATGGCCACCGCCTGATCGCAACCGGCCACAGCGCGGGGGCCAAGGTCTGGCAGGCCCTGCTGACCGTGATCACCAAAGTCGGACAGCAATCGCTGGCGGTGTTCGTATTTTCCATGGCAGCCGCACGACTTATCGGCGTCGGACTGGACCTGAGTGGGCGGGATGTTGCCAGTGTGTTCATCGCCAACATGATTGGCTTTGCCATGATCATCGGCGTCGCCTACATGGCCGCCTGGTTCAAGTCACAACCCTGGAAGTCGAAAAAATGAATTTCACACGTCGCGCATTTCTGGCCTCAACTTCGGCGCTTGCCTTTGCTCCGGCCACCTTTGCCGTGGGCGGAGAAGTCCCCTTTGACCGCAACGATGTGATCGCGCTGGCCCGCGAATTGGCCAGCAAACCCTATGCCGAGCGTGAGATGGTCCCGCAGGAATGGCAGGACCTGACGTATCAGCAATACCGCTCGATCCGGTTCCGTCTGGACCGCGCGCTTTGGTATGAGACCGAGACGCCGTTCAACGTCGATTTCTTTACCCCCGGCCTATATTTCCCGCGCACGGTTAAAGTGTCGACGGTTGAGGACGGGATGACCAAACCGGTCACGTTCGATCTGTCGATGTTCGATAAATCCGAAGACGTCCCGCAATTGCCTATCGACGACACGCTGGGCTTTTCCGGCCTGCGTTTGCGCACCGAAATGCACCGTCCCGGGGAAACCGATGAGTTCTGCGTCTGGCAAGGTGCCAGCTATTTCCGCGCCATCGGTCTGCATGAGGTTTACGGCCTGTCCGCCCGCGGTCTGGCCCTGAAAACCGGCGACCCCGATGGTGAGGAATTCCCCGAATTCATCCGGTTCTGGTTGGAACGTCCCAAACCCGGTCAACGGGATATGGTGGTCCATGCCTTGATGGACAGCCCCAGCGTGACCGGGGCCTACCGTTTCAACGTCACCGCCGGTGCCGATTGCATCATGGACGTCGAGGCGACGCTGTTCCCTCGCGAAGAACTGCCCCATGTCGGCATTGCGCCCGGCACCTCGATGTTCCTGTTCGATCAGACCAACCACAGCCGGTTCGACGATTTCCGCCCCGCCGTCCATGACAGTGACGGCCTGCTGATCCGCAATGGCGCCGGAGAGGTGCTGTGGCGCCCGCTGGCCAACCCCCTCAATCTGCAGATTTCGTCCTTTGTGGACATGAACCCCCGCGGGTTTGGCCTGATGCAGCGGAAACGGAAGTTCTCGGACTATGCGGATCTTGAGGCGAATTATCACAAACGCCCCGGCCTGTGGGTCGAGCCCAACGGCGATTGGGGTAAGGGCTCCGTGACCTTGGTTGAGATTCCGGCCGATCAGGAAATCTATGACAATATCGTCGCCTACTGGCGCCCCGCAGAACCCTATGCGGCAGGCAGTCAGGTCGATCTGTCTTATCGCCTGATCTGGGGTGAGGAACCGCAGCGCACCCCGATGCCACGCGTGATCAACACGGCGATGGGCGAAAACACCTTTGGTGAGGGCCGTCTGGCCGTGATCGACTTTGAAGATAGTGAGCTGTTCTCCGATCCCGAAGCGATGACCATCTTCGTCAACTCTCCCCATGCCGAAACATCCGAGGGCGTATTGCAGCGCAACCCCGACACGGGCGGGCTGCGGCTGGCCTTTTCCTTCCAGCCGGGTGAGCGCACCCATGTCGAGCTGCGCGCGCAGTTGCTGAAAGACAAGAAACCCGCCTCCGAAGTGTGGCTGTACCGTTGGACCGCATGACCAAAGACCTGCATATCATGCCGCCAGAGGCGCCTCTGGCCATGCCCGCCCAGGATTTCCGCGCGGATTTCCGGGATGCCGATGTCCCCACGGGTCAGCGCGCATCGGCCGGGTTCTGGCGCGCGCTGGCGTTCTCGCCAGCGATGGCGGCGACGCTGGGGCTGTTGTGGGTCATGAGCGATTGGTTCGGGGCCGAGGGCATCAACCTGATCGAAGGCATCCTGCTCGCGCTGATCTCGTTCAACTTTTTCTGGATTTCCTTCACGGTCTGCACCGTGCTGTTGGGGATGGTGTCCCTGTCCCGGCAGGAAAAACCCAGGCGGGAAACGCGGTCACAGCCCTTGCGCGTGGCGCTGCTGACCCCGGTCTATAACGAAGTGCCTTGGAATGTGCTGGGCAACGCCCGCACCATGCTGGAGGATTTGCGCGCGCGCAGCGGTCAGCATCACTATGCGATGTTCATCCTGTCCGATACGCGTGACCCAGCGATTGCGGCACAGGAACAGGCCAGTGTCGAGGCGCTGCGCACCACACTCGCCCCCGGTCTGGAACTGTATTATCGCCGTCGCGAACAGAACACTGACCGCAAGGTCGGCAACATCGCCGATTGGGTCAGCCACTGGGGGGCCGATTGGGATGCGATGCTGGTGCTGGATGCCGACAGCCTGATGACCGGGCGCGCGATCACGCGCCTGACCGACGCGCTGGCGCGTGATCCGGGTGCCGGTCTGATCCAAAGCTATCCGCAACTGATCGGCGCACAGTCGGTCTTTGCCCGGATGCAGCAATTCGCCAATGGCGTTTATGGCATCGCCTTTGCCGAGGGTCTGGCCCGCTGGTGCGGGCAAGAGGGCAACTATTGGGGCCACAACGCCATCATTCGCACAAGGGCGTTCGCCAGCAGCGCGGGTCTGCCGAAACTGCGGGCGTATAATGGTCAGGAAAAGCTGATCATGAGCCACGATTTTGTCGAGGCGGGTCTGCTGCGCCGCGCCGGTTGGGCCGTGCGCTTTCTGCCGCGCATTCGTGGGTCGTATGAGGAAACGCCGCCCACCCTGATCGACCACGCGCTGCGGGATCGGCGCTGGTGTCAGGGCAACCTGCAACACCTGAAACTACTGGGCTCGACCGGGTTCCGCGCCGTGTCGCGTTTTCACATGTTCCACGGCGCGGTCGGCTATCTGATGTCGCCGCTGTGGTTTGCCCTGCTGGTGATGTGGGCGCTGATCGGTCAGGGTGAGGACGCCTCGGTCCTGTATTATTTCAGCCCCGACAATCCCCTTTTCCCGCAGTGGCCCGAGATGTCGGAGACCCGTCATGTGCTGATCATTCTGGTCATGTACGCCATGTTGCTGGCCCCCAAGGTGCTGGGCGTTCTGGCCCTGCCCCTCAGCGGGATGCGCTATGCCGAGTTTGGTGGCGGCTTGAAATTTCTCACATCGTTCCTGGCCGAGGTGATCCTATCGATCCTCTACGCACCGATCCTGATGGTACAGCAGATGATCGCGGTGTTCCGCACCGCGCTTGGTATCCAAAAGGGCTGGTCGCCGCAGGCGCGTGACGGCGGCACCTATGGGCTGCGCACGCTGATCCTGTGTCATACGCTGGAAACCATCAGCGGCATCGCGCTGAGCGTTGGGATTCTGTCTGGCCTCGTGTCGGTCTGGCTGGCCCCGATTGCGATCAGCCTTGCGCTCGCGATCCCGCTCTCTGCGCTCAGCGGCGTGTCGGCTGGCACGGCACGGCGCATGGTCGGGATGAAAGAGGATTTCAACGAACCGGCGATCACGCGCTCGGCCCGCCGTCACCGTGATGAGTTGAAGCGTCTGATCGAAGGCAAGGGCGTGATGACCCCTGCGGAATAGAACGCTTTGCGCTTTTAAATATAGAACAACCGAAATGCGCGTTCGACCGAAAGGGAGAGGCAGCGTATTTCGGTTCAATTCAAGCACAAAGCGTTTGATCAGCCGCCCGGCAGCCCTTCGTACCAGTCCACCATCATATCGGACCAACCTTTGGGGACATTGTGCCCGCCGGGAAACAGGGCGAATTCCAGCGCGCTGCCCTCGGCACAACCGCTCCAGTAGCGGCGCATGAACGGCCCCGTGGTGGAAAATCCGCTGGGTTTGGTATCAACGCAGCCATTCGCCACGCGCCAGATTTCCAGCCCGGCAAAAATGTCGCCCTGATGGAACCGACCGCCGCCCAAAAGACGCCCCTCAAGCGGCACGACGTTATCCGTCCAGCCATGGGTGTGGAACATGCGCACAGGCCCTTCGCAGCTTTCGGGATGTGGTCGCCAAAACCCGCCCGAAACAGGCACATAGGCCGAGAACGTTTCCGGCGCGTCGCAGGCCAGATAATAAACCATAAAGGCGCCGGCTGAAAAACCTCCCAGCACCGCACGATCCGCATCCACGCCGAACCGGTCTGCTGCATCCTGCACGACCTCAGTCAAGAACGCCGTTTCGTCCCTTTCCCCAAAGCCCGGATAGAAGTTCCAGCTTTTGACACCAGGTCGGTTTGCACGCTCCAGCCCTTCGGGGGCGATCACCGCATAGCCCCGCGCCAGTAGCGGCTCAACCATGCTGCGGTTCCTCATGGTGCCTGCACCGTTGCCGCCATAGCCGTGCAGAAACACCACCAACGGGGGGTTTTCCGCCTTGGGCAGTTCAATGTGATACGTGCCCGAGGCGGTTTCGCACACATTCTCCTGATCGGCGCAGGCGGCAAAGCCAGCCTGCCCCGTCAGCGCCAGGCCAGCGGCCAGAGCAACGGCGCGGATCATTCTGTCTCTCCTGTCGGGCGTTCTACCGGCAGACCGGCGCGCACCCATCCGGGCCCTGCCGCTGAGCCCAGCATGCCTTCGGGCACGTCAATGACGTTGGTGAACCCGGCCTGGGTCAAGCGGTTGCTCAGACGCGCAGACCGGACGCCACGCGCGCAAATCAGGGCAACCGGCGCGTTGCGATCCCCATCCGCCAACTGCGCAAGAACCTGTTCGAAGTCGTCCCGCCGCATGTCCAGAGGGTAAGCGCCCTCGCCCACCCCCGTGGCCTGCCATTCCCGTGGTGTGCGGATATCGATCAGTAGGACATCACCGGACAGGGCCTGCTGGTGCGCCTCAGCCACGCTGAGTTGCCCGCCTGCATAGGCCGGAGGGATCAGACGATACTCGCGAATGGCAAAGCCGGTGGCGATCACCGCGCCCCCGCCCAGAACAACCCACCTTCGGGTCCGGTTCATCTTGTTCGCCATTTCGCGCCCTCCTGAACTGACAGGGCGGTTTTATCATATTCACGGGAAGGCTGCTGTGGTGAATTTTGATACACGGATCAAGTTCGCGTCATTATTTCGCACCTGAACCGCCGCGCCCCTACCGCCCTAGAACAAAGTGAAAAATTCGCAATAGCTGGACAGTCAGAAAATTATCTTTACAAAATTAGGTCTAATTCTGACCGCTCAGACCGGAGTATCGCACTTGTCCCTATTCCTCATCGCGGCCCTTCCCTTCCTCGGAGCTGTTTTCCCAGCCCTCCTGATCCGGGCAGGACGAAATGCAGCAGCCTCGGCAGCCGGGTTGACAACGTTCCTGGCCTTGATGGGACTGCTGATCCACATCCCCGCGGTCATGCGCGGAGATGTTGTGACCGCCCGGTTCGACTGGATACCGGTATTGGGACTGAATGCGAACTTCATGCTGGACGGTCTGGGGTTCCTGTTTGCCCTGCTGATTCTGGGCATTGGCCTGCTGATTATCCTTTATGCGCGGTTCTACCTGTCGCGTGAGGACCCGATGGGGCAGTTCTATACCTATCTGCTGCTGTTTCAGGGCGCGATGGTGGGGATTGTTCTGTCTGACAACATCCTGCTTCTTCTTATTTTCTGGGAGCTTACATCGCTTAGCTCATTCCTGTTGATCGGCTATTGGAAGCACTTGCCCGAAGGCCGTCAGGGTGCGCGGATGGCATTGGCCGTGACCGGATCGGGCGGGCTGGCGATGATCGCGGGGATGTTGATCCTGGGCAATATCGTGGGTTCGTATGATCTGAGCGTCATTCTGCAGAACAAAGAGCTGATCCAGGCCTCGCCCTATTACCTGCCCGCGCTGATCCTGATCCTGCTGGGCTGTTTCACCAAATCGGCGCAGTTCCCGTTCCATTTCTGGCTGCCGCATGCGATGGCCGCGCCCACGCCGGTGTCGGCCTATCTGCACTCGGCCACGATGGTGAAGGCCGGGCTGTTCCTGATGGCGCGGATGTGGCCGGTTCTGGCTGGAACCGATGCGTGGTTCTACATCGTGGCAACCACAGGTCTGGTGACCATGCTGATCGGCGCCTGCATTGCGCTGTTCAAGGATGACCTCAAGGCGCTGCTGGCGTTTTCGACCGTTTCGCATCTGGGTCTGGTGACGATGCTGCTGGGCTTTGGCACCAAATTCGCGGCCGTGGCGGCGGTGTTCCACATCATCAACCACGCCACATTCAAGGCCGCCCTGTTCATGACCGCCGGGATTGTCGACCATGAAACCGGCACGCGCGATATCAAACGGCTGGGCGGGTTGCGCCATCTGATGCCGATCACCTTTACCATCGGCACAATCGCAGCCCTGTCCATGGCCGGTCTGCCGCCGCTGAACGGGTTCCTGTCCAAAGAGATGATGCTTGAGGAAACCGTCCACACCACCTGGCTGCACTCGCACTATCTTGTGCCGGGTCTTGCGCTGTTGGCGGCGCTGTTTTCGGCGGCGTATTCTTTCCGCTTTATCGGCCATGTGTTCCTTGGGCCGCAGCAGGACGAGTACCCTCACCATCCGCATGACCCACCGGTTGGGCTGTGGCTGGCTCCGGCGTTTCTGGTGGTGTTGGTTGTCCTGATCGGGCTGAACTCGGCCGCCATTGTGGGTCCGCTGGTGGCCGTGGTGTCCGAGGCAGTCTATGGCGGGGGCAAACCTCCCTATTACTCGCTGAAGCTGTGGCATGGGTTCACGCCCGCGCTGTACATGTCGGTTGTCGCCACGCTGGGCGGTCTGGCCCTGCTGCGCCTGCACGGCAAGGGCGAGGCGATCTGGAACGCGCTGCCCCGCCCTGAGGCCAAGGTGATCTTTGAGGCCGTGATCCACGCCCTGACCGGGCTGAGCCGTCTGATCACCGACACGCTGCATAACGGCGTGATCAGCCGCTATGCAATCATCCTTGTCGCCTTTACGGTCGGGCTTGGCTACTACGCGTACACAACAGGCACGATTGGCCCGGTCACGCGTGAGCCGCTGCCGATCCAGATCATTCCGTTCATCGGCTGGATTTGTCTGGTCGGCGCGACGCTGGCGATCATGTGGTTCCACCGCAACCGACTACTATCACTGGTGCTGATCGGCGTGGTCGGCCTGATTGTGTCGATGGCGTTCAACTACCTCTCGGCCCCCGATCTGGCGCTGACGCAGATCTCGGTCGAGGTGGTGACGATGATCCTGTTGCTGCTCTCGCTGAACTTCCTGCCTACGGATACGCCGTGGGACAGCAGCGCCGCGCGCCGCTGGCGGGATGCAGCGATCTCGGTCGTGGCAGGGCTGGGCACTGGTGCACTGGTCTATGCGCTGATGCTGCGTGACTTTGCGTTCCCGACCATTTCCGAGTTTCATCTGGCAAATTCGTACAAGGGTGGCGGCGGCACCAACGTGGTGAACGTCATTCTGGTGGATTTCCGAGGCTTTGATACCTTTGGTGAAATCATCGTTCTGGGTATTGCCGCGCTGATCATCTATGCGCTGACCGAATCCGTTCTGGGCAGCAATGTCCGCGCCTATCTGCTGAACCGCAAACCGCATTGGCCGCAATCGGGCGACTCGCATCCGCTGATGATGGTGGTTGTCACGCGGATGATGATGCCCATCGCGCTGATGGTCGGCGCCTATATCTTTTTCCGGGGCCACAACCAGCCGGGCGGCGGGTTCATCGCCGGTCTGATCGTGGCGATTGCGTTCCTGATGCAATACATGGCCAGCGGCTATACTTGGGCGATTGAACGGCAAAGGTTCTACTACCACGGCACCATTGGCTGGGGTGTGCTAATCGCCGCGGCAACAGGTCTGGGCGCGTGGTTCAATGAGCGTCCCTTCCTGACCAGCGATTTCGGCTATATCCACTGGCCGCCGTTGCAAGAGTTTGAATGGGCCACCGCGATCCTGTTTGACACAGGCGTGTTCCTGGCGGTTCTGGGCGCGGTCATGCTGGCGCTGGACAGCTTGTCCCGGTTCGCATGGCAGCCTGGTATGGCCCAGGAATTCCCGATGGATATCAACCCGCTGCGGGATGACCTGAAAGAAGAAGATAAGAAGGAGCAGGCCTGATGGAAGCGCTCGTCGCCTCAGCCGTAGGCATCATGACCGCCGCGGGGATATTCCTGATCCTGCGTCGCCGCACCTTTCCGGTCATTCTGGGTCTGTCCCTGATCACTTATGCGGTGAACGTGTTCCTGTTCGCCACCGGGCGGCTCGCATTGGATGCGCCGGCTGTTCTGAACAAATACAAGGAAGTGCCTTACACCGACCCACTGCCGCAGGCGCTGGTTCTGACCGCCATCGTAATTTCGTTCGGGATGACTGCGGTCATCGTAATGATCGCGCTTTCGGCCTATCTGTCCTCGAAGGATGACCATATCGACATGAGCGCAGACGACAGCGTGGACGCGCCGGGAGAAGACGCATGAACCACTGGATTGTTGCGCCGATCGTCCTGCCCGCGATCCTGGCCCCGTTCATCATTATGGTCCTGCGTTATCATCTGGACCTGCAGCGCATCTTCTCGGTCGCCGGTGTCATTGGCCTGCTAGGTATCGCCCTGACCATCACCGCGCAGGCGGCGGGCGGCGATATTCAGGTCTATGAACTGGGGAACTGGCCCGCGCCCTTTGGCATCGTTCTGGTGCTGGATCGGTTGTCGGCCATGATGGTTCTGCTGACCGCCCTGCTGGCCCTGCCCATCGTGCTATACGCAATCGGATCTGGCTGGGACGAACGCGGCAAGCATTTTCACGCGCTGTTTCACTTTCAGCTCATGGGCGTTTGCGGTGCCTTTCTGACCGGCGACGCGTTCAACCTGTTTGTATTCTTCGAGGTTCTGCTGATCGCTTCCTACGGTCTGATGACCCATGGCGGCGGGGCGGTGCGCCTGAAGGCAGGCGTTCAATACGTGGCCTATAACCTGCTGGGCTCGACCCTGTTCCTGTTTGCTCTGGGCACGCTTTATGCGGTGACCGGGACGCTGAACATGGCGGATATGGCGGTGCGCGTTGCAGAGCTACCGGCCGAGGATACCGCCCTGCTGCGTGTCGGCGCGGTTCTGTTGCTGCTGGTTTTCTGTATCAAGGCCGCCGTTCTGCCCCTGCATTTCTGGCTGCCCGCCAGCTATGCCAACGCGCCTTTGCCGGTGGCAGCACTGTTTGCGATCATGACCAAGGTCGGTGCCTACTCGATCCTGCGGATGTACACCTTGGGCTTCGGCCCCGAGGTTGAAGCCACGCAGGGGCTGGTCGGGGCCTGGCTGCAACCGGCAGCTCTGCTGACGCTGGCCGTCGGAACCATCGGTATTCTGGGCGCGCAGCATATCGCGCGGATGGTGGCGTTTTGCGCCATCGCCTCGATGGGCACGCTGCTGATCGCAATTTCGCTGTTTACCGAAACTGCCACGGCAGCCGCGCTTTATTACATCTATCACTCGACCCTTGCGACGGCGCTGTTGTTCCTTGTGGCCGATCTGGTGATGCAGCGGCGCGGTGGCGCGATTGAACCACAGACGCCAATGCCTCAGAACGGGTTGATTGCAGCGCTGTTCTTTGTCGGGGCGATAGCCTTGGCCGGGATGCCGCCGCTTTCCGGCTTTATCGGCAAGCTGCTGGTACTGGATGCCGCGCGCGATGCCCCGGATGCAAATGCCATCTGGGCCGTAATCCTGATCGGGTCTTTCGTGACCATCGTCGGATTGGCCCGCGCCGGGACCCTGATCTTCTGGAAAAGCTATGATGCCCGCTACAATACAGCGCCCGAAGACGAAGACACCCCACCCGCGCCCGAGCCGAACCCGGCCTTGACCTATACAACTGTGTTCGGGCTGGTGCTTGGGCTGGCCATGCTGACCCTCTTCGCGGGCCCGGCCCTGACTTACGCTGGTAAAACGGCCGCGCAGCTTTACACACCCGAAGACTACATCTCGGCCGTTCTGGGAGGAGAAGAGTAATGAAACTTCTGCGCCGGATCTTCCCCCACCCCCACCTGACCTTCCTGTTGACGGTCGTTTGGGTTCTGCTGGCCAATAACGGGTCGCTGAATTCGGTGGTGTTTGGATTGCTGCTGGGGATCATCATCCCCTTCATCACCCAGCCCTATTGGCCTGACCGCCCCAAGCTGCGCAATTGGCCGATGGTTGTGGAATATATGCTGGTGGTTCTGTGGGATATCGTCATCGCCAATATCACCGTGGCCAGGATCATCCTGTTCAAACGTGACGCCAACCGCCAACCCAACTGGGTCTGCATCCCGCTGGAGCTGCGCACGCCCGAGGCGATCACCGTGCTAGCAGGCACGATCACAATGACCCCCGGTACAGTCAGCTGCGATCTGTCGGCCCAAGGGCACAACCTGCTGGTTCATTGCCTGGATGCGCCCGATACCGACGCCGTGCGGGATGAAATCAAAAACCGATATGAACGCCGACTAAAGGAGATTTTCGAATGATCATCACCTACGCGATCTGGTTTGCATTCGCCTGTTTCGGGGCTGCCATCATGTTGTGCCTCTACCGCATCATCACCGCCGAGGGCGTTGGCACCCGCGTTCTGGCCCTGGACACGATGGTCATCAACACGATTGCCCTGCTGATCCTTTATGGTCTGGATCAGGGTACCGAGATCTTCTTTGAGTCTGCCATGATCATCGCCATGCTGGGTTTTGTCTCAACCGTGGCTTACGCGCGCTTCATGCTGCGCGGAAACATTATCGAGTGAGGGCGACATGACGATCATCTTCGAACTTCTGATCGCTTTCTTTCTGGTCGTGTCGGGCATCTTCGGCTTTGTTGGGTCTTTTGGGATGATCAAGCTGAAAGACCCAATGTCACGCCTGCATGCGCCCACCAAAGCGACCACTCTGGGCGTCGGAGGGGTATTGCTGGCATCGATCTGCCACTCGGTCCTGTTGGAGGGCAAACTTTCGCTGCATGAGCTGCTGATCACGCTGTTTTTGTTCCTGACCGCGCCGATCACGGCCCTGTTCATTGCCAAATGGCACATTCACCGTCATGAAAAGCCCAGCGATCTGCCGGACGCGGGTGAGGATGAGCTTTGGGCCACCCACGCGGTCGAACAGGTCGAAGACGTCCCTGACCACACAGCGAATTAAACCCCATGCAGTACCCACCATTGCCCCTGACCCGTGATCTGGTTCTGATAGGCGGGGGCCATACGCATGCGTTGGTGCTGCGGAAATGGGGCATGAACCCGCTGCCGGGCGCGCGGGTTACGGTCATCAATCCCGGCCCGACTGCGCCTTATTCCGGTATGCTGCCCGGTTTTGTCGCCGGGCATTACGAACGCGGCGAACTGGACATCGATCTGGTGCGACTGGCCCGGTTTGCCGGGGCCCGCGTGATCCTGGGGCCGGTTGACGGCATCGACCTGGACCAACGCGTGATCCGCGTGCCGGGGCGCCCTCCGGTTGTGTTTGATGTGGCGTCGGTCAATGTGGGCATCACGTCAGACATGCCCGCGCTTCCCGGTTTTGCCGACCATGCCGTACCCGCCAAACCTCTGGGCCCGTTTGCATCGCGTTGGCAGAGGTATCTGGACGGCGACGGCCCAGCCTCGGTCGCTGTGATCGGCGGCGGCGTTGCGGGGGTTGAGCTGGTGATGGCGATGGCGCATGCCCTGCACGCCAAAGGCCGCGCCGCGCAGGTCACTCTGATCGACAACGCGCAGGCTTTGACAGCCACCGGGCCAAAGGCCAGCGCCACCATTCGTCAGGCGATGCAAGGGCTTGGCGTTGAGGTGATTGAGAACACAGGTATCGCCCGCATTGAATCTGACCATGTGGTTCTGGAAGATGGCCGCACCATTCCCGCCGCCTTCGTGACCGGGGCCGCCGGTGCCCGCCCCTATGGCTGGATCGCGGATACCGGGCTGGACTTGCAAGACGATTACATCCGGGTGAACGGGTTTCTGCAATCCAGCGACCCTGTGGTTTTTGCCGCCGGGGATTGCGCGCATCTGACAGACAACCCCCGCCCCAAAGCCGGGGTTTATGCGGTCCGCGAAGCGCCAGTTTTGTTCGACAACCTGCGCGCCGCGCTAGGGGCTGGGCAGATGCGACGGTACCGCCCGCAGAACGACTATCTGAAACTGATCTCGCTGGGCGGCAAATCCGCTCTGGCCGAACGGCTGGGCACCTCTTTCAGCGGCGCGTTGATGTGGCGCTGGAAGGATCACATCGATCAGAGCTTTATGAACAGGTTTCGCCACCTGCCCCAAATGTCACGGCCTAGCTTGCCCCGCCATCATGCCAGCGGGCTTAAGGAAGCATTGGGCGACAAACCCATGTGCGGCGGGTGCGGTGCCAAGCTTGGACGCGACGCTTTGCGCGCTGCGCTGAACACACTGCCAGCGCCACAGCGCAGCGATATTACCCCCCTGCCCGGCGACGATGCAGCAGTGCTGACGACAGGCGGGGCGCTGCAGGTGATGACCTCAGACCATTTGCGCGGCTTCACCAATGATCCTGCCCTGATGACACGTATCGCTGCGATCCATGCGCTTGGCGATATCTGGGCCATGGGGGCCAGCCCGCAAGCCGCAACCGCAACAATCATCTTGCCTCGGATGACACCTGCGCTGCAGCACAGGACCATGGCTGAGGTCATGGCCACGGCCAGCGACGTCATGCAAGCTGCCGGGGCCGAAATCGTGGGTGGCCATAGCTCCATGGGGGATGAACTGACCATCGGTTTCACCCTGACCGGCCTGTGCGAAGCCGACCCGATCACCCTGTCGGGCGCATGTCCGGGTGACGCGCTGATCCTGACCAAACCTCTGGGCAGCGGCGTGCTGATGGCCGCCGAAATGGCCGGTCAGGCGGATGGCGCGTGGATCGCTGAGGCTTACCAGCAGATGAGCATCCCGCAAGGCAAGGCCGCGCGCATTTTGGCGGGTGCCCATGCGATGACCGATGTCACCGGGTTCGGTCTGGCCGGGCATCTGATGGGGCTGTGCGAGGCTTCAGGTTGCGGCGCGACGCTTGATCTGGAGGTGATCCCCCTGATGACAGGCGCGCTTGAATTGGCAACGCTGGGCGTCCGCTCCACGATTTTCGACGAAAATCGTTCCACCGCCCCTGATCTGCCGTCAGATGGGAAGGCCGGCCTTCTGTTCGATCCGCAAACCGCTGGCGGTTTGCTGGCCGCCATACCCGCAGATCAGGCGCAGAGCCTATGTGATAACCTGCGGCAGGCAGGTTATCCGGCCGCAATCATCGGGCATATCTCAGACACGCCGGGCCTGCGCCTTCAAAGCTGATCCAGTACAGCCTCAATTCGCGCAGCAGCCTCTTTCAGACCTGCTTCGTCCAAGGTCGTGGCTTCGATCCGGGCTACAATGTCAGCCGGATGCAAACGGCTGGATTTGGCATAGGCCGGATCGTAATGCTGTTCCATCAACGCCCGTGTCAGCCCTGCTTTGTCCCCCGCATCAATCAGCGCCAGCCACGCGTCCACAACCTCATGCCCTCGGTGGGATCGAAGCGGCGACAGCCGGTCGCGCAACCGGTCTGCATCCGACAGAATGTCATCATAGGCATCAACCAGATAGGCCGTACGTGCCTCAATTGGAGCGTTGATCTGAATGCGCTGCGCGGCGCGCAGAGCGGTCCACAAACTGGGCGGCAGGATCAGTGACCCGATTTTCGACGATTCCGCCTCAACCGCCACGGGGCGTGTCGGGTCCAGCTTGCACAGGGTCGCGGCCAACGCAGACTCGAACCCTTTCTGACTGGGCTGACCACCCGGCATTTCGCCCAACAAGGATCCACGGTGATTGGCCAACCCTTCGAGATCCAGAACCTGAACCCCGCGCGCCTTCAACTGCTGCAACAGGTCCGTTTTGGCCGTGCCCGTATATCCATCCAGAGCCACCAACCGATGCGGCAGCGGGTCGTCATACAAGAACCGGTTCACCAGACGCCGATAGGTACGATAACCGCCCTGAACGACCTCGGCCCGCCAACCGATTTGTTGCAACATCCATGTGAACGACCCCGACCGCTGCCCGCCCCGCCAGCAATAGACCAGCGGTTTCCACCCGCCTTCATGATGCGAAAGGCTGTGTTCGATATGATTGGCGGCATTGCGAAACACTAGCGCGGCGCCGAGTTTGCGGGCCAGAAACGGGCTTTCCTGGACATAGATCGTGCCGACCTGCGCGCGCTCTTCGTTGTTCAGAACCGGCAGGTTGATGGCACCGGGCAGATGATCCTCGGCAAATTCGGCGGGGCTGCGCACATCGATCACCGTATCGAAATCATGCGCATAAAGACCGGACAGGTCAGTGAAGTTCAAAGCCATGTCAGCGGTTTATCCTGTGGCATTCGGAATGGAAAGGCACGGTCATACCGGTATAGGTTCAATCAACTCGGCCCCACTGGCCCGGTTCGAATTCACTGCGGTATCGACACGGTGATATTCCAACACGTCCTCTGCCCCCGGCTGCATCAGACGGGCGGCCCCCTTCCCCGCTTCACCCAGCCAGAGCGGCCAGTCCTGCGCCTCAACGACCAATGGCATGCGGTGATGGATGGCGCTGAGGCGGCGGTTTGCAGGCGTTGTGACAATGGCACAGGTGCCCTGACGCGCCTCATCCGCCCCCCAATCCTGCCAGACCCCGGCAAAGGCGATCGGCGCGCCATCGTTGCGGTGAATGTACCAAGGCAAGCGCGTGCCCTGATCGCTTTTGGTCCATTCATAAAATCCGGTCGCCACGATCAGACAGCGCCGTTCGCGGCACGCCGCGCGAAAGGCTGGCTTTTCGGCCAGCGTCTCAGACCGGGCATTGATCAGCAATGGCCCTGCGGTTTCGGTATTGTACCAATGCGGCAAAAACCCCCATCGTAGCGCATCCAGAGTGCGTCCGCCCGCGGACGCGCGGACCACGTGCACCGGATTGGTTGGACATACGTTGAAATTGGGGACCTGAGGCAACGTGTTGGCGGGCCGCGCGGCAAACAACTGCGCCATGGCGTCATTAGTCTGGGTTATTGCAAACCGTCCACACATGGGTGATGAAGCCTTATGATCGTTTGAAGCAGGCGCAGAGCGTTATCGGATCTTATGCAAAATCAAACAGCGAATACCCTTAAAAGCAAGGCACTGGCAGCACTGGATGCGGGTCAATTGCAACAAGCCCTTAAAAAGGCGCAGCTGGGCGTTAAGAAATTCCCGAAGGATTCAGATTTCCACGCGATTTCGGGTTTTGTGCTGACCGAGATGAAGCAATACAAAAGGTCGATCCCGCATTTTGTCGAAGCATCGCGAATGAAACCGGACGATCCGCAATTTGTGGAGAACCTGGCCAACGCTCTAATGCAGACAGGTCAAATTCCCAAAGCGCTGGACTACACTGAACACAAACTGGCGAAATTCCCCAACAACAAAGAGCTGAACCGCGTTCTGGACGAAATCCATCTGAAAGGCAGCAACTGGCGTTTGGTGATCGACTATGTAAGCAAGAAACTGAAGGACAGCCCTGATGACATCCGTCTTTTGTCCAAACGTGCGCAGGCCTACTCCAAGATCGGGTTCGTCGAAGACAATTTGCGCGATGTTGAGCGTGCCTATGCGCTGGCGCCTGACGATCTGACCGCAGCCTTCCACAAATCAGTGAGCCTGCATCAAAGTGGAGACCGGAAGGGTTCGCGTAAGATTCTAGAACGCATTCTGAAAAATGAACCAGACAATCCCTCTGCGCTCCTGGAGATGTCGAACATCATCGTCAAAGAAGACGCAGCTGACCTTTTAAACCTGATTGACGCAGCTATTTTAGCCAGCCCGGACGAACGGAACGAGTTAGAGTTCGCCAAAGCGCATGCGATCTCCAAAATTGACAGCCTCGAGGCGGCAATGCCTCAATTCCAACGGGCCAACGCGATTCAACATGACAGCAACCCTTACGTGATTTCGGAAGAAGAAGAGAAATTCGCCCAGATCACCAGCTGTTTTCCCTTGGGGAACAAGGCGCCTGTCTCGGATTTGAATGAAACACCCGCACCGATCTTTGTTCTGGGCCAGCCCCGATCCGGTACGACACTGATGGAGATGATGCTAAGTTCGGCCCCCGATGTTGCGGGATGCGGAGAACTGATGTTGGGCGCAGAACTGTCGGCTGAGTTTGTTGAAGGCAAACAAGACTTTAGTGCGAAGAAAGCGACAGACTTTGCCCGGCAATACCGGATGCTTATGCCGCCGGTTCCCGACACTTCTACCGCTTTTGTCGACAAGATACCTCATAACTACCAGTATGTTGGCTTTATTCTATCCGCTTTCCCCAATGCTAAAGTTGTGAACATGATGCGCGATCCGCGCGATGTCGGGCTATCCAAATGGATCAGACGGTTCCCAGCGGGCGGGATGCGCTATGCTTCCAATCTTCAGGCCATTGCTCATTCCGCAAATATGTACCGGCGCTATATGGCCCATTGGCAGGCTCTATTCGGCGACCGCATCCTGACTATCCCTTATGAAAAGCTTGTGTCGGAGGCGAAAACCTGCAGCCAGCAAGTGGCGGCTTTCTGCGGTGTCGAATGGACCGAGGCCATGATCCACCCTGAGAAAAACACCAGCCAGGTCAGAACCGCCAGCATCGATCAGGTGCGCAGCAAAATCTCGACAAAATCCATTGGCGGCTGGCAGAGCGTTGCCGAACATCTGCAACCGATGCTTGACGGTTTCGATCCGGCGCTTTGGCCGGAATACGATCTGGGCTAAGCCCATCAAAAAAGGCCGCATCGAATGACGCGGCCTTTTTCTGTTCTTAAGTGCCGAATTACTTCTGTTTGATGCGACCATCCAGATAGGGCTGGTAGGGCGCATTGGCTGCCAAAAACTCCGCTGTGACATCCGCAAGGTCCGGGCCATAGTCATAGGCGTTTTTGTCGTCGCCTTCGAACATGCTGTAGCCGTCACCACCGTTGCGCACATAATTGTTGGTCACGACCAGATAGGTGGCTGCCGGATCAATCGGAACAAAGCCGTCTTCGCTGGCTACCATAACCTCGGTGATACGTCCTTCGTTCGGGGCAACGGACGGGTCCCAAGTAAAGGTCATACCGGCCACCTGCGGAAAGCGACCTTTGACCTCTTCCACCTGACTGACACCGTTTTCCAGCGCATCAATCACACCCTGACCGCTGATCTCAAAGGTCGACAGCGTGTTCTGGAACGGCAGCACCGTCAGGACTTCGCCCATCGTCACTTCGCCCGAGTCGATGGACGCGCGCAACCCTCCTGAATTCGCAATTGCGATCTGCGCGCCCTGATCGGCGACCCGCGCCAGCATGGCATCGGCGACAAGGTTGCCCATTTCGCATTCCTGAACACGGCAGACCGCGCGGTCCCCCTCAATCGCAGCGGCGGAATCGGCCACGACGCGCTGCTTCATCTCTTCGATCGGGGCACCCATCTCCGCCACGCGGGCAGCAATTGCAGCATCCGGCTGAACCGAGGCATCCAGCAGGATCGGCTCACCTTCTGCCGACAGCAGGTTGCCGTCATCGTCAAAGGTCAGCGTCACCTCACCCAGATACTTGGAATAGGCATAAGCCTGAACCACCGGCACATCACCAACCATCAGCGGATACGAGCCCGCGGCCCCCTCTTGCGTGTTGGACAGCAGGGTGTGGGAATGGCCGCCGATCACCAGATCAAGGCCGGGGACCTTCCCGGCAATCTCGATATCCTTGGCCAGCCCGACATGGTTCAGCGCAATGATGATGTCCACGCCTTCGCCCTGTAAGGCGGTGACATCTGCCGTCAGGCTTTCGATCTCATCGCGGAAAATCACGTCCTTGCCGGGGCTGGATGTATCAACCGTATCCGTGGCCAGGGCCGAGATCACGCCGATCTTCTGCCCTCCAACCTCAAAGACCACGTGGTTTTTCACCCGATCCAACAGCTCGGCCGAGGTTGTCAGATCAAGGTTGCCGGAAATGACCGGAAAGCTGACCGCATCTATGAACGCAGCCAGACCTTCGGGGCCATCGTCGAATTCGTGATTGCCCACGGCCATGGCGTCATAGCCGATCGCTTCCATGAACTCGGCCTCAGCCGCGCCTTTGTAGGTGGTGTAAAACAGCGATCCCTGGAACGGATCACCGGCATCCAGCAACAGGACATTCTGGTCCGCCAGCTCGGCGCGCTTGGTGTCCACCATGGTTTTCAACCGGGCCATGCCGCCGAAACATTTACCCTCGGCCTCATCCTCAGCATCGCAGGTCGAGTCGTATTTGTTGATGGATTCGATGCGGCTGTGGATGTCGTTGGTGTGCAGAATGGTCAGCTTGTACTCGGCTGCGGCTATTCCTGCGGTCAGGCCCAATACGGCGGCGGATGCCAAAAGGCGGGTGAACATAATGAAACTCCCTGTCTGTGATTGCGGGAATGGTGCGCGTAGTGATGGGAAGAGTCAAAGGGGGAAATCCGGCTTGATTCTACCCGTCGCGCGGGGCATGACCAGCGCATGCTGATTTACAAGATTTTTCGGGCCGACGAATGGGCCACGTTGCAGGATCAGGGGGCCACGGACGGCGCCCCGATAGATGTTGCAGATGGCTATGTGCATTTCTCGACTGCGACGCAAGTGACTGAGACCGCCGCCAAGCATTTCGCCGGGTTCGACGGTCTGACCCTGCTGGCCTGCGACGCCGACGCGATGGGCGATGACCTGAAGTGGGAGGTTTCGCGCGGCGGGGCTCTGTTCCCGCATCTCTACCGCCAGATTCGCATGGCGGATGTGGTCTGGTCGCGCCCCTTGCCCTTTGACGGGCAAGCGCACCAATTCCCGCAGGAGATGGAATGACCACCTTCATCGACCCCGACCGTGCCCAGTTCGAGGCGTTTAAGGCATTGGATCGCGACCATCCGATTGAAATGCTCAATCTGGTGCAGTTCCGCGACAGGGCTGATTACCCTGCTGGGCACGCTTTGGCCGATGCAGGTCTGACCGGCGCGCAGGCCTACCGAAATTATGGCGCGGAAACCGCCCCGATCATCGCACGGCTTGGGGCGTCGATCCCGTGGCGCGGGTCTTACCAGACCACGCTGATTGGCCCGCAGGACGAGGTATGGGATGAGGTTTTCATTGCCCGCTATCCCACAGCGCATGCGTTTTTGGAAATGCTGACGGACCCGGCCTATCAGGCCGCCGTCGTGCATCGTCAGGCCGCGGTTGAAACCTCGCGCCTGATCCGGTGCGCACCAGCCACAGGTGGAGAGACGTTCGGATGAAACTGACCGAGAAACTGGGGCTTGCCGTCCTGCACAAGATGGACCCGGAGGTCGCCCATGGTCTGTCGATCAAGGCATTGAAAGCGGGTTTGGCCCCGATGCCCGGCCCGGTGACGTCCGAGCGGTTGAAAACAAAGGTGGCCGGGCTAAACCTGCCCAACCCGGTCGGTCTGGCCGCAGGCTTCGACAAGAACGGAGAGGTGCTGACGCCCCTGTCGCGCACCGGCTTCGGCTTTATCGAGGTGGGGGCCGTCACCCCGCGCCCACAACCCGGCAACCCCAAACCGCGCCTGTTCCGCCTGTCCCAGGACCGCGCCGCCATCAACCGCTTTGGTTTCAACAACGAAGGCATGGAGGTCATGGGCCGCCGTCTGGCCGACCGCCCCAAAGACGCGGTGATCGGCCTGAATCTGGGGGCAAACAAAGACAGCGACGACCGCCCCGGCGACTTCGCCAAAGTGCTGGCCCATTGCGCGGCACATCTGGACTTCGCCACCGTCAATGTCTCATCCCCTAACACCGAAAAGCTGCGGGATTTGCAGGGCAAGGCGGCGCTTGCCGCGCTTTTGTCCGGTGTGATTGAAACGCGAAACGGCTTGCCCCGCCCGATCCCGGTTTTCCTGAAAATCGCCCCTGACCTGACCGAGGCCGAGTTGCAGGACATTGCCGAGGTCGCACAGGAAACGGGCGTGGACGCGGTGATTGCCACCAACACCACCCTGTCGCGCGATGGGCTGCGCAGCCAGCACAAGGGCGAAACCGGCGGTCTGTCCGGTGAGCCCCTGTTCGAGAAATCAACGCATGTTCTGGCCCGGCTCAGCCAGCTGACCGACAGCAACATCCCCCTGATCGGTGTTGGCGGGGTCAGCAATGCGGATCAGGCCTATGCCAAGAT
Organism: Ruegeria sp. BE1; assembly: GCF_056538885.1. NCBI lineage: Bacteria > Pseudomonadati > Pseudomonadota > Alphaproteobacteria > Rhodobacterales > Roseobacteraceae > Ruegeria > Ruegeria sp. BE1. The sequence continues at coordinate 446,959 of NZ_JBQFTY010000002.1, forward strand.
TTGCGCCGGTGCATCTGCTGTGCAGCTTTATACTGCATTGGTCTACGGCGGGATTTCCTTGGCCGCCAAGATTGCGCGGGGGCTGGATGACCTGCTGGCTCGGGATGGGTTCACGTCGGTCGCGCAAGCCGTCGGAAGTAAGAGAGAGGATTGGCTGTGATCGCATATTGGCACAACCCGCGCTGCTCAAAATCCCGCGCCGGGCTGGCTCTGTTGGAAGAAAACGGCGCGCAGGTCGAACTGCGCAAATACCTTGAGGATGCGCCCTCGGCCGATGAAATCCGCACAGTTTTGAACCTGTTGGGGATCGATGCAATCGACATGATGCGGACTGGCGAGAAACGATTCAAGGAGCTGGGTCTGACCAAGGCCACACCAGCAGATGACCTGATCGCCGCCATGGCCGAAAACCCGATCCTGATCGAACGCCCGCTGGCTATCGCAGGCGGCAAAGCCGCGATTGGCCGTCCGCCCGAAAACCTGTTGGCGTTGCTTTAAGCGATCTGCGCCTCAAGCCGGGGATAGCGCCAACCCAGCGTGACGCCGCGCGCGATGTTCAGAACCATCAGCGCGGCCCACAGCCCGTGGTTGCCCAGCGTGGGCACCAGCACGAGCAACGCGACGACGTAAATCGCAACAGACTGGATCATCGCATTGCGCATGGCGCGGGTCCATGTGGCCCCGATATAGATGCCGTCGAACATCCAGCTGGCAACCCCGATCACCGGGGCCAGCGCGGCCCAGATCAGATAGTCCCGCGCGGCCAGCCGCACCTCGGGCGAGGTGGACATCAGGTCGATCAGGGTCGGTCCGGCCAGATAAAACACCAACCCCAGTGCGAATGCTCCGCCCACGCCCCATTGCGACGCCATGATCGAGGCGCGCCGGACCTGATGCCTTTGCCGCGCGCCGACGGCACTGCCGACCAGAGCCTCGGCTGAGAAGGCAAAACCATCAAGGGCAAAGGCCGTGATCTCAAGAAACTGCAAAAGCACCTGATTGGCGGCAAGGTTCACGTCGCCCAGATCCGAGCCCACGAACAGAAACGTGGTGAACGACCCGGTCAGCAGGACCGAGCGGATCATGATGTCTCCGTTCACCTGCATCATCCGTTTCAGCCGGGCCGCATCGAAAATCCGGGGCCAGTCGCGCCATTGGTTGCCAAAGAACGCATCCCGGCACAGCCAAAGACCCAACGCCAATCCCGTCCATTCCGCAATCAGCGTGGCGATGGCGACGCCTTCAACGCCCCAGCCCAGCCCCAGCACGAACCACAGGTCCAGCAGGATATTCAGCCCGTTCATCCATACCTGCAACAAGAACACGCCGCGCGTGCGTTCGACCGCGATCAGCCAACCGGTGACGGCATATAGGGCAATGGTCGCCGGAGCCCCCCAGATGCGGATTTGCAGATAGCTACGGGTCAGCGCCTCGACCTCGGGGCTGGCGGGGGACAGGGCAAACGCCCCCCAGAACACCCAGATTTGTATGAGGATAAAGAACAGGCCCGCCGCCCCGCCCAACAACAGCCCCCGCATCAGCAGGGCACTGGTTTCCGCAGTATCGCCTGCCCCGCGCGCCTGTGCAGCCAGACCCGTGGTGCCCATGCGCAAGAATCCGAAAATCCAGTAGATCGCCGCCAGGATCACTGCGCCCATGCCGACGGCCCCAATGGGCGCCGCCTGCCCCAACTGCCCGACCACCCCGGTATCGACGGCACCCAGAATGGGCACCGTGGCATTGGACAGCACGATCGGCACCGCGATCTTGAGCACCCGTTTATGGGTGAGTGGTGCCGAGGCGGTCTGCACGTTGATCTACCCTTTGGGCGGCGTGTTCTGCGGCATCAGGAAATGCCCGGTCGCCTGCGCAATGGGACGCGCGTGATTGTCCTGCCACGCCTCAACCCGGACCGAGGCATAACGCCGCCCGGACCGGCTGACGAAAGCGCGCGCATAGGCATCGCGCGGCAAGCCAGAGCGCAGGTAATCGACGGTAAAATCCACCGTTTTGGGAAATCGCAGGGTGTCTGCCTTGAACAGCTCATCCGCGTCAATCTCACCGCTTTCGATCTTGGGAAAGAAATACTCCCAACTCAGGGTGATGACGGCTGTCACCTCAAGAAACGCCGCCGTGACGCCGCCATGCAAGGCAGGCAACAGCGGGTTGCCGATCAGCTTGTCGTCAAAATGCAGCACCCCGGTCAGCTCATCCCCGCGCCGGTCGAATGTGATGTCGAGAAATCGGATATAGGGCACCCCTTCGACAAGGGCTTTCAGGGCCGCATCGCGGCGTTGCTTGACCACCTGCATCGGTTCAGGACGAGGACGCGCCATCACAGACCCTCCACCGTGAATGATCCTGCGGCGGTCGCCACCGGCAAGTCCTGGTTTTCGTCCATCGCAGTGGCCCGGACAAAGGCCACATTGCGCGTGATGTGATAGCAGGTGGCATGGGCCGTGATCGTCTGCCCGGGCGTCGCCGCGCGCATATAGTCGATCCGCAGATCAATGGTTGCGGTTCCGCCCGGGGCCGCAGGATGGCACATCACGGCCGCCCCGCAACAGGTGTCCAGCGCGGCAAACACCGCCCCGCCGTGGATGACCCCCGTTCTGGGATCGCCAATCAAATCGGCATTGTAGGGCATCGCGATCACGGCCTCACCATCGCTGATCGTATTGAGCGTCAGGCCCAGCGCCTTGGCGTGCGGAATCGCCTCGATGAACCGCCGCGCTATTTCTACTTTATCGACCATGTCGCCGTGCCCCCGTGGTTTCCCTCTTTATGAGCCTGAGCCCGCCAAAAGAGCAAGACCGCCTGTTGCGCTTGCCGCCACGAAGGCATAGTTTGCAGCCAGGGAGACCACAAATGACTGACAACCGTTTGTCCTTAAACGAAATGTGCGAAGAGTTCGACGTAACCAAGCGCACATTGCGCTACTACGAATATATCGAGCTGCTCCAGCCCGAGCGTGAAGGTCGGACCCGGTTCTACGGCCCCCGCGAATGCGCGCGGATGAAGCTGATCATGCGTGGTCGTTTGTTTGGCTTCTCACTGGAAGAGATTCGCCAGTGGTTGCTGATCTACGAAGATCAGGGCGATCAGGCCCAGATGGCCGAGTTCATCAAGCTTGCCGATCGGCAGATGCCCGAACTGCAAAAGCAGCGCCAGCAACTGGATGAAGCCATGGATGAACTTCAGCGCCTGCGCGACCAGACCGCCAAGTCGCTGCGCTGATCCCTATTCGGGCTGCCCCCCTCTGTTAACAGCGGGCCGCTTTCCCGGCATTTGCGCGGGCTGTCCTCAAAATTCCGTTACGTCACCTGTCAAATCCTACGCAATCCATGACTTGACGCAGGTTGATGCTACGTCAACTTTCAATGTGACGTAGCGTTTGCATTACGTGAACGTCATCTACGTGTTGTAACCTGCGCATCGACTGCGCAAATGACTTAGACAGACGCCAGTGACGAGAGTGCTGAGACCATGACCGAAGATCTGATGACCATCCGTGAAATGTGCGAGACTTATGATGTCACGCCGCGCACTTTGCGATTTTACGAGGCCAAAGAGCTTTTGTTTCCGATCCGCGAGGGCCAGAAACGCCTGTTCACCAAACGTGACCGCGCGCGCCTGAAACTGATCCTGCGCGGCAAGCGTTTCGGCTTTAGCCTGGAAGAAATCCGGCAACTGCTGGACCTCTACCATGTGGGCGACCAGCAAATGACCCAGATGACGCGCACCTTTGAAATTGCGCGCGAACGTCTGGCCGACATGGAAGCCCGCCGCGAGGAACTGACCCAGGCCATTGACGATCTGAAAGAGCAATTGCGCTGGGGCGAAAAAGTCATCGCCTCGATGAAAAATGAGAAAAAGGCCGCCGAGTAACCCCGTCGGCCCCATCCCCCGGACATCTGAATTTAAGGGAGCTTCATATGCCCGTTTACAACGCGCCAACCAAAGACACTCAGTTCATCCTGCATGACGTGTTGAAAATCTCGGACTCCGATACTCCGGGGTATAGCGAACTGGAAACCGAATTTACCGGCGCCGTGCTGGAGGAAGCCGGCAAGGTTGCAACCAACGTGCTGCATCCGCTGAACGTGGTGGGCGACACCGAAGGGTGCCGTTTGGAAAATGGCATCGTTTACACGCCTACAGGTTTTAAAGACGCCTTCGAGCAGATGAAAGAAGGTGGCTGGACTGGCCTCGACATGCCCGAAGAGTATGGCGGCCAGAACATGCCTTACGTGATCGGCACCGCCGTGGGCGAGATGTTCTCGGGCGCGAACCAGGCATTTGTGATGTATCAGGGCCTGACCCACGGCGCGGCCTCGGCCATCCTGGCGCACGGCACCGACGCACAGAAGAACACCTACCTGCCGAACATGGTCAGCTGTGAATGGACCGGCACCATGAACCTGACCGAACCGCATTGCGGCACCGATCTGGGCCTGATGCGCACCAAGGCCGAACCGCAAGGCGACGGCAGTTACAAGATCACCGGTCAGAAGATTTTCATCTCGTCCGGCGACCACGACATGGCCGATAACATCATCCATCTGGTGCTGGCCAAAATCCCCGGCGGACCCGATGGTATCAAGGGCGTGTCGCTGTTCATCGTGCCCAAGTTCATCGTCAACGAAGACGGCACACCGGGTGAGCGCAACGGCGTCTCGGTCGGCAAGATCGAAGAGAAAATGGGCATCCACGGCAATTCGACCTGCGTCATGAACTATGACGAGGCGACCGGCTGGCTGCTGGGCGAAGAGCACAAAGGCATGCGTGCCATGTTCACCATGATGAACGAGGCGCGCCTGGGTGTGGGCATGCAGGGTCTGGCGCAAGCCGAGGCCGCGTTCCAGAACGCACTGGAATACGCCAAGGATCGTCTGCAGGGCCGCGACGTGACCGGCGTGAAAAACCCTGACGGCCCCGCCGATCCACTGATCGTGCACCCGGACATCCGCCGCAACCTGATGGATCAGAAAAGCTTTACCGAGGGCGCGCGTGCCTTCATCCTGTGGGGCGCGACCATGATCGACAAGGCGCATCGCTCGGGTGACAAGGATGCGGACGGGCTGATCTCGCTGCTGACGCCGGTCATCAAAGGCTTCCTGACCGATCAGGGATACGACATGACCGTTCAGGCACAGCAGGTTTACGGCGGCCACGGCTACATCGAGGAATGGGGCATGTCGCAATACACCCGCGACGCCCGCATCGCGATGATCTACGAAGGGGCGAACGGCGTTCAGGCGCTGGACCTCGTGGGCCGCAAGCTGGCGCAGGATGGCGGCAAGCACGTCATGGCCTTTTTCGAGATGGTCAAATCCTTCTGCAAAGAAAACGGCGGTAAGGATGAGGCCTTTGACAAGGCCTTCATCGAACCGTTGAAAGCCGCCTCCAAGGATCTGCAGGCCGCAGGGATGTATTTCATGCAGGAAGGCATGAAGAACCCAAACAACGCGCTGTCGGGGTCCTATGACTTCATGCACATGTTCGGCCATGTCTGCCTGGGACTGATGTGGGCGCAGATGGCAAAGGCTGCGCAAGACGCGCTGGACGGTGGGACCTCGGACAAAGAGTTCTACGAGACCAAGATCAACACCGGCCGCTTCTACATGGCACGTCGCCTGCCTGCCACGGCATTGCATCTGGCACGCATTCAAACCGGCGCGGATACGGTCATGGCCCTTGAGGCCGCGAACTTCTGATCACTGCCCGGCGCTGGTGCCCTGCCCCAGCGCCGGTTCTTCGGAGGAAAGACAATGCCCAAACGCTTTCGCCTGACCCGCCGCTTTCCAGTCGCAATGACAGAAGAAGGCTATCGCAAACTGCGCGGCTTCGCCCATGAGGCCGGTCTGGACGAGGGAGAGGCCCTGTCTTTTCTTTTTGAGAACTTCAACAGCATCATTCACGAGGACAAACTCACCCGCCGCCTGCGCAGCTTCAACTCCGAGCTTGAGGCCCGCAAACGGTGACGATTGTGCCTTCAAAATCCGGAGAGCGAGTGGCAGCCGCTGCATCCGCCTCCGGCGGCCGTATTTGGAACGAGAAGAAGGCGCCGGCGCGCGTCCACCCCGCCATCCGGGAACTGATCTCACCAGGTGGCACTCAGCCGGGACGGCGGGGCTTCTCCTCGTGCGGTCATCGGCTCGGCAGCCTGTACCGCGCACAACACAAGACCCGATTAACGTTAACGAACCCTTACGGAAGAGAGAAAGGCCCTCATCTTCTTCTCGTTCCAAATACGGAAATTCCGACCTAACCACACACGCCACGGGAGGGGCGTTCGCATGACCATCACATTGCACTGCTTCGGAGAAAGCGGGAATTCCTACAAGGCGGCGCTGGCGCTTGAGATGTCGGGGTTGGATTGGGAACCGATTTTTGTGGATTTCTTCAACGGCGCGTCCCGCACGCCCGAGTATCGCAGTGAAGTCAATGCGATGGGTGAAGCGCCCGTGCTGACGGATGGCGATTTCCGCATCACTCAATCGGGAGCCATTCAGGCTTACGTCACCGAAAAATCCGGCAAGTTTGGCGGCAAGACCCGAGAAGAGAATTATGACATTCTGCGCTGGGTGCTGTGGGACAATCACAAGCTTAGCTCGAATGCAGGGATGACGCGGTTTTTGTGCAATTTCCTGCCCGAGGAGCACCGCAACCCGGATGTTATCGCGTTCAATCAAGGGCGCCTGAAAGCGGCTTATGACATTCTGAACACTCATCTGGAAGGCCGCGACTGGATCGTGGGAGACGGCGTGACCAATGCCGATCTCAGCTGCTGCGGCTACCTCTATTACCCGGAACCATTCGGCTTTGACCGTGCCGACTGGCCCCATATCGACGCCTGGCTGCAACGCCTGTCCGAGCAGCCCGGATGGAAACACCCCTATGACCTGATGCCCGGCAACCCGTCGGATCGAGCTTGAGGAGAAGACCCATGACCGAAGCCTATATTTATGACGCCCTGCGCACCCCGCGTGGCAAAGGCCGCAAGGATGGCAGCCTACACGAGGTGACCTCGGTGCGGCTGTCCGCCGTGACCCTGAACGCGATGAAAGAGCGCAACAACCTGGAAGGTCACGCCGTCGAGGACGTGATCTGGGGCAACGTCACGCAGGTGATGGAACAAGGCGGTTGTCTTGCACGCTCGGCCGTTTTGGCATCTGACCTGGATCAGTCGATTCCCGGTCTGGCGATCAACCGCTTCTGCGCCTCGGGTATGGAGGCCGTGAACCTGGCAGCGAACCAGGTCAAAGGTGGCGCTGGTGAGGCGTATATCGCAGGCGGCGTTGAGATGATGGGCCGCGTTGCCATGGGCAGCGATGGTGCGGCGATTGCCGTGGACCCCTCGCTGGCGATGGACACCTATTTTGTCCCTCAGGGTATCTCGGCGGACATCATCGCGACCGAATATGGCTTTGACCGCGATCAGGCGGATGCGCTGGCGGTTGAATCGCAAAAGCGCGCAGCCAAGGCGTGGGAAGAGAACCGGTTCGAGAAATCGCTCATCAAAGTCACCGACCAGAACGGCCTGACCATTCTGGACCGCGATGAATACATGCGTCCGGGCACCGACATGCAAAGCCTTGGCGCGCTGAACCCGTCCTTTGCGATGATGGGTGAGCAGATGCCGGGTTTTGACAAAGTTGCAATGCTGAAATACCCGCATCTGGAACGGATCAACCACATCCACCACGCGGGCAACAGCTCGGGCATCGTGGATGGGGCGGCCGCTGTGCTGATCGGCAACAAGGAGTTTGGTGAGAAATACGGCCTCAAACCGCGCGCGCGCATCAAAGCAACTGCCAAGATCGGTACCGACCCGACCATCATGCTGACCGGCCCGGTTCCGGTAACCGAGAAAATTCTGGCCGACAATGGCATGAAGATCAGTGATCTGGACTTGTTCGAGGTGAACGAAGCCTTCGCCTCGGTCGTGCTGCGGTTCCAGCAGGCGTTTGATGTGGACCCCGAACTGGTAAACGTGAACGGCGGCTCGATTGCGATGGGCCATCCGCTGGGCGCAACCGGCGCGATGATCATTGGCACCCTGCTGGATGAGCTGGAGCGTCAGGACAAGGAAACCGGTCTGGCCACGCTGTGCATTGCGTCTGGCATGGGGGCTGCAACGATTATCGAGCGGGTCTGATGCCCAAGCTGGATCTCTCTCAGATCCCGTTTCAGGGCGGCTCGTCCTATCCCGGCAAACTGGCCGAGGCGACCGCGGGTCGTTTTGTTCAGCGTATCGGTGATGCGGGCGGGCTGACCCAATACGGGGTCAACATCGTGCGGCTGGAACCGCAGGGAATGTCTTCGCTGCGCCATTACCATATGGAGCAGGACGAGTTTGCAATCATGCTCAGCGGCACCTGCGTGCTGATTGATGACGATGGTGAGCATGAGATGCAGCCCGGCGATTGCGCCGCCTGGCCCGCGGGTGAGCCCAACGGCCATCACCTTGTGAACAAAACCGATGCGCCCGCGACCTTTCTGGTGGTGGGCACTCGGACCCCGACGGAAACTGCTTTTTACAGCGACCTAGACATGATGGTGAAGGATGACGAGAACGGATTCTCCTTCACTCGCAAGGATGGCAGCCCGCTGACGGCTGACCAGATTGGAGATGACAATGACTGAATTCACCCTCAGCAAAGACGCAGACGGCGTCGCCACGATCACCTGGGACGTTCCGGGCAAAACGATGAACGTAATGTCCTTTGACGGGCTGGCCCAGCTGAGCGACCTGATCGATAAGGCGCTGGCAGATGAGGGGGTCAAGGGCATCGTCCTGACCTCGGGCAAAGAGGGGTCGTTTGCGGGCGGCATGGACCTGAACCTCCTGGCCGTGATGAAGGAACAGGCGGGCGACAATCCGGCCAAGGGCCTGTTTGAGGGCACGATGCAAATGCACGCCCTGCTGCGCAAGATCGAACTGGCGGGCATGGACCCAAAGACCAAGAAAGGTGGCAAGCCCATCGCGACCGCCCTGCCCGGCACCGCCGCAGGCATCGGGATGGAGTTGCCGCTGTCCACGCACCGCATCTTTGCCGCCGAGAACCCCAAGGCAAAATATGGCCTGCCCGAGATCATGGTCGGCATCTTCCCCGGCGCGGGCGGCACCACACGGATGGTCCGCAAGGTGGGCGCGATTGCTGCGGCTCCGCTGCTGCTGGAAGGCAAGATGCTGGACGTCAAGAAAGCAAAGGGCGCAGGTTACATCGACGAGATCGCCGCCGATCCGGTTGCCGCCGCAAAGGAATGGGTGCTGAACGCGAAAGACGCGGATCTGGTCAAGCCGTGGGACGCCAAGGGCTATAAAATGCCCGGTGGTGCTCCGTACCACCCCGCAGGGTTCATGAACTTCGTCGGGGCCTCGGCCATGGTCAACGGCAAGACCCAAGGTGCCTTCCCCGCGGCCAAAGCGTTGCTGAGCGCGGTCTATGAAGGCGCGCTGGTCGATTTCGACACTGCGCTGAAGATCGAGGCGCGATGGTTCACATCCGTCCTGATGAACCCCTCCTCGGGCGCGATGATCCGGTCGCTGTTCCTGAACAAGGAAGCGCTGGAAAAAGGTGCGGTGCGTCCTGCCGGTGTACCGGATCAGTCGGTCAAGAAGATCGGCGTTCTGGGCGCGGGCATGATGGGTGCGGGCATCGCGTTGGTCTCGGCCCAGGCCGGGATGGAGGTTGTTCTGGTCGACCGGGATCAGGCAGCAGCGGACAAGGGCAAAGCCTATACCGAAGCCTATCTGGACAAAGGCATGAAGCGCGGCAAAGTCACCGAAGACAAGAAACAGGCCATGCTGGCGCGCATCACCGCGACGCCCGATCTGGATCACCTGAAGGGCTGCGACCTGATCATCGAAGCGGTGTTCGAGGATATGGGTGTCAAGGCCGAGATGACCAAAAAGGTTGAGGCGATCATCCCCGAGGATTGCATCTTTGCCTCGAACACCTCGACCCTGCCAATCACCGATCTGGCCAAGGCGAGCGTGCGTTCGGATCAGTTCATCGGCATCCACTTCTTCTCACCGGTTGAGAAGATGTTCCTGGTTGAGATCATCAAAGGCCGCGAAACCGGAGATCGCGCGGTGGCCAAGGCGCTGGACTATGTGCGCCAGATCCGCAAGACGCCGATCGTGGTCAACGATGCGCGGTTCTTCTACGCCAACCGCTGCATCATTCCGTATATCAACGAAGGTCTGCGGATGATCACCGAAGGCGTCAGCCCTGTGTTGATCGACAATGCCGCGCGTCAGCTTGGCTTCCCCGTGGGGCCGATCCAGTTGAATGACGAAACCTCGATTGATCTGGGGGCCAAGATCGCACGTGCGACCAAAGCCGCCATGGGCGACGCCTATCCCGAAAGCCCTGCGGATGATCTGATCTTCTGGATGGAGGCTGAGGGCCGTCTTGGCCGCAAGGCCAATGCCGGGTTCTTTGACTATGATGACAAGGGCAAGCGCGTCGAATATTGGAAAGGTCTGGCCGAAAAGTACCCCCATGCCGAAGATCAGCCCGATCTGATCGAAGTGCAGGAACGCCTGATGTTCGCACAGGTACTGGAAGCGGTCCGCGCGCTGGAGGAAGGCGTGCTGGAGGATATCCGCGAAGGCGATGTGGGTGCAATTCTGGGCTGGGGCTTTGCGCCATGGTCCGGTGGCCCGCTGAGCTGGCTGGACATCATCGGCACGCCCTACGCGGCCGAGCGCTGCGATCAACTGTCGGAAAAATACGGCGAACGTTTTGCCTGCCCAACGCTGCTGCGTGAAATGGCCGACAAAGGGCAGAGCTTTTACGGTAGGTTCGACCCCGAAGCCAAAGCAGCCTAAAGACAAAACGCTGGCGCATGCCCCCATGCGCCAGCGTTTCTTTGTAGGTACAGATAGGTCCCTAGCAAGCGTTTCGGGTTAAACTTGAGACGCTTTAATCAGATCATCATGGTCGGACGACCGGGGCGACCGGGACGCCGCGCGCCTTTTACCGGCCTGATCGGCACAATCGGATGATCGAAAACCGGCGCAGGCAGGGATCCCAGCGAATTCGCCAGAACCGCGATATCGTTGCGCCGAGCCGTCAGATACATCAGTTCGGTCGCCGACTCTGCGGCCACAACCTCATACGAGGCGCGACCGGGTGTATTGCGCGATCCAAACCGGCCCGAGGGGCAAAAGGCGCGGAAGCCGCCCTCGATATAGATCACCTCATCCTGTTCGAAAAACAGGGTGCTGATGTCGAAATAGGACGCGGGCACATCCGATGTGATCCGGAACATACCGCTTAGCAACCGGGCCGACACAACAGGCAGGCTGACCGGCAGTTTGATGGGATCATGGCCAAGCTTGGTGTTGTCCAGCGCCACGCCCTGTTCGGGCATCAGCCAGACGGGGCGACCGTTATACGCTGCATGCGTCGGCACCCGGATCGGCATGTTTTCGGACTTCGTCTCGCCCGGCGGAACCGTGATTCCATCAATCGCGACGCGGCTAACGGGTTGGAACCCATTGTCCATGGTGCGAATGAGGTCACCGGCCTCGATCTCTTCGACAAGTTTCCAGCCGCTTTTGGTTGAGACTTTGGTTCCGTGAACCAGACCGCCACGGCGCGCGTTCAACGCGGAATGCTGCTCTGCATTGCCCTGGAATTCGGAACGCTCTGCAAAATCAATAACACTGTCTACTTTCAACACCACAGAACCCACTTGTTACTCATAAAAAACTACAATTGAGCTTTAGCACAGGTTTTAGTGAGAGGGCTTATTTTTGACATATTGTGGCCCAATTTGGGTTAATCTGAGCCATTTTTTGGCAAAAATCACAAACAAAACCGCAACTTAAATCAATATTGATTAAATATTGGAAACTATCGCACAGTCTTCTGATCAAACGTGTAGCCGAATCTGGCGATATCCTCGGCACAGGCATCGGCCACCAGCTCGGCAGCCCTGTCGTCAAAATAGCCGCGACAATCCGCGTCGCGGCTCGAACGATTGAGGTGCGGCAAAGCAACGTCAAACCCAAGCAGATCGAATAGCGGGCCCGCATCCTCTTCAAACCACTCCAACCTTATGAAGAACTGGCATTGCTCGGCCCCGTCGGCCCGCGTCACATAATGGCGCGCAGGGCTGCGCCGAAAAGACCGCAGAACATCCGAGTGTTGTACAAAGCCCTTGAAGGACAGGGATTTTGCGAGCGTCACCATGGGGTGATCAAAGCTTTGTTCGAGCAGCCAGTGATAATAGCTGACGATCCGGTCCCAGGGGTTTCGCACCATGGTGAATACGGTCATCTCTTCCAGTTCGGACAGCGACAGAACGCCGTCGATATCAGTCAGTGTTGAATGTTTCCACAACCGTCCCCTGCCCGTCAGCGCCTTGGCCCGCTTGCGTCGCCTGAGAGCCTTGGGCGTGTCGCCCAGCAGGATGTCGTCTTTCATCGCCCGTGTTTCCAGCGCTTGGGCCAACGACGTTCCCCCCGTCTTGGGGATATGAACAAACACATAGTTACGCCCGCGCGAAATGATCATGCGACCACCTTCGCCACAGACGCGCGCCAGCCCAACAAGGCACCAGCCGCCGCAATCAGGCCGATACCAGCGATCTGCATCACACCGATGGCCTGACCCAAAGCAACCCAGGCAAAAAGCGGCCCAAAGATCATGACCGAGTATTCGAATACGGCCACGTACGAGGTCTCGCCCACCTGATAAGATTTGATCAGCATAAAGACCGCAATCGTCGAACCAACCGCCTGTACGATGATCCAGGGCAGCGCCGGTTGCATCTGCCATACCACCCCCCGCGTAACGAATCCGTCGGCAAAGGAATGGGGCACAAGGGAAAACGCAGTCAGACCGATTGCGCCGGCCAATCCCAGCGTGGTGACCATTGCCGCCAGCAGCGCCACAGTGCTTTCCTGCGCACAGTGGCTGCGGGTGATGATCGAGCTGAGCGCGTAAAAGAACCCTCCGGCCACCGGCAGCAGGGTTCGGGCATCGAACTCATAGGGGTTGGGCTGCAGCACACACAAGGTCCCGGTGAACCCGATCACAACTGCCAGAATGCGCCAGGGGCCAATCCTCTGCCCCATCGCGACGGCTGAAACCAGCAGCACGAAGATCGGAGACGTGAACAGCCCCGCCAGCGCCTGCGCAATCGGCATCAGCGCCAGAGACGCAAAGTAAAACAGCATCGCCACCGTGATCAGCACGCTGCGCAGGATCACGGGCCCCAGCCGTCGCGGGCGCATCGTACCCATTCCCAAAACCGACAGACACGCAATCAACGGCAACATCAGAACAGCGCGGCTTAAATGGAATTGCCATAGGCCAATTGTTTCGGCCAGCAGGATGACAACGTTATCGATCACCCCGATGATCGCCATAGCGCCCACCATCAGCGCCGAGGCCAAAATCGGTGAGGTCTGAGTATCCGCCTGCATTCCGGCCCCGGTCTTAGAGTATTGGACACCGGCGGAATTGCCGTGTCTGGTTTTATCCAGCACATTTCCCAATCGGGGCGCAACAGGTTTGCGCCGCCGGAAATTCCCATGCTAAGCTAAGTCAAAATAATCACGAGCATATCTCATCTTGAAGACGGCCCTTAAACAGTACCAGCGGATCGAAGCCACCGGTCTGTGGCGCCCCTCGCCCGATGTTCAGCGGCGCGAGGTTGTGGCGTCTCTGGGTGAGGCGACGTTGACCATTTCGGACTTCAACGAACAGGCGCTGACCCATTGGTCGCTGGCCGCGCTGGTGCGCCAGAATCCGGGCAGTTTTCCTGCCATTTTCAATCCCGACGGTGACCCGGACGAAACGCTGGAGTTGGAAGAAACCGAAACCACTATGATCGAGGCCATAGACCGCCTGCAGCGCGCCATCGACAAGGCGCGACCCCATCCGGGCCGGTTGCGATGGGTCAGCGTGGCGGGCGTTGTGGCGGCGGTGGTTGTGCTGTTGTTGCTGTGGATGCCTGCTGCCCTGCAGAAGCATGTTGTGACCGTGGTGCCCGAGATCAAGCGCCAGGATATCGGCAACACGATCCTGCAACGGATCGAGCGGGTTTCGGGCCGCGCCTGCACCTCGGAAGATGCAAAACCCGCGTTGGATCAACTGGCCGCGCGCACCGGAGTTCGCGAAGTCATCATCCTGCCCGCCGGTGTGCAAAGCAGCCTCAGCCTGCCGGGCGGGATTTTTTTGCTGAACCGCGCTCTGGTCGAGGATCATGAGGACCCCTCGGTCGCCGCAGGTTATATCATCGCCGAGCGCGCCCGGTCCGAGGCGCAGGACCCGCTTGAGGATTTGCTGGATCGCACCGGATCGGCCACCGCCTTCCGTCTGCTGACCACCGGAGAGCTGACGCCCGAAATCATCGACACCTATACCGAACAGGTTCTGTCAGAACCCCGCCCTTCGCTGCCCGATGATGATTTGCTGCAGGTCTTTGCGCAGGCGGCCCTGCCGTCAACGCCGTTTGCCTATGCCATGGATGTCACCGGCGAAACAGTGCTGGGCCTGATCGAGGCCGACCCGATGGCGGGCCGTCCGATGCAGCAGGTTTTGCCGGACCGCGATTGGGTCCGGCTGCAAAACATCTGCGGCGAATAGGCTATTTGGTTCCGAACATCCGGTCGCCCGCATCGCCAAGGCCGGGCATGATATAGCCCTTGGAATTCAGCTCGCGATCCAGTGCGGCGGTGACGATTTTCACATCCGGGTGGGCTTCTTTCATGCGCGCCACCCCTTCGGGCGCGGCCAGCAGGCACAGGAATCGAATGTCGGTCGCCCCCGCCTCTTTCAGCAGATCAATCGCCGCGGCCGAGCTGTTACCCGTGGCCAGCATCGGATCCACGGCAATCACCAGACGGTCCTTCAGCCCCTCGGGCGCTTTGAAATAATACTGAACGGGTTTCAGCGTTTCCTCATCCCGGTAGAGGCCGACAAAACCCACACGGGCCGAGGGGATCAGTTCCAGCACCCCGTCCAGCATGCCATTCCCGGCCCGCAGGATCGACACCAGCGCCAGTTTCTTGCCCGCCAGTATGGGGGCGTCCATTTCCTCCATCGGGGTTTCGATATGGCGGGTGGTCAGCTTCAGCTCACGCGTGACCTCATAGGCCAGCAGCAGGGTAATCTCGCGCAGCAATTGCCGGAACACGGCGGTCGAGGTGCCCTTGTCCCGCATGAGCGTCAGTTTGTGCTGCACCAGCGGGTGGTCAACGACGGTCAGGTGTTCGCTCATGATCTCTCCAGTCTTGTCTTGACCCGCGCGCGGGTCTTGTCATCGCAAAAGGCCGCGTTCAGGGCGGTTTCGTTCAGGGCGGCAAAGTCTTCGGCCTCCCAGCCGAAGGCTTGCGCCAACATCTCATATTCACGCCGCATAGTGGTATGGAAAAACGGCGGGTCATCAGTTGAGACCGTGACCTTGACCCCCGCATCGCGCAGTTTCGCGATGGGATGGGCCGTGAAATCCGGGTAGAGCCCCAGCACCACGTTCGAGCCGGGGCAAACCTCAAGCGTGATGTCGCGGTCGACAATTTCGCGGATCAGGTCGGGGTCTTCGATGGCGCGCACACCGTGGCCCACACGCTCCACCCCCAGATCGCGGATCGCATCGCGCACGCTTTCGGGGCCGCCGAACTCTCCGGCGTGGGTAGTCAGGCGCAATCCGGCCTCGCGCGCACAATCAAAGGCCCATTTATAGTCGCCCTGCGCGCCCGTAGCCTCATTGCCGCCCATGCCAAAACCGGTAATCCAGTCGCCCGCCGTTTCCGCCGCGCAGCGGGCGCTGATCTTGGCCTGCTCGGGGCCGAAATGGCGCACGCAGGTGACAACGCCACGCAGGGTGATGTCGAATTTACGCTCGGCCTCGTCCGCCGCGTCCTGAATGGCGGTCAGGTAATCGCGCCACGCATGCAGGTCGCCGCCGCCGCAGAAATCGGGGCTGAGGAAGGTCTCCGAATAGACCACCCCATTCGCTGCACTTTCCTCAAGAATGGCCAGTGTCAGGCGGCGGAAATCCTCGGGCGATTTCAGCACTTCGCAGGCGGCCTCGTACACGCTGAGGAAATGGGCGAAATCGCGGAAATCATAGCTGCCGTCGGGTTTGAAAATCCCGCTCAGGTCGATGCGCTTTTCATGGGCCAACTGCCGGATGAACGCGGGCGGGGCCGCGCCTTCGTGATGCAGGTGCAATTCGATCTTGGGCAGGTCTGCGACGTTCATAAAAAACTCTTTCCCGGTCCTTGCGCCGGAATGCTCAGGTGATGCGCAATGCTGGCGGCGATGTCGGCGAAATTGACCGCACCGAATTGGCCCGTGCCTTGACCTGCGATCAGCACCGGCACTTGTTCACGCGTATGGTCGGTGCCGATCCAGCTGGGATCGTTGCCATGGTCCGCGGTTAGCAGCAT
Organism: Ruegeria sp. BE1; assembly: GCF_056538885.1. Classification (NCBI taxonomy): domain Bacteria; kingdom Pseudomonadati; phylum Pseudomonadota; class Alphaproteobacteria; order Rhodobacterales; family Roseobacteraceae; genus Ruegeria; species Ruegeria sp. BE1. Next base: position 463,379 of record NZ_JBQFTY010000002.1, read on the forward strand.
CAGGTCGCCGGGGCGTAGGCGAGCGATGATCTTCCCGATTTCCCGGTCGAACCATTCCAACGCACGTGCATAGCCGCTGATGTCGCGACGGTGACCATAGAGGCTGTCGAATTCCACGAAATTGGCGAAGGTCAGGCTGCCCTCTTCGGCCCCATCGACCAGATCAGATAGGTGCCCCATCAGCTCGGCATCCGAGCCTTTGCGCAGCGTGTCGATCCCCTGCATCGAAAAGATGTCACCGATCTTGCCCACCGCATGAACGCGCCGCCCGGCGTCCTGCACCCAGTTGGTCAGAACCGGCGCGGGCGGCAGGATGGCGAAATCCTTGCGATTGCTGGTGCGGGTGAAGCCCTTTTCCTGCGTTCCCACGAAAGGCCGCGCGATCACCCGACCCACTTTCATCGCGTGCAGGCTTGGGGCCAGCGTGCGGCACATATCCAGCAGACGGTCGAGGCCAAAGTGTTCCTCATGCGCGGCGATCTGAAAGACGCTGTCCGCCGAGGTATAGCAGATGGGCCAGCCGGTCCGCATATGCTCGGCCCCAAGGTCGGCGATGATCGCGGTGCCTGAGGCGTGACAATCGCCCAGAATACCGTCCGTACCAGCCGCCAGCGCCGCGGCGCGGCTCAGATCAGCGGGGAAGGATGGCTTGGCGTCGGGAAAGTAATACCAGTCCCACGGCACCGGCAGCCCGGCCAGTTCCCAATGGCCCGAGGGTGTGTCCTTGCCCGGCGAATGTTCCCGCGCACAGCCCCACAGGCCCGATGCATCCGCCCCCAGCCCCGGCGTGTCCGCGCCAGAGGCCAGACGGGTGGCCGCCCCCAATCCCAACGCGTCCAGATGCGGCAGGTGCAGCGGGCCGGAACGACCATCCTCTGCCCGCCCTTCGGCACAGGCCTGCGCAATATGAGCCAGCGTGTTGGCCCCGGTGTCGGGCACATCCCCGTTGAAAAAACGATCTGCATCCGGCGCGCCGCCGATGCCGACTGAATCCATCACCACCAAAAACGCACGGGTCATGCGGTGATCCTTTCATGCACGATCCCGGGCAGAGACGGGCTTTCGGGCCCGAGGCTGATCGCTTGTTGGACCGCCTGCGCCGCCTGCTGCGCCGCATCCTCGCGCGCCGCGTGGATCACGGCCAAGGGCGCGCCTTTGTCCAACTTGTCGCCCAGCCGCACGATATCGGAAATCCCCACGGCCGGATCGATCACGTCATCCTCGACCTGTCGTCCGCCGCCCAGCGCGACGACGGCCAGACCCAGCGCTTCGCCATCCATCGCGGTCACATAGCCTTCGCTTGGTGCGGGAACCTCAAGGATGACACTGGCTTCGGGCAGATAGCGTGACCAGTTGTCGACAAATTGCAGCGGTGCGCCCACGGCGGCCAACATGCGGCCGAACCGCTCGGCCGCGCGACCGTCGCGGATCACCTCGGCCACCTTGTCGCGGCCTTCGTCCACCGTTGCAACCATACCGGCGTCAGCCAACACAACGCCGCCCAATTCTGCGGAAATCTCGGCCAATGGCGCGTTTTGGCCGCTGGTGAGCACCTTCATCACCTCGCAGATCTCTAGCGCGTTGCCCAGCGCGGGGGCCAGAGGCTGGTTCATGTCGGTAATCACTGTCGAGGTCCGGCATCCGGCGGCGTTTGCCGTCTGGGTCAGGGCCTGCGCCAGATTGCGCGCATCCTCATGGGTTTTCATGAACGCGCCAGAGCCCACTTTGACATCCAGCACCAACGCCTGAGGGCTGGCGGCCAGTTTCTTGGACAGGATCGAGGCGGTGATCAAATCCAGGCTTTCGACCGTCGCCGTGACATCGCGGATCGCATAGAGACGCTTATCCGCCGGGGCGATCTGACCCGTCGCACCGACAATCGCTGCCCCAGTGTCGTGCAGAATCTGCGCCAGACGATCTTCACTGACCTGAGTGGTCACACCGGGGATCGCCTCAAGCTTGTCCAGCGTCCCACCTGTATGGCCCAGCCCGCGCCCCGAGATCATCGGGATATAGGCCCCAAGTTCAGCCAGCGCGGGGGCGAGCACGAGGCTGACACTGTCCCCCACCCCTCCGGTCGAGTGTTTGTCGATCACCGGGCCATCGACGTCCCATGTCAGAACGTCGCCGCTGTCGCGCATGGCAAGGGTCAGGTCGGCGCGGCCCTGCGCACCCAGCCCGCCCATGCAGACCGCCATGGCAAAGGCCCCGGCCTGCGCATCGCTCACGCCACCATCGGCCAAACCTTGGGCGAACCACGTAAGCTCCTCGCCCAAGGGCACCTGCCCCCGGCGCAGCTTCGCGATGATCGAGCGGGCGTCCATCTGCTCACTCCATATGTGAGGCGTCAAAAGCGCCCGGCAGAAGATCACCGATGGTTGTTTCGAATTCCGACCCATCCACTGTGGCCAGCGTCACCTTGACGTCACGCTTGCCGAATTCGGCCAGTTTCTGCCGGCACCCGCCACAAGGCGGCACCGGTTGCGGGGAAGAGGCGACCACATAGACCTCGGTCAGCGCCTGCTCACCGGCGGCAACCATGGCGGCGATGGCGCCGGCCTCGGCACAGGTGCCTTCGGGATAAGCCACGTTTTCGACATTGCAGCCGGAATAAACCACGCCCGTTTCCGACCGGATCGCGGCCCCGACCTTGAATTTCGAATAGGGCGCATAGGCGTTTTCACGAACGGACAGGGCGGCGTCTTTCAGGCTCATGGCGATTCCCCAATTTTTGATCATATGGTCAGAAATTTGCACACTAGCGGAAACTGACCCCCGAGTTGAAGCCCCGGACCGAAGTTTTCTTACCCCAGCGTCGTGTTGAACGTACCGGGCAGCGTGACCTCAAGCAATTCGACATCGTCCGACGGATCGGACAGCCGCGTCCGCATGCCCGGCGGGATCACAAAGGCGTCGCCCTGCTCCAACCGGAACGGATCGCGGCCCTCGCCCTCAAGCGTGACCTGCCCGTCCATGACAAAGGTAAAGTGAATATCGGTGTCATGTGCGGCCCATTGCGGGTCGCCCTGCCCTTTGCGCACGACCTGCACCCCAGCCACGCCCTTGGTGTTCGCAGCGATGGTCGTGTCACGGCAGACATAGCCCGGCAGGCGGAAGGGCACCCAATCCGCACCCTTGGCCTGATTGAAGACGAACCGCTGCCCCTGCCATTCGCGATCGGGGCGATAATGTGGGGTCGGCAGGGCCATGTCGTGATCGATCTCGGTGACATGTTCGGCGGGCACTCCGATCTCGATCACCTGCACATTGTCCGATGCTTCCAGCACGCGGTGGCGGATTTCCGGCGGTTGGATAAAGCAATCGCCTGCAGTCAGGCGCATCTTGTCGCCCTGATCCTCGTAGACCACATCGACCCAGCCGTGGATGCAGAAGATAAGCTGAAACCCGACCCTATGAAAATGCACCATATCCGGCACCGGCCCGCCATCGGGGATGCGAATGTGGCTGGCGATGATCGACCCGCCCAGCCGGTCCGGCACCAGATCGCGATAGTGCATCCCGGCGCGGCCAATGATCCATGGGGCCTGATCCTTGAGCCTGCGCACAACAAAGGAATGCACCGTATCGGGCATGACCATGGGCGGGTTCAGTTCATCAATTTCCACCCGCGTCCCGTTCGGCGCAACAAGGCTGCGCTGACCGTCCGCGAAATCATCCGGGTTATCGGTCAGAATGCGCAGCGTGCCGGGGGTCTCGGGTGCATCTTTTTCTATCCGCAAGCGCAGCCCATGACCCGAAAAGACTGCGACCCGCGGGTCATCCGCCGGATAGATCATATCCATGCGCATCCCCAGCACCTTGGTATAGAACGGGATGTCGTCGCGCAGTTCCTGCGTAGGCAGGCGAATCTCAGCTTGGGTCTGGCTTTGGGTCATTCGAAGTCTCTTCGGTCTTGGATTTTGGCCATCCGATCAGAACAGCGGCCAAAATGCCAATCGAAAAGAACATCTCAAGCGTTTCTTCCAAAACGAAAAGCCGGGTCGCCATAGTCGCAGACATGGTATCGCTCAACGCGCTGCTGATTTCCTCAAGCCCTTGCGCGACCACGGCGCACATGCCCGCAATGAAGAACACCAGCAGGAACGGCGCACGCTCTTTCAACGCGCGCCATGCGGTTGGCACACCGTGCCACGCGACCCCGCCCAACACGATCACCGCCAGCACGACACGCACGAGTGTCATGTCCAGCAAACCGTCCAAACCATTCAGGACTTGGTACGGCACCGTGTCCACAGCATAGATGTCCGCCTCAAGCTCTCGCTCAGCCAGCAGCAACAGAACCACACCGATATACAGGCGGCTTAGGCCGCGATAGCGGTACAACGCTGCCAGTCCGGCAACCAGCAAAGCCGCCGCTGATGCTGTCTCGATCAACCCGCCTTCCTGATTGAACACCGCCGCCTGCATCGGCCAGATCGAGATGGCACACAGTACAATAACCGCAGCCACAATAGCTGTCCGAAAAGCGAACCGATCCGTACCGAAACTCGGTGTGGACGCAGGCAGGTTTGCACCTGTTCGAAGGTTTTCTTTGGGGTTCATGCCGGTCTTCTCGGAGCGAAACAACTGTGGGATAGAAGGTCGCGGGACCATAAATCTTTTGTGATAGAAATCAACCGCAGCGACAAATCAGCCGGTTTCCCGCCCACAAGTGACGCAACGTAGCCAAGTCTGAAAATTTAGTTTAAGGCTAAATCAAATTCCAAAAGGAGCTGAAACGACAATGTCGGATACACCCAGCCTGCGGCAGGCCGCGCTTGACTATCACGCCCATCCAAAACCCGGAAAGCTTGAGATCAAGGCGACCAAGCCCATGGCAAACGGTCGCGATCTGGCGCGCGCGTATTCTCCGGGCGTGGCTGAGGCCAGCCTTGAGATCAAGGCAGACGCCGACAATGCCGAACGCTATACGGCACGGGGCAATCTTGTGGCGGTTGTGTCGAACGGCACGGCGGTTCTGGGGCTGGGCAATATCGGGGCGCTGGCCTCAAAACCGGTGATGGAGGGCAAGGCCGTCCTGTTCAAGAAATTCGCCGGGATCGACTGTTTCGATATCGAGGTCGACCAGCCCGACCCGGAAAAGCTGGCCGATATTGTCTGCGCGCTGGAGCCAACCTTTGGGGCGATCAATCTGGAAGACATCAAAGCCCCTGACTGTTTCATAGTAGAAAAACTGTGCCGTGAGCGGATGAACATCCCGGTCTTTCACGATGACCAGCACGGCACCGCCATTGTCGTGGGGGCGGCTGCAAAGAACGCGCTGCACGTGGCAGGCAAGAAATTCGAAGATATCAAAGTCGTCTCAACCGGTGGCGGCGCGGCAGGTATCGCCTGTCTCAGCATGCTTATGAAACTGGGCGTCAAGCGCGAGAATATCTGGCTGTGCGACATTGAAGGTCTGGTCTATGAGGGCCGCACCGAAGATATGAACCCCCACAAGGATCAGTTTGCGCAGAAATCGGATTTGCGCACTTTGGATGACGTAATTGACGGGGCCGACCTGTTCCTTGGCCTCAGCGGCCCCAATGTGCTCAAGCCCGAGATGGTGGCAAAGATGGCCAGCCGCCCGATCATCTTTGCGCTGGCAAATCCGACACCCGAAATTCTGCCTCAGGCCGCGCGTGAGGTTGCGCCGGATGCGATCATCGCCACCGGACGCAGTGACTTTCCCAATCAGGTCAACAACGTTCTGTGCTTCCCCTTCATCTTCCGGGGTGCGCTGGACGTGGGCGCGACCGAGATCAATGATGAGATGCAGATTGCCTGTGTGGACGGCATCGCCGAAATGGCCCGCGCCACCACCAGCGCCGAGGCGGCAGCCGCCTATAAGGGTGAGCAGCTGACCTTTGGGCGAGATTACCTTATTCCCAAACCATTCGACCCGCGTTTGGTGGGCGTCGTCTCCTCGGCTGTGGCCAAGGCGGCGATGGAAAGCGGCGTGGCCAAACGCCCGATCGAAGACATCGAGGTCTATAAAGAACGTCTGAACCAGACCGTGTTCAAGTCGGCCCTGCTGATGCGACCCGTGTTCGAGGCCGCCGCCGCCGCCGCCCGCCGGATCGTCTTTGCCGAGGGCGAGGATGAACGCGTTCTGCGCGCCGCGCAGGCCATTCTGGAAGAAACCCCGGAAACCCCCATCCTGATTGGCCGTCCGGACGTGATCAGCGCCCGGTGTGAACGTTTGGGCCTGACAGTCCGACCCGGCGAGGATTTCCAGATCGTGAACCCTCACAATGACCCGCGCTATTACGATTATTGGAACTCGTACCACGAGATCATGCAACGCCGGGGCGTCAGCCCCGATCTGGCAAAGGCCATCATGCGCACCAATAACACGGCAATTGCCGCAATCATGGTCCAGCGTGGCGAGGCCGACAGCATGATCTGCGGTACGTTCGGCGAATACCGCTGGCATCTGAATTATGTGCAGCAGGTTCTGGCCGATGGCGACCTGCGCCCGCACGGCGCGTTGTCCCTGATGATCCTTGAGGACGGCCCCTTGTTCATTGCCGATACCCATGTGCGGCAGTTGCCAACACCCGAGGAACTGGCCGAATCCACAATCGGTGCCGCGCGCCACGTGCGCCGGTTCGGGATTGAGCCAAAGATCGCCTTCTGTTCGCAGTCCCAGTTCGGCAATCAGGCCGAAGGCTCCGGTAAACGCCTGCGCGCCGCGCTGGAAATCCTCGATTCCGAGCCGCGCGACTTCACCTACGAAGGGGAAATGAATCTGGATGTGGCGCTGGACCCGGAACTGCGGTCGCGGATCTTCCCGAATTCACGCCTGACCGGTGCTGCGAATGTCCTGATCTTTGCCCATGCAGATGCCGCAAGCGGCGTGCGCAATATCCTGAAGATGAAGGCAGACGGTCTTGAGGTCGGACCGATCCTGATGGGCATGGGCAACAAGGCGCATATCGTGACACCGTCGATCACGGCACGTGGTCTGCTGAATATGGCCGCCATCGCCGGAACGCCAGTGACACATTACGGATAAACGATCAATAAACCCTCGGGCGCTTGAATAGACGCCCGAGGGCAATACCCTGATTCCCCGCGCGGAAACTTTGCAGATTTGCAAAAACCGGTAAATTATCCCCTAAAATTTGCCCCCTAAATTCACTTTGCAAAAATTTGCAGGTCACTTTAGCGAAGCTTGCAAATATTTTGCGATAAAGTGACGCTCCGTTAGGTCCCTCGCTTGTGTGCGCCCCTCTGCCCCCCTTACACAGTTTGCAAGGAGATTTAGGAGGAGACCAACGTGGCTTATCAGGACGTTTACGACAGCTGGAAATCCGACCCGGAGGCATTCTGGATGGAGGCCGCGCAGGGCATCGATTGGGTCCGCCCTCCGTCCAAAGCGCTGTTTGGCGACAAGGCCCCTCTGTACGAATGGTATAGCGATGCGCGGGTCAACACCTGCTGGAATGCTGTCGACCGCCACGTGGAAAACGGCCGGGGTGAACAGACCGCCATCATATATGACAGCCCCATCACCCACACCAAGCGTGAGATTTCTTATGTCGAGCTGCGCAACCGCGTGGCCACACTGGCCGGGGCTCTGCGGGACAAAGGGGTCGAAAAGGGCGACCGCGTTATCATCTATATGCCGATGATCCCCGAAGCCCTTGAGGCGATGCTGGCCTGTGCCCGTCTGGGGGCCGTGCACTCGGTCGTGTTTGGCGGTTTTGCCAGCAACGAACTGGCGGTGCGCATCGACGATGCCAAACCCAAGGCCATCATCGCCGCCTCTTGCGGGATGGAGCCGGGTCGCGTGGTGCATTACAAACCCCTGCTGGACGGCGCGATTGATCTGGCGACCCACAAGCCCGATTTCTGCGTGATCTTCCAGCGCGAACAGGAAGTGGCCCAGTTGGTCGAAGGACGCGACTATAACTGGCACGGGTTCCAATACGGTGTCGAACCTGCCGATTGCGTTCCGGTCGATGGCAATGACCCGGCCTATATCCTGTACACTTCGGGCACCACGGGATCGCCCAAAGGGGTTGTGCGCCCCACCGCAGGCCATCTGGTTGCGCTGAACTGGACGATGAAAAACATCTATGACGTGGATGCAGGCGATGTGTTCTGGGCCGCGTCCGATGTGGGCTGGGTCGTGGGGCATTCCTATATCTGCTACGCACCGCTGATCAACGGCAGCACCACCATCGTGTTCGAGGGCAAACCCGTCGGCACCCCCGATGCAGGCACCTTCTGGCGCGTGATCGATGAGCACAACGTCAAAAGCTTTTTCACCGCCCCCACCGCGATCCGCGCGGTAAAGCGCGAAGACCCCAAGGGCGAGATGATCGGCAAATACGACCTGTCCAACCTGCGCGCCCTGTTCCTGGCCGGTGAACGTGCCGACCCGGATACGATTGAATGGGCCCAGAAGGCGCTGAATGTTCCGGTGGTCGACCACTGGTGGCAGACCGAAACCGGCTGGGCCATCGCGGGCAACCCGCTGGGGATCGAGGAACTGCCGATCAAGCTGGGCTCTCCGGCCAAGCCGATGCCGGGCTATGACGTGCAGATTCTGGACGAAGGCGGCCACCCGATGAAACCCGGTGAGCTGGGCGCGATTGCCGTCAAACTGCCGCTGCCGCCGGGCACTCTGTCGACGCTGTGGAACGCCGAAGAGCGGTTCAAAAGCTCTTACCTGAACCACTTCCCCGGATACTATGAAACCGGCGATGCGGGCATGATTGATGAGGACGGATACCTTTACATCATGGCGCGCACCGATGACGTGATCAACGTCGCGGGTCACCGCCTTTCCACCGGCGGGATGGAAGAGGTTCTGGCCGCCCACCCCGATGTCGCCGAATGCGCCGTGATCGGCGTGACCGATCAGTTGAAAGGGCAAATGCCCGTTGGCTTCCTGTGCCTGAACGCCGGGTGTGATCGGGATCACGGCGAAGTCGTGCAGGATGTCGTCAAGCTGGTGCGCGAAAAGATCGGCCCGGTTGCGGCCTTCAAACAGGCTGTCGTCGTGGATCGTCTGCCCAAGACACGCTCGGGCAAGATCCTGCGCGGCACGATGGTGTCGATTGCGGACAGTCAGGACTACAAGATGCCCGCAACCATCGATGATCCGGCCATTCTGGACGAGATCACCGTGGCCCTGAAAACCTTGGGTTACGCCCAATAAACGCAAGGCGGGCGGTCACGGATCGCCCGCGCCTTTCACTTGCAACCAGACCCAAGGCCCCTACTGTCGGTTTCAGACAGCGAGGGCCCATGACACATTCCGACATCTGGCGTTTGAGCGCCACTGAGCTGACCGATCTGACCCGCAACGGCGAGCTGAGCGCCGAGGACGCCGTGCGCAGCTCAATCGACCGCATGCAACAGGTCAATCCAGACCTGAACGCCGTGGTCGAGGATCTGAGCGCGCAGGCGCTGGACCGCGCCCAACACCTGGACAAGGCCCGCGCACAGGGCGCCCCGCTCAGCGCCCTTCACGGCGTACCGGTCACCATCAAGATCAACGTGGATCAAGCGGGGCACGCCACATCAAACGGCGTTGTCGCGCTGAAAGATGTCATCGCGCCGGACGACGCCCCCGTCGTGCGCAACCTGCAGAACGCGGGCGCCGTGGTGATCGGACGAACCAACACGCCCGAGTTTTCGTTTCGCGCGGATACCGACAACCCTCTGCACGGTCGCACGCATAATCCGTGGGGTCGCCATATCTCGCCCGGCGGATCGTCCGGTGGGGCCGGTTCTGCCGTGATGGCGGGGATCGGCGCTTTGGCGCATGGCAATGATATTGGCGGCAGCCTGCGCTTTCCGGCTGCGGCCAATGGTGCGGTCACGGTGAAACCCGGTCTGGGCCGGGTGCCTGCGTGGAACCCAAGCCAGCAGGTGGAACGTGGGCTGCTGGCTCAATCCATGTCGGTGCAGGGTCTGATCACGCGCTCGGCCGCCGATCTGCATCTGTCGATGCCCAGCCTGATCGCCGCAGACCCGCGCGATCCGTTCCATGTGCCTATGCCGTGGCGCGGCGATGCGCCTGATGACCCGATCAAAGTGGCGTTCACCAAGGAAACCTATGGCTATGCCCTCCACCCCGAGGTCGACAAGGCGCTGGACACCGCCCGCGACGCGCTAAACGATGCAGGCTATCAGGTGGAAGAGGTCCGTCTGCCCGATGTGTACGAATGCGGGCGCACAGGCTATCGCAGCTTGATGGGCGAGGTTCTGACCCTGCTGAAAGGCGACATCGAAGCGGCAGGTTCAGACACCATCCGCCAGATATTCGAGGTCTATTTTCAGGAGTTCCCCCCCATCACAGGCACCGAACTGGTGCAGATGATGGCCAAACGCACGCACTACGCGCGGGAATGGGCACTGTTCCTGCAGGACTATCCGCTGGTCCTGTCCCCGTTCATGCCGCAGCCGTTCTTCAAGCCGGACCGCGATACCGAAGGCGCAGAAGGCGTGCACGAGGTTCTGGGCTGCGCCGTCTATTCTTATGCGATGAACTTTCTGGGCCTGCCCGCCGCCTGTGTTCCGGCCCGTCTGGCCGATCTGCCGCAAGGGCCGCAGCCCATCAACGTGCAGATCGCCGCCCGTCGCTGGCGCGAGGATATGGCCGTTGACGCCGCCGCCGCGATTGAGGCCCGCGTGGGCCAGATGTGTCTGCCGCTCTGGGACAAGATGAACGGGGCCTGAACCGGCCCCACCAAAGAAATTGACCCCGGGCTATTGTACCCGGGGTCCGCTTTCTAAAATAAGCCCGGAAGTCTGACAACGAGCGTAGCACCACCTACCCTCGCCGGCGCGAAAACTGCGCACTGTTCGACAACGCCGGTTGGTGGCCACTCACTCCCACCTCGACGTGTTGTCCGGGCAAGTTCACATTAACAAACGGTAAATCGCGCGCCTGTGAACTGGATCACACAAGAGAGAGAAAACGCGATTTTTTTGATAACTCAGGTAAATTGTTCCGAGATCAGGCGTTCTTCCAGCCCATGGCCCGGATCAAACAGAATTCGGTGCTGGATTGAGGGTTCCGAGCGGATTTCCACCCAGTCGATATCGGGAAACGACACCGAATCCGCGTCTGCCATCACGGGCCGCTTATCGGCGTCCAGCACATCGAATCGCACCTTAGCGATCTTGGGCAGCAACGCCCCGCGCCACCTTCGGGGCCGAAACGCCGCAATCGCCGTCAGCGCCAGCACGTCAGAGCCGATGGGCAGAATCGGCCCATGCGCCGAATAATTATACGCGGTCGATCCCGCAGGCGTGGACAGCAACGCGCCGTCACAAACCAGTTCCGCCATGCGCACCCGGCCATCCACACTGATCTTCAGCCGCGCGGCCTGAGGGCCCGCACGCAAGAGCGAGACTTCGTTGATCGCCAGTGCTTCGTGCAGTTTCCCGGCCTGATCCATGGCCTGCATCGCAAGCGGATTGATCACCTCTTCCTCGGCGGCTTCAAGACGTTCCAGAAGGTCGTCTTCGTGGAACTCATTCATAAGGAAACCGATGGTGCCACGGTTCATACCGTAAACCGGCGTATCCAGATGCTGCATATTGTGCAGCGTGTGCAACATGAACCCGTCCCCGCCCAATGCAACCACCACATCCGCATCACGCGGAGCCGCGTTTCCATAGCGGCGAACAAGGCTGTCCCGCGAAGCTTGCGCAACTTGGACGTCGCTGGCCAGAAAGGCGATTCTCTTTTTCATTTATTCCGGTTTCCAGTGCTGCGCATTTGGTTCCGAAACAAACATACCTTTCCCCGATAGGCCAGTCTTGACGCCCCAGAATACCAAATCGTCGCTTTAATGCTTTTGTGCCTGCGCAGTTTCCGATAGGAAATCCGCAAGTTTATTGCAGCCATGCGGAGCCCTCCATGAACGCCAATCTTCGTGATACCGGTTTTTTCACCCAGTCCCTTGCGGATCGTGACCCCGAGCTGTTCGGCTCGATCACATCCGAGCTGGGCCGCCAGCGCGACGAGATCGAGCTGATCGCGTCCGAGAACATCGTCTCTGCCGCCGTGATGGAAGCGCAGGGCTCGGTCATGACCAACAAATATGCCGAGGGCTATCCCGGTCGCCGTTACTATGGCGGCTGCCAGTTCGTCGACGTTGCCGAGAATCTGGCCATCGACCGTGCCAAAGAACTGTTCGGCTGCGGTTTCGCCAATGTACAGCCAAACTCGGGCAGCCAAGCCAACCAGGGTGTGTTCCAGGCGCTGATCCAGCCCGGCGACACCATTCTGGGCATGAGCCTGGACGCAGGTGGCCACCTGACCCACGGCGCGGCCCCTAACCAGTCGGGTAAGTGGTTCAAGGCCGTTCAGTATGGCGTGCGTCAGCAGGACAACATGCTGGACTACGATCAGGTTGAAGCGCTGGCAAAAGAGCATCAACCCAAGCTGATCATCGCAGGCGGTTCGGCCATCCCGCGCCAGATCGACTTTGCCCGCATGCGTGAGATTGCCGATATGGTCGGCGCCTATCTGCACGTCGATATGGCGCATTTCGCCGGTCTGGTTGCGGCGGGTGAACACCCCAGCCCCTTCCCGCACGCACATGTTGCGACCACCACCACCCACAAGACCCTGCGCGGCCCGCGCGGCGGCATGATCCTGACCAATGACGAGGCGATCGCCAAGAAAGTGAACTCGGCAATCTTCCCCGGCATTCAGGGCGGCCCGCTGATGCACGTGATCGCCGGCAAAGCCGTTGCGTTCGGCGAGGCCCTGCGCCCCGAGTTCAAGACCTATATTCAGCAGGTCATCACCAACGCGCAGGCGCTGTCGGATCAGCTGATCAAGGGCGGTCTGGATACCGTGACCCACGGCACGGACACCCATGTGGTTCTGGTCGACCTGCGCCCCAAAGGCGTCAAAGGCAACGCGACCGAAAAGGCCCTCGGCCGCGCGCATATCACCTGCAACAAGAACGGCGTGCCGTTTGATCCGGAAAAGCCAACCATCACCAGCGGTATCCGTCTGGGCTCACCCGCCGGAACCACCCGTGGGTTTGGCGAGGTCGAATTCCGCCAGATCGCGGATTGGATCATCGAAGTGGTCGACGGTCTGGCCGCCAATGGCGAAGAGGGCAACGGCGCTGTCGAAGCCAAGGTCAAAGCCGAAGTGGCCGAGCTGTGCGCCCGCTTCCCGATTTACCCGAACCTGTAATCGGATCAAAAACTTACAAGCTAAGCGGCGTCCATCGGGCGCCGTTTTTTTGTGTCTAGTGGCTCAGATAAATCCCTGCCACCACAGGACAACCAACAGCAGCACGATCACGGCCAGCAGGTTAAAGGCCAGACCACCCAGCATCCCCAGAAACCATCCCAGACGCCGATCTGCCAGATTGATGCCGCCCAGATGCTCTTGCACCTCTTCGGACGCACGCAGCAGCCGGGGGTTGTCCAAAACCAACCGGAGTTTGGGATGCGAGGCCATCGGCTCGGCCTGCGCCAATAACAATGCCTGTTTGTAGATGCGGCGTGGCAGTCGCCGTTTGGCCTTGCGGATCGAAGCTGTGAGCGTCTTGTCCTTTACCCCCAGCTTCTTGCGCAACAGCATCAGCGTCTGCGCAATCTGGCTTTGAATTTCTGTGTTTTCGGACATTTCCGGGCCTCCAAGCCCCACAGCTTAGTCACCGGCTGGCGGGGCGACAATGGGGCTGGTCGTTTCTTTTTGCGGCAGGTATCACATCTTTATGCTGAACACGATCCTTCATGGCGAACCGACCGATAGCCCCCCTCTTTTGATTGCACATGGGCTATATGGCTCGGCGCGGAACTGGGGGGTGATCGCGCGGCGGCTTGCGGATGAACGGCAGGTGATCGCCGTCGATATGCGCAACCATGCCTATAGCCAATGGACCGATCAGCACAGCTATCCCGACATGGCCAATGATCTGGCCGAGGTCATCAAGCACTTCGGAGGGAAAGCCGACGTGGTGGGCCATTCCATGGGTGGCAAGGCTGCGATGATGCTGGCCTTGCAGCATGGTGATCTGGTCCGCAAGCTGGTGGTGGCTGACATTGCGCCGGTTGCGTATTCTCGTAGCCAGATTCAGTATATCGAGGCGATGCGCGCCGTTGATCTGACAAAGGTCACGCGTCGCTCGGACGCGTCCGAACAGCTGGCCGCGCTGGGGGTCGACAAAACACTGCAAAGCTTTTTCACCCAGTCTCTGGATGTGCAGGACCAACGCTGGTTGCTGAACCTGGATGTGCTGGCCGCCGAGATGCCCAGAATCATGGGCTTTCCCGACATAAGCGGCCATTGGGATGGCCCGACCCTGTTCCTGTCGGGCGCCGAGTCGGATTATGTCCTGCCTGAACATCGCGCCCAAATCCGCGCGCTTTTTCCGGCCGCTAAATTCGCCAAAATCCCCGGTGCGGGGCATTGGCTGCATGCCGAAAAGCCCCGCGAATTTGAGGCCGCGGTTCGGACGTTCCTGAATGCCTAAGCTTTGGAAACGGCACCGCCTGCATTAACCCAATCGGCAAAGCCACCAAGGTTATAGACCTGCGCATACCCCATATCTTTCAAAACCTTACCTGCCAGAGCTGCACGGCCACCAGCGGCGCAATACAAGACAATCGGCCGATCTTTGCGCAGTTCGGGATTATGAGATTTCAGGGCTTCGTCGGCGCTGAATTCCAACACCCCCCGAGAGATGTGCAGGGCGTTTTCCGCTGTGCCGGTTTGCTGCACTTCTGCGCCATCCCGCACATCCAGCAGCAAACCGCCCTGCGCCAGCAGCCCCTTGGCCGTCTCGGTGTCGATACGTTCGACAACGGCATTTGCCGCTTCCATCATGTCTTTTACGCTAAGCGCCATAAGTGAACCTCCGGTGATGATCACCGGAGGATAACATGCGAGAATTGGAAGGTGTAGACCGGCCCCAGAGGCCAGCCCGTTTATTGTTCGCGAAACGCGCGCGACATACTGTCGGTCACCGGTTTGGCGATATAGGCGGCAAATGTGCGCTCTTCGGTCTGAATCATGATCTCGGCGGGCATGCCGGGGGTTGGTATAAAGCCACGCACGCGTTCCAGCTCTTCTGGTTCCAGCGAGATACGGGCCAGATAGACCTCTTGCGGGGCGCCATGCGTGTCCTCGACCACCGCATCCGCCGACAGGTAAAACACCTGCCCGTTCAGCACGGGCGTTGTTCGCTGGTTCAGGCCCACCAGACGGACGGTCGCGTCCTGCCCGGTCACAACACTGTCGATCTCGGTCCGGGGGATTTGCGCCTCGATGATCAGAGGGGCGTCAGCGGGCAGAATCTCGGCAATGGGTTCACCGGTTTCGATCACACCGCCGGGCGTGTGGTAATGCAGCCGCACCACCGTACCCGTCACCGGGGCCCGCACAACCGCGCGGTCCAGAACGCTGCGCGCCTGACGCGCTTTTTCGCGGACACTTTCAAGATCCGCCTCGATCACGCCCAGCTCATCCAGCGCTGCTTCGCGATAGGCGGCGCGGGTGCGATCAATCTGTTCGTCAAATTTCAGCAGCATCTGGCTGATCTCGGACGCTTCGGCCTGCAGGCGAGCCTGCTGGCCCTCCGCTTCGGCCTGAACACGACGGATCGTATTCAGCTCACCCTTACGGACAAGGCCTTTTTCGAACAGGGTCTGTTTGGTTTCAAACTCTTCCTGCAGAATGTCTGACCGTCGTTTCATGCTGTCCAGCTGCGCCTCAAACCCGCTGGAGCGGATACGCAGGGCTTCCATGTTGCGCTCAAGCAGCGCGATGTCGTTCAGCAATGTCTTGCGGGACAGATCAAAGGTGATCTTTTGACCGTCCAGAATGCTGAGGACTTCGATGTCATCCGAGGCCTCAAGCAGGTTGGGCGAAAACTCCAGCCGCTGCTTTTCATCATATTCTGCGTTCAGACGTTCCGACATCGCCTGCAAACGGATTTTGCGGATGAAAAGCTCGCGCTCATTTGCTTCGGCCGAGGTTTGGTCGAGGGTCATCATGATCTGTCCTGCCTGGACAGACTGGCCTTCAGCGACCTGGATTTCCTGGATGATGCCACCCTCCAGATGCTGCACGATCTTGTTGCGGCCAGTGGCCACAAAACTTCCCTGCGCAATGACCGCGGCAGCCAGCGGTGCACTGAACGACCAAAGGCCAAACCCGCCGAAGCAGACCACCAGCATGATCATCCCGACAACCACCAATCGGCTGATCGAGCGTGGAACCTCGGCGTACCAAACCGCCGGGTCCTGGGGATCGTTGTTAACGGGTACAAGTTCATTCATCTTACTTCCCCCAAATTACTGCTTTTGAATGCCGGGCTGGTTGTTCCGCGGCCCGTTCAATTGTTGCAATACCTGTTCGCGATGACCAAACAGCGCCACACGGCCGTCCGTCAGCAGCATGATCTTGTCGACCGCGTTCAACAGGGTTGGCTTTTGCGTGATAACAACCACCGTAATCTTGTTGGCCTTGGCTTGTTCGATGGCCTTGGCCAGCGCCTTGTCGCCAGCCACGTCCAGGTTCGAGTTCGGCTCGTCCAGCACCACCATGCGCGGATTGCCAAAGAACGCCCGGGCCAGCGCGATACGCTGTTTCTGCCCCCCCGACAGGGGCGATCCATCGGCGGCCACCACCGTCTCATAGCCTTGCGGCAGGGTCGCGATCATGTTGTGCACGTCAGCCAGAACCGCGGCATCATGGATTTGCTCGTCCGTCGCGTCATTACGCATCCGGCCGATATTGTCCTTAATGGTGCCCGGGAACAGCTGCACGTCCTGCGGCAGATAACCGATGCTTTCGCCGAACTGACGCGGGTCCCAGTTACGGATATCCATCAGGTCCAGCCGCACGCTGCCCGATGTCGGCAGGATTGACCCCACCAGCGTCTTGCCCAGCGTGGTCTTGCCCGCGCCAGAGTTGCCGATGATCGCCAGCGTCTCACCCGGGTTAAGTGAAAAGCTGATCCCGTTCAGTACAACACGTTTGGTACCGCCGGGCACGTAAAGCAAGCGTTCCACATCCAGCCGGCCTTCGGGGCGCGGCAGGCGAAGTTTTTCGAATTGCAGGGCCGAGTTCGACAGTAGCTGATTAATCCGGGCATAGGCACCCCGGGTCAGCAGGAAGCTGTTCCAGCCTTCGATTGAACCTTCGATCGGGGCAAAGGCCCGGCCCGCGATGATCGAGGCCGCAATCACCATACCGCCGGTGATTTCACCCTGCAGGGACAAGAACGCACCCCAACCCAGAATGGTGATCTGCGTCAGCAGGCGCACACCTCGCGAAATGGCGGCAAAGATCACGTTGCGATCCTGCGCCTTGACCTGCCAGGTCAGCGACTGCGCGGTATCGCGACCCCAGATGCGCACGGCCTCGGGGATCATGGCCAGCGCGTTGATGATCTGGCTGTTCCGCGCCATCGAATCCAGGTGCATGTTCGCCATGGACTGCGCCTTGTTCGCCTCGGCAAAGGGTTTGGCGGTCATGCGCTGGTTGATGAAGGCAATCAGCATCAGCAGCAGTGCCGTGACGATCACGATCATGCCCAGCTGTGGATGCACCAGAAAGATCATCAGGATGAACAGAGGTGCAAAGGGCACATCAAGGAAAGAGATCAGAGTACCTGACACCAGAAATCCGCGCACTTGCTGCAGATCACCCAGCGTCTGATACTCGCGCCCGTTACCGTGCAGCGAGGCATGCGCCGCCGCACTTAACACCGGCGCGCCCAGACGCGCGGCAACCTCGACCCCGGTGCGCATCAGCATAAAGCGACGGACCGCGTCAAAGGCCGATTGAAAGACGACCGCTCCGGCCACGATAGCCGTCAGCATGATCAGCGTGTCCAGCGACCGGCTGGTCAGAACGCGGTCACTGATCTGGAACAGATAGATCGGGATCGCCAGAACCAGAATATTGGTCGCACAAGTCAACACCAGCACAAAGGCCAGATTGCGATAGATCGCCCGCAGCGAGGTGCGCAGCGTCTTTTGGAAATCTTCGGGCGGAGTGCGTTTGTGGAAAGTTTGGGGTGGCCCTTTGCCATCGCCGCCGCCTGAGTTGCTACGCAGCAATGGCTCATTCGCCTTGGCCTCGATAGTGGTGCCCATGCGTTCACCGCCTTTCGAGCGCGACGCGGGGGGTATACGGTCGCTCGTTTTGTTGACGGTTTCAGGATCGGGCCCCTTGGCATCGGCCACCCCATCGCCGCTGCCCTGTTGGTCACTGTCTTCGGCAGGCTGCGGCTGATCGCGTCGGGCAGAAGCACCGGCGCGCAATTGCGGCTCCTCATTCTGATCAGAATTTACAGGTTGCGCTTTCACGGTTTCATTGGCGCTCGCATCGCTATCAGCGACAGCCTCTTGTTCACCGTCTTTCGAATTGCGAACGCGAAAATCCTCGCTCAGGCGCAATCCGGGGGTCTTGTTGGGCTTATCTTCTACCTTGCTCATTTTCGGCGGCTTAGATACGCCGCCGCCGTTGCGATCCAATGGGCTTGGGAATCGCCTCGGACGAGACGGAAAAACAATCGACATGTCAAAACTTTCAGGTCACTCGTAACAAACAGGGTTACTATGCTAGCATAGTTTGCAGGCCGTCGTCGATGGTGGCCATTTCAGAAGACGTAAGATTCGAGTTGCCAGCCATACCGTCAGCGTCATTTCCGGCATCGGCTTCTTCCATCAGAAGAGCAATTGCTTCGTTTACCAGTTCAGCATTTTCTTCTTCGGGGCTGTCGATCAGGCTGGCCTGATGCAACATCACGTCAGAATACTCTTCCTCTTGTGCCCTTACGACCGAATCCACACCAATTTTGGTGACGTTGGCTGCGTTCAGGATGGCATTTCCGGCACCAAGGGCCGAAGTCTCTTCACCACCCGGCCCTTCGACATACACATCATCGTCGTCCTGCAGAATGGTGACCTGATCGATCACATTAATTTGAAGTAAATCGCCTTCGATCTTGAGAACACGGATCAACTCGGCGCCCGCGAATTCAGGATCGTTCAACAATGCGTCCTCTAACGCATCAGTGTCCACTTCCTGGAGATCAACGGTGCTGGCCAAATTGTCGCTCAGGGCCTCATGGGTGTCTTCGCCCTGAGTCGATACCGACACCTGATTCATCACCAGATTGTCTTCGGCATCGGTCGGCTGCGCGCCATGGACCACATCATTGTCGAGCAGAACGATGGTCTGCGACACGACATCGATGGAAACCATATCGCCGCCGATGATGATCACATCATAGAAGCTGCCCAGCTGGATGATATTGGTCACGTTGATCAACGTGTTGTCGCCCAGCGTATAGGCTGTCGAGCTGGCCGTGATATCGGTCGAAATCTGGTCGATATCCGTCGCGTCGATAACTTGTTCGATAAAGTTGGTCACCAACAGGTCACCGCTGATCCAGTCGACCGTGACGAAGGTTTCCTGTGTTTCGGGATCTTCCAGAACGTTGTCTTCGACCCAAGCCGCCTCGTTGCCTTCCACATTGATCGCGGCGGCCTGAACAACCTTGGTTTCGCTCTGCACGCCGTCTTCGCCTTGGTCGGTATCCGAGACGATGGCAACCTGGCTGACAACTGTCAGGTTAACGGCCTGTCCGCCAACAACGATGTTGGGCGCATCCACCCAACCAACGCTGATCGACACTTCGTTGATCGCCAGGTTTCCACCTGCAACGATCGAGTGGCCATCTTCGAACTCATAGTCGTCTGATTGATCCCACTCGGCCGGCAGAGCTTCGGCAAAGGTATCCTCTTCGCCGTCTTCCTCGTCGTCGTCCTGGTGATGGTCCGGCTGCAGGTCCAGAAAATTGGGAATCTCGTCGACTTGTTCGCCGTTGACGATCATCCCGGTCGCATCCTCGCCGTGGAACTGATAAACAGTCACACCTTCGATTTCGACATTGATCGGCGATTCAATCTGTTCGATCAGCATCTCGATCGCTTCGCCGGACTGATAGTCCTGAATATGGACTGACAGCGTCGAGATCGCGTGCAGTTGGGTCGCGCCTTCAGCGAGGGCCGCGCCCTGCGCCATCAGGACCTCGACATCGCGGAAGTCGCCTTCGCCAACAGTATCGTTGTCGTTCAGATAGACCTTCTGAACCGTATGCGTAACGGCTGAGCCAATCAGTTCGTTGATGTAAACCGGTTCAAGGATGATGTTAATTTGTGTCAGCGTCGCGCCTGTGGCCAGGGTTTCAGGCAAGTAGATATTGGCTTGGACTGCCGGACCCGAGAAGGTTTCCGGGTCACTCAGCTGAACCTGTACCGAGGGGTTGGCGGGATAGCTTACCTGAGGCGCTGCGAATTTATACGGAAGCGGATCATATTCACCGGAAATCGGCTTGAGGTCGGCTTTCACAGAAATACGTGTAGGATCTTCAAGCTCTTCAAGTTCGGCTTTGCGGCGCAACGCCGTGAATTCTTCGTACTGGTCGCGCCAGCGTGCCTGTTCAATGGTCAGGGCAAATGTACCAACAAAATGTGCAATCTGTTCAGAAATACTGTCAAGCGACATCTGGGTTTCCTTTCCCCGCGCCGGCCTAAAATTTCCGGCTTAGGTTCGGTTGGACCGAGGCCACGTTGTGCGCCCCCGGAGTTGTCTTGGAAGGAGTCAGAGCCCGCGTAAGAGCGGGCTCTGGTTCTTCTATTAGGTGTCGGTGTCGTCGCTCGAGTAGCTGGACGACATGTTGCCACCAACCATGGTCGTGTCGACCGAGTTGCCCAGGACGTTGGCGCCCATGACAATCGACTGGTTGAAGGCCGCGGTGTCGACAACTGCTGCTGCAGATGCGTTCGACTCGCCGGACACGATGCTGTCACCAGCATTGTTCGCGCCCCAGGTACCCGCGTTTCCGCCGTTACCACCGTCGCCCGAGTTGGCACCAGATGCGTTTCCGCCTTCCTGAGCGCCGCCTTTGACGTCACCGATGTCCAGGTAACCGTGGGCGTTACCACCCTCGCCACCTGTGGCCATCGCAGCACCACCGCCGCCGCCGAAGCCGGAGTCAGCCGTACCGTGCGACGTACCGTAACCGGTTGCAGTCGCATCGTTGTCCGAGCTCCCTGCGCCAGCATAACCCGAGATCGCTTGGGCCAAGCTGTCGGCAGAGCCGTCAGTGTCAGCCACTGCGAATACTTCGGCGTCTCCGGCGTTTCCGGCATCGTTGTCGGCGTCAGCAGATCCGGTGCCACGTGCATCAGACGTTGCATCCTGATCAACAGCACCACCACCGCCACCGAAGCCGTCTGCTTTCGCAGTACCGGTACCCTCGGCGTCAGCATGACCGTCGGTGTCGTTGGTTCCACCGTTGCCACCATCAGAATCTGCATCCTGATCGTTGCCGGCTTTACCGTACACATCACCAGCAGTCGGCGATACCTCAGGACCTGTTGCGTCCTGATCGCCTACACCCTTCGCAGAAGAGTCTGCTTCGGCACGACCACCGTCAGCGTCGCCACCCGGGCCGTTGCCGCCAGTGCCGTCACCACCGATACCTTTACCACCGGTACCGTCGCCGCCATCAGCGCCATCAGCGTTCACGTCGCCGCCATAGGCTTTGTCGTATCCGCCAGCATCAGCATCTGCGTCGTTGTGGTTCAGACCGCTCAGGCCATTCAGCTGCTTGGCACCTGCAACGGCTGTGTCGATCTGGCCGGCATCGCCGCCTTCGCCACCGCCACCGGTGCTGTCGCCGCCAACGCCTTTGGCGCCGTCACCGCGAGCACCGTCACCGTTGCCACCGTCACCACGGCCGCCATCAGCATCTGCGTCTGCGCCAGCTGCGCTTGCTGCTTTGCCCAGACCGATGTTGCCACCCGAAGAGGTGTCACCAGCGTCTGCATCGCTTTCGGCGTCGTTCTTGGCCAGACCAATGTTGCCAGCGCCGCTGTCGCCGCCATTTGCGTCGTCAGCCGAAGCGTCATTGTCCGCCAGCGCGCCGCCTTTAGCAGCAGCAATGCTTGCGTTGTCGCCGCCTTCGGATTCGCCGTCATTGCCAGCGCCCGACACACCCAGGCCCAGGCCCAGACCGATCGAACCGGCATTGCCGCCGTCGCCACCGTTGCTGTCGGCGTCCGATGCATCGGAATGACCGTCATTGTCGGCATCCGAATCCGCGTCCGCGTGACCACTGTTGCCACCGTCACCGGATCCATCCGAGTCAGCGTAGCCTTTGCCCACATTCAGGCCAAGCGTGGTTGCATCGCCCGAAGCACCGCCGTTACCAGCGTCTGCGTCGGCGTCAGCATCACCTGCTTCACCACCGGCTGCAATTGCTGTGCTGCCCTTGGTGTAAGCTGCTGCGTCGCCACCATAGTTGTAGCCGCCGTCACCGGTGTCGCCACCGACAGACTGCGAAGAGATGCCTTCAGCAGAGGTTGCGGTTCCGCCACGCGCGTCGCCCGACTGGTCAAAACGACCGTCGTTGCGGACAGTTGCGTCACCAAGATGGTCCGCGTCGTTCAGCTCGGCCAGCTGGCTGTTGATGGCCAGCATGTCATTGCCTTCGCCGTTCAGCGAAATATCCAGGTTCATGTCGTCGCCGGGATCGTAGTCAAAGTCGTTGCCGACAGTGATAACGTCTTCGACCGAACCGCCTTTGCTGACGTCGACATCTACCAGATCGTCATCGCGCGGGATCCACTCGCCACCGCCAAAGTCGATGTTGACCTTGTTGGAGTTGGAGTTGTCGTTGCTGTCGTCGCCGCCGTTCTTCTGCTGCTGACCGTTAATATTAGCAACGTCGTTGTCGTTCTTGTTATCAACGTCGTTATCGACGTCGTTGTCATTCTTAACTTCGTTGTCGTTCTTATTCTCGTTGTCGACATCGTTGTCGTTCTTATTCTCGTTGTCGTTATCCTGCTCATTTACATCAGCATCGATATCGACGTCGGCATAGCCAACTTTCACATCGGCATCGACAGGTGCATAGACCTTGTCGACGTTCACTTCGCCGATTGCTGTAATATCATTATTTGGTTGAGAGCGTCTGCTAGACATAAGAAAATTCCACTTACTAAGCGCTCGACCGTCATTCATCTACAAAACGGCTACTCGCGCGGTTGAAACAAAATTTTTGCGATCAGGCGCAAAACGCGCATGACGCGGTCGTTTTCTGTGACTTCGTGCCCACCTCCCTTTCCCGGCTAAAGCCGATGCGAGGCCTGCGGTTTTGATGAACGCGCTAATTCGCGATTCGCAGGCAAGTCAGTAACCACGCTTCTCAAATTGAAGCAGGATCATGGTCGCAGCAGGAAAGTGACCTGAATAGCTGCCCTAAAGCATTAGACAAGCCATGCTGTTGTTTTTAAACAATTATTAACCACTATCTTGGTAACTTTCAGGATCGGCCCATAAAAATAAGGCAAGATTTCGGCAAAATTGTTAACGCCATAATATTGCTGCTTTTTTGCCAAATTCGGCGCAAAATACCTAACCGAAAGTTCTAGTTCCAATTGGCAGGACAACACGAATTGTTGATGAGATTTAGACTTTCCGGTATAGTGCTCAGGCAATAACAGTTAATTTACCGTTAATTTACGCTCCGCGTGTTGTTTACGATTTCGCCGCTTTTTTTGTGCGGTGTGGTTTATAGGGGGAAGTAATGAGCAGTCCGCTGCAGGATAGTGTTGCCCAAATTCATGTAAGTCCCGAAGATTTCTCGATCAATTTCATCGGCAAGGAACTCTTCTTTTCAAATCCAACTCTTCGTAGTGTGCAGTCAGAGTTTGGCGTGTCCGCGCATCGCTTTGATGACATCGCCCAAATGAAAGCGGCGGGCACCTCGGGATTCGGCGCCGGTCAGGTCGTGGTCGTCGATCAGATCATGCTGGATGATCTGCTGACCCGCCCCGAGGTCTATTCCGAACTCGCCGGCGCTGGTTGCCTGGCCTTTGCCTATCGCAAAGACAGTGCAGCACGATCGCTTTTCAAGGCATGGGACCGTCGTCTGTATGGCGATATCGGCTACCTACCGATGAATGTGGCGCCGGATGTATGGCGTTCGATTCTGAGGCTGCTAATGCACGAAGAGCTGTACCTGCCCAGTTTCCTGGCAGACTGCGTGCCCGACACGCGCCCGCAGACCAAACCGCGCACGCTCGACGGCTCCAACTTTGGCGCGACATCTGAACCAAGGGCGTCGCATCCGGCCTATGAGCGGCTGACAAAGCGGGAGAAGCAGGTCCTTCAACTTGTCTCGAAAGGGCAAAGTAACAAGATCATAGCGTCAAACCTTGGTATTACCGAACACACGGTAAAGCTGCACATGCACAATGTGGCGGGAAAGATTGGGGTCAGCAACAGAACGGCGGCGGCGCAGTTCTATTTCGAAGTCACCTCAAACGAACAGACGGGTCAGACCGTTGACTGAGACGCTTGAAACCCGGTTTGACCGTCTCATCCTGCTGGTCGGCAGGCTGAACTACATGTGGACCAACACGGAAAGCCTGTTGATCCACCTGATTGCAGGGCTCAGCAACACCAATAAAGATGTGGCCGTCATCATCTTTCTGACGCTGAACACCACGCGCGCCCGGATCGATCTGGTCGAACGGCTGGCCAAGATGGAGGGGCGCCCGGCAGAGATTCGTGACCCAATCCTTGAACACACCCAGCGGCTCAGCAAGCTGTCGTCGATCCGGAACCGGTACAACCATTGTATCTATTCCTTCGATGCCGACAGCGGAAATCCAAAGACCATTCTGATGCGAATCGCGGATCGGAAAACGGACATAAAGCTGGGCCGCGAGGATACCGTCGACGAACAGGCAATACAGGAAATTGAGAACATCGTTTCCCAGCTTTCGGCGGCAAACCGAGACATCTGGAACCTGATCAAAAAACTGGGCTTTCCGGTTTAAGACGGCGGGCGGTATTTCAGGGCCCTACCCTACCCGCCCGACGGCGCTGCCCCCCATCCAAACAAGATAGGTTTGGTACCCGCGGCCGGACTCGAACCGGCACGGCGTTTCCGCCTGGAGATTTTAAGTCTCCTGTGTCTACCATTCCACCACGCGGGCAAAGCACTTTGGGCCTGACGAAATCACTAAGGGCACAAGGCAATGAATACAATGCGCTTTGCGAATGAATTTGGCCACTGTCTACCTGATGCGTTCAACATCGGAGCAAACACCGCTAACTGTCTAGGTTTAGCACAAGCATGGAGTCCGCATATCAAGCCACACAGCGAAGATGACAAGCTTCCAATTTGTCGTGAAATGGTGCGCTCGGAAAGAGCGAGTTCGAACTGCTCTGCTGACGTAAACACACCTGATCTGGATGAGATATTCAACGAGCTAGAGCGTTGGCATGACATCCTGAAAGATCACGATAAATCGTTTCTGCGGGGGCCGCGCCCATGACACGCCCTGCACCATTTTCTCTCAGATTGACCGACGATGAGCGCAAGCGACTGGAATCCCAAGCTGGCTCCATGCCGTTGGCGTCATACATCAAGTCCGTGGTTTTTGCCGACGAGGCCCCCAAATACCGTAGGCGGAAAAAACCACCTGTTGCAGAGCAACAGCTCTTGGCTGAGGTACTGGCACGTCTTGGTCAGACTCGCACGTCGAGCAATCTCAACCAGATCGCCAAACATCTGAATCAAGGGACCCTGATTCTTGATGATGAATTAGAAGCTGACCTCAAACGCGCCGTCGCTGAGGTCGCATGGCTGCGGGCCACGCTGATTGAAGCATTGGGAATCAAGTCTTGATCCTCAAAGGCTCCCAACGCGGTGGCGCTAAAGCTCTGGCCGATCATCTGATGAACGACCGTGACAATGATCACGTCTTTTGCTTAGAGTTGAGGGGATTTCTATCTGAACAACTTCATGGTGCCTTGTCCGAGACACACGCGATTTCTAAAGCAACCCAATGCAAGCAATTTATGTTTTCACTGAGTTTAAACCCACCTACTGGGCATGACGTCACTGAGGATGCGTTTATCGACGCGGCGGATCGCGCTGAAGAACAGCTTGGCCTGAGTGATCAACCCCGCGCTATTATCCTCCATGAGAAAGAAGGCCGTCGCCACGCCCACGTGGTGTGGTCGCGCATCGATGCCGACGACATGAAGGCGATCAATCTGCCTCATTTCAAAAACAAACTGCGAGATGTGTCTCGCGATCTATTTCTGGATCATGGGTGGCAACTACCAGAAGGCCAAGCGACCTATGGAAACAAGTCCCCCCTGAACTTCACATTAGAAGAATGGCAACAGGCCAAACGTCAGAATCTTGACCCGCGCGAGATCAAGCAAGCGTTCCAGCAAGCATGGGAACGCAGCGATAGCCAGATCGGCTTCAGGAACGCCCTTGAAGATCGGGGGTACTTCTTGGCCAAAGGTGATCGGCGCGGCTTCGTCGCGTTAGATGTCGATGGGAATATCTACGCCATTCCCAAATGGACTGGTCTCAGAGCCAAAGAGGTTCGGGCCAAGCTAGGTTCACCGGAGAGCTTACCGTCAGTTGCAGACACGCTGTCTGACATTCGAAGCAAAGTCACGAGCCAAATGCGAGACTTCATCTCTCAAACCAAAGATCGTCAGTCCCGCGAACTTGATGCACTAGGTGATGAACAAACGAACCTCAAACGTGCCCATCAGAAAGAGCGGCAGAAGCTAAGGGACGGTCAAGAGAAACGCTGGATCGAAGAAACCAAGACTCGGTCCGATAGGCTCAACAAGGGGCTGCGCGGTCTGTTTGATCGCCTAACGGGCAAAGCCAAATTCATTCGCTCTCAAAACGAAAAAGATGCGCGTACCTGCGCGCGCCGCGATCAAAAGCAGCGTGACTTCATGGTTTTCGAACAGACAAAGGAGCACCGTGCCTTACAGCGCGAAATTCAAAAGCTTCAACGAAAGCAATCGGATGAACGGCGACTTCTTGCTACTAGCATAAGGCTATCGCGAAATTTGAATTCAACATCACCACAGCATGTTCGCGGAACTGCGCGACACCTCAATTTATCTCTATAAGCCTTTGTAACACTTTAAAATCAACAGTGAGTGGCAATAGTTTCAGGAAAATCGGAGTTTACAAATGGATTGACCGCAAGCGTCGAGAAACAGCTTCACGGGTATCGTGATCCAACTCTTCTTCAACATCGCACGCTTGGGCGGCAATTTTTGCCATCTCAGCAAACGTTCCACGATGCTCTGGTGCGATTATCTCGGATTTTGATAGACAGAAGAATAGCTGGTTCATCGTCATGCCTTCAAAGATGTTTGGGACATCCTCCGTTGAGCGAACAGAACCCTCTTCTATGAACTCGACAAGGGTTGCGAGATCAGGTTTCGTAAGTGTTAGGTCAAAAAGTGCTATTGCTTCCTTCTTCATTTAGGGAAGCATATCAAATTCCGACAATTTTAGTCAACTAAATTTCATTATATAGTCGAGAATGTCAGTCATGCTGTCATCATCCTTGAATTCATCGATATGGAAATGGCCTAAATTCACTGCTCCTGTTTGGGATCTACGCGCCCAAATTCTAAAGCTCGGATGCGGTCCCTTACCCGCAACGGCAATCAAATTACCCACCATATCATCGACGGCAACATCTTCCCCTGGAACGGGATCAAGATCGTGGAAGTCATAAAACTTCATACAATAAGGCGAGTTCGTCATTCCAAAAAAATTTGTTGAGTACGGCAATATCCAACCCTTATCAACTTCATATCTGTGCCGTCCTCTAGCTTCAAAATCTTGCACCTCAGTTAGACGATAGACACCACCCTCTTTCTCTATTCGAAGCAGTGACCTGACAAAATGAGCACCGTCTGGAACACGCCAAGAACGTCTGTACAGAGCATATGAAAATCTCATGCTCTCTATCTGATCGTATTCATACCCACCGTCAGAGGCAGAAAACTTCTCCATCAGACTATCGACAAACATCTGATCTTCTGTAGAAGCCCGCCTGCCTGAAAGGCCCGACGAAATTACTTTGAAACGTGCAGGCCCTTTGCTGAGAAACGTATAAATCAGATTACCCTTCTCAAAGTTCTTGATCCCAGTTTCCCTGTAACGTCTATAAGTTTTGGAAGACATATCCGGCCACATATCATTGTGACCTTGCTTCCAAAGCTTGATAGCATGGATGACTTCGGCATCTCGAACACCACGTTCATCGTGCAATTCTTGCATAGCCTTCTGGAGCATCTCCCTCTGCTTAGGAACGCCTGTATAGCTCATAGATATCACCCAAAGACGGACATAGGCGGGACAAAACCGGACACCATTTGGCAATACAATGTCACGCCTTTGTCCCCTCATGTCTCTTTTGACATGCGATATTCGATTCGTGAAGGGCACGTATTGTGCGTGCTCAAAGCGGAGTAAAATCAATGAGCAATCAAGGTTCTGGCACTGTCCTGCCCGTCAACAACGGTGAAACTCGCGTCACGGGAGGCACTGGCTACGTCAATGTAGGTGGCACTGTCCATCAGGGCACCAACATCGGCAATGGCCAAGTGCAAACCTCTGATGGAAAAATCCACGGCGGGAAGTGATCCAACTATGGTGCGGCTGCTTACCTGCCGCACCGCAAACTACCTTACCAACTCTGGTGAACGCAATGCCGCACCTAATGACCGTCGGGTCGGTCGCGATGGCTCTCGTGCTATTCCAAATGGCAACCTTAGTCATAGGCGGCCACTTCGCCAAAGACCTTTTGGCAGGATTCTATGATGCCTTTCCGCAATGGTGGCAACGCATGTTGATTGTGATCGTGCCGCTGTCTGGCCTAGGTAACTTGTTCGCAGCCTACGCCTTTCAAACGCCTGTGGTCGCTGGCGTGTCGTTTCTGATCATGGGTCTTTGGTCGCCAATTGTGATGGCCTTGATCATCGGGGAACGCGGCTTCACAACCATCGACCTTCTAATCATGATCGCAATTTCGTGCCTCGGCGTGTGGCTTGGCGTCCGCATGGGTGCCGCACAATGATCAAATCTTAAATCCACTGATCAATCTAGCACCAAACACTGCCAAATCGAGACACTACACCTACCCGCAAACGGAACTTAAGCCTCTCTCTTTAAACAAAAAGGAATGTAATTTCATGTTCGAACAGAACTATGGATATGGCTACGATTACGCCTTCATGTCTATGATGGCACGCATTGTTTTGATCGTCGTAGCATCAGGTCTTGGCTTTGCGCTGGGGTGGTTGTTCTCGCCTCATTCGGCAGGCTTTCGAAAGATCGCCCTGATCGTTTTGGCTGGTGCTTTAGTCTTGGCCGCAATCTTCCTGAACAACTTTATCGGGTGGAACGCAGCCGCTCTTGTTGCCTTGATCGGGTTTTGCGCTGGCATCGGATTTTGGTTCCGGGGCATTTCCTCTGGGTTCTTCGAAAAGCCAACAACATTTGGCTCAAGCCGGTGGGCTGAGGAAGAAGACCTAAAAAAGAACAAGCTATTTGACGCGACTGGAATTCGGCTGGGTGAATACCAGATGGCTAACGGGCAATATGAGGCAATTTCGTACAAAGGAGATCGCCACCTTCTGACGGTTGCACCGACCCGTTCCGGGAAAGGGACAACTCAGATTATTCCAAATTTGTTGTGCTACGAAGGTTCGGCAGTGGTGATCGACCCCAAAGGTGAGAACGCCCTAGTCACCGCAAAGCGGAGATCTGAGATGGGACAAGACGTGCACATTGTCGATCCTTGGGGAATCGTGGATGTTGAAGGCATTGAGACCTCATCCTTCAATCCATTGGATTGGTTGGACAAGCACGATCCAGACATCACCGAAAACTCGATGATCTTGGCAGACGCCTTGGTCGTCGGCGACAGCCATTCGGACAGCTTTTGGGAAGAAGAGGCAAAGGCACTGCTTCAAGGGTTATTGCTCTATGTTGCCTCGGCCAAAGAAGAAGATGGCCACCGGCACTTGGGTCGTGTTCGCGATATTCTGGTGAGCAGCGGGCCCGAGCAACAAGAAACCTTCCAGAGAATGGCCAAGTCCGGTCATCACATCATTTCCAGTACGGGCCGTCGCTGCCTTCAGAAGGACGAAAAACTGCTCTCAAACGTCATCGCATCGGCACAGGCACAAACGCATTTTCTGGACAGTCAGCGCTTGCGATCAAACCTGATCACATCCAGCTTTGGGTTTGGCGATTTGAAAGCCAAACCAACAACGATCTATCTGGTTTTACCTGCGGATCGGTTGAACACGTTCGGGCGTTGGTTGCGTCTGCTGGTCCAACAAGCCATCACCGTGAATGCTCGAAACATCGAAACGAAACCAGAAAAGTCCGTGCTGTTCCTTCTTGATGAATTTGCGGCGTTGGGGCGTCTCAGCATGGTTGAGCAAGCTTATGGCCTCATGGCGGGCTATGGAATGCAACTTTGGGGTATCGTACAAGACCTCAACCAACTGGACCGCATTTATGATAAGGGCTGGCAGAGCTTCGTCTCCAACGCAGGCATGATCAATTATTTTGGTTCAGCCGACAAAATGACGGCAGACTACTTTTCGAGCCTGTGTGGTGAGGAAACTGTATGGAACCTGTCCTATGCGTTTTCTCGGGCGTTTAGCTCAAGTAGTGGTCAAGGAGGTGAATCCTCATCAACGACGACAACAAACAATGACAACCTCGCACCCACGCAGCGTAAACTTGCTTTCCCTGATGAATTGATGCGGCTGCAAAGTGACACACAAATTGCGTTCATCGACAATATGTACCCGATGCTCGCCAAGAAAGTCGCGTGGTTCGACGATCCTGAACTCAAGCATTTCGGCGTGAACCTTCACGAACCTGACAGCACCGCCACTCCACGCTCAGCGGATGATATTTTGAACAAGGATGTTTCGAGTGTCTAAAGACGACAAAACCCCCGGCAAGAAAGTCAACTTTCGCGGTGAAAACCACTCCGACAAGATTCAATTCAGGAAAACCTCGACAGAGGAAAAAGGTCAGAGAACGGTCGCGGACCGAGATGGTACCCAGCGGAGATACAAACCTGCAAACACCATGTCCAACAACACCAGATCAATGTCTCCCACTGGCACGGTTGCGGTAAAGGGTCGCCGCGATGTGCACATTACCGTCACATCGGAGGAAACTCCTGACCAACTAATCGAAGTCAATCTGGATCGCACTGACGTGAACCTTGAATATCAAGACGAAGGCTTGAACGTCCTTGTGAAACGGGAAGAAGAGATGTCCGAACGTGGCATTGACGGTGGTCACATATCACGAATGACCATAACCAAAGGTGAACTGGGCAAGGAAGAAATCCTTGCCCACTTTGACCACGGTGAATGGCTCAAGGAACCAGAGACATTCTTGGAAAAACAGGCCGTCATGGACGCTATTGAACTGGACAATGGGATCGAAAAACCTGATGTCGAACGGTCGGTATCTCAGTCCAAAGATCATGATATTGATAGATAAGTTCTTGCAATTATGTCAGTATTTATGACATAATTCAGCATGAATATTATCAACGACACCTTTGTGCCTGACAAACAATGGGTTGGTCGGATGGTCAAAAATGCCTTTGGTGTGGAAGAACCTGTCACGTTGCCAAGCACGCATTGGAAACACTATGACTGGCTCGAAGCCAACGACAAAGACATGGACGAATGGTTGAAGGCGCTCGACATCGAGCGCCACAGCCACAAGGGATTTAAGATCAGTCTCACAGCCTATCTGGAAATGGCTCTTGTTCAGGATGAGGCACGTCGTCATCGCGCGGGTGAAGACGTGCCACTTTTTATTAACCCACATAGGGTCGTCGACTAGCTAGTGCTTTGTTTTGTTGGTCGTGAGCGAATGTGCAGTAAATCCCGCCCTATCGACATGGCGTTCCAACTCTTCGTCTGAAACCGAATATGCAACATCAATTTTAGCTAACTCATCAAGGGCGCGTTCCATTGTAGCAGATAATTTAGGCCGCCCCACATGCACACCGCGCTCTTTGGCAGCCTTCATGCCTGCTTTGGTGCGTTCGCTGATCAGGCTGCGCTCATACTCCGCGAAGACTGCTAGTTGGCCAAAGATCATTCGCCCCACTGCAGTTGACGTGTCGATGCCTTGAGTGATGGCCTGAAAGTGGATGCCGCGATCCAATAAGTCGTCCATTATGGACAACAGATGGATTGTGGATCGCCCCAGTCTGTCCAGTTTCCAGACCGTGAGCGTGTCGCCTTCTTTCAAGTCTTTGAGCATCTGATCAAGCGCGGGCCGAGCCGTTTTTGCGCCTGAAACGCCGTGGTCGGTGTAGAGTTTGATGCACCCCGCATCCTTGAGTGCATCTATCTGTAACGCTTCGGATTGGTCTGCATCGGACACGCGGATATAGCCGATCTTCCGGCCTTCGCGGGCGTCTATTTGATTGGACTCATCTTTCTTCGGTTTATGCTGCTTCACCTCCCCAGTGTGGCAGGTGAAATCCATAGAACAAGCGGTTTTCATGGCAAAAAGTCCTTGTCTAAAGGGGTCCCTTTTCAAGGCAGGCTGACCGCTGATTTCACGTGTTACGGCCAATGGAAAAACTTGTGGAAAACCTACCACTTGCGTTCTTCGAACCGTCTTGTGGTAAAGTTATCCTAAAGGGACCCCTTTTGCCGCAGGCCCTCCGCAAAGTTCAAACGGAAGGTCTAGGCCATGAGACGTATTCACGTTCTTAGCATTTTAGCTTCGCTGAACCTGCTGTCGATTGCGTGGGTTTGGACCAGATACATCGAGTACCGCGAGAGCATTGGAATGGCGCACGCTGCCCATGTTTCCGACATCATTTTGCAGCTTGCTCTACCAACACTGATGCTAATTGTTGTTGTTAGCGGGGTTGGGTTTCTTGCGCTCTATGCATTGGCATTTTCTATCTGGAAACTACAAAATACCGACCGACGCGCTGGCATTCGGATATTTGGGTGTTTTTTACTCGTCTGTGCCGCCGCGGGAACTGCCTACGCAGCCATGTATCATGACGTAGATATCGGCCCACTAGCACTCATTAGTTTTTTGATCCTATTTCCCGCGTTTTGGGCTGTTTTGGCGATCCCTTTTGCTTTGTATAAAGCGTATATCGATGATCGCGAAGGCTTTCAGTTTATCCGCCGCTAGGTTGACTTAGGTAGATCACTGGTTGGACCGCCTTTCTTAATGTCCAGCTTGGCAGCGGCTTCGCCAATGTCTTTCATTTTGCGAGCGTCAGCTCGGCTCATTCCACCTCTGGCTGCTGCTCGGGATGAAGAAACTCTTCTGATGCCACTTGCAAGGCCATCAACCGCACCACCTCCGGCAGCAGCAAGCTTTCCACCCCCCGCAACTGCTCCAATAACGGCTTCACGAGACCCATTGATTGGATCGCCTCTACTGTCACTGAACGGCTGCGCGCTACTTCCCATCCATCTTAATATGCCTTTGGGCACATCATCGATCAATTTGAAGCACATCAGGGCAATGTTGTAAGCCAAGAACACAAAGATGACTGTGTAAACAATAACTCCAACGAAGCCGGTTGAATCCCCCACATAGTCGGCTCGTGTTATCGACACTGCTGATCCGAACAATGAGATGAAGTAGTACATCGCCGCCCCGAATACGATGTAGCCACCGATAAGCCCCATAATGATCAAGGCAGGACGGATCAAAATCATAAGAAGTAGCTGATAACCTTGAATGGCCATCGGCCCTGGCATGCCATCTCCGTCAATCCGCAAGTGTGCCAGTGCCCAAAGCGGCATCGCCACAATGGCTTCAAAAATCTCAAGAACCCAGCCAATAACCGCGAATGAGAAGTAAATAAACGGCAACAACGGCAATACGTAAGCCAAAAACACACCAGCAACGAACCCAACAATCCCAATCGTAAATGCCAGTGTTGCCAGCGGCTTCAAGACATCCTCAGCAACAAAGAAGGATGCAACTTTGGACACGCCTCCGACACCAAATGCGATCATTGAGCTTGTCACCATATTGTGGCCCGCGCTGACCATTCGCGACATCGGGTCAAGGTTTGGTGTATTGCTCAGGTCATAGAGTTCTTTGGCACCAAAAATTCTGAAAACGAACCGCGAAAATCTGTTTGTTGAATTCGACGCGGCCTCTTGGTCTCTGGCATCTTGATAAAGTGGACTGTTCTGAGGCACCCCAGAGGCGATATGATCACCATACTCATCGCTTGCAAATATGATTGCACCTGTAATCTCATTTGCTGATGCGGCAGACCCACCAAATCGGTTGTTCCATAATCTTGCCCATGCGCTACGGTTATCCTGCGTCATTTCTTCTGCACTAAACAATGAATCGAGTGTTGGCGCGGCGGCGGAAATCGCATCGTTAAACTTCTGATTTATCTTCCCAATATTTGCATACCAAAGACCGGCAGCAGCCCATCCGCGTCGTGTCATGTCGTCGCTTACCGTAGAGCGCGCAAACGTCGAACCGGAGAGACTTTGAAAGCTTGTGTCAATTTCCAGATTGACGCGCTGGTTTGAGGCTTCGGCGACCTGCCTCAACAAAGCGGGGATGAAGGTCAGTGTTGTAAAATCTCCGTATTCTGGCGCTGCGCCAACCGAAATTTTTACTCTGGCGATGGCTTCGGCGGCTGGTCTCACCGCGTTTGCTATCGTTTCAATCTCAGCAACATATGCGGCTTTGATGTCCGTGTGGAGTTGCCCAATTCTATTGGCAACATTTGGACCACCAAACACAAAACTCCAAAACCCGGGGTTGGTCGTGTTTACCAATTGTCCATTCGTGTGCAGATCGAACTCTGCAAGACTTACAGAAACCTGCCCACAGGTGTAATCATCGGCTTGATCACCCGGATTGGCGTTACTCCAAGAGATGTCGACGGATGTTTCACCTGCGATTCCAGCGATGGCAATCATGTTCGGAACGCTGGAGAAATCTGCTACTTGCGATGAATTTCCAAGCTTTTGTAAGATTTGAATGCGGGGCGTGTTTGCATTTATTTGATTAAATGAGGCCGCACAAACTTCGTTCAAGAAAATGCGTCGTACCAGTTCAATGGTACTCTTGTTCTCGGGGCGAGTAACGATGTTGGAAGCCGCCGTAAATTCTCCGACGAACACCGTCCAAACCTGTGTTCCCAGTCCTGACCCCATCTTTGCCACCCAAAGGGTGATGTATTGCGCTGAGTTCAACCCGCTCCCCAACGGCACAAGAAGGCCAAGCGCAATGACCAGTCTGATGGGTGCCCACAAAGAGTCAAAGCGTCTACCAAAAGGCGTGCCAGTTTTGGCAGCTTCACCAACAACCGTCATGATGTAGTAGAGGACAATGATCACCGCGATGACCATCATTGCCATACTATAAAAACCAAGCACAGCTTGTAGACCTTGATATACGGGTGTTCCGGTTGGCTGAGAGGCGGCTCCAAAAACGTTCAGATTGGCCCCGAATACTTGTTCCAGCATTACTAACGCCGCATCTGTTGGTACGTTCGCTGTTGGTGTCGTAAAGAAACCTGATGCACCTCCCGGTGCTTGAGCATGGGCGACCCCTAAAAACGCGTAGAAAGCAATCAGCACGGCTTGGATGGCGATCATGATCAGGCCGGAGACAATTGCCGTGAAAATAGCAATCTGATCGATATTGCGCGTTGACCAAGTGATATTGTTGGCAGCTATCGCCAGAACCTGTCGAACACCAAACTGACCTATATTGGCCGGGTTCAGTGCGAGGTGATTTTCGGGGATGAGGCGAGCTGAGCGGAGTACCAGTGCTATCAAGTACGCAAAGTGACCAAAATGAAAGCCCAAGGCACGTATTCTTGGAATAATATCAGGCAGCATTGCATAACGCATAACCGCCTTGGCCGTGTTTGAATTAAATCCTATTTTGCGCTGCTCTGTTTGCGTGCTCAATTCACCCTCATTAAATGCTTTTTATTTTAATTTACTATAAATTTTATAATAATTCGTTAATAATGGATTCCGATTATGACTGAAAATGAACTTTACGCAATAGTTGATGAATTATTAGAGGCTCTGCCAAACAACGTAAATGGGGCAGAAAAAGCAGATATTTATGCCTGCCTTGGAAAGGAATTGGGTCTGACGCATTTATTATTACCCGAAGCGCGGCCTGATCAGCTTTATTCGGTGTCTTTACCGGACAAGGCACCTGAGCTGTATCAGGATCGGCAAGATCGCAAAGAAACATGCGTCGCGTTCATAGCGCGGGTCTACCACACATGGCTTGGCAATGGGTTGGGTCGACACCACCTGCGCCATCTGGACCACGGATTGTACCATGCGTTGCACAACTGGTTGCGCAAGAACGAGTTACCGGACTGGCTGGACCTTCCCAACAAGAAGGATTTGAACACCCGCGAACTGGCGATGCTGGGTGTGAAAGAAGGAGATTTGTTGCCATACCCTTCTTACTACAAAGGGCTTAAGGACAAGCTGCGGCTCTATAATGCTGCGCGTAACCGTGCAAAGTAGATTTGGACTGCTTCAGGCTCTGCTTACTGTTTTTTGCTTCGAAGACGAATCCCAAGGGGCTATATGTTTAAGCAGCAAAAAATCTTGATTTTGTTTGGTCGTGATGCTTGTGTATCTGATAGTAAGGTCTTGGTTAGAATAGGATACTTGAATGAGATTTGATACGATGTGGAGAGCAAAGTGCCCACGTTGTGACTACGTTAATGGCCCCGAAAACTGTGGAAAATGCAGAAATTGTGAACGAGGACGCATTCTTGCAAGCCATTCAAACAGGTATGGTGCTATGTTAGGCTGCGAGAACTGTGAATATTCCGGAATTAGTTTGTGTACTAATTGTGGTGCTGATTTCCGATCTAAAATTGAGATAAAGGGTTTGTTCGGGTGGCGAAAAGCGTAATCAAGGGAAGTCCATTAAAGTTGCTGATCGAATAAATACGTGAGAGCGGCCCTAGGCCGCCCTATAGATCACAGCTTCCCCAGCAATCTCCGTTTCTGTGTAATCATAGGATAGGTCTTGGGCGACAGCATCCATATCAATGTAACGCTGCAAATGATCCGGAATATCCCCAAAGAGCCCTTCATCCATCATTTGTTCTGCTAGCTCCTTCATGCTGTCCACATGATACAGTTCCACATCAAATTCCTCTGGATGTACGTCATCAGGGTCAAAGCTGTATCCAACCTCACCTACGGCGATGATAAAGATCATTTTCTGGTAGGGTTCCCATTCGTCACAGACATCGAAGTATGGCCCCATGTTAGCCTGATTGATCCCCCATGCCTTAGCCAGATCACAGTCGATATGATCTCCATCAATGAATTGAATTTCATATTCCTCAACAGCATCGCCGTGGCCGTTTTTATTTGCTCTCGCCTTCCCCCTGAATTCGTCCAAGCTCTCAAAGTAAAACCCATTCGCGGAAATATCGTATGGTTGTGCGTATAGTTGCGGCATTGTCTTTTTCTCCTCTCATTTATGACGGGTTGCGCATGCAACAGTCTGGCTTCCGCCGAGGAGCGGGGGTGCAAGGAACAAAGGCGCGGTTACGCGGGACCAGAGCCACGCGCAGCTGCAATGCACATGAAGCGAGCATGGCGAGGCCCCACCCTTTGTGCCGCGCTGGGGGCGGCAGCCCTAAGACAGCAATCCAACGGGATGAACCGTTTGGTCTACATGAACATGGTCTGGGGTCTTGGGGGCAGGAACGCCACCCAAGTCGATGGGTGCAGGGAGAGTGAAATCTCTCTGCTCGGGCTCAGCTTCGACAAGCTGGCGGCATTCAATCCGCGTAGGGTTGATCTATGGGGTGTTGGGGAGAGACGACTTCTCCCCGACGAGAGATCAAACATCGATATGTTTGCTGACTGGTTTAGGGTTCAATGCCCTGCTCCAGTCACGGCCTAGGGGGATGCAACGGGGGCGCGCAGCGGACCCCCTTGCCAAGATGTGCGGTACTACCGCACACATCTTGCGGTATTCACCAATGCCGTATAGTGCCCAAATAAACCACAGCAAAAGCAGGTCATCGTAGTCGCACACTGATACTTCAGGCCCAGAACACACTACGGTCGAAAACAAAGCGGAAGGAGGTTGAGTCAACTCGAATTGGCGTCTCATGCAGCAAGACGCCGGTCGTATCATAAGCTGTTGAGTTTCATCAAAGAATTTGAGAAACTTCAACCGATGAATGACCAAGTGAACACATCAGACGCCTTGTTGATTGTTGACGTACAGAATGGGTTCGTCAACGGCTCGACTAAGCACATACCCACTCTAGTGGAACAGCTACAGCATTCCTACGAATACGTAGTTGCCACTCAGTTTTTCAACGAAGAAGGATCATTCTACAGGAAGCTTATTGGGTGGAATCGTCTCCAAAGGGACAGCGGTGAATTCGACCTAGCATTTGATCTCAGAAAGGATGCACTTGTAGTAGAAAAACCTATCTACACCTGTGTCGGGAAGGATTTCTTAAGCTACTTAGCTGCGAACGAGATAGAAACTATAGATATATGCGGCATAGATACCGACATATGTGTAACCAAATGCGCCGTTGACTTATTCGAGGCTGGAATCGAGCCAATTGTGCTCAAAGACTATTGTGGTAGCACTGCTGGTAGAGATCACCATGAATATGCGCTCCGCACGCTTGCTAGGTTTATTGGAAAAGATCAAGTACGTTAAGTCTGTTGACTAAAATTTCAAGAATATCAGTAATTCCGGTTGAACTTCACGCGAACGTGGCGAGCAGATCGGCACCGTGCGGAACAGACGACGAGACGAGGAACTCACGTGCCGCTGGTTTTCCAGCCGGGCTTTCCTCGTGCGAACCTAGGTGCCCGAATGGGTCGAGGCGATATGAGCATATGAATGCATGTATATGCTGAATCTGGGAAACTAGGGCACCCACAAATCAAACACCGGCCCCATCATGTTGGGACAAACCTGTGTAAGATGCCTAAATATAGTCAAAATCCACTTCACAAGCGCGGCGAACTCAGGCACAATATCAGCATAGAACAATAGAAGAACATGCGTAAGAGGGATTGGAGCAGGAGTTGACGGCAAGTCCAAGAAGAAAAATCAGTACTGTAGCGGGGGTTGAGCGACTACAGCGAGACGCAAACGCTCACATCAAGTGTCAAGATAACCTCAAATTCATGAGAGAACTTGAAGACGAATCTATGGATCTGATTGTTACCTCCCCTCCCTACAACATCGGGAAGGAATACGAGAAGCGCCGTTCACAGGATGTCTATATAGCAGAACAAGCGGCGTGCATCGCAGAAGCCGTTCGCCTACTAAACCCAAAAGGTTCTATTTGTTGGCAAGTAGGAAACCATGTTGACAGTGGCGAAGTGTTCCCACTGGATATTCTGTTGTACCATATTTTCAAAGATCATGGTCTCCAGTTGCGCAACCGTATGGTTTGGACTTTCGGACATGG
Source organism: Ruegeria sp. BE1 (assembly GCF_056538885.1). Classification (NCBI taxonomy): domain Bacteria; kingdom Pseudomonadati; phylum Pseudomonadota; class Alphaproteobacteria; order Rhodobacterales; family Roseobacteraceae; genus Ruegeria; species Ruegeria sp. BE1. The sequence continues at coordinate 502,763 of NZ_JBQFTY010000002.1, forward strand.
CCTGCATTGTCAAAAACGGTTCTCTGGACGCCACGAAACCGTTCTATGGTTCACAAAATCTGATGACTACATCTTCAACCTTGATCCCGTAAGGGTCCCGACCAAGTACCCAAACAAGAAACATTTCAAAGGTCCCAACAAAGGAAAGTTATCTAGCAATCCTCTGGGAAAAAACCCATCTGATGTTTGGGATATTCCAAATGTAAAATCCAACCACGTCGAGAAAACGGATCATCCCTGCCAATTCCCTGTGGGCCTTGTAGAACGTCTCGTGCTGTCGCTAACAAATGAGGGAGCTAGTGTTCTGGATCCGTATTTGGGCGTTGGTTCAACAGCGATAGCTGCACTAAAGCACGGAAGAAATGCTTACGGATGCGATCTGGACCAAGGTTACATCGATATAGCGTGGGACCGAGTGCATCAGTTTCGAGCGGGTAATCTTCGCACTCGTCCGATGAACAAACCAGTTTATGATCCTAAAGCCAAAGTTAAAAAATGAAATTAGCCTACACATACGAAGAACACCACAGCGCCGGTTCAGAATGGGACAAGCGAGAATTGAAAGAGTGGCTCACTGATGTCTTCGAAGCTCCGGCAATCAAGATTGCCAAAGGATGTACAGGAGAAATTCGAGAGCATGTCGAAAACGAGTTTCTAAACGATGGTTGGGCGCTGGACGTTAGACTGGATAGCGACTCCATGATCAAAGTCTTCTCGTTGAAAGAAGATATGGCCTTTCAATTACAAACTGGCAATATGAGCCGTGCGCCTTACGACCTACTTAAACTGGAATACTTGTACAAATCAGGTCGAATAGAAACTGCGGCTCTCGCTCTACCCACACAAGAAGCAGCCAAAAAAATGGGCGATAACATAGCATACGCTGAGCGCGTAATTAGAGAGCTTAAACTGTTTGACCGGGTAATAACATTGCCGCTGTTGGTTGTTGCATTTGATTGAGGCCTAAATGACTTTTGAAATACACGTTAAACCGCGCTCCGAACGACAAGCCATCATCTCCAAAGCGCTAGAAGCATCAGAGCGAACTGACCGTCTGGATGATTTTCGGGGAGAAGCCATAGACCTCAAAGTCGTGGTGCTTGACATTGGCCTTCCTGTATATCGCATGGCCAACTGCCGTACATTTTCTGAACAACAGAACGCCATCGCTAAGAAAGGTCTAGGAACCACCTACTTTTCGAAAGGCCAGGAATCCACCGAAGCGCAACATGAACAGCACGCTATCTTAAGGAAAATCACAAAAAGTGCCAAAGCTTCGGTGGCAAATATTGATGAAATCCTAACCACCGAAGGACAGCGCGATCCCCTATTAGTTACGTCGACTGGAGTGGTTGTAAACGGGAACCGACGTTTGAGTGCAATGCGGGACCTGTACTCAAATGATCCCACGCAGTTCTCTAAGTTTTCACACGTCAAGTGTGCAGTACTACCATCTGATGCGTCTGCTGACGATATTGATGATGTAGAGGCTGCGCTTCAGGCACGCCCTCAAACAAAACTGGATTATGATTGGGTTGGTGAAGCTCAGTTGGTTCGCCGCCAACGTCAAAAAGGGCGATCAGTTGATCAAGTTGCCAATCAGCTTAGACGTAAGCCCGCAGAAATCAAAAATCTTCTTCAAGCATTAGAAGAGGCAGAGTTGTATCTGTCCGATTGGGCACAAAAGCCCGGTCAATATGCTCTCGTTGCGGATGATGGCGAACAACTATTCAAAGACATTCCCAAACAAATTGGGCCGCAGGATGCGCAATTGCAGAGTGCAAGCCGCGCAATAGCTTGGTCCGTTTTTGAAAATGCTGATCGGTTTTCTGGCCGTATTTACAACTTCAATGCTGCATTTGGGAAGCTTGCACCACAAGTTGTGCAATCTGTTACTGAAGAGTTGGGAATAGAGCTCTCGAAAGCCGAAACAGAAGATTATGGTGAATTTGACTTTGCGCTTGATGACGATGAAGAAGTTCTCAACTACAGCCCTTTTGTAAACGCGCTCCGTGAACCTGAATCCAAAGATGATGCGATCGAGGCGTTAGTTGATGCATGTGTTACGGCGATTGAGCGCGAAAAGGGGAAGAAGCGAAAAGACGCAGCACTAAAATCGCTGGGACAGGTTCACTCGAAATTGGCTGCTATCGACATTTCAACCGCTGGCTCAAATACCTACAACCCGATGCTAAAACAGATTTCCGCAATTGGTGACATCCTCAGTAGGCTGGAAAGAGATGTCAGCAAAGCGCTAGAAACCAGTACGTCTCAAGGGGATAGAACTGGTGACGACTGATGACCTAGCGAAAGTCACTGTTGACGTAAATCAATACAATGAGGGCGAATTAACCATATCGCTTGAGAACGTGAACGCCTCCGTCTGGGGGCATATCAAATCGCTTATCTTATCTCGTGGTATTGAACATAAAAGCTCATCCAACAGCATCCGCCTTTCATGGCCAGACACTCTTACTGTAGTTCGTGAGTTTGGAACCCGTTCCGCACAAACTGACTACCATTTTCGTTTTAGCCCGACAGAAGCGGCCAAAGCGAAACTCGCCGAGTTCGCAAAACAAGTACAAGCCGTGCGTAGTTTACGCACGAAAAAACCTAAAGAGGTACTTTCCGAAGAAGAAATCGAAGAAAAGCTTCTTGGATACGGCTTCACTAAACGAAAGCTCAAATCATTTCAGCTAAGGGACATTTCGCACCTTCTCAGTCTGTCAAATGGAGCCAATTTTTCTGTACCCGGGGCAGGAAAAACAACCGTTACATTCGCACTACACATGCTTGTATGTGAGCCAGATCAGCATTTGATTGTTGTGGCTCCAAAAGCCGCCTTCCAAGCTTGGAAGGACATCGTGGGTGAATGTATCAGCGAAGATGCACCCGACAATGCTGGCGAAGAATTCACTGTTCTCGACAAAGGTGAAGAGCAAACAACGACTGCCCTAGCCTCTGGAGCAAGGCGCTTCATAATTTCGTATGATATGGCGATACGGCAACAAGCCATTTTAGCTAATCATATAGCAAGCACACCCACCCACTTAGTATTGGATGAATCCCATAGGATGAAAGCAGGCTGGGCTTCCCAACGCGGATCGTTTCTATTGGGCATTTCTTCCCTTCCAGTACGACGAGATATCTTGTCGGGGACGCCCATGCCGCAGTCGGCATCAGATATTGAATCTCAATTGGAGTTCCTATGGCCAGGTCAGGGGCTGGGGCGGGAGATTGCGCTTGGAAAGCCTCCACGTGACGTTCTGGGAAATCTATACGTTAGAACAACAAAAAAGGAGCTCAAGCTACCTGATGCAAAGCGCCATTTCCCGGATTTCGATATGGGAGAAGGACAATTGGCATTGTACTCAATCGTTCGAGATGAGTTCTTACGAAACTATGCCAAGAGCGCCTCAGAAGGGTTGAACGAGGTACAGATTCTCAAGGCACGTAGATCCGCAATGAGGCTACTACAGTTGTCTGTGAGCCCTACCCTCGCGTTGAATGCCATGGCAAACGATGATGTCGAGATTTCGTCCTCAATTGTTGAGGCCGTACTCGATGAAGGACATTCACCCAAAATGCGTGCAGTGATGCAGCATGCACGAGAACTTGCCCAACGCGGAGAAAAATCTGTTATTTGGACTATCTTCACAGGCACGATTCACAGCCTTGATAGTTCACTCGCGGATATAAATCCTGTTTTTATCCATGGTGGTGTGCCGTCTGGATCCAAAGATGATCCTGCAACGCGCGAAGGCAAGATCAAACGCTTTCATGAAGATGATAACTGTTCAGTATTGATTGCAAACCCAGCCGCAGCGGGGGAAGGGATAAGCCTTCATACGGTTTGCCACAACGCCCTGTACTTAGATCGGAGCTATGTATCCACACACTATCTTCAATCGATAGATCGAATACACCGCCTTGGTTTGCCTGAAGATCAAGAAACCAACATTTATGTGTATCGCAGTCGTGCTCCAGCGGAAATCGGCAGCATTGATGTGTCCGTCAGTAGGCGACTGACTGAGAAAATTCGAAATATGCAGGAACTTCTGGACGATCCTGACCTGCATGAAATCGCATATGATGAGGAACAAGCAGACGATCCAATCGACTATGACGTTGGCATTCAGGACATTGTTGATCTGATCACAGAACTAGAAAATCGGGCTCCTGAATTTTCTGAAGAGCAGCTATGACCGTAGTTCCATCTACAGAGCGCCTTTTTTCGCTCGCATGCTTTGAGGGACTGCGCCTTATTCGCCAGTACACCATTAACCACCCAGAATTGAGAGTTTTGGACATCGTAGAACTTGTCAAAAAAGTTGAGGCTGATGCAGAAAGCTTGGACATGGACGCTGCAATACATCTTCACGACAGCGTTGAACCAAATTGCGCAATTGACGGCGAACCATTCTATCAAGAGTGTATCAAAGCAGTAGTTGTCAGACATCAACCAATATGGGCAAGATCGATGAGGCAGGGTCGTATGCGCTTCATCGGCTCACTTGTTGAAAGCTCAAAAAGCCGCGATGATGACCTTGATGTGTTTGCTGCTGCTGGTCTTTTGAAAGCCCCCCCCAGTAGAGAAGTAGTTTCTTGGTGGGACGATATTCTAGCTCACTCAAGATTGGCTACAGACGTAGAAAAGATGGCGCAGGCGCGGATTGCGGAGAGTCTGACAATAGATTCTGAGATTGAGCGCTTAACACTTCTCGGGATCGATAGACGTCCTGAATGGAAAGGGCTTGACGACAACTATGCAGGTTACGATGTACTTTCATACGATTTAAACGACGGTGTTGAAGTCAATAAGATGATCGAAGTTAAATCAACCATCGCCTCACCACTGCGCTTCTACCTTTCAAGAAACGAGTGGAAAAAAGCCGATCAAATCGGCGATGCTTATGTATTCCATATTTGGAATATGGCAGTCGATCCCCCTCAATTATTTGTTCGCAGCGTTGAACAGGTACGACCTCACATTCCGACGGACAATGAGAAGGGAAAATGGTCCAACGCGGAAATACCGCTCGGCATACAGTGACGTCGCGTCTCCAAAATACTTTTGAGTAGAGCAACTGCAGCTACTTAGGAATTAAAGTTGTGTTGATTTATCGTTTGAAAGCAAATGCATGTCGAAAATTTTGACAAGCCAGTCCGACGCAACACTTTCTGAAGCCTTACGAATACGCTCTACCCACTTTACCAGTAACCCGTTGCGCGTACGGCAGATTATTACTGAAGACTCTCGCTTCTGGGCTTCTATTGAGCGTAGGGAACGTGGGCTAGAGCTGGAGATATCGACGGGCTTAGAGGTGCGTATCAGAGAATTCTGGAGCAGCTACTCACTAAACCGCACTGGCGGACAATTTTTAGAAAGCGCGGAAGATAGGCTTGTTTGTAGTCGGATCCAAACTGCATCAATTTGGTTAGTGCTGCACGAATTAAGCCACTTCGACTTAGGTCATTTCGACCTAGCGAACAAATTTGGCGTTGCGCAACGGTCCCGTCAGGAGCCCCATACTCTTGATGTCATCCGTTACGACCTTCGCCATTTAGCTCCTCTTTGTCTCGAAATGCAGGCAGATCATGAAGCCACCGATATACTGCTAGGCGCTTACATTTCTGACAGTTGGGATGAGTTGCGTGAAAAGGTGTTGGCAATCTCAGGCATAATGATGCTGATCGAACTGGAAGACGCAAAAAACTCCCCTGAGGGCCGCACACACCCAAAGGCCGCGACACGAATTTTCCAACTTTTGGGGCATCTGGCAGAGATGCCTTTGATACAAGCGCAAGCCCGTCTGGATACATCACTCATCCCCTCCGAAAATGAACTGCAAGCATTCTCGCGAGACGTGACCATCCCCTGTTTTTTTGATGCCGTTCAGTTGGCGCAAGCGGCTGGTGCCGTTTCCATCGCAAACGATCTCGGCGACTCTGAGGATTTCTTCAAAGATTAGCTTTTGAAATCTCAATCAACTGCATACTTTCATATCAAAGCATATCAACACGCTGAAAATAAATGGAAAATCCCGTTACAAAACAAGAGTTTCTTCCGAGCCCAGCTTTACAAGACGTATCAAGGAGCGAGATGCGAGGATGTACTGAATGTGAATCGCGCAATGTCTGCTATATGTCTGCTTTCGCACGAATGCATTACCAGAAGCACCGCGTCATTTCCGTAAGGCTTTAATTTTTATGAATTAAATGGTGCCCCCACACGGACTCGAACCGCGGACCTACTGATTACAAATCAGTTGCTCTACCAGCTGAGCTATAGGGGCACTGGGTGTCGATTACTTTCTCTTGTGCGCGACTGCAAGCCTATATTTTCGTGATAGGGTCGAGTTTTTTCCTTCTACGCGCAATCAACAATTGCGCTCTGAACAAACGCGCAGATTTGACTGTTCGGGCCGCAGCCTGTAACCCCGAAAACAAAGCGAAAAGCCAGAGAACAGAACCCAAAATGCAGGTTGTCATCCACGCTGGGGCGGCGTTTACCGACGAAGGGCGGGTGTTGAACTCGCTGAAAAAGAACAGAAGCAAGGTGATCGCAAATGGTGTCACGTATTTTGGTCATCGCCGGTATAAACTTGCGTTCAAGCCCGCCCTGGACACAGTGGATGCCGAACCCGTTGAACCGGTACCTCACCAGGACCTGAAAGGTCTCTTACCTGCCGGCAAAGATACCAAACGTGTCATCTATTCAACCGCACACTTTGCCGGCGCCCCCGAAACCGCGCTGTCGAACGGGCAGCTATATCCCTATGCAGGCCGTCGGATGGCGTTTCTGGAACAGAGCTTTCAGGATCACTCGGTCGAGTTGTTCATGGCGCTGAGAAACCCGGGCAGCCTGTTGCCCAAACTGCTGATGCTGTTGCCGGAAGAGCAGCGCGCCGATGCGCTTCGAAACACCGATCTCAGCTGCCTGAGCTGGATCGGTATGGTCGAGGACATCCGCGACTTGGCCCCCAATGTCAAAGTCACGTTGTGGAGCTTTGAGGATACGCCCTTTGTATGGGGTGACATCATGCGTGCCGTCGCAGGGCTTGACAAAGACACACCGGTTCAGGACGAGCATGATCTGCTTCTGTCCCTGCTGGACGAGACCGGCAAAAACCAGATTCATTCCCTGACCGCACAAAGCAATGTGGCAAGCCCAGCAGCCTTACGCGAAGATCTGGCGCATGTTTTTGAAGAACACGCGTTGCCAGACAGCATCGAGGAAGAGTTGGACTTTCCGGGTTGGAGCACCGACATCGTCGATGCGTTTTCCGAATTGTACGACCAGGATATTGAGCGCCTGGCCAATATGTCCGGTGTAAGGGTTATTCAGCCCTAGATCACCCTTGGCCTCGCAAACGCTTTACAAACAGCCCGCAGTAAGAAATTCATGCGCCCTCAAAGACTGTGATGCTTCAAAGGGCGCAAGATCGTTTTCAGTCTGACAAAACTGGCAGGCTGAATCAGCTCATACCCAGCGCTTCTTTGTACATCTCAAGCACGGCTTCTTCCTCGGCAATATCGTCCTTGTCCCGCTTACGAAGGGCAATGACCTTGCGCATGACCTTGGTATCGTAGCCGCGCGCTTTCGCCTCGGCCATCACCTCTTTTTGCTGCTCTGCCAGATCTTTCTTTTCGGCGTCCAGACGCTCGAACCGTTCGATGAACTGGCGCAGTTCGCCTGCGGTCACACGATAGTTGGCAGAGGCCTGATCTTCGGTCATGTCTTCCATTTACGTCTCTCCCAGAGGTGGATTTCAGATGCTGTCCCGGCGGGCTCTACGCCGGATACATTGCCGCCGCGCGCGCCGCAAGCGCCCTATCACCCCCGGGCTTGTACGTACACAGGTTCTCGGCTAAGCGCTGAGGCAGGTCACAAGAAAATGTGGGGACCCATGTTCGAATACATCACCTGGGGCGGTGCCGCCCTGTCGCTTGCCGGGCTTCTGGGACTGGTCTGGTGTATTTTTCGTGTGATGAAGGCGCGCAAATCCGGGCTGTCGGATGATGAGCTGCGCGCCATGGTTCAAAGCGTTCTGCCCTGGAATTTGGCCTCGCTTTTTCTGTCGGTCATTGGCCTGATGGTCGTGATCGTGGGGATTTCGTTCGGCTGATGACCCGGCTCAGATGGGCAGATTATCGAACTGAGCTTCCATTGCGTCCTCGCACAGCGCGGCATCCAGACGGCGCAGGCGCGATGGCACATGCATACCCTGTTGGCGCATGCGTTCGATCACTTTGGTGACACTTGGCTGAAGCGCCAGACGCGTATCAAGGCAGGCACCTTGCAGCTTTTGCTCCAGTTGTTCGGCTTCAGAGTACAAATTGACTGCTGACATTTCATCCTCCCTAATAGCTTCACTTATCCTGATATAGGTAACGGTTTTAAGACCTGCACAGGATAGCGGACGAACGCGCAGGAAACCGCCTGTTTGGCCCACGGTTACAGCCGCTGGGCGCATTCTGATCAAACTTTACTCGGTTTTTGCGTATTCTGCTTTGACCGGCATCAAGTCACGCAGTGTTGATTACATCACATTCCGCAATTAATATATGAATAGCACACACAGTCGGAGGACCAAATGACACCCAAAGTAAAAGCGTTTTTCGACCCCGAGACCTTTACCGTCTCGTATGTTGCGCAGGAACCCGAAGGGCTTGCCTGCGCGATCATCGACAGTGTGCTGGATTTTGACCATGCTTCGGGGCGGACACAGACGGGATCAGCCGATCAGATCATTGATTATATCCGTCAGAACGATCTGCGGGTTGAGTGGATATTGGAAAGCCATGTCCACGCCGATCATCTGTCGGCAGCCCCCTACCTTCAGCAGGAACTGGGCGGCAAGATCGGGATCGGGGATCAGATCGTGACGATTCAGGAAACCTTTGGCAAAATCTTTAACGAAGGGACCGAGTTCCAGCGCGACGGCAGCCAGTTCGACGCGCTGTTTCGCGAGGGCGACAGTTTTCACATTGGCCAGATGCGGGGCGATGTTCTGCATACGCCGGGGCATACGCCTGCGTGTCTGACCTATGTAATCGGCGATGCGGCCTTTGTCGGCGATACCCTGTTCATGCCGGATTTCGGAACCGCGCGCTGCGACTTTCCCGGCGGGTCGTCCGAGACGCTCTATGCTTCGATTCAGAAAATACTGGCCCTGCCCGACAACACCCGCGTGTTCGTGGGTCATGACTACAAAGCTCCGGGGCGGGACGAATATGCGTGGGAAACCACTGTGGGCGAACAAAAGGCCCTGAACGTACATATAGGCCAGGGCCGCCCCGTCGAGGAATTCGTACAGATGCGGAATGCCCGTGATGCGACGCTAGGCATGCCGCGCCTGATCCTGCCGTCGCTGCAGGTCAATATGCGCGCGGGTCAGATGCCTCCGGCCGATGAACAAGGCGATGTGTTTCTGAAACTGCCCATCAACAAGCTTTAACGCGGGATCACAGCATTATGCACATGGACTGGATATGGGGCTTCGGCGGGGGCCTATTGATTGGATTGGGGGCCGCGCTCTACCTCTTGGGCAACGGGCGCATCATGGGGGCCAGCGGCATCTTGGGCGGGCTGATCGACAAGACCGACCGATCACTGGAACGGCTGAGCTTTCTGGCGGGTCTAATCGGCGCGCCGCTGTTGCTGAAATTCCTGATCTCACCTCCTCCCCAAACTCATCTGACCGGCAATCTCGCAGTTGTGATCATCGCGGGTTTGCTGGTGGGGGCCGGGACACGCATCGCAAACGGTTGCACCTCGGGTCACGGGGTTTGCGGGATTTCCCGGTTCTCGCTGCGCGGCATCGTCGCCACCCTGATCTATATCGGGGCCGGAGTGCTGACGCTGACCCTGTTTCGTCATGTGTTGGGGTTGATCTGATGCGCAATCTGATTTCATTGCTTGCAGGGTCTTTGTTCGGTACGGGCCTGTTGTTATCAGGGATGACCGACACCACTAAGGTGCAGGGTTGGTTGGATTTTTTCTGGGAATGGGACCCGACACTGGCCTTTGTCATGGGCGGCGCCATCCTGCCGATGCTGGTTGCGTGGCGCTTGACGGCGCACCGGCAGCCTTTGACCGGCGGAGAGTTTCCGCGCCCTGCCGCGCCCGAGTTGGATCGCCGTTTGATCGCAGGGTCCGTTCTGTTTGGCATGGGGTGGGCCCTGTCCGGGCTATGCCCCGGCCCTGCCCTCGCGTCGATCAGCTATGGCGGGATTGGCGGGGTTGTCTTTCTGCTGTCGATGATCGCGGGGATGTATGCGGCCCCGACCCTTGGCGTGAAACTGGACAGCGTTGCAAACGCGGCCTAATCAATTGCCATGGAGATTCGCCCGATTACCCCCCGCTACGCCGTCTCACCGCAAATCACGGTCGAGGATGTTCCCGCCATTGCCGAGGCCGGTTTTGTCAAAGTGATCTGCAACCGGCCCAATGTCGAAGTCCCGGCCGATCTGCAATCCGACGCCATCGGCGAGGCTGTGCGTGCCGCGGGTCTGGAATACGAGGTGCTGGAGCTGACGCATCAGACCATGACGCCCGAGAACGTTGCGCTGCAACGCGAACTCGCCGAAACCTGCGACGGTCCGGTTTTGGCCTATTGTGCGTCAGGCACGCGCTGTTCGGTGGTGTGGGCCTTGGGTCAATGCGACCGGATGAGCACGGACGACATTCTGGATGCCACCACCAAGGCAGGCTACGCGTTGGAAAATCTACGCCCCGCCCTGGATCAGATCCGCGGCAACTCTGGCTAAGCAATCACCGATCGTCCGGGTTTGTGTCCGAAAGACTCAGACCCGCCAGTTGCGAGATTTCTGCGACCATCTGTTCCGAGTCTTCAAAATTCAGATCATCGCCTGTGCTGTCCGCTGATGGATCAAAGGGGATTTGAGTCTGTGTGATTTCGGTCGTTGCAGCAAGATCGGGATCCAGCCTGGACAGCGCTGTCGAACGGGCCTCGGTGAATTCCAGGGCTTCGGATTGTGTGACCGTCGCCGGGGTTGTGTATTCGTTCAGACGGACCGCGCGCATGCCGCCGCATTGCCCCAAACGGCCAATCGCAGCGCGGCTCCGGTCAATCGTCAGAACCTCTGCCTTGTCCAGCCGTGCGCCGGTCAGGGGCAAAACATCGCCCGCGTTCAGGTGAGACAGCGTGGCCAAAGGCAGAGACATACGGCAAATCACAGCGTTCAGTTCTGCCCGCAATACACCTGATGCCTGCTCGAGATTTGGCCCCGCCTCTTCGTGCACCGCCTCACCTTCGACATCATCCGCACGATCCGGCAGAAAGACCGATATCTGCCCCTGCCGCAACCCGCCCCCCAGTTCTATGGTCAGGTCAAACACGCGATAGGCCGCCTCAGCCATAGCCAGTGTCAGAGTTCGCAAATCTGCGAAACGCGCTACGAATTCAAAACCCGAGAGGTTGGCCTGGTCTGCAGGCGTTTCTACCAATCCAACAGCGCGACCCAGCGCGTCTTCGACCAATGGCGCAGCCATGGCTCCGTCTGTGTGGGTAAAGGGACGGGGTGCCGGATCTTCGGCCAGAACCTCGCCAATGGTCTGGACCTGAACGATCGCAGACACCGCCCCCATATCCATGCAAACAGCCGCGGTCACCCCTGCGTCATTCGCCAATTGCAGCAACAGCCAATCTTCACCGATCTGCTCGGTCAAAGTTTCCGGTGTTCGATGGGATTGCCGCGCGCCGATTACCGCAAGCGGAAGTTGCAACCGATCCCCCGCGGCCCGCGCAAAAGCCAGGCGCAACGCCCGCAGGACTGAACGGGGCTTGTCGCCCTGTTCCTCTTGCCCGACTGAAAGCTTGCGCGCCAGAGCCGCGCTGACAGGTTGCGTCATACCGGAAAACCGCTGTTGGTTGGTGTGTCTGACATCCGGTCTAACCCGGGTCAGGTTACCAACCCCTTTACAAACGCCTCACTGCGCCGCCTGTTGGAAGGCCAGCGGCAACCTGACCCGAAAGGCCGCACCGCCCTGCCCCGGCAGGTATGAAATCTCGCCACCCAACCGCTGCATGATCTCGCGGCAGATCGCCAGACCCAGCCCCGCACCACCCGCCTTGTCGACGCCGACACGCGCGAATTTTTCAAACACCATGGACCGGGCTTCGTGTGGGATACCGCTGCCATTGTCCACAAAGTCGATCACGACCTGCCCCCCGACATCATGGGCTGAGATCGTCAACACCGGCTCATCAGCATCACAGTATTTCTGCGCGTTCGAGATCAGGTTGATGAAAACCTGCCCCAACCGATCCAAATCGGTTTGCAGCGCAATACGCTCGGCCGATCTGGTGCGTTTGACGGTCAGCTGCCGCGTTGCCCCCGCCAATGCACTTGAGACAGCCCGATCCAGAACTGACCGCAAAGTGTCATCACCCACATTCAGGCTGACGCGTCCGTTTTCCAAAACGCTCAGGTCCAGCAGATCGTCCAGCAACCGGGTCAGGCGCAGGGCCTCATCGTGGATGATGGCGGCATAGCGCGTCTGCTCTTCCGCACTCAATCCGTCCGTGTCGCGCATGATCTCGGAAAACGCGCGGATCGAGGTCATGGGTGTGCGCAGTTCGTGACTGACCTGACTGAGGAAGCTGTCCTTCTGCTCTGAGATTTGGGTCAGCTTGGCGTTGGCTTCACGCAGTTGGCGGGCGGTCCGGGTCAACTCGCCTGATTTCGCCTCAAGCTGATTGGAATACTCCAGCATCTGGGCGGACTCGTCTGCAACCGCAAGCAAGTCCTCGACCGAAACGGTCGATCCGCCCACAATCTGACCGATCATCGCATGAGCCGTGGCCGCCCCGACCGAGCCGCTGAGTTCACGCTCCAACCGTTCCAGAAACGCAGGGGTGGGTTCGGGCAAACCGGTGCGCCCGCCCTGCAGCTTGGCTTCGGCTTGAAAGAATTCCTGCGCGGGGGCCGTGCCCAGAATCCGTTGGGTCATGATCATCAGATCTTCGCTTTGTGCAACGGAACCCGACCAGCCCCGCAGCGCGACCGAATGGTCAAAGACGTCAACGAACTGCGCGCCCTGCAAACGCTCCAGCGGGCTTGGGAAGCTGAGCATCGAGGCCACGCAGAACGCGATTGTGTTCAGCGACAGTGACCACAACACAGTGTGAACGATGGGGTCCATCCCCTCAATCCCAAACAGGGCTTGTGGGCGCAGCCAACCCCATCCAAACAGGCCATTTTGAACGACGTCATCCGGCATCACAGCACCGCCCATACCGGGCAACAGCAACGTGTAAATCCACAGCAGGAAGCCTACGGTCAACCCCACCAGCGCCCCGGTCCGTGTCGCCCCGCGCCAAAACAGCCCCCCAACCAGTGCAGGCAGAATCTGGGAAACCCCTGCAAATGCGATCAACCCGATTGACGCCAGCGCCGCGCCGCCGCCGGACAAGCGATAGTAGAAATAGCCCAGCGCCATGATGGCCGCGATCGACACCCGCCGCGCCACCAACACCGCGTTTCTGACGTCACCCGAGACCGAGCCAGCCCCCTCTTGCCGGCTCAGCCAGATTGGCATGACCACATGGTTCGAAACCATCGTCGACAGCGCCATCGCCGCCACGATGACCATGGACGTGGCCGATGAAAAACCTCCGATAAAGGACAGCATCGCCAACCACTCATTGCCCTGGGACAGCGGCACCGTCAGCACGAAAAGGTCCGGATTCGATCCTTCGGGCAGGAGGTCCAGACCGACCACAGCGATGGGAACCACAAACAGGCTCATCAATAGCAGGTAGAGCGGAAAGGCCCAGGCGGCGGTGCGCAGATGGCCCTCATCCGCGTTTTCCACAACCATGACCTGAAACATCCGTGGCAGGCAGACAAATGCAGCGGCTGACAGGAAGACCAGCGTCATCCAACGCCCGGAATCGACATTCCAGTGACTGATTTCCGAGGCATCGATCCGGTCAATCATCGGCCCGACACCACCAGCAATGCCCCAGACGACAAAGGCACCAACGGCAAGAAGGGCGAAGAGTTTCACCACCGATTCCAAAGCGATTGCCATGACCACGCCGTGGTGCCGTTCATTCGCGTCCAGGTTTCGGGTTCCGAACAGGATGGCGAACACCGCAAGCCCGGTCGCCACCCAGAACACGCTAGAGCCTTCGCGGTACAACCCCGAGGGGTCGGCCTCGGCGAAAATCGAAAAAGACAGAGTAATGGATTGCAGTTGCAGCGCGATATAGGGCGTGCCGCCCAGAACGGCCAGCACGGTCACACAAACAGCCAGCGTGTTGGACTTGCCATAGCGGGCCGAGATCAGGTCAGCAATCGAGGTCACGCGCTGACTGCGCCCGACCCGCACCAGTTTACGCAAACCCCACCACCAGCTGATCATCACCAGAGTTGGGCCCAGATAGATCGTAACAAACTCCAGCCCCGACCGCGCAGCGCTGCCCACAGCGCCATAAAACGTCCAGGCGGTGCAGTAGATCGACAGCGACAGCGTGTAAATCAGCGGCGATCGCAGCCATGCGCCTCGCCCTGCAGCGGCCAGACGGTCGGCGGCAAAAGCCACACCAAAGAGCAGCACAACATAGCCAAGACAGACCAGTATCAGGACGTTCAGCGTTGCCATCTGTCCGTCTCGGCTTCGGCGTCATCAACGGCCCCCAGGCGTCGGGCGGCGAGGCCAAACACAAGGCTGACCAGAATCATAACGATCCAGCAGGTGAATATGTATACGATCGCCGAGGACAAGGTGACACCCTCAGCCGTGCCACTGCCATCGGGCCAGAGCAACGGAACGGTCACCAACGCTGCGCCAAGAACGGGCAGCAGGCGCGCGGCATCCGTCAATCTGCGCCTGCGATAGCTCTGCCGTTCAAGAAAGACCGAAGGGCGCGCACCCGAAGGTGGTCGGTCTTTGCCCGCGGTCATGACTGCGTTGCCTGCGCATGCAGATCGCGCACCGCCGTCAGCATCTCGGTATTTGAGAAAGGTTTGGTCATGAAACGGCTGACCCCTGCGTTTTCGGCCATCTCGCGATCTCGGGACTGACCGCGCGCGGTCAGCATCAAAACCGGCAGGCTCTGCAGCTCTTCCAGTTCTCGCAGGTCGCGTAAAATCTCCATCCCGCTTTTGCCTGGCAGCATGACATCCAGAATCACCAAGTCCGGGTTCGCAGCCCGGATCACCTGTAGCGCATCGCTGCCCTCGGCATGGGTTTCCACCTGCCACCCTTCGCGCGACAGCACAAAGCGAATGGCCTCTGCGATATTCGGCTCATCCTCAATTAGCAGAACCTTACGGCTCATGATTATCTGTCCTCCCCGTGACACGTTATCAATCTGAAAACCTGTCCGGGCCAGCTTACGCGCAGTGTCAGGAAACTGTCAAAAACCTTCGCTTAGAATTGAAGGTTCGCGACGAGAGTCGCAGCCGCTGCTGGGGCAGACACGGCAGCTTGGCCCAACCCGCGCCACGGTCTGATCTTCTTGCACGACGTCCTCGACGGAACGGACCAGCATGGCCGAGCGGTAAACCGGCCCCTCGTCGTATCCGGATATGTGCTGCGGCCAGGCATAGGCATAGCAATCAAAAACAGCCGCCGTACGACCCAGTTGAACAACCCGTTTTCGGATCGGCACCAATGGACGGTTCAACGCCTGAAAGATGGGCCATAGCGGGCAAGCCTCGCCAAAGCGCGGCATGGCAAACCCCGGCACGGATTTGCTGAACAGGATACTGCCCGACGCATCACACACCACCAATCCGGTCGGGCGGCCAAGATAGCCGTCAGGCAACGCAGCAAGGCGCCTCAGCACAGCTTCCACGCCCACAGTAAACCGCGCCGCCAGCTGCAACGGGTCCAGCGGGGCTTCGGCCAAAGCGGCCTGAACCTGTTTGATTGGCATGGCCTGCGCATCCGCTGCGTATATGTCCAGAAAATCGCGCGTTACCGACTTTGCCGCGGCGGTTTCGAGATCGCTCAGGTCGATTTCCGCCTCGGCGCCGCCTGTTTCAATCTGGGGAAAATGGTGACCGTTGGCCTCAAAAAACGCTTCGACATCTTCAATGGGTACACCGCGATGCTCGCCGTCGGAATCGCTCTCATCCAGATAAGCCACCAATGATTTCGAGCTTTCGGCCAGCCGTTCTGCATCCTGATGCAGGTTGCTGTGAAAGCGGTCCTGCCATTCAGGTTCTATATCCTGCGTATCCGCCAGAATGGCGGCGGTTGAACGAATCGCTGCGGCGGTCGACAGGACCTCATGCATCGATGCGGCCAGATGCGGATCATGGGTCAGCCGGTCCGACAGTGTTTCCACCGTCCGCTCAAGCGACACGACCCGGCGGTGCATCTGCGCCAGCACGCCGGCCCATCCGGGAAAGCGGCCCGCGAATTCCTCAAGGCTGTCCAGTTCCGCGTCATGACCCACCGCCTCGGCCGCAGCTTCGCGCAGGGCAGAGATCAGGGTGGCTTCGATCCCCTGCGTCAGCACCGATGGTTCAACGGACAAAGCGGTGGCGATATCGACCAGCAGCTTGCCTCCGATCCGGCGGCGATTGTGCTCGATAAGGTTCAGATAGGACGCGGAAATACCCACCTGGCGGGCAAGTTCCGCCTGCCGCAAACCTGCGATCTGACGCCGTTCCCGAATGCGACTGCCCGTCAGCGTGTCGCGCATGTCCACCCCCCTTTATTGCGGCGCTTGTCCCACTCAGTCCTGATCAGTTTTCAGAACTCTCATTGTATTTCTATTGGTTAAAGACCAGTTTTCAAAGACCCTTTACATGATTAACAAAGCCGGCAACCACCCTGTCCAGATGATCCACGCCTGAATCTGGTCACGCCCCCTTCTCATTTCCTTCAATTCCCGTCACGATACACGGATGAGCGACCCCGCCTTCGAATATGCGCCCATCGGCCTTGTAGAACTGGAAAACCGCGTGATTCGGCGCTGCAATCTGCAATTTGCCCGCACCTTCGGCGGCGAGGTTACAGACTATCGCAACATGCCACTGCTGCACCTTTACCCTTCGGTCGCTGATTGGGAGAGGATCGGGGCCCGCAGCCTGCAGGTGATGCGCGACACCGGCTATTACACCGACGAGCGCGTCATGCGGCGGCGCAACAGCGACCTGTTCTGGTGCCGGGCGCGCGGGCGATCCCTGACACCCGACGACCCGTTCCGCCACGGTATCTGGAGCTTTTCCGACATCTCGGAAGAGCGCCCTTTGGTCGAGCTAACCGCCCGCGAGCGTGAGGTTGCAATCCTGTCCTGTCGCGGCCTTTCAGCCAAGGAAATCGGCGTTGAACTGGGCCTCAGCTATCGCACGATCGAAGCCTATCGCGCCCGGTTGCTTGAGAAATTCGGCGCCCGCAAACTGCCCGAACTGGTGGCGAAGCTTTCGGGAATGCCGCTCTAGCTCCATTTGCGCCTGGAAACTTGCAAAAACCCTTGTCACACAAGGGCAGACTGCGCTTTTCATGACCGTGCGCATGGCTTATAACGCTGCGTAATCAAACCAAAGCCCGCGCGAAACAGACGGGCATAGGGGAACCGTCGAGGACACTCATGACAGACACCAAACACGAAGCGGATGTGGCATTCATCAAGGCACTGGCTGAATTGCTGCGCGAAAATGACCTGACCGAGTTGCAGGTCAAACGCGAATACGGCGAAGAAGACAGCCTGAACGTACGCGTCAGCCGCATGTCCCAGGTCGCAGCTGCTCCGGTTCAGGTTGCGGTCCCGGCTGCAGCACCTGCAGCTGCCCCTGCCGCAGCACCGGCCCCTGCCGCCGCCGAAGCCCCCGCAGCGCAGGAAGACCCCGCCAGCCATCCCGGTGCAGTGACGTCACCCATGGTGGGCACTGTGTATATGCAGGCCGAACCCGGCGCGCCCGCGTTCATCTCGGTCGGTGCATCGGTGTCCGAAGGCGACACGCTGCTGATCGTAGAAGCGATGAAAACCATGAACCACATCCACGCGCCCAAAGCGGGCACCATCAAGCGTATTCTGGTGGGTGATGGCGACGCTGTGGAATTCGGCACCCCTCTGGTCATTGTTGAGTAAGGCGGGCCCATGTTCGACAAGATCCTGATTGCCAACCGAGGCGAGATCGCCCTGCGCGTCATCCGCGCCGCGCGCGAGATGGGGATTGCAACGGTTGCCGTGCATTCCACCGCCGACAGCGACGCGATGCATGTGCGCATGGCGGACGAATCGGTGTGCATTGGCCCTCCGCCCAGCCCGCAAAGCTACCTGTCCGTACCCGCCATCATCTCGGCCTGCGAGATCACTGGCGCGCAGGCGATCCACCCCGGCTATGGCTTTTTGTCCGAGAATGCCGAATTCGTGCAGATCGTCGAAGATCACGGCATCACTTTCATCGGCCCCACCGCCGAACATATCCGTGTCATGGGCGACAAGATCACCGCCAAGGATACGATGAAGGCACTGGGTGTGCCCTGTGTTCCCGGCTCGGACGGTGGTGTTCCCACGCTGGCCGATGCCAAGCGCATTGGTGAGGAATTCGGCTATCCCGTCATCATCAAGGCCACCGCCGGTGGCGGCGGGCGCGGCATGAAAGTCGCGATGAATGCCGATGAGATGGAAAGCGCCTTCATGACCGCGCGGGCCGAGGGCAAGGCCGCCTTCGGCAATGACGAGGTCTATATCGAGAAATACCTCACCACGCCCCGCCATATCGAGATTCAGGTCTTTGGCGACGGCAAAGGCAAGGCGGTCCATCTGGGTGAACGCGACTGTTCCTTGCAGCGCCGCCATCAGAAGGTGTTCGAAGAGGCCCCAGGTCCCTGCATCACCCCTGAAGAACGCGCAAAAATCGGTAAGGTCTGCGCCGATGCCGTGGCCAAGATCAACTATATCGGCGCGGGCACCATCGAGTTCCTGTATGAAAACGGCGAGTTTTATTTCATTGAAATGAACACCCGCCTGCAGGTGGAACACCCGGTGACCGAGGGTATCTTTGGCGTCGATCTGGTGCGCGAACAAATCCGCGTCGCCGCCGGTGAGGACATGTCGTTCGGTCAGGATGATCTGGAAATCAACGGCCACGCCATCGAGGTTCGGATCAACGCGGAAAAACTGCCCAACTTCTCGCCCTGCCCCGGCAAGATCACCGCGTATCACGCGCCCGGCGGTCTGGGCGTGCGGATGGATTCGGCGCTGTATGACGGGTATTCGATCCCGCCCTACTACGACTCGCTGATTGCCAAGCTGATTGTGCAGGGCCGTGATCGACCAGAGGCGCTGGCGCGTTTGCAGCGCGCCTTGGGCGAGTTGATTGTCGACGGCATCGACACCACGGTTCCCCTGTTCCATGCGCTGTTGCAGGAACCGGATCTGCATAGTGGCGACTATAACATCCACTGGCTGGAACATTGGCTGGCCCAGAACATGGCCGACTGACATTTCAGGGGCGAAGGACAACCATCCTTCGCCCTTTGAGTATTCTGCATGAGCCTTTCCCCAGACCTCTTACTGCACGGCTATTCCATCGGCATCTTCCCGATGGCCGAACATCGCGACGCGGCCGAACTATTCTGGGTTGACCCCAAACAACGGGGCGTCTTTCCGCTGGACGGGTTTCACATTTCGCGCAGTCTTGCCCGGCGCATGCGCAATTGCGGATTTTCAGTCACGATCAATCAGGACTTTGCAGGTGTCGTTGATGGGTGCGCAGATCGCGCGGACACCTGGATCAACGAAGAATTGCGCGAGCTGTACCTGACGATCCATCACGCAGGCCACGCCCATTCACTGGAAATCCGCGACGGCGGCCATCTGGTGGGTGGAGTGTACGGCGTGACACTGGGGGCTGCGTTTTTTGGCGAGAGCATGTTCTCGCGTCAGCGGGACGCGTCAAAAATCGCGCTCGCCTATCTGGTGGATCGACTTCGGCAAACTGGGTTCCAACTGTTCGACACGCAATTCCTGACCACGCATCTAGCATCCCTTGGGGCGATTGAGATACCCCGCGCGACATACCAGAAGGAATTAGAGGGTGCCCTAAAAGGCAGCGCAGACTTCACCACGCCGCTGGCTCAATCCCCCGAAGGCGTCATACAGCGGATCACCCAGACGTCATAACGCGCGTGATCCAGCGCATTCAGCGCAGGCGACGTGGCAATCATCCAGCCGTCAAACAGCTCATCCGGCTTACCGGTTTCCCAGATCGTCAAATAGGCAAACGCGTCGCCGGTTGGGTTCTCGGCCGGATAGCGGCAATCGCCCAGGGCCACGTCCAGACCAAAAATTTCGGCGCTCTCGGTATTGCGCATTTCCACGTCGATGGTCTGACCGCTGACCTTGTCCAACCCGCGCAGTATCGCTCCGGGGCCGGACTCGACCTTTTGCTGCGCCACCGCCCCGGTGGCCGCCAGCAAGGTTGCAATCAGCGCCAGATGCTTCATTCGCCGCCATCCCCGGCCACAAATTTCACCAGCAGCGAAATCAGGCTGACCGCGCCTTGCGTGTCCTCGACCTGATCGCCCGGTTCAAAGAAAAAGGGCGAACCACCCGGC
Source organism: Ruegeria sp. BE1 (assembly GCF_056538885.1). Classification (NCBI taxonomy): domain Bacteria; kingdom Pseudomonadati; phylum Pseudomonadota; class Alphaproteobacteria; order Rhodobacterales; family Roseobacteraceae; genus Ruegeria; species Ruegeria sp. BE1. Next base: position 523,317 of record NZ_JBQFTY010000002.1, read on the forward strand.
ATGACCTCGACGAAATTACCGCCCAGCAAACCCTCGGACGAGATCACAATGGCACTGTCATCGGGCACCAGAATGCCGTCGCGGATGGTAAAGGTCGTGTCCGCGCGATAGGTCTCGGGGTTGAGCGTCACACCGGTCACAGTGCCAATTTTGACACCGGCCAATCGCACATCTGTGCCGACACCAACCCCTTCAAGCGATCGAAACGACGCGCCCAGCGGATAGCCCGCGCTGCTTTGCGACAGGCCAGTGGACTGGCTGGCATAAACGCCAAAAGCCACGGCACAGGCCAATACGGCACCACCGACAAAAACTTCGGTAACGTTGTAGCTCGACATAGATTGCCTCGTTTATTCTGGGCTCCAGGCCTCGTAGTCGGTGCGCTCGATCGGGTCGGCGCGGCGAAGAGACCCCGCAGGCGCATAGGCCAGTGCAGTGCCGGTCAGGTTTTCCTGATGCGGTTTTTCCCAGGATTTATGCGCCAAAGGCTTTTCGGTTGGCGGCTCATCCCAGGTGCGGTGCAACCAGCCATGCCAATCGGGATCAATGCGGCTGGCTTCGGCCTCACCGTTGAAGATCACCCAGCGCTTGCTGTCATCTGCCGTGCGGTAGAACACGTTGCCTTCGTTGTCTTCACCGACCTTGACCCCCTTGCGCGCAGTGAAAATCTGCGTGTTCAGGGTGGCCCCGTTCCACCAGGTAACGGCCCGCAATAGATTGTTCAGGATACCCATCGGCTGCCTCCGGCATTGCTGTTCCTGCAGATATGGACCAAAGCCATGCCGAGGTCCAGTACCCCTACGGTCACACCTGCTTTTCTGGCAAATAAGCTGTTACTTCGATCTCGATCCGGTCTTGCGGCGTTATCAAATTGCACTCGATAACCGTGGCCGCCGGAGGGTTTGCCCCGAACGCATCCTTCAGCAGCGGCCAACACAGCTCGAATTCAGTCATATCCGGGAGGTAGTAGTTTACACGGACCACGTTTTCGAATCCCGTCCCGGCCTCTGCAAGCGCGCGCCCGATTGCATCAAGGGCCGATTTGCACTGACCGACGATATCCTCGGGTATGTTGTCGCCTTGCGCGCAGGTACCCGCGACAAAAACAAACCCGTTGGCCACCACCGCACGGCAGTAACCGACCTTGGCTTCATACTCGCCACCTGAGGAAATGCGTCTGATTTTCATGCCACCCTCCATAGAAAAACGGCGCGGTATGAACCGCGCCGCTCTGCAAACGTGATTTTATCTTACCCGGCCGAGGCCGATTCCGCCGCATCCGCGTATATGATCAAGGGCTGCTTGTCGGATGAAACCGCCTCTTCGTTGACCACAACCTCGGTTACGTTTTTCATGCCTGGCAGCTCGAACATCGTATCCAGCAGGATGTCCTCAAGGATCGAGCGCAGCCCGCGCGCGCCGGTCTTGCGTTCGATGGCCTTGTTGGCAATCGCTTTCAGCGCGTCATCGGTAAAGGCCAGCTCAGCATCTTCCAACTCGAACAGGCGCTGGTATTGCTTGACCAGAGCGTTTTTGGGCTTGGTCAGGATGGTGACCAGAGCATCCTCATCCAGATCTTCCAGCGTAGCCAGAACCGGCAGACGACCGACGAATTCCGGGATCAGGCCGAATTTCAGCAGGTCTTCGGGTTCCAGATCCTTGAAAATCTCACCCACTCCGCGTTCGTCATTGTCGCGCACATCGGCTCCAAAGCCCATGGCCGAGCCCTTGCCGCGCTGCGCGATGATCTTGTCCAGACCAGCAAACGCACCGCCGCAGATGAACAGGATATTCGTGGTATCCACCTGCAGGAATTCCTGTTGCGGATGTTTGCGCCCACCCTGCGGCGGAACACTGGCCACAGTGCCTTCCATTAGCTTCAGCAGCGCCTGCTGCACGCCCTCACCCGACACGTCGCGCGTGATCGAGGGGTTTTCGGACTTGCGCGTGATCTTGTCGACCTCGTCGATATAGACGATGCCGCGCTGCGCGCGTTCAACGTTGTATTCCGACGCCTGCAACAGTTTCAGGATGATATTCTCGACATCCTCACCCACATAGCCCGCTTCGGTCAACGTGGTTGCATCGGCCATGGTGAACGGCACATCCAGAATCCGCGCCAGCGTCTGCGCCAGCAGGGTCTTGCCGCAGCCCGTCGGGCCGATCAGCAGGATGTTGGACTTTGCCAGCTCAATATCGCTGCCGGCCTTCTGGGCGTGGTTCAGACGCTTGTAATGGTTGTGAACAGCAACCGACAGAACCCGCTTGGCGGTGGCCTGACCGATCACATAATCGTCCAGCACCTCACAAATGTCTTTCGGTGTCGGCACCCCGTCCGAGGATTTCAGGCCGCTGGCCTTCGTCTCTTCGCGGATGATGTCCATACACAGTTCGACGCATTCGTCGCAGATGAACACGGTCGGCCCAGCAATCAGCTTGCGCACCTCATGCTGGCTCTTGCCGCAGAAACTGCAGTAGAGCGTGTTCTTGCCGTCACCGCCTGAATTCGTCGCCATGTTCTACCTTTCGGGCTTCGTCTCTGGCGGCCCACGCCGGGGCCACCTTTGCCGTCTGTTGGTGCAGCTTAGGCTAGCACCGGGGCGGCTACAATCTCAAAATGCGCCCTGCGCCGGTGGCGCAGGAAGCTACAATCAGGCGTCTTCGCCGTCCATTTTTGCGCGGTTTTCAACGATTTCGTCGATATGCCCCCAATCCTTGGCCTCCTCCGGGCTCATGAAATTGTCGCGATCCAGCGCTTTTTCCACGGCCTTTTTGGTCTGGCCGGTATGGCGTACATAGATGTCATACAAGCGATCTTTCAGTTTCTGCGTCTCGGCCGCGTGAATCATGATGTCGCTGGCCTGACCCTGATAGCCGCCGCTGGGCTGGTGCACCATGATACGGCTGTTGGGCAGCGAAAAGCGCATCCCTTTCTCACCACCGGCCAGCAAAACCGACCCCATCGAGGCCGCCTGACCGATCACCAATGTGGAACATTTCGGCTTGATATACTGCATTGTGTCGTAAATCGACAAACCGCTGGTCACCACACCACCGGGCGAGTTGATGTAGATCGAAATCTCTTTGCTGGGGTTTTCCGCCTCAAGATGCAGCAGCTGGGCCACGACCAGATGGCTCATCCCGTCGTGGATCGGACCATTGATGAAGATGATCCGCTCTTTCAACAGGCGCGAGAAAATATCGTAGGCGCGTTCGCCCCGGCTGGTCTGTTCGACCACCATCGGGACGAGCGTATTCATATAGGTATCAACTGGATCGAACATTTTTGAACCTGCCTGCTTTGCTATGGATCGGGACAATACCCGAATAAACGTTACCCGAGTCTTAGTGTCGCCACAGGGGGGCTGCAAGGGGGGCCGGTGACTTCGTACTGTGTGGCGCGGTTTCACGGACGCAGCCCGAGTTTTCAAACCACGTGACATGCACCCTGCTCACGCTTCACATCACGCCATTTTGATCCGTGCATATGGAAATACATGCTCAAGATATGTACCCAAGGTCCCTACATCAAAAGACCTGCTAGAACGACATGACCCCGGTTCCCGGGCAGACGAGGAAGAACCAATGGCGCTACACCAGCTCTCGCAAGATGCGGCCCCGGAAACCTTCGACGACATGGTCGAACACGCGGCCCGCGCATCCAACTTTCTGAAGGCCATCAGTCATGAGGGTCGGCTGATGATCCTGTGCCATCTGGTATCCGGCGAAAAATCTGTCACCGAGTTGGAGGAACTGCTCTCTGCCCGTCAGGCCGCTGTCTCGCAGCAATTGTCGCGGCTGCGTCTTGAGGGTCTGGTCCTGCCCCGCCGCGAGGGCAAGGCGATCTACTACCGTCTGGCCGATGATCGCCCGCGCCGGATGCTGGAACTGGTCCATGACATGTTCTGCGGTGACCAGAAAACCTGACGGTACAGGCTCTTGCACCCCGTCAGAATGGCCCGCTGAACCGGTCGGAACCACACCGCGCCCAAACAACCCTTAGGGTACTGGTTTCGCTATTGGAAAACTGCTAGGCATCAGGTGACCAACACTGATGGAGACACCAATGATCCGTGCAATTCTGATTGGGCTTGCCCTGTTCACCCTGACCGCCTGCGAAACCGCTAAGGGCGCCGGCAAAGACATCGAAAAAGCTGGTGACGCCATTCAGGGCGCAGCGACCGACGTGCAGGAACAACTGTAACGCCACGGCTCGCGCCCGCGCATCATTGATGTGACAAAGGGGGTTTTGCTCGCAGGCAAGACCCCCTTTTTTTGGCCCACGTCAGATCAGATCCCCAAGGCCAAAATCCGGGCCGCATAACCGCAACAAGGTCTGTATCCAGCCCCCTGCGACCCAACTGATTACCAAAATACGCGATTCGATTACCCCCGCACGGGGCAGAAACGGAACCAGGTCCGGCAGAACCGGTACGACATCGCGCTGAAGGGTCACGAGGTCCAACTGGATCGCTGCGATCCGGCCTGCAAACAACCGGACCCTGTCGCATCGGGCGCTTGGATCGCCCGACCCTGATTCCATTTCCTGAGAAGCGCTTCGACCCGGCCGGGATTACCTACTATCGGCTGCATAACATCGCAGCCAGTACCCCCTACAGACCGACCGGGCCGAAGACGCTTCAGTTCACCTGACGTTCCAGAACGGTGCTGTAGGTCGTTCCACGACGCAGGCTACGGAAATCCGCATAGATTTTGCCGTCTTCATACCGGGCATCGATCAGAGCATTCACCCCGATCTCGGGATTGGCCGAGCTTTCGACCATGCTGATCCGGTTCGGGTCATCCAGACTGATGGTGCCGGTCGCATCCAAAACCCGCCAGCTTTGGGCGGCGTTCGAGCGCCACTTGCTGGGGCCCCAGAACACATTGTCCTTCTGTTTCTGGATATCCAGCACCCACTCGGCGCTGTTAAAGCGCGGCGCGTCACCGGTGGTGGTCCGGTTCGGACCCACTGTGGTGTAGCTGCCCACCCACGTCCCGCGCAGGTCCGGCGTGTCGGCCATGGCCGAGGTGGCAAGGGTGAGGCTCGTGGCCAGAGCGGCTGCTCCGGCAGTCATAAATCTGGTCATGGTCTCTCCTCCCTGAGGTTGAGGCCGTCATTGGCCTTGTTCAACAGATTGGGAGGGGGAGGACCGGTTACAACTTACCTAAAGGAAGCTTCACAAAGCGTTAATGTAGCCCGCTGACAGGGCGATGACTCAGCCCTGCAGCTTGCGCGCCACCAGATACGAGACTGGGAAGGCCGCGACAAACCCAACAACCGCCGCGATCAGCAGGGCCGTCCACGACGCATAGCCCATGACCAAAACCGCAATCACGGCGGACCCGGCAAGGGTGGAGCCAAGGAAGATATGAAGGATCAATGTAAGCGGCGACATGGGGACCTCGGTGCTGCCTGTGTGTCTGGGCCGAGGTTAAGCCGGAGGCCGAGGGCGGTCCTTGATCTGGGTCAGAACCTGCGGTGATGTATGGGATTTTCGGTGATCAGCAGATGTTTAGGCAGCTACGACCCGAGGGGGTGAGGCCCGTCTCGGAAACGGTCCAGTGGACCGCTTCAGGGCCGAACGGGCGGAGCCCCGGGGCGCAAACGCGTTTGCAACGGTTAACTAGAAGAACTGAGGGCAGCGCCGGCCCGAGGGGTGGCGCAAACGCGCCGCCCCATGGGGGCGGGTCGGCGCGGCCCGGCGGTGCCGCCGGGCGGGTGGTTTAACTTTCGTGCAACTTACCGCGCTAACCGATAAACGGCTTGTGCGACTTGTAACACAACCTAACCAATGTCATTTGAATATACCGATTTAGATGAGTGAGTAAATTGGAACAACCAAAGATCTCAAGGCAACGTGCACGTCAAATTATTAGAGCAATAAACTCAGTGCGTTTGAGCCGATCAAACTACCAAACTTTAAAGTCACAAGTGGAGGAACTTTTCACAGGCTACGCTCTAAAAGCAAAATCTTTGGCGCAAGATGAAGTGATCTATCGAGGACGCTTATCAGACAAAAAATTTTATCATATTAACGATCTGAAAGCTCCGCCTGCGGCATTAGTATCCGGTTTTCAGCGCTGTAACTCGCCCGGCAATCCTATGTTCTACGGTGGTTTCGTTCTTGGCGCGATATTCACTGAGGTTATTGGTCCTGATAAGCCAAATGGAACGATCTATGTTTCCAGATGGGTGGCACCCAAAGACTTCTTTGCACTTGAGTTACTTCCGGAAGAAGAAGGTCATGCCAACTTGGCTTCGAGTAGAACACAAGAGATCATCGACACATTCATCGAAACAAAATTTAGTAGCCGAGTGCATCATAGCTATTCGAATGACTACAAAGTAACCGCTGCGATTGCAGAAAAGGTGCTATCCGGAAACCTCGTTACCGGCGGCACGAAAAAGTTCCCAATCACCCCTGAAGCAGGAGAAGGGTTGGGATGTATAATATACCCAAGCGTACAGGCAACGGGGCGCGGTCCAAACGTTGCAATTGTCCCAAGCTACGCAAACCGGTACTTAACCTTGGATTGTGTCGAAGAAATAAACTTTGAGCGAAAATCAGAAGAGAGCTTCGAGATAAATCGTATCGACTACGCCAAGCCTGACTCTACTGATGGAACTCTAAAGTGGGCCGGGCGACATATGCACTGGACGATTGAAGACGGATCGATGGCACGAATAGGTGTCGAGGGCGGGCAGTATGTTGTCAGAGATGAAAGTGGAAGAATAAAGCTAACCCCTTGAAGTTTTACTTCTATCCCAACCGTGTGGGCACGCAGGTTGGCTGCGCCAACCGCTTTCGCCCACCGTCACTTAAAATGGACAGCTTTAGCTGTCCATTTTAAGTGCTGAAATAAACGCCTCCTGCGGGATATCTACCTTCCCAAACTGACGCATCTTTTTCTTACCGGCCTTCTGCTTGTCCAGCAGTTTGCGCTTCCGCGTGGCATCCCCGCCATAGCATTTCGCCGTCACGTCCTTGCGCAGGGCCGAGAGGGTCTCGCGGGCGATGACTTTGCCTCCGATGGCGGCCTGGATCGGGATTTTGAACATATGGCGCGGGATCAGGTCTTTGAGCTTTTCGCACATCGCCCGGCCCCGCATCTCGGCCCGGTCGCGGTGGACCATGGTTGATAGTGCGTCCACCGGTTCATCATTCACCAGCACCGACATCTTGACCAGATTATCCTCGGTATAGCCGGTCATCTGATAATCGAAGGACGCATAGCCCTTGGTCACCGATTTCAGACGGTCGTAGAAGTCAAAGACAACCTCGTTCAGCGGCAGGTCATAGACGACCATCGCGCGTGACCCGGCATAGGTCAGGTCCAGTTGGATACCACGGCGGTCCTGACAGAGTTTCAGCACGTCGCCCAGATATTCGTCGGGCACCAGAATGGTCGCCTTGATGCGCGGTTCCTCGATATGGTCAACCTTCGACGGGTCGGGCATGTCGGCGGGGTTGTGCAGCTCGATCATCTCGCCGTCTTTCATGTAGACGTGATAGATCACCGACGGTGCGGTGGTGATGAGCTCGATATCATATTCGCGTTCGATGCGGTCGCGGATGACCTCTAGGTGCAACAACCCGAGGAAGCCGCAGCGGAAGCCAAAGCCCAGCGCGGCCGAGGTTTCCATCTCAAAGCTGAACGAGGCGTCGTTCAGCGCCAGTTTGTCGATCGCATCGCGCAGGTCTTCGAATTCGGAACTGTCGACGGGGAAGAGGCCACAGAACACCACCGGCTGCGCGGGTTTGAACCCGTCCAGCGCGTCCTCGGTCCCGTTGCGATCATTGGTGATCGTGTCACCCACGCGGGTGTCGCGGACCTGTTTGATGGACGCCGTAAGGAACCCGATCTCACCGGGGCCGAGGCTGTCGACCATCTCCATCTCGGGCCGGAAGACACCGACGCGGTCGACGTGGTGAAGGGTGCCGTTCGACATAAACTTGACCCGCATCCCCTTTTTCAGCGTGCCGTCCATGATCCGGACCAGAACGATGACGCCCAGATAGGCGTCGTACCACGAATCCACCAGCATCGCCTTGAGCGGCGCGTCCAGAGTACCCTGCGGCGCGGGCAGATGGGTGACGATGGCCTCAAGCGTCTCATGGATGCCCTGCCCCGTCTTGGCGCTGACCTGAATGGCGTCGGTCGCGTCAATGCCGATCACATCCTCGATCTGTTCAGCCACGCGGTCACAGTCGGAGGCAGGCAGGTCGATCTTGTTCAGCACCGGCACGATCTCATGATCGGCATCAATAGCCTGATACACATTCGCCAGCGTCTGCGCCTCGACCCCCTGGGTCGAGTCCACAACCAGCAGCGAGCCCTCGACCGCGCGCATCGACCGGCTGACCTCATAGGCGAAATCCACGTGGCCGGGGGTGTCGATCAGGTTCAGCACATATGCCTCGCCATTGTCGGCGGTATAGTCGATGCGAACCGTGTTGGCTTTGATGGTGATGCCACGCTCGCGCTCGATATCCATGCTGTCGAGCAGCTGTTCCTTCATGTCGCGATCCTTGACCGTTCCGGTCTCTTGGATGAGCCGGTCAGCAAGGGTGGATTTGCCATGGTCGATATGCGCGACGATGGAGAAATTGCGGATATGAGCGAGGTCTGTCATAGCGACGGGATATGGTTCGAAAACGGGCGCTGGTCAAGGTCGGACCGCATCCCGTCAAACCCTTTGTTTGTCGGGTCCACGTGTCGTCAGGCCAGCCCGTTTTTGACCAGCTCCGCATTCATCCAATGCGTCTCACTTTGGACATGCCCTTCGCGAACGTATTTCGCGAGATGCGTGGGCATGTCTTCTTCCTTGAAAGCCGCGATTGTACGAACGACAAACCCTTCTTGCCTGTCCAAATCCAAACCTTTGATCACATCATCAACGGTTTCCGGCGTGAATTTTCCACGATGTAATTCGGGAACAGGTTGGACCCCAAGCTCAGCAAAGCGGGAAAGCGTTGCTTCCCAAGGCTGAACAACATCCCCTTTAACCCAGGCAAAACCAAGAAAATAAGTGGGCAGCGTTGAATAGGCGATGGAATGGCGGGCAAACAGATATTCGCCGACAATACGCTCATCCTCGGCAAGCTGTGGTGCAATTCCTGCGGCGAACGCCTTCACCCAATCCCTTGATGGATGATACCGCGCATCAATGCTGCGGGGATGACACCCTTGGCTGTGAATCGTTGTATTCTCACCGTCCATCTTTTCGGTAAAGACCACCTCGACAGCCGATACCAAATCGGCTGTGTCGGACATGATCTTGTCGTCACTCGTGGCACCCGGTGATTGCGGCAGGTGAAACGTGCGTCCGTATTTTTTCAGCATCTTGGCACCATTACCGATGGGAGAGCAAAGTTTGGACAGAAACCGCGACTGTGCGCAATCACTTTTTCGCAACGCATGATTGATCCCGATTCCAGATTGATTCATACTCTGCCAAAGACCGAGAGGGGCGTTAGACTCCTCCGGGCAGGCAAAACGAGGCAATGAGCATGAAACAGTTCCTCTTAATCGCATTTTGCGCCGCCTCTGTGGCGACCACCCCGCTGGCTGTCGAGGCCGCGCAAATCAAGCGGGCGTGTCTGGCGTCGGACCGGTCCGCGGCAACGCGGGATCGGTGCAGTTGCATTCAGCACGTAGCTGATCAGGCCCTGACGCGCAGCGATCAGAAGACCGTCGCCAAATGGTTCGCGGACCCACATCAGGCGCAGGAACTCAAGATGTCGCGCACGGCGCGCGATGATGCGCTGTGGGATCGCTATCGGAACTTTGGCCAGATGGCACAGGCGATCTGCAGCTAACCCCCTGTCAATCCTTGACCTGACCCGCCCTGCGCCCCAGAAAAGGCGCAGCGAAAGGGATGTGCGATGGTGATGAAAGGGCTGACTCTGCGGGGCCTTGAGGTTTTCGAGGCACTGGCGCGCACCGGATCGGTGGCGCAGGCGGCCGAGATTACAGGGCTCAGCCAGCCTTCGGTCAGTCAGCAATTGCGCAATCTGGAAAACGCCCTTGGCACCGATCTGGTCGATCACGGGCGGCGACCCATGCGGCTAACGCAAGCCGGGCGCAGCTTTCTGGCCCGAACCGAAGCCGTTCTGGCCGAGCTGCAGATGGCCCAAAGCGAACTGACGGTGATGGATCTGGGGCATCTGAACACCCTCTCCATCGGGTTGATCGACGATTTCGACAATGACCTGACCCCTCGGTTGGCGACCCTGCTAGCCGACAGCCTGACCCGGTCGAAATTCAAGCTGATCACCCTGCCCAGCCTTGATCTGTTTCAGGAACTTGAGGCCCAGCGCCTGCACCTGATGGTCTCGGCCCACTCCGGCGAGGTGCTGGAAGGCGTGGTTGAGTATCCGCTGGTACAAGACCCTTTCATTCTGGTCACGCCCAAGGGCGCAAGCAATGCCGTTCAGGACCTGCCCTTCCTGCGCTATGCCCGCGAACAGCTGATCAGTCGCCAGATCGAGGCCCATCTGGCGCGGCAGCGGCTGGACTACGAAGAACGGTTCGAGATCGGCTCGCACCTTGCCCTGATGGCCATGGTGGCGCGTGGGCTTGGCTGGGCGATCACCACTCCGCTTGGATATATGCGGGCCGCCCGCTTTCACGAAGGGATTGAGGCGCACCCGGCCCCGTTTGGGGATTTCTCGCGGACAATCTCGCTGTTCACCCGGACCGACTGGTCCGATCACGTGCCGCAAGAGGTTGCTGATATGATGCGCCGACTGATGCGCAACCAGATTGTCGATCCCGCGCTGGCGCAACTGCCCTGGCTGACGGATCGGCTCAAGGTGATGGGTTAACCCGCCAGATGTGCGTCAAGGCCCGCGACAGCCGCCTCAATCAAATTCAGTGCCCCGTCGAAATCCCTAGTGTAATAAGGATCAGGGACATGGTCAGCCCCGAGATCGGGCGCGAATTCCGTCAGTAAATGAACCGGCGTCTGGTTCCCGGCGGGCCGAAGCTGTTCGATGTTTCGGATATTGTCCGCATCCATCCCTATGATCAGATCGAACCGGTCAAAATCCTCGGCCACGAATTGCCGGGCCCGCAGATCGCTCAGATCGATGTCGCGCGCCCGCGCTGCGGCCTGCATCGGGCCGTAGGGCGGATTGCCGATATGCCAGCCCGACGTGCCAGCGCTATCCGTGCTGTGATGTGGTGCACGGGCGCGAAAGGCGCCCTCGGCAGCCGGGGAACGGCAGATATTGCCCAAACAGACAAAGAGGATACGGTGTGTCATGGGCCAAGATGTAACGTGTGGGGCACAGATGGAAAAGGTCGTCATTTTGACAGGAGCCGGAATTTCCGCCGAAAGCGGGCTGGGCACGTTCCGCGGCGCAGGCGGGCTGTGGGAGGGGTACCGGGTTCAGGACGTCGCCAGCCCCGAAGCCTTTGCCCGCGATCCCGCTTTGGTCCACCGGTTCTACAATATGCGCCGGGCAAAGGCGGCAGAGGCCGCGCCCAACGCGGCACATAGGGCGCTGGCCCGGATGCAGCGGGAATTGGATGGTGAGGTCGTCATCATCACTCAGAACGTCGACAGCCTGCACGAAGCGGGCGGCGCATCGGATGTACTGCACATGCACGGCACTCTGGCAGGCGCGCTATGCGCCGCATGCAGCCACCGTTGGCCCGCCCCGGCCGAGATGGCTGTGGGCGATACCTGCCCCGCCTGCAACGCCCCGGCTGCGCGTGCAGACATCGTATGGTTCGGCGAAGTGCCCTATCACATGGACACGATTTACGACCACCTGACCAGCGCCACCTTGTTTGCCGCCATCGGCACATCAGGACAGGTCTATCCCGCCGCCGCCTTCGTGCACGAGGCCAAAGCCTCGGGCGCGCAGACCGTCGAGTTGAACCTTGAGCCGTCGCAGGGCGCATCGCAGTTTGACGAGGTCATACTGGGCCCGGCCTCGGAAACTGTCCCGAATTGGGTCGACCGCCTGCTGGACCAACGCTGACCGCAATTCCGGCAGACAGGATCGGGTTTTGCTGTTTATAGTAAAGGCCTAACCAACCGGAATAGCACGATGACAGACCCTCAACCCCCACGCGAAGAAATCCTTGAAAGCGACAGCCAGGACGCCCGCGACGCATTGGGCGACCAGCTTGCGGGGCTGTGGTGGACATTCCTGTTGCGCGGGTTGTTTGCCGGGGCGCTTGGCATTGCCGCGCTGTTCTGGCCGACGGGCAGCATCTCGCTCTTGCTGCGCCTATTGGGGTTTATGCTGGTTTTGGACGGTGGCCTGACCCTGCTGGGCTTTGGCCGGCGCGGCCTGATCGGAGGCGTCGGCATCGGCGCATTGCTGATCGGATTGGTGCTACTGATCTGGCCCGAAGGTGTTGCGCGGCTGACCTTTTTCCTGTTGGGCGCGTGGGCGCTGATCATGGGCGTCGGGTCGTTGATGGCCTGGCGGCAAATGTCGGGTCAGCATCCCGACGCGGGCTCGGTCCGCAATTCGGGCATTGTGGCGCTGGTGATCGGTCTGGCGCTGATTTTCTGGCCCGGCACCGGCATGGTCGCGCTCAGCTGGGCAATCGCGTTCGGGGCGCTGGCCTTCTCGGCCGTGATGTTCTGGCTGACCGCGCGATTCAAACCTGCCCATGACCGCGTCGCAATGCGCGTGGTCAATCACTGAACCGACCCTCAGAAACGACATCAGGCCGGGCAAAGCCCGACCTGACACATGGATGACGGCCGCAACGCGGCCTGAAGACAGGTGTTCGCTCAGTTCGAATGCGAATGAGACCCGTGCCCGCCCGCGTCTTTGCGCTCCAGATCGACCGGCACCTCAAGGACCAATTCGCCCGCCTGCTCAAAGATCAGCGTCACCGGCACGGTCGCACCATGTTCAAACGGAGCCGTCAGCCCCATGAACATCACATGCGCTCCGCCCCGTTGCAGCATGTATGTCTCGCCCGCCGGGATCACGAACCCTTCTTCGACATGCACCATCTTGGCCACGCCATTGTCATCGACCTCATGGGTGTGCAGCTCGATCCGCGCCGCCGCATCTGAATTGACGGCGATCAGACGATCATCGGTGTCACCGGTATTCTGGATCATCATAAACGCCGCCCCGGCCTTGGCGGTTTTGCCAGAGGACCGCGCATAGGCGTCATCAACGGTGATTGTACCCTGCGCAAATGCCGACGTTGCCAGGGTGGATACGGCCAATACGGCCAGGACTTTGGATGTGAAGGACATTATGCCTCTCCTTGCTGAAAACTGATGGAATCGGGTTTCACATCAGCACAGGAGGCGCCCGCGCAGGCGTATGAGGGACAGGAAGTGCGATCAGGTTGCCAGCTGTACGCTGGGGCGCAAGACGGGCAGCCACGGGTGCCGCAGGCAGGTCAGGCACGGCGGGATCAATCGCCCCCAGCAGGTTCAGCGCATAGTCAGGACAGAAATGCGGCGCGCTTGTTGGCTGGCCTTCGGCGTCCATATAAACGACCACCGGCCCCTCGCCGGTACACAGAACCATCTGTCCTGCGACCTGATCGACACCGCGCGACACGGCCAACCCCTGCCCCGTCAGTATAACCAGCAGCGCAAGTCCAAAAGGCAAGAATCTGTTCAGAACCAATTTCATCCTGTGTCGGATATACCCCCGGCGCACAGCGCGCTTCAAGCGCTGTCGGATGCGACAAAAACCCGTGAGCCGAGGTTTTTGTCAGCGATCCAGACCCGGTCGTTTGACCGAACCTTTCGTCAGGCTGGTATGCAGCCTGTTCACCTGTCGTTGCATCCGAAAGCATGTCCCGAACGACTTACCAAAACGTGTCGCCAACAGGGCTAAAAAGTCAGACAGCTTAAAAGACATGAGATCAAACTCCGCCAGATGAATATGAGCAAACATAATTCATCTAAGGCGGGGTGTATGTGAACAATGTCACCGATCCGGCAGGCTTATATCCATTTCAGGAACAGCCAGATCAACGAAAAAGCCCTGCACCTTGCGGTACAGGGCTAAATTCTTTTTCGTGCGAAAGGACTTAGGCCGCGGCTTGTGCCTTGGCGATTTCCTTTTTCACTTTCAGCGCGTTTGCCGACAGCTCTTCGTCCTTGGCTTTGGCCAAGAACGCGTCCAGACCACCACGGTGATCCACCGAACGCAGCGCCGCCGCCGAGATGCGCAGCTTGACGCCACGGCCCAGGGTTTCGGACTGCAGGGTGACGTCGTTCAGGTTCGGCAGAAAACGACGACGAGTTCTGTTTTTGGCGTGGCTGACATTGTTGCCAGTCATCGGGCCTTTTCCGGTCAGTTCGCAACGGCGCGACATGGTTTCTTCCTTTGTTTCTGGAGGCCGGGCATGATACCCACAGCCAAATCACAAGGGGCGCAACCCGAAGTCGCGCCCGAAAACTGGTTGGATGCGTGTAGTGGGAATCGCCGGAAGGGTCAAGACGGATCAGGCGAATTCTTTAACCCAATATCTTCAACCGGGCGTGCCACCCCTTGCAGCAGAGGTTTGAGGTTTTTGCGATGTCTCTCAAGCAAGCGCACTTGCTGTCTTCCAATCGGGATTAAGCGCGCAGGTTTCGGTTGCAACCGCAGCTGGTCGAGTTCCGGAAATATCTCGAAAATCTCTTGCCGGGCCTCGGGCCCCAACGACTTCAGCGCCTCAACACCCGTGAACAGGCTTTCAGTTGGCGCATCCTCGGCAAAAATAATCTGGTGGCAGTCGAACAGCAGGTGAAAATACTCAACCTCGGCAACCGAGTCATCGACGAAGATGCCCGGCAAAACGACAAGCTTGATCGCCGGGATCAGTACTTCGGACGTGCCGAACATCCGCTCGGCGATCTTCGACTGCACCAGCATGCGGTGTTGACGGGACACCAAAAGGTCGCGGCGCGGCAGGTTGTTTCCCAAAGCACCTGCCAGAATACGAACAGGCCAAAGCTTCGGCTTGCTCAGCAATTCCCTCCGGCTGAACCCGCGGCGACCGATCCAGCGGATGGGTTGCGCTGCATATCCCATGACGGGAATCCTGTCCCCGATCCGCAGCGTCTGCACAGGGCGCGGGCCCGCCGGGGTCAAAATCGCAGTATCCCGGGTAAAGCACGGCACGCCCGTGCCATTTTCAAAGGCGGAATAGGTCACGACGATGCCGGAAGGCAGCGTAAACGTACCACTGGATACCGAGTAACCCACGCCATCTTCGACGGTGATCGTGCCAAAGACGTTGTCGTTGATCACCGTTCCCACCGGAAGGTTCAGCGTATCGGTGCCGCTGCCACCCCGGATGTCTTGATCGACGCTGGTACTGCTGAAGGTCAGAGTATCGTTGCCTGCCCCTAAACGAATGGTACCCACGGTCGAGCCGCTGATATCAACGGTATCGGCATTCGATCCGCTTGCGACACGTCCGCCGACGGTACTGTTGGTCACGGTTATGGTGTCGTTGCCCGCATTGCCGATCACGTTTTCAGCAATCGTGCTGTCGGTGACGGTTATGTCGTCGTCGCCAGCCCGCCCTCGGATATCGTCAATCGGAGACCCCTGCGGTGATCCGTTCAAAGACCCGCTGTCATTTGTGACGTCGATGTCGTCGTCGCCGTTTGTCCCATTGATCCGGGGCATGCTTGTGAGTCCCCTCTACCCAGATGAGGAGAGTACCACACTTCTGGTGCAAAGGCATCCAGGGCAACAACCTTAGGCGGAAATTAGCCTGAAAAAAACAAGCAATTAGCGAATGATCAGCGCGGCCAACATCCTATCCGCCGCCACGGAAGGACTTAGCCTACCATCACGCACTTGCGCACCCAACCGGGCCATGTCGGCGCGGGCTTGCGACGTTGACAATTGGGCCAACAGCGCTGTGCGCACCTCTTGTTCGAACCAATACTGCGCCTGTGCCGCCCGGTTCGCATCCCAATGGCCCAGATCACGGCGCGCTTGGGTCAGGGATTGCATCTCGTCCCAGGCGCGCTCAAGCCCGTGCTCCTCGACTGCCGATACGGTCATCGCCTTGGGAAACCCTTCGGGATCCTGCGGGCGTTTGCGCAACAGACGCAGGGCCCCGGCATAGTCGGCGCAGGTCCTTGTGGCCGTGGCCTTGAGGTCTCCGTCCGCTTTATTGATCAGAATCATATCGGCCATTTCCATAATGCCGCGTTTGACACCCTGCAACTCGTCCCCTCCGGCCGGGGCCAGCAGCAGCAGGAACAGGTCCGACATCTCGGACACCACGGTCTCCGACTGCCCGACGCCAACCGTCTCGATCAGGACCACATCGAACCCGGCCGCCTCGCACAGGGCGATCGCCTCGCGCGTGCGGCGGGCCACGCCGCCCAGATGGGATTGGCTGGGGGACGGGCGGATAAAGGCGTTTTTCTCGCGGCTCAGACGCTCCATCCGGGTTTTGTCGCCCAGGATTGAGCCGCCCGACCGGGTAGAACTGGGGTCAACCGCCAGAACCGCAACGCGCAGCCCCAGCCCGATCAGCATCATGCCAAAGCTTTCGATAAAAGTGGATTTACCCACCCCCGGCGTGCCCGAGAGCCCAATCCGCAGGGATTGACGTTTGGACTTGGCCAGATGCCCCAGCAGTTCAGCCGCCTGAGCCCGGTGATCCGCACGGCCGCTCTCGACCAGAGTGATGGCTCGGGCCAGCGCGCGACGCTCGCCGTTCAAAATCCTGTCGCTCAGCTCAGCGGTGTCCATTGCATGCCCCCTACCCGACTTTTGCGCCTAGATGACGTAGCAAAACGGGTATTGTCCAGTACCAAGTCTTATAGTGCGTCGGAACTGGACCTTGGCGGATGGTTGACGGATAAAGCCCGCATGACACGCCTGCCCATCGACGACGCCATTCCCGACCTGCTTGCGGCCCTCAGGGCTACGGGCCGCGCTGTGCTGCAGGCCCCTCCGGGGGCGGGTAAGACGACACGGGTGCCTCTGGCGATGCTGGAGGCCGATTTGTGCCAAGGTAAGATGGTGATGCTGGAGCCCCGCAGGCTGGCGGCGCGCGCCGCAGCCGAGCGGATGGCCGAAACTCTGGGCGAACGCGCAGGTGAGACGGTCGGCTACCGCGTGCGCGGTGAGGCGAAAGTGTCGAAATCCACCCGGATCGAGGTTGTGACCGAAGGTATCCTGACCCGGATGCTGCAATCGGAACCGGACCTGCCCGGCATCGGCGCGGTGATCTTTGACGAATTCCACGAACGCTCGCTAAACGCCGATCTGGGGCTGGCTTTGTGCCTTGAGGTAACCGGCGCGCTGCGCGATGACCTGATCCTGCTGGCCATGTCCGCTACGCTGGACGCCGAACCTGTGGGACGGCTCATGGGGGCCCCTCTGATCACCTCGGAGGGCCGCAGTTATCCGGTTGAAACCCGCTGGCTGGATCGCCCCTTGGGCGCACAGGCACGGCGGCTGGATGCGCTGATCGATCTGGTGGTTCGGGCCGAACGCGACACGCGCGCAACCGGTGGCGGCGTGCTGGTTTTTCTGCCCGGTGAGGGCGAAATCCGACGGGCCGAGGGCGCGCTTTCCGGTCGACTGTCTAAGGATTGCGTTCTGCGCCCTTTGTTCGGAGCCATGCCCTTTGCCGCCCAGCGCGCCGCGATTGCGCCGGTGAAAGAGGGACGCAAAGTGGTGCTGGCCACGTCGATCGCCGAAACCTCTCTGACCATTCCCGACATCCGTGTGGTTGTGGACATGGGACAGGCCCGGCGGGCGCGGTTCGACCCCGGATCGGGCATGTCCCGGCTGGTGACCGAACGCGTGACACGGGCCGAGGCCACCCAGCGCGCGGGCCGTGCCGGGCGTGTGGCCGAAGGGGTTTGTTATCGGCTCTGGTCCAAGGGCGAAGAAGGCGCTTTGGCCGCCTATCCTCCGGCCGAGATCGAGGCTGCCGACCTGACCGGCCTGTCGCTGGAATTGGCGCTTTGGGGTGCTGAGCCGGGTGATCTGGCCTTCCTGACCCCTCCGCCCGAGGGAACACTGGCCGAGGCCAAAGCCCTGCTGCAAATGCTGGGCGCATTGGATACCAAGGGGCGGATCACGGAACACGGGCGCGCCCTGTCTGCCCTGCCTCTGCACCCGCGTCTGGGGCATATGCTGGTCCAAACCGGGCCCGACGCCGCCGTTTTGGCCGCGCTGATGGCCGAACGTGATCCGCTGAAAGGCGCGCCGGTGGACATGCTGCTGCGGCTTGAAGCGCTGCGTGATCTGCGCGCATTTCAACGCAACCGGGTCTGGCAGGTCAACGCGGGCGCTGTGGATCGGATCAAGGCCGAGACCAAACGGCTGCGCGGCAAGGGAGGGTCCTCTGACCTCAGCCCTGCCGCCATGGCTGCGCTGGCCTACCCCGACCGGATCGGACAACGCCGCAAGGGGGACGTGCCACGCTATGTCCTGTCAGGCGGCAAGGGCGTTGTATTGGACGCGGGCGACACGCTGGCCGCTGCACCCTACCTTGTGGTCACGGATACCGACGGCAACCCGCGTGAGGCGCGTGTTCGGTTGGCGGCCCAGATCTCGGAACGTGAAATCCGCGATCTGTTCGCGGACCAGATCGAATGGGTCGACAGCTGCATCTGGTCGAAACGCGAGCGTCGCGTCGTGGCGCGGCAGCAGGAGAGGTTCGGCGCGATCACCCTCAGCGACCGGATATGGAAAGACGTGCCCGATGACGCTGTGGCACAAGCCATGCTTGATGGTGTGCGCGATCTGGGCTTGCGGCTGGACGGCGCGGCGGCGCGGCTGGCGGCGCGGGTCGAGCTGGTTCGCGCAGAGGGCGTGGACCTGCCCGATTTCACAGTCGAAGGGCTGATGGCAACTCTGGACGACTGGCTGCTGCCGATGTTGTCAAACGTGCGCAATGCCGAAGAGTGGAAGCGGTTCGACCTGCTGCCAGCCCTGCGCGCCCGTCTGGACTGGACCCAGACACAAGAGCTGGACCGCCGCGCACCGGGTGCATTTCAGACCCCGCTTGGCCGCAAGGTGCCCATCGACTATGGCGGGGCAGTCCCCGAGATTTCAGTGCGCCTGCAGGAACTCTTCGGTGTCACCCGCCACCCCGTTGTGGGGGGCGAGGCGCTGAAAATCACCCTTTTGTCCCCGGCGCAGCGCCCGATCCAGATCACCCGCGATCTGCCCGGATTCTGGGCAGGGTCATACGCGGATGTACGCAAGGACATGCGCGCGCAATATCCCAAACACCCCTGGCCCGAAGACCCCACCCAGGCCGACCCTACCCTGCGCGCCAAAAGGCGGGGATAAACGATTTCCGATAGGAAATATCAGGCGAACTCCGGAAACATTGTAAACCAAACTGCCGCCTGTTATGTCACGACAGTTTGAAAATAGAAGGTCACAGAACGGCACAAAGATGTGGCAACGGCTGAGAAAACTCTGGGAAAAGGTTGGCAGACCGATCTTCCTGCGCCCCCGCCGGGTGCAGTTTGCAGCTTTGTGCACGCGACAAAGTGAAAATGGCCTGCAGGTCCTACTGATCACCAGCCGCGATACCGGGCGCTGGATCATTCCCAAAGGTTGGCCCATCGACGGCAAGGACGGGGCTGAAACTGCCCTGCAAGAAGCGTGGGAAGAGGCTGGCGTACGCGCATCCAGCCCTGCCAAAGCGCCGGTCGGCCACTTCACCTATGACAAGATCCTCAAGGACGGCTCGGCCCAGCCGGTCTTGACAACTGTCTACCGGGTCGAGGTTCAGGCACTGGCAGAAGACTACCCCGAGGTCGGTCAGCGCAGACGGGAATGGGTCACGCCCCAAACGGCAGCCGAACGCGTCGCCGAGCCGGAATTGCGCGACCTGCTGCGGCAATTGTAACGGTTCCGCAACAATCTGACGGCAATGCTGTTGCCTAACGCGGTGAAACCCTCTAGCGGCCCATGTCATCTACCAAGCTGCGTGAAAACCTTCGAATATGACCTTAAAAAACCGTTGGCAGGCGCTGGACAGCGACCTTCACCGAATTTCCCGCGTTGAAAGCGCCAATGCCTATGTGTCGCGTCCGATGCTGGCCCCTGGCATCGCGCTGGCGTTTATCGTGCTGGCGGGCCTGGCTGCTGCTGTTTTTTTTGGGCGCGCTGACGGCGGGTTGATCGTGGTCGCAGCTGCAGCGTTCGGGGCCTATATGGCGATCAATATCGGCGCCAACGACGTGGCGAACAATATGGGCCCTGCCGTTGGCGCGAACGCCCTGACGATGGGTGGTGCGATTGTCATCGCGGCCATTGCCGAAAGCGCAGGGGCGCTGTTGGCCGGGGGCGATGTGGTCTCGACCATTTCAAAAGGGATCATCGACCCTGCCTCGGTTCAAAACAGTACTGTGTTCATCTGGGCGATGATGGCGGCGCTGATCTCATCTGCGATGTGGGTCAATATCGCCACATGGTTCGGCGCGCCTGTCTCGACCACTCATTCCGTCGTGGGCGGTGTCATGGGCGCAGGGATCGCGGCAGCAGGGATAAGCGCTGTCAGCTGGGGCACCATGAGCGCGATCGCCGCAAGCTGGGTGATCTCGCCCGTTCTGGGCGGCGTAATTGCCGCGGGGTTTCTGGCGCTGATCAAGGCCAAGATCCAGTATCAGGACGACAAGATCGCCGCAGCACGGCGCTGGGTGCCGATCCTTGTGGCCGTGATGGCTGCGGCTTTTGCCACCTATCTCTCGGTCAAGGGCTTGAAGCGGATCGTCAAGATCGAGCTTGAGATGGCGCTGCTGATCGGTCTCGCCTCGGGCCTGTTGGTCTGGTCGGTGACGGTGCCCTGGGTGCGGCGCAAGTCCGAAGGGTTGGAGAACCGCACCAAATCGCTGAAAACGCTGTTTGGCCTGCCGTTGGTGATCTCGGCCGCGTTTCTGAGCTTTGCGCATGGGGCCAATGACGTGGCCAACGCGGTGGGGCCGCTGGCCGCCATCGTCCATACAGCCGAATTCGGGGATTTCGCATCCAAGGTGGCAATCCCGACATGGGTCATGGTGATCGGAGCCTTTGGGATTTCTTTTGGCCTGTTCCTGTTTGGCCCCAAGCTGATCCGCATGGTGGGCAGTCAGATCACCAAACTGAACCCGATGCGCGCCTTTTGCGTGGCGCTGTCGGCGGCGATCACCGTGATCGTGGCCAGTTGGCTGGGCCTTCCGGTCAGCTCAACCCATATCGCGGTGGGCGCGGTTTTCGGGGTTGGGTTCTATCGGGAATGGCATTCGGATCGGCGCTGGAAACAGTCAAATCAACAGCGTCCCCCCCAAATGCGGCTGGCCCGCGAAGAGCATCAGCGCCGCAAATTGGTCCGTCGCTCACACTTCATGACAATCGTTGCCGCATGGGTCATTACTGTTCCGGCAGCCGCAGCGATGTCAGCGACTATTTTCCTGTTCCTGACGGCCTTTATCTGACCTTTCGCGCGATCTGATCAGGGGACATTCCGACGCTGGGGGCCTGTTCCACCAACCTGAGGACTTTGGCACAGATCGGGGTCGCCACGCTGACCTCGGCACCCAAGCGGACAACTTCGCCTTGCAAGCTGCCAATTTCGGTGGCTCGCCCGGCCATCAGGTCATAGGCCATCGAGGTCCGCGCGTTGGGGTCGATAGTCAGCATCCGTGCCGCGATCCGGGTGAACACCGGCGTCGGCAACCGCAGGATATGCGGTGTCATCCAGGCTGGCAGAGGCGTAGTCGACGCCACCGGATGCCCTGCCGCCCTGAGAACAGCCAGAGCCTCGGCCATCTGATCCGCCATCAGGCACCGCCAGTTCCGATCCAGCAATTGCTGTTTCAACGTCAGCCCCGACAACGCATTCAGCGCGTTGTTGAGGTTGATCACCAGCTTGCCCCATTGCACGGCGTCGATCTCATCGCTTTCGACAACCGGCAGATCATCGCTGCTCAGGCTTTGCCCCAGCGCCCCCGGCCCGCTTTGGATCACGATCTCGCCCGAGGTCGCCCGGTGGAAACTCCCCGGGTCCGTCGGAACCACATTGAACGGCACCATTCCGGCCCGCACATCATGGCCTGCAAGGGCCGCGCGCAGAATGCGGGCATTCTCCATGCCGTTTTGCCAGGACAGCACTGGGACCAAGCCAGGCGCGTTTTTGGCTATCTGCGCGGCAATTTCAGCCGTCGCGCCGGTTTTGACGGTCACGATGACCAGTTCGGCATCCCCCAGACTGGCCGGATCTTCGCTGAGGGTCAGGGTCTGCGCCGGTACGTGACGTTTCAGGCTCGCGAAATCCGTAACCGTCAGGCCTCGATCCCGAATAGGGTCGAGCACACGCGCGCGGCCCAGCAGGGTCACATCATGCCCCGCATGGGCCAGCAGCGCCCCGCAATAGCAACCTATGCTGCCTGCGCCTGCGATCACGATCTTCATAGCACCCCTCCTTGACCCAAAGGATCGCCGGGATAGGCGCGCCGGGCAAGGCCCCCTGACGTTTGGTCAGCGGGCAAGACGCGGGCGGGTACCCTGAGCGGCCAGATCACGGGCAATACCGACAGGGCGGTCACCGTTGGCAAATCTCTCGAATACGTCACGGACCAGATCAGCCTTGTCGTCGATCACCTCGAACTCTCTGGATGTCTTGGGGTCACCAATTACCTTGATCCATGCCGGTGTCTGAGACGAGCGCACACGGGTGCCAGTAATGGTATCTTGGGTATTCGTGGACCAAGCAGCGGTAAGGCGCTTCGACTTCATCACGGACTCTTCTCTTGCCCGAGTGAAAGTCAAAAGGATCATCACAGAGACCAAGGGGTCTTAATCGAGGTCTTTTCGAGTATAGACTTTTCCATCACTCAGTGTGACGATGTCAATGTCGAGATCGAGGATGTTCTCGAGAGTATTCCGCGCTCGTCTGATCTTGTCTCGAGAAAGACGGTCAAGGTTCTCGATTAGGAGTGTGGACCTTTTGGGGATTGCCCCCGCCCTCACGGCTTCCAGAAAGGCTCCTAGCTTACCGTCAGCACCGGCATTCCGACCAGCGAAAGCCGACACACCGTCATCAACGAAATTGGACGACGAAAGCGTGTAGCCGTTCTCAACACACCATTTCTCTGCCGCTGCAGTCTGTCGGCGCAAGCTGTCACCGTCGCGCTGTTGGTCAGATGACCAGCGCACGTAACTGAACGCAATAGGTCTATCGTATCCGTCGTTCATTGTTCTTCGCCTTTGCTATCCCTGCAGGCTCACCCTAGATGATCGGCCCTATATCTCCGCGTGATCTATTGGAGATGAGGCCTATCATGGTCAAGTGTACCTGCGATGTTACCCTTGGTTTAAGTCTTTGACCGAGGACGCAGGAAAGGACATGAACGAAAGAGGAGATCGAACCACCTCATGCACACACCAAGCAACCTCGGGCCTACTTAGTGGTAGGGTTTTTACGATTATACTTCAAAAAGATGAACGGGCCCACCAATTGACGTTTGAGCGAAGGCAGCGCGCGGCGCACTTCGAACCCGCCAAGGTCCCGCGCGCGCGGAATGATCAGGGTTTCAAGGGCCGCGTTTTCCGAAAGGCATTCGGGGCTGTGCGTGGGATTCCAACTCATTCCGGCTCTCCTGCTTTCAATGGCTTCAGTTCACTGATGCAGGATATAGATCGAATTTCCGCACTGTTATCCGTATTTTTGCACACAAACGGTGCAGCGCGCTTTCTATTCCTAACCCCGTGGCCAAAGCCTTGGAAAAAACGGACCGTCGATACGGTCCCCTTCCCGATACCCCGCCGCTTCGAACTGCGCGCGCTCGTCTTTTGCCCAGTCACCGCGATAGCGGATGATCCCGTCGGGCGCTGTCATCCGCAGTGTGAACCGCCGGACCGTTTCACTGGGCGTGACCGAGGACAGCCCCCCATGCAGGGTCCGCATGTCGAAAAAGATGCAATCTCCGGGCTCCATATCCCACTGCAGCAACTCATAAGCGCCGGGATCAGCGTTGATATCCGGAGGTGGATGATAGGTCTGCCCGGCAACCTCTGTCGGGTCATAGCTGGGATGCCCATCGGCAAACCGGACCCGCATGAACAGCTTGTCCCACAGATGAGAGCCTTTGACGAAAGCGATACCATTCTCTTTCCTTACGGGCTCCAGCGGCAGCCAGAGGACACACATGGTGCCTTCGAAATCGAAATAGGCCAGGTCCTGATGGAAAGGCGGGCGTGAGGTCGATCCGGCCTGACGCAGGAACCAGTTGTCCATAACAAGGTTGATCGACGGTGCGCCCAAAAGCTGCGCGGCCAGCGGGGCGCAGGGGGAATTATGGACGAAATCCTTGAATTGCGGGATTTTCTGCCACGCCCAAAAATCCTCGAAATACGCCGGTACGTCGGGGTCTTTGGTGTGGCGGGTGAAGTTATCGGTCGGGTTGGCAAGATCAGCATCAATCCCCTGACGCAGCGCAGACAGCCAATCGCCCGAGAACTTGGACCGCAAAACAACAGCCCCGTCACGTTGGAAAGCTGCGATTTCTTCGGGAGACACTGTTTGCATATTGTCCATATCTCAACCTTTCAGATCGATGCCGGAAGGATGGCATCCGTCTCGGCGCGGCGTCAAAATAAATCGTGGGCGCCCACAGCGTTCACAGACGCGTGAGGATGACCTCGGAAACGGGGCGGAACATGCTATCTTTAAGGAAACCCGACGAAAGGCTTCGCACAGCAAGAGGTTCTGACATGACGCAATCCCCGCTTTCCCGCCGGTCTGTGATCGCACTGGGCGGTGCCGTTCTGGCCACCGGTTCGGCCGGCCTGTTGACCCCTGCAAGCGCAGCGGGGCTTGCGCCGACGCCGTCCATGCGGGGCGGGTCCAACAACTATCGCCCCGGCGCGCCCATCGTAGAGCGGATCGGTGGCGGTGGGTTCTGGATGACCGGCACTGTGCGCCGCGCGGGGGATGGCGCCCCCCTGCCCAATCAACGTATCCAGATTTGGGCCCACACGACCGAGGGGCACGAGCGTGACCCGCAAAGCCATGGCGCGACGCTGACGGATGCCAAGGGTGAGTTTCGCCTTGAAATGCCTCAGATCGTGCCCGCCTTTGGACAGCCACATGCACATTTGGCCTATGACAGCGGAGAGTTTCAAACGGTCTTTCTGCGGCCCCTTATGGCAAGTTCCAAAGACACAACCCTTGCTGCGCATTTTGTGCTGCAGCCCATCTGACCTTTCGTGACGCGCAGCTTTTTGATCTGGAGCGGTTTGGCTCTGGCGCTGACCGTTCCTGTGATTGCGGCGGCCTACAGCCCGTTGCTGCAATGGCGTGATCCCATTTACATCATCGCAGGATTTGCAGGCGTGATCTGCATGGGGCTCCTGTTGCTGCAACCGCTTCTGGCTGCGCGGGATTTGCCCGGGCTGTCTCCGCTAAACAGCCGTCGGTGGCATCGCCGGGTCGGTGTAACACTGGTTGTGGCCGTGCTGGTGCATCTGATTGGGTTGTGGATCACCAGCCCGCCAGATGTTGTCGATGCGTTGCTGTTCGTTTCACCCACCCCATTTTCGGCCTGGGGTGTTACCGCCATGTGGGCGGCCTTTGCGGCGGCTGCGCTGGGGATTTACCGCCAGCGTCTAAAGCTGCGGTTCCGGGTTTGGCGGCTGGGGCACACCAGCCTAGCGCTGGTCACCGTCATCGGCAGCGTTGTGCATGCCATGCTGATCGAGGGCACGATGGAGATTATGACCAAAACCGCCCTCTGCATACTGGTTTTGTTGGCGAGCGCACGGGCGCTCACCAAGTTGCGGGTTTGGGATGTGCGCAGGCGTTAAAGCCCAAGGCACCAGCGCATCACCGCCTTTTGGGCGTGCAGACGGTTTTCAGCCTCATCAAAGATGACTGAGTTCGGGCCATCCATGACCTCGGATGTGGCTTCTTCTTCGCGGTGGGCGGGCAGGCAGTGCATGAACAACGCGTCGGGTTTGGCGTGCGACATCAGTTCGGTATTGACCTGATAGGGGCGCAGCAGGTTATGGCGGCGTTCCTTGGCGGATTGGGAATCGTGCATCGACACCCAGGTGTCCGCCACCACCAGATCAGCCCCTTCAACCGCTTTGAACGGGTCACGCTCAACCACAATTGTTGAGCCCTTCTGCCGTGCGAAGCCCATGAATTCTTCCTCGGGGTCAAACTGTGCGGGGCCGGTAAAGGTCAGATCGAACCCGAACTGCCCCGCCGCGTGCAGAAACGAGGCGCAGACATTGTTGCCGTCACCGGTCCAGACCACCTTTTTGCCCGCGATGGGGCCGCGGTGTTCCTCGAATGTCAGCACATCGGCCATGATCTGGCAGGGATGGGTGCGATCGGTCAGGCCGTTGATCACGGGAACGTCGGAATATTCCGCCATCTCGGTCAGGATCGTCTCATCAAAGGTACGGATCATAATCATGTCAACATAGCGCGACAGGACGCGGGCGGTGTCGGCGATCGTTTCCCCATGGCCCAGTTGCATGTCCTTGCCGGACAGCACCATGGTTTGCCCGCCCATCTGGCGCACGCCGACGTCAAACGAGACGCGGGTCCGGGTGGACGGTTTTTCAAAGATCAGTGCCACCATCCGGTCCTTAAGTGGCTGTTCCGCGTCCAGCGCCGCTTTGGGCTGCCCAAGGCGGGCCTGTTTCATGGCGCTTGCCTGATCGATCATGCCGCGCAGATCGCCCGCGTCAGTTTTATGGATATCAAGGAAGTGTTTCATATCGTTTCACTTTTATCTGGTTGCAGGTGGGGGCCAGCCCCCACACCCCCGCCGTATTTGGGACAAGAAGAAGGATCAGGCGGTTTCGAGTTTGGCTTCGACCTGTTGCGCTGCTTTTTCCAGACGGATCACCGCTTGTGCAATGTCGTCCTCGGTCAGGGTCAGCGGCGGCAACAGGCGGACGACATTGTCGGCGGCGGGGACGGTGATGACCTGATTGTCATAGCCTGCATTCACCACGTCGAGATTGGTGGGTTTGCATTTCAGACCCAGCATCAGGCCCGCGCCGCGCACCTCTTCGAACACGTCGGGATGATCGGAGATCAACCCTTCGAGTTTTTGGCGCAGCAGGCCCGCCTTGCGGTTGACGCCTTCGAGAAACGCAGGTGCCGCGACCTGATCGATCACCGCGCAGCCAACGGCGCAGCCCAGAGGGTTGCCCCCATAGGTCGATCCATGGGTGCCTGCGGTCATGCCGCTGGCGGCCTCTTCGGTGGCGAGCACCGCGCCCAGGGGAAATCCGCCGCCGATACCTTTGGCGACCATCATGATGTCGGGGGTGATGCCCGCCCATTCATGGGCAAACAGCTTGCCGGTACGGCCGACACCGCATTGGACCTCATCCAAAATCAAGAGCAGGCCATGTTCGTCGCAGATCTGGCGCAGGATTTTGAGGTCAGCATCGGGGACCGGGCGGATGCCGCCTTCGCCCTGAACCGGTTCGATCATGATGGCTGCGGTGTTCTCGGTGATGGCATTGGTGACACCGTCGAGATCGCCGAAGGTCAGATGCACGAAGCCGGGCAGCAGCGGGCCGAAGCCTTTGGTCATCTTCTCGGACCCGGCGGCGGCGATCCCGGCCGAGGACCGGCCATGGAACGAACCGTCGAAGGTGATGATCTCAACCCGCTCAGGCTGGTCTTTGTCATAGAAATACTTGCGGGCCATTTTCACGGCCAGCTCGCAGGATTCCGTGCCGGAGTTCGTAAAGAACACCGTGTCGGCAAAAGTGTGTTCCACCAGCTTGTCGGCCAGCGCCTGTTGCTGCGGGATGTGATAGAGGTTCGACACGTGCCACAGGGCATGGGCTTGTTCGGTCAGGGCGTTGACCAGCGCGGGATGGGCGTGGCCCAGCGCGTTCACGGCGATCCCGGCGCCGAGGTCCAGAAAACGTCGGCCATCCGCCTCGGTCAGCCAAGCGCCTTCGCCCTTCACAAACGTCAGGGGCGCGCGGTTATAGGTCGGCAGAACGGACGGGATCATCGGATCATCCTTTTCGATATGTTAAGCCCCGTGAGTGATACACGAAGGCCGGGTTCGTCAACTGATTTGGTGGGGTTCACGCGCATTTACAGCGCGCAATGGATCAAACGGGCCGGTTACGCAGCAAAGCGTCGGCGTCGGACTCGCAGGATATGAGCGGTTTTGATCATGCCGCGCGTATAACGGGCCGCGCCTGTTCTGAAAAGCCTGAAATTTTGCGCGGGGCTATTTTTGCGCCCTGGTCCATTTGCCGCTTGCTATTCAGTTCAGGCTGGCGCACCGCTTGGGCATGACGCCTGCTCAGCACAACCCGCCCCTTGCCGCTGCTTTGATCCTTGCGGCCAGCGCCCTGATGGCGGGAACTACCCTGCTCGCCAAAGCGCTGGGGACAGATGTGTTGGGCCCTGCCCTGCATCCGATGCAGATCAGCCATGGGCGATTTCTGTTCGCGTTTCTGGTGATCGTCAGCGCAGTAGGTGTTTTGCGCCCGCGGTTCAGCCGTCCGCATTGGGGGCTGCATATCGGGCGGACCAGTTTCGGGTGGGTTGGGATCACGCTGATGTTCGCCTCGGTCGCGTTCATCCCGCTTGCCGATGCCACCGCGATTTCCTTCCTCAACCCGGTTTTTGCCATGGTTCTGGCCGTCCCGCTGTTGAAAGAGGGCGTGGGCCCTTGGCGATGGCTGGCCGCCGGGGTCGCGCTGACCGGTGCGCTGATCCTGCTGCGCCCGACGCCCGACAGCTTTCAGCCCGCCGCACTGCTGGCCCTGGCGGCGGCGGTCTCGATCGGGATGGAGCTGATATTCATCAAGAAGCTGTCGGGTCGCGAAATCCCGCTGCAGATTTTGCTGATCAACAACGCGATGGGCCTGACGATTGCGACCATCGCGGTCAGCTTTGTGTTCCAGATGCCCACCGCGCCGCAATGGGCGGCACTGGCCGGCATCGGCGTTCTGATGGCCTGCGCGCAGGCGTGTTTCGTCAACGGAATGGCCCGGGCGGATGCCTCATTTGTTGCGCCGATCAGCTATGCCACGCTGGTCTTCGCGGCCTTCTACGACTTTGTGGTCTTCTTCGTGGTCCCGGACAGCATCAGCATGATCGGTTCGGCCATCATCCTGACCGGAGGGATGGTTCTGGTCTGGCGCGAAGCGCGCCAGCGTCACGGCTTGAGCCGATAGCCCGAGCGCAACATCTGCCAGGTCACAGCGCCGATCAGCACGGTCGACACGCCGCAGATTGCCATGCCCAGATAGGGCGAGCTGTCAGATACCCCGATCATCCCATAGCGCAAACCGTCAATCAGATAGAAAACCGGGTTCAGATGGCTGAGCCAATTCAACACCGGCGGCAGGGCCTGGACCGAGTAGAACGTCCCCGACAGAAAGGCCAACGGCGTGACGATGAAATTGGTGATTGCTGCCATCTGGTCGAATTTGTTGGCGAAAATACCGGCGAATACGCCCAGCGCGCCCATGAATGCGGCGCCGAGAACAACAAAAACCAGGGTGATGAACAGATTCTGCGGCACGATCGAGAAGAACACCAGCAAGGCCGCCCCCAACACAAAGGCAATCAAAGAGCTGCGGACAATACCCCCCGCCAGATAGCCCAGCAGGATTTCCAGCGGCGACAGCGGCGGCATCAGCGTGTCAACGATATTGCCCTGCACCTTGGCCACGATGATCGACGAAGACGTGTTGGCAAATGCATTTTGGATCACCGTCATCATCATGATCCCCGGGGCCAGAAAGATCAGAAACGGCACCCCCATGACATCCGGTCGGCCCGGCCCCACGGCGATCGTGAAGATCATCAGGAACAATCCTGCCGTGACCAGAGGGGCCATAACAGTCTGTGTCCACACGGACATAAACCGCATCGTTTCGCGTTGAGCCAGCGTAAAAAGCCCCAGCCAATTCACCGCACCAAACCGGCGCGCATCCTGATCCGTAAGATTCTGCATAGGAGCCCCATACCTGATTCGAAGACCGCTTGTAACTCGGGCGGCAGTGATTAGAATAGGGGGCTGAGACGAATTCCCAAGGCGGCCCGAATCCGGGGCCGCTTTCCGCTTTTGAAAGGCAAATGATGTCCTGGACTGACGAGCGTGTAGAGCTGCTGAAAAAAATGTGGGGCGAGGGCCAGTCGGCCAGCCAGATCGCCAAGGAACTGGGCGGTGTGACCCGCAACGCGGTGATCGGCAAGGTGCACCGTCTGGGCCTGTCGAACCGCGCCACGGGCGCATCACCCTCCAAGGCCGAGCCCAAGGAAAAACCGGCGCCCGCGCCCAAGGCCGAGGCCAAGCCCAAACCCGCGCCCAAAACCGAACCCGCGCGCCCGGCCCCTGCGCCGGCGGCCGAAACCAAGCCTGCCGTGCCTGCCCGCCGTCAGATCATCCCGGCTGGTCAGCCCCTGCCGCCACAGCCTTCGGCCAACGAAATCAGCCCCGAGGCGCTGGCCAAGGTCAACGAGATCGAGAAAAAGGCCAAGAAGTTGACACTGATGGAGCTGACCGAGAAAACCTGCAAATGGCCCGTCGGCGACCCCGCGACCGAGGATTTCTGGTTCTGTGGCCTGCCGGTTGAAGCAGGTAAACCCTATTGCGAGGCGCATGTCGGCGTGGCCTTCCAACCGATGAGTTCGCGCCGGGATCGGCGGCGGTAAAGGCTGTGCACCAGGATCCGGCTGCGACAGAGGATACCTGGCTGACCCGTGCGAAACGCCTGTTGGCGCTGGCCGAAACCGGCCAGCACTTTTCCAAAGACCCGTTTGACCGCGAACGTTATGATGAGATCGCCGGGATGGCGCGGGCCATGCTGGCGGATCTCGGCAACGTGCCACTTTCCAAAATCATCGGACTGTTCCCACCGCATACGGGTGGCTATGCCACGCCCAGCATCGACATCCGCGGTGCGGTCATTCGTGAGGGGCGCATCCTGCTTGTACGCGAACACAGCGACGGCAAATGGGCCATGCCTGGCGGGTTTGCAGATATCGGCAGCTCACCGGCGGAGAACATCGAGCGTGAGGTCTTAGAAGAAGCCGGGCTGCACGTCCGGGCGAGGTACCTTTACGCCCTGCGTCACAAGGCACGGCATCCCTACCCGCCTGACGCGCGGGATTTCTATAAGCTGTTTTTCCTGTGTAATGAGGTTGGTGCAGACACTCCGCAGCCGGGGGTTGAAACCAGCGAGGCCGCCTTTTTTGCCGAGGATGCAATGCCCGAGCTATCATTGACCAGAAATATTCACGCCGACATTTCGGCCGCATTTCAGGCCTATACGCAGGGCCAGCCCACAGTTCTGTTCGATTAACCTATTGCGCCGGATGCGAGGGCAAATCCGGCATTGGCACCCAGCCCGGCAGATCATCAGGTGAGACTGAGACATGCAGCCTCTCGGACCGGTCACGCCCTACTTTCCGGTGCTTGCGCAGAAGGAAAATCTTGCCCCAGCCGCGCCATGTTCCGACCGAGGGGCCGGTTGTGGCGGTCGGGAAACGGTCACGCCAACCATCGGGCAGAGGCAGACCGTGCATCTCGGCCTTGTCCAGCATCCAGATCAGGGAAATGTTGCTGAGCGGGCGCGCCTCTTCGAACCCGTTCAACTGGCCGCCGACGTCTCCGTGGGTGCCGCGGAACCAGACTTGTTCCACATGGCCTTTGAAATCCGGGGTACATTTCCACAGCACCGGCTCGAACACTTCGCGGGTCTCATCCAGCGCCATGGCGTGATAGCCGTGCCGCGTGGCCGGGCCCAACTGGTGGTTGTGGAAAGAATGTCGTTCCTCGGCCCAGCGCCACAGCAGCGGCAGGCGCAGGCCCAGCGCCTTGACCGTGTCCCAGACGCCGACCATCTCAATCGCCACGTCCTCATGGCAGAAGGCACGGCGGAAATCTGCGGCAGCGGACCCGTGCGCGTTACATTCATAGTGGCGATAGGCTTGTTTGATGTTGCGCTCAGTCGCGTGCTCGGCCTGCAGCAGCCCGATCGCATCGATCACACCGGCAAGGCTGCGCACGCCATAGGCGCCGCGTGAGTAGCCAATAAAATAGATCCGGTCACCGGGTTTATAGCGCGACGCCAGATAGCCATAGGCGCGCCTGATCTGTCGGTTGATCCCCCGCCCCATCATCACATCCAACGAGGATTTCCAGCTTTCCCACTGCACACCGGATTCGTAAAAGACCGAGACCTTGCTGCCCATTTCACAACACAGGCGCAGGGTCTGACCGGCGTGGGTTTCGCGGCCCGGCTCCAGCGTGGACATGGTGCCGTCCAGAATAATGACATGGCTGATCGGCTCGCGATGGCGCGACTCGGCCGAGTGTTCGGACCGCAGAGGCCGTCCGAGCCATCCCAGTACCTTTTTACTCAGCCGCGACAGAACCATGTGTCAGCAATTCCCATACTTTCTGAGGAGTGAAAGGCATATCTGCCTGCCGCACCCCGTGATCCCAAAGCGCGTCCTGAACCGCGTTTGCCACAGCGGCCAGCGCGCCCACGGTGCCGGCCTCTCCGCATCCTTTCATCCCCATCGGGTTGGAAGTTGACGGAACCGGCGCCGAGGTAAACTTAATCATGGGTATCTCAGCCGCCCGGGGCAAGGCGTAATCCATCAACGAAGCCGTGAGCAGTTGCCCGTGCGCATCATGCACAACATGCTCGGTCAGGGCCTGACCAATGCCCTGCACGACGCCGCCATGCACCTGCCCTTCGGCCAGCATCGGGTTGATAAGATTGCCGAAATCATCAACCACCGTATACCGGTCGACCCAGGTTTCCCCAGTGTAAGAATCAATAACGATTTCGGCAACATGCGCACCATTGGGGTAACTTCGCGCATCCAGGTTTGCGCGGGCGTGATGGCTCAGCAAATCGGTGCGGCCATCGGCGCGGGCCATATCGGCGGCCTCGGTCAATGTTGGCGTCAGGTTCGACCCCGGCGCGCGGAAGGTTTCGTGGTCAAAGCGCACATCGCTCTCCTCAACCCCCATCTTATCGGCCAGATAGGGCGTGAATGCGGCGATCATCACATCGATTGTGGCCAGCGTGGCGGTGCTTTGCACCGTGACCGAGCGGGACCCGCCCGTGCCGCCCCCGTGGGGCAGTTGATCACTGTCGCCCTGCACCACATTGATCCGATCCACCGGAATGCCGGTCTGATCGGACAGGAACTGGGCATAGACCGTCTCGTGCCCCTGCCCGTTTGATTGGGTGCCGACATAGAGGTTCACGGTGCCATCCTCGCAGAACTCGACTTTCGCGTTCTCGGAAGGGTCGCCCAAAATACTTTCGATATAGTAACACAGGCCCTGCCCCCGGATCAGGCCGCGTTCGGCATCGGCGGCTTTGCGGTCCGCAAAACCCTGAGTCTGCTGACCCGCCCGGGTCAGAACCATATCGAAATCGCCCACGTCATAGGTTTCACCGGTGGCTGAGGTATAGGGAAAGCTATCGGGCCGTATGAAGTTCTTGCGTCGCAGCGCCCACGGGTCCACGCCCAGTTCACGCGCAGCCCGATCCATGACGCGTTCCAGCACATAGATCGCCTCGGGCCGTCCGGCCCCGCGATAGGCGTCGACCTGAGTGGTGTTGGTGTAAAACCCCTCAACCCGCATGTAGGTGGTCTGAACGTCGTACACGCCCATCAGGACCTTGCTGGCCAGATTGGTCTGAATCGCCTGACCGAAATGGCTGTTATACGCGCCCAGATTGACCTTGCTGTGCACGCGGTACGCGGTGATCCGGTGATCCGCGTCAAAGGCCAGTTCGGCCAATGAGGTCAGATCGCGGCCGTGATGGTCCGACAGCATCGCTTCGGACCGGTCCGACATCCAATGCACGGGCTGACCCAGTTTCATCGCCGCCACAGAGACGCAGAAATATTCGGGGTACGGCATCACCTTCATCCCGAACCCGCCGCCCACATCCGGTGTGGTCACACGGATCGCCTCGGCGTCCAGCTTCAGCTTTTGCGCCAGTTGTGCCCGCATGGCCCAGACACCCTGACCGCCATAGGCAAAGTTCAGACGTCCGTCCGACCAACTGGCCTGACACCCGCGCGGCTCAAGCGATGTGATGATGATACGGTTGTCCACAACGTTCAAAGACACGGTATGGGCCGCAGCCTTGAACGCCGCCTCCGTCGCGTCCTCATCCCCCAACCCCCAGTCAAAGGCGCGGTTGTCAGGCGCCTCGGGGTGCAGCATTTCGCCTCCGGCATCCACATCCAGCTTGGCGGGCAGCTCATCTGTCTCCATCCAGATCATCTCGGCGGCGTCGCGGGCCTGCGCCTGCGTCTCGGCGATCACCACGGCGACCGGCTCACCGACAAAGCGCACCCGATCCTTGGCCAGCATGTACCGTGCGGGCGCCGCCGCCTTCGATCCGTCGCGGTTCTGCACGGTCGCGGCGTTCATCACGGTATCGATCCCCGCCTCGGCCAATTCTTCCAGCGCCATGACCAGACGCACACCATCGGCCTCGCGGGCCGCATCCAGATCCAACGCGGTGATCCGGCCATGGGCCACAGGGCTGCGAAAGAACGCAGCGAACAGCGCGTTTTCGGGCACGGCATCGTCCATGTACCGCCCCTGCCCGGTCAGGAACCGCACATCTTCGGTCCGTTTCACCGGCTGGCTTTTTCCGAACTTTTCCATTGCCTGCTCCTGTCGCTGCCCTGCACGCGACATTAGGCTGCCCCTGATCGTTGTCCAGAGCGTCCGCAGACCCTTCCACTTCGCGCCGCGTTTCGTTATTGCAGGCGCTGACCAAGCATTGATGACGCAGGACGCACCCCATGGCGATGGAAAAGACATTCAACGCGGCCGAGGCCGAGGCCCGCATCTATGAGGCCTGGGAACAGGCCGGAGCCTTCAAGGCAGGCGCGAACCGCTCGCGCGACGAAAGCTTTACCATCATGATCCCCCCGCCCAACGTGACGGGCGCGCTGCATGTGGGACACGCGTTCAACAACACGCTGCAGGACATCCTGACCCGCTGGCACCGGATGCGCGGGTTCGACACGCTGTGGCAGCCCGGTCAGGACCACGCGGGCATCGCCACGCAGATGCAGGTGGAAAAGATGCTGGCCGCCACTGGCCAACCCGGCCGCCGCGAACTGGGGCGCGAGGCGTTTCTGGACAAGGTCTGGGAATGGAAGGGCGAATATGGTGGCACCATCATCGAACAGCTGAAACGGCTGGGGTCCAGCTGCGACTGGTCGCGCAACGCCTTCACCATGGCGGGCGCGCCGCGTGACCCGCGCACCGGCCACGAAAATTCTGCGAATTTTCACGACGCGGTGATCAAGGTTTTCGTCGATATGTACGAAAAGGGCCTGATCTATCGCGGCAAGCGCCTGGTCAACTGGGACCCGCATTTTGAGACCGCGATCTCGGATCTTGAGGTCGAGAATATCGAAACGCCGGGCCATATGTGGCACTTCAGATACCCGCTGGCGGGTGGTGAGACCTATACCTATGTCGAAAAGGACGAGGACGGGAACATCGTGCTGACGGAAGAGCGCGACTATATTTCCATCGCCACGACCCGCCCCGAAACCATGCTGGGCGACGGCGCTGTTGCGGTTCATCCATCGGATGAACGGTACGCGCCAATCGTCGGGAAACTCTGTGAAATCCCGGTTGGTCCGAAAGAGCATCGCCGTCAAATTCCGATCATCACGGATGAGTATCCCGACCCCGATTTCGGCTCGGGCGCGGTGAAGATCACCGGCGCGCATGACTTCAACGACAACATGGTCGCCAAGCGCGGCGGCATCCCGATGTACCGCCTGATGGACACCAAAGGCGCGATGCGGGCCGATGGCGCGCCTTACGCCGAAGAGGCTGGCAAGGCGCAGGAATACGCGCGCGGCAAAGCGTTTACCGAAAACGAGATCGACGCGATCAATCTGATCCCCGATCACCTGCGCGGGCTGGATCGGTTTGAGGCGCGTGCGAAGGTTGTCGAGGAAATCACTGCCGACGGTCTGGCCGTCATGACCCGCGCGGACGACCCGCGTCTGGGCACCAAGCTGGGCGAGGATGACGACCCGACGGCGCTGGTCCCGCTGGTCGAGAGCAAACCGATCATGCAGCCCTTCGGCGACCGCTCAAAAGTGGTGATCGAGCCGATGTTCACCGACCAGTGGTTCGTCGACGCTGAAAAGGTCGTTGGCCCCGCGCTGGACGCGGTCAAGGACGGCACGGTCAAGATCATCCCCGAGTCAGGCGAGAAGACCTATTACCACTGGCTGGAAAACATCGAGCCCTGGTGCATTTCGCGCCAGCTGTGGTGGGGGCATCAGATTCCGGTTTGGTATGGGCCTCGTATCGAACAGAATATAAATGAAAGCGGAGAAAAAGTTGCGCCGTTAGACTTTGATGATCCTGTGGCGTTTTGTGCGCCTACTTGGGATGAGGCCAAAGCCAAAGCTGCGAGCTACTACGCCAAAGCCAATTCAGAACTGGATGTTTGCCTCGAGTATCGGAACAAACATGGCGAGGATCTCTATAAGGTCGATCTCGAGACCGTTGAAGAATCTAAACAGATTGCGCTTGCGGCCTCGCCTTCCGTCGTCTCAATCTGGCGCGACCCCGACGTCCTCGACACGTGGTTCTCCTCCGGCCTCTGGCCCATCGGTACGCTGGGCTGGCCTGAGCAGACCGAGGAACTGGAACGCTACTTCCCCACCGATGTCCTGATCACCGGCGCGGATATCCTGTTCTTCTGGGTCGCGCGGATGATGATGATGCAACTGGCCGTGGTTAACGAAATCCCGTTCCACACCGTCTACCTGCACTCGCTCGTCCGCGACGAGAAGGGCAAAAAGATGTCCAAGACCACCGGCAACGTCATCGACCCGCTTGAGATCGTGGACGAGTTCGGCGCCGACGCGCTGCGCTTCACCAATGCCTCGATGGCGGCGATTGGCGGCGTGCTGAAACTGTCCCGCGACCGCATCACCGGCTATCGCAACTTCGGCACCAAGCTCTGGAACGCCGTCCGCTTTGCCGAGATGAACGAGGTCTTCACCGATGCCGTCCCGCAACTGGACGTGGCCGACCTGAAACCCAAGGCGGCCGTGAACCGTTGGATCATCGGCGAAACCGCACGCGTGCGGGCCGAGGTTGACGCGGCACTGGAAAGCTATCGCTTCAACGACGCGGCCAACGGGCTGTACGCCTTTGTCTGGGGTAAGGTCTGCGACTGGTATGTGGAACTGTCGAAACCCCTGCTGCAAGGCGACGATGCCGAGGCACAGGCCGAGACTCGCGCCACCATGCGCTGGGTTCTGGATCAGTGCATGGTCCTGCTGCATCCGATCATGCCCTTCATCACCGAGGAACTCTGGGGCCTGACAGGTGACCGCGCCAAGATGGTCGTCCACGCCGACTGGCCCACCTATGGCATCGAACTGGTGGATGCCGATGCGGATCGTGAGATGAACTGGGTGATCTCGGTGATTGAGAACACCCGCTCGGCGCGCGCGCAGATGCGGGTTCCGGCTGGCCTCTATGTACCGATGCTGGTGACCGAGATCGACACCCATGGCCAGGCCGCCTGGGACCGTAACGAGGCGCTGATCAAACGTCTGGCCCGGATCGACAGCCTGACCAAAGCGGATGAACTCCCCAAAGGCACGATCTCAATCGCCGCCCCCGGCGCGTCCTTCGGCCTGCCGCTGGCGGATATCATCGACATCGGCGCGGAAAAGGAACGGCTGGAGAAAGCCAAAGGCAAGCTGGCCAAGGAACTGGGCGGTCTGCGCGGACGCCTGAACAACCCCAAATTCGTGGCCTCGGCCCCGGAAGAGGTGGTTGAAGAAGCCAAAGCCAACCTCGCCGCCCGCGAAGAAGAAGAGGCGAAGCTGAACGAGGCCCTCGCCCGACTGGCCGAAATCGCCTGATCTTCTTCTCGTTCCAAATACGGAAATCCCGAACCCCGCCGCATAGACACCGGCGGGGTTTTCTTTTGCGATCAAAGACCTTGCCCCAAAAAGCAAACCCCTGCTAGCAAGATCAGGCAACAAAAGCTGAGATCAACATGCCCCGCACACTCCCTCCGTTTCAGACCATCTCAACCGGTCTGGTGGTCGCCATTGTCGGGTTCTTCAGCTCATTTCCCATCGTGCTGCAGGGGCTGGCCGCGATGGGCGCAACACAAGCCCAATCCGCATCCGGCCTCATGATGGCTGCCATCGCCATGGGGCTGACCGCCATCGCACTGAGCCTGTGGTATCGCCAGCCAATCAGCGTTGCGTGGTCAACACCCGGAGCCGCATTGCTGGCTGTCTCTGCAATGCCGGCTGCCGGATTTGCCGAAGCGACAGGCGCGTTCCTATGCGCCGGAGCGCTGACCGTTCTGGCCGGGCTCTGGCGCCCGTTGGGGCGGCTGGCGGCGGCGATCCCGACCACACTGGCCCAGGCCATGTTGGGGGGCGTCCTGCTGCCCCTGTGCATCATCCCCTTTCAGGCAGCGGTTGCGCTGCCGTGGCAAGCGTTGCCCGTGATCGTGACCTGGTTCATCGCCGGGCGGATCAACCGCCTGTTTGCCGTGCCTGCTGCTGTGATTGCCGCAGCGATCATTGTTGTACTGAACGCCAAAGGGCAATCCGTGGCCCCGGCTCAGCTGATCTCGGCACCGGTTTTGGGCCTGCCGTCCTTTTCGCTGGCCTCGATCATCGGCATTGGCATCCCGCTTTTCATCGTCACCATGGCCACGCAAAACATCCCCGGAATCGCAGTGATGCGCAGCTTTGGCTATGCGCCAGCACCGGGCAAACTGTTCTCGTCCGTGGGCGCGGCCAGCATGTTGTCCGCGCCCTTTGGCGCTCCGGCCACATGTCTTGCTGCGATCACCGCCGCGATGTGTTCGAACGAAGACAGCCACCCTGACCCCAACCAACGCTATTGGTCCGCCGTGATGGCAGGTGTGTTCTATTGCCTGTTCGGCGTGTTCGCCGTGGCCATCACCGGCTTTGCCATCCATGCCGATCCCCTGCTGATGGGAACCCTGACGGGCATCGCCCTGATCGGTGTCATGGCCAATGCCACCCATGCCGCGCTTGAGGTTCCGGCAGAGCGTGAAGCCGCGATCCTGACCTTTGCCATCACCGCATCTGGCATTTCTGTCTTTGGCCTGGGCGCGGCGGTCTGGGGGCTGCTGGCAGGCGGTATCGTCTATCTTGTGACCAACAGATAGGGCCTATTGCCCCACAAATGCCCGGCTGGACACTGAGATCGCGTTCTTGGACGGGTCTTTGGCATTTGCAAACACGTACCCGTCCGCCTGATGAACGGGACCGAACTCCAATCCCAAAGACCGGGCTTCTTCAACAAAGGCAGGCACGTCGCGAATATCAAAGACGATTTTCACAGCCACCTGCCCCTCACGCGCTGCTTTGCTGGCCGGGTGCAGCAGCAAATGGACACCTCCCGCTGAGGGCACAAGCTCAACCAGTCGATCCCCGTCCTTGCGGTGCGCTGTGTAGCCGAAATGCGTCTCATAAAACTGCACCATGTCATCCATCCGCTTGGTGTAGAGGATCAGACGGGTGACAGCGGGCCCGGTCATTTGAACTCGGGCTTGCGGCCCTGCATCTGCGCCATGACGACCTCCATCTGGTCTGGCTTGCCGATCAGTTCAACCTGTTCCGAGGATTCCGCCAACAGCACCTCGGCGCGGGATTTGGTTTCTGCGGTCTCGATCAAGCGCTTGGCCGCGCGGATCGCGGATGGGCTGTTGCCTGCTATGTTTTCGGCCAGCGCCAGGGCCTCGGTATGCGGATCATCGGACAGCTTGGTGACCAGCCCCCAGTCAGCGGCCTGTTGCGCCCCGATCGGGCGCGCTGTGTAGGTCAGCAGCCGCAACACGTCCGAGCGGACAAGCTGGGGCAGCAACACCATCCCCCCCATATCCGGAATGATGCCCCACTTCATTTCCATCACCGCCAGCTTGGCCTCAGGGTGCGCGATGCGAATATCGGCGCCCAGCGCGATTTGCAGACCGCCACCATAAGCCACGCCCTGAATCGCGCAAATCACCGGAACGGGCACGCGCCTCCAGATCAGGGCCAACTCCTGCATCTCATTGGCATCCCCGTGGCTGCGGGACATCAGCCATTCGGTCGGGTCCATATGCGCCATCTTGGCAAAGCTCGCCATATCAAGCCCGGCACAAAAGCTTTTGCCCTCACCCGACAAAACCACGGCACGCGCGCCCGAGGCCGCAACCTCTTGCCCCGCAGATAACAGCGCCTTGATCATGGAATCGTCCAGCGCGTTCATCTTGTCGCCACGGGTCAGCGTGACATGGGCAATGTGGTGTTTATACTCGACGGACACACGCGTCATGTGGACCTCCCAAACTCTGTTCAGGCAACCATGCCCGGAAGGTACGCCAAGTTCCACAGCAACGTTAGGGCAGGTTTGGTATGGGTGTTGCCTGCCATGCCACCATGCGTTTAAGTCGCCACATGACTGACCCACGTTATACCCCGCTTGCCCTGTCCCTGCCCGCAACCGTGCCCTTTGTCGGACCAGAAACACAAGAGCGCCAGCGCGGCACGCCCTTTCAGGCGCGGCTTGGCGCGAATGAAAGCATCTTTGGCCCGTCGCCCCGCGCGACCGAGGCGATGGCGGCAGCGGAGATCTGGAAATATGGCGATCCCGAGAGCTTTGACTTACGACACGCGCTGGCGACCCACCTCGGGGTAACGCCGGACAATATTGTCGTGGGCGAAGGCATCGACGGGTTGCTGGGGTATCTGGTGCGATTGCTTGTTGCGCCTGGGGATGCGGTTGTCACCTCGGACGGCGCCTATCCCACCTTCAACTACCACGTCGCAGGGTTTGGAGGCGTTTTGCACAAGGTGCCGTATCGCAGGGATCACGAAGATCCGAAAGCCTTGTTTGCCAAGGCCGCCGAGGTAGATGCAAAGCTTGTCTATCTCGCCAACCCCGACAATCCGATGGGCAGTTGGCACACTGGCGCGGAAATCGTTGATGCGATGGAAGCGCTGCCCGAAGGGTGTCTTTT
This sequence comes from Ruegeria sp. BE1, assembly GCF_056538885.1. NCBI lineage: Bacteria > Pseudomonadati > Pseudomonadota > Alphaproteobacteria > Rhodobacterales > Roseobacteraceae > Ruegeria > Ruegeria sp. BE1. The sequence continues at coordinate 564,326 of NZ_JBQFTY010000002.1, forward strand.
GGTGCTGGACGAAGCCTATGTGGAATGCGCGCCCGACGGCACCGCCGCACCGGTGGCGGCGGATGATCCGCGCCTCATCCGAATGCGCACGTTTTCCAAAGCCTACGGAATGGCCGGAGCACGCGTCGGATACGCAATAGGCGCGCCCGGTTTGATTTCGGCCTTCAACAAGGTGCGCAACCATTTCGGCATGAACCGGGCTTCTCAGGCTGGCGCGCTGGCCGCGCTACAGGATACCGATTGGTTGCACCATGTGCAGGCACAGATCGATGCAGCCCGAGAACGCCTCAGCGAGATTGCGCGGGATCATGGGCTCACGCCCCTGCCCTCGGCCACCAATTTCGTCGCCATTGACTGCGGTCAGGATGGAGCCTTTGCAAAGGCCGTTCTGGAAAATCTGGTTAAAGCGGGCATCTTTGTTCGGATGCCATTTGTTGCCCCGCAGAACCGGTGTATCCGCGTCAGTTGTGGAGAAGCGGCGGATTTGGACGCGTTTGCAGCGGCACTGCCAGAAGCTTTGGCGGCGGCGCGGGAAGGCGAAGGGTAAAGGGGGCTCTGCCCCCGCCGCCCTTTGGGCGACTCCCCCGGGATATTTTTGGACAGATGAAGCAGGCGGGTTTGGGTTATTGCGAGAGAACCGCGGCGGCGGCCTCCAACGCGCCGGTGCCGCGGGGGATGTTCAGGGCTGCCATTGCCGTCTCAATCCCGCCCAGCATCCCCATCACCATCTGAGCATTCACATGCCCCATATGGCCGAGGCGGAAAAACCCGTCCCAATCCGGCATACCCAGACCGATGCCCAGCGTCAGGCCCAGCTGAGTTTCGGTGAACTGGCGCAGCGGGGTGCCGCGCCCGTCCGTCAGGCTGAGCGTGGTGACGGCATGGCTGCGATGAGCCCTATCCGCGACATTGAGGTGTAGCGCCCCACCGTTGGCCCAGACTTCGCAGGCCGTCCAAATGGCGGTGGCGAGGCGTTCATGGCGGGCCCAGACATGTTCCATGCCCTCAGCATGGATCAGGTCCAGCGCCGCGCGCAGGCCATAGAGGTGATGCGTCGGTGCCGTGCCGTTGAAATACTGGTAGAACAGGTCTGGTTCCGCGCGCGGCTGCCAGTCCCAATACTGCGAAACACGGCGCATTTGCGCGCGTTTGGCCTGTGCCTTGTCGTTGAAGAAGACAAACCCGACACCCGCCGGCGTCATCAGCCCCTTTTGGCACGCGGTCACCATGATATCGACGCCCCAGGCGTCCATCTCAAACCGCTCGCACCCCAGAGATGCGATGCAATCCGCCATCAGCAATGCTGGGTGGTTTAGGTCATCCAGCAGCGCCCGAAGTGCGGGCACGTCATTGCGAATCGAACTGGACGTATCCACATGGACGGCCAGAACCGCTTTGATGTCGCGCCGTTCGTCGGCGCGCAGTACCTCGGCGATACGGTCCATATCCCACGGTGCCGCAGACCCGAAATCAAGCAGCTCGACCTTGGCGCCGATCCCCTCGGCCATTTCCGCCCAACCATGGGTAAACCGGCCGGACGCCGGGGCCAGAACGGTTTCGCCGGGGGCGATCACGTTGGACAGGGCGGCCTCCCACGTGCCGTGCCCGTTGGCGATGTAGATGGCCACGTGATGCTCGGTTCCCGCGACGCGGCGCAGGTCGCGGGTCAGGGCGGGCATCATATCGATCAGTTCGCCGTCATAGATGTTCGGCGAGGGGCGGTGCATGGCCTGCAGAACCGCGTCAGGCATGACGGAAGGGCCGGGAATAGCCAAATACCCGCGCCCCTGCGCGAGAGAGATGGGGTTTGTCATGGGATCAACCTGTATGAATTGACGCCCACCCTAACGCAGCAAAAAGCCGCGTCAATCCATCAGCTTGGACGCCTCGCGGGCAAGGCTTTCGATCCCCGCCCAGTCGCCATCCAGAACCATCTGTTTTGGAGCGACCCAACTGCCGCCAGCGCAGGCGACATTGGACAGGGACAGGTAGTCTCGCGCATTTGCGGGGGATACGCCGCCAGTGGGGCAAAAGGTGATCTGCGGCAGCGGTGCGCCTATGGCTTTCAGGGCGGGGGCACCGCCCGAAGCCTCGGCCGGGAAGAATTTCAGCATGTCATAGCCTTGTTCCAGCAGGTGCATCGCTTCGCTGGCGGTGGCGGCGCCGGGTAACAGGGGCAGGTCTTCGGCCTCGCAGGCGGCGATAAGCGCATCGGTTGCGCCGGGTGAGACGCCGAACTGCGCCCCCGCCTTTTTGGCGGCGCGTACATCTTCGGGTGTCACCAGCGTACCAGCCCCGACGACCCCACCGGGGACCTGCGCCATGGCGCGGATCGCGTCCAGTGCAGCGGGCGTGCGCAATGTGACCTCAAGCGCGGGCAAGCCGCCTGCCACCAGCGCCTCGGCCAGAGGGCGGGCCTGGGCCGCGTCATCCACCACCAGAACGGGCACGATAGGGGCCAGGGCGCAGATTTCGCGGGTGCGTTGCGTTTTGGACATGGGTTAAGCTCCGAAAATACTGGCACCAGTGTCGGCAGAACCGACTGTGTTGCGGAAAGCGGCGAAGAGGTCGCGGCCAACACCGTGTTGGTTTGCGGACAGGTCGGCAACAGCCGGGGCCCGGTCCAGCACGCCGGGGGTGAGGATTTCCAACTCGCCTTTCACCGCATCCACGCGCAGCAGGTCACCGTCCTGCAGGTAAGCGATGGGACCGCCATCCAACGCCTCGGGGCAGACATGGATCGCGGCGGGAACCTTGCCCGACGCACCAGACATGCGGCCATCAGTGACCAGCGCCACCTTTTGCCCCCGGCCCTGCAGGATCGACAACATGGGCGTCAGCGAGTGCAGCTCGGGCATGCCGTTGGCCTTGGGCCCCTGAAAGCGGACGACAACAATGGTGTCACCCTTGAACTCTCCGGCTTTGAAAGCGGCTTTTACGTCGTCCTGATCGTGGAAAACACGCACGGGGGCTTCGACCACTTGGTGTTCGGGGGCGACGGCGGAAACCTTCATGACGCCGGTGCCCAGATTGCCAGTCAGGCGCGACAGACCGCCAGTGGGCTGGAACGGGTCCTTGGCGGGGCGGACGATCTTTTCGTTCAGGCTGTGGCCTGCGCCGTCTTCCCAGACCAATTCGCCATTCTTCAGCTTAGGCTCTTTGGTGTAATGCTGCAGGCCCTGCCCCGCGACGGTCAGGGTATCGGGGTGCAGCAGCCCATCCTCAAGTAGCGTACCGATGGCAAAGCCCAAACCGCCTGCCGCATGGAAATGGTTCACGTCTGCCAGACCGTTCGGATAGACCCGCGCGACCAAGGGAACCACGGCGGAAATATCCGAGAAATCCTGCCAGTCCAGAACGATACCACCCGCACGCGCCATGGCAATCAGGTGGATCAACAGGTTGGTCGACCCCCCTGTGGCCATCAAACCGACGATCCCGTTCACAAAGGCGCGTTCGTCCAGCACCTGATAGACCGGCGTATAGTGATTGCCCAGCGCGCTGAGGGACAGAGCGCGGCGCGCGCCTTCCTCGGTCAGCGCATCGCGCAGGGGCGTGTTGGGATTGATGAAACTGGAACCCGGCAGGTGCAGGCCCATGAATTCCATCAACATCTGGTTGGTGTTGGCCGTGCCGTAGAATGTACAGGTGCCGGGGCCGTGATAGGCGGCCATCTCAGCTTTCATCAACGCGTCGCGGCCGACTTCTCCGGCAGCGAATTGTTGGCGGACCTTGGCTTTTTCGTCGTTTGGCAGGCCGCTGGTCATGGGACCGGCGGGCAGAAAGACGGCAGGCAAATGGCCAAACGCCTGGGCCCCGATGATCAGGCCGGGCACGATCTTGTCGCAAACGCCAAGAAACACTGCCGCGTCATAGGTGTTGTGGCTAAGTGCAACTCCGGTCGCCAAAGCGATCACATCGCGCGAGAACAGCGACAGCTCCATCCCCGCCTCACCTTGCGTGACACCATCGCACATGGCCGGCACACCACCTGCGACCTGCGCCGTGCCGCCTGCTGCACGAACGGCATCGCGGATCAGGCCGGGATAGCGTTCGAACGGCTGATGGGCGGACAGCATGTCGTTATAGGCCGTGACGATGCCCAGATTTCCGGCAGTTCCGCTGGCCATCGATTGCTGATCTTCGCCCGCCCCCGCATAGGCGTGGGCCTGCCCGCTGCAAGACAGATGCGTGCGCGCCGGGCCTTTGGACCGGGCGTGCTCCATCCGTTCAATATGCGGGCCGCGCAGGTCGGCGCTGCGGTCAATGATGCGTTGTGTGACGTCTTTGATAACGGTTTGAACCATGATTACCCTCCGATCTGACGCCAGCGACGCCCGTCGCGATGCATCAGCATCAATGCCTCTTCAGGGCCGGAACTGCCCTGATCGTATTTCGCAGGTTTGTCACCACGCTCTTCCCACCCTTGAATAATGGGATCGACCCAGGCCCAGGCGGCCTCGGCCTCATCCCCGCGCATGAACAGGGTCTGGTCGCCGCGAATGACATCCATGATCAGGCGCTCATAGGCGTCCGGCGATTTGGCCTCATCCCCCAGCGCGTCTGCAAAACTCATATCCAGGGCTACATCGGACAGGCGGAAACCACCCTGCCCCGGTTCCTTTATGGTGGTTCGCAGCGTGATGCCTTCGTCCGGTTGCAGGCGGATCACCAGCACGTTGCCGTGCAGCGGCCCCACGTTGGGGAAAATAGTATGGGGTGGATCGCGGAAAAACACCGCAATCTCGGATTCCCGCGCCCGAAGGCGTTTGCCCGTGCGCAGATAGAACGGCACCCCCGCCCAGCGCCAATTCCCGATATGGGCCTTAAGCGCGATATAGCTTTCCGTCCGGCTGGCGGGATTGCCAACGTGATCCAGATACCCATCGTCGCCTTTTTCGGCGCGGTACTGACCACGGGCGATATCCTTGGGTCCCACCGGTTCCAACGCTTCGATCACCTTGACCTTTTCATCGCGCACTGCGTTTGGCGCGAATTTCGAGGGCGGCTCCATCGCTGTCAGACACAGAAGCTGCACCAGATGGTTCTGGATCATGTCCCGCATCGCGCCGGATTGATCGTAATAGGCCCCGCGCCCTTCGACCCCCACGGTTTCAGCCACCGTGATCTGCACATGATCGATATGGGTTGCGTTCCAAAGCGGTTCGAACAGGGAATTGGCAAAGCGCAGGGCCATCAGGTTCTGCACGGTTTCTTTGCCCAGATAGTGATCGATCCGGTAAACCTGATGTTCCTCGAAGCAGGCGCGCAGACCTTGGTTGAGCGCCTTGGCCGAGGCCAGATCGTGGCCAAAGGGCTTTTCCACCACGATCCGGCTGTCTGGCGTGGCCATTCCGTGATCGTTCAGCCGCTGTGCGATGCCGGAAAACAAGCTGGGACCCACCGAAAGGTAAAAGGCCCGCACCACATCCGGGCGCAGGGCCTTGGCCAGATCGGCCCAGCCCCCATCGCCCATGGCATCCACCGGAATGTATTCGACCCGGGTCAGGAACTGATCCAACACGTCCTGTTTGAATTCGGGCGCAAAATCTTTCATCGAGGCGCGCAGCTGTGTGCGGAATGCCTCGCTGTCCATATCCGAGCGTGCCGTACCGATGATCCGGGCCTCTTCGGGCATCTGCCCGACCTCAAATCGATGATAGAGCCCCGGCAGGATCTTGCGCTGGGCCAGATCGCCAGTTGCGCCGAACAACACCAGGTCGAACGGGTTAACCGGAATTACGCGTGAAACCATCGACGGGCTCCTTCAAAGCTCGCTGACGTTTCATTCTGGTGTCGCCAGCCATGTTATCGCTAACATTCACGGTGGAAGTATTAAAAACCGGGGGAAAAATCAACACCGGATTTGAAATAAAATTCAAAGCCGCTGCTGTAATCACCCCTGATTGCGCAGCCAATCCATGACGGCCGGGCGCACCGATTGCTCTCCGCGGTGGCGCGCATCGGCGATGATCTTGCGCAGCGACTGCAGATCGGCCCGCAGCAGCACGCTTTTGACCGGACCGATCGAGGCCGGGCGCATCGACAAGGTCCGAATGCCCATGGCCGCCAGACACAGGGCTTCGACCGGACGGCCGGCATCCTCACCGCAGAAAGACAGCGGCGTGTTCGAGATATTGCAGCGTTCCACAATCCGCTCAATGAAGCTGAGGAAACTGACGTTCAGCGTGTCGTACCTGCGGCGCACCAGCTCATTCTCGCGGTCGGCGGCAAAGAAGAACTGTTTCAGGTCATTGCCACCGATTGAGATGAAATCCACCTCATCAAAGAACTTTTGCGGTGAGAACCCCAGAGACGGGGTTTCCAGCATGGCCCCGACCTCAAGCGTCTCGGGCAGTACGTGGCCCAGACGTCTTTCGCGCTCGATGGTTTTGTTGACCTCCCAACGGGCTTCGCGGAATTCTTCGGCCTGGGCCACGAAGGGGAACATAATGGTCAACGGACGCCCGTTGGCCGCGCGCAAAAGCGCCTGCAATTGCATCCGCATCACGCCGCGCTTGTCCAGCCCAACCCGGATGGCACGCCAGCCCAGTGCCGGGTTGGGTTCTGCCACATGTTTCATATAAGGCAGCACCTTGTCCGACCCGATATCCAGGGTACGGAACACCACGCGCTTGTCCCCCGCCGCGTCCAGAACACGCTGATACTGCGTCACAAGCTCGGATCGTTTGGGCATCTGGTTGCGGATCAGGAATTGCAGTTCGGTGCGGAACAGCCCCACGCCTTCGGCGCCCGAGTTGTTCAGCGATGGCAAATCCGCCATCAGCCCGGCATTCATCACCAGATTGATCCGCTCGCCGTCGCGCGTCACACAGGGCGTTTCGCGGATTGAGGCATACCGCTCCTGCGCTTTGGCCTGCATGGCGATCTTGTCGCGAAACGCGCTGACCACGGTATCCTCGGGGCGCAGATGCACAACACCCTGATCCCCGTCCACAAGAATATGATCGCCATTCAGCGCCTCGGCCGTGATCCGGCCCACATGAACGACCAAAGGAATGGCCAACGCCCGGGCCACGATGGTGGCGTGGCTGCCGACCGAGCCCTCTTCGAGCACGATCCCTTTCAGCGACCGGCCGTATTCCAGCAGATCACCGGGGCCGATATTGCGGGCAACCAGGATCGGATCGGGCGGTAAATCGGCACTATTGGTGTTTCCCTGCCCGGTCAGAATACGCAACAGCCGGTTCGACAGATCATCCAGATCGGCCAGACGCTCACGCAGGTAGGGATCGGTCACCTCTTCCATCCGAACCCGCGCCTGGGATTGTTCTTTTTCCACCGCTGCTTCGGCGCTGAGGCCCCGGGCGATGTCCTCTTCCATCCGGCGCATCCAGCCCTTGGAATTGGCAAACATCCGATATGCTTCCAGCACCTGCAACTGCTCGGTGTCGCCGTCCTTGGAGATTTCCAACATCTTGTCAACGCCGACGCGCAATTCCTCTACTGCCTCTGACAGACGCTCACGCTCGCGATGGGGATCATCAGCAATCGGGTTGGTGACGACCACGCGCGGTTCGTGCAGCCAGACATGCCCTTCGGCAGCGCCCTCTTGCGCGGGACCACCTGTCAGCTGAACTGATTGCTGATGGCGGGGCGACAAGGCTGCCCCTTCGCCCACAAACGCGCCCAACTCGGTCATTTCGGCCAGCACCATGGCGACCACTTCCAGCGCGTATACCTCATCCGCCGAAAATTCGCGCGCATCGCGGGACTGAACGACAAGCACGCCCAGCTTTTCACCCAACCGTTGCACCGGCACCCCAAGGAATGAGGAAAACCGCTCTTCCCCGGTTTCCGGCATATAGCGGAAACCCTTGGCCGAGGGCGCATCGGGCGTATTCACAACCTTGCCGAATTTTGCAACGCGGCCCACCAGCCCTTCGCCCATGCGCATCCGGGTCTGGTGGACGGCTTCGGGCGCCAACCCTTCGGTGGCGCAAAGCTCCAGAGTTTCCTCATCACGGAACAGGTAGATCGAGCAGACCTCGGCCTGGATGCTGTCAGCAATCAGGCTGGTGATCCGGTCAAGACGTTCCTGACCGGCGGCTTCGCTCGCCATCTCTTCGCGCAGCCGCCCAAGCAGCTTGCGGGATTCTGTTTCGGTGCCGTCCGCCATGGCCCAACCACGTTAAGGTGTCAGGCTAAACCCTTGGCTGAAAGCTCAGGCCGCCTTGTCCAGTTCAAAGGCATCATGCAGTGCCTGAACCGCAAGTTCCATGTATTTCCTGTCCACAAGAACGGAAATTTTGATCTCAGAGGTTGTGATGACCTTGATGTTGATCCCCTCATCCGAGAGCACCTTGAACATTTTCGCCGCCACGCCGGATTGCGACCGCATCCCGATGCCCACGACCGAGACCTTGCAGACGTCTTCGTCAGCCACCAGCTCAGCATAGTTCAGCTCACCCGCGTCCTTGATCGCCGTCAGCGCCTTTTCGGCCCGCGCCACTTGATCGGTGGGACACGAGAAGGTCATGTCCGTGCGCCCTTCGTCCGAGATGTTCTGCACGATCATGTCCACGTTCACGCCCTCGTCGCTGAGCGCGGTAAAGATGATCGAGGCGATGCCGGGGCGGTCGGCCACGGATACAACGGTCATCTTGGCTTCGTCGCGGGAATAGGCCACACCGGCCACAACATTGGATTCCATGATATCCTCCTCGTCGCAGACCAGCGTACCGGCCTCGTCGGATTGTTCTTCGAAACTTGAGAGAACGCGCAGTTTCACCTTGTAGCGCATTGCCAGCTCGACCGAGCGGGTCTGCAGCACCTTGGCCCCCAGCGAGGCCAGTTCGAGCATTTCCTCGAACGAAATACGATCCAGCTTGCGCGCCTTTTCGCAGATGCGCGGGTCAGTGGTATAGACGCCATCCACGTCCGTATAAATATCGCAGCGTTCCGCATCGAACGCGGCGGCAAAGGCCACAGCCGTGGTGTCAGAACCGCCCCGGCCCAGCGTGGTGATGCGGCCTTCGGGGCTGATGCCCTGGAAACCCGCGACCACGGCGACTTTCATGCCCTCACCAAACTTCTGGTTCAGGTTATCGGTCGGGATTTCTTCGATCCGGGCCTGACTGTGGGCGCTGGTGGTCATCAGCGGCACTTGCCAGCCCTGCCAGCTGCGCGCGGGAATATCCATTTCCTGCAGCGTCAGCGCCATCAGCCCTGCGGTCACATTCTCGCCCGACGAAACCACGGCGTCATATTCGCGCGCATCGAACAGCGGCGAGGTCTCGTTTACCCAGCCGACCAACTCGTTGGTCTTGCCCGACATGGCAGAGACGATGACGATGACGTCGTATCCCTTGGCCACCTCAACGCCGATGCGTTTGGCCGCGCGGCGGATGCGGTCAAGATTGGCAACTGACGTGCCACCGAATTTCATAACGAGTAAGGGCATGGGGGTGGTCTCTCCGCGCCTTGGAATTCAGGTCCCGAGCGTCTTATGCGAGGGGGGACGCAAGGGCAAGAGCCCAAAACCGATCAGACGGCTTCACAGGACCGCTTTACATCCGGCACATTGGCTGTCAGCCTTAGGTGACGAATTTTCCAAGAGGTTTTCCATGTCCCGCCTTGCCATCGCATTTGCCTTACTGTCTTCACCCGCCTTTGCGCAGGTGGCGACTTTGACCGGGACCGACGGAACAAATGCCCTTGGCACGGTCCCTTGCGCCGCGAACTCCGGTGACACCCTGAAAAGTTGCCATGCTGAGCTGCGCCATCACGAAGACGGCACCACGACGCTGGCGGTCGGGCTGGGCGCAGGCGAAGTGCGCAGCATTTATTTCAACGACGGCGTTCCGACCTCAAGCAGTTCGGCGTCCAAGCTGACCTATGAGACGCGCGGTGACCTGATGGTGGTCTTCATAGATCCGGGCGAAGTCTATGAAATTCCCAAAGAGGCCCTGATCCGTCAATAGGCGTGCGGGCGGCCGTCCCAGGTTTCAAAGCAACCTGTATTGTCCAGTGACAAAGCATCGAACCGCTCTATCAGGCCGTCCGCGGCCTGATCTGTTGTGATCTCGGCCCCGGGCCCACCCATTTCCGTTTGCACCCAGCCGGGGTGATAAATCCCCACGGCGATCCCATCCGCGCGCAGATCGGTTGCCAGATTGCGCCCCAGGTTCAACGCCGCAGCCTTTGAGGCGCGGTAGATGTAACTGCCGCCCGGCGCGCGGGTGTGCGATGCCATTTGCGAGGACAGGATAACCAACCTTCCACGCGCGGCCCGAAGGTTGGGCAACAAAGCCTGTACCGTCAAGAACACACCCGTGACATTGGTTGCAAAACTCTGGGCCCACATCTCAGGCGGATAGCCATCCATGCCCTGCCCTTTGTCCAGATAGACACCTGCATTGCAGATCAGCAAATCCACAGGCTGCCCCTGCATATGCTCTGCCAGCGAGGCTTGCTGTTCGGGATCAGTCACATCCAGAACCACCTGCGCACTGCCATCGCGCGCCGTGCCCGTCAGCCTGTCCCCACGCGAAAGGTATCGCCCGGCCAGGGTTTTCCCGATACCCCGTCCTGCGCCCGTGATCACAACATGCATCGTCAGTTTGTCTTTCGGCTGGGGATGAACGGCAGCGGCGCAACCGGCACGCCATCATCAATCAGCGCTTTGGCGTCTTCCGGCTTGGCCTCGCCATAGATGGCCCGTTCTGGTGCATCGCCCAAATGGATCTTGCGCGCCTCACTGGCAAAATCCTTGCCGACATAATCCGAGTTTTCCTCGACCTTGCGGCGCAGTTCCGCCAGCACCTGCTCAACATCCGGCGGTGCGGTAGCTACATCTATCGTGCCCGCCTCGGGCATGGGGGCAGATGGTTTCGCCACCGCGTTGCGGGCCGGACGCACACGGGGCGTCATGATTGCCTTTTCGACACGCGAGCACCCGCAAACCGCGCATGTCACCATGCCAGCGGATGCAAGTTTGTCGTAAGCGGCGGCCGATTGAAACCAACTGTCAAATGTATGGCCGTTACTGCATTTCAAGGCGTATTGAATCATGGTCCGTCCAATGTCGGTTGCCGAATAGATACCGACGGACATGGCAAGATCAAGCCCTTCCGAGGGCATCTCAGTGATTGATCCGCCCAAGCTTTCGTAACAATTGCGCCAATTCATCCGATTTGACCTTTGAGGCGGCCTTTTCCGGCGAAAACCACTTTCTGTCGCGTTGATGCTGTTCGGGGAACTGAGCTGAGACCGTCTGAACCTGCAAAGGAAAGACATCCACGGCGCATATCACAGGGCCTTTCTTGCTGCGGTTCTTCTGATACCAGAACCGACCTGCTGCCTGCCCCAGGCATACCCCACGCACGCCAGCCTCTTCCCACGCCTCCTGACAGGCGGTCTGGGCCGGTGACAGACCGTCGATCAACCATCCCTTGGGAATGATCCAGCGGCGGGATTTTCGCGTTGTGATCAACAGGACCTTGGGGGCGCCCCGCTCAATACGGTAACACAGCGCCGCCGCCTGCCGCCGCATCCGCAGTTGGCCGGTGTTCGGAAAGATAAAGGGTGCAAGATTTGCGTCCAAAACGCTGGTGCCCCATCCCAATGGAAACTTTGCCTGTTGCCCTGTGTTTTGTGCTTATGTGCCGGGCGTCGAAGCTGTGGATACCATATATAGGGTCGTCCTCCAACCCCTTGGCGGGCTGCTAGATCCGAGTTGCCAATTTGCGGACCAGAACGTCATGCGAGATATCGGCATCAATGGCCAGACGCCGCAGGCCAAAATGAACACGCGCGATCTGTTGATAATAGCGGGTGTAAACATAGTTGGTTCCACCCCCAGCTATTGCGCCCAGAACAGGTATGGATTGCGCCGCCAGTTTCTGGCCAAGGACCACAGACAAACGCGGTGCCACCGCCGCGATCAGCTTTTGCATGGCCGGTCCTGTCAATGTCAGCCTGACGGAGTAAAAGCCAAGATCGGCCCCATCATCGTCAGCCAGTGGCCCGGCAGCCGACAAAACGCGCACGCAATCGAATTTCACGCCCTCTTCGGACGGATCGAACCCTTCACGCGCGGCGGCCCCCTGGATGGCGCGCAGCAGCATCGCGGTGGTTGCGGGCAGTTCCATCAGCGCCGTTGTCACGCCGCCCATTCCGCCAGCAGCACCCATGGCGGTGGTCACGGCGGTATTGATCCATGGATGCTGATCGGGCACCGCACGGCGAGACCCTTCGGCCGCGTGCATCGCCAGCCACAAGGCCTGCTCTGTCGCGCCTGTAAGGCCCTGCCTGATGGGTTCCGGCAATTGTCCCAAAAGGTTTTCTGCCGACCCTCCTAGGCTGTTCAACAGTTTGACGCCCGGCCCACCGGCAGTGCGATAGTACCCGGCCAGCCTGTCCAACTCGGCGTCTGCGTCCAGTTTCTCAACAAGAACCACGTCCTGCATATGTGCCCTCCTGCCCATAAGACATCGGGGTTTAGAGGCAACGTTTCAATAGGTCAGCGGCTCCAGCGGGTCACTGGGCCACGAACGCCGCCCCATGTACCGGGTGCCAATTCCACCCCCAGTACCCGGTCCGGATTGGTCGGGGGGGGCATCTCGACCCCACTGAGGTGTGAGAAGCCGAACCGGGTGTAATAAGGCGCGTCCCCCACCAACATGACACGTTCCCAACCCAATGCGCGACCGGCTTGTAGGCCCTCATGGATCAGGAACCCGCCCAACCCTTCGCCCTGATGGGTGGGGTGCACGGCCACTGGCCCCAGCAAAAGTGCATCGTAATCGCCCACATGCACCGGCCAGAACCGAATGGCCCCAGCCAAAATACCCTGCCCATCCCGCGCAACCAACGACAATCCGGAAACCGGGGGTACATCGTTGCGCAAACGGTAAGATGACAGCGCCTCGCGTCCGGGCGCAAAACACAGGTCATAGAGGGCCTCGACCTCCCACCAATCGTCCGGCTCTTCCGGCCTGATTCCGAACTGCTGCACCTCGGCCCTCTTTTCCTTGCTGGCATTCGCCCTAGCACTTCGGTACGCCTTGGGCAAACGCTTGGAGTTCAGATGTTCTACCGCCCCGAAGACGGCCACGGTCTGCCGCACAATCCGTTCAACGCCATCATCACACCGCGCCCGATCGGCTGGATCTCCAGCCGCAGCGCAGATGGGGTCAATAATCTCGCGCCATATTCGTTTTTCAACGGAGTGGCTTACACGCCGCCACAGGTCATGTTTGCCTCAACCGGCGCAAAGCCGGATCAGGACGGCACCAAAGACAGCCTTGCGAATATTGAGGCCACCGGAGTGTTCTGCGTCAACGTTGTCGCCAATGCCCATCGGGACGCAATGAACGCCAGTTCGGCGGGCCTGTCGAAACATCACGACGAGTTCGAACATGCCGGTCTGACGCCGCTCGAATGCGAAACCATCCCATGCGCTCGGGTCAAAGGCGCTCCGGCTGCGCTGGAATGCAAACTGACAAAGATTGTGGACCTGCCGGGTGAGGCGAACAGGGTCGTCTTTGGTGAGGTTGTCGGCATCCACTTGCGCGACGATTGTCTGAAAGACGGCATGTTCGACGTGACCAGCTTTCAACCCCTGGCCCGCCTTGGCTACCGGGACTACTCGGTTGTCACCGAGCTATTCTCGCTGAGCCGCCCTGACGATTAAACACAGCAAAGGGGGCTCTGCCCCCGCCGCCCTTTGGGCGCCTCCCCCGGGATATTTATAGACAGATGAAGTTCCGGATCCCCTGCTTCATCTGTCCAAAAATATCCCGGAGCGCGAGGCAGAGCCTCGCTTGAATCAATGGCCGCCCAGAATGCCGGTTCGGACAGAGTAATCCACGGCGATTTCGTAATCCGGGTCATCATCGCTGTCGACCATCAGGTGTCCGGCCTTGTTCAGCAAGCGATGGCAATCACGGCTGAGATGGCGCAGCATCACACGTTTGCCTGCAGCTTCATACTTAGCGGCGATGTTCTCAATGGCCTGCAGCGCAGACTGATCGACAACGCGGCTTTCGTTGAAGTCGACGATGACAGTTTCCGGATCGTTCGCGACGTCGAACAACTCCACGAACCCTTCGGTTGAGCCAAAGAACAGCGGGCCTTGGATTTCATAGACCTTTGCGCCTTTTTCCGTCTCGGACTCACGGGTGACTGCGTGAATACGCTTGGCGTTGTTCCACGCATAGGCCAGAGCTGAGACGATGACGCCGACAACCACGGCAACCGCGAGGTCCTCCATCACGGTAACAACGGTCACCAGCACGATGACGAACGCGTCGGTCAGCGGCACTTTGCGCATGATCTTGAACGAGTTCCAGGCAAAGGTGCCGATCACCACCATGAACATCACGCCAACCAGCGCGGCCAGGGGGATTTGTTCGATCAGCGGTGAGGCGAACAGGATGAACACCAGCAGGAATACCGCCGCCGCGATCCCCGCGATCCGGGTGCGTCCACCGGACTTCACGTTGATCATCGACTGACCGATCATGGCACAGCCACCCATACCGCCAAAAAAGCCGGTGGCCACGTTCGCCACACCCTGAGCGATACATTCCTGCGAGGCGCCGCCACGTTTACCGGTGATCTCACCCACAAGGTTCAGGGTCAGCAAAGATTCGATCAGGCCAATTGCGGCCAGAATGACTGCGTAAGGCAGGATGATCTCAAAGGTTTCCCAATTCAGCGGGACCATCGGGATGTGGAACGGCGGCAAGCCGCCTTCGATCGAGGCCAGATCACCCACGCGTGGCACGTCCAGACCAAACCCGATGACAAGCGCCGCCACGACCACGATCCCAGCCAGCGGGGCGGGAATGATCCGGGTGACGCGCGGCATGAACCAGATCACCGCCATGGTCAGCGCCACCAGCCCCAGCATTGTATAAAGCTGCAGGCCTGACAGCCACTCGCCGCCACCAACGCCGTGGCCGGTGTTTTCCATCGTGCCGGGCACTTTGAATTGACCCAGCTGGGCCAGGAAAATCACAATCGCAAGACCGTTTACAAAGCCCAGCATCACCGGGTGCGGCACCAAGCGGATAAAGCGCCCCCAATGCATCGCCCCGGCGATAACCTGAAGGATGCCCATCAAGACCACGGTGGCGAACAGGTATTCGACGCCATGCTCTGCCACCAGCGCCACCATAACCACGGCCAGCGCACCCGTGGCACCTGAAATCATCCCCGGACGTCCGCCAATCACCGCCGTGATCAGACCCACCATGAAGGCCGCATAAAGACCGACCAGCGGGTGCACACCGGCGACAAAGGCAAAGGCCACTGCTTCGGGGACCAGCGCCAGTGCCACAGTCAGGCCCGACAGCAGCTCGATCCGCAGGCGCGAGACCGTCAGCCCCTCATCCGGAACCCAACGCAGATCGGGTTTGGCAATTCGTGAGGCAAAGCTTGCCAGCATAGCTCGGGGCATAGAACGGTCCTGTCGGTCTGATGGGTTCGCGCGAAAGGGGTCTTCTACCCGGCATTGCCCCCCTGAGCCACCGCAGCAGGCGGGAGGCTGCCATGCACACAGCGCATACCCGCTATCTCGCAAAGTCGTGAGTTGCGCAGGCTGGCCCGGATGCGCAGAAGTATCTGCATGCGATGGTTTATCCTTTTTCTACTGACGTCGCTCGCCGCACTGGCGCAGGATTTGCAAGGGAATGACACCGCCAGCAACTGGCGCGTGACCCATTATCAGGCGTTTGGCATCTGGAACTCGATCTGTGATGAGCGCGAAGAATTAGGCGTATTAAAACAACGCTGCTACATCCGTCGGGCCGAGGTGTTCTCGCTGCGGCCGAAATTCGGGGCTCAGTTCGTTTTCAGTACCCCTGCCCCCGATGGTGTTGCGATTGAATTCGGGATGGAGCCGGGCACGCTGTTTCAACCGTCGGGATTTCGGATCGATGGGGCCGATGGCACCATCTGGCGCACCCGCCGCCCCGGTTGCCTGACCGGGCTAAGCTGTACCTTCGAAGGCAGCCGGGCCGATGAGATCGTCGAGGCCATGCTGCAGGGCGACGCCTATCGCTTTGTTTTCCGGGACCGGCATGGACAATCGCAGGATCTGACCTGGGCGTTGCAGGGGTTCAACGAGGCTTGGCAGGATTTTCAGGATCAGGCACGGGCGCGGGATCTTTTCCAGTCGGATTAAGCGGTCGCGCCCCCTTGCCAAACCGCAGATCGCGGCGCACAAATCTCTGACCAGCCACCAGAAATCGGAGACGTCCCGTGACCCAGACCAGAATTGCCATCATCGGCGGATCAGGCATCTATGACATTGACGGGCTGGAGAATTCGGAATGGGTCACCGTGGAAACGCCGTGGGGCCGACCCTCGGACCAGATTCTGACCGGATCACTGGGCGGCGTCGACATGGCCTTTCTGCCCCGCCACGGGCGCGGGCACGTGCATTCCCCGACCGAGGTTCCCTATCGCGCCAATATCGATGCGCTCAAGCGGTTGGGGGTCACGGATGTGATCTCGGTCTCTGCCTGCGGTTCGTTCCGCGAACATATGGCACCGGGCGATTTCGTAATCGTCGACCAGTTCATCGACCGGACCTTTGCGCGCGAGAAAAGCTTTTTCGGCACCGGCTGCGTGGCCCATGTCAGCGTGGCGCATCCCACCTGCCCGCGCCTGTCAGACGCGTGCGAGGCTGCGGGCAAAGCCGCAGGTGTCACCATACATCGCGGCGGCACATATCTGGCGATGGAGGGGCCACAATTCTCGACCCTCGCGGAATCGAAAATGTATCGCGAACAATGGGGCTGCGACGTGATTGGCATGACCAACATGCCCGAGGCGAAACTCGCCCGTGAGGCAGAGCTTTGCTATGCCTCAATCGCGATGGTCACCGATTATGACAGCTGGCATCCCGATCACGGAGAGGTCGACGTAAGTGCCATCATCGCCACCCTCACAGGCAATGCCGAGAAAGGCCGCGCGCTGGTCAAAGGTCTGCCCGCCCTGTTGGGCCCTGACCGCGCGCCCTGCCAACATGGCTGCGATCGGGCCTTGGAGTACGCGATCCTGACCGCGCCGGAAAAACGCGACCCGGCACTGCTGGCCAAGCTGGATGCGGTTGCGGGCCGGGTTTTGTGACCCGGCTATTGCGTCAGCGTGCTGTGCACCTGATCCCACAACCCATGCGTCCATAGATCGTTGTGGGTTCCGCCCTGCGCGACGTAAAGCTGGGCGTTCTCACCCGCCTTTGCCGCCAGCGCCTGACCGTGGTGCAGCGGAACCACTTGATCCTCGGTGCCGTGGAAGATCAGGATGGGCACGGTAATCGAGTCAATCACATCGCGCGTGGCAAACTGGTCCCTCATCAGGGTTGAGACGGGCAGAAACGGATAGCGCTCTGAGGCCACATCGACAGTGGCGGTAAACGGGGCTTCAAGAACCAATAGCTGCGCGTTCGGGCGTTCCTGAGCGACGGCGGCTGCAATACCGGTGCCCAGGCTCTGACCATGCAGGACGACATCCGCGCCTTCGCCGTCCAGACGGTCGAACAACGCGATCCCATCCGAGATCAACGCCAGTTCTGACGGCTCGCCCTGACTACCGGGAAAGCCGCGATAGCTGGGCGCCAGCAGGCCATAGCCGCTGTTGAGTATTTCACGTATCCGATCCGCGCGATCCCCCAGATTGCCGCTTTGGCCGTGAAAGAACAGAACGGTTGGCGCGCCTTCGGTCGCGGCGGGCGCAGACCACGCCGTCAGGACAACCCCATCCGACATCGGGATCGAGATCACCTCAACATCGGCCAGCCCAACTGCCGTAGGGTCCGGCAGCGCGCCGGACGGTTTATACAGCAGATTGTCCTGATTGACGTACATGTACCCCAGGATGCCCGCGTAAAACACCGCACCGATCAGGATCAACAGGACAAGCACACGTCGCGTGCGCCCGGATTTTGGCTCGGGCTTGTTCATTTGTTCGAATACCTTGGAATAATCGGGATGCGACTGCGTCACACGTGCCTCCAATCCTGTGAATTTATCTCAGTTTGGGCGCTTTGGGCTGCGATTCAAGCAAGATGAATCGCTCTTCACTCAATCTTTAACTTCTGTTTGCAGCAACGCCCGAGGCGGTGAGTCCCCGCCTCTCGGATTATTTACTCAAAACCAAACATCGAACCGTATTTGCGCCACAAATCTGGGGCATCACGCCGCAAAGACAAAGGACCGAGATGAAACGTTTGCACGCATTGGACGCCGCGCGGTATTTGGCATTCTGCGGAATGGTGCTGGTGAACTTCCGCATCGCCGCACAGGTTGCGCCGGGGCATGACTGGGCGTCGGTTCTGGTGGACGCGTTAGAAGGACGGGCGGCGGCGCTGTTCGTGATCCTAGCGGGCATTGGCATAGGTTTGTCCAATATCCAAGCCGGGATTTTGCTGCGCCGCGCGGCATTTCTGTTTGTGCTTGGCCTGATCAACATGTCCGTTTTCGACGCCGACATCCTGCATTTCTATGCGCTCTATTTCGTCATTGGGGCCGCCTTTCTGACAGCCCCCACGCGCGGGCTGTGGCTGGGCGCGCTGGGGATTGTCGTGTTGTCCGTTCTGGCAAACCTAGTCTTTGACTATGACCGGGGGTGGGATTGGGCCACCCTGACCTATACCGACCTGTGGACCTTGCCCGGGTTTCTGCGCAATGCCCTTTTCAACGGCTGGCACCCGGTCCTGCCCTGGGCCGCCTTCCTGCTGATTGGCATGGCCATCGGCCGGTCCGAGCTGCACACGATCTGCATTCAGCACCGGTTGATCATGTGGGGGTACGGTGCGGCGGTTCTGGCCCTGTTCCCCGCAATGCTGGTCGCGAACCCTGAACTGGCGGCCTATTTGGGCACCGAGTCCATCCCACCGGGGCCGTTCTATATTCTGGCCGGAACCGGATCGTCCTGCGTGGTGATCGGTCTGCTGCTGAAACTATGGCCCAAAATTGCGAACCTGCGCATTGGTCCGATCCTGACGGCACCGGGGCGTCAAAGCCTGACGCTCTATATGGCGCATATCCTGATCGGGATGGGCGTGCTTGAGGAAATGGGTCTGCTGGATGGCACGCTCAGCGCGCCGCAGATTGTTGGATATGCCCTGCTGTTCTGCGCCTTGTCCTCGGGGTTTGCCCTGCTGTGGGCGCGGCGGTTCAAACGCGGCCCGCTTGAGGCCGCAATGCGCCGCGTGACCGAGCCGGGAAAGGCTTGACCTGAGGCGCGCGCCAAGGCTTGGTGGGCAGATCGCAACACAGGATCGCACATGTCCCTTGATCTTTGGCTAACCTTCGTGGTCGCATCCACCGCCCTGCTTCTTGTCCCCGGCCCCACCGTTCTGCTGGTTCTCAGCTATGCCTTGTCCAAAGGCCGCAGTGTTGCGGTTGCATCCGCCACAGGGGTCGCAGCGGGGGATCTGGTGGCCATGACAGCCTCGCTTTTGGGGCTTGGTGCGTTGGTGCTGGCCTCGGCCACGCTGTTTTCAGTGCTGAAATGGGCGGGCGCGGCCTATCTGATCTGGTTGGGCATCAAATTGCTGCGCAGCGCGCCGTCGGGCGGGTTGCAAACCGTCGAGACCGGGCGCAACGTCACCGCCCGAGGCGTGTTTGGCCACGCCGCAGCCGTCACCGCCCTGAACCCCAAATCCATCGCGTTCTTTATCGCCTTTGTGCCGCAATTCCTGCGCCCTGCGGAACCGCTGGGGCCGCAATTTGTGATCCTGATCGCAACCTTCGTCGGCCTCGCCTGGCTGAACGCGCTGGCCTATGCACTTTTGGCGGACAAGCTGCGTCGCATGATCGGACGCCCCAATGTCATCACGAACCTGACCCGGTTCGGAGGGTTGAGCCTGATCGGTATGGGCATCGCAACGGCCGTGCTGCGCCGCCCGGCCTAAAGATCAGTCCTCGGCGTTTTCTTTCATGAAACTGCGGATAAAGCGACGAATTTCGCGCGCGGCGGATGTGTCCAGCTCTTTGCACAGCTCGACAAAAGCGTCGCGCTCATCCTTGTCCAGACGCAGGACCAACTGACTGTTTTTCTTGGTGGAACCCTTGCCGTCTTTCTTTGCCACGTTGTTTTTCCTCGTCGAACACTTGATTCCGCCAGCTATTCATTGTATATACATAGCATAGAAATTGTAGGTATCGAGCACCTAACAATAAAAAAGGAATATGGCAATGAACCTTCATACTGCTCAGGCATTTCTTTTGCGAGACCAGCGCAATTGGCGCAAACCCCACCTGTCGTGGTTGCCCGCCGCGCTGTACCGCTACAAGAGCCTGCCGAACGCGATTACGGGCCGTCACAAATAAGGCTGACCAATCAATCCTTGCATGACTGACCCCAATGGGCCAAACAGCCCAGCGTATTTTGACGCCAGAGGGGCCAGCCATGTCCAGAAACAAATCGGTCAAGGATTACATCCGCACCATCGTTGATTTCCCGCACGAAGGGATCATGTTTCGGGACGTCACAACCCTGTTTGCCGACCCGCGCGGGTTTCGCATGGCGATCGACCAGATGCTGCACCCCTATGCGGGCGAACGGATCGACAAGGTTGTCGGGCTTGAGGCGCGCGGCTTTATTCTGGGCGGGGCCATCGCCCATCAGTTGAGCGTTGGCTTTGTTCCCATCCGCAAAAAGGGCAAGCTGCCCGGCACCACCATCAGCCAGGATTACAAACTGGAATATGGCGAGGCGATCGTCGAAATCCACGACGACGCCATTCAACCCGGCGAGAAAATTCTGGTGGTCGATGACCTGCTGGCAACCGGCGGCACCGCTGCCGCCGGGATCAAGCTGATCGAACGTCTGGGCGGCGAGATCGTGTCATGTTCTTTCATCATCGACCTGCCTGAGCTGGGTGGGCGAAAGGTGCTGGAAGATATGGGCATGGACGTGCAAGTTCTGTGCGAATTCGAGGGGCTCTGAGCTCCATTCAGTCACAAAAATGTGAGTGGAAATCTCAGGTGGCGCTGACTTAGCGCCACTCGGCCTGCGGTCAAGTAGATTTCATAGACGTATTCAGTGATCTTGTTGCGTGGATACGGCGTACCCCCGGTGATGTCATTTGAGACATTCCAACAAGGGAACTCTATCATGTTTCGCAAATTTGCTTTCGCCGGTGTGGCTGGTCTGATCCTGAGCACCTCTGCCTATGCCGACGGTCACTCCAAAGATATCGTCGACACCGCCGTGGGCGCGGGCAGCTTTGAAACCCTGGTCGCGGCTGTTCAGGCAGCTGAGCTGGTCGATACCCTGAAGGGCGAAGGCCCCTTCACCGTATTCGCCCCCACAGACGAGGCCTTTGCTGCCCTGCCGGAAGGCACGGTTGAGACGCTGCTGAAGCCCGAGAACAAGGACCAATTGGTCGCCGTTCTGACCTACCACGTGGTGCCGGGCAAAGTGATGTCGGGTGATCTGTCGGACGATATGACAGCCGCCACTGTTCAGGGCGGAGACATAACTATCGATCTGGACAACGGCGTTATGGTGAATGACGCAAATGTCGTTCAGGCCGATATTGAAACGTCGAACGGTGTGATCCACGTGATCGACAAGGTCATCCTGCCGGGTTCGTAAACCCTCTGGCGCGGCTGGGTTCGACCCGGGCCGCGCCCTCTATCGCAGAACCGCGCCGGGGTTCATAATTCCCAGCGGATCAAGCGCCGTCTTGATGGCGCGCATGGCCGTCAATTTGGTCCCATCCCCATATTTCTCAAGATCACCGGTTTTCAGCCGTCCGACGCCATGCTCTGCGCTGACAGATCCGCCAAAGGCGTGCACCAAATCATGCACCACCTCTTTGACGGCCTGCCGCTGGTTATCAAATTCAGATCGGTCACGGCCTGTCGGAGGGAAAACGTTATAGTGTAGATTGCCGTCCCCCAAATGCCCGAAACAGTTGATGCGGAACGGCCCCAGTGCCCCGATCACATCGGCACCTTTCACAATGAATGCGGGAATCTCTGTAATCGGAACAGAAATGTCGTGGCTGGACACCGATCCGATCAGCCGGTTCGCCTCGGGTATGTTTTCGCGCACGGCCCAAAGCTCGGCCCGCTGCGCCTCGTTCTGCGCGATGACGGCGTCCCCCACCAGACCATCCGCCGCCGCATAGAGCGCTTCCAGCGCCTCGGACGGCGCCTGCCCCGCGAACAATCCCAGTTCGATCAACACGCACCATTCCGGCTGCGCGGCAAAAGGCTGACGTACCTCCGGCAGGACTTCGGTCAGGAATTGCAGCCCCTGCCTGTGGATCAGTTCGAACGTACTGACCGCGTCGCCCAACTGATCCCGCGCCAGCGCCAGCAGATCAATCGCGGCCTCGGGCGAGGCGACCTGAATCATTGCGGACCCAACCGCTGCGGGACGTGGAAACAGCATCAAAGACGCCGCCGTGATAATCCCCAACGTACCCTCGGCCCCGATCAGCAAATTGCGCAGGTCATAACCGGTGTTGTCCTTGCGCAACCGGCTAAGGCCATGCCAAATCTCACCACTGGGCAGCACCGCCTCAAGCCCCAGACACAGATCACGCGCATTACCATAGCGCAAAACGTTGACGCCCCCGGCATTGGTCGCAAGGTTGCCGCCAATCCGGCACGACCCTTGGGCGGCCAACGCCAACGGGAACAGTCGATCCGCCGCGTCCGCCGCATCCTGCACATCGGCCAGAATGGCGCCGGCTTCGGCAATCAGGATGTTTTCGGTTGGATACACTGCCCGGATCGCGCTCATCCGCTCCATTGAGATCAACAGCGGCGCAGGCCCTTCGGGCATCACCTGCCCGCCTACCAATCCGGTACCACCGCCATAAGGCACAACCGGCACCCGTGCCGTCGCCGCCAGCCGAACCAACGCAGACACGTCCTGGACCGAGCGTGGCAGGGCCAGCAGGCCCACCTGCCCGGCAAAGCGACGACGCGGTTCTTCCAGATAGCGCTCTGTCACAGGACGCAAAATATCGTCACCCAGTTGAGAGCGGATCAGGTCGGCAAGGGCTTCATCTGCGGAATTCAGTGTCATACCCATTCCTTGCCCAAGCAACCGGGCCACCACAAGCCTTATTCCAAATCAATGAGATAACGCGGCTCAAGAACCACCACCGTGGGCCTGTCGGGCAACGTACGCAGCGACACAGTCAACTCGGAAACTCCATTCCGCTCAACCGGAAACTCATCCCGGATATCGACCAGAAACCGATCCAGCGAAAAGCCCGAGAACCAGTGCATCGGGATAATGACCGAGCTTTTGAGCCGTTTCAGCACCTCGATCATGTCGGGCAACGGCATGGTCGTGCCCCCATCCACCGCCGCCATCACCACATCAAGACGCCCCAGCGCAGCGAATTGCTCATCTGAGGGTACATGGTGCAAATGGCCCAGATGGCCGATGCACAACCCTTCGATCTCAAACACAAAGATCGAATTGCCGCGCTCTTCCACTCCGCCATAGACCGACCGGATATCGGTCGAGACATTGCGCACCAGCATTTCACCAAGGTCCAGATGATGGTCGATCCCCTGCCCGAACTCGCCCCAGCCAGGCAGAACATGGGGAATGGCCGGGTCAGGATGTGCGGTCCAATGGGTGCTGTGGGCGTGGTTCATGGTCACGACATCGGGGATCAGATCCGCGCCGCCGATAAACCCGGTGAAATCCGTAACTGCATTCAAACCGCCCTGCGTCTGGATCAGGAAGGACGCATGGGCAACGTAACTGATCCGCACCGAGAACTCGGGCACCGGATCATTCCAGGCCGCTTTGTGCAGATACTCAATCCCGGGCGCTGCATCCGCGATGGCAATACAATGGCTCGGCCGCCGCTCCTGCGCCGCAGCCCCGCCCGAAATCATCATCAATGCCGCAACCAACCAGCGCATGACCTGATATTAGCGCAGACGCGGGCCAAGTCATGCCCCTAGTTCATCTGGCCTTAAATATCCCGGGGTTTGGGGCAGAGCCCCGATGACCCGCAGGGTCACACTACCCCGCGTCGGTCTTACCGCGCCGGTCAGACCGCAGACACGCATACAGAACATGCGTCCGCCACCGCCCGTTGATCTGCAAATAGGATTGCGCCACGCCCTCATATTTGAACGCCGACCGCTCCAACAACCCGCGTGAGGGCGTGTTTTCGGGCAAACACGCGGCCTCGATCCGGCTCAGGTCCAGACGGGTGAAGGCATGATGCACAACAGCGCCAATCGCCTCGCGCATATAGCCGTTGCGGGCATAGGCCTGACCGGTCCAATAGCCCAGCGTCCCGGCCTGTGCCGGACCGCGCCGGATATTGTCCAGGGTGATCGCCCCCACCAGCACATCATCCTCGCGCCGGAACAGGAACAACGGGATCGCCGTGCCGCTCGCCACGGATCGCTGCGCCCAATAGACACGGTTGGTGAAAGACTTGCGGCTTAAGTGATCCTTGGCCCAGATCGGCTCCCACGGGGTCAGAAACTCTTTCGAGGCCCGCCGCAGCGCCGCCCAGTCGTTGAAATCGGAATGAACGGGCGGGCGCAGGCTGAGGCGCGCTGTTTCAAGTTTCAGCTTGCGTCGGCCCAAAAGCATCACGCCGCGCGCCTCTCCTGTAGTGTCGCCAATGTGGGCGCACCCGAGACCGGACCATAAAGCGCCAGCGCCGCCGGGGCCTGCACCGCCATCGTCTCGGCAAAGGCGCGCACGTCCTTTGTGCTGACTGCATCGATCTTGGCGACCGTGTCCTCAAGCGAGGGCACCCTGCCCCAAATCTGCACCAGCCGCGCCAGCCGTTCCGCCCGGTTCGACGGACTTTCCAGCCCCATCAGCATCCCGGCCTTCATCTGCGCGCGGGCGCGGGCGACCTCTTCAGGGCCCATATCCTCAGCAGCACGCTTCATCTCATCGATGGTAATCGCGGCCAATTCGCCCACCTGATCCGCCGACGTTCCGGCGTAGATCGTCGTCGTTCCGGTATCCGCATAGGCTCCGGTCTGCGCAAAGATCGTATAGCAGAGCCCGCGCGTCTCGCGCACTTCCTGAAACAGGCGCGAAGACATACCGCCGCCCAAAGCGGTGGAATAGATCTGAGCCGTATAGATCGCATCGTCGCGATAGCCCGGGCTTTCCAGCGCCAGCGCGAAATGGGCCTGTTCGAGGTCCTTCTCCTGCCGCGCTTCACCGCCGGTGAATTTCGCGGCTTCGGCAATCAAACCTTTGCGCGGTTGCAGATGACCAAACATCTCTTCGGCCATTTTCATCAGCGCATCATGATCCACGGCCCCCGCCGCCGACAGGATCATCTGCTCGGGCCCATAATGCTCAGCCACGAAACCCGACAGGTCTTCGCGCGAAAACGCGCTGACCCGCTCAGACGGTCCCAGAATGGTGCGGCCCAGGGGCTGGTCGTGATAGCTCTGCTCTTGCAGCCAGTCAAAGATCACGTCGTCGGGCGTGTCATAGGCCTGACCGATTTCCTGCAGGATCACGCCACGCTCAACTTCGATCTCGCGCGGGTCGAAAATCGGGTTCAGAACGATGTCGCCGATGACATCCATCGCCAACGCCACGTCGTCTTTCAAAACGCGCGCGTAATAGGCCGTCACCTCGCGCGATGTGTAGGCGTTGATATACCCGCCCACATCCTCAATCGCTTCGGCGATTTGCAGCGCGGATCGCCGCTCGGTTCCCTTGAACGCCATGTGTTCAAGAAAATGCGCGATGCCGTTCTGTTCGATCCGCTCGTTCCGCGCACCCGCGGTCACCCAGATGCCGATGGCCGCAGATTGCAGCCCCGGTATGTTCTCACTGACGATCCGAAATCCGTTCTTCAGCTGGTCTTGTCTGACAGTCACTCGGCGATATGCCCTTTGATATGATCCTCAAGGGCGCCCAGATCATTGGCAATCCGTGTCACCCGTTCCGGACGTTCATACAGATCAGACATGCGGGATGGAAGAGGCGGATGTTCCCCGCTCGCCTTCTCAACCGCCGCCGGGAATTTCGCCGGATGCGCAGTGGCCAACGTGATCATCGGCACGTCTGCGGCACGATGGTCTTCGCCCACCTTGATACCGATAGCAGTGTGCGGGCAGACCAGTTCCGCACTGTGGGCCAGCGTGTGTTTGATCGTCTCCAGCGTTTCATCCTCGGACACCCGGCCCGAGTCAAAGCTTTCGCGCAGGGCTTCCATCGCGCCTTGGCTCACGTTGAATCCGCCTGTCTTCAGCTCATCCATCAACTGCGCGACGGCGCTGCCATCCTCGCCATAGGCATAGTACAGCGCACGCTCAAAGTTCGAGCTGACCTGAATATCCATCGACGGGCTGATCGACGGGATTGTATCGCCCTTGAAGTACCCCTCGCCCGAGAGGCAACGATGCAGAATGTCGTTTTGGTTGGTCGCGACAACCAGACGGTCGATGGGCAAACCCATACGCTTGGCCAGATAGCCCGCGAAGATATCGCCAAAGTTGCCGGTCGGCACGGTAAAGCTGACCTTGCGATGCGGTGCACCAGCACTAACAGCCGCCGAGAAATAGTACACGATCTGCGCCAGCACCCGTGCGAAGTTGATCGAGTTCACTCCGGCCAGTTTCACCCCGTCACGAAAATCGAAATCGTTGAACATATCCTTCAGCGCGGCCTGACAATCGTCAAAATCGCCATCCACAGCGAGCGAGTGCACATTGCTGTCGGCCGGCGTGGTCATCTGGCGGCGCTGCACCTCGGACACACGGCCATGGGGGAACAGAATGAACACATCCACCGCGTCCAGTCCTCGGAATGCTTCGATTGCGGCCGAACCTGTATCCCCACTGGTCGCGCCCACGATGGTTACGCGATCCCCACGCCGTTTCAGGGCCACCTGAAACAACTGGCCAATCAGCTGCATTGCAAAGTCCTTGAATGCCAATGTCGGACCGTGGAACAACTCCAGCAAGAAGTGGTTCTCGTTCAACTGCTTCAATGGCGCACGGGCGTCGTGGCCGAACCCTGCATAGGCGCGGGCAATGATATCCTTGAACTCATCTTCGGTGAATGAACCGCTGACATAGGGCCACATCACGCGGAATGCGATCTCTTCATAGGACAGACCGGCCAGCGCGGCGATCTCATCATGGCTCATCACCGGGATCTCGGCGGGCAGGTACAAGCCGCCGTCGCGGGCAAGGCCCGTCAGCATCGCCTCTTCAAAGGTCAGTTCAGGCGCTTGGCCACGGGTCGAGATGTATTTCATTGCTCTTCACTCTGTGCAGGGGCGCGGTTGCGCCACAGGAAATAACCGGTCATTGCGGCCCAGACCAGAGCCAGACCAAACCATGTGATTGCGTATTGCAGATGATCGTTGGGAATGCCCGCCGTATCGACGGGCAATGGCGTAATGCCAGTGTCGGTTTGCGAACGCGCGATTAACAAGACAGGCTCTGTCCCCAGCGCGGCAGCCAGATTGGGCACATCGCGTGCAAACCAGATGTTCGCGTCGATATCCGCCTCGGGGGTGTAGCTGTCGATCTCATCCGGCCAGTGCAGATTTCCCGTGACCTCCATCGGGCCAATCAAGCGATCCGTTTGCTTTGCGGTGGTCGGCACAAATCCCCGATCCACCAGAATGGTCCGGTCATCAGTGCTAAACGCTTGAATGATCCGATACCCTGCCCCAACCTGTTTGACAGAAACCAGCACATGGATCTCCCCCGGCTCCATGTCGCCCGAGATCGTGACGGGCAGATACTTGTCTGCCTCCTCGGATGGGGTCTGCGGCAAGCTCACGGGGTCTGCGGTGATACGGGCGTCGATCTCGGCAAGAATACCTTCTTTCCAGGCCAGCCGCTGCACCTGCCAGACGCCCAGTGACAGCAGCACGCCCAAACCGGCGAGCCCAAAGATCAGCAGGAACAGAATGCGACGCATAGTCTGGTGAAACCTTGTTGCAGAAACCGGCGTCTTGTTAAGGGCGGAGCGGTCGAGAATGCAACCACGCAATTGTATCGGGCGCAATCTTGCGCCCAAATAGAGAAAAAGCCGCCCCAAGGGCGGCTTTTGCATTTGGATCCTCTGACCGGCTCAGAACAGCGGGGCCTGACCCCAGATGTAGACCGCGAAGAACAGGAACAGCCAGACCACGTCCACAAAGTGCCAGTACCAGGCGGCCGCTTCAAAACCGACATGCTTCTCGGGCGTAAAGTCCCCGCGTAAGGCCCGGATCAGGCAGACAGTCAGAAAGATCGTCCCGATGATCACGTGGGCACCATGGAAACCCGTCGCCATGAAGAAGTTCGAATAGAACTGGTCGCCACCGAATTCCCAGCCTTCATGCGCCAGCAGCTCATAATATTCATAGGCCTGCAGCGCAGTGAAGAGGATACCCAGAACGATACCGATGGCCAGACCATTGATCAGCGCTTTGCGGTCATTGTCATGCACCAGCGCGTGGTGCGCCCAGGTGATCGCACAACCCGACAGCAACAGGACCAGAGTGTTGATCAGCGGCAGGTGAAACGGGTCAACCGCGTGAATGTCAGGCTGAATGTATTCGGTACCTGCATAGTCGTACATCGGATACATGCGATGTTTGAAGAACGACCAGAACCAGGCAAAGAAGAACATCACCTCGGACATCACGAACAGGATAAAGCCATAGCGCAACCCGATGCGGACAACCGGCGTGTGATCCCCGGCGCGGCTTTCGGCCACCACGTCCGACCACCAGGCGAACATGCAGTACAGGACGCCAACAAGGCCCCCCCAGAACATAAACGATGTTACGCCGTGCATCCAAAGGACGGCGCCGAACAGCATCACAAAACCGGCCACTGCGCTGAACAATGGCCAGACCGATGGTGGCAGAATGTGATAATCGTGGTTTTTAGCGTGTGCCATCTGCGTCCCTCACCTAAAGGCGTTAGTTCGTGTTTGTATCAGCCTGCGCATCCAAGGCAGCATAGCCCTCGGGCAGGTCAATTTCGTAGAATGTATACGACAGAGTGATCGTATGAACATATTTCGCTTCCAGATCGTCAACCATTTCCGGGTCGACGAAGAATGAAACCGGCATCTGAACCCGTTCGCCGGGTTCAAGCACCTGCTCTTCAAAACAGAAACAGGCGATTTTCTGGAAGTATCCGCCCGCCGAATAGGGCGCGACATTATAAGACGCCTGCCCCGCGATCGGCCGGTCTGTGGGATTATACGCCTCATAGAAGGCCAGACCGGTCTCACCAATGCGCACTTCCATCTCGCGCTCGACCGGTTTGAACTCCCAGGCCATATCCTTGGCTTTGGAGGCGTCAAAGCGCACGGTCACGGTACGGTCCAGAATATCCTCAGGCGCTGCTTCGGCCACGCCGGTGGTGCCGCCAAAGCCCGTGACTCGGCAGAACCAGTCGTAAAACGGCACCGCCGCCCACGCGAGGCTGCCCATAAGAACAACCACACCCACGGTTTGCGCAACTGTCTTCTGCGGACCGGACAAAGCCATCAGTTTTGCACCTCCTGCACGGGTTGTCCCAGGCTCGTGCCCGAAACCTTTACAATCGTCAGGCCGAAAATGATCACGATAAAGGCGGCCAGTGTCAGGCCGACCCCAAGGTTGCGGCTAAAGCGACGCTCGTGCAACTCGTGGCTCTTGCGCAGGCTCATGACCAGCCTCCCAGCCCGTAAGGCTTCAACAAGGCTTCAACCAGAATCGCACCGAAATGCAGGAAGAGGTACAACAGCGACAATTTGAAAAAGCTGCGTTCAACCTTGAAATTGTCCGCCTCGGAATCGTCTTCGGTCCGGCGGGAAATCTGCCAAGCACCGCGCAGGAACAGGGCGTTCATCACCACGGCAACGGTCAGATAGACCGGGCCGCCAATGCCCGAAAATGCGGTGCCAACGGCCAGAAGCGCCAGCAGACCGGTATAGATCAGGATATGCCAGCGGGTTGCGCGACGCCCATGGGTCACGGTCAGCATCGGCACGCCCGCATCGTCGTAGTCCGAGCGCATGAACAGCGCCAGCGCCCAGAAATGCGGCGGCGTCCACATGAAGGTCAGGGCGAACATCAGCCATGGCTCAATCGACATAGATCCGGTTGCAGCCACCCATCCGATGACCGGAGGAAATGCCCCTGCCGCACCGCCGATCACGATGTTCTGCGGCGTCGACCGCTTGAGCCACATCGTATAGATCACGACGTAGAAAAAGATGGTAAAGCCCAGAAAAGCCCCGGCAAACCAGTTGGTCGCCAAGCCAAGCATGATCACCGACAGACCCGACAGCGCCAGCCCAAGCGAAAGCGCCTCGCCTTCCTGTACCTTGCCGGCTGGAATCGGACGGTTCTTGGTGCGTTTCATAACGCGGTCGATATCCGCATCCCACCACATGTTCAGGGCACCAGACGCCCCTCCGCCGATGGCGATGAACAGGATGGCGCAAAAGCCCACAACAGGATGCACCGGCACCGGTGCAGCCAGCAGGCCCACCAGCGCGGTGAACACGACCAATGACATCACCCGAGGCTTCAGCAGGGCGAAATAATCGCCAAAGCTGGCCTCGTCCGCGCGGGCCTGCGCAGAAACGGTGCTGGCGTTGATGCTTGCGTCGCTCATGTCGGGTCCTTTTGGGGCGAAAGCTGCGCGAAACCCGCGCAGCTAGCATGTTTGGAATTAGACCGAAACCGGCTTAGTTCGAGGCAACCTGATACGGCACAGGTTGACCGGCATACTCTTCCAGAGCGCCTTGCAGCCATTCGTCATAGGCTTCTTGGCTGACCACTTTGACGGTGATCGGCATGTAGGCATGGTCTTTGCCGCACAGCTCGGAACACTGGCCGAAATAGATACCTTCTTTGTCAGCCTGGAACCACAGCTCGGCCAGACGACCCGGAACACCGTCCTGCTTCACCCCGAATGAGGGGATCGTCCAGGAATGGATCACGTCCGATGCAGTGACCTGCATCACGATGACCTTGCCGACCGGCACAACAACGGCGGTATCGGTGGCCAGCAGCCATTCATCATCGCTGTAGCCCGCGTCCGCCAGCTTTGCCCGCATCGCGTCATCCAGCACGAACGGGGTCACGTCGGCATCCGCAGGGCGCGCGCCTTCGTCCAGCGTCGCCGGGTGACCCAGCAGGTAGCTGTCAAACGCGAAGTCGTGATCGACATATTCGTAGGTCCAGTACCACTGGTTTCCGACAACCTTGATGACAACGTCACCTTCCGGAATTTCCTGCTGTTTGAACAGAACCGGCAGCGAGAAAGCCCCGATGAACACCAGAATCAGGATTGGGCCCAGGGTCCAGGCGATCTCGACCGGGGTGTAGTGCGAAAAACGTGCCGGTGTGGGGTTGGCGCGCTGGTTGTAGCGCACAATGCAGTAAATCAGCAGACCCGCAACGAAAATACAGATTGCGGTGATGATCACCAGAATCATTCCGTCCAGTCGATGAATCCCGGTGGCCAGATCGGTGGCTGCGGGCTGAAAACCCATGCCGCCATCAACCGGTTTGCCAATGATCTCAAGTTCTTGAGCCATGGCGGGAAGGCTGGAGAGGGCTGTCATAAAGCCCGAAAGCATCAAAGCATTCTTCATGTTCTGTCCTGATCGTTTGATCTTTGCGTCCCTGGCGAAAAGGTGTGAATCGGTCGCACCTATCCCGTTGTCTTTGGCAGCGTTAAAAACCATATTCCGGAGGGTAGATAAAGCAAAATGCTTGCGTCAAACAGACGCTGTTTTTGATCTGGATCAAACTCGAAAGGTCCCAACTGATGCCCAACGACCCGTTTCGCCCGTTTGAAAGCGCCCTTCCCCGTGATGAGGCGCTTGCGGTTCTGCAGTCCGCCACTGCTGGTGCCGAGGACGGCGAACTGTTCGTCGAGCGCCGGAAATCCGAAGCGCTGGTCTTTGATGACGGGCGTTTGAAGACCGCATCCTACGACGCCTCCGAAGGATTCGGCCTGCGCGCAGTACAGGGCGAAGTGGCTGGCTATGCGCATTCCACGGATGTCTCGATCGGGGCGCTCAAGCGGGCGGCTGAAACCGCGCGGCTGGCGGTGGGCGATGGTGGCGGCACACTGGCCGAGGCACCACGCGCCACCAACACCCGCCTGTATACGGACGAAGATCCAATCGAATCTGCGGATTTCCCTGTCAAAATCGAAACGCTGCGCGAGATCGACGCCTTCGCCCGTGATCTGGACCCGCGCGTTGTGCAGGTCAGCGCAACAATCACAGCCGCAGTGCAAGAGGTCGAAATCCTGCGCCCCGACGGTGTCCATGTCCGCGATGTGCGGCCGATGACCCGTCTGAATATCTCGGTCATCGTCGAGCAGAATGGCCGCCGCGAAAGCGGCTCGGCAGGCGGTGGCGGACGCGTCGGTCTGGACGGGTTGATCGACCCCACCGATTGGCAGGACAAAGCGCGTGAGGCTCTGAGGATCGCTCTGGTCAATCTGGACGCCATCCCTGCCCCTGCGGGTGTGATGGAGGTCGCGCTTGGCCCCGGTTGGCCCGGTATCCTGCTGCACGAAGCTATTGGGCATGGGCTGGAAGGCGATTTCAACCGCAAGGGAAGCTCGGCCTTTGCCGGGCTGATGGGGCAGCAGATCGCCTCGAAAGGGGTGACCGTGGTGGATGACGGGACGATTGCAGACCGGCGCGGCTCGATCTCTGTCGATGACGAAGGCACGCCCAGTTCGCGCACCGTTCTGATCGAAGATGGCATCCTGACCGGCTATATGCAGGACCGCCAGAATGCGCGCCTGATGGGTGTTGCGCCCACCGGTAATGGGCGGCGTCAGAGCTATGCGCATAAACCCATGCCGCGGATGACCAACACCGTGATGCTGGGTGGCGATGCCGACCCGGCCGCGCTGGTTGCGGATATCAAGGATGGCATCTGGGCCGTGGGATTTGGCGGCGGTCAGGTCGACATCACCAACGGCAAATTCGTGTTTTCCTGCACCGAGGCGTATCGGGTCGAAAACGGCAAGATCGGTGCACCGGTCAAGGGCGCAACGCTGATCGGTGACGGGCCATCGGCGCTCAAACGTATCCGGGGTCTGGGAAATGACATGGCGCTTGATCCGGGCATGGGCACGTGTGGCAAAGACGGCCAATGGGTGCCTGTCGGTGTCGGCCAGCCAACGGTTCTGATGGACGGGCTAACGGTTGGCGGATCGGCGGCCTGACACAGAATCGGGTGCGATTAGGGTTAACCCAGCACCGCCATCCAGCGCGCATTGCACAACGCCCGGTTGAGGTGAGCCCTCAGCCGGGCGTTTTATTCTTTATTGTTTTCAGCCGCCTAAACGGATCTTCAGCTCATTTCAGGAAAATTATCCGAATAATTTGACGGGATTTACACGCTGTTAACCCCTGCAGCCGTAAACCAGTTCTGCAATCAGGCGGAGCGACGGATGACCGAAGAGCAGCATTCTTCCTATCACCCCACACTCCCACCCACCACGGAAGAGGATCGGTTTTCCTGGCTTCGTCTGTTGCGCTCTCGCAAGGTTGGTCCGGCGACATTTCGTCGGCTGATGCGGGAACATGGCTCAGCGCAGAACGCGCTGGCCGCGCTGCCTGAAATGGCACGCGCCGCCGGAATAAAAGGGTATGAAGTTTGCCCGCCCGGCGTGATTGAGGCGGAACTCAAGGCCGCAAAAGCCGCCAATGCGCGGCTTTTGTGCCTTGGGTCCGCTGAGTTTCCCGTGGCTTTGAATGATCTAAACGACGCGCCGCCTATGGTATGGGCCGTGGGCGATGTGTCGATCCTGCAAAAACCGTCCATCGCCATGGTCGGCGCGCGCAATTGTTCATCGCTCGGCGCGCGGATGGCGCGCGGATTGGCAAGCGATCTTGGGCAGCACGGCTACGTCATCGTTTCGGGGCTTGCCCGCGGCATCGACACCGCGGCGCATATGGCCGCACTGGAAACCGGGACGGTGGCGGTCATGGCCGGAGGGGTTGATGTCATTTACCCCGCCGAAAACACCGATCTGGCCCATGATATCGCCAAATCCGGCTTGCGCTTGTCGGAACAGCCGATGGGCGTCACCCCTCAGGCCCGGCATTTTCCGCGCCGCAACAGGATTATTTCGGGTTTGGCGCAGGCGGTGGTGGTGGTCGAAGCCGCTGCCAAATCCGGCAGCCTGATCACCGCGCGCGACGCGCTGGATCAGGGGCGAGAGGTTCTGGCCGTTCCCGGCCACCCGTTCGACGCCCGTGCCGCCGGGTGCAACCTGCTGATCCGCGACGGGGCGACCCTGATCCGCTCTGCCGACGATGTGATCGAAGCCCTGCCAAAGCGGCAAGCCGAAATGTTCACGCCGATCGAGCCGGAAACCCCGCCGGAACCCGTGCGCCCCTCTGGCTCGCTGCACCAGCAGATCCTGTCCTGCCTCGGACCTTCTCCTATCGCCGAAGACCAGCTGATCCGCGACGTCGCCGCCTCAGCCGGTGAGATCGGCCCGGCACTGGTCGATCTGGAGTTGGACGGCCGCATTCAACGCCAGCCGGGCGGGCTGCTGTCCTTGTCGGCCTGATCCGCACGCTACAGATTCCACCCCCTAGCGCTCTGAAATCGCCATGATTTTAGGGTTTGTAAAGGAACGCATTGACAATTCCCTCTTGCCCTACACATTTTGCACCATCATAGAAGGCGCCCAATTCGTCGAGCGAGGTTTCCCCTTAAATGCCTGTAGTTGTTGTAGAATCCCCTGCCAAGGCCAAGACAATCAATAAATACCTTGGCCCTGACTACACGGTTTTGGCGTCTTACGGCCACGTGAGGGACCTGCCTCCCAAGGACGGATCGGTCGATACCGAACACGAATTCGAGATGAAGTGGGAGGTTGGCAACGACAGCCGCAAGCATGTCAAAGCCATCGCCGACGCGCTCAAAGAAGACAACGCCCTGATCCTCGCCACCGACCCCGATCGTGAGGGCGAAGCGATCAGCTGGCACCTGCAAGAGGCGCTGACCAAACGCCGCTCGATCAAAAAGGATACGCCGGTCAGCCGCGTCACCTTCAACGCCATCACCAAGGACGCCGTGACCGAGGCGATGCAGAACCCGCGTCAAGTCGATATGCCTTTGGTTGAGGCTTATCTGGCCCGCCGTGCGCTGGACTATCTGGTGGGCTTCAACCTTTCGCCGGTCCTGTGGCGCAAGCTGCCCGGCGCGAAATCAGCCGGTCGCGTGCAATCGGTCTGCCTGCGCCTGATCGTTGAACGCGAGATGGAGATCGAGGCGTTCAAACCGGTTGAATACTGGTCGGTCAAAGCGCTGTTCGAAACTCCACGCGGCCAGACTTATGAGGCGCGTCTGGTCACCTTGGCCGGGAACAAGCTGGACAAGCATGACCTGAAAAACGCCACACAAGCCGAACTGGCCGTTCAGGCGATCACCAGCCGCGCGCTGAGCGTCACCTCGGTCGAGGCCAAACCCGCGGCGCGCAACCCGTCGGCCCCGTTCATGACGTCGACCTTGCAGCAAGAGGCCAGCCGCAAGTTCGGCATGGGCGCGCGCCACGCGATGCAGGTGGCCCAGCGGCTGTACGAGGCGGGCTACATCACTTACATGCGAACCGACGGCATCGATATGGCGCCCGAGGCCGTCGCTGCCGCGCGCGATGCGATTGCCGACCGGTACGGCGCGGAATATGTGCCCGACAGCCCGCGTATCTATAAGAACAAGGCCAAAAACGCGCAAGAAGCCCACGAGTGTATCCGCCCCACGGATATGGCCCGCGATGCCAGCGACCTGAAGGTTACGGATGAGGATCAGCGCAAGCTTTACGACCTGATCTGGAAGCGCACCATCGCCTGTCAGATGGCCGCCGCACGGCTGGAACGCACCACGGTCGAGATCGGCAGCGACGATGGTCAGGTTGGCCTGCGCGCCACCGGTCAGGTGGTGATGTTCGACGGGTTCATGCGCGTTTATGAGGAAGGCCGCGATGACGTGGCCGATGACGACGACAAACGCCTGCCGCAGATCATGCAAGGCGATCCGGCGCGGTTCGCCAAGACCTCTCTGAAGGATCAATTCACCAAGGCCACCAGCGACGACAAACAGGCGGTGCTGTCCGAGAATGAGGCCGTGCTGGCCTTGCAACACCAC
Source organism: Ruegeria sp. BE1 (assembly GCF_056538885.1). Taxonomy (NCBI): domain Bacteria; kingdom Pseudomonadati; phylum Pseudomonadota; class Alphaproteobacteria; order Rhodobacterales; family Roseobacteraceae; genus Ruegeria; species Ruegeria sp. BE1. The sequence goes on from NZ_JBQFTY010000002.1 coordinate 600,417, forward strand.
ACCCAGCCGCCCCCGCGCTATACCGAGGCCACGCTGGTCAAACGGATGGAAGAGCTGGGGATCGGGCGCCCGTCCACCTATGCCTCGATCGTGACCACGATTCAGGACCGCGAATATGTGCGCAAGGACAAGAACCGGCTGATCCCCGAAGAAAAAGGCCGGATCGTCACGATCTTTTTGCTGAATTTCTTCCGGCAATATGTCGGCTATGAGTTCACCGCCAATCTGGAAGGCGAGTTGGACGATGTCAGCGCCGGTGAGCGTGACTACAAAGACCTGCTGGGCAAGTTCTGGCGCGATTTCTCAGCCGCGATTGGCGAGACCTCGGAACTGCGCATTTCCGAGGTGCTGGACAAGCTGGATGAGGCGCTTGCGCCTCAGTTGTACCCCCCGCGTGAGGATGGGTCCGACCCCCGCGTCTGCCCGAAATGCGGTGTGGGTCAGTTGCACCTGAAAACCTCGCGCACAGGCGGGTTTGTTGGCTGTGGCAACTATCCCGAATGCACCTATACCCGCCCCATCGCGGGCGAAGGTGCCGAGGGTGATGAGCGTCTGCTGGGCGAGGATGCGGGTGATGAGATCTGGTTGAAATCCGGCCGGTTTGGTCCCTATGTTCAGCGCGGCGAGCCGACGCCCGAGAACAAGAAGCCGCCCCGCGCGTCCCTGCCCCGTGGATGGAGCAAAGATGACATGGATCTGGACAAGGCGCTGACGCTGTTGTCGCTGCCCCGCCAGATCGGCGAACACCCCGAGGGCGGCATGATCAGCTCGAACTTTGGGCGGTTCGGGCCGTATATCATGCACCAGCTGCCCGAAGAGGCGAAACCCGTTTATGTCAACGTCAAAGACCCCAATGACGTCTTTGAAATCGGCATGAACCGCGCGGTTGAGATGCTGGCCGAAAAACGCGCCAATCCGGGGCGTGGGCGGCGGGCGGCGGCCAAGCCGCTCAAGGAACTGGGTGACCACCCCGACGGGGGCGCGATGCAGGTGCTGGACGGGCGCTATGGGCCCTATGTGAAATGGGAAAAGGTCAACGCGACCATCCCCAAGGACATCAAGCCCGAGGACGTGACGCAGGAGATGGCCATCGAACTGGTCAATGAACGCGCCGCCAAGAAAGGCACCAAAAAGAAAGCCGCGCCAAAGAAAAAGGCCGCGGCCAAGAAAACCACCAAGAAGGCGGCCTCTTAGGTAGAAATACCACCACCCCCTTGGATTCGTTGACTTCCCCGTGACGTGGCGGCACAACCTGCCCATCACCATGTCATTGGGGGAGTTTTTTCATGAAAAAAGTCTATGCAAACGCGGCCGAGGCGCTGGACGGGCTGCTGCATGACGACATGTTCATCGCGGCTGGCGGCTTTGGCCTCTGCGGTATACCGGAATTGCTGCTTGAGGCGATCAAGGACGCAGGCACGCAGAACCTGACCTTTGCGTCGAACAATGCGGGCGTCGACGATTTCGGCATCGGCATCCTTCTGCAGACCAAGCAGGTCAAAAAGATGATCAGCTCTTACGTCGGCGAAAACGCTGAATTCATGCGCCAGTATCTGGCCGGAGAACTGGAGCTGGAGTTCAACCCGCAAGGCACCCTGGCCGAGCGGATGCGCGCCGGTGGCGCAGGTATCCCCGGTTTCTATACCAAGACCGGTGTGGGTACGGTGATCGCCGAAGGCAAAGAGCACAAGGACTTCAACGGCGAGACCTATATCATGGAGGAAGGCATCTTTGCCGACCTCGCCATCGTCAAGGCGTGGAAGGCGGACGACACCGGTAATCTGGTGTTCCGCAAGACCGCCCGCAACTTCAACGTGCCTGCTGCGACCTGCGGCAAAATCTGCGTGGCCGAGGTTGAGGAAATCGTGCCCCGTGGTTCGCTGGATCCCGACGCGATCCACCTGCCCGGCATCTATGTGCATCGCATCATTCAGGGCAGTCACGAAAAGCGCATTGAACAGCGCACCACGCGCAAGAAGGAGGACGCATAATGCCCTGGGACCGCAATCAGATGGCCGCACGCGCGGCTGAGGAACTGGAAGACGGCATGTATGTGAACCTCGGCATCGGGATCCCGACGCTGGTGGCGAACTATGTGGGTGACAAGGACATCACGCTGCAGTCCGAGAACGGCATGCTGGGCATGGGCCCCTTCCCGTTCGAAGGTGAGGAAGATCCAGACCTAATCAACGCAGGCAAGCAGACAATCACCGAGCTGTCCCGCACCGCCTATTTCGACAGCGCCACGTCCTTTGGTATGATCCGGGGCGGCAAGATCGCCGCCGCCGTGCTGGGCGCGATGGAGGTCGATGAAGAAGGCGATCTGGCCAACTGGATGATCCCCGGTGTGCTGGTCAAAGGCATGGGCGGCGCGATGGATCTGGTGGCCGGTGTGGGCCGTGTGATCGTTGTGATGGATCACACCAACAAGCACGGCAAATCCAAGCTGCTGAAGAAGTGCACCCTGCCTCTGACAGGCAAAAAGGTGGTCAACCGCGTGATCACCAACCTGGGCGTTCTTGATGTGGTTGAGGGCGGGCTCAAGATCGTCGAGATCGCCGCAGGCGTCACCGAAGATGAGATTCGCGCCGCGACTGAGGCCAATATCGTCAACTGAGCGCCTCTCAGGCTTTCAAAGGAAAAGGCCCGCCAGTTTCGGCGGGCCTTTTTCAATTGAGCGTCTGAAACACGCACCCGTCTGAAATCAACTCTGGCGGGCTTGAACAAAGCGCTTTGGCAATCTGAAAAGCGGCCAGCACTTTGGGTACGTAATCCCGTGTCTCGGCAAACGGTGGAACGCCACCATGCTTGCGTACAGACCCTTCGCCCGCGTTATACCCGGCCAGAACAATGATCGGGTCATTGCCGAATTCCTCCATCAGCCAGTTCAGGTATTTCACGCCACCGGAAATGTTCTGCGACGGATGAAAGCTGTCCTTTACGCCAAATCTACGGGCGGTTGCCGGCATCAACTGCATCAACCCCTGCGCCCCGGCTGAACTGACGGCGTCAACCCGGCCTGCCGATTCAACTGAAATGACCGCAAGAACAAGCGCGGGCGAAACTTCGGTGCCGACCGTCGAGCGCAGAATTTCGACCCCCTGCTTCTCGGCGATGTTCTGCAATGTCTGCAGACGCGGGGACGCCACATTAGTCGCCGCCAGGGCGTTGATGGCTTCGGGCAGACGCCCGGTGCTGGAATCGGCTAACGCGGGTGAGATTTTGTCCCAAAATGCTTTGTAGGAACCGACCGGTTTGCCCTTGGGGGTCGCCCCCGGAACACTGGGGGGGACAACCTTTGTCCGGGTGATGATCTCAGGCACTTCGATTTCTGCGCCAGTGCTTGGTGCAAAGGGCGCTGCTGCATGTTCCTCGGGCGAGATCTGCACGAGAGGTCTGGACCGAACGCCGGGCTTCGCCGCTTTTACACGCTTATATACACCGCGTGGTTCGACCTCGGTCGCTACGGCGGAGATCGGCACCGACATCATCGACGCCATAACGCCGACGCATGTGATTGCGAACCGGAGTTTCATTTTGCCTGCCTCGTGTTTTCGTCTTTTCAACAAGTTGAACCTCGAATCCCTTTGAAATGCCAGAAAAACACGTCGAATTGGGGCAATTTCGCCTCATTTGGCGTAATTTTGCACCGAGATCACAAGGCACCGCTGGGCAATGCAAGTTTTTATTTGTTATTTTTCAAAATGTTAGCCGAAAAACTACCAAAAAGTTAAACTCTGGAGGAAAAAAATGCTGTTTGGCCCAATTCCTGCCATGCCTGACATGCAAACATAATGCCACACCGAGACGGTCGAGAGCGGACTGAGAGAGAAAGCTCTGTTAGACACCGAGGTTTGATTACTTTTTGATCCTTTAGGAGGGACGTACCATGATCAAGTTCATCAAGAACTTCCGCAAAGACGAAGACGGCGCCGTAACAGTTGACTGGGTTGTTCTGACCGCAGCTATCGTTGGCCTGGCCGCAGTTGCCTACACCCAGATCGGTAACGGCACCAAAGATATCGCTGACAACGTCGGCGCTGCTCTGACCTCCACTGCCGGCACTGCTGTCAGCAGCGTTCAGATCAACCCGCAGTAAATTTTACTGCTTGATCTGAAAATTATTTGGTGGGGCCTGGCTAATTTTGGCCGGGCCCCTCTTTTTATGCAACCACTTGCAAGCTGGCGGCTCCATGACACACATCTTCAAAGCGTTCCTGCAAAACGAAGACGGCGCTGTAACCGTCGACTGGGTTGTTCTGACAGCTGCTATTGTCGGGATTGCTGCAAGCATTTTCGTCTTCTTCGGCCAACCAGTAAAAGACTTCGACGCCAAAAACGGAGCTGCGATTCGCAGCATCGACGTCGCGGAGCAGATCACCATAACTTTCGATTGACCCGTCGCCGATTGATCCGTTTTGCAGCGTGCTGAAAAAGCGCCAGACCGAAAAAATCGGACATTGTCCCCCTTTTCGACACAATCTTCCTTTAATACCAGTTGACCATCGCGATAATCTATAGCGATCAAACAGAAACTAATAATATAAGGGGACGCGAATGCGTTTGGTATTTGGACTTGTCCTGATTCTCGGGGTTGCTTTGGCCGGGGGCGCCGTTTACTTGGCGCGCGATTATATAGCTCAGCACCAGGCCCAACTGGCCGCAGAACGTCAGGCGACACAGGATGCATTGGCAAACGTGAAATCGGTTCCGACTGTAGGCGTCATCGTTTCGAACCGTGCTATGAAGTATGGTGAGCGCATCGTTGCCGAGGACGTTCGAATCGTTAATTGGCCCGAAGATGCGATCCCAGAAGGTACCTTCACCGACATGGCCGCATTGTTCCCCGAAGATGCCATCGGTGATCGTTATGTGCTGCGGACAATGGAAAAAGATGAAGCTCTGATGGAGGTGAAAGTCACCAATCCTGGTGAGGCCGCTGGCCTGACGTCGCGTATCGCGGAAGGCAAACGCGCCTTTGCTATCAGCGTTGACGTTTCCTCGGGTGTGTCTGGCTTCTTGCGACCGGGCGACAATGTGGACGTGTACTGGACAGGTTCGATTCGGGGCGACTTTGAGGGGGCCGGTGGCGAAATTACCCGTCTGATTCAGACGAACATCGAAATCATTGCCGTCGATCAGACCGCAGGCTCTGACCTGGCAGGAGCAACAATCGCACGCACCGTAACGGTAGCAGCAACTCCAGAAGAGATTGCAGCGCTGGCACAGGCGCAAAACACCGGACGGCTGTCGCTCGCTCTGGTCGGAGTGTTGGACAACACAGTTGCAAGCGCTGTCGAAGTAGACCAACGGAAACTGTTGGGACTCAAGGAAATTGCACCTGAACCAGTCCAAGCTGAAGAGCGTAAATGCTATACCAACATCCGTCGCGGAGCGGAAACCGTTCAAACGGAAATCCCCTGCACAAACTGACGTTAAATCAGAACGTTACAGTATCAAGCCGCGCCAATTGCGCGGCTTGTTTTTTTGGGGTTGTTGCGGATTGTCCACATAAGGAAAATTCCAGAAACCATTGATTATTGCAATAAATTCGTAATTCGCGCAGTGTTAGTGAGCATAGGGCATTAGACCTAAAACGAGGCGTGATCGGAGAGGCAGGTCACATGAAAATAACATCTTGGATTAGCGCAACCCTTCTGGGGTTGGCGCTTACAGTTGGTCCGGTCGGCCATACGGCTTGGGCTGAAACTTTGCGCGTGGTGAAAAACGGGACGGCCGAAACGCTGGACGTTCCCATGAACCGCGCAATTGTCGTTGAAAGCGAAGAACCCTTCGCCGAACTCAGCATTGCAAATGCGGGCATCGCGGATATTTCGTCGCTGTCGGATCGGACGATTTATGTATTGGGTAAGGCTCCGGGCCTGACCACGCTGACACTGTTTGATGCAACCGGTAGTTTGCTGGCAAACGTCCGCGTTCGCGTGTCCCCGGATGTGTCTGAATTCAAAGAGCGTCTGCGGCAGATTCTGCCGGGTGAGCCCATTGAAGTGCGCACAGCCAATGACGGCATCGTGCTTTCCGGTACGATTTCCAGCAGCGCAAAGATGGCGCGGGCACTTGAGCTGGCCGAACGGTATGCACCAGAACGCGTGTCTAACCTGATGTCGGTTGGCGGTGTTCAGCAGGTGATGCTGAAAGTGCGCTTTGCGGAAATGAACCGCTCGGTCGCGAAAAGTCTGACCGCGTCGCTCGGCTTTGGCGGCAGCGATGTAACCGGCGGTATCAATACGTTGAACAATGCCGGTGCTTTGGCCAACGCATTGAACAACAACATCCCGCTCCAGCAGACAAACACAGGTGCCATTCTTTTTGGCTTCGGCGCTGGGTCGACACAGGTTCGTCTGTTGCTTGAAGCTCTTGAATCCAAAGGACTTGCCCGCAGCCTGGCAGAGCCCAACCTATCTGCCCTTTCGGGGCAAGAGGCTGAGTTCCTAGCCGGTGGTCAGGTGCCGATTCCGGTTCCTGCAGATGACGGCAACATTGCCATCGAGTACCGTGCCTTTGGTGTTCAGGTTCTGTTTACACCCCGGGTGGTCGATGGAGATCTGATCAACCTCGAACTGGGTACATCGGTATCGAGCATTGATCCGAATTCCAGCTTCACAATTGCCGGCAACAACGTACCGACTTTCATCAGCCGCGATACAAAAACCACGGTTGAGTTGAGAGATGGCGAAAGCTTTGCGATTGCAGGTTTGATTCAGGACAACTTCACGGACCTGAACAGCCAGCTTCCCTGGATCGGTGATGTTCCAATTTTGGGTGCCCTGTTCCGCAGCGCGGAATACCAGCGTGATCAAAGCGAACTGGTGATCATCGTCACTGCGCATCTGGTCTCGCCGACACGCGGCGAAGCGCTGGCGCTGCCGACGGATCGGGTGAAACCACCCAGCGAATTCGATCTGTTCGTGAACGGTAAAACCGCTCGTACAACGCGTCCGGGTTCCGGCGCAGCCTCGGAAGTAGCCAAACAGGACTTTGGCAACTCTTACGGCTACGTTCTGGATTGATAGGAGGATAGGACCAATGCAGAAGTGGACATTACTTACACTGGGTCTTTCGGTTGCTGTCACCGCGTGTACACGTGAGGCCGGGTACGAGCTCGACCAGGGGGCTTTCGGGAATGCGACCCTGAACAACACCCAAGTGTTGAACGGCGAACTGACCTACGCCCAGATCCTGGGCCAGCGATTCGCGGCCGAAGTTCCGACGCAAATCAACTTTGCCTTCGACAGCGCTCAGCTGGATGAAACGGCACAGCGGGTTCTGTTGCGTCAAGCGGACTGGATCAAACAGTTCCCAGAGGCGCGGTTCCGTGTATTCGGCCATACCGACGCTGTTGGATCGACTGCCTATAACAGGGCACTGGGTCAGCGCCGCGCCAATGCGGCCGTCGCCTTCCTGACACGGCAGGGCATCTCGCGCTCGCGGCTTGAGGCCGTCGTGTCCTTTGGCAAATCGCAGCCTTTGATCGACACGCCGAACCGGGATCGTCGCAACCGCCGCACGGTGACTGAGGTTTCGGGCTTTGTTGATCGCGCGCCGCAATTGCTGGATGGCAAATACGCCGAGGTGATCTATCGCGAATATGTAGAAAGCGGTGAGCGCGACAGCTACATTGAGCGTGAAGATTCTTCCTCAGGTGAACAATAATCCCTAGGAAATGGGCGGCATCGTCGCCCATTTCCCTACAATTGGTTCTTTTGCGCCTAAATCTTGCCTAAGTTCCAAGCCAGTTTTTCAACAATTAGGTGTCTTGCGGCCGATCGTGGTCGCACCGGGGCAAAAGCGAACCAGTCAAAGCCATCAGGCTTACTGCGTTTGCCTGCACCTGCGATGAGGATTGTGTCTATGACGAGCGGATCGCCACGAAACGATGAAAATGCCATCCAGGCCTGTACCATCAGCCGCGATGTCCAGAATTTCGATCTGTTGATCGAGGACATGGAGGCCGCACTTGGCGAGCGATGGGGTGATCTGGGATTTGCCGAGGCTCTGGCGTTCTTCAGCCAGCCTGATGCCGAATCACTGGAATTCGTTGCTCTTGCGATTGACGGCGAAGACGAAGACAACCTGTCGCTGATGGGTGAGATCATCACCCGCGCCAAGGAAAAGCGGATCAAAGTTGTTCTGATCGCCGAGGATGTCACACCAGCTGCGCTGCACCAGCTATTGCGCAAAGGGGCGGATGAATTTGTCCCCTACCCTCTGCCCGAAGGTGAATTGCAGGAAGCTATCGCCCGGATGAACCAGCCCGATCCGGTGGCCGTTCAACAAGCTGCGCCGCTGACACAGGGCGAATCCAAGGAGGCTGCTCTTTTTGTCGTACACGGGCTGGCTGGCGGCGTAGGTTCGACCACAATGGCCGTGAACCTCGCCTGGGAACTGGCCACGGTATCCGACAAAGAGGCGCCGTCAGTGTGCCTGTTGGATCTGGACCTTCAATTCGGCACGGTTTCCACTTATTTGGACCTGCCGCGCCGCGAGACTGTGTTTGAGATGTTGTCCGACACCGCCTCGATGGACGAGGAAGTCTTCGCCACGGCGTTGCAGAGCTATGAAGACAAATTGCAGGTTCTGACCGCGCCCTCCGATATGGTGCCGCTGGACCTGATCACCCCTGAAGATATTGAGCGCGTGATCGACACGGCCCGCAGGCATTTCGATTATGTGGTTGTCGACATGCCGTCGACCCTTGTGCATTGGTCCGAGACCGTTTTGCAGGCCGCTCATGTCTATTTCGCGATGATCGAGCTAGATATGCGCTCGGCCCAGAATGCGCTGCGCCTGAAACGCGCGCTGCAGGCAGAGGAACTGCCGTTCAACAAGCTGCGGTTTGCCTTGAACCGCGCCCCCAAATTTACCGACCTGAATGGCAAAGGCCGGGTCAAACGTATGGGCGAGAGCCTGGGAATTTCGATTGATTTACAACTGCCCGATGGTGGCAAGCCGGTCATGCAGAGCGGCGACCACGGGCAACCATTGGCAAATGCGGCCGCTAAAAACCCGCTGCGTCGTGAAATCGCAAAACTTGCGAAATCTCTGCACAGCCTGGGCAGCAGCGACGCCGAAGCCGCGTAAAGAGTTTTAAAGGGAGAGAGCCGCCGTGTTTTCAAGATACAAGAAACAGTCTGAGGCGCAGCCGGTTCAAACCCCGGCCGCAGCACCCAAACCTGCGGCCCAACAAGCGCCCACTGCCAACGCTGTGGCGCGCCGACCCGCGCAGAAGAAAGCGGCCGAGCCGGTCGCGGCGGACAAAGACCGCAAACGCAAAGAACGCCTGGGCGAGATCAAGATCGAGCTTCACCGCGAATTGCTGGAAAACCTGAACCTCGCCGCGTTGGAAAATGCTGGCGAGTCCGAGTTGCGCTCGGAGATCAGCGCCATTTCCAACGAAATTCTCGAAGCGCGTAACATCGTTCTGAACCGCGAAGACCGCACGCAGCTGAACAAGGAATTGTATGACGAGGTCACGGGCCTAGGCCCGCTTGAAACCTTGCTGCAGGACGATACGGTCAACGATATTCTGGTGAATGGCCCTCAGCAGATTTTCGTAGAACGCGATGGTAAGCTGGAAATCAGCGACATCACGTTCAAAGACGAAAAACACCTGATGCGGATCATCGACAAGATCGTATCCGCGGTGGGTCGTCGTGTCGACGAATCCAATCCGTATGTTGACGCCCGTCTGGCAGATGGTTCGCGTTTCAACGCCATGGTTCCGCCGATTGCGGTGGACGGTTCGCTGGTTTCGATTCGTAAATTCAAAAAGGACAAGTTGGGCATTGACGATCTGGTCAATTTCGGCGCGTTCACCGAAGAAATGGCCGCTTATCTGCAGGCCGCTGTGTCCACCCGTCTGAACATCATCGTATCGGGCGGTACGGGTTCGGGTAAAACGACCACGCTGAACGCCCTGTCCAGCTTTATCGACGACGCCGAGCGCATCCTGACCATCGAGGATACGGCGGAACTTCAGCTGCAACAGACCCATGTGGGTCGGATGGAAAGCCGCCCACCCAACGTTGAAGGCAAAGGCGAAGTCAGCCCGCGCGACTGTCTGAAAAACGCCCTGCGTATGCGCCCTGACCGCATCATCGTGGGCGAGACGCGTGGCGCCGAGGTGATCGACATGTTGCAGGCCATGAACACCGGCCACGACGGTTCGATGACCACGATCCACGCCAACTCGGCCCGTGACGGGATCTCGCGTCTGGAAAACATGATCGCGATGGCTGGCATCGAAATGCCGATCAAAGCGGTCCGCAGCCAGATCTCAAGCGCTGTGAACCTGATCGTTCAGGCCAGCCGTCTGCAGGATGGTTCGCGTCGAATGACCTCGATCACTGAGATTACCGGGATGGAAGGCGACGTGATTTCGATGCAGGAAATCTTTAAATTCCAACGTGTTGGCCTGACCCCGGACAACAAGATCATCGGTCACTTTACGGCCACCGGCGTGCGCAGCCACTATTCCGAGCGCTTCCGCCTGTGGGGCTTTGACCTGCCTGCTTCGATCTACGAAGCAACGACAATGTAGTAGGAGATCTGATCATGCAATTGCCTATCGAGGCACTCATATATGTCGTGATCTTCGTCGCAGTGTTCGCTCTGGTCGAAGGCATCTACCTGGTTGCTTTCGGCAAATCCATCAGCCTGAACAGCAAGGTGAACCGCCGTCTGGACATGCTGGACAAGGGCGTCGGCCGCGAGCAGGTTCTGGAACAGCTGCGCAAGGAAATGCAGCAGCATATGAAGTCTCAGAGCATACCGCTCTATTCATTGCTGTCTGACAAGGCACAGAAAGCGGCGATTGCCTTCTCTCCACGGCAGCTGATCATGATTATGGTTCTGTTGTCCGGCTTCGCCTTTGTTGCGCTCACCATCGGCACGGCAACGGAAATGCTTTTGCGGATCGCGCTGTCGGTCGGCATTGGCGTCGGCGGTGTTTACACCTGGGTGAGCCGTAAGGCCAAAAAGCGTCTGTCCATGATGGAAGAGCAACTGCCAGATGCGGTTGAACTGATGGTACGCTCGCTACGCGTGGGCAACCCGTTTGTCTCCTCGGTCCAGATCGTCGCGAATGAGATTCAGGACCCACTGGGCACCGAATTCGGCATCATAGCTGACGAATGCGCCTATGGCCGTGACGTGGGCGAGGCGCTGAAAGACATGGCCGAACGTTTGGACATGCAGGATATGCGCTTTTTGTCGGTCGCCGTCGGCATTCAGCAACAATCTGGTGGTAACCTTGCAGAGATTCTAGCCGGTCTTGCCCAGGTGATCCGTGCCCGTTTCCGCCTGTTCCGCCGTGTAAAAGCAATCACAGCCGAGGCGCAGTGGTCCGGTAAATTCCTGTCCGGCTTCCCACTGTTCTGTCTGCTCTTCATTCTGGTAACAGACCCCACCTACTACGACGAGGTGCTGGATCACGCGCTGTTTATCCCTCTGTGTTTCTTTGTGGGCATCATGCTGACATTGAACCTGATCGTGATGCGTGTACTCACCAACATTAAGGTTTAAGGGTATCGAGATGGAATTTATCAACCAAATCAATGACCTGATTAAACAGCATTTAGGTGAGTTCGGACCACTGATCGTCATCGGCGTTCTGGGGCTGTTCCTGATCCTGATCGCGGTATCGCTGATGATGAATCAGCCCGAAGATCCGCTAAAAAAGCTGCAAAAGTCCAACGCGGCGCCGAAAAGCAACAAAAAATCCAAAAAGGACAAGTTGCGCACAACCGGTCGCAATGAGCAGCTGGAAAAGTTCGCGAACTTCCTTGAGCCGCAGAATGAAGAACAGCTGTCTGCAATGCAGCTCACTCTGCGTCAGGCGGGTTATCATTCGAAAGACGCTGTACGGTTTTTCCATTTTGCACAATTTGCATTGGGTATCGTGGGCATTTTGATCGGTGTGATGCTGGTGACTGTTTTGTCTGGTGGTGAGGAATTCACAGGAAGCCAGGTTGCAATCCGTGTTCTGATCCCAGCTGCAGCGGGCTATTTCCTTCCGCGTTATTGGATCACCCGTCGCGTCGCTGAACGGCATGAGGCCATCACTGCCGGCTTCCCCGATACGCTAGACCTGATGTTGGTCTGTGTCGAAGCGGGTCAGTCTCTGGATCAGGCAATTGTGCGTGTTGCTGGCGAGATGAAGGTCTCCTACCCGGATATCGCTCAGGAATTCGAAATCGTCGCGTATGAATTGAAAGCCGGTAAAGACAAAGACACGGTTCTGCGCGACTTTGGCACCCGATGCGGCGTGCAGGATGTCAGCTCGTTCGTGACGGTGATGATCCAGTCGGCGACCTTTGGTACCTCGATTGCCGAAGCACTTCGGGTTTATGCCAGCGAAATGCGTGACAAACGCGTGATGCGCGCCGAAGAGGCCGCGAACAAGTTGCCAACGAAGATGACACTTGCCACAATGATTCTGACGGTTCCGCCATTGCTGGTCATTCTGGTTGGCCCTTCGGCAAAAGGGATCGAAGACTTCGTCAATCAAGGTGGCTCTGGTTAACCACATGACACTCAGGCACAGGCGGCTCCCGTCCGGGATACCCCATATTGTAAAGGCCGCTGTGGTTTTCGCCATGGTGGCCTCTTGCACGGAAACAGGGCTGTCTAACGACCTCGAAGCCCCCGGCGTTGATCGAAACGGCCAAAGTGCTGATGAAATTGCGGTCGGTCATCGTTTAATGGCTGCCGGAGAGTATGAACTGGCTTTGAAATCCTACTCCCGAGCTGCCCTCGACCAGGGGCTGACACCGGAAATCCTCACATCGATGGGCACCGCCAATCTGGGCCTGGGGCGGTTGGGGCAGGCAGAACCCCTGTTGCGCCGCGCCGTCAAGGAAGATCCGGACTGGTCCGCGGCGTGGAACAATCTGGGTGTTTTGTTGATCGAGCAAGGCGAATTCCCCGAGGCTGCGCAGGTCTTTAAACGCGCCTATGCGCTGAACGATGGCGAAAGTGACGCAATTCGGGACAATCTGCGCTTAGCACTCGCAAAAATGGAAATTCCTGTTAATACTAAGGCAGAAAAGCAAGAATATACGCTGGAGCAGCAAGGCGACGGGCAATTCACGCTTCGCAAGCTCCCACAAGATGAGCAAGAGCAGTAAAGGACGCAAAAATGCGCCAACAATTCTTGATTGCACCAATGCTGGTGTGCGGGGTTATCCTGTCCGCATGCGAAAAAGAGACCGAGGATGAAAAGGTCGAACGGACCTTTCAGGAAGTCGACGTCATTGACGAAACCAACCTGAGCGAAGTCCTGTTGACTGCAGCCGACCCCAACGAAGCTGTAACATATTTCCAGGGCGCCGCGGCCAAGAACCCAGGTCGGATTGATCTGCAGCGGGGCTTGGCCATTTCCCTGACCCGCGCCAAACGCACCACCGAGGCTGCCGCGGCGTGGAAAAAGGTAACCACCATGTCGGGCGTGTCGAATATCGACCGGGTCGAATATGCCGATGCGCTGGTGCGGTCGGGAAACTGGAAACAGGCAAAGACCGTTCTGGACTCCATTCCCCCCACCTATGAAAGCTTCAAACGCTATCGTCTTGAGGCCGTGGTGGCGGACTCAAATCAGGATTGGAAACGGGCGGATCATTTCTATGAAACCGCCGTTGGCCTGACCACGCGCCCCGGCAGCGTGATGAACAACTGGGGTTATTCCAAACTGACCCGAGGCCAATATGCGGAAGCCGAACGTCTGTTTACTGATGCGATCCGTCAGGACAATTCCCTGTTCACCGCAAAGAACAACCTGGTTCTGGCGCGGGCGGCGCAGGGAAATTACAGCCTGCCGGTTGTTCCCATGTCTCAGGTCGAACGGGCGATGCTGTTGAACACCATGGCCATCTCAGCGGTCAAACAGGGGGATGTGGCCACGGCCAAGAACCTGTTCCGCGAGGCCATTGCTACCCATCCGCAGCATTATGACGAGGCCGTCCGCTCGCTCCGCGCGCTTGAGGAAGCCTGATACATGAACATCCCCGCGCAGGCCGCGACGTGGTTTCTGCCCTTCGTTGTGCCCATCTGCATCTATGTGGCCTATATTGATCTGCGCGACATGCGGATCAGGAACCACGCGGTCTATGCGGTTTTTGGGGTGTTCGTCATCGTCGGGCTGTTCCTTTTACCGCCCTGGTCGACCGAATGGTCCTCGGCCAGTTTGGGACCGGTGTCTATTTCCCTGCCCCCATATCTTTGGCAGATCCTGCATGTGATACCTGTTCTGTTTCTGGGCATACTGTTCAATGCGATCCGCGCGATGGGGGCCGGAGACGCCAAGTTTATGGCCGCCGCCTCGCCCTTTGTCTGGCCGGGTGACTATTTTCTGATGATGATCATTCTGGCGTCGATGAACATGGCGGCCTGGATCAGTCACAGGCTGGCCCGCTCAACCGCACTGCGCAGTTTTGCACCTGAGTGGGAAAGCTGGAGCCGGGCCAAGCATATCCCGATGGGCCTGTCGCTGGGCGGCAGCCTGACGCTTTATCTTGTTCTTGGCACTGTTTACGGCTCGTAAACTATCACTAACCCGCCTCTTCCCTGCCTTGGTGCTGCCACAAAGCGCGGCCAAATTTTCAGCAAGTGACCCTTCCGGGGGTTTTTTGCGTGAAATTGTTAATGACGGGCGACGCTCATGAATATGTTGACGACTTCGGTTATGGCCCCCCCTGCCCCCAAGGGACTGGGCGAAATGAAACTGCCCATCGTGATGATGCGCGACATCATGTTGAAAACGATCTTTCGCAAGAACGTGGACACCGTGACCGAAATCGCAGCAGCCATCTGTCTGCCCGGATCAGTGACGCAAGAGCTGATCGACATGGCCCGCGAACAAAAACTGATCGAGGCCACAGGCACCCTGAACGCCAATAGCGGCAATGAAATGGGGTATCAGCTGACGGACGCAGGCAAAGCCCGCGCCTTGGACGCGCTGAGCCAGTCGGAATACTTCGGCGCCATGCCCGTGCCGCTGGATGTGTACCGCGAGCAGGTCAAACGCCAATCGATCCGCAACATTCAGGTGACCCGCGAACAGCTGGTCGGCGCTATGGGCCACCTTGTTCTGCCCGACAGCCTTCTGGACCACCTTGGCCCTGCGGTCAGCGCCGGTCGCTCGATCCTGATGTATGGCCCTCCGGGCAATGGTAAATCCTCGATTTCAAACGGCATTCGCGACGCCTTGGGCGACAATGTCTATGTACCCTATGCCATCGAATATGCCGGTCAGGTGATCACCGTCTATGACCCGATCGTCCACACGGCGGTCGAACAAGAGGCCGATGACCCCAACAGCCTGCGCCGCCGCAAACGGTTCGACACCCGCTATGTTCAGTGCGAACGCCCCACCGTTGTCACGGGTGGTGAATTGTCGCTGAGCATGCTGGACCTCGTCTACAACCCGACCGCACGGACCTATCAGGCGCCTTTGCAGCTGAAATCAACAGGCGGCATCTTCATCGTGGACGACCTTGGACGCCAGCAGGAACCGCCGCAGGCGCTGATCAACCGCTGGATTGTTCCGTTGGAGGAAAAGAAAGATATTCTGGGTCTGCAATCGGGTGAAAAATTCGAAGTTCCCTTCGATACGCTGGTGATCTTCTCGACCAACTTCCACCCCAACGAGATTTTCGACCAAGCGGCCCTGCGCCGGATCTTCTTCAAGATCAAGATCGACGGGCCGAACCAGGAAAACTTCCTGAAGATTTTTGCCATGGTCGCGCGTAAACGCGGCATGCCTCTGGACGAGGCCGCGCTGGTGCACCTGCTGAAGGTCAAATATCCGACCATCAACAATGTCTACGCGAACTATCAGCCGATCTTCCTGATCGACCAGATGATCTCGATCTGCGAGTTCGAGGGCATCCCCTATCAGATGAGCCCCGACCTGATCGACCGCGCCTGGGCCAACATGTTCGTGCGCGAAGAAAAGATCGTACACTAACCCACTGTAATTCCGATGCCGGGACGGTAGTCTGCGCCCATGACGCAGATTCCCGCCCGGATCACCGATTGGTTCACGGCCAAAGGCTGGTCCGTTCACCCGCATCAACAGGACATGTTCGACCGGGCCTTTGACCCGGCGACCCTGCTGATCGCGCCCACGGGTGGCGGCAAGACCATGGCCGGGTTCCTGCCAACCCTGGCCGAGCTGTCGGAAAGCGCGCCGGATGGGCTGCACACGATCTATGTCTCGCCGCTCAAGGCGCTGGCTGCAGACATTCGCCGCAATCTGCGAGGACCGGCTGACGAGATTGGCCTGCCAATACGGATTGAGGACCGCACCGGCGACACATCCGCCACGCAAAAGAAGCGCCAGCGTGTTGACCCACCCCATATCCTGCTGACCACGCCCGAAAGCCTCGCGCTGCTGACCTCATACGAGGACGCGCCGCGCATGTTCGCAGGCGTGCAGCGTGTGATCATTGATGAAATTCATGCGCTGGCCGAAAGCAAGCGCGGCGATCAGTTGATGCTGGCGCTGGCCCGGTTGCAATCGCTCTGCCCCTCTGTCCGCCGCGTCGGGCTATCGGCGACGGTCGAAGACCCCGACGCCATCGCGCGCTTTCTGGCGCGCCACCCGGACCCCTGTCAGATCATTCAGGCCGATCCCGGGCCCGACCCTGACATCCGTATGCTTGAGACGCAGGAGATGCCCCCATGGTCCGGTGGTGGCGCCGCCTATTCCATCCCTGCCGTTTTGGACCAGATCAGGCAGCACAAAACCACGCTGATCTTTCACAACACCCGCGCACAGGCCGAGATTTTCTTTCACAACCTCTGGCTTGCCAACGAAGACGGCCTGCCCATCGGCATCCACCATGGCAGTCTGGACCGGCAACAGCGCGAACGGGTCGAGGCCGCCATGGTGCGCGGCGACCTGCGCGCCATCGTCTGTACCGGCTCGCTGGATTTGGGCATCGACTGGGGTGATGTAGACCTTGTGATCCAGATCGGCGCGCCGAAGAACGTCAAGCGGCTGGTCCAGCGGATCGGGCGAGCCAACCACCGCTATAACGCGCCCTCCAAGGCCCTGCTGGTGCCCGCCAACCGGTTCGAAGTGGTGGAATGCGTCGCAGCGCTTGAGGCCGCCCGCGCGCATGATCTGGATGGCGAGCCGCGCGGCGCAGGCCCGCGCGATGTGCTTTGCCAGCATATCCTGATCGCGGCGGCAGCGGGCCCTTTCGATGCCGATACCCTGTTTGGGGAAATGATCGCCGCCGGACCCTATGCGCAGCTGAGCCGTGATGCCTTTGACGCCTGCCTGGAGTTCTGCGCGACCGGAGGGTACGCCCTGCGCGCCTATGATCGCTGGCAGCGTCTGCAACAGCGCCCCGACGGGCAATGGCAGCTGCGCGACCCCCGCGCAGCGCAGCGTATTCGTATGAACCTTGGCACCATACAGGATACCGACACGCTGAAAGTGCGCCTAAAACGCAATCGCGGCGGCAAACCATTGGGTGAGGTCGAAGAGGCATTTGCCGCGTCGCTCACCCCCGGGGACACATTCCTGATCGGCGGCCAGATCGTACGCTATGAGGGGCTGCGCGAGATGACGGTCGAGGTCAGCCGCCGCGCGGATCGCAAACCCAAGGTCGCGACTTTTTCAGGCACGAAATTCGCCACTTCAACTCAGCTGAGCGACCGTATCCTGCGCATGTTCGCACAAGCAGACTGGCCGCAATTGCCGTCACATACTGCCGAGTGGCTGGCCCTGCAACGTGACCTTTCGCGTCTGCCGACACGCGACCGGCTGTTGATCGAAAGCTTCCCCAATGACGGGCGCGAGCATCTGTGTGTCTACGGCTTCGCTGGACGCAACGCGCAGCAGACGCTGGGCCTGTTGCTGACCAAACGGATGGAGGAAACCGGCTTGGCCCCGCTGGGATTTGTGGCCACCGACTATGCCACATTGATCTGGGGGCTCGACGCGGTGACCGACCCGCGCCCGCTGTTCCAGCCCGAGGCGCTGCGCGACGGGCTTGAGACTTGGCTGGCAGGAAACGCCGTGATGAAACGCACCTTTCGCGCCTCGGCCACCATCGCCGGGCTCATTGAGCGCAATACAGGCGGGCAACGCAAAAGCGGGCGGCAGGCGACGTTTTCGTCGGATATCCTGTATGACACGCTGCTGAAATATGACCCTGATCACCTTCTGATGCAGATCACGCGCGAAGAAGCGATGCGCGGGCTGGTCGATTTCGGTCGGATTGAAGAAATGCTTGCCCGGATCGACGACCGGATCGACCTGCTGCGACTGGACCGCGTCTCACCCCTTGCCGCCCCCTTGTTTCTTGAGGTCGGCAAAGTGCCGGTCAAAGGCGCAGCCGAGGAACGTCTGTTGGCCGAAGAAAGCGCGCGCCTGCTGCAAGCAGCTGGGCTTGCGCCCAGTTGATTGCTCTTGCAGAGCAGATCAAAACACGCAAAGAACGTATCATGAACGACGTCACTTTTACCTTTGCTGGGCAGACCCTCAGCGCGTTGGGGTCCGGGGCCTTGTGGTGGCCCGCGCAGCGCCTGCTCTGCGTCTCGGACCTGCATCTGGGTAAGTCTGAGCGGATCGCGCGGCGTGGCGGCCCAACCTTGCCGCCCTATGACAGCCGGGAAACGCTGACCCGTCTGGCTGCCGATATTGCCCACACCAGTCCTGACACGGTGATTTGCCTGGGTGACAGTTTCGACGACCTCGATGCCTCGGCCGCGCTGGACCCGGCTCAGAAACGGGACGTCACCGCCCTTCAAGCCGGCCGTCGCTGGATCTGGATTGAAGGCAACCACGATCCCGGCCCCATTGATCTGGGCGGGGCGCATCTGGCCGAATACAGTATTGGCCCCATTACCTTTCGCCACATCGCACAGAGCAAGGCACAGAGCGAAATCTCAGGTCATTACCATCCGAAAGTGCGCGTGACGGCGCGGGGGCGAAGTGTCACGCGCCCTGCGTTTCTGGTGGATCAAACACGGCTGATTCTGCCCGCTTACGGCACTTATACCGGTGGGCTACACAGTTCGGATGACGTGCTGAACGGCTTGATGGAGACGGAGGCGATGGCCATTCTGACAGGAGCGCAGCCCCGGATTTTTCCCATGCCACGCTGAATTCGCTTAGATCACCCCATCTTCTTCCAGCATGGGTTTGTATTTTCGGCTGACCGGAACCAGATCGCCGTTTCTGAGGCGCAAGAACGTCTTTCCGCCCTGCCGCTCAATCCCGACAATCGCCTCATCGACCACCCAATGTGACCGATGCGTGCAGTGCCCCACGATCGGGTCCATCTCGGCAATGGCATCCGTCAACCGCGAACGGACGGTGAATGTCCCTTCCGATGTAACGACGTCAACCTCGTGGTCACGCACGGTCAACCGATAGATCTGCCCCGCGAACGACTCCGGCAGGCGATTGCGCATTCGCGGTTCCGGGCGCAGGGGCTGAGGTGTTTGCCGTTCTGTCCGGCTGTGCCCCCCGACCAGAACAAGCCCTGTGGCAAACAGCGCGCCGTACGGGGCGACGGCAAAAATGTCAGGGGGTTGTTGCCCACCGTAGGTCATCAGCAAAAAAGACAGCAACCACAGCGGTGGCAAAAACAGCACCAGAATAATCAGACCCAACGCGCCGTCGCGCAGTGAAAAATGTGCATCCAGAAAGTAAATCTGCGTCAGCTTGCGGGCAACCCACGTCACGCCCAGCGCGAGGCCGACCACTCCGGCCCAGAACACCAGACGTTCGCCAAAACTGAGCGGTATAGCAGGAAAAGGTTGGAAAGCGCTCGCCAGAAGCGGCGGCAAAGCAATGGTGGCCAATGCCCTGCGAAGGGTGATTTCAGCCAGAACCGGTCTCAGCACAGTGTTCATGCCAACTCGTCATATTACCCCCAGGGTCCAGCCCACATCCCGAAGACACCCTGGCTTATTCCATAACTGGCTGGAATTGCTTGCTTATCACCGTTCTCGGAATATTCAAACCCTGCCCTTTTGAACTGAGTAACAGTTTTGTGAAACAAAAAGGGGCCGAAGGAGGTATCTCCTTCGACCCCAAAACCTGTTTGGTCTCCTAAAGGATCAGGCTGTCAGCCCCTCAGGTTCGGGCAGACCATTTGCCCGGCAGCAGGCGGTCAGAGTGTTGGCCAGCAGGCAAGCAATGGTCATCGGACCAACCCCGCCCGGAACCGGGGTGATCGCGCCTGCGCGCTCGGCTGCGCTGGCGTAGTCGACGTCACCGACCAGCTTGTTCTTGCCGTCGCGTTCAATGCGGTTGATGCCCACGTCGATCACGGTTGCACCTTCTTTGATCCAGTCGCCCGGCACCATCTCGGGGCGGCCCACGGCAGCGATAACGATGTCAGCGCGGCGGACAACGTCCGGCAGGTCCTTGGTGCGCGAATGCGCAATGGTCACGGTACAGCTGTCGCCCAGCAGCAGTTGCGCCATCGGCTTGCCCACGATGTTCGAACGGCCAATCACAACCGCGTCCATACCCGACAGCGAGCCGTGATAGTCACGCAGCATCATCAAACAGCCCAGCGGGGTGCAAGGCACCATCGACTTCTGACCGGTTCCCAGCAGGCCCACGTTCGAGATGTGGAAGCCATCAACATCCTTGGCCGGGTCGATCGAGTTGATCACCAGATCTTCGTTCAGATGCTTGGGCAGCGGCAGTTGCACCAGAATTCCATGAACAGCCGGATCGTTATTCAGCTTGTCGATCAGCGCCAGCAGGTCCTCTTCCGAGGTGTCAACGTCCAGCTTGTGCTCATACGAATTCATGCCGACCTCGACGGTCTGCTTGCCTTTCGAGCGGACATAGACCTGGCTTGCCGGGTCTTCACCCACCAGAACCACGGCCAGACCGGGCGTGATGCCGTTTTCTTCTTTCAGCTTTGCAACCTGATCGGCCACTTGCGCGCGCACTTTCGCCGCAAAGGCTTTGCCGTCGATAACCTGGGCTACCATCCTGTGATCCCTTCTTTCCAAAAACGGATCGGGCGCAAAGCGCCCGGGTGTTCAGTCGGGGCCGATCACGCCTTCTTCACGTGCAATCGACCAATCAATCAAAATGCGCCACAGTTTTTCGGCCAGATCAGGGTCCATGCCCAATTCGTCCGAGCTGTCACGCACACGCTGCACCACCTCTTCGACACGGTCCGGGATGCGGGCCGGCAGGCCCTCGCCGGGTTTCAGCTGCGAGGCGCGGTCGATGTAACCTGCGCGCGTCACCAACATCTCAATCAGTTGGCGGTCCAGCTTGTCGATCTGAACCCGCAATTCCTGCATCGATTGACAGTCTTGCGGCGGTGTCAGAGTGGGCATTGCGATCTCCTCATGGCCCGGGGATATCCCCGGACCACGAGATGTCCTATTCGGCGGCTTAGAACAAGCCCTCGATCTGACCTTCGTCGTTGAGACGGATTGTCTCAGCGGCGGGTTTGCGGGGCAGACCGGGCATGGTCATGATCTCACCGCAGACAACCACGATGAAACCGGCACCTGCGGACAGGCGGACCTCACGCACCGGAACCGAGTGGCCGGTGGGCGCGCCGCGCAGGGTCGGGTCGGTCGAGAACGAGTACTGGGTTTTCGCCATGCAGACCGGCAGGTTGCCATAGCCCGCGTCTTCCCACTCGCGCAGTTGGTTACGGATCTTGTTGTCGGCCAGAACCTCGTCAGCGCGGTAGATGCGCTTGGCGATTGTTTCGATTTTCTCGAACAGCGGCATGTCGTCGGGGTAGATCGGCGCGAAGTTCGCGGTGCCACCTTCAACGATTTCAACAACTTTCTCAGCCAGAGGCGCAGACCCTTCCGACCCCAGTTCCCAGTGACGCGACAGAACCGCTTCGACACCGTGCTCACCGCAATAGTCTTTGACGGCCTGAACTTCGGCGTCGGTATCGGTGACAAAGTGGTTGATGGCGACAACGACCGGCACACCAAAGGACTTCACGTTCTCGATGTGGCGACCCAGGTTGGCGCAGCCCGACTGAACGGCGTCGACGTTTTCGGCGCCCAGATCCGCCTTGGCAACACCACCGTTCATTTTCATCGCGCGCACGGTGGCAACCAGTACCACAGCCGACGGCGCGATACCTGCCTTGCGGCACTTGATGTTCATGAACTTTTCGGCACCCAGGTCGGCACCGAAACCTGCTTCGGTCACGACATAGTCAGCAACTTTGAGCGCGGTTTTGGTGGCAATGACCGAGTTACAGCCGTGTGCGATGTTGGCAAACGGGCCGCCATGGACGAAGGCCGGGTTGTTTTCCAGCGTCTGCACCAGGTTCGGCTGCATTGCGTCTTTCAGCAGAACGGTCATTGCGCCTTCGGCTTTGATGTCGCGGCAGTAAACCGGGGTCTTGTCGCGGCGGTAGGCCACGATGATGTCGCCCAGACGCTTTTCAAGGTCTTTCAGGTCGGTTGCCAGGCACAGGATCGCCATGACTTCGGACGCCACGGTGATGTCAAAGCC
Source organism: Ruegeria sp. BE1 (assembly GCF_056538885.1). Classification (NCBI taxonomy): domain Bacteria; kingdom Pseudomonadati; phylum Pseudomonadota; class Alphaproteobacteria; order Rhodobacterales; family Roseobacteraceae; genus Ruegeria; species Ruegeria sp. BE1. Next base: position 622,918 of record NZ_JBQFTY010000002.1, read on the forward strand.
TGCTTCACGCGGGAAGCCGTTCGACACGCCACCCAGCGAAGCGGTGATCTGACGCAGAGCGCGGTCGTTCATATCGACCACACGACGCCATGCAACGCGGCGCACGTCGATTTCGGCTTCGTTGCCCCAGTAGATGTGGTTGTCGATCATGGCCGACAGCAGCGAGTGGGCCGAGGTGATGGCGTGGAAATCACCGGTGAAGTGCAGGTTCATTTCCTCCATCGGAACAACCTGTGCATAACCGCCACCTGCAGCGCCGCCCTTCATGCCGAAGTTCGGGCCAAGCGAGGCTTCGCGGATACAGATCATCGCGTTCTTGCCGATGCGGTTCAGACCGTCGCCCAGACCCACGGTGGTGGTGGTCTTGCCTTCACCCGCCGGGGTCGGGTTGATCGCCGTCACCAGGATCAGTTTGCCGTCTTCGCGGTCCTGAACCGAGTTGATGAAGTCCTGGCTCACCTTCGCTTTGTCGTGGCCATAGGGCAGCAGGTCGGCGGAGTCGATGCCGATTTTTGCGCCGATCTCCTGGATCGGTTTTTTGTTCGCTTCGCGGGCGATTTCGATGTCGGATTTATAGCTCATTGGGCAGGGTCCCTGATTGAATGCCGTGCAAAACCGACGCGGTGCGTCGGCGCTGGGCAATCCATACCGTTGTGCACCCAACAGGTGGCTATGGATTCCGACATAATTGTGCTGCGAAACGGCGCGGCGTCATTTACAGTGTGGCGTCACGTAACTTTGATCGTTTCCCATCGGAAATACTGTGTCTTAAGGTGCCCAGGCGCGCTGATCCGGAACAAACAGGGTCATCAGGTCACCCAGCCTCAACGTTCCGGGGCGTTCGACCCATGCGGTCACGCCGCGACGCCCCTGTGCGGCGGGTTTGAACTTGGCCCCATGACCGGGGTGTTCGCCCTCAATCTCGCGCCCCGGGATCACGCAGGGGCGGTTTTCCATATCAATCGTGATGGTGACACCCCCCGGTCCCTGAAGCCGCGATGACGGGGGGACGTGGGTGAAATCAGGAATGCCGCGTAGCATGATGCTGACGCCCAGCGGCGATGGATCAAGGGATTCCAGCCCCATCTCTTGCGCGGTCGCTGCAACCTCTTCGACCGACAAAACTGACAATTGCCGCACGTTGCGAATTTCAGTGCCCTGCGGATAGAGGTTTTTCATCCGCACACAGGATGGACGGGTTTCCCCTTCGTGACGCGCGCCGCGATCACCGCCAAAGCCCAGTTCCAATGCGTCCACAGCCTTGGCGCGAATCGAGTCATCTGCGGGCACATGGCCCAGCCAGACAACTTCACCCTTGAATTCGGTTTCACGCATTACCGGCATGGCAGGCCCTTTCATCGCTTGGATTCCACCCGCAATAGAAGTCACCCATCCCGGAAAGAAAAGAAAAAAGACCCGGGACTGTGCCCGGGTCTGATCTGGTTAAGCCGAAGGTTCCGGCTCCATCCCGCCTTCGGGCGGAGACTTCTTGGCCTTTGTCTTTGGAATGGCGGTGACGCTGGGTGCGTTGCCTTCGTCAGGCTTGTCACTTTCGTCGTCGTCCTCTGACGGAGATTCGCCGTTCATGACGCGCTTGATCTCGTCGCCTGTCAGGGTCTCATATTCCAGCAGGCCCTGCGCCAGACGCTCCCATTCCTCGTTCTTGTCGGTCAGGATTTTGTGGGCGCGCTCGTATCCTTGCTGGATGAGGCGCTTCACCTCTTCCTCGATCAGCTCTTTGGTATGGGCCGAGACCGAGAATCCGGCGGTGTTACCCTGATAGCCTTCATGCGCCTCGGCATAGTCGATATTGCCGACCTTGTCGGACATGCCCCAGCGCATCACCATGGCGCGCGCCAGCTGGCTGGCCTGCATGATATCACCCGCGGGACCGTTCGACACATGGTCTTCACCGTATTTGATGACCTCGGCCGCCTTACCGGCCATGGTCATGGCCAGCTTCTGCTCACACTCATCGCGGTGATAGTTCAGGCGATCCATTTCCGGCAGTGACACAACCATACCCAGCGCGCCACCGCGCGGGATGATCGTCGCCTTGTAAACCGGATCGCACAGCGGCAGCTCCAGGCCGACCACAGCGTGGCCCGCCTCGTGGTAGGCGGTCTTTTCCTTTTGATCCTGGGTCAGCACCATGCTGCGGCGCTCGGCGCCCATCATCACCTTGTCTTTGGCGTTCTCAAAGTCTTCCATGGTGACAAAGCGACGGCCAACACGCGCGGCCATCAGCGCGGCCTCGTTCACGAGGTTCGCCAGATCAGCACCCGAGAAGCCCGGCGTACCCCGCGCAATGATGCGCAGATCGACATCGGGGCCCAGAGGCGTCTTGCGCGCGTGCACGCCCAAAATCTTCTCACGCCCTTTGATGTCAGGGTTGCCAACGGTCACGTTCCGGTCAAAGCGGCCCGGACGCAGCAGCGCAGGGTCCAGAACGTCCTTGCGGTTGGTGGCCGCCAGAATGATCACGCCTTCATTCGCTTCGAACCCATCCATTTCAACCAGCAATTGGTTGAGCGTCTGTTCGCGCTCATCATTACCGCCGCCGTAACCGGCACCACGATGGCGGCCCACGGCGTCAATCTCATCGATGAACACAATACAGGGCGCGTTCTTCTTGGCCTGTTCGAACATGTCGCGGACACGGGATGCACCGACACCGACGAACATTTCAACAAAATCCGAGCCCGAGATGGTGAAGAACGGCACACCCGCCTCACCCGCAATAGCGCGGGCCAGCAGCGTTTTACCTGTACCCGGAGGGCCAACCAGCAGCGCGCCCTTGGGAATCTTGCCGCCGAGGCGCGAGAATTTCTGCGGGTTGCGCAGGAATTCAACGATCTCTTCCAGCTCTTCTTTTGCCTCATCAATGCCGGCAACATCATCAAAGGTCACGCGTCCATGCTTTTCGGTCAGCATCTTGGCCTTGGACTTGCCAAAACCCATCGCGCCGCCTTTGCCACCGCCCTGCATCCGGTTCATGAAATAGACCCAGACACCGATCAGCAGCAGGAAGGGCAGCAACGTGATCAGGAAGGATTGAAAGCCCGATTGCTGTTGCTTGACCGCCTGAACGGGGATGTTTTCGTCAATCAGCAGCTTGGTCACCTCGGCATCGCCGGGTTTGATGGTCACATAGTTCGCGCCGCTTTGCGTGGTATAGCGAATCTGCTCGCCATCCAGCGTCACGCTCTTGACCTCACCGCCCTGAACGGCGCTGACAAAATCGGAATAGGTTCTTTCGTTGCTCTGAAGTGTTCCACCCTGTCCGCTGAAGAAGTTGAACAGTGCAAGGATCAGCAAAAACAGAACGACCCAGAAGGCGATGTTACGAGCGTTGCCCAAGGAAAATCTCCCAAAAGATTTCGGCAGGTGGGGGTCTGCCGGGTTGCTCCTTAAAATAGAGATGATTCAAGCAGGTTCAATGCGATAAAAGAGAAGAGTAGAACTCGGGCCGGTGCGGCGCAAAATCTGCGCTCCAACCATTTGAAAAATCTGCCAGAGGGGCAGCTAACAAGTTTTCACCGTTCCAGACCGCCGGATGGGACAAAAGCGCCGCGCGCGGTTTGCCCAGGGCGCGCCAGTCCGGCAATTGCGACAAACCGTCCTGCCCCAGCGCCCGAACTTCGGCCCCGGGTGTTTGCGGGCCGGTCAGTACCCATCTGTTGTCCCACACAGCGTTTGGCGTGGCGATTTCGGCTGAAACTGCGTTTAGTTCCCTGCAAACCCACGCTTTATCGCGTTTCGGCACAATAGCGCAGCCTGCCAGGGTCAAGGGCTGTGCCGTATAAATGGCCTTAACGGCCTGATCCACGGCAGAGCCGCGCGGCGGATAGCCCGGCCCGGCAATCCACGCAATACTTCCAACGACCAACCGCCTCTGAATCTCGGCGGGAAGCCGTAAAAAACCAATTTGGTCAATGCAGATATCCCCGCCCTCGACACGCAGAACCGCGCGGGCGGCCTCCTGCGTATACTGGGCCAGTGCGTCACGCGCTTGTGCAAGATTTTTTGCCACGCGGGTCAAGGATTGTGCAGAAATGCCCAGTGTATCCAAGTCAGACAGCGCCTTGCGCGCTTTGATCCGGTCGAATGCAGGGTCGTGATTCGAAGGGTCTTCGCTCCAATCTGCGCCAGTGCCTTGCAGGTAATCGCGCAACTCCTGCCGGGTGATGGCCAGCATGGGGCGCAGCAGCGTGACGCCATCCTGATCCCGCGCCGGTGGCATCCCACAGAGGCCCGTAAGGCCAGAGGCCCGGCCCAGCCGCATCAGCAGCGTCTCGGCCTGATCATCGGCGGTATGACCCAAGGCGATGGCTGGAACATCGTGCCGCCGTGCCCAATCGGTCAGCAACCGGTACCGCGCCTGCCGGGCTTGGTCCTGCAGGTTGCCCGTGCCATCCCATCCCTGCCACAACAGCGTTTCATGCGGGATACCCAGTTGCGCAGCCTGCCCCGCAACTTGCCGCGCCTCATCATCGGCTTCGGGACGCAACCCATGATTCACGGTCGCCGCGAAAAGCCGGATGTCTTCGGTTTGCGCCAGATCGTGCAGCAGGTGCATCAGGGCAACCGAGTCCCCTCCGCCGGATACAGCGATTCCCAGACGCGGCGGCAGCCGATCGGGCAACCCCGCGCGCAGGTCTGATCGCAGAATGTCGGTCTTTTGGGTCAAGAACAGCCCAGTGTCGCCATTTCCTGCGAGGCCGCCGATACTGTCGCCGATGTCGGGAAGCGAACGCTAACTTCGGAGAGGGTGATGCAGGCCTGATCGGTCTGCCCTAAACGCCCAAGGGCAGCACCCAGTTCAAATAGGGCTTCGGGCGCAAAACTGCCCTCGGAATCGCCGGTAAAACTGGCCAGGAATGCCCGCGCGGCCTCACGCGTGTCACCCAGACCTTCCAGCGCCTGACCGCGTTTCAGATGCGCCTCGGGCGCAAGCGGGCTGCCGGGATAGGACGTATCGAACTGCGCAAATTGGTCAGCCGCGGCTTGAAAATCACCTTCGGCCAACGCCAGCGAGGCCGCTTCGAAATCCGATTGCTCACCAATGGCCAACTCGCCCTGTTCCGTCACAGACGGAGCCGCCGGGGTGATGGGCGCAGCGGCGGTGATTTCCGTGTCCCCGCCCAGAGTGGATGTGGTACCCAGACTACCCAGATCACCGCCTTCCAGTTCGACCAGACGAAATTCCAGATCACCGATCCGGTTTGTGCCATCGGTCACGACATTCTGCACCCGCTGGTTCAATTGCTCGGTCTGACGCGTCAGGCGCTGCAACTCGGCCTCGATGGCGTCTACACGTTCCAGGATCGAGCTGCCGGACAGGTTCGGGGCCGGAGAGCCGGTGGTCGAAAACTCGCGCTTGAGGCGCTGTATTTCCACATGCAGCACCGTCAGTTCCTGACGAATATCCGCCAGCGTCTGCTGATCCTGCGCTTGTGCCACACCAACGGTCGCAACAACCGCGGCCAGAACCCATCCTGCAACTTTCATCGTCTTACCCCAAGGTTGAACCGGTCAGCACCGTTACCGCACGGCGGTTTTTGGCATAGCAGTCCTCGGTGCTGCAAATCTCAATCGGGCGCTCCTTGCCAAAACTGACGGTGGTCAGACGGTTGCCGGCAACCCCGCGCGAGATCAGGAATTCGCGGGCCGCATTCGCCCGGCGCGCGCCCAGTGCAAGGTTGTATTCGCGCGTGCCCTGTTCGTCCGCATGACCTTCGATGGTGGCCACATAGTCGGTGTTCGCCAGCAGCCAGTCGGCCTGTCCTTGCAGAACCTGCTGCGCCTGCGGGGTCAGGGTCGATTGATCCACCGCGAACAACACCCGGTCGCCGACAGTTTGCTGAAAATAGGCCGGTGAGCGCGGATCGCTGGGTGATCCCAACGCAAGTGCGCCATTGGCCCCGTTCGCGCCATTGCCAAAGCCGCCGCCCAGAGCGGACGGATCATTGTTGGTACATGCGGCCATCACGCTCAGCGTGCCCAAGGCCAGGATTTTGCCCAATACGTTCATTTCAGGTGCCTCGTTGTTTTATTGGTTTATTGCTGTCTCTCTAGCACAGTGCAGGTTTTTTGTGAACTTTTCCAACCCCCGCCCTGATCAATTCTGCAAAGGTCCCCAGGACGGATCGCTGCCGCCATCCGGGGTGCGTACCGGGCGTAGGTTCCGGCCCGAAATATCCACAGAATACAAGGTCGCCCGACCGCTTGCGCCCTGCGTTTCACGGGTGAACATGATCACGCGGCCATTGGGCGACCATGTGGGCCCTTCGTCCAGAAAGGACGAGGTCAGCAGGCGTTCCTCGCTGCCATCGGTGCGCATCACGCCGATATGGAACCGGCCCTTGTTCTGCTTTGTAAAGGCGATCAGATCCCCGCGCGGCGACCAGACAGGTGTTCCGTACCTGCCCGCGCCAAAGCTGATCCGGGTCGCCTCGCCCCCATTTGCGGGCATGATGTAAAGCTGCGGCGTGCCTGACCGGTCGCTTTCGAACACGATCTGCGAACCGTCGGGCGAATAGCTGGGCGCAGTTTCGATCGCCGGTGTATTGGTCAGCCGCACGCTTTGACCCGATGCCAGGTCCATTTTCCACAGGTCCGTGTTACCGCCCTGAATCAGCGAATAGACAATCGAACGGCCATCCGGTGAAAAGCGTGGCGAAAAGCTCATCGTGCCGCCTTGGGTGTTCAACTCGGTCTGACGCACGCGGTCCACGTCCAGAACGTAGATGCGCGGCTGTCCGGTTTCATAGCTGGTATAAAGCAGCCGGTCGCCAGTGGGCGAGAAACGCGGGGCCAGAACGATGGCCGAGCTGTCGGTCAGGAACTGAACATTCGCGCCGTCATAGTCCATGATCGCCAAGCGTTTCTGGCGCTGATCCTTGGGACCGCTTTCCGAGACAAAGGCCACGCGGCTGTCGAAATAAGGGCTTTCACCCGTAATCCGGGCATAGACCTGATCGGCCACCTTATGCGCCATGCGCCGCCATCCATCCGTGGTACCCGCAAATTGCAGGCCATCGCCCAGTTCATCACTTGAAAACACATCCCAAACGCGGAAGCGCACAGTCAGGCGGTTTCCCGACACATTAACTGCCCCGGTAATGAGCGCATCCGCGTTGATCGCCTTCCAATCTGCGAACTGGACGGGCGACTCAAAGCTACTGACCTGACTGATGAAAGCGTCCGGAGAGATTTCGCGGAACAAGCCAGTTCCAGTCAAGTCAGCCGCGATCAAACGGGTAATATCCTGAGCGTATTGCGCAGCAGCCGGGTTGTCCGGAACAAAGCCTGGCACCGCAAAAGGCAGGGGTTCAATAATCCCTTCGTCCAACTCAAGCCGCAACACCCGGTCCTGCGCATAAAGCGGTGCTGCCAAAATCGTCAGGCCAAGCAACAGGCTGGTCAGAAATCTCATCATTTGATCCGCATCCTCTCGGGATTGAATGTAATCTCAACGTCCCGCCAATGCTCGTACTTATCCGCAGGCAGGGTGTAGCCTTTTGCACCACAGCGCAAAATCGCGCGTCTGGCGGCCTCAAAGGCCTGTCTTGCAGCCCCGGCGGACCCGCCCGAGCTTTCGATCATGCGCAGGCTTCCGCCCACGACTTTTCCATCGGGTGTCAGGGAAAACCCAACAACCACAACCGTTTGCAGCGCGTCTGTCGACAAAGATCCCACATTCCAGCATTGCGAAACTGCCAGACGCATCGCGTCTTTCTCACCACTCGTCAAAGGCGGGCCCGACGGTGCCGCCGGTTCAGACAGCGCCTCGGCCAGGGCATCATTGATCGCGGTCTCGTCGTTTTGCACGGGCTCGGGCGGGGTCGGCTCCTGTTCTTCGGCCACTTCGGTCTGCGCCAGAGGCGTCGGTCGCTTGGGCCGCACCTGCGGGCGCGGCGAGGTGCGCGGGGCGTTCTCTTTGGTCTCTTCCGCCTCGGTCACGATCTCATCGGTCGCCTCGTCAGGCGCGGTCTGATCCTGCTGTTCCTGCTGGGTCTCGGCGCCCTCATCCAACGAGACGGCGGGGGTTTCCACCTCATCCGGGGTCGCTTCGGGCGGCGGCGGTGCGATCGGTTCCGGGGCGACCTTATCAGCGGGACGCGGTTGCGCCTCGGGGCCCGGTGGCACGGGCAGCACTTCGGTCACAGGCTCAGGCTGTTCCAGTGTCGGTGGTTCCTCGACGACTTCCGGCTCGGGTGGCTGCTCAACCGGGTCGGGCACCGGGTCCGGCTCTGGTTCAGGCGGCGTCACAACCTCGGGCGGAGTGACCTCTTCTTCGGTATTTTCAGGCGGGGCGCTTTCCGGCTCGGGCGTCTCGGGGGGTTGCAACGCAGCCGGGATCGGCACCTCGGGCGCATTGACCTGTGTAGTCATTGCGGCGAACTGCTCATCCGAAATCACCGAGACCTCCTGCACCGCCATAGGCAGGGGTTCGGACCGGAACGTACCGCCGAAAAAAGCCCATCCAATCAAAGTGACATGGGCAATTGCCGAGATCTTGGTGCCGGTATCCACCGTGCGGCCTCACTCTCCACCTTCGTCCAGGGCCGGGCCGCCGGTATCGGTGACCAGACCCACGTTGGAAAACCCGCCCGCATTCAGCGCGCCCATGACCTGCATGACCTGTGCGTAGGGAATCGCGCCATCCGCCCGCAGGAACACGCGGTCGCTGCTGCGTTCTGCCGCGATCGCCTGCAATTTTCCAATCAACTCTTCACGCACCACATCCGTGGTTTGGATTTGCACACGGCCATCTGCGGTCAGCGTTACCGTCAACGGTTCCTCATTGTCGCCGGGCAAAGCACTGGCAGCAGTTTTGGGCAGGTCCACCGGCACGCCGACGGTCAACAAAGGCGCCGCGACCATGAAGATGATCAGCAGCACCAGCATAACATCCACAAAGGGCGTCACGTTGATCTCGGCCATCGGCTGGGCACGCCCGCGACGCCGTCCACGTCTGCGCCCATTGCCACCGCCGTTCTGCTGAACCGCCGCGCCCATGTCAGCTGTCCAACTGGCGTGACAGAATGGTAGCGAATTCGTCGGCAAACGCCTCGTACCCGCCCACGATCCGGTCACTGTCGGCGCTGAGCTTGTTGTAGAAAATCACCGCCGGGATCGCAGCCAGCAGACCCAGGCCGGTGGCCAAAAGCGCCTCGGCAATGCCCGGAGCGACAACGGCCAGGTTCGTATTCTGCTGCTCGGCAATCTCGATGAACGCATTCATGATGCCCCAGACGGTGCCGAACAGGCCGATGAACGGCGCGGTTGAGCCCACAGTAGCCAGAATAGGCAACCCTTTTTGCAGCCCTTCGGCCTCTTTCGCGATGGCCACATCCATGGACCGGTCGATCCGCGCCGTGGCCCCGGCAATCAGCCCGCCATCGGTGCGGTGCGAGCGTCGCCATTCGATCATTCCAGCCGCAAAAATCTTTTCCGAACTGCCATCTGGCTGCGTGCCGATCTGTTCGAACAATTCATCCAACGGGTTGCCGGACCAGAAGCTTTCATCAAACACCTGCGCCTCGCGACGGGCCGCGCGGTAGTTGATCAGTTTCTGAATGATAATCGCCCAGGACCAGATTGATGCGCCAACCAGCATCAGCATCACCAGTTTGACGATAAATGTCGCGCGGGCATACAGCCCCCACATGGAGAAATCGATCTCCTGCGCCAGCGCCAGCGTTTCAGCTTCCATGAACCTGCTCTTTGTTTTGCCTGATGGCCATTCGTTTGGCCTTGTTTTGCCAAACGCTAACCCAGATGGTCGTGAAAAGCCAACACAACCACCCCAGCGCTGCAATTTGTTACAGCAATGCGCGAATCTCTGCCGGAAGCCGCACCGGCTTGCCCTGCGCATTCATGCACACGGCGGTCACGGTGGCGCGGAAAATCTCGGTCTCTCCCCGCTTTATCAGCTGACCCATGGTCAGCCGCACCCCCGAGCGGGACAGGAACCGGGTCTCGACAATCAGCTCATCATCAAACTTGGCCGTCGCCAGATAATCCGCCTCAATCCGGCGGATCACCCAGACGATCCCGTCATCGCGCATGGCGTTCTGATCATTTCCCAAACGTCGCACATAGTCTGACCGGGCCCGTTCGATGTATTTCAGGTAATTCGCGTGATAGACCACCCCGCCCATATCGGTGTCTTCATAAAAAACCCGAACCGGATAGATATGCGTGTCTTGCGCTTTGGGAGTGTCGGTCATGGTTACTCAGATCAATTTTCGGGTCAGCCTAGGGCTTTCTTTACAGATGCACATGCAATGACGCTCCTGCAATCCCGACGGTGGAACAATTTAACGTCTGCAGGTTGGCGAGTATCGAATTCCAAAGCATTGCCGACTAACCTGTTCATATTGGGACCAGACTGTAACAGGTGATTGAATGGCCGGATCGCGCCGGAACACAGGCAAATCTCTGCTTCCAATCCTGCAGGGCCTTCTGCCGATCGACCGATCCTCGGTCCCGACCGAGGTTCTGGCCGGGCTGACATTCGCCTGCCTCGCGATCCCCGAGGTCATGGGCTACACCAAAATCGCGGGCACCCCTGTGGTGACCGGACTTTACACGATCCTGATCCCGATGGCCTTGTTCGCAGTGTTCGGATCATCGCGGCATCTGGTCGTCGGGGCGGATTCTGCGACCGCCGCCATCACCGCCTCGGCCCTGGCGGGCATGGCCGTGTCGGGATCGTCGGAATATCTGGCGCTGGCCTCGCTGTTGGCCCTTATCGCCGCCGTGCTTTTGATCGCTGCCCGCTTAGTAGGCCTTGGGTTTCTGGCCGATTTCCTATCGCGCACCGTCCTTGTGGGATTTCTGACCGGCGTCGGCATTCAGGTGGCAACAGGCGAATTGCCCGGAATGCTGGGGATTGAGGGCGCTGGCCACGGCGCACTCGCCAAGCTCAGCGATGTTACTCAGAACGTCAGCAAGACACATTGGCCAACCGTATTGGTGTCCCTGTCTGTGTTGGCGGTTGTAGTCATCTGCAAGCAACTGTCCCCCAAGGTACCGGGCGCCCTGCTGGCCATTTTGGGCATTATCCTGTGCAGTTGGGCCTTCCAGTTTAGCACCACAGGCATCGCGGTTTTGGGGCCCGTCTCGGGCGGCCTACCGGCCCTGTCGATCCCCGATGTGACGTGGAGCTGGGCTTTGTTCAAACAACTCCTGCCCACGGCCCTTTCGATCTTCGTGGTGATCCTCGCCCAAAGCGCCGCCACCTCGCGCGCCTATGCTGCACGGTACGACGACAGGTTCAGCGAGAACACCGATCTGGTCGGGCTGGGCCTCGCCAATCTCGGAGCAGCTTTCAGCGGTACCTTTGTCGTCAACGGCAGTCCCACCAAAACCGAGATGGTCGCCAGCGCCGGGGGGCGCAGCCAGATCGCCCAACTGACAACCGTGGCCGTCGTCCTTGTGGTGATCCTGTTTCTGACCGGGCCGCTGGCCTTCCTGCCCAACGCCGCCCTCTCTGCCGTGGTGTTTCTGATCGGGCTGAAACTGATCGACCTCAAGGGTCTTGCCGCCATCTACCGACAGGCCCGGTCCGAGTTCTGGATTGCAATTGCCACCGCCGCCGTGGTGGTTCTGGTGGGCGTTGAACAAGGGATCATCTTCGCCATGGTCCTGTCCCTGATCGACCACACGCGTCGGGGCTACAGGCCCAAAAACGCGGTCATCATCCGCAGCAGCGATGGCGGGTGGCACGCGGCCCCGATTTCGCAACCCGGCCAGTTCGAACCCGGGCTTATGATTTATCGCTTTTCCCACAGTCTCTACTACGCCAATGCGCAACGCCTGTCGGATGAGATCACGGCACTGATCGAACACCCCGACCCGCCGCTGCGTTGGTTCTGTATCGAGGCGTCATCGATGGACGACATCGACTTTACCGCAGGCTACACGCTGCACAGCCTGCACAGCCAACTGAAGACACACAATATCCGACTGGTTTTCCTGCTGATCGACCCGGATGTCCGCAACGAGCTGGATCGCTACGGCATCACCGCCCTTGTCGGACAGGACGCTTTCTTCGAAACCGGCAGCGATCTGATCACAGCCTTCCGCCAATCCAACAGCTAAGCGCTATTGCACAGGCTGCATCCGCGCAAACAGACGCAAGGCGTGCGAGGCATCCTGCGCTGCCCCCGGCAGAACCCGGTCATAGGCGGCGCGGATCAACTCAGCTATGTCAGGCCGCAAAACCGTTGTCTCCCCAGCCACGGCCAAAGGCGACTGCGCACGAAACGCGGTGTCCGACCACAAGAGGATAGTCTGCACCACCTGACTTAGTGCCAATGTTTCGGCAGGGACCTTGGACAGCTCTGTGTCCATGCGCAGAAACACGAACGCAGCCCGGATCGCGCCGTCCTCTTCAAACCGGAATACGCGGTACTGATTGGCGTCTGCCGCCACCAACCGATCCACCAAAGGCGCAAGGTCCGGGATCAGCCGGTCCAGATCAGGCACCTCCAGCAGTTCCTGCCAGTCGCGGAAGAAAAAAACCATGCAATTCGCGCCCAGTTCAGGATCGGTTTCCGCCATCCTGTGCCCGGCCAGCGCCACCACGGCCTCAAACGCGCCTTTGACAGTGGCCAGAGTGTCATCCTCAACCCCAAAGACAATAGGCACGATCGGCCGCCCCCAACGGGCGAACAGAAACTCACCGCTTTCGCGCGTAAACAGCGCCTCGATCTCATCAGGTGTCACGCCCTGTACCTTCTTCTCGTTCCAAATACGGCCGCCGGAGGCTTAAAAAATATGGCACACCGCTTCAACCAAACAGATCGTTTTGCCCACGCGGAGCCGCCATTCCCAAATGCGTCCACGCCTTTTGTGCCAACATGCGCCCGCGCGGGGTCCGCTGGATCAGCCCCTGCTGCAACAGATAAGGCTCAATCACCTCTTCCAGCGAATCCCGGCTTTCCGACAAGGCCGCCGACAGGGTTTCGATCCCGACAGGACCGCCCGCATAGTTCTCGGCAATCAGCGTCAGGTACCGCCGGTCCGCGCCGTCCAAGCCCAGATTGTCCACGCCCAAGCGGGTCAACGCCCCATCGGCCAACTCTCGGGTGATCCGCCCATCGCCCTCGACGATGGCGAAATCCACAACGCGGCGCAGCAACCGTCCGGCAATCCGCGGGGTCCCACGAGACCGCCGGGCGATCTCGCGCGCGCCCTCATCATCGGCAGGCGCGCCCAGTTTGCGGGCGTTCCGGGTGACGATCTCATGCAATTCATCCACCGTGTAGAATTGCAGCCGCGTGGGAATGCCGAACCGGTCCCGCAAGGGCGTGGTCAGCAGGCCCATGCGCGTCGTCGCACCGACCAGGGTAAAGGGCTGCAGCTCAATCCGAACCGTGCGTGCCGCAGGGCCCTCACCGATCACAAGGTCCAGCTCAAAATCCTCCATGGCCGGATACAGAACCTCTTCGACTGCGGGGTTCAGGCGGTGGATTTCATCGATGAACAGCACGTCGCGCGATTCCAGATTGGTCAGGATCGCCGCCAAATCCCCCGCCTTGGCCAAAACCGGCCCCGAGGTCATGCGGAAATTCACCCCCAGCTCGCGCGCCATGATCTGCGCCAGCGTCGTCTTCCCCAACCCCGGAGGGCCATGGAACAGCGTGTGATCCATCGCTTCGCCCCGCTGACGGGCCGACTGGATGAACACACGCAGGTTGGCGCGCGCCTCGGCCTGACCGATGAACTCATCCAGCCCCTGCGGGCGCAGAGCGCGGTCGTTATCCTCGGGCAAGGGGTCAGGGCGCAGGGTGGGATCGGCGTCGGTCATTCACTTAGCCTTTCGGTGCCAGCAGCTTGAGCGCCGCGCGGATCAGTTCGGCTTCACCTGCGTCCGGCAAGCTGGCAGCCGCTTCGGCCACGGCCGAGGCCGCCTCGGACGGGCCATAGCCCAGATTTGACAGCGCCGACAACGCACCAGCCGAAGCCGCCGCATTGCCCGATGGCGGTTTTGGTGCACGTTTGGGTGCGGACACAGGCTCGGCCAGTTCAACGACCTCAAGCTCTGATCCGTCCAGCGCCTCGGTCACAGTCCCGCCCATCGCCATCACTCCGGGCGCCTTGTCCTTGAGATCCAGCACAATGCGCTGCGCCGTCTTTGGCCCCACGCCCTTGGCGGCCTTGACCGCGCCCCAGTCACCCAGGGCAATTGCACGGCTGACCCCGTCCGGCCCCAGCGCAGACAGAATGGCCAGCGAAACCTTGGCCCCGACCCCTTGAACCGAACACAGCAGACGATGCCATTCCTTCTCGACCAGAGACAGGAACCCATACAGCTGCATCAGGTCTTCGCGCACGACCATGTCGGTGTAGATCGAGACCGCCTCACCCACACCCGGCAGCGCTGCCATGGTCCGGTCCGAGCAAAAGACGATATACCCAACCCCCCGTACATCGATCAGCACGTGATCCGCAGCGCGATAGTCCAGCCGCCCGGTGAGTTTTCCGATCATGCCCGCACCTCTTTTATCCGCGCCTGAGGCGCTGCACCGTAATAGGAATGGCAGATGGCAATGGCCAGCGCATCCGCCGCATCCGCGCCTTTGGGCTGACACCCCGGCAATTGCAGTTTGACCATATGCAGGACTTGCTCCTTTTCAGCATGTCCCACGCCGACGACGGTTTTCTTGACCCGGTTGGGCGCATATTCCCCTACCGGCAACCCGGCCTGCGCCAGCGTCAGCAACGCCACCCCCCGCGCCTGCCCCAGCTTGAGCGTCCCGGCCCCGTCCTTGTTCACAAAGGTCTGTTCAATGGCCGCCTGATCAGGGCAAAACTCCGCGATCACCTCGACAATCTGATTGTGCAGGGACAACAGCCGCTCGCCCAGATCGTCGCCATCTGACTTGCATAGCCCGTTGGCCACATGGCTCAGGCGGCTGCCATGCGATTCGATGACGCCCCATCCCAGGGTTCTAAGCCCCGGATCAATGCCCAAAATCCGCATATTGTGCCTCGCCCTGCTCGGGTTTTTGTGATCTTTCTTTCCGATTAGCACGAAGCGTGAACATTTTCCAACCGAATTGAACAAACGTCAGAAAACGACAGACCTATTCTCGCGGCGACAAAATGATCTGTTTGCGACTGCAGAAAGTCTGATTTCGACATGTTTTTGAACGAAAAATGGCCAATAAATTAGGCATTTTAACGGTTTTTTACCCATGCGAAAAACGCATGTGTCCTATGCGTTTTTCGCTCTTGCTTTGGCAAATCCGTATCACTAGATGCCGCTCAGATCGAAGGATCAGAAACGTAACACTAACCAGAAGGACATAGGATATGGCTGCACTGGACACCACCCGCATTACCACTGGCTCGTTCGGCCTTGTTAGCCGTATCGGCGCCGTCTTCGCATCGGTCGTGAATGCCGTTGTCGAATGGAATGACGCCCGCGTCACGCGCAATGTGCTGAATGGTCTGAGCGACCGCGAGCTGGAAGATATCGGCATGTGCCGCGGCGATATTGACGTCGTTGCAGACGGTGGTCGCTAAGGTTTAACCACCACTCACTTGCCCTGTTCTCCCTCGGGGCACGAAAAACGCCGCGCAGCCATGGTTGCGCGGCGTTTTTTTTGGAACTGTATTTTCAGTTACAGAAGAAACTTGTTGATCTGGGCCGCAAAAAACTCGGATGCCGGGTCGATTTGCATAACCCATGCGCCGGCTTTTTCAACGGCTGTGCCCTCTGCCAATGCATCGATGCGATATTGGTAGGATGTCGCGCCGAGGCTTGTCAGCAAAAAGGTCTTGAACGCAAACAAGCCAACAAGACACACCAGCAATGCCTTTACGGGCAAAGCAGATTTCACCCGCTGCGGTTTCATGACCACAAGCCCGTCTTTGCGCATGGTCGCACGATAGCCACGGCTGAGCTTTGCGTGTTTCTTGTTCAGGCGATGAACGCGCTGATTAAATTCAACATGTTTTGTCGTCATGGCAGCCTCCAAAAAACCGCCCCCCTTTTCCACAATTAGACGGTAGGTACATATTGCGACAAAAAAGAGGCAAGAATCCACGAAACTCCTGCAAATGGTCTAATTTTAGCCCTGTTTGCTTAAGATTAGCGTCGTCCATTCACCAATCTGGGTTTCTTTAGCCAAATTGAAGCCGTTTTGGAGATAAACCGAGACCACGTCTTGGGCCTGCTCATTGAGGATTCCCGACAGGATCGCATAGCCGCCTGCTCGCAGATTCGCTGCAATTTCGGGGGACAGGGTGACCAATGGACCTTTGAGAATATTGGCGAAAATCAGATCGTAGGGCGCATGGGATTGCAGGTCGGGATGATCGAATCCGGCGGCCTCGACACAGTGAACCTGACCCGCCATGCCGTTGGCTTTCAGGTTCGCGACAGCCACATCGACGGCCACTTGGTCGATGTCGCTGGCGATGATGTCACCGTCCCACACCCGCGCCGCCGCCATCGCAAGTACAGCGGTGCCGCAACCGATATCGGCCACTTTGGTCGCCGAAAACCCATCGTCCAGCAAATGATCCAGCGCCTTGAGGCATCCCAGCGTGGTGCCATGGTGCCCCGTTCCAAAGGCCATCGCGGCCTCGATCAACAGCGGGATGCGCCCATCGGGCAGTTTGTCCGCGTCATGGCTGCCGTAGACAAAGAACCGGCCAGCTTCAACCGGGGCCAGTTCGCGGCGCACATGAGCGACCCAATCGGTTTCGGGCAGTTCCGAGACGACAAAGGGCTTGGCCTCAAATGCAGCGGCCAGAACCGCCAGCGCGGTCTCATCAGGAGTTTCGGTAAAATAGCCGCCCACTTCCCACAGGCCCGAGCCGTCCTCGACCTCGAACACGCCAACGCCGGTGGGTTCGGGATCCAGACGCTCCATCGCTTCGCCCAGCCCTTCGGCGGCTTTCTTCCCGGTCAGGGTGGTCAGGGCAGTGAATGTGGGCATGGGGGCCTCCTGTCTCAGTTGAAACAGCGCCTAGGCCCATGAACGGGCAAGGTCAAGCGCTGGCTTATTCGGCAGGGGCAGGCGCGTATTTCGACAGGATGGTTTCATTGCCTGGTTCAGGATGACGCGGGATCAGCAGGGACAGCGCCAGCGACACCATCGCCATCGCAGCCGCCAACCCAAAGACCGCGCCGGGCGAGACGACCCATAGCAATCCAAGCAGAGCGGGCAGGAACACCGCAGCAATATGGTTGATGGTAAAGGCCACAGCAGCCGTGGGCGCGATATCCGCCGGGTCGGCAATTTTCTGGAAATAGGTCTTCAGCGCCAGCGCCAGTGCAAACAGCACATGGTCGATCACATAAAGGATCGCCGCCAGCACCACGCCCCAACCGAACCAGTAGATGCCACCATAGGCTGCGAAAACGATGGCCAGACCGGCATATTCAAAGATCAGCGTGCGGCGTTCCCCGAACACGGACACGGCTTTGCCCAGCATGGGCGCCGCAGCCATGTTGATCACAAGATTGATCAGATAAAGGCTGGTGAGCTCATGCACCTCGAACCCGAATTTCTCGACCATCATAAAGCCTGCGAAAACGACGAATATCTGCCGCCGCGCGCCCGCCATGAATTGCAACGCGTAATACAGCCAATAGCGTTTGCGCAGGATCAGTTTCTTGGTCTGCGGGGTCGGCGCGTTGAATTGCGGATAGGCCAGCAGACAGAACAGCGCCAACAGGGCCGTTACGCCGCCTGCCGCCATGAAGACGAAATTATAGGACAGGTCGAACCGATCCCATGTCAGCACGATCAGGCCATAAACCACAGCTGTCGCCGCCGAACCCATGGCCACCAGCCAGCCCAGCACCTGCGGCGCCCGATCCTTGGGCAACCACTGTAATTGCAGCGACTGGTTCACCGTTTCATAGTAGTGAAACCCGATTGAGCTGAACAAAGTAACAAACAGCAGCCCACCCAGACTGGGGAACCACGCCGTGACCGCAGTGGCGACCCCCAGCATCATCAGCGAGATCATGGCCAGAACCTGCTCGCGCACGAATATGATCACCGCAATCACGCCGACGGCCAGAAAACCCGGTATCTCACGCACCGTATGAAGCAGGCCGATATCCGCACCGTCGAAATTCGCCACCTCGATGACAAAGTTATTCAGCAGCGCGCTCCATGCGTTGAAGGCAATGGGCATGGTCAGCGCCATCACGAACAAGAGCGTGATGGGCCTGCGCCAGAACGGAAGGCTCTGCGCCTCGGAAAGCGGCATGGGTTTCAGCATGGGACCTGCTCTACGCCCATTTTCGCGATTTGACGAGAGGGTAGGCGCACAGCGGCTCTGCGCTGATGCAGGGTCAGTAGAAGCTCTGCGGGTCGATGTCCACGGTCAGACGGATATCGCCCTTCAGGCGCAGGGGCGCGATCCAGCGGGCGATGGCGTCCTGAATCGGCGCGCCTTTCGGGGCTTTGACCAGCAGGCGCACCCGATGCCGTCCGCGTATCCGTGCAATCGGTGCAGGGGCAGGGCCAAAGACCTGCGCATCGATCTCGCGCAAGGGTGCGTCGTTGCGCGCCATCGCGTTGCCGATGTCAAAGACCGGGCCAACCTCGGGGCCGGACAGCACAATCCCGGCCATCCGCCCGTACGGCGGCACGCCTGCGGCCTGACGCCCGGCGGCTTCGGCCTTCCAGAACCCTTCCTCATCGCCTGACAGGATCGCACGGATCACGGGATGCTCTGGTTGAAACGTCTGCAGCAGAGCCTGCCCCGGCTTGTCCGCCCGCCCGGCCCGGCCCGCAACCTGCCGCATTAGCTGGAATGTGCGCTCTGCCGCCCGCAGGTCCGCCCCGTGCAACGACAGGTCGGCATCGATCACCCCAACCAAAGTCAGCTTGGGGAAGTTGTGCCCCTTGGCGACCAGTTGCGTGCCGATGACGATATCCGCATCTCCCTGGGCAATCTCTTCGATCTTGGCCTTCAATGCACGGGCTGAACCGAACAGATCAGAACTGAGCATCGCGATCTTGGCCTCGGGGAAGGTCGCCTCGGCCTCCTCCGCCAGCCGTTCTATCCCCGGCCCGACCGGAGCCAGCTTGCCCTCGACCCCGCAGGACGGGCAGGTGTCGGGCATCGGCTTGGTCTCGCCGCATTGGTGGCACATCAGACGTTTGAGAAACCGGTGTTCAACCATCCGCGCATCGCAATGGTCACAGGCAATCTGCTCACCACACGCCCGGCACAGTGTCACCGGCGCATAGCCCCGGCGGTTAATGAACAGCAGTGACTGCTCGCCGCGTTCGATCCGCTGCCGCACCGCCTGCCGCAGCGACGGCGAAATCCATGTCCCGGGCTGCATCTGCTCGGCCCGCATGTCGATAGGCTTCATCTCGGGCAGCACCGCCGCCCCAAAGCGCGAGGTCAGGTCAAGCCGCTCATACTTCCCGGCCTCAGCATTCGCCCAGCTCTCCAGCGAGGGCGTCGCACTGGCCAGAACCACCCGCGCGCCGCAGATCGAAGACCGCAGAACCGCCATATCCCGCGCGCTGTAGTGTACGCCGTCTTCCTGTTTGTAGGATGTATCGTGCTCCTCATCCACGACCACCAACCCCAGATCGCGAAACGGCAGAAACAGCGCGGACCGGGCGCCAACGACCAGTTGCGCATCCCCCTGCCCGACCATCCGCCAGACCCGGCGGCGTTCGGTCATGGTCGCGCCCGAGTGCCATTCGGCTGGCCGCGCCCCAAACCGCGCCTCGACACGCGTCAGGAATTCGGCGGTCAGGGCAATCTCGGGCAGCAGAACCAGCGCCTGCCGCCCCATGCGCAGGGCTTCGGCGACGGCCTCAAGGTAAACCTCGGTCTTGCCCGAGCCGGTGACGCCCTTCAGCAGCGTTGTCCCGTAATCCCCGGTCCGCTGCCCCGCCTGCAGGCGCGCCACTGCCGCCGCCTGATCCTCGGTCAGCGCTTTCCCGGGCAATTCCGGGTCCAGTCGCGGATAGGGCAGATCCCGTGGGCTGTCCTCCTCGCGCACTGCACCTTGCTTGACCAGCCCCTTGACGACCGAGGACGTCACCCCGGCCTGCTCGGCCAATTCCTTCAACGTGAACGCCAAACCGCCATAGTCGCGCAGCACTTCAAGCACGCGGGTCCGCGCATCAGTCATCCGGTCCGGCTCTGCACGGCCCAAACGATAGATTTTCCGCATCGAGGGCGGATCGCCCAGCCCCGGCGCGCGCGTCGCCAGCCGCAGCATCGCAGGCATCGGCGTCAGCGTGTAATCGGCCACCTTGCCCAGAAACAACCGCATCTCTTCGCGCATCGGCGCGACCTCAAGCACCCGGATCACCGACCGTGCTTTGGCCAGATCAAAGCCCCCCAGCCCCGGCCCCCAGACCACACCCAAGACCTTGCGCGGCCCCAAAGGCACTTCGACAAACGCGCCCAGAAAACACCCGCCCTCGGGCGCTTTGTAATCCAGCGTCCGGTCCAGCGGCTGTGCGGTCAGCACCGCCACCAGTTCACCGTGGTCGAAATACTCCTGTACGCGCACCGCATATCCTTGGGTCGGGGGTTTCAGCATCGGTGTTATTGGGGTAAAGCCATCCGCGACCAAGGCCAACCCATCAAAGGACTGCCCTCATGAAATTCTTCGTAGACACAGCCGAGATCGACGCCATCGCCGAACTGAACGATCTGGGCATGGTGGACGGCGTCACCACCAACCCCTCGCTGATCCTGAAATCGGGCCGCGACATTCTGGAAGTCACCAAAGAGATCTGCGATCTGGTCGACGGCCCCGTCTCCGCCGAAGTGGTCGCGACCGAAGCTGACGACATGATCGCCGAAGGCCGCAAGCTGGCCCAGATCGCGCCCAACATCGCCGTCAAAGTGCCGCTGACCTGGGCGGGCCTGAAAACCTGCAAAACCCTGTCTGACGAAGGCCAGATGGTCAACGTGACCCTGTGTTTTTCAGCCAACCAGGCGCTGTTGGCCGCCAAAGCGGGCGCAACCTTCATCTCGCCCTTCATCGGGCGTCTGGACGATATCAACCTGGATGGCATGGAGCTCATCGCCGATATCCGCCAGATCTATGACAATTACGGGTTCGAGACCGAAATCCTCGCCGCCTCGATCCGCACCGTGAACCACGTGACCGACAGCGCACGCATCGGTGCCGACGTGATCACCGCCCCTCCGGGCGTGATCAAGAAACTGGCCGATCACCCGCTGACCGACAAAGGTCTGGAAACCTTCTTGGCCGACTGGGCCAAGACCGGTCAGAAAATCCTCTGATCTCTTGAGCGACCGCGCGGTGCCGTCAGGCGCCGCGCCCGGCCCAACAGCTAAATGCTGATCACTGATCAGTGTTTCGCTGGCGGGAGCTTTCCCGACACAGCCCCGTACGAAATCCACTTTTGCTTGCATTTTTCCCAAGGCAATTGCCGCGACCCGTGTTATAAGGCGGCCAACAAAAAAAGACGGACGGGACATGAGCAGCAACACCAAACTCAAGGACAATCTTCGCGCCGCGATTCTGGCCGAACCAGATGCCGTTCTGGACGACAAGGATCTGATGCTGGCGCTTGTCACCGCAAACGAACAGGCGCGCGGCGACAATGTCATCGACCTGCGCGGCATCGCCATGCAGCGGCTTGAGGCGCGGCTGGACCGGTTGGAAGACACCCACCGCTCGGTCATTGCGGCGGCCTATGAAAACCTTGCAGGCACCAACCAAGTTCACCGCGCCATCCTTAGGCTACTGGAACCGGTCGAGTTCGAGGAGTTTTTGCGCACGCTTGGCGGTGAGATCGCCGAGATCCTGCGTGTGGATCATATCACTCTGGTTCTGGAAACCACCGCTTTGCAGGAAGACCCGGCAATCGCAAAGCTGGGCGGCGTGCTGACGGTGGTCGAACCCGGAACCGTCGACGCCTATCTCAGCCAGGATCGCGGCGGCCCTGCCCGCGAGGTTGTTCTGCGCCCCGCAGTAAACCCCAGCCCGCGCATTTTCGGCCCTGAAGCCAACCAGTTCCGGTCCGAGGCCTGCCTGCGGCTGAACCTTGGCGAAGGTCGTTTGCCCGGCATGATCGTCATGGGGGCCAAGGACGCCAACCACTTTACGCCGCAACTGGGCACGGATCTGCTGTCCTTCTTTGCCGGCGTGTTCGAACGGTCTATGCGTCACTGGCTGTCATGAGCCTGATCTCCCCAGCCTGCCGCGATGCGTTGCAGCATTGGCTGGACAGTCTGGGGGCCTTGGGCGGACGATCCGAGAATACGCAAAACGCCTATCGCGGGGATGTCACAGAATTCCTGGCTTTCATGACCCTGCATTACAGCGAAAGGCAGGGGTTGGCCGCGCTGGCACGGATCACTGTGTCTGACATGCGCGCCTGGATGGCCGATCAGCGGGCCTCGGGCGTCGGTGCGCGGTCGCTGGCGCGCAAACTCTCAGCCGTCAAAAGCTTTTACCGCTGGCTGTCCGAACGCGAAGGGTTCGAACCCACCGCAGTTCTGTCGACGCGCGCGCCCAAATTCACCAAGAAACTGCCGAGACCTCTGGCAGAAGACGCCGCCCGCGCCATGATCGAAACGGTCGAGCTGCAATCGACCAGCGATTGGGTCTCGGCCCGCGACGTCGCAGTCGTCACGCTGCTTTATGGATGCGGTCTGCGTATTTCCGAGGCGCTGTCACTGACCGGCGCCGACGCCCCGTTGCCAAGCACGCTGCGGATCATTGGAAAAGGCAACAAAGAACGGATCGTACCCGTTCTACCTGCCGCACGCTCTGCCGTCGATCACTACCTGCAGCTCTGCCCACATCCGCAAGCCAACGACAAAGCTCTGTTTCGCGGGGTCCGCGGCGGCCCGTTGAATCCACGCGCCATCCAGGGGGTCATGGCCAAGGCCCGGATGCAGCTTGGCCTGCCTGCGACTGCAACGCCCCACGCCCTGCGCCACAGCTTTGCCACCCATCTGCTGTCTGCCGGCGGTGACCTGCGCGCCATTCAGGAGCTTTTGGGCCATGCTTCACTCTCCACGACACAGACCTACACGGCCGTGGACACCGCGCGGTTGATGGAGGTTTACAACCGCGCGCATCCCAAGGCCTAGTTACTCGATATTGAGCTTGATCGCCTTGTACCCGTAGGCATCACCTTCCTTCTCGCCAGCCACTGATCCGGCCACAGCACCACCGATCACACCGCCGACCAGAATACCCGCGCCGATCGCGTTGGCCTGACGGTTATCGGCCGACAGGTTGGCAGGTTTCACAGTCTTGGTGTGGGTCTTGTCATCCACCAGACAGTTTACCTCAATCGGCTGTGTCCCTTTGCCATAGCTGGGAAGGTTCACGATGCTCGGCGTGGTCACTTTGGCGTCAAACCCCTTACCGACCAGTTCACAGACAGCCGGAATGCTGGAGTTTCCGTCGCGGGAAACGCGCACACTGGTTGCACGGAACCCGACCACATCCTGCTCTGCCTGCTCCGAGGCGAAGTTGACATTCGCTGCATGATCTTTGGCTTTCAGGATTTTATCCGACTTTGTCGCACAGGCCGCGCAGGCCAGAGAAAGAACAATAGTCGAAAGTGGTGCAATTTTCATTTTAGATGTATTCCGTCGTTTTCTTCTTGATAGTTCAGCGCATAATTACTCAACCAAAGGCGAGCAATTCGATACTTCCCTCGCGTTAAAGGTTACTAAACGGATGCGACGGGAATATCACAGAATCTGAAACCACGCCTCATATTCTGCCCTAAGCGCATTTTGAAATGCTCAATCCCAAGCCACCCCACGGTTAGAACTGCCGCCTTGGCTTTTTGCTTTGCATCTGGTCAACGCATCGGTCATGACACACGCATGACACTTAGATTCAAAGCTCTTTCCGTTCACCTCTTCACTGCAACAGGCGCTGTGTTCGCGATGCTGGCCATGCTGGCCGCTGTCGAAGAAAAATGGAGCCTGATGTATCTGTGGCTGGTGGTGTCGTTCATCGTGGACGGCATCGATGGCCCCCTGGCGCGCCATTACCACGTGAAAAAGAACGCGCCGGAATTTGATGGCGTGTTGCTGGATCTGATCATCGACTATCTGACTTATGTGTTCATCCCGGCCTTTGCCCTGTTCAAATCGGGGCTGATGGATGGCTGGACTGGCTGGTTCGCGATTATCGTTATCACTTTCGCCAGCGCGATGTATTTCGCCGACACGCGTATGAAGACAAAGGACAACTCCTTTTCCGGGTTTCCTGGTTGTTGGAACATGTTCGTCATTGTGGTTTTCGCGCTGGAGCCGAATTTCTGGGTAATCCTGCTGCTGGTCTCATTGCTGTCGCTTGCAATGTTCCTGCCGCTGAAATTCGTGCACCCGGTGCGCACACAGCGCTGGCGCGCAATCACACTACCGATGGCCCTGGCCTGGACCTTTTTCGCGGGCTGGGCCGCATGGGTTGATTTCCATCCGGAAAGCTGGGCCCATTGGGGGCTGGTCATCACCAGCCTGTATCTGGTGTTCGCAGGAATTGCGCAGCAGATCATTCCGCAGCGCAAAAGCGCAGCTTACAGAACCTCCTGAACCTCGAACTCGGTCCCGTTATGGGTAAAGACATCGCCTTCCTGCAGCCCGACCATGGCCAAATAAATCGGGCTTTGGGTTGAGATGCCCATATAGGTCTTGCCATCCACATCAAAGCGGGTGGTCGAGACACAGACGACAAAGCGCCGGTTGTTGAATTTGACCACAGCCCCGGGTTGCACCGTTTTGGTGACACTGAAATCGGTGTTTTCAATTACATCAATCTTGGCGTGATGCGCATGAACCGGCGCATCAAAGGCCGCCGCCAGATCCGCATTCTCGCGCGAGGCGGCAATGTCATCCTTGTCATGGCCTTCCCGGTCATCCAGCTGAGAATCCTTTAGAAACGCATCGTAATGGGCTTGCGCGGTCGCCAACTCCTGTTCTTCCAAAGACATCAGTCGGTCAATGATAGCCTTTTTAGTTGTGGCCGGGTCTGTCTGAGCGGTCATGAAATCGGGTCCTTTGAATTCTCGATATGATACAAATTGGGCTTCGCACGCCGGGATTGCAATAGAATTCCAGACCTTAGATCAGCAAACCCGCCGCCCGTTCATGCCGCAACAGGGCCACCTTGGTTTCAATACCGCCGTCACCAGAGAACCCGCCCAGACCATTCGCTGCAAGCACGCGATGGCAGGGAATGATCACCGGAATGGGATTCGCGCCACAAGCCTGCCCGACTGGCTGGGGCGGCTGTCCCAACTCTTTGGCGATCTCTCCGTAGGTGCGCGTCTCACCCAACGGAATCGCAAACATCAGATCGCAGACCTGCCGCTGAAAATCTGACCCGGCCACGCGATACGGCAGGTCGAACCTGTCTAGCTGCCCCAGATCATAGGCTTGTAACTGAGCTGCAGCCTCTCGCAACAGGGGCGTGACGGGGCCATCATCCACCCCATTCCACACAAGGCGCGTGATGGCCCCGTCGGTCTCTTCGACTCCAAGTCGACCAAACTGAGTTTGCACGGCGATCGTAGGCATGGGCGCAGGTTTTCAGATCGCCCGGCCCTGCGCAACGAAAAACCCCCGGCGGTTGGGCCGGGGGTTTGATCTTAGCTCAGCGCCTCGTCGCAGCGTCCGCAGACGCCTTCGTGGGCGTGGCGGCCCACATCGGGAAGGATTTTCCAACACCGTTGGCACTTGTCGCCCTCGGCCTTTTCGAACACCACGGCTACGCCTTCGATTTCCGGCACGCGGAACGCCTCGGCCGGGGCTGGATCACCCGTTACGGTCAGGCCCGAGGTGATGCACATGTCATCTACATCAAAGGTCGATAGCAGATCGCGGGTTTCCTGATCTTCGACATAGACGATGGGCGCGGCCTCAAGGCTGGATCCGATGACCTTGTCCTGGCGCTGAACCTCCAGCGCGGCAGTCACCGCGCGGCGAACACGGCGGACCTTGGCCATCGCGGCTTCCATCGCTTCGTGACGCCAATTCGCAGGCGTGTCGGGGAAGTCCACCAGATGGACCGAGCTGTCATCACCGGGGAACCGCTCCAACCAGACTTCTTCCATGGTAAAGACCAGAACCGGGGCCAGCCATGTGGTCAGGCGGTGGAACAGGATGTCTAGCACGGTGCGCGCCGCGCGACGGCGCAGGCTGTCACCATCACAGTACAGCGCATCCTTGCGGACGTCGAAATAGAACGAGGACAGATCGACCGTGGCAAAAGTGAACACAGCGCTGAACACGCCCTGGAAATCGAACGCGGCATAGCCCTTGCGGACCTGTTCATCCAACTCGGCCAGACGGCTAAGGACCCAGCGTTCCAGACGCGGCATATCCTCGGGCGCAACCCGATCCGCCTCAGAGAAATCAGCCAGCGAACCCAGCATGAACCGCATCGTGTTGCGCAGACGGCGATAGCTGTCGGCGGTGCCTTTCAGGATTTCCGGCCCGATCCGCTGATCGGCGGTATAGTCGGTCTGGGCCACCCACAGGCGCAGAATGTCGGCGCCGTATTGCTTGACGACCTCTTCCGGCACAATGGTGTTGCCCAGCGATTTGGACATCTTGTTGCCCTTGGCATCCAGCGTAAAGCCGTGGGTCACAACGTTCCGATAGGGCGCACGGCCCTTGGTGCCGCAAGCTTGCAGCATCGACGAATGGAACCAACCGCGGTGCTGGTCGGTGCCTTCCATGTAGACGTCGGCGATGCCGTCTTCGGTGCCGTCCTCACGGTCGCGCAGAACGAAAGCGTGGGTCGAACCCGAGTCGAACCACACGTCCAGCACGTCGAACACCTGATCGTAGTCTTCCGGGTTGGCGATGCCGTCCAGGATCGCTTCTTTGAAGCCGTCTGTGTACCAGACATCCGCGCCGTCCTTCTCGAAAGCCGCCTTGATGCGGGCGTTGAGTTCTTCGTTGCGCAGCAGGTAATCCGCGTCGGTTGGCAAAGCCCCCTTCTTGGTAAAGCAGGTCAGCGGCACGCCCCAGGCGCGCTGGCGCGACAGAACCCAGTCCGGGCGGGCCTCGATCATGGAATACAGACGGTTGCGACCGGTCTGCGGCGTCCATTTCACCAGTTCATCAATCGATCGCAGGGCACGTTCGCGGATGGTGTCGCCCATCTGTCCCATGCCATCGTCCAGCTTACGGTCGACCGAGGCGAACCACTGCGGCGTGTTGCGATAGATGATCGGCGCTTTCGAGCGCCAGGAATGCGGATAGCTGTGCTTGATCTTACCGCGCGCCAGCAGCCCGCCGACCTCGACCAGCTTGTCGATGATCGCCTTGTTCGCGTCACCTTCACCGCCCTTGCGGGACAGGATGTATTTGCCGCCAAAGAACGGCAGATCAGCGCGGAAGCTACCATCGTCCATCACATTGTAGGTGATGACCTGCTCCAACATGCCCAGATCACGATAGAGTTCGAATTCTTCCATCCCGTGCGAGGGCGCGCAGTGAACGAAGCCAGTGCCTTCGGTGTCGGTCACGAATTCAGCCGCGCGGAAATCGCGGATGTCATCCCATTCGCCATTGCCACCCTCGGCCCCGGCCAGCGGGTGGGTCAGTTGGACGCTTTCCAACTCATCGGCGGTCACGTCGCGGACACGGGTCCACTGGTCGTCGTTCAAACGGGCGCGGCCTAGCACATCAGCAGCCAGATTGTCCGCCAGCAGGAATTTGTCGCCTACATTGGCCCAGCATTCCTCGGGCGCGCCGGTAACTTCGTAGAGGCCATACGCGATGTCCTTGCCATAGACGACCGCCTTGTTCGACGGCATGGTCCAAGGGGTCGTCGTCCAGATCACCACAAAAGCGTCATCCAGATCACCCGCATTCACCACCTTGAGCTTCACCCAGATGGTGAAGCTTTCCTTGTCGTGATACTCGACCTCAGCCTCGGCCAAAGCGGTCTTTTCAACCGGCGACCACATCACGGGCTTGGACCCTTGATAGAGCGTGCCGTTCATCAGGAACTTCATGAACTCATCGGCGATCACGGCCTCGGCGTGATAGTCCATGGTGATGTAGGGATCGGCCCAGTTGCCAGTGATGCCCAGGCGCTTGAACTCGTCGCGCTGGATATCGATCCAGCCTTCGGCGAACTTGCGACATTCCTGACGGAAATCGACGACGTTCACTTCGTCCTTGTTCTTGCCCTTCTTGCGGTATTGCTCTTCGATCTTCCATTCGATCGGCAAGCCGTGGCAGTCCCAACCCGGCACGTAACGCGCGTCATGGCCCATCATCTGATGCGAGCGCACGATCATGTCCTTGATCGTCTTGTTCAGTGCGTGGCCGATATGCAGGTGACCGTTTGCATAGGGGGGACCATCGTGCAGGGTGAATGGCGTCCGACCCTTTTTCTCACGCAGGCGGTCATAGACGCCGATGGTCTCCCACCGTTCCAGCCATGCGGGTTCGCGTTTGGGCAGGCCAGCGCGCATGGGGAAATCGGTTTTGGGCAGGTTCAGCGTGTCTTTATAGTCAGGTGTCTGGGTGGTGTCGGCGCACATTTGGGGCGTCCTTTGGATGATCTTGTCGTCGTATGGATCGAAGCGGTCGGTGCGAAGTCTCAAACACCTTTGCCCGGCGTCTCAGAGGGTCAGAGCGCCGGGGATATAATTCGAATAATGATGGCCATCCGGTCATACATGGCCGCGCTTATAAGACGCCCGCTCTCAATGGTCCAGAGGTTCCGACCCATGCGGCGAATGGCGCAACTGCGCCCAGCGATTAAGCCACGCCAGACCGGCCAGAGCCAACCCCAAAGCCAGCAGCGAGAACACACGGATCAGTCCGCCAAGCCCGGCAATGTCGATCAGAAACACCTTGGCCACGGCCAGCCCGATCACCGCCAGGCCCACCTTGCGCATCAGATCAGATCGCCGCGCCAGCGACTGGTAGAACAGAACCGCACCGATCCCCAACAAGGCCATGGTATAGGTGTAAAGCTCGGGCTGGGTCACGCCGTTGCCTTCGAACATGCCATCCGCCCCTTGCCAGGCATGGCGGATCATCAGCCCAAGCCACACGGTTGCCAAAGCTGCCGCCAGACCATAGCTGCTGCGCCTCAGCCACAGCGGCGTTGCATGGATACGCCAGACTGAAAAGCCGATAGCCAGTGCAGGCAACAGATAGGCGACAGCAAGCGTGTTCAACACAGGCGGCCCCAGAACTGGTGGGGCAATCGCGCTGAGTAACGGGTTCGCCTCAACCAGCGCCTGAACCAGCCTAAAGAGGCCATGCCCTGCGAAAAACGCCATCAACCCATAACGGGCATAGTTCAGCTTGCCGCCCAGCTCAAACCGCTGCACCTGCGCGAATGCCAGCAGCAGCCAGATGATGGCCAGCAGACCCAGCCCCCAATGGCTGTTGGTTGCGGTGCCTTCACCGAAACTCTGCAACCAGCGCTCCAACAGCAGTGACGCCAGAATGCCCCCGTTCGCCCAGGCCGCGCTTTCCAGCAGCAGGGTGGCGACAGGGCGGTTCATCGACCGGATCAACAGCCACGCAATCACGAAACCCACGGTGGCCGCGCCGTAGACCAGCGCCATCTCGACCACGGGGGCCGTGCTGGCCCAGGGCAACCCGGGGTTCAGCACAAGCCGCACGGTCACAGTGAACACACCGGCCCAGATGAACCAGCTGAGTGGCGGCAATGTGAACTTGCGGTCCAATGCAGCGGCGACAACGACCATGACCACAAAGGCAATCGTCAGCGCCGCTGAGCTGAGCACGATGACGCAGGCAAAGCTTAGGCAGGATAAGGCCGACAGTGTCGCCAGAGACGCCCGCATCCGCTCATCCCCATCAACGCGGGCAAAGCGTTCGGCGAAGATGACCATCAGCACACCCAGCGCAATTGCATGAAGGGCCCAAGGGTATGCGCCGATTGTGTCTGCAGGATTCCAGCCCACCTCAAGCGCGATGGCCAAGGCAGGCGCGTAAACTGCAGCGGCCCCGGCCCAGACCGCTGCGAATCTGCGCGCCCGCATCGACCGCCACGCGGCTGCAACCGAGATCACCGCACCGAATAGGGTCAGGAGTGTCACCACCCATGGATAATCGGCTTCGGCTGTTTCAACATAGGTTTCGACGAATTGACGCAGCGCGCTGCCATTGTCCAACCCGTGCGCCAGAACGAACCAGATCAGACCAAGCGCAGGCAGCAGGGTTGCGTCCTGCAGCGCCTCGGCCCGTCTGCCCCACAGCATCACCCCCAATGCCAGACCCGCCAGTAGGGCAACGCCCAGCCAGAACTCGGCCACGGAATCGGCCCAATGAATTGCCAGAATAACCGAGGTCACGGCAACCGCGCCGAACCCAAGACGCGTTGGAAATTCCGGCCAGACCCCGCCCTTTTTGCGCATAAGGATCTGGCTGATCATGGGGCCGCTGTGATCGGGCCGGATGCGTCTGTTGGGGATGGCGATGGCAACTACTGCTAGGGCGGTGACGCAGATCAGATAATCCGGCTCGGTCAGCGGCGCGGACAGTACCAGCAGCAAACAGGCGCAATAGGCCCCGAACAGCGTCAGAACCGACACCCATGCCCAGCGCCGCACCGTGTCTATGCCCAGCCCCAGCACGGCGATTACGAAGAAATAAGCGTAAAGCCAGCCGGGATCGTCTGACGCTCCGCCAACCACAAACGGTGCGGAAAATGCGCCGATCAAACCAATGGCGGCCAATAGCGGCCCGTGAAACCAACCCAACACCAAGCCCACGAGGGCGATGAGGACCATGGCAGCCAACGCTGCCTCGGGTCCGATCAGATCATATAGCTGCCGCGCGGCCAGAATACCGCCGAACAACGTAACCAGACCCGCCCCGGAAAAGACCGAGGGCAAATAGGCCGTCGCCGCGCTTTCGTCATCGCCAAATTTGCGGCGAATGACCTCTCCGGCCGCGATCAGGGCCACGCCAAACCCCAACGCCGCAAGCACACGCGCGGTTGGCGGCAAAAGGCCGTTTTCCACCCCATATTGCACCAGAAAAATCCCGGCCAGAGCCAGCGACAGCGCCGAGACCACATAGAACCAGTTTTCTCGCAGCCATTTCGTTAGTGTCGAAAGGCGGTCTTCGCGGAACACAATCGCAGCTGGCGGTGATGCCTCTGCCACAGGTTCCACCTTTTGCGGCCTGGACCACGGGGCGGGTTTTGCCGGTGCGTCCGGTTTTTCGGTCGTCTCGCGCGGTTTCGGGTATTCGGGAACACCGGGTGTTTCCAGAAGCTTCCCACCTGTCGCGCGGATTTTATGCTCTAGCTGCTCAACCCGGCGGCGCAAACGCAGGTGAGAAAAAATCAGTACGATGATGGCCACCGGTATGGCCAGCACGATCAATCCGACAAGGACAAGCAAGGATTCCAAAGGGAAACTCCGGGTGGTTGCCGCAACAGGCTATCCGAGCAGCGCAGTGTGCAACAGTCAGAAATCCCACAGGTTTCAGAGATATTCAAACCCAACCAATCGAAGGGCGCGCAATCATCAGCCAGATAATGATCAGCACCGCGGCAAAGGCAGGGAACCCGCACGCAAACCAAATGCGAAACAGCCGGTGATAGGTTTTGGGAAGGGGATGGCCTAAATCAGCCGCCGCTTGCGCCAACGCCCGCAGGCGGAGCTGAATCCAGACCACCGGCAGCCAGAACAGCCCGGCCACAGCATAAAGCGCCAGTGAGGCCATCACCCATCCTTCGGTCAGGGACCATCCCAGCCTCCATGCCAGCAGCCCTCCGGTCACGGGCTGCAGAACAACTGCGGTGGTGGTGAAAAGCAGATCAGCCAGCACGACGATCCCCGCCGTTTGCGCAATGAATCGGGCATCCCCGGTGCGATGCGCCATCAGCATGAAAAACGCGATACCCGCGCCGGTGCCCAGCAGAACACAGGCTCCGATCACGTGCAGCCAGCGCAGGATCAGGTCCGGGTCCATCATCGGCTCTGCAACAGAGGCCACGCGACAAGCGACAAGGTCATCGCCGGCAAGATTTTGACCAACGGGCCCAACGGGTCCAGCCACAGGTCGGGGGTAGAGACACTTGCGGCCAGCACATAGAACAGCGCCACCGCAACCTGCGCCAAACACGCCCGCGCAGCCCAAGGTCGCCATAGGATCGCAAGACCCAGCGCAATATCGACGAAAGACCAGAATAGGACGCTGGCGACGGCCATCGCCATACTCCATCCCGCGCCTGTCAGGATCGCCGCTGCCTTGGAGATACCGATCAACCCGAGCAGGCCGGACAGCAGCCAGAACAGGCTGAGCACAGCGACAACAACCGGCATCAGCAAGGCCATTCGGGCCGCCAGACGATGTTCTCGTGCGCAGGTCAGACTGGCGTAAATCTGTGGTAAGCTGGCCAGCGAGCGGCCCATAGCCGCGCGATAGGGGTGTGGGTCGCCGATCACCCCGTCTGCCATCACCGTCATCGCGTTGCTGCGCAGGGGAGAACGCCACCCCAGATGCCCCAATACATCCGCTATGCGCGCAGTCAGGTCGGTGGCCCAGCCTGGCATGACAACAGTTTTTCGCGCAGGCGGGAATCCCATCCAGCGCCGCGTCTCGGACAGTACGTCAGACAGGGGGAACGGCGTCTCTTCGACCAGATCATAAGTGCCCTGCGGTAAGTCCTGTGCAACGGCTTCGGTCACTGCGCGGCACAGGTCCGGCATGCCGACGCATTGCACCGGGGTCTTTGGATGCGCGATGGGTTGCACCAAAGGGACGGCAGCCAGCATGCGCAGCAACGCCGTGCCGCCATAGTCAGATTGTCCGATCACCAAACCGGGCCGCAATATCCACAAAGGTGCACCACAGGCCCGCAGTGCCGCGTCACCCGCAGCCTTGGTGCGCATGAAATCGGTGTCAGCATCCGCTTCGACCCCAATGGCCGAGATCTGAACCACCGCGATCCCCTTGGCCGCGCAAGCAGCACCCAGCGCCGCAATCGCAGTATGATGCACGGCCTCAAGGTCATCCGCCGGGCCATCCTGCAAAGCACCGGCACAATTGACCACGCAGGCGATGCCTGTCAGCGGAACCTCCCAATCGCTGGGTTGCAAACACGACCGCAGATCGCCTGTCACCCGCCGAACGTCAGGCAGAACCTGCGCCCCAGTCTTGCCACTGCGGACAAAACCCGCGACACGCGCCCCTTCGCCCAGCAACGCGCGCGTCACCGCCGCGCCGATGAAACCGTAAGCCCCCAGAACAAGGATATTTTTATCCACAAGCCGCACTGATCGCTCAATCCGTAAACCCAATCCAGGTCAGCCTAGCCAATGAGGCGACAGTGACCAGCCTTATACGACCCGCTGCGACAATCTTGGCCGTCAGGGATGAAACAATGACCCCACCAGATAAGCGATCATCGCCGCTGCCCCACCGATCAGGAAAGTCTCGCACCCTGACCGCCACCAAGGGGAAAGGGACCAGCGGCTCTTGAAGGCTCCGATCGCAAAGAATACCGCCATGGTCATACAGGCCGATAAGGTAAAAGCCCGATCGAGACCGAACAGGAACGGCAACAACGGCACCATACCCGCGACAAGAAAGGCGATAA
Source organism: Ruegeria sp. BE1 (assembly GCF_056538885.1). Lineage (NCBI taxonomy): Bacteria > Pseudomonadati > Pseudomonadota > Alphaproteobacteria > Rhodobacterales > Roseobacteraceae > Ruegeria > Ruegeria sp. BE1. The sequence goes on from NZ_JBQFTY010000002.1 coordinate 656,501, forward strand.
ACGTCGCCATCGCGGCCTTGAACGGGTGCGGGTCAACACTGCCCAGCCCGTATTCGCCTTCGATCATCAGGTTGATCCAGTTGTCGTGGTTGGCGGTGATTGCCTCCGTCGCCTCATCCAGCACCCGGCCGGACAGGCCCTTTTGTGCCAGAATCTCGCGCACCTCGCGGCGCTCTCCGTCGGGGTAGAGATAAATATGGCGTTCCTCGATGGCACGAATGCGGCGGATATTGTCCAGCTCGGCCTTGGTGCCCGAGTAATTCCCGGCAGCCATGGAAAACCCGTCGGCCAGAACATTGGCAAGACCCAGCGCAACGATGATGAACGGGGACAGCCCCGCCCCCGCGACCCCGGCCACGATGGCAAAGGTTGTGACCGACCCGTCAATGCCACCATAAACCACATCACGCAGAACCCCCCGCCCCGGAGGGGCGTTGATCCGCGCTGCAATTTCCCGCTGGCTGTGTCCGTGATCGGTCATGGCTGGCTCCGGGTTCCGTTATGCAGGTTCCCGGGCCAAGTGACTTTGCGTCAGGTCAAGTTTTGGAAAACAGCCCGCTGAGCGCCCGTTTGATCATCCCGCGCGTCGATGGTTTGTGCCGCTCGGAGAACGGGAGGGGTCGGCAAACCTCCATCGCGGCCACGCCAACCCGCGCGCTAAGGGCGCCGTTTACCAGCCCCTCACCAAAGCGGCGCGATAGCTTGCTGAGGACCGATCCGCCCAGAACAGGTTCTAACAAGTCATCACCCACGGCCACCGCGCCGGTTGCCACCAGATGCACAAAAACCGCGCGGGTCAGCCGCCAACTGCCCAGAAACCCCGCGCGGCCGCCGTAGATTTCAGCCACCCGTCGGATCATCCTGAGTGACGCCGCCAGCGCCGTCACCACATCCGCCAGCGCCAGCGGCACAAGGGCCGTTACGGTCGCGACCTGACGGGCGGCCGCCTCAACCTCGCGGCTGGCGGCGGCGTCCAAGGGGGCCAATACCTCGTCCTCGGCCAGGGTCAGCAGGGTTGCGGCATCGAACTGCTCACCCATGCGTTCTGACAGGCGGTCCCCGCCCCATTGGGTTTCGTCGCGCCCCTTGTAGAACGCGATCAGGCGATTGGTGACCGCTTTGGCCTGCGCCAAATCCGCATCGGCCAGCGCAGCATCAGCCGCGCGGCGCATCCCGTCGACGCGGGACAGCCGCCCGATGGCGGCCAGTTCCCGCACCGCGATGATCAGCGCGACCAGAACCAATGCGCCGATCAACCCGGTTACCACCCAACCCAAAATCGGCGCGCGCAACAGTAGCGAATTCACGAAATCCCAGGCCGCAACCGAGACCACGGCCCCGACCACCGCGAGAGCCAAACCCCAAAACCACCGCGACAGGGCCGAGGGTTTGCGCGCGGCTAACCGCGCCGCCGTCTGCATCGCCTGCCCCCGTGGCGGGGCAATATCGGGCACCGGCGGGGCCTGCGCCACGTCGGCGGCAGGTTCCTCTGCATCCAGATCAATCAGTACCGGACCTTTAGCCATCGGTTGCCCCTTCCCTGCGCCAGACATAGTTGATGTCCGGCAGGTTTTCATCATTCTCTGCGCCGTCGCTGCGGGCAACCTCGACAAAGCCGTTGCGTTCGTAAAACCGGCAGGCGCCGGGATTGGCCTGAAACGCGAACAAAGACAGCTCGGCCCGGCCCGACTTTGCATGATCCAGCAAACGCCGCCCAATCCCGCGCCCGCACCGCGCAGGTGTCAGGTACAGGGAATGCACCTGCGTTCCCTTGAGCGCCAGAAAGCCGATCACCGCGCCCTCCTCTTCGGCTACGGTGACCCAGCCCTGATCGATCATCCACCCGCAAAAACCGATGGTTTCAGCGCTCGAATGCAGCACCGGCATCCAATCGTTATCGCGAGAGAACGTATGCAGGATCTCTCCGATACGGCCCGCATCGGTGGTGCGCGCGGGTCGAAGAGTCACGTTCACAGCCGATCTCCGATCAGGAACTGCGCGGCGCGATCCAGCCGGATATGCGGCGGGCCGTCGCCGGGGCGCAATGTCAGATGCGCAGGCGCAAAGGCCATAAAGCCGAAATCCTCACCCAGCCAGCTGTCGGCCCCGTTGCGGGCAGGCCCCAACAGATGGGCCGGGTCTTCGGGCAAATCTCCGGGGTAAAACGCCGCCTGCTTACCGTCCAGCAAAGTGCCGCGCACGCAGGGCAGCTCTGCCCCGTTATGGGTGCGGATTTCCTCGGTCGTTGCGCGCAGCGCTGCCAACGACAGCGCCGCCGTTTCAGCCCCGGCAAAGCTGGCCCGGTCGCGGGCATCGCGGGTCAGCGCCTCCATGATATGGGTCAGGCGGGGGTGTTGTGTGTGGTGCAGATGATCGGCCTTGGTAGCGGCAAACAGGATACGTTCGACCCGTTTGCCCAGCAGCAGCTGCGTCAGCCACGCGTTGCGACCCGGGCGGAAGGCGGCCAGAATGTCGGCCATGGCGCGGCGCATATCCTCGACCGCTTGTGGCCCTTTGTGGATCGCGCCCAGCGCATCGACCAGAACCACCTGCCGGTCAATTCGTGAGAAATGGTCGCGAAAGAACGGCTTCACCACCTGCGCCTTATACGCCTCAAACCGGCGGGCCATTTCGCGATGCAAGCTGCGACGCGGGGCGGGACCATCGACCGGCAAGGGGGCAAAGGTCAGCACCGGAGAGCCTGCCAGATCGCCCGGCAGCAAAAACCGCCCCGGCGTGCAGTCATAGAACCCGGCCTCCCGCGCGGCGTTCAGATAGTCGGCAAAGGCTTTGGCCAGCGCCTGCGCCACAGGTTCATCATGCGCACCTTCCGGATCAGCCGCCTTGGCCTGCGCCAGAAACGCCTGAGCCTCGGATCGCCGGGCGATGCGGTCCAGAGTCTCGGCCGACCAGACCTCATAGGATTTGTCCAACAGGGCCAAGTCCAGCAGCCACTCGCCCGGGTAATCCACGATGTCCAGATGGATGGTGCGCGGTCCCTGCAATCCGGCCAGCAAGCCGGACGGGCGGGCCTTGAATGACAGGCGCAGCTCGGACACGGCGCGGGTGCTGTCAGGCCAATGCGGTTGCGGCCCGGTCAGCGCAGCCAGATGGTTTTCGTAATCGAACCGGGGCACGGTATCGTCGGGCTGCGGTTGCAGATAGACGGTGTTGATCCGCCCCTCTTGCTGCGCGACCAGCCCGGGCATGCGCCCCCGGTCCAGCAGATTGGCGACCAGAGAGGTGATGAACACCGTCTTGCCCGACCGCGCCAGACCCGTGACGCCCAGACGTATAACCGGCTCAAACAAGGTCTCGGACACGCTGTCGCCGATTGTTTCGACACCGCGCACAAGACTGTCTGCCAGGGATGAGATGACCAAACTGTCGCCCCGCTTTTATCGTTTCGTCCAAGATAGGTAGCCACTGCAGCACATACCAGCGCTTTCCGGCCCTTGCCCGTGATTGCGCGCCGCGTTACCAGCACCCCATGCCTAGATACGCGTTGCAAGTCGAATACCAGGGGGAACCGTTCGCCGGATGGCAGCGGCAAAAGGATCAGCCGTCCGTTCAGGGCGCGATTGAACAGGCCCTGTCGCGCATACAGCCGGGCGATCACACCATCGCCGCCGCAGGTCGCACCGATGCGGGTGTGCATGCGTTGGGTCAGGTGGCCCATTGCGATCTGGTCAAGGACTGGGACCCGTTCCGCCTGTCCGAGGCGCTGAATTATCACCTCAAGCCGCAGCCTGTGGCCATCGTCCGGGCCGCGCAGGTCGATGACGATTGGCACGCCCGATTTTCGGCGTTGGAGCGTCAGTACCTGTTCCGCATCCTCATGCGCCGCGCGCCTGCCACCCATGAGGCCGGGCAGGTCTGGCAGATCAACCACCAGCTGGACGTCGACGCGATGCAGGCCGGGGCCGATATGCTGATCGGGCGGCATGATTTCACCACCTTCCGATCCTCGATCTGTCAGGCGGCCAGCCCGGTCAAAACGCTGGATGAACTGCGGGTGGAGCAGGTTGACGGCTTTTCCGGCCCCGAGGTGCATTTCCACGTGCGCGCCCGGTCATTCCTGCACAATCAGGTGCGCAGTTTCGTCGGCACACTGGAACGCGTGGGCGCAGGCGCGTGGACGCCCGAAGATGTGCGCGACGCGCTTGAGGCTGCGGACCGCGCGGCCTGCGGGCCGGTTTGCCCGCCGCAGGGGCTGTATCTGGCGCGGGTCGGATACCCGGAACCGGTCTTCGACTAGATCGCCCGCATCAACAGCCCGCTGGCAATCACCGCGATCACCAGCCCGGCCACCAGCTCAATTGTGGGGGCCAGCACCGAGGCGAACCGCGTGGCCGAAGCCGACGCCAGCAACCCACCCCGCAACCCGAACGAGGTCCAACCCACCAGCGTTGTCACCAACGCGGTGCCCAGCGCCATCGCGAAAGCACCCGCGATACCGACCATTGCGATGCCCATCTGCCAGGTCAGGATCAGAACGAACAGCGCACCGGTACAGGGCCGCGCTGCGATGCCTGCGATCAGCAGCGCCGCTTCGCGCAGGCTGCCGACCTGCGCCACCTCGTCCGCCGTGGGGCCATGGCGGTGACCGCAATCGGAACAGACACCGTCATGGTGATGATGGTTGTGATCATGATGGTGATGTGCGGTCTCGGCCTTATACCGCCGCGCAAAGCTTCGGATGGCGCGAAACACCAGCCACAGGCCAATGGCTGCGATTGCCGCGTAGCTGATCGGGGCCATGACCTGCTCGGTCGTGCCCACAAGGCTTTCGCGCGACATCTGAAAGATCAGAACCCCGGCATAGACCAGCAAGATAGCTGTCACCGCCTGCCCCAGACTGGACAAAACGCTGATCGCGGACAGACGCCAAAAGGCCACGCGGCGGCCAAGGCCGTACCCCCCGATCAGCACCTTGCCGTGGCCCGGCCCGATGGCGTGGAAAAAGCCATAGGCGAAACAGACCGTCAGCAGGGTCGCGACCGCCTGCGGCTGTTCGGCGCGGGCGGCGCGCAGGGCGCGGGCGATCTGGTTCTGGAAATCCCGCTGCTCACCAGCGGCCCAGGCGGCCAGACTGTCAAAGCCACCACTGCCCCAGAACCACAGCAACAGACCGATGGCGAGGGCGACCGGAACAATCAGGTATTTGGACATGAAACGAAAATCTCGGTCGCAAAGTTTTCCCCGACCAGCGGGATATCGTTTTCCTCAAGGTCGTAATTGGCATCCAGCGTCAGCAGAAAGGCCCGCATCTGGGCCAGCTCTCCGTCAATATCGGGATCAATCCGGCTGATTTCGCAGGACGCGGGACCAGAAACCGTAACTGGCCGGGTCACTTCGTATGCGGTGTAATAGGTCTCATCATAGGCTTTTGCAGTCAGAGAGGCTGCTGAGACCGCCCCTCCTTCGACTGCGCGCAGATGAGAGGACACGATGCGCCCGTCCTCGGTCGTGGCGGTCGGTTCCAGCGGGCGGGACAAGGCCACGCGTTCGCCATCGGCAAAGACCACGAAATCCCCATAAAACCCTTCGTCCCATTGCGCGTCGAACCCGGTCAGAAACCTCTTTTCGCCTTCTGTCAGAACGCCGTCGCCATCCTGGTCCAGCTTCAACTCTTCCAGCTGAAACAGCGAATAAAGCTCATCATAGGCCCAGGTCACGCGGACATGGGTCAACTGGCCGGAGTCGTCCACGATGAACTCGACCCCGGTGTCGATGAAAACATGCGGATGCGCCATGGCCGGGGCGGCGAGGCAGCAGCTTAAAAGGGGTAAGATCCAGCGCATGGGCGAAAGATAGGGGCTGGGCCAAGGCGCGGCAATGCGTTTCACGCTTTGTTTGCAGAAACCAGCCAACGGCTCACGCAGGCGGGAACAGGATCAGCGTTTGCAGCGCAGTGCCCACGGGCCCTTGGGTGTCATAGAGCACGGATTGAGACATACCGATCCCCGAAGGCTGCCAATGACAGATCGAATCCGAGGCCATCCAGTCCGACACCGGTTCACGATGGATTTGTACGGTCAGGTCGGTGTTCATGAACCCCATCTCGGTGGTAGGCGCATTCCATGAGATACCGTTGCCGCAATCGGCCAGCGGGCACAGCGCCTGAATCGGTGACTGCGCCTCGCCTTCAAGCAGCGCGGGCGTGCGCATCCAGACCGTTTTGGGACCTGCGCCCTGATTGCCACCCTTGGGGTAGAGAATGTCCGAATGATTGGCAAAACCCGGCAGATCGTGGCGCACCTGGCCAATCGGAAAGGGGCCTGTGACCGCATCGTCCAACCGGGGCGGCGCGATTGTCACATTGGGAACCGGCCCCAGATCACGACGCACCAGATGCATGGTCGTCGCGGTGGCGCAGAGCGTGTCGTCCAGATCGTGGACCGTCACGCGGGTGGTCGCCAGCGTTTTGGTGTGGCGCGTGGTTTCCGCTGCCACACGCAACCCGGACAGGGGCAGTGGTCGCAACAGATCGACCGTCAGGCGGGTCAGCATCTTTTCGGGGCCCACCTCGGTTTCGGCGGCGCGCACGATCAGGCCGCTGACCGGCCCGGCGTGGCAGTGATCGGCAGACCAAGGGCCGCGCGCGGGGTTGTTGCCCACAAAGGCCCCATCGTCGCGCAGGTGGAAATAGGCCGGACGGCTTTGCTCAGATGTCCCGGTCATGGGTCGCCTCAAACATGTGTTGATCTTGCCTGCTCAGCCGATCCTGGGATCGGGCTTTACCTTCGGCCAAAGAATGACTTAGCTGCGGTGGGAATGTCCAGTCGGCGACAGGACGAAACCACCAGATACACCAATGGGGGCGCTTCATGGCACTTTTGATCGAAACGGGGCTGTCTGACTGGATCCGCGACAGCGATATTGCCCGCGACATTCTGCGGCTTCACCCCGGTCTGGATGTGCGCACACCGGATACTCTGGGCGATCCCGCCGAAATCACAATGATCGCCGTGGCCACGCTCAGCGGCGATCACCCCAAACGCCTGCCCAACCTGCAACTGGTGCAAAAGCTGGGCGCAGGGGTCGAGACGATCGTCAGCCATCCCAGCCTGCCTGCACATGTGCGGGTGGCGCGGCTGAAGCCCGATGCGCCCGCGCAGGAAATCGCCGAGTGGTTTGTGGCCTATGTCCTGCGGCACCAGCGCCACATGGTGTTTCACGAACAGGCTCAGCGCCGCGCCGAATGGCTGCCGAAAGAGCCGATTTATGCACCCGATACCGTGGTGGGCGTTCTGGGTCTGGGCCATATCGGCACGCGCAGCGCCAAAATGCTGCGGGCCGTGGGTTTTCAGGTAATGGGGTGGAGCCGTTCGCCCAAGCAGATCGACGGTGTTACTTGCCTGCACGGGGATGCCGCCCTGCCAGAAATGCTGGGTCAATGCGATCATGTCTGCGCAATCCTGCCGTCCACCGCTGAAACCAAAGGGTTGTTTGACGCACAAATGCTGGCCGCGATGAAACCCGGTAGTCAGCTTTTGAACGCCGGGCGCGGCGATCTGATTGACGAGGCCGCGCTGATGGCCGCGCTTGACCGTGGCACACCCGGCCATGCCGTTCTGGACGTGACCGTGACCGAGCCTCTGCCCGCAGATAACCCCCTTTGGGCGCATCCCGGCGTGACCATCACACCGCATGTTTCGGGCTGGCATCTGGGGGATGCGCTGTCGGATGTGGGGGAAAACTTCCGCCGGCTTAGCGCCGGGGAACCCCTGCTGCACGAGGTCGACAGGGTGCGCGGTTACTGACCCCGGATCATGGCGTCAGAACCCAATTGCCATTCGCATCCCGGCACCGTCGGGTTCTGACCTCACGAATATCATCGGTATTCGGGGGCTCGATAAAGTGTTGCAGATGAACGCAATTGTCCTGCACATCGCGCACGGTGACAGTGCCTTTGGCGTCTGTTTCCGTGCTGGCCCAGCTTGCTTCTTTGCCTACCTGCGGCGTGCCCCCTTCAAACAGAGCATCCGCCGCAGTGGTCAGCAAAGTGAAATCATCCGGGCTCAATCCGGTTTCCGCGATGATTCGCGATAAGGGCTTTGCTGGCACGGCCACTGCTGCCCCCAGAATGAACACCGCCGCCAGAGAAGAAGAAATCCAGGCTTTCATGATCGCCTCGCTTTGCTGAAATAGATTTGCATTCAAGACTATACCGCCAAAGACGCAGGGCCAAGCCCCGCCGTTCGACCTTCAAATAATCCCGAACAAACCTATCGGCGCAGCCCCGCTAGGACCGGCACCGCAATCCGCCCATAGTGCCGGAACCACGAACCAGAGGCACCCGATGGCACATCCCACCTATTACGCGCCCACAGGCGGCCACCCCGGTCAGGATAAGCTCTTGACCGACCGCGCCATGTTCACCGAAGCCTATGCGGTGATCCCAAAGGGCACGATGCGCGACATCGTCACCAGTGCGCTGCCGTTTTGGGACAAGACCCGCCTTTGGGTTCTGTCCCGCCCCCTCAGCGGATTTGCCGAGACTTTTTCGCAATACATCATGGAGGTTCAGCCCGGCGGCGGCAGTGACAGGCCCGAGACGGACCCGCAGGCGCAGGGCGTTCTGTTCTTGGTCGAAGGCGCGGTGACGCTTACTTTGGGAGGCGTCGATCACCAGTTGGACACCGGTGGCTACGCCTATATTCCGGCCGGGTCGGACTGGACGCTGCACAACCGCGCGGATCACACGGCCCGGTTCCATTGGGTCCGCAAAGCCTATGAGGCGGTGCCCGGCCTGCCCTCCCCCGACCCGATCATTACCAATGAGCGCGACGTGACCCCGGTTGAGATGCCCGGAACCCAGGGCCGCTGGTCCACCACCCGCTTTGCTGATCCGCAGGATCTGCGCCACGACATGCACGTGAATATCGTGAACTTTGAACCCGGCGGCGTCATCCCTTTTGCCGAAACCCATGTGATGGAGCACGGGCTTTACGTGCTGGAAGGCAAGGCGGTTTACCGGCTCAACCAGGATTGGGTCGAGGTCGAGGCAGGCGATTACATGTGGCTGCGCGCCTTCTGCCCACAAGCCTGTTATGCGGGCGGGCCGGGGCGTTTTCGCTACCTGCTGTACAAAGATGTGAACCGGCACATGCCGCTTTCCCCGACCAAACGCTAGGCGCGGCAGCAGCTTTTTGCGGTGCAGGGCTTCACAGCAGCGTCTGAATCTGGTGAAATAACAACAGTTTTTTACACTGGAGATTGTTCAATGGTACTGCGCGGATCCCTGCTTGCACTGGCAGCTGTAATTGGCCTGACGGCCCTGGAGGCAACCCCTGTTGTCGCCAAAGAGGCAACCAAAACGGTATCCGTCCTAAGCCGCACATGGGCGGTCACGCAGGTTTCGAATGAGCCGGTTGTTTACCGCGCCACGCGGGACAACAACAACCTCAACCCCTTTGGCCCGCCACCGCGCCTGCGCACCGTTCAGGCGATTGCCGCCATTCAGGCAGCCACCGGCTGCAAGCCGATCACGGCCAGCATGTATCAGAATATCTCGGGCCAGTTCTTTTCTCAGGTCAGCTGCAACTGACACAGGCCCGAAACGGGCATTGAGATCGGCGCAAGCCACTGCCATAGCTTGCGCATGAAACTTGCGATCAACGGATTCGGCCGCATCGGCCGCACCATCTTGCGGCAGCTGCTGGCTTTGCCGCAGGACAGTGATGTTGAACTGGTGCTGATCAACGATATCGCACCGCTTGAAACCTGTGCCTATCTGTTCAAATACGACAGCACCTTTGGTCCTTATCCGGGTTCGGTTGCGGCCACCGAAAACACCCTTGTGGTGGATGGCCGCGCGATCCCCCTGAGCCATAGCCCCGACTTGTCCCGCGTCGATCTGACCGGCGTAGATGTCCTGATGGATTGCACCGGTGTGGCGCGCACGTCAGACGTGGCCGGCCAAGGGCTGACTGCGGGTGCGCGCAAGGTGCTGATCTCGGGCCCATCACCCGCGACCGAGGTGACCATCGTTCTGGGGGCAAACGAGGATCAGCTGGGCGATGCGCGGATCGTATCGAATGCCTCTTGCACAACCAACGGCCTGGCTCCGCTGGTCAAGGTGGTGGACGCAATCGCGGGTATAGCCTCGGCTCATATGACGACGATCCACTGCTATACGAACAGCCAGCCCATGGTGGATGCCCCACGCGGGGATCTCGCACGCTCACGCGCCGGAGCGCTGTCGATGGTGCCGACCACCACCAGTGCCACGCATCTGATCGATGACGTCATGCCCCATCTCGCGGGCCGTATCTCGGGCGCGGCGGTGCGTGTGCCAACCGCCAGCGTGTCCGCGGTTGATCTGGTAGCAACGCTTGAGCGCGGCATGTCCGCCGATCGGTTTCAGGCCGAATTGTGTAAGGCCGTCGACCAGTCGCCTGTTTTGGGCTGGACGGATCAGCCACTGGTGTCGTCCGACCTGCGCACCCGACCTGAATCGCTGGTCATCGCGGGCCCTGAAACACGCGTGGTCGACGACACTCAAGTCCGTATCTTCGGCTGGTATGACAATGAATGGGGATTTTCCGCGCGCATGCTCGACGTCGCCCGCCTGATGGCGGCGTCCTGAACCGGCGCCAACCGCAGCGGGCGGGCTTGCCCGCGCGCTGCCCGGCCCAACGGGTCCTAAGCATCTTTGATGCGCCCGGGACCGGGCGGGAGCGCGCTTTATCCAGCGACGACCTCATAAGGCGCATCGAACCAGACCTCTTCCAGATTGGCTCCCTCTCCGATCCGATCCACCACCGCGAACAAACCCGGCGCATGTAGCGGCGTCAAAACTCCGTGCCACGTGCCCCGGTGATAATTCACCGCTTGTCCGGGCGCGGTGATGAACGCGACGGGCTCACCCGGTTGCCCCTCAATATCCGGGGCAACGATGACCAGAAACGGATGCTGCGTCATCGGAATGAACGTCTGACTTCCCTCCGGATGCCGTTCCACCATATCCACCTGATACGGCAGGCTGCGCGGATTGGCGTTGAACAGGCTGACGCCCGCGCGCCCTTCGGAAAACGACAAAGCCGCGCGATCATGATACCGACCACACTGCCCCTGATTGATGATCTTGTCCGGCTCGCCGGAAACCTCGATCACATCCCCAAAAGGCGCGAACGCCTCAGCCGTCAGCGGTTTGGCAACGATCCGGCGCGTCATGAGGGCAGCACATCCCGCAACCGGAATTCCGCAATGCGCTCAACCTGACGGCAGGCTTCAGCGAATTCCACCTCTCGATCCTGCGCGATCCGCCGCTGAAACGCCTGCAGGATCGAGGCTTTGTCGTGATCGCGCACGGCAATGATGAACGGAAACCCGAATGTCTCGGTATAGCGCTGGTTCAGATCGGTGAAAGTCGCGCGTTCTTCATCTGTCAAAGCATCCAACCCGGCCGAGGCCTGCTCGGACGTGCTTTCCTGCGTCAAACGTTTGGCCTGCGCCAATTTGCCAGCCAAATCCGGATGCGCCGTCAATACGCCCAGACGTTCCGCGTCCGAGGCGGACCGGAACATACGCGCCAACGCATTGTGCAACCCGCCAACGGTGTCATGCGCAGGCCCAAGTTCCAAATCGAACGCACGTTCCGCAATCCACGGCGAATGCTCAAAGATACCACCATAGGCGGCAACAAATTCCTCACGCTCCATCTGCGAGGGCTTCGGCTGCCGCGCTGGTGGGTGATGTGCCTCCCAATGCTCGGCAATCTGCAGCCGCGTGGCGAACCACACGTCATTGAACCCGCGCACGTAGTCCAGAAACCGTTTCAGCGCCATCACCCGCCCCGGTCGTCCAATCAGGCGGCAATGCAGACCAATCGACAACATCTTGGGTGCCCCTGCCTCACCTTCGGCGTAAAGCACGTCGAAACTGTCCTTGAGGTAGGAATAGAACTGATCCCCCGCATTGAACCCCTGCGGCGTGGCAAAGCGCATGTCGTTGCAATCCAGCGTATAGGGCACGATCAACTGATCCCGCCCGCTGGTCTGCATCCAATAGGGCAGATCGTCGGCATAGGTGTCGGCCACATAGGCAAAGCCGCCCTCTTCGGCCACCAGCCGCACGGTGTTTTCCGAACAGCGCCCGGTGTACCAGCCTCGGGGGCGCTCGCCCACAACTTCGGTATGCAGGCGAATGGCCTCGGCGATCTCGGCGCGTTCCTGCGCCTCGGGCATGTCCTTGTGTTCGACCCATTTCAGGCCATGGCTGGCGATCTCCCACCCCGCGGCCTTCATCGCGGCCACCTGATCCGGCGACCGGGCCAAAGCCGTCGCCACCCCGTAGACCGTGATCGGCACATCCTGCATCAACCGATGCAACCGCCAAAACCCCGCGCGCGCGCCATACTCATAGATCGATTCCATGTTCCAATGCCGCTGCCCCGGCCAAGGCGCGGCGCCGACGATCTCGGACAGAAACGCCTCGGATGCGGCATCTCCGTGCAGAACGTTATTCTCGCCCCCCTCTTCATAGTTCAGAACGAACTGGACGGCGATCTTCGCGCCACCCGGCCATTTTGCATCGGGCGGGTTCGCACGATATCCAATCATGTCACGAGGGTATCGGGGCGGCTGCATGCTCTCTTCCATTCCTAAGCGTTTCAACAGCCTTACCCCGGAACGGGCGCGGGGATTATCAAACTAATCCGAACGCTGTTTCCGGTTCTTTCGGCAGTTCCACTGTTATGAACTTTGCGTCAGACTGGACCAAAGCAAAAGACAAAACACAGGAGAGCCCGGTGGCAGGTTATCTGACGACCCATGTTCTGGACACAGCACGCGGCTGCCCGGCCCAAGGGCTGAAAATCGCGCTTTTTGAGGTCAGCGGGGACACCCGCCGCAAACTGGCTGAGGTAGAGACCAATTCAGACGGCCGCACCAACAGCCCGATCCTGCCGCAAGAGGATTTCAAAACAGGCCGTTACGAGCTGGTATTCTATGCCGGGGACTATTTGCGCGCATCAGGTCAGGCCGCCGAAGACCCCCTGTTTCTGGACGAGGTGCCAATCCGGTTCGGCATGTCCGACCCGGAAGCGCATTATCACGTCCCCCTATTGCTCTCACCTTACGGCTATTCAACCTACCGGGGCAGCTGAGCCGCAACGTCCGAGGCTCCCGCCCGTCAGTCGCCCCTTGCGGGGCGCTTCCCGTTGGGCCGGGCGCCACGCCTTTCAGGCGTGGCGCGGCTGCACTAAAATTCAAACGAACCATAGATGTCCCTTCGCGACCGCGCTGCGGCACAGCCGCAGCGCCAAGCCCAACGCTGTGCCGCGCCCGGAGGGCGCAAACAGGAGCGGGAGCTTTTGTTAACCCGAAGCTTCCGAACTGCGCACCACCTTCCCGATACGCGCGATCATGAAATCCATGAACAGGCGCGCCTTGGGGTCCTGATGGCGGCGATGGGTGTAAAGACAGGCCATCTGAACCGGTACCGGGGGCGTCTCGGTCGCGACGGGTACCAAACGTCCAGTGCTCAGATGTTCGGCAACCTCGAATACCGGCTTCATGGCGATCCCCTGCCCCGACAACGCCCAATCCGTCAGCACGTCGCCATCATCACACTCAAACCGCCCCGACACGGCAAAGCGCTTTGGGCCCTCGGGGGTGTCCAACTGCCACTGAAACTCCGTCGCCCCCGGAAACCGCAGGTTCAGGCATTCGTGTTTGCCTGAAATCAAATCTGCCCCTGTGTGTGGCATACCCCGGCGTTGCAAGTATTCCGGCGCGGCGCAAAGCACTCTCTGACAATCGGCAATCTTACGGATGCGCAGGGTACTGTCCTCGGGCTGACCGATGAAAAACGCCAGATCCAACCCCTCAGTCGTCAGGTCCACAGAGCGATCCGTCAGGCGCAGACGCACGTCGATCTCGGGGTAGTCTGCAAGGAAATCCGGCACGTGAGGGGCCAGCAACCGCCGCCCCACCCCAAGAGGCGCCGCAACAAACAAAGATCCGCGCGGCGCTTCGGTCAGGTGAGTAACCTGCGCCTCGGCATCCTCCACTGCCTCAAGAACAGCCGCCGCGCCGGGATAGAACGCCCGGCCCTGCTCGGTCGGGCTGAGGTTGCGCGTGGTGCGCTGAAACAGCCGGACGCCCAGATGATCCTCAAGCTGAGAAATCCGCGCCGAGGTCACGGCGGGCGAAATCCGCAAGTCGCGCCCCGCAGCGGACATGCTGCCCAGATCATAAACACGGACAAAGGTACGGATATTGTCGAGATAGGACATCTTATCGTTTTTTTTGATACAGTTTGACAATATACGGGAATACCGAAGAAAAGCCCGTTTGCCTAGTGTGACAGGACCCTGTCGGAGAGGCCCCTTATGTTCGAATTCGCCGTGTTCTGGGATTGGATGGCGTTTGCCGTGCGCTGGCTGCACGTGATCACCGCCATCGCATGGATCGGATCGTCCTTTTACTTTATCGCACTGGACCTTGGCCTGAACCGCAACATACCCGGCCCGGCGGATGGCGAGGAATGGCAGGTGCATGGCGGCGGATTTTATCACATCCAGAAATACCTGGTCGCGCCCGAACGCATGCCCGACCACCTGACCTGGTTCAAATGGGAAAGCTATGCCACCTGGCTCAGCGGTGCTGCGTTGTTGATGATCGTCTATTGGGTGGGGGGTGAGCTTTATCTGATCGACGCGGAAAAGGCCGATCTGGCGCTGTGGCAAGGCATCCTGATCTCGGCGGCATCGCTGACGGTGGGCTGGCTGGTCTATGACTTTCTCTGCAAGTCGCAGCTGGGGCAGCACCCGACCCTGCTGATGGTGCTGCTGTTTGTGCTGCTGGTGGCGATGGGCTGGGGGTACAACCAGATTTTCACCGGGCGCGCGATGATGCTGCATCTGGGGGCGTTCACCGCCACGATCATGACGGCCAATGTGTTTTTCATCATCATGCCGAACCAGCGCATCGTGGTAGATGACCTGAAAAACGGACGCACACCCGATCCGAAATACGGCAAGATCGCCAAGCTGCGGTCAACCCACAACAACTATCTGACGCTGCCGGTGGTGTTCCTGATGCTGTCGAACCATTATCCGCTGGCCTTTGCGACCGAGTATAACTGGATCATCGCCGCGCTGGTGTTTCTGATGGGCGTGACCATCCGGCATTACTTCAACACCCGCCATGCCCGTGCTGGGAATCCGACCTGGACCTGGGCTGTCACCGCCATTCTGTTCATCGCCATCATGTGGCTGTCCACCGCGCCGATGTACAAACCTCTGGAAGAGGCCGAGGCACAGCCCCTGACACCGTTCGAACAGAAATTCGCCGCTGCCGACGGGTTCGACGAAGCGCATGATATCGTCCTTGGGCGTTGCTCCATGTGCCATGCGCGCGAACCGGTGTGGGAGGGGATTCTCTGGGCCCCGAAAGGCGTATTGCTGGAAACCGAGGGGGACATTGCCCGCAACGCCAAGCAGATATACCTGCAAGCAGGTGTGACTCATGCCATGCCGCCCGCCAATATCACCTATATGGAACCCGAGGATCGTCAAGCGATCATCCGTTGGTTTCGCAATGCCGGGTCCTGACGACAACAGGCCCGGTTAATTCCATCCCGCCTTCGATAAGCTCTTTCCCTGCATCACAACTGATGGTCTAACTGATAGTCAATCAGCCGTCGCACGGCACCGCGCGGCAAAACAGATTTCGACTTGGGGCAGTTGGAGCCAATAGATGCGGGACAGCAAGCCACGGGGCTTCTTGAAACTTTGCCTTGCCGGCATGGTCGCCACCGTTTTGCCCTCGTCCCTGGCAGCACTGGAAACAACCCTGTCTGCGCCCGGCGCACCAAAGGCTCTGGTTGAACGGATCGAGGAGACATCTTCGGTCGTAACCGCCGAAGACCGCGGGCTTGAAACGCCGCTGGAAATCCTGTCAGCCGCCCTGTCCGATTATCGCACCATCGTGCAGATTTTGTATGATGAGGGGTACTTCAGCCCGGTCGTCAGCATCAAGCTGGATGGAACAGAGGCCGCGGATATCAGCTCGCTCACTGTGCCCAATGCGTTCAACCGCGCTGTGATCTCTATTGAGACCGGCCCGACCTTCAGATTCGGCACCGCACGTGTTGCCCCGCTTGCCGCCGACACGATCCTGCCCGAAGACTTCGCACCCGGGAAACTGGCGACAACCGGCGCCATTCAACAGGCCGCCTCTGCCGGGGTTCAGGGCTGGCGCGATGCTGGTCACGCCAAGGCCGGGGTCGAGGGTCAGACCGTCATCGCCCGCCATGCGCAAAACCGGCTGGATGCCGAGATTGATCTGGCCCCCGGACCGCGCCTGACCTTTGGCCGGATGTTCATCAAGGGTGACACCGATGTGCGCCATCATTCGATCAACAAGATCGCGGGTTTTCCGGAGGGTGAAGTCTACTCCCCTGCCGCAATTCAAAAGGTGGGCACCCGGCTGCGCCGCACCGGTACGTTCAGCGTCGTCTCGATTCAGGAACGTGAGACCCCCAATCCCGACGGCACATTGGATTTCGATGCAACCTTCGAAGACCTGCCCAAGCGTCGCCTGACCTTTGGCGTTGAACTGGCGTCAAATGCCGGGCTGGATGTGACCGCGACCTGGACGCATCGCAACGTCTTTCGCCGCGCCGAACGCCTGCGGTTCGAGGCCGCGCTGCGCAATATCGGTGGGTCGGAGGATCTGGATGGTCGCATCGGCCTGCGTCTGGATCAGCCCGACCGGCTGGGCCCGGATGACAACACGTTCTACAGCGCCCTGCTGGAGCGGCGGAATACCGAGAACTACAATGTCAGCGTGGCCTCGGTTGCCTATGGTGCCCGCCGTACGTTTTCGGATCGGCTATATGCCGAAGCCTCAGCCGGGTTCCAGTTTTCCGACGCCGATGACGCCTTTGGCAATGGGCGCAAGTTTCGCTATTTCATCCTGCCTTTCCGGACCGAGTGGGACCAGCGCGACAGCAAGGTCAGCGCCACGCGGGGCTATTATCTGGACGCGCAGGCCATGCCCTTTGCGGGGCTCAGCGGGACTGAAAACGGCATCCGGCTGTTTGCCGATGGTCGCGCCTATACCAGCCTTGGCACCGGTGGGCGCATTGTTCTGGCGGGCCGGGTACAGCTGGGATCTGTGATTGGCCCGGAACTGGATGGTGTGACACCAGATTTCCTGTTCTTCTCGGGCGGGGCTGGGACAGTGCGCGGGCAACCTTTTGAAAGCCTCGGCATTCCCGTCAATGGGGGCGTGGCCGGGGGCAAATCCTTCCTGGGGTTGTCGGGTGAAGTTCGGGGAAAAATCACTGACGCGATCTCTCTGGTTGGGTTTTACGATTTCGGAACCGTGGATACGTCATCTTTCATCGGCAATGATGCGGAATTTCATTCGGGCGCCGGGCTGGGTGTGCGCTATGATCTGGGTGGGTTTGGCCCGCTGCGTCTGGACCTGGCCCTGCCGGTGCAGGGCGACACGGGCAGCGGATTGCAGTTCTATATCGGGATCGGACAGGCATTTTGATACGGCAATACGCATATCCGGTTGTCACCACGGTGCTGATCCTGACCGCGCCGCCCGCCTTCGCACAAGACGAGGATGGTGGCGGCAGCATGCTGGAACGTTTCCTGCAGGACACGCTGTCGGGTGACGATCAGAACGTCACCGTCAAGGGCCTGCAAGGCGCGCTGAGCGCACGTGCGACCATCCAAGAGATCACCGTGTCCGACGATGAAGGCGTATGGCTGACCATCAAGGACGCCGAGTTGGACTGGAACCGGCTGGCCCTGATCCGGGGGCGGTTCTCGGTCAACACTCTGACCGCGCAAGAGATCGACATTGCCCGCGCGCCCGGCACCACCACGAAAGAGGCCCCGCCGCCGTCGGCTGAAACCCAGCCCTTTCAATTGCCCGAATTGCCCGTTTCGGTCGAAATCGGCGAAATCCGCATTGATGAGCTGTTGTTGGGTGAACCCCTGATCGGTGTGTCCGCTGCGCTGTCGGTAACCGGGAACCTGTCGCTGGCGGATGGGGCGTTGGACACAAACATCGACGTCACCCGTCTGGACCGCGCAGGCGACCGGGTGCGGCTGACGGCCGGGTTCGAGAATTCATCGCGTCAGATCACGCTGGATCTGGATGTGAACGAGGCCGAGGGCGGGTTGATCTCGACCGCGCTGAAAATTCCCGACAGCCCCCCGATTGGTTTGACCATCAAGGGCGAGGGGCCACTGACCGATTTTATCGCCGACATCGCCCTGAGCAGCGATAAGCAGCCGCGACTGACGGGTCAGGTCGAACTTCAGGCCGCGGAAAGCGGCGCAGCGGACGGGATCGCCTTTACCGCCGATCTGGGCGGCGACCTCACGCCATTCCTGACCGAGGATATTGACCCGTTTTTTGGCACCAAGACCCGGCTTTTTGTCGACGGTCAGACCAAACCGAACGGCGCATTGGACATTTCCGATCTGGAACTGACCACACAGGCGTTGGATTTGAAGGGTGAATTGCAACTGGCAGAGGGCGGCACCCTGCAACTGGCCGCGTTGCAAGGTCGGATCACCCCGCCCGAGGGCGACACGGTGCTTCTGCCGGGCGGAGGGGGTGAAACCTCGATCGAGGCGGCTCAGGTTTCGGCGCTGTTCGACCAAAAGAACGGCAATCTGTGGGACCTGAG
Organism: Ruegeria sp. BE1; assembly: GCF_056538885.1. Taxonomy (NCBI): domain Bacteria; kingdom Pseudomonadati; phylum Pseudomonadota; class Alphaproteobacteria; order Rhodobacterales; family Roseobacteraceae; genus Ruegeria; species Ruegeria sp. BE1. The sequence goes on from NZ_JBQFTY010000002.1 coordinate 675,170, forward strand.
CCTGACCGCCTCGGCCTTTGCAGCACCGCAAGTGAAACTGGACAATGCCCGGATCACGGCGCAAGGCACGCTGGAACAGGGCGACGCCTTTACCGTGACCGGTGATCTGCAGGCCATCGTCGACGGAATCGACCTGAGCGATCAGGCCCTGAACATTGCGCTGGGGGACCGGGTCACTCTGGACGGGCAGTTCGACTACGGCAGCGATCAGTCGGTGAACCTGTCGGGGTTTGAGCTGGTGGGAACCGACTATACGCTGGCGCTGGATGCGCTGATCAACGGGTTGACAACGGGCCTGACGGTGGATGGATCGGCCACGCTTGAGGCGTCCGATCTGTCACGCTTCTCAGAGCTGGCGCAGTTTGATCTGGGCGGAACGGCATCAGCCCGCGTGGAAGGAACCGGCTCGCCGCTGGAGCACAGCTTTGATGGCAAGGTCACCATCGAAGGGCGCGATCTGGTCACAGGGCGCGACGATATCGATCCGGTGATCAAAGGTGAGACGACCATCACACTGGACGCCAGCCGTGGCAGCGACGGCATCACCATTCGCGAATTTGACCTGAACAGCGAGGCGGCACAGGCCAGCGCCAGCGGCGATGTGACAACACCCGATGGCAACCTGACCATCGATGGCCAGGCCAGTCTGAATGCACCCGATCTGTCGGTCTTTTCCGGGCTGGCCCAGCGTGACCTCAGCGGTGCGCTGCAGGCGCAACTGGATGGGAAAGGCACCGTACAGACGCTGGAATTCGACGGAACCGCCAGCGTCACTGCGCAGGATGTCACAACCGGCATGTCCGAGATTGACCCCCTGCTGACCGGCACCACCACACTCAAATGGGATGGCGCGCGCACCGCAGATCAGATCGATATCCGGCAGGCGACGGTGAATGGCACCGCCCTGACCGCGCAGGTCGCAGCTACCATCGATGACCCGACCGGCGATCTGTCCATAGACGGCAGCGCCCGTGTGAACGCCCCCGACCTGTCGCTGTTTTCCGGGCTGGCCCAACTGGATTTGGGCGGCTCGATCTTGGCCAATGCCAAGGGCAACGCGACGCTGGCCAGCAAGACCTTTGATGTGCAGGGCGGCGTTCAGGCAGATGACATACAGACCGGTATCGAACTGGTCGACAAGCTGGTGCAGGGCCGCACAACGCTGACCGTCGACGCCGAGCGGGGCGATGGCGCGGTGGATATCCGCACCTTCAGCCTGCAGGGCACCGCCCTGTCCGCCAACGCATCCGGCCAGCTTGATCGTCAGGCCGGGGGGGTGGATTTCTCGGCCCGGCTGGATGATCTGGCGCGGGTGACAACCCTGGCCTCGGGCCCGCTGACACTGGAGGGCAATGCCGCCCCAACCAGCGCTGGGCTTGAAGGTACGCTGCGGCTGAGTGGGCCAGAAAGTTCTTACGCGGCCGCGACCGGCACGGTTGACGCGGATGGCTCGGCAGATGTGGATTTCGAGGCCAAGCTGAACAGGATTGAGCGATTTGCGCCCGAATTCCCCGGTTCGGTGACAGCAAACGGCAATGCCAAGCGCAGCAACGGCGTCTGGACCATCGATGGCGCGGCCAATGGCCCCGCAGACATCAACAGCACCGTCAAAGGCACGTTCGACGAAAACTCGGGCGAGGCCGACCTGCAGGCACAGGGCGGTGTTAATCTGGGGATTGCCAATCTCTTTATCACGCCCAACCAGATCGAAGGCACGGCCCGGCACAATCTACGCCTCAAGGGTAAACCTGCGCTCAGCTCTCTCAGCGGGACGATCACCACATCGGGCACGTCACTGGCGCTGCCTGAGATCGGGCAAACGATAACCGGCATCAGCGGCTCGGTCGATCTGGCGCAAAGCCGCGCGACCATTTCGCTGAGCGGAGGTATGCGCGCAGGCGGCAATTTCACTGTCTCGGGGCCCATCGACCTGACCCCGCCGCTGAACGCCAACATCGTCACGCGGCTGAATCAGTTGGTGCTGACCGACAAGCTGCTTTACGAAACCCAACTGAATGGTGAGATCACCCTGTCCGGAGCTTTGGCAGGCAACAGCGCCCTGTCGGGTCAGATCACCTTTGAGGAAACGAACATCAATCTGGCCGCCGCCTCTGGTGCAGTCGGTGCGGCCCCTATCCCCGAGATCGAACATATCAACGAAAGCCAAGCCGGCTTTATCACCCGCGAACGCGCCCGTCTGGTGGTGGAAGAGGACGCAGCCCCAAGCGACTCGCGCATATCGCTGGATATCGGCCTGCTGGCCCCGCGTGCCGTCTTTGTACGCGGACGCGGTGTCAACGCCGAGCTGGGCGGAAGCATTTTCATTCGGGGCACCACGGCCTCGGTCATCCCGTCCGGGCAGATCGAACTGATCCGGGGTAACTTTGACATTCTGGGCCGCAGGCTTGCCCTGACCAAAGGGATTGTGACCCTGCAAGGCGACCTGACCCCTTATATCGAGTTCGAATCCTCGGCCAGCACGTCAGATGGGACCGCCACGATTGAAATCGCAGGACCGCTGAACGCCCCTGAGGTCGATGTTTTTTCTGACCCCGAACGCCCCCCCGAAGAGGCGTTGGCCCTGTTGCTGTTCGGGAACCGTTTCTCTGAAATCTCACCCTTTGTGATCGCCCAGATGGCCGCCTCGCTGGCACAGCTGAGCGGCGCTGGCGGGGACGCGACCAAGGGTCTGCGCGACTCGACCGGGGTGGACACGGTGGATATCGGCGCCAGCGAAGGCGGCGCAGGGCGTCTGGGTGCCGGTGCCTATCTGAGCGACAACCTCTACACCGATTTCACCGTCAACACCGAGGGCGATACCGAAGTGAACCTGAACCTGGATGTGAACGACAATTTCACCGTTCGGGGCACGGTGGACGGGCGCGGTGAAACCGGTTTGGGCGTGTTCTTTGAGCGCGACTACTGACGCCTTTCAGCGCCGAATACCAATGGCTTGTCCGACCTGCGGCGCGGTGTCCAATTCGGCATGATCTTGCACCATGCGGGCCAGTCGCGCTGCAGCCCAGTCCGGATATGGCGCAGAGCGTCCCGTGTCATGGCTGACATTCATGAACAACGCCTCTTGTGTGGCGCAGAGCGCATCGTCCGTTTCCGAGATCATCTGCGCAAAATAATGGCCTCGCTTGTGATCGGCGTCCAGCATGCGAAACCGGTAGTAGAACGGCTCGTCCTGCTGCACTTCACGCAGGAAATTCATATGCGATTGCAGGATATACGGCCCCTGCCCCAATGCTGTGACCTGTGGTTCCCCCAGCCCAAGATGGTCGATCATCAACCGTTCCAGCCCCATATCAAACGCCACGCCATAAAAGCCGACATTCATATGGCCGTTATAATCGATCCATTCCGGCAAGACGCGAAACCCCCGAACTTCGACCGGCGCGTCATAGGGGCCGTCATGCCCGGCGGGAGGTGTGGTCATTTTCTTATCCCCCAGATCTCGTAGCAACGCAAAAAGTCACAATATCTTGCTGTCAAAGAAAAAGGCGGCCACTTGGGCCGCCTTTTCAGAGTTATTCTGCCGCGATGGCGTCTTCGATCTTTTCGACCCGGATCGCCGAGAATTTGAACTCGGGGATTTTGCCATAGGGGTCGATGGCCGAGTTGGTCAGGATATTCGCCGCCGCCTCGACATAGGCAAACGGGATGAACACCATATCCTCGGCAATCGCCCGGTCGGCGCGCACCATGATCTCGATCGAGCCGCGACGGGTGGTCAAACGGATCATCTCACCCGGCTCGATCCCCATCAATTTCAGGGTCCGCGGGTTCATCGAGCAGTTCGCCTCGGGCTCAACCGCGTCCAGAACGTTGGACCGGCGGGTCATCGACCCGGTGTGCCAATGTTCCAGCTGACGGCCGGTGGTGGCGATCATCGGGTATTCGTCATCCGGGGCCTCATCGGGCGGGATGACGCTGGCCGGGGTGAACTTGGCCTTGCCGTCCGCGCGCGGGAAACCGTCACCAAACACGATGGACTGACCGGGATCAGTTTCCGACAGAGACGGATAGGTGATCGTCTCGGTCTTCAGGCGGTCCCATGTGATGTTGTTGAGCGAGTTCATCGTCAGTTTCATCTCATCGAACACCTGAGATACATCTGTGTAATCCCAGTTCAGACCGATGCGCTGCGCCAGTTCAACGGTAATCGCCCAATCCTCGCGCGCCTCACCCGGAGGTGTCACGGCCGGACGTACCCGCTGGACCTGACGGTTGGTGTTCGACACGGTGCCGTTCTTCTCATACAGCGCCGAAGCGGGCAGGATGATGTCGGCATAGTTCGCCGTCTCGGTCAGGAAGATGTCCTGCACGATCATCAGGTCCAGCTTGGCCAGCGCGTCACGAGCATGGTTCACATCCGGGTCAGACATGGCCGGATTTTCACCCATGATGTACATGCCCTTGATGTTGCCCTGATAGGCTTGATCGATGATCTCGGTCACCGTCAGGCCCTTCTCGTTCGAGAAGTCGTCCGAGTTCCAGACCTCGTTGAACTTGGCGCGAATGCCATCGTCCGTCACGGTCTGGTAATCCGGCAGGAACATCGGGATCAGACCCGCGTCCGAGGCCCCCTGCACGTTGTTCTGACCGCGCAGCGGGTGCAGACCCGCGCCGGGTTTACCAACGTTGCCGGTCATCAGAGCAAGGCTGATCAGGCAACGCGAATTGTCGGTGCCGTGGATGTGCTGGCTGACGCCCATGCCCCAGAAGATCAGACCGGCCTTGGCCTGCGCAAAGATGCGCGCGACGCGGCGCAGCTGTTCGGGTTCGATGCCACAGATCGGGGCCATCGCCTCGGGTGTGAACTGGCGCAGATGCTCTTTCTCGGCCTCCCAGTTCTCGGTCCAGCGGTGGATGTACTGGCTGTCATAGAGCTCTTCCTCGACAATCACGTTCATGATCGCGTTGAGCATCGACACATCCGCGCCCGGACGGAACTGCAGCATTTCGTCAGCGAACTTGCGCATGCCAACACCGCGCGGGTCCATCACGATCAGCTTGCCGCCGCGCTTGGCGAACTGCTTGAAATAGGTGGCCGCAACGGGGTGGTTTTCAATCGGGTTCGACCCGATGATGATCGCCACGTCGGCGTCCTTGATGTCATTGAACGCAGCCGTCACCGCGCCCGAGCCGACGTTTTCAATCAGCGCGGCCACGGACGACGCGTGGCACAGACGGGTGCAGTGGTCGACATTGTTGTGGCGGAAGCCCTGGCGGATGAACTTCTGGAACAGATAGGCTTCTTCGTTGGTGCATTTGGCCGAGCCAAAGCCCGCAACACTGCGCGGATCTTCGTCGCGCAGGGCCACCAATTTGGAAGCCGCAAGGTCCATCGCCTCTTCCCATGTCGCTTCGCGGAAATGGGTCGACAGGTTCGCGGGATCGACGTTCAGACCCTTTTCGGGGGCGTCCTCGCGCCGGATCAGCGGCTTGGTCAGGCGGTGCGGGTGGTGGATATAGTCAAAGCCGAACCGGCCTTTGACGCACAGTCGGCCTTCGTTGGCGGGGCCGTTGATGCCTTCGACATATTTGACCTTGCCGTCCTTGACCTTCAGCGAGACCTTACAGCCCACACCGCAGAACGGGCAGACACTTTCGGTCTCAGAGTCGTAATCCTTGCTGTCGCCCTTTTGCTGGTCGTCCAAAACGGTGGCGGGCATCAGGGCGCCGGTGGGGCAGGCCTGAACACATTCGCCACAAGCGACACAGGTTGAATCGCCCATCGGGTCGTTCTGGTCGAAAACCACCTGCGCCGTGTGACCACGACCGGCCATGCCGATCACGTCATTCACCTGCACCTCGCGGCAGGCGCGGACGCAGAGGTTACAGTTGATGCAGGCGTCCAGATTGACGCGCATCGCTACGTGGCTGTCATCCAGCAGCGGGATTTTCTCGGCCTCTTTCGCCGGGAACCGGCTTTCGCTGACATCGTTCAGCTTCGCCATATCCCAGAAATGGCTGGAAGTGTCGTGCGCCTCTTCGGGCTGATCCGCGACCAGCAGTTCCATGACCATGGCACGCGATTTCTCAGCGCGGTCACTGTCGGTTTTCACAACCATACCGTCTGCGGCCGGACGGATGCACGACGCGACCAGAGTACGCTCGCCTTCCACCTCAACCATACAGGCGCGGCAGTTGCCATCGGGGCGATAACCCGGCTGCGGTTTGTGGCACAGGTGCGGGATGGTGAACCCTTGGCCTTTCGCGGCTTCCCAGATGGTCCAGCCCTCGGGCACGGTGACATCTTCGCCGTTCAGGTTGAAGGTGACGGTCTTGTTTGGGCTTGCGTCTAGCATGGCTCTGTCTCCCCTCAGATTTCGTCAGCGAAGTGTTTAATGACTAGGCGGATCGGATTCGGGGCCGCTTGCCCCAGGCCACAGATCGAGGCATCGCCCATGACCTGACACAGGTCTTCCAGCAGATCGGTGTCCCACTTGTCTGCCTGCATCAGTTTCACCGCCTTTTCGCAGCCAGCACGGCAGGGCGTACACTGGCCGCAGCTTTCATCTTCGAAAAACCGCAGCATGTTCAGCGCCGCATCGCGGGCGGTGTCCTGATCGGACAGAACCACCACAGCGGCCGAGCCGATGAAGGTGCCATGCGGTTGCAGCGTGTCGAAATCCAGCGGAATATCGTCCATCGACGCAGGCAACAGACCCGAGGACGGCCCACCCGGCTGATACGCCTTGAAGGTCTGCCCTTCGGCCATACCGCCAGCGGCATCAATCACGTCCAGAATGGTCGACCCAGCAGGCAGCAGGTAAACACCGGGCTGCGCCACGCGTCCGGAGACCGAATAGCTGCGCAGACCCTTGCGGCCGTTCTTTTCAGTGCTGTTGAGGCATTCCGGCCCTTCGCGGCAAATCTTCGACACCCAGTACAGCGTCTCGACATTGTGCACCAAGGTCGGGCGGTTAAAGACCCCAACCTGCGCCACGAACGGAGGACGGTGACGCGGCAGGCCCTTTTTGCCTTCGATCGATTCAATCATCGCGGATTCTTCGCCGCAGATATAGGCACCAGCCCCCCGGCGCAGATCGATATAGCCGGGCTCAACAATTCCGGCCTCTTCCAGCGCGGCAATCTCGCGGCGCAGGATTTCCAGAACCGCCGGATATTCGTCGCGCATATAGATGAAGCAGGTTTGTGCCTCGACCGCCCAGGCGGCGATCAACATGCCCTCAAGAAATACATGCGGCGTGCGTTCCAGATAATAGCGATCTTTGAACGTGCCGGGCTCGCCCTCATCACCATTCACGGCCAGATAACGGGTGCCTTCGTTCATGCGAACAAAGCCCCATTTCTTGCCCGACGGGAAGCCAGCGCCGCCCAGACCGCGCAGGCCCGAGGACAGAACGTCTTCCTGCACCTTCTCCCAATCGCCGCCTTCGCGCAGCTCTTTCAGCTTGGCGTAACCGCCGTTGGCCTCATAGGCGGCAAAGGCTTCGTAGTCCGGCACATGGGCATGGGTGTCATCGGCAGCAATTGCGGCCTGCACCTTTTCAGGGGTCGCGTGGTCGATATGGTTGTGCCCGATCTCCAAAACCGGAGCGGTATCGCAGCGGCCCATGCAGGGCGCGCGGAGGACACGCACCTGCGACCGATCAAGCCCGTCTTCCAGCGCCTTTTGCAGTTGCTGGGCACCGGCCATTTCACACGACAGCGAATCACACACACGGATGGTCAGCGCGGGCGGAGGCACCTCATCTTCTTTCACCACATCGAAATGGGCATAGAAGGTCGCCGTCTCATAAATCTCGGCCTGGCCAATCCGCATCTCGACCGCAAGTGCTGCGATGTGATCGGCGCTGATATGGCCGTATTCATCCTGAATCAAATGCAGAAATTCGATCAGCAGATCACGGCGACGCGGGCGGTCGCCCAGCAGACCAAGAATGTCGGCCTGTGCCTGATCTGTGAATTGACGGCCTTTTGGTGTGTGCCGTCCTTTGCCTTTACCTGACTTCCAAACGCCTTGTTTTGCGTCGGATGGCTTGGTGTCCAAGGGTGCCATGCTTTCCTCCGTATGAGAGTCGACTCTTTCTCATCAGAGTAGCATATCGTCAAATCGCATATCTCAATCGCACGATAAAGAAAACTTATCAGCGCAATGAGGCGACAACAGCGCGCAGCGCCTCGATTGTGGGCAGCTCCGGGTCGCGGGTCAAAGTGGCCAGACAAATGGGTTTGCTGACCACCGGATCGACCAAAGACAGCGCTTTGGTCCCCTTCAGATCGCCCAGCGCCCGCACCAAGACGCGCGGGACCACCGTGGCCGCCAACCCTTCGCGCGCCATCACCATCGAGGCGGTAAAGCCGCTGGTTTCCGCCACAACATCGGGATGCAGCCCTTGTTCCGCGAATATCCGGTCCAGAATACGGCGATTCTGCATCTGAGGCTCAAGCAGGCTGAGCGGGAAATCCGCGACGCGGGCCCATGGGATAGGGTCCGGGCTGTCGATCATATGCGCCGGGGCCAGCAGAACATAAGTCTCTTCGTACAGGGGCTGAACCTGACGCAAATCCCGGCCGATACTGTCACCATAGGTGATGCCCGCATCCAGACTGCCCTCATCCAGACGATGCTGGATCGCGCTGGCGGACATGGTTTCGATCCGGGTCACAATGCGCGGATGCGCGTCCCGCAGCCGTTTGATCAGGCGTCCGGTAAAGGCAATGGCTGTGGGAATCACACCCAGCATCAGCGTGCCTGTGATCTCGCCCTTGGCCGCCAGAACCTGCTGTTCCAGCGCTTTGGTGTCATCCAGGATACGCCGCGCCCGCTGGACGATCATCTCGCCTTCTTCGGTCAGACCTTGAAAGCGGTTGGCCCGGCGCACGATTGAAACGCCCAGCCGATCCTCAAGGTTCCGGATGCGCATCGAAAAGGCCGGCTGCGAAATCCCGCATTCCTCGGCCGCCTTGGCAAAATGTCTGTGCCGCGCAAGCGCGCTGAGCAGTTGAAGGTCGCGGATTTCGATCACGTCTTACAGTTCCCGGTGCATGTCCGGCCCAAACCCTAGCCGCATAACCTTTGCGTAAAAAGAGGTGCTGTGGCTCCGCACGACAATCAGTTGAGGACCGCAATCGCAAAATTGAGCGCTGTGGCAAAAGCGACCCAAGCCAAATAAGGTATGAACGCAAGCGCCGCCCCCCGATCCCTGTGCCAAAGTCCGAGTATCAATCCCGTTATCACGGCGAAAAGCGACACGATAATAGCGAAAGCAAGCCACGGCAGATGCAGGACAAAAAACGCCGGAGACCAAAGGAAATTCAACCCCATCTGCGCCCACCAAAGCTTCATCAGCAAGCTTCCCCGATCCCACGTGAATAACCGCCATCCAACCATGGCGATCAGGAGGTACAGAACGGTCCAGACCGGTCCGAAAACCCAGTTCGGAGGATTGAAAACAGGCTTGGCAAGACCCGCATACCAAGCGCCCGGCGCTGTTACTGTGCCGATCAGAATGCCGCCGCCCATGACCAGCAAAAGAAACCCAAGCCGCGTGGACCACGAAATAGGAGGTGTGAGCCCGGGGGCGTCTGACATACTTAAAGTCTCCAACAGGTTCTGCAGCAACCGCAAAGAACAGCGGCCCGGCATAAGACATATATGCCAAACCGCATCTGTCCAGACTATGTAGAACCAGTATTGCGAACCGTCAGAGCACGGTTGGTGTCAGGTATTGAACAAGAAGTGCATCACATCGCCGTCCTTGACGATGTAGCCTTTGCCCTCGGCCCGCATCTTGCCCGCCTCTTTCGCGCCCTGCTCGCCATTGGCGGCGATATAGTCGTCATAGGCGATGGTCTCGGCGCGGATGAAGCCCTTTTCGAAATCACCGTGGATCACGCCAGCGGCCTGCGGCGCGGCGGTGCCGGTGCGGATGGTCCAGGCACGGGCCTCTTTCGGGCCGACGGTGAAATAGGTTTCCAGCTTGAGCAGGTCGTAACCGGCGCGGATCAGACGGTCGAGGCCGGGTTCTTCCAGACCCATTTCGGTCAGGAACATCTCGGCCTCGTCGTCTTCCAACAGACTGATCTCTTCTTCGATCTTGGCGCTGATAATGACGTGGGAATTGCCCTGCGCCGCGGCCATTTCGGCGACCTTGGCCGAGTATTCATTGCCCTCGGCGGCTTCTTCTTCGGACACGTTGCAGACGTAAAGCACCGGCTTGGTGGTCAGCAACTGCAGCATCTTCCACGCCTTGGCGTCCTCGTCCGAGACCTCAACCAAGCGCGCGGGTTTGCCGTTTTCCAGCATCTCTTGCGCGGTGGCCAGCAGACGGTCCTGCTGCTGCGCCTCTTTGTCATTGCCCTTGAGCTTGCGCACCAGATTGGCGCGGCGCTTTTCGATGCTTTCCAGATCGGCCAGCATCAGCTCGGTCTCGATCGTGTCGGCATCGGCCACCGGGTCCACGCGGCCATCCACATGGGTCACGTCACCGTCTTCGAAACAGCGCAACACATGGGCAATCGCGTCCGTCTCACGGATATTGGCAAGGAACTGGTTCCCCAGACCTTCGCCTTTCGAGGCCCCCTTCACCAGACCGGCAATATCCACAAAGGTCATACGCGTGGGAATGATCTGCTTGGATGACGCAATCGCGGCCAGTTTGTCCAGCCGGTCGTCAGGTACGGCCACGTCGCCCACATTGGGTTCAATGGTGCAGAACGGGAAATTCGCCGCCTGCGCGGCAGCGGTTTTGGTCAGCGCATTGAACAGGGTCGATTTCCCCACATTCGGCAGACCCACGATTCCCATTTTAAAGCCCATCATGGCCTCCTGAAACGATATGACGGCGTCTTCTAGGCAGGTTGGGTGAAATGCGCAACCCGAGCGTCACAAACCGCCTGAGTCGGTTTTGCAACATAACCATTCTGTGACCGAATTTGCACTTGCGTGAGTTGTGCCACCCCACCCATCGTACCCAAGTATCAGAAAGATCGCGACAACGAGAAGACCCAGAAATGAAATCCCTTTTCCTGACCACCGCCCTTTTGCTTGGCGCCTCAGTTGCACAAGCGCAATCCGTCGTTTTTGGCGCGGGTTATGCAGATTTCTCGAATAGCAATGGTGAGGATCAGGCGATCTTTTCACTGGAATACCAGCACAGCCCCTTTCATCAGGCCAGCCGCTTTAGCGCCGGCTGGGGCACAGCCCTGACTGTGGATACGGATGGAGACACCCATATTGGGGCGGGTCTTATCGGGGTCTATGCGTTCTCGGATCGTTGGTTTGCCGAACTCAGCGTGATGCCCGGCTATTACAACGCCTCGAATGATGACAACGATCTGGGCGGCAATTTTCAGATTCGCAGCCTTTTGGGCGTAGGGTACACTCTGGACAGCGGCAACAAGGTCTCGCTGGCGGTCACCCACCTGTCGAACGCCAGCACCGAAAGCTTCAATCCCGGTGCCAATGCCCTGTTCCTGCGCTATCATCTGGGGTTCTAGGCCAATCTGACCGGTCGGGATTGATTTCCGGCCAAAGGTACTGCACATCAGGTCCAAAGCCGATTGCAAGGATAGCTGATGACACGTATCGACGCCAAGTTCGCCGCCCTGAAGGCCGACGGGAAAAAAGCCTTTGTCGCCTATATCATGGCGGGCGACCCAGATTTCGACACTTCGCTTGAGATTGTAAAGGGTCTGCCTGCTGCCGGTGTTGACGTGATCGAACTGGGCCTGCCCTTTACAGATCCGATGGCGGATGGCCCAACCATTCAGGCCGCAGGGCAACGCGCACTGGACGGCGGCATGACCTTGCAGCGCACACTCGATCTGGCCCGCGCGTTTCGTGAGACCGACGACACCACCCCGATTGTACTGATGGGCTATTACAACCCGATCTACAGCCGTGGCGTCGATACCTTTCTGGCCGACGCCAAAGCTGCCGGGATCGACGGGTTGATTGTTGTCGATCTGCCGCCGGAAGAAGATGACGAACTGTGCTTGCCTGCTCAGGCCGCCGGTCTGAACTTTATCCGCCTTGCGACACCTACAACGGATGACAAACGCCTGCCCCGCGTGCTGCAGAACACGTCGGGCTTTGTCTATTATGTCTCGATCACCGGTATCACAGGTGCCGCCGAAGCGCAGGCCACAAATGTCGGCCCCGAAGTGGCCCGGATCAAATCCGCCACAGACCTGCCCGTGATCGTCGGGTTCGGCATCAACACGCCCGAAAAATCCAGGGCAATAGCAAGCGTCGCGGACGGAGCTGTTGTCGGATCTGCGATTGTCAGCCAGATCGCGGCGGGCAAACCAGTGCCCGAGGTTCTGGACTTTGTAAAATCTCTTTCAGACGGTGCGCATTCCGCCTAATCCCTCGGTATCCGAGTGTTTTTCGAACCGCAGCACGGCATAGGCCTGCTGCGGTTTTTTTTGGTCACTGGACGTGGGCCCCTGTCATGTTAGAAATTGGCGTGAAAAACTGACCAAAAATACAAAGGCGTCAAAACATGGCTGTTATCACGACAATCGAAGACCTCCGCCGCATTTACGAACGCCGCGTGCCCCGGATGTTTTACGATTATGCCGAAAGTGGCAGCTGGACCGAGCAGACCTTCCGCGATAACAGCTCGGATTTTTCAGACATCCGCCTACGCCAACGGGTTGCGGTGGACATGGCCGGGCGTTCAACAGCATCGCAAATGATCGGTCAGGATGTCTCGATGCCTGTGGCGCTGGCCCCAGTGGGTCTGACCGGCATGCAGCACGCGGATGGTGAGATGAAGGCCGCCAAAGCCGCTGAAGAGTTCGGCGTGCCCTTTACGCTGTCCACCATGTCCATCAACTCGATCGAGGATGTGGCCGAGCACACGTCCAAGCCCTTCTGGTTCCAGCTTTATACCATGAAGGACACCGATTACGTCAGCCGCCTGATCCAGCGCGCCAAGGATGCAAAATGTTCGGCTTTGGTCATTACACTGGACCTGCAAATCCTTGGGCAACGGCACAAAGACCTGAAAAACGGCCTGTCTGCACCACCAAAACTGACCCCAAAAACCATCGCAAACCTGATGACCAAATGGGCCTGGGGGATCGAGATGCTGGGCGCGCATCGGCGCGAATTCGGCAATATCGTCGGCCATGTGGATGGCATCTCGGACGCCTCGTCACTGGGGGCCTGGACAGCGGAACAGTTCGACCCCAGTCTGGATTGGGCCAAGGTTGAAAAGCTGATGGAGCAATGGGGCGGCAAGGTCATCCTCAAAGGTATTCTGGATGCCGAAGATGCGAAAATGGCCGCCAAGCTTGGGGCCGACGCAATCGTCGTTTCGAACCACGGAGGGCGGCAACTGGACGGCGCGCTCAGCTCAATCCGGATGTTGCCGGAAATCATGGACGCGGTGGGGGGCGATATCGAGGTCCATCTCGACAGCGGCATCCGGTCCGGTCAGGACGTTCTGAAAGCTTTGGCGCTGGGCGCAAAAGGTACCTATATCGGCCGCGCCTTTGTCTATGGTCTGGGCGCCATGGGGCAAAAGGGCGTCACCACCGCGCTTGACGTCATCCAGAAAGAACTGGACACGACAATGGCCCTGTGTGGTGAGCGCGACGTGAACGGCCTTGGCCGGCACAACCTGCTGGTCCCCGAAGATTTCGGAGGCCGCTGGCAGAAGTAGCGCCGCAAAATGGGGGCTCTGCCCCCGCCGCCCGTTCCGGGCGACTCCCCCGGGATATTTTCGGCCAGATGAAGCATGGGATCCTTCATTCATCTGGCCCCAAATATCCCGGAGCGCGAGGCAGAGCCTCGCAAAAAAGCTTGGCTCTAAAAAGCCCTTTCCAAATCCGGTGAATCAAGCTAAGGACGCGGCTTCACGCGGGCATACAGCCTTGGAGGATGCCCGCCCTAACATTTGGAGATTTATCATGGCTGGTGAGATTCCTGATCTCGTAGCTCTGGAACGGACGGGGACAGGCAAGGGCGCCGCTCGTCAAGCACGCCGCGACGGCATGGTTCCGGGCATTGTTTTTGGTGGCGACAAAGATCCGCTGCCGATCAATATTCCGTTCAACGTCCTGTTCAAGCGCCTGAAAGCGGGCCGGTTCAAGTCGACCCTGTGGAACCTGAAGGTTGAAGGCCACGAAGACGTTCGCGTCATCTGCCGCGACGTTCAGCGTGACGTTGTCAAAGACCTGCCGACCCACCTGGATCTGATGCGCCTGCGCCGGACCACCAAGATCGCGCTGTTCATCCCTGTTGAGTTCATCAACGAAGAAGAAGCGCCCGGCATCAAGAAGGGCGGCGTTCTGACTGTTGTCCGTCCCGAGGTTGAACTGGTCTGCACCGCCGGTGACATTCCTGAGAAGATCACCATCGATCTGACCGGCATGGAGATCAACGACGTTGCCACCATTTCGTCGGTTGATCTGCCCGAAGGCACCAAGCCGACCATCGACCGTGACTTCGTAATCGCGAACGTGTCGGCGCCGACTGGCCTGTCGACCAGCGACGATGAAGAAGGCGAAGAAGTGGCCGCAGACGAGGTTGAAGTCGTCGGCCAGGAAGAAGCCGAAGAATAAACCCGGACACAGCGTCTGGTGTTTGAAACGGGGCCTTTTCGGGCCCCGTTTTCTTTTGCCGCCTACGCTGGAAACCGGGCGCGTTCCGTGGCATCAACCTGCTGCAGCATACAAGGACGAGACCATGAAACTGTTTGTCGGATTGGGGAACCCGGGATCAAAATACGCCCGCAACCGGCACAATATTGGCTTTATGGCTGTGGACCGCATTGCCGAGGATCACGGGTTCAGCCCCTGGAAATCAAAGTTTCAGGCCGAAATCGCCGAGGGGCGTCTGGGCGGCGAAAAGGTCCTGCTGATCAAGCCGCAAACCTTCATGAACCGCTCGGGCCAGGCCGTGGGCGAGGCGATGCGGTTCTACAAGCTGGACTCGACCGATGTGACCGTTTTTCATGACGAGCTCGACCTTGCCCCCGGCAAGGTGCGCGTCAAGGCGGGTGGCGGGCATGCAGGGCATAACGGGCTGCGGTCGATCCATGAGCATATCAGCCCCGCCTATGACCGGGTACGTTTGGGGATCGGTCATCCGGGGCGAAAAGAGATGGTTTCGCCCTATGTCTTGGGCGATTTTGCCAAGGCCGATGCTGATTGGCTGGACGATGTGCTGCGCGGTGTCTCGGATGGCGCTGGCCATCTGGCCGACGGCGACGGCGGCAAGTTCATGAACGCGGTCGCCCTGCGCACCGCCCCACCCCGGTCTTCCAAAACACAGGCCGAGGCCAAAAAAACAGCCCCTAAATCAGAGCCGGAACCCGAAGTTGACGACAGGTCGGCCATGCAAAAGCTTCTGGATAGGTTCAAATAGGGCCTTTGCCATTGCCGTAACGTCCTGATTGCGGAATGACGCCGGGCGCGGTCCAATGCGTTACGCATATGGGAGGGTACATATGAGAACGCTGTTGAAATGGGTGCTGCGCATCACCTTGATGCTGGTTCTGGCCGCGATCGTTGTCGGCGTCTGGAAACGCGAAGAAATTCAGCGCCTTATGGCTGTGAACTCTTTGTTCTCTGAGGACAAGATCGTCTACAACTTCTCTCATATGGATGACGCGTTTCTGACGGTCGACCTGCCGCGCGGGAACGGCCCGACCTGGGAATTGCCTTATGGCGCGGGGTTCGATCTGCCCGAAGGGACCGACGAATGGATTGAAGACCGGGCCGTGACCTCTCTGTTGGTGATGCAGGACGGCCAGATCCGGTTTGAAGAGTATTATCTGGGCACCACGCCCGAGGATCGCCGGATCTCGTGGTCGGTTGCCAAAAGCTATCTCTCGGCCCTGTTCGGCATCCTGATGGCCGAAGGGGCAATCGGGTCGCTGGACGATCCGGTGGTGCAATATGCACCGATGCTGGCGGGCACGGCCTATGATGGGGCCTCGATCCGCAACGTGTTGAACATGGCCAGCGGCGTCACGTTTGACGAGGATTATCTGGACCCCAAATCCGACATCAACCGCATGGGCCGCGTTGTGGCATTGGGTGGGGAATTGGACGACTTCGCCGCCTCATTGCAGGACACGTTCGTGGAACCGGGCGCGCAATGGCAATACGTATCCATCGACACACATGTTGTCGGTATGGTGATCCGGGGCGCCACCGGGCGCAGTGTCAGCGAGTTGCTGACCGAAAAGATCATCCAGCCCTTGGGATTGGAGCGGGATGGGTATTACGTCGCCGATGGGGCCGGAGTAGCCTTTGTTCTGGGCGGCCTGAACTTCACCACCCGCGACTTTGCCCGCTTTGGGCAGATGATCCTGCAAAACGGCGAACACAATGGCCAACAACTGGTCCCCGCCGACTGGATCGCCGAATCCGTGCAACCCAGCGCACCGACCGAGCCAGGAGAGATCGGGTATGGCTATCAATGGTGGATCCCCGTGGGCGCGCATGAGGGCGAGTTTCTGGCGCGTGGCGTCTATGGGCAATATATCTACTTCGATCAGCCGCGCGGTGTTCTGATCGTCTCAACCGGAGCAGACCGCAAGTTTCGCGACCCCGGTGTCAACGAGGCCAACATAGAAATGTTTCGCAGCATCGCCCAAAGCCTGTAAGGTCATCACATGCAAAAACTGGACAGCGTAAACGTTTTGGGCGGCGTGCTTGCCGCCTGTTCGACCGACCCTTTGACTGGGTTCTTTCGCGATGGGGCCTGCAATACCTGCGCCGAAGATCAGGGCAGCCACACGGTCTGCGCGGTCATGACGGCCGAGTTTCTGGCCTATTCCAAATATGTCGGAAACGACCTGAGCACACCACGCCCCGAGTTCGACTTTCCCGGGTTAAAGCCCGGCGACAGTTGGTGCCTGTGTGCCGGGCGTTTCCTGCAGGCCCATGACGAAGGCTGCGCGCCGCAGGTCAATCTTGAGGCGACACACCAAAGCGCCCTGCAAATCGTGCCGTTCGAGATACTGCAACAACACGCTGCACAATGATCGCCGTCGTATGAAGAAGCCCCGACGCGGGTCGGGGCTGTGTGTGTTTACCGGCTTTCGTGCAGGACCGTTTCGAACCCTTCGAACTGAGGGGGGCCCATCAATGCAGACTGCGTTCCCTTGTTGCCCGCATTCTTGTGGGCATCGCGGAATTGCTGCGATTTCGTCCAGGCGCGGAAATCATCCTCGCTATTCCAGATGACGTGGCTGGAATACAGGCGATAGCCTTCGCCCTCGGGGCCTTTCAGCAGGCGGAATTCCTGAAACCCGTCCAGCTCTTTCAGACGGCTTTCGCGCTCTTTCCACATGGCCTCAAACTCGGCGGCAGCCTCAGGGCGGACCTTAAAGCGGTTCATGGCGATATAGCTCATGGGTTTCCCTCCTGCGGTGGTCAGTCTGCCGAGCGGCCTTCGGTGTCGGACATGTCAAAGTTCAGATACTTGGCCACGGTCTGTACGTCCTTGTCCCCGCGTCCGCACATGTTCATGCAGATCAGGTGATCGGCGGGCAGATCGGGCGCGATCTTCATGACATGGGCCAGCGCGTGGCTGGGTTCCAACGCAGGAATGATGCCTTCGGTCGCGCAGCACAGCTGGAACGCCTCTAGCGCCTCTTTATCAGTGATCGAGACATATTTCGCGCGGCCAATATCGTGCAGCCACGAATGTTCGGGGCCAATGCCGGGGTAATCCAGACCGGCCGAGATCGAATAGCCTTCGAGGATCTGTCCGTCATCATCCTGCAGCAGATAGGTGCGGTTGCCATGCAGCACACCGGGCCGACCACCGGTCAGCGAGGCGCAATGCTCCATCTTCTCGTTCACGCCCTTACCGCCAGCTTCAACGCCGATGATATTGACGTCCTTGTCGTCAAGGAACGGGTAGAACAGGCCCATCGCGTTCGATCCACCGCCGATGGCGGCGATGATCGTATCGGGCAGACGGCCTTCGGCCTTCATCATCTGCTCTTTGGCTTCCTTGCCGATGATCGACTGGAAATCCCGCACCATCGCCGGATAGGGGTGCGGACCAGCCACGGTGCCGATGCAGTAGAACGTGTCGCGCACATTGGTCACCCAGTCGCGCAACGCGTCGTTCATCGCGTCTTTCAGTGTGCCGCGGCCAGACGTCACCGGGATCACCTCGGCCCCCAGCAGGCGCATGCGGAACACGTTCGGGGCCTGACGCTGCACGTCATGGGCGCCCATATAGACGATGCATTTCAGCCCGAACTTGGCGCAGACGGTGGCGGTGGCCACACCGTGCTGCCCTGCCCCGGTTTCGGCGATGATCCGGGTCTTGCCCATACGCCGCGCCAGGATGATCTGACCCAGCACGTTATTGATCTTATGCGCGCCGGTATGGTTCAACTCATCGCGTTTGAGGTAAATCTTGGCCCCGCCCAGATGCTGGGTCAGACGTTCCGCGTAATACAGCGGCGAGGGGCGACCCACATAGTTCGCCCACAGGTCGTCCATCTCGGCCCAGAAGGTGGGGTCGTCCTTGGCCTTCTCATATTCCTCCTCCAGCGACAGGATCAGGGGCATCAGCGTTTCGCTGACAAACCGCCCGCCGAAGATGCCGAAACGGCCCTGCTCATCGGGGCCGGACATGAAGGAATTGAAAAGATCGTTGGCCATGGGTGTCTCCGTCATCTTACCCGTTGTTCATAGGAGGTAGCATCGGGATTTGCCATGGCAAAACGTAACTGCCAGGCCTAGCGCGTGGCGTCGACAAAGACCCGAACCAGACCGGCATCCTTGACGCCCGGCGCGCTCTCTACCCCCGAGGACACATCCACCTGCCGTGCCCCTGTCATGCGCATCGCCTCGGCCACATTGTCCGGAGTCAGGCCCCCGGCCAGCATCCATGGACGCCGCCAGTATTTGCGCCCGGCCAGCAACCGCCAGTCAAAGGCCAGCCCGTTACCACCCGGCAATTCCGCATTGCATGGCGGTTTCGCGTCGATCAGTAGTTGATCTGCAACCTCGGAATAAAGGTCAATCGCCGCAAGATCATCGGCATCCGCCACACCGATCGCTTTCATCACCGGCAGACCGAACCGCGCGCGGACCTCGGCCACACGTTCGGGACTTTCCTTGCCATGCAACTGCAACATGTCCAGCGGCACATCTGCGACAAGCCGGTCCAGTTCCTCATCCGAGGCATTCACCGTCAGCGCCACCTTGGCAACCCCGGCAGGCACCAAATGGGCCAGCGCGGCGGCGGCATCGACATCAAGATGCCGGGGTGATTTGGGGAAAAAGACAAACCCGACATAACGCGCGCCCGCCTCAGCCGCGGCGCGCACGTGATCAGGGGCGGTCAGACCGCAGATTTTGACAGCAGTATCGGTCATGAACGCGCCTTAGCTGGCTTCGTCCAGCAGGGCCAGAACGTCGTCTTTGCCCTCGTTCTGCTTTTTCTTGAGCTTTTTGACCTCACGCTCAAGCTTGCGCACTTCGCTGGTTTTCGAGGTGGCATCCCGACGGTGCTTGTGTTCGCGCAGCCATTCCCACAGGAAGCCGATGATCAGGCCCGCCACAACCCCGCCCAGCACCACCACGAAAAGCGGCAGCGAGGTTCCAAGGTTGAAACCCACAAGCTCGGCAAAGGGGTCCGGCATGAGTGTCAGTTCAACCGTCTCGCGGTTGGCCAGCGAAACCGAGATCAGAACGATCCCCAGAATCGCCAGAAAAGCATATCGGATATAGCGCATCATGCCTTAGGCTTTACCGTTCAATCGGTCCCTAAGCAACTTGCCAGTTTTGAAAAACGGAACACATTTTTCTTCGACCTGCACGGTCTCGCCAGTACGGGGGTTTCGACCGACGCGCGCATCGCGTTGTTTGACAGAAAATGCTCCGAAACCGCGCAGTTCAACCCGGTCGCCGCGCGCCATGGCATCCGTCACCTCTTCGAAGACGGTATTCACGATCCGTTCGACATCACGTTGGTACAAATGCGGGTTCTCGTCGGCGATTTTCTGAATCAATTCTGAACGGATCATATGCGCTACCCTCCCAGGCGACCGATTAATCATCTCTACTATTTTGAACAGTATAGAAAAAAACTTGGTTCGGGGGAACGTTGACTCTGTCCCTTCGGCCTTGAATTTGCCTCAAACTCACGCGATTTCTTGCCTCTTCGCGCGAATTCATCGCCTCATGCACGTGCGACAGGCGAATAAAGCCCAGAAATCGGAACATATTGATTCGCAACAAAAACGGCCCCGCACCGGGGTGCGAGGCCGAAATTGGTGTTCGGGATGCGCCCGGGCTTAGTCGCCCGACTTCAGCGCAGCACCCAGAATGTCGCCCAGCGATGCGCCCGAGTCCGACGAACCGTACTGTTCCACGGCCTCTTTCTCTTCGGCGATCTCGCGTGCCTTGATCGACAGGCCCAGACGGCGGGTCTTGCTGTCGACGTTGGTGACGCGGACGTCGACCTTGTCGCCAGTGTTGAAACGCTCAGGACGCTGCTCGGCACGGTCACGCGACAGGTCCGAACGACGGATGAAGGATTTCATGCCTTCATACTCGACCTCGATGCCGCCATCTTCGATCGCGGTGACCTCAACGGTGATGACCGAGCCACGCTTCACGCCGCCCACGGCTTCGGCGAACTTGTCACCGCCCAGGGCTTTGATCGACAGCGAGATGCGCTCTTTTTCCACGTCCACTTCCGAGACAACGGCCGAAACCATGTCGCCTTTGCGGTAGTTCTGGATCGCATCCTCGCCACGCTCGTCCCAGGACAGGTCCGACAGGTGAACCATGCCGTCGATGTCGCCTTCGAGGCCAATGAACAGACCGAATTCGGTGATGTTCTTGACTTCGCCTTCGACCTCGGTGCCCTCGGGGTGTGTTTCTGCAAACACTTCCCACGGGTTGCGCTGAGTCTGCTTCAGGCCCAGAGACACGCGACGCTTGGCGCCGTCGATTTCCAGAACCATGACGTCGACTTCCTGGCTGGTCGAAACGATCTTGCCGGGGTGAACGTTTTTCTTGGTCCAGGACATCTCGGACACGTGCACCAGACCTTCGACACCGGCCTCCAGCTCGACGAACGCGCCGTAGTCGGTGATGTTGGTGACGCGACCCTGATGAACCGAGCCCAGCGGGTATTTCGCAGCAACCAGATCCCACGGATCTTCCTGCAGCTGCTTCATGCCCAGGCTGATGCGGTGGGTCTCTTTGTTGATCTTGATGACCTGAACCTTGATGGTTTCGCCGATCGTCAGGATCTCGGACGGGTGGTTCACACGGCGCCATGCCATGTCGGTGACGTGCAGCAGGCCGTCAACGCCGCCCAGGTCAACGAATGCACCGTATTCGGTGATGTTTTTGACAACACCCTCGACGGTCTGACCTTCGGACAGGTTGCCGATAACTTCGGCACGCTGTTCGGCACGCGATTCTTCCAGGATGGCGCGGCGCGATACAACGATGTTGCCACGGCGGCGGTCCATTTTCAGAATCTGGAACGGCTGCTTCAGACCCATAAGCGGACCAGCGTCGCGCACGGGGCGAACGTCAACCTGCGAGCCGGGCAGGAACGCAACTGCGCCACCCAGATCGACGGTGAAGCCACCTTTGACGCGACCAAAGATAGCACCTTCGACGCGCTGGTCGTCGGCATATGCTTTTTCCAGACGGTCCCATGCCTCTTCACGGCGGGCCATCTCGCGCGAGATGACAGCTTCGCCACGGGCGTTTTCTGCGGCGCGCAGGTATACTTCGACCTCGTCGCCAACAGCGATTTCAGGGGCTTCGCCGGGATTTGCGAATTCTTTCAGATCAACGCGGCCTTCCATTTTGTAGCCGACGTCGATGATGGCCTGGCCGGCTTCGATCGCCAGAACCTTACCTTTGACAACAGAACCCTCTTCGGGCGTGTCCATTTCGAAGCTTTCATTCAGGAGGGCTTCGAATTCCTCCATGGATGCGTTAGCCATGTGGCGTCATTTTCCTTTACAGTACGTTTTTGCTGGCCGAGCGGTTGTCTCCGCCGGTCTTAATGGATTGGTCAGGCGAACTGACATATGCCACAAAACAAAGAGGGCCGGTTGCTTCCGACCCTGCTCGTCTCATTGTTTTATGGCTCAAATCGCCTTGTCGACGCGCGCTCTATAGCGGGTTCGCACTTGGGCTGCAAGTCAAACCGGACATGCCCCGAATTCGCGGGACAGCGGTCGCGGTCCAAAAACCGAGATCAGATTTCCTCGCCTTTTTTCAGCAAGTCCTCGATCAGTTCCTGTTGCAGGTTGTTGCTGTCACCGCCGCCAAACTGATGCGCGCCACCGGAATAGAGCGATCCATACGTCTTGGCCGTATTCACCGTTTGTGCCAGACCCGAGATCAGCTGGTCCTTTCGCAAAGGTGACAGGGGGTGAATATAGGCTGCCCACAATGTCCCGTTGGCAATCGCATAGCGCGCATCCAGCGTGCTGTCGAAATTGGCCTGCATCATGCGCTGCATATCCTCGGCGGTCAGCCCATCGGCGCTGCGGATCGGCACCATCACGCGCATCCGGTCCGCATTGGTGTCCGTGACGACCAGAACCGGCACATCCGAGACCGTCAGCTGGAACCCCGGCCCGCTGGGTTCAGCCTCGGGGTCCAGCGCGAACAGTATCTTTCCCAGACGCTCATAGTCCATCGGCGGCTCGACCTCGGGGGCGTCCTGAGCCGCCAGGCTTCCGGCCATGAAAATCAGCATTAGGGCTAGTCGGATCATCACTTCTCTCCTGCAGGCAATGGGTTCAGCATAGGAGCGCGGCGGATAACTGGCCAAACAAAGCTTGGTGAGGAGTATTTCCTGAAGCTCCGGTGTTTTGAACGATCTGCAAGGCTTGCTGGTCTTGCTGCGATAGCCCGTTCAAAACACGTCCCCTAACTATGTTTCAGCGATTGGCCGCCCGGCTGATCCAACGCTGAACAGGAAAGGAAATCCTCATGAAGTCTCTGGTTCTGACAACCCTCATCGCCACCCTGCCCCTGATCGCCGCCCCGGCCTTTGCCGCAGATGAAATCAACGTATCGAACGGCATCTCGGCTGCCGGCGCACCGCTGGCCGCGCATGGTGTCGATCTTGTTGCGCTGGTGAACGACGGCAACCCGGTCGATGGCTTTGCAACGCACTCCGCGACCTATGACGGCGCGTCCTACTATTTCACTTCCGCCGAAAATCTGGCGGCATTCGAGGCCAACCCGGCCGCGTACCTGCCCCAGCATGGGGGTTTCTGTTCGTTCGGCGTGTCGGTCGGCAAGAAATTCGACGGCGACCCGGATCAGTATCTGGTTGCAGACGGCAAACTGTATCTGTTCCTGAACGCCGAAACCCGCGCCGCGTTTTTGAAAGACGTACCCGGCACGGCAAAAACCGCTGATGGCCAATGGTCGAAGATCAAAAGCGTCGCCGTCGGCGAGCTGTAATTCGTCCCCAAGCGAAGGCTCGCGGCGTTACGGCGTCGCGGGCTTTTTTTGTTCGATCAACGCGATAGCCTGCGCCAAAGCGTCCGCAATGCTCAGGTCCGAGGTGTCCAGTTGCACCGCATCTTCGGCCGGTTTCATCGGGGCCGTGCTGCGTTCCGCATCCCGCGCATCGCGTTCGCGCACATCGGCCAGAACCTGATCACGCGTCACGTCCGAACCCTTGGCGCTGAGTTCAAGAAACCTGCGTTCGGCCCGAACCTCGGCGCTGGCGGTGACGAACAGCTTCACCTCGGCCTCGGGGCAGATCACGGTGCCAATATCGCGCCCGTCCAGAACCGCACCCCCAACCCGCCGCGCAAAGGCGCGCTGGAAATCAACCAAGGCGGCACGCACCTCAGGGATAACCGCCACTTTTGAGGCCGCCTGCGCAATCTCTGCGGTACGCAAATCGCCCTGCTCCAGTTCCTCAGCCGTCAAAGCCTGCGCCGCTGCGATGGGATCCAGCCCCTCCAGCGTGCGCCGCCCGACGGCACGGTAAAGCAGCCCGGTATCCAGATGCGCAAAGCCAAAATGCGCCGCGACACCTTTCGAGATCGTCCCTTTCCCCGCCGCTGCTGGCCCGTCTATGGCAACCGTAAAGCTCACGTGCGTTCCACCTTGGCACCCAGTGATGCCATCAGCGGCTCAAAGATTGGGAACGAGGTCGCAATCGGGCCGCCATCATCCACCGAGACCGGCGTTTTCGCACCCATGCCCATCACCATGAAGGACATGGCGATGCGATGATCCAGAAAGCTCTCACAAGTGCCCCCGCCGGGGACATTGCCGATGCCCAGCCCCTCGACCGACCACCATTCTTCGCCCTCATCCACGGTCACGCCATTGGCGCGCAGACCACGTGCCATGGCGTCGATCCGGTCGCTTTCCTTGACGCGCAGCTCTTTCACGCCGCCCATCATCGTGGTGCCGGTCGCGTTGGCCGCAACCACGGACAGAACCGGGTATTCGTCGATCATCGAGGCCGCGCGCTCGGGCGGCACGTTGATGCCCTTCATGTTGGGCGAGTATTTCGCGCGCAGGTCAGCAACGGGTTCGCCGCCCTCTTCACGCTCATTCTCATAAGTCAGGTCCGCGCCCATCTCGCGCAGCGTGGTAAACAGGCCCGCGCGGGTCGGGTTCAGGCCGATCCCCGGCACCAGCACGTCCGAGTCGGGCGTGATCAGCGCCGCGCAAACCGGGAACGCCGCACTTGAAGGGTCACGCGGCACGGCAATGACCTGCGGTTTCAGCTCAGGGCGCCCGGTTAGAGTGATCACCCGCCCCTCATCGGTATCCTCAACGGTGATCTCTGCGCCGAACCCGGCCAGCATCCGTTCCGAGTGGTCGCGGGTGGCCTCTTTTTCAACCACGACCGTTTTGCCCGGCGCGTTCAGACCCGCCAGCAGGACGGCAGATTTCACCTGCGCCGAGGGAACGGGAACCTCATAGCGCACCGGCACAGGCTCAGCCGCCCCAACGATAGTCATCGGCAGACGCCCGCCCGAGCGCCCAACGGCCTGCGCGCCAAACAGGGCCAGCGGATCCGTCACCCGCGCCATGGGGCGCTTGTTCAGGCTCGCATCGCCGGTAAACGTGGCCGAGATCGGACAGGTCGCCATCGCGCCCATGATCAGCCGCACACCTGTGCCCGAATTGCCGCAATCGATCACCTGATCCGGCTCGGCAAAGCCGCCGACGCCAACGCCATGCACCGTCCATTCGCCGCCACCGTGGTCCGTGACCTCGGCCCCGAAGGCACGCATGGCTTTGGCGGTGTCCAGAACATCCTCGCCCTCAAGCAGGCCGGAAATCTTCGTCTCACCCACCGCCATTGCGCCCAGGATCAGCGACCGGTGCGAGATCGACTTGTCGCCGGGCACCTCTGCCGTTCCGGTCAGCGGACCGCAGGGATGCGAGGTCATCGGGATGGGCGTGCCGTGTCCGGACATGGGGGCTCCTGTTTTCGCTATCAGTGCCTTAGCCGATTAGCGAATTGGGGCCAGATGGTCCAGCGGCAATCAGTCCTTGCGGCGGAAGGTCAGGTAATGCGGCGTGCGCCCTTCGCGCAGGGCCTTTTGTTCGTAACGGGTGGAAATCCAGTCCTCCCACGGTTCACGCCAGTCGGCGGGACGTTCGGCAAGCCATTCGAACCCGGCGCGCGGCACTTCTTCCAACGTCTGGCGGACATAATCGGGAATGTCCGTCGCAACGCGAAAGATCGCGCCCGGCTTCAGCGCCCGCGCCAGCGGTTCCAGATGCTCGGGCGTTACGAAGCGGCGGCGATGGTGCCGCGTTTTGGGCCATGGGTCGGGGTAGAGCAGAAAGGCGCGCGAAATACTGGCCTCGGGCAAGACATCAAACAGATCGCGCGCGTCACCGGGATGAACCGCCAGATTTTCGACACCCGCCTGCCGGATCTTGCCCAACAGCATGGCGACGCCGTTGATGTAAGGCTCGGCCCCGATGATGCCGATGTCGGGATTGCTTGCGGCCTGATGCACCAGATGCTCACCACCGCCAAAGCCGACCTCAAGCCAGACGTCCCGCCCACCAAACAGCTTCTGCAGATCCAGCGGCTTGCGTTCGGGATTGCTGTCCCAATCGACCGCGCCGGGGGACAGCGCATCGAGGTCTTCGCTCAGATACGTCTTTTGGCTGGGCTTCAGGGTCTTGCCCTTGAAGCGGCCATAAAAGTTTCTGCGGGGGCGTTGGGGTGTCTGGGTGCTCATGTCGGTGCCCTCTACTGCGGGCTTGACCTTGTGGCAAGGGGTGGAAGTGGGGGCCAGCCCCCATGCCCCCGCCGTACTTTCAACAAGAAGAAGAGCGCGCCCGTGAGGGCGCACCTTTTGATTACGATCAGACTGCGGCCTTGAGTGCGTCCGCCAGATCGGTGCGTTCCCAGCTGAAACCGCCATCGGCTTCGGGGTCGCGGCCGAAATGGCCATAGGCAGCCGTGCGCTGGTAGATCGGCTTGTTCAGCTGCAGATGCTCGCGGATGCCGCGCGGGGTCAGGTCCATCACCTGGCCGACGGCTTTTTCGATCACCGCATCGGCAATCTGACCAGTTCCATGCGTATCCGCGTAGATCGACAGAGGTTTGGACACACCAATCGCATAGCTCAGCTGGATGGTGCAGCGTTCTGCCATACCGGCGGCAACTACGTTCTTGGCCAGGTAGCGCGCGGCATATGCGGCCGAGCGGTCCACCTTGGTCGGATCTTTACCCGAGAACGCACCGCCTCCATGCGGCGCAGCGCCACCATAGGTGTCCACGATGATCTTGCGGCCGGTAAGGCCCGCATCGCCATCCGGGCCACCGATCACGAACTTGCCGGTGGGGTTCACGTGCCATTCGGTCTCGGCCGACAGCCAGCCTTCGGGCAGGGTTTCGCGGATATAGGGCTCAACAATAGCGCGGATGTCATCCGAACTGAGTGCCTCATCCAAATGCTGCGTCGACAGCACGATCGAGCTGACGCCAACGGGCTTGCCATCGCGATAGACAACGGACAGCTGCGATTTGGCATCCGGGCCCAGCGCAGGCTCGGTACCGTTTTTGCGGACTTCGGCCAGACGGCGCAAAATCGCATGCGAATACTGGATCGGTGCGGGCATCAGCGCGGGCGTCTCTGTCGTGGCGTAACCGAACATGATGCCCTGGTCGCCTGCGCCTTCGTCCTTGTCACCGGCCGCATCCACGCCTTGTGCGATATGCGCGGATTGCTCGTGCAGCAGGTTCGTCACCTCGACGGTTTCGTGGTGGAACTTGTCCTGCTCGTAACCGATGTCTTTCACACAGGCGCGCGCGATCTCTTCGATGCGGCCCATGTAATCGTGCAGTTTTTCCTGATCAGACAGACCTACTTCTCCACCGATGACAACGCGGTTCGTCGTTGCAAAGGTTTCGCACGCCACGCGCGCTTCGGGTTCTTCATTCAGAAATGCGTCAAGTACGGCGTCGGAAATGCGGTCGCAAACCTTATCCGGGTGCCCTTCGGAAACGGACTCCGAAGTAAAAGTGTAGTTCTGTCGGGACATGAATGTGCTCCATTAGATTTCCCCATCACGCCAGGAAGCCGTTGTGACGGGCATGCGAGGGGATACGCCCCAAGCTCAAAAGGGTCAATCGGTATTTATGCCGCCGCCCGCCGGGCGTTGCGCCAAAGCAGCGCCACAACGGCAATGAGCAGGGCGAAAATTGGCCAATCCCCAATCCGGGCGTAGATCGTGGGTTCGAATGGCACAGGCAGCGGGGCATCCACGTACCCGGCCTGCCCGAGCGCCAGCGCCTCCGTCACCTGCCCCAAGGGATCAATCATGGCCGAGACGCCGGTATTGGCAGAGCGCATCATCGGCAAACCTTGTTCGATTGCACGCATCCGGGCCTGTGCCAGATGCTGAAACGGTCCGGATCGCGTCCCAAACCATGCATCATTGGTCACCTGAAGCAGAAAATCGGCACGTCCCGGCGCAGACAGCACATCCTGAGTGAACACCGCTTCATAACAGATCAGAGGCAAGGCCCGGCCCAGCTTGCCCGCCTCCATCAGCGCGGCGCCCGGGCCCGAGCTGAAACCATGCCCGGCCGTGGCCGCCATCCCGTGAATGCCAAACCGCGCCATCAGGTTGCCAAAGGGCACATATTCCCCGAACGGGGCCAGATGGTGTTTGTCATACAGGCCAGCTTGCTGCCCCTGTTCATCCAGGTAGATCAGCGAGTTGTAGATGCGCGGCCCGTCTCCCCTCTGGATACCCAGAAACACCGGCGTACCCTGGGCTGCATCGACAACCGCATCCAAATAAAGTCCTGCACTTCCCAGCCAGGCCGGGATCGAGGTTTCGGGCCATACGATCAGATCAGGTCTTGGGTCCGCGGCGGTAAACTCGATCTGTCGCGCAAAGAAAAGCGGGGCATAGTCCGGGTCCCATTTCTGATGCTGGGGCGCGTTGGGCTGGATCAGGCGCACGATGTGATCGGTTTCGGTGACGACCGGGCGCGTTGACGCGTGGCCCAGCGCCAACCCAACGCACCCAAGGGTCAGGACCAAGGGCAACGCGAATCCACGGCGCTGGCTCAATGCTGCACCTAGCGGCAGTGTCATCAGCAAGGTCAGCGTCCCCAGGCCATAAGGCCCAAACAGCGACAAAAGCTGCATTGCCGAAGTGTCGACCCAAACCTGTGCCAGACCCGCCCACGGAAAGCCCGTCAGCACGTAACCGCGGGCACATTCCAACAGGGATATGCTGACGGACAGGAAAACAGCTTGCGCGACGGCAGACCGTCCCGGCCGGCGCGCAAGCCAAAAGGCCAGCGCCCAGAACAAGGCCAGCCCGCCTGCCATGAAAATCAGGGCAAACGGTGCCATCCATGCGTGCCGTTGCGCATCGACAAAGAACGGCTCAACAATCCAGCTGAGGCCATGGGTAAAATACCCGGTGGCAAAGGCCCACCCGATCCATGCGGCGCGGCCACGTGTCTCGGTGGACAGAAACAACGGCGCCAGCAGCACCAGCCCGATCAGCGTTGCCGCCCAAATGCCAAAGGGCGCAAGGCCAAATGCGGCTATCCCACCCAAAAGGGCCGACAGAAGGAGCCTTACCCAAAACGACCAGCCCTTCACAGGGTTCATACAGCCAGATCCGGTAGCATGACGCGCAAACGCTTGATCCGGCGGGGATCGGCGTCGATCACTTCGAATTCAGGGCCTTCGGGATGTAGAACAACCTCGCCCCGCGCAGGCACACGGCCCGACAGCATGAAAACGAGGCCGCCGAGCGTGTCGATCTCCTCTTCATCCACATCCTCGTGACTGGTCAGCGAGCGTCCGATCTCGGCCTCAAAATCCTCAAGGGGCACGCGGGCCTGAACGATGTAGCAGCCCGGCTTTTCCTCTAGCCACAGCTGGTCTTCATCGGCGTCATGCTCATCCGCGATTTCACCGACAACCTGCTCAATCAGGTCCTCGATGGTCAGCAGACCATCAACGCCACCGTATTCGTCGATCACCAGCGCCATATGGCGACGCTCGGTCTGCATCTTGGTCAGCAGCACGCCGATCGGCATCGAAGGCGGAACGAACAGCAACGTGCGCAGCATCGACACCAGATCAAACTTGGCCCCGCCCCCATTAAACCCGTGAGTCAGAGCAAAGTCCTTGAGGTGCACAAACCCCAAAGGCGTATCCAGCGTTCCATCATAGACCGGAATGCGGGACAGACCGCTGTCGCGAAAAACCTGGGCCAGTTCATCTTTGGTGATGGTTGACGGGACCGATATGATCTCGGCCGTCGGGATGGCGACATCTTCCACCCGCATACGGCGCAAGTTGATCATGCCGCGCGGCTGCGCCTTATCGGCGTCATGGCCATTGACCACTTGCTCCTCATCTTCACCCTGAGGAGAAAACGCATCCACTATTCGAGAAAAAAATCCGCTTTTCTCTCTGACCTCTTCACCGCTGTTCTCCGGTTGCGCGCTCTGCGCCGCCATAGAACTGCCGTCTGTATCGCCCATATTCCCGTTCCAAATAATCGGCCTGAATGGCCTGTCTACACATTATATGGGTCATCAATACCCAGTTTGCCAAGTATATCGACCTCAACCGCTTCCATCAAATTGGCATCAGCATCACGAATGTGATCGTATCCCAACAGATGTAATGTTCCGTGAACGATCAAATGCGTGACGTGATCATCCATCGCCTTGCCTGCCTCGGTCGATTCACGCGCGCAGGTGTCATAGGCGATTGCGATATCGCCCAGCGGAATCTCTCCGGTGAAATCCGGCTCGGGCAGTAGTGGGGCCTCGCCCGGCCGATCCGCGGCCAAATTTTCGGCGGGCCAGCTCAGCACATTGGTGGGCGTCGGCTTTTCCCGAAACTCGGCATTCAATTCCGCAATGCGGGCGTCGTCACAGGCCAGCAGGCTGATCTCGCACAGATCCGCATCCAGATCGCAATGGGCTAGCACTGCCGCAACCGCCCGCGTGGCAAGGGGTTCCAGCCCCTGCCAGCGCGCATCTTCGATTGTTACTTCAAGATTCATGCGATCCCGTCCCAAGCCTGCAGCCCGGAACGATTACCCCGTCTCACGGCCTGAATCGGCCTCATACGCTTCGATAATGGCGGCGACAAGCGGGTGGCGCACCACGTCTTTCGATGTGAAATAGTTGAAGCTGATATTCGGGATCGTTTTCAACAGCCGCTCCGCGTCTTGCAGCCCCGACTGAACCCCGCGCGGCAGGTCAACCTGCGACCGGTCGCCGGTGATCACCATGCGGCTGCCTTCGCCCAGACGGGTCAGGAACATCTTCATCTGCATGGTGGTGGCATTCTGCGCCTCATCCAGCACGACAAACGCATTGGCCAGCGTCCGACCGCGCATGAAGGCCAGAGGCGCGATTTCGATTCGTTTCTCCTCGATCAGCTTGGCAAGCTGCTTGCCGGGCAGGAAGTCATTCAGCGCGTCATAGAGCGGCTGCATGTAAGGATCGACCTTGTCCTTCATGTCACCGGGCAGATAGCCCAGCTTTTCGCCCGCTTCGACCGCCGGTCGGCTTAGGATGATGCGATCCACATGGCCGCCGATGAACATCGACACACCAACCGCAACGGCCAGATAGGTCTTGCCCGTCCCTGCGGGACCGATTCCAAAGGCCAGCTCGTTGTTGAACAGCGATTGCACATAGGCTTTTTGCGCATCTGTGCGAGGCTCAACCAGTTTTTTGCGGGTCTTGATCTCAACGGTGCCGCCCTTGAACATCTCAAGCTGGTCGCCATCACGGCTGCCGGTCCCGGTTTCCGATCCACCCATACGTAGTTCGCGATCCACATCGGCCGCCTCGACGTCGCGCCCGCCTTCCAGCCGGGTATAGAGGGCCTGCAGCACCTCAATCGCCTGTTTCTGCGAATCTTCATCGCCCATGACAACCAGCTGGTTGCCACGGCGCACGATCTGCACAGACAGTTTTTGTTCGATCTCGGTGAGGTTGCGGTCATATTCGCCGCACAAATCAATCAGCAACCGGTTGTCAGGGAATTCAACAAATGCCTCACGCTGGGGCATGTCATCTTGCGGTGGGGTCAGGGCACCGATGGCCAATCCGTTCTCCTGTCTTGGCGTTTCACCCTGAGCGTAGACAACAACTCTTGGTGGGCGCAAGCCACAGAATCAAATTTTCCGAAACGGATGACAAAATCGCCGAGCGGCGCTGACACGTAGACGCCAAACGGTCAGAACGTGTAATTCAGACCGAATCTGAGCCCACGGTAACGTGGGGTGGATTTCGTCGAGAGCCCATTGCCAAACACAACATCCTGCGACTCGAATTGAACATATTCGAATTCACCGGTGATGGACCAATCCTTGCTCAGCTTGTGCTCCGCTCCGACACTGACGGAAAACCCGTTGCGGCTGTCGCTTTCCCCAAATGATTGTGTCGTCGCGCCAGAGGTCAGGCTGCTTGAGGTCGTGACATCGCCCTGTACAAAACCGGCCGTCACAAAGTACAGAATCCGGCCACTTTTGTTGGTCAGACCGTTGCGGAACCGCAGGGACAAAATGTCTGAAACCTCGGACCCGCCGGAAACAGTGGTGCTGCCGATCTGAGTCATGACTTCATCGTCAAGCGTTCCGAAATCATATCCCAGTTCAAAGCCATAGACATAGTCGCGGCCACCAAAGGAAGGAAGCACCCCGCGCCAGCCCGCGCGGATACCACCATAGTTGCCGCTCAGGTCCAGCTCTCCGACTTCGAAAAGATCGGTCGGTGTTCTCAGACCGAATCTGTCGGTTCCGTCGGTCGCATATCCGCCACTCAGACCCAGGTAAAACGCTTTCACATCGCTGCCATAGCGTATCGGGCTGATGACCGGAGGATCGCTTAACCCCGGTTCAATATTGCCTGCGGTTGTGGCGCTGGACATCACCGAAATCAGCAAAGAAACCGGAAAAACAATCCAGCCCTTTGGTGCAAAGAAACGCGTTAGAATTTTCACTCGTAACCTCCATCGCTCCAACCTTTCCAATGGGCCAGAACGTTTTTGGATCTTTCCGGCGTGACGCACCCGACCCGAAAAAATCTGGCCTTTCTCGGAACATAGTTTTTGGTCGTGAATCAAGAGTTAAAATTCGAAACACGGGCCAACTATGGCTTTCTGACAGCACTTTCAGGCGAAAATCAGACCAGCTCACCCGCCAGTGAATTGGCCCCGGAGGCAGTGATCATGACCTCTCGCAAATCGCCGATTTCGACATCGGCGCCTGAGACGTGGACCGAGTGCAAATACTCGGACTTGCCCACCATTTGCCCGGGCAGACGACCTGTTTTTTCGAACAGAACGCGCACTTTGCGACCCACCATTGCGTCCTGAATTTCACGCTGGTGCTGCGTGATCAGGGCTTGCAGGCGCTGCAACCGTTCATCAGCGGCAACCGGATCTACCTGAGGCCGCTCAGCCGCCGGTGTTCCGGGGCGGGTCGAGTATTTGAAGGAATAGGCATAGCCGTATTTGACCTGTTCCACCAAATCCATGGTGGCCTGAAAATCCTCTTCGGTCTCTTCGGGAAAGCCGACGATAAAGTCGCCAGACATCACAATATCCGGGCGCGCCGCGCGGATGCGCTCGATCAGGCGCAGATAGCTTTCGGCGGTATGGCTGCGGTTCATCCGTTTCAGGATGCGGTCCGATCCCGACTGAACCGGCAGGTGCAGATAGGGCATCAGTTTGTCGCACGTCCCGTGCGCCTCGATCAGGTCATCCGCCATGTCATTGGGGTGCGACGTGGTAAAGCGGATGCGCTCCAGCCCGTCGACCTTGTTCAGTTCCCAGATCAGACCGGCCAGCGTCATGTCGCTATTCGCACCCGCACCGTGATAGGCATTGACGTTCTGACCCAGCAGCGTGATCTCGCGCACGCCGCGTTCGACCAGATCCTGCGCCTCGCGGATGATGCGATCTGCCGGGCGGCTGACCTCGGCCCCGCGGGTATAGGGCACCACGCAGAAGGCACAGAACTTGTCACAGCCTTCCTGCACAGTCAGGAACGCCGTCGGGCCACGCTTGGCCTTGGGGCGGTTTTTCAGTTTCTCGAACTTGTCTTCCTCAGGGAAATCCGTGTCCAGCGCCTTGGCTCCGGTGCGGGTCTTGGCTTCCATCTCGGGCAGACGGTGATAGCTCTGCGGCCCCACGACCAGATCGACCAGAGGCTGACGACGCATGATTTCTTCGCCCTCGGCCTGAGCAACACATCCCGCGACACCGATCTTCAGATCGGGCTTTTCTGCTTTCAATCCCTTGAACCGGCCCAGTTCGGAATAGACCTTTTCGGCGGCCTTTTCCCGGATATGGCAGGTATTGAGCAGAATCATATCCGCATCATCGGGGTTTTGGGTTTCGACATAGCCCTGCCCACCCAGCGTCTCGGACATGCGTTCGCTGTCATAGACGTTCATCTGGCAACCATAGGTTTTGATGTACAGCTTTTTGGGTTCTGACATGGGTATGGCCTTTGCGTTCGCGGGATCGGCGTCGTCTATACCTTACGAACGCCGCTTGCAATGCCGCGGGGATTACCCGATTTTGGCCGCAGATTCCAGCAAAGTGGAACCGGACAGGCGATGCAATACGACTCACTCGATACCTTCCTGAGTTCAGGCAAATCGGCGTTGGCCAAGGGCCCCGTCGCGCTGATCTTTGCCGAGGATATGGTCGAGCTCGACAGCACGCTGCGCCATCACCTGCATCTGGGGTTCAACTCCGTCATCGCCTTTATGCCTCAGGAATTCCCGCTGGACCCCGAACTGGCCGAGCGCATCCATCGCGTTACCTTGGCCTGCGTGCCCGGCAAGGTCGTGTTCGAGACGATCAACAGGATCATTCAGGCCGCGCCCGGCCTGTGGATGTATTACTGTTTCAACGCTGAATACCTGTTCTTTCCGTTTTGCGAGACCCGCACGGTCGGAGAATTGCTGGCCTTCCACACCGAAGAACGCCGCGACGCGATGCTGAGCCATGTCGTCGATCTGTATGCCGACGATCTGAACGCCTTTCCCAACGGCGTTTCCCCGGACCGCGCGATGCTGGACTGCACCGGATACTATGCCCACAGCCGCCACGACGCCGAAGGCCACCCGGTTGAACGTCAGCTGGACATGTCCGGCGGCCTGCGCTGGCGGTTCGAGGATCACATCCCCTATGAACGCCGCCGCATTGACAGGATCGCCCTGTTCAAATCGCGCAAAGGGCTGGAATGGCGCCCTGACCACACGTTCAACGAACCAGAATACAACACCTATTCCTGCCCGTGGCATCACAACATGACCGCCGCGATCTGTTCGTTCAGGGCGGCCAAGGCGTTGAAGACCAACGCCGGCTCCACGTTTGACATACCGACTTTTTGCTGGCGCAACTCGGTGCCGTTCCAGTGGACGTCAGGCCAATTGCTGGACCTTGGCCTGATCGAATCAGGCCAATGGTTCTAAGGCCCTAACGCCGTAGCAGGACCGGAAACCAGTCTTCGCGCAGGCGCTGGCCGGGTGTCATGTCATGGCCCGGAAACGGAGGGGACGTGCGGCCCGGACGTTCCACATAACGCGCATCATCCCCCACCAAACGCAGCGAAAAGGCCCGGCGGCGGCAGTCCGATTGGTTGCCGCGCGCACCATGCAGCGTGCGATAGTTGAAGGCCACGGCGTCGCCCGGCTCCATCGCGAATTCGACAACCTTCATACCCTCAGCATCTGGGTCGGGCACAGGGATGTATTGACCCTCGTCGGGAAAGAACCCCTCTTCGCTGACCCAACGGGTGGGCAGCACCTCTTTCTCCCAGCGGTGCGACCCGGCCACGCAGCGCAAAGTCGCCTGTGTCACCGGGTCGAGCGGCGACCAGAAGCTGATCGTTTGCTGCCCTTCGACGAAATAATACGGCCCGTCCTGATGCCATGGGGTCGCCATCGAGGTACCGGGTTCCTTGATCAGAACATGATCGTGGAACATCTGCACGGTCTTGGATTGCATCAAATCTGCTGCGACCTCAGCCACCGGAGAGGTCTCGATCACGTCCCGGAACTGATCAATCCGCGACCAGTTGCAGTAATCATCAAAGAACAGGCCGGTTTCGCCCCTTTTTTCATTGTTTGACGCATAAGGCCCCGGCTCGGCCATGTTGACCGCGACGCCTTCGCGTAGCGCTTCGACATGATCGGCAAACAGCCCTTTGATCAGGACAACGCCGTCCCGCTGGTAGGTGTCGATCATCTCTTGCGTGACCAGAGGGTGCGTCATGTCTGTCTCCGTACCTGTAAGGCTTGCGATGTGCACATGGGCAAGCCCTCTGTTCAAGTCATATCTTTCAAAGGTAGACTTAAGCTCATGTTATATATCTCCCTACGCCAATACGAATATGTCTGTGCCATCGGACGGCATGGCAGCCTGTCTGCGGCGGCGCAGCACCTGAATGTCTCGCAGCCAGCGTTGTCGAACGCGCTGACCCGGGTCGAGGATCAACTGGGCTATCCCCTGTTTGCCCGCAGGCGCGGAGCGGCGATGGCGCTGACGCCGCAAGGGCGCAGCTTCATTGAAGAGGCCGAGAGCCTGTTGGCAAACGCAGCAAGGCTGGAGAACGCAAAAGAGGCCAACGCTCGCAAAGCACGGCTGCGCCTTGGCTGTTTCGTTGATCTGGCCCCCTTTCTGCTGGCTCGCTCACTGCGCCATCTGCGCGCCCGAATGCCGGACGTGGCCATATCCTACAAGGTCGATGATTTCGAAGGGCTGATCACGGGCCTGATCGACGGGCGAATCGATCTGGCCGTCACCTACGGGCTCAGCATGGACGCGACGTTCACCCGGCAAACCCTGTTCAAAAGCGCACCTCATGCGCTGCTTGCATCGGATCATCCTCTGGCGGCGCGCGACCAGCTTAGCCTCAAGGACCTGGCCGAATACCCACTGATCCTGTCCGATGAAGGGCTGTCGGCCCAACATATGTTGGGGCTTTTTCGGCAGATCGGGGAAAACCCGACAGTAGCCCACCGCGCCGCGTCGCTGGAAATTCAGCGCAGTTTGGCCGCAAATAACGAAGGCGTCGCGGTCAGCTATGCCAACCCGCCCGCCGGGTTCAGTTATGATGGGATGCCTCTGCGGAGCCTGCCGATTTCGGACCCGTTCGCTGCCGAGCCCGTGGTGCTGGCGAGGCACGGCACCGGCCCGGCGGGTACACAGATTGCCACGGCCGAGCGCGCTTTGGTCCAGCTTGTGACGTGATGTTATTTCTTGCGCAACCGGATCACGACATCCACGGACGCGATCTCAACCCCTTCGGGGGCCTCCGGCAGGCGCTGAATCACCAATTGCTCGGATGGGGCATCGCTGAGCCGGCCTTCTTCCTCCCAGAAGAAATGCGGGTGATCGTGGGTATTGGTGTCAAAATAGCTTTTCGACCCGTCCACGGTGATTTCCTGCAACACCCCTGCATCGCAGAAGGCGCGCAGCGTGTTGTAAACCGTCGCAAGCGACACCGCATCGCCGTTATTTTTCGCCGACTCAAACAGGCTTTCTGCGGTGACATGTCGATGCAGGCCGTCGCCGACCAACAGTTCGGCCAAGGCCACTCGCTGACGCGTCGGACGCAATCCGGCGTCTACTAACCAAGTTGTGGCTCTGCTCTGGCTTTGAGGTGTCATGTATCCGATACCCGTTCGTTGCTGACCTATATATAGGTGCTGAGGGCAGGTAATTTCAAATGAAATTCATTCGCAAGGAATGCCCTGAACACAACAGGATGTAGGCAACCGCTCTTGCAGGACCTTGCATGCGGGTGCTAGGTGAGGCCAAATGTAAGAAACGGACCCCTGGCAGGAGAGGCGGCAGAATGGCCCAATTCCCGAGCAGCTTTGACAAGGATGATCTGCTGAAATGCGCCCGTGGCGAATTATTCGGCCCCGGCAATGCGCAATTGCCCGCCCCGCCGATGCTGATGATGGACCGAATTACGGATATCTCAGGCGATGGTGGAGCACATGGCAAAGGTCATGTTCTGGCCGAGTTCGATATTACGCCCGATCTGTGGTTCTTTGATTGCCATTTTCCCGGCAACCCGATCATGCCCGGATGCCTTGGGCTGGACGGTTTGTGGCAGCTGACCGGTTTCAACCTGGGCTGGCGCGGCTGGCAGGGGCGCGGCATGGCCGTGGGCGTAGGTGAGGTCAAACTGACCGGCATGGTTCGCCCGGACCGCAAGATGCTGACCTACAAAATCGATTTCAAAAAGGCGATCCAGACCCGCCGCCTGACCATGGGCGTGGCAGATGGTATCGTCGAAGCGGACGGCGAAATGATTTACGACGTCAAAGACATGAAAGTCGTTCTGTCCGAAGCCTGAGCCGGACCGGCCTGAAATAAGGAGCACGCACATGCGTCGAGTAGTTGTCACCGGTTTGGGGGTTGTCTCCTCTATCGGGAACAATGCCCAAGAGGTTCTTGCCTCGCTGAAGGCTGGCACGTCCGGCATCGAAGCCAATGAACAGATGGTCGAGCACGGCTTTCGCAGCCAGATCGCCGGAACGCTCAAGATTGATGTGGCCGAGCATGTGGACAAGCGCACCCTGCGCTTTATGGGCCCCGGTGCGGCCTATGCCCATATCGCCATGTCTCAGGCCATTGCAGATGCCGGCCTGAGCGAAGATCAGGTCCAAAACCCGCGCACGGGTCTGGTGGCCGGGTCCGGTGGCCCGTCCACCAGCGCCATGCTGACCGCGCATCAGACCGTGCTGAAAACTGGTGCGACCAAGCGGATCGGGCCTTTCGCGGTGCCGAAATGCATGTGTTCGACGATTTCCGCGAACCTTGCGACCGCGTTCAAGATCAAGGGCATCAACTATTCGATCACCTCGGCCTGCTCGACCTCGCTGCATTGTATCGGCAATGCGGCGGAACAGATCATGCTGGGCAAACAGGACGTGATGTTCGCCGGGGGCGGTGAGGAACTGGACTGGACCCTGTCCTGCCTGTTCGATGCGATGGGCGCGATGTCTTCGAAATATAACGACACGCCTGAAAAAGCCTCGCGCGCGTTCGACCAGGATCGCGACGGGTTCGTGATCTCGGGCGGCGGAGGA
The DNA here is from genome assembly GCF_056538885.1 of Ruegeria sp. BE1. Classification (NCBI taxonomy): domain Bacteria; kingdom Pseudomonadati; phylum Pseudomonadota; class Alphaproteobacteria; order Rhodobacterales; family Roseobacteraceae; genus Ruegeria; species Ruegeria sp. BE1. The sequence continues at coordinate 713,745 of NZ_JBQFTY010000002.1, forward strand.
ATTGTCGTGCTTGAGGATCTGGACCACGCCCTTGCGCGCGGCGCCAAAATTTACGCCGAGGTCACAGGCTATGCTGCCACTTCGGACGGCCACGACATGGTGGCCCCGTCCGGCGAAGGTGGCGAGCGTGCCATGCGCCTGGCGCTGTCCACAGTCCCCGAAGGCCGCAAGGTCGGCTACATCAACGCTCACGGCACCTCGACCCCGGTCGGCGATGTGGGTGAGGTTGAGGCCGTCCGCCGCATCTTTGGCGCGGGCAACGTGCCGCCGATTTCGTCGACCAAGTCGATGACCGGCCACGCACAGGGTGCTGCTGGCGCATTGGAGGCGATCTTCTGCCTGCTGATGCTGGACAATGACTTTATTACTCCGTCGATCAATGTCGACACACTGGCCGAAGGCATCGAGCCCGGTGAAATTGCTACGCAAGTAGTTGAAAACGCAGGTTTGGACAGCGTGATGACCAACAGCTTTGGCTTTGGTGGCACGAACGGGTCCATGGTTCTGTCAAAGTATAACGGGTGAATGTGATGTCGGATCTTCTTAAGGGCAAACGCGGCCTGATCATGGGCGTGGCGAATGACCGCTCGATCGCGTGGGGTATCGCCAAGGCCATGCACGAGGCGGGCGCCGAACTGGCCTTCACCTATCAGGGTGAAGCATTCGGAAAACGGCTAGAGCCGCTGGCGCAGAGCCTGGGCAGCGATTTCATGGTGGACGCAGACGTCACCGACGATGCCTCGCTGGACCGTGCCTTTGATGAGCTGGGCGAACGCTGGCCGACGATCGATTTCGTGGTGCACGCGATTGCCTACTCGGACAAATCGGAACTGACCGGGCGCTTTCTGAACACGACCCGCGCGAATTTCAAACATTCGATGGATGTATCGGCTTATTCCTTTATCGAAGTGGCCCGCCGCGCCTATCCGCTGATGAAGGACAATGGCGGCACGCTGTTGACGCTGACCTATCAGGGCTCGAATCGGGTTGTTCCGAACTACAACGTCATGGGTGTGGCCAAGGCAGCGCTGGAATCGGCGACGCGCTATCTGGCCAATGATCTTGGCCCCGAAGGCATCCGCGTCAACGCCATTTCGCCGGGTCCGATGAAGACACTGGCCGGGGCGGCCATTGGCGGCGCGCGCAAGACCTACAAGTTCTGCGACCAGAACGCGCCGATGCGGTCGAACGCCACGCTTGAGGCGGTTGGCGGCACCGCCGTTTACCTGACCTCGGACGCAGGTGCCTGCACCTCGGGCGAGATTATCAAGGTTGATGGCGGCTTCCACGTTCTGGGCATGCCACAACCCGATCACATGTGACCCGATCTTTCCCCGCCCGCGCCAAGTTTTGACCACTTTTCGCGGGCAGGGATAGCGGTATGAGTAAAGCTGACAATATCCTCGCAAACGCCTCGCGGGCGTCCCGGCGCAAACAGGGTTTCCTTGGACAGCGCGGGCGGCTTGCCCTGCTTGGCTTGACCATGCTGCTGATGCTGTTCGTGTTTTTCACACAGGCAGATGTGCGCACCGCCCTCACATCCTGGACCAGCCTGATCACAGGCTGATCCAAAAGACTGACACAATTCCGGTCAGTTGATCGACACAACCTCAATATCGAAAATCAGATCCTGCCCTGCCAGTGGGTGGTTGGCGTCCAGCGTCACGGTTGCCTCATCCGCCTCGACCACGGTCACCGGCACGGCCTGCCCGTCGGGTGTCTGCATCTGCAACTGGGTGCCGGGGTCCAGCGGAATGTCGGCCGGAATGCCTTCGCGCGGGATTTGCTGACGGGCGGCGGGGTTGATCGGGCCATAGGCATCGACACAGGCAATCTCGACCCGCTTTTTCTCACCCACTGTCAGGCCGGGCATGGCCGTATCCAGCCCCGGAATGATCTGGCCTGACCCGACCACGAACTCCAGCGGGTCGCGCCCCTCAGAGCTGTCGAACACGTTGCCGTCCAACAGCGTGCCTGTGTAGTGGATGCGAACGGTGTCGCCTTGCTTGATCTCGGTCATAAATGGCCTCCGGCCGTCAAAGGGTTAAGCGGCCAACCCTAGGGGGTGACACGGTAATGTAAACCCTTCCCTCTTTTGCCCCATGAACTCTTGTGCCAACCTGCCCGCAACCGAGGGAGGGGAATTGATGCCAATCACCACATGCGTTTTCGATGCCTATGGCACATTGTTCGACGTCGCCGCCGCAGCACGGCAGGCTGCTGCCGAGCCGGGGTTCGAGAAGTTGCAGCAGAAATGGCCCGAGCTGGCCAATCACTGGCGGCTGAAACAGCTGCAATACACCTGGCTGCGCGCAATCACCGACGCCCACGCGGATTTCTGGGATGTGACGCAGGACGGGCTGGACTGGGCGCTTGAGGCCACCAGTCTGGACGGAGACGCCACCCTGCGCCAGCGCCTGCTGGACCTGTATTGGGAGTTGCAGGCTTATCCAGAGGTGCCCCAGATGCTGACCACGTTGAAGGCCGGTGGGCTGAATACCGCGATTCTGTCCAACGGCTCGCTGCCCATGCTGGATGGCGCTGTGCAGTCCGCTGGTATCGGCGATGTGCTGGACGATGTGCTTTCGGTCGAAAGCGTCGGCATCTTCAAACCACATTCCAGCGTCTATGATCTGGTGCAGAAACGCTTTGGCGGCACCCGCGATGAGGTGCTGTTCGTCAGTTCGAACGGATGGGATGCCGCCGGGGCCAGCGGCTATGGGTTCGTGACTGCATGGGTCAATCGCGCGGGCGAGCCGATGGACCGCTTGCCATGGACGCCAGCACATGTACTGTCCGACCTGACGACGATCCCTCAACTGGCTGGAGTTTAATGGCTTTTTTCACCACCTCTGACGGCAAACGCCTGTTTTTCGAAGACACCGGGACCGGAGCGCCGGTGCTGTGTCTGGCGGGGCTGACGCGCAACAGTCTGGATTTCTCCTTCGTGGCACCGCATCTGTCCGACCGCCGCCTGATCAGGATGGATTACCGGGGGCGTGGGCGGTCGGAGTATGATCCGGATTTCATGAACTACAACGTGCTGCGCGAATCGCATGACGCGATTGAGCTGTTGGATCATCTGGGTCTGGACCGCGTGGCCGTTCTGGGCACGTCGCGCGGCGGGCTTATTGCCATGGCGCTGGCCGCCAGCCACCCCGAGCGGTTGTCGGCGGTTGTGCTGAACGATGTAGGGCCGGTGATCGAAACCTCGGGCATGGCCAAGATCATGGATTACGTTGGCCGTGCGCCGGTGGCCAAAACCTATGATGAGGCCGCGCAGGCCCTACAACATGTGATGGCCCCGCAATTCCCCGACGTACCGCTCAGCCGATGGCGGGCGCAGGCTGAGGTGCAATATGAACAATCCGGTGACGGCCTGGCCCTGCGCTATGACGCGAACCTGCGCAAAGCGCTGCTGGAACAGGCCGCCGCCGGTGCGATACCGGACCTTTGGATGTTTTTTGAGGCCCTGCGCGACATTCCCACCGGCGTCATTCGGGGCGCGAACTCGGACGTTTTGGGCAAAGAAACGCTGACCGAGATGCACAAACGTCACCCCGGCCTTATCTCGGCTGAGGTTCCCGATCGCGGACATGTTCCGTTTCTGGATGAACCACCCGCACTGGACCTGATTCACAAAATACTGGACGCCGCATGAGCACGCTGGAGATGATCGAGGCCGCAGCCCAACGGTTGCAAGGCCATGTTCGCGAAACGCCCCTTTTGACTTCGCCCTTTCTGGACGAACTGGCCGGACGCCGGGTGTTGGTGAAACCCGAATGCCTGCAACATACCGGCAGTTTCAAGTTTCGCGGCGCGTGGTCGGCGATCTCGGCCCTGCCCGAAGCGGATCGGCAGCGCGGCGTGATCGCCTTTTCCTCGGGCAACCATGCGCAGGGCGTGGCCCATGCGGCGGCCTTGCACGGGACGTCTTCGGTGATCATCATGCCTGCGGATGCCCCGCAGCTAAAGATCGACAACACCCGCGCCTTGGGCGGCGAGGTCGTCCTGTATGACCGCGCCAATGAAAGCCGGGAAGAGATTGGCGAGGCACTGGCCCGAGAACGCGGCCTGACACTGATCCGTCCCTATGATGAACCTCAGGTGATCGCCGGACAGGGCACAACCGGGCTTGAGATCGCGCGTCAGGCTGCTGCGATGGGTGTGGAACAGGCCGATGTTCTGGTCTGCTGCGGCGGCGGTGGGCTGTCCGCAGGCATCGCGCTGGCGCTTGAGGGGCACGCCCCCGGCCTGCGCGCCCGACCGGCCGAGCCTGAGGGGTTCGATGACGTCAAACGCTCGCTGGCCACGGGGCAGGTTCAAAGCAACGCGGCCACGGCCGGGAATATCTGCGACGCCATCCTGACGCCCCAGCCCGGAGAGATCACCTTTCCGATCCTGAACCGCCTCTGCGGGCCGGGATTGTCAGTTTCCGAGGACGAGGCGTTGCAGGCTATGGCACATGCCTTCCTGCGTCTGAAAATCGTGCTTGAACCGGGCGGTGCGGTCGCGTTGGCCTCGGCCCTGTTTCGCCGGGACGAAATTGAGGGCGACGCGGTGATCGTCGTGGCCTCGGGCGGGAATGCCGATCCCGACATCTTTGCCAAAGCTCTGGCATTCCTGACCTGACAAATGACCCGTTTTAGGTCATTTTGAGACTTGAACGTGTGACACCGGGGATTGAGTCATGCACATCTTGGATATGGGCGAGGTGCAACTGCACTATCGTCTGGACGGCGACCCGGACGGCGCGCCGGTTGTTTTTGCCAACTCACTGGGCACGGATCTGCGCCTGTGGGATACGATGCTGCCGCATCTGCCCAAGGGCCTGCGCATCATCCGCTATGACAAGCGCGGACACGGTCTGTCGTCGCAGCCCCCCGCGCCCTATTCCATGGGCGCATTGGTACGCGATGCCGAGGCCCTGCTGGATCATCTGAACGTGCGCGATTGCGTTTTTGTCGGCCTGTCCATCGGCGGGCTGATCGCGCAGGGGCTGGCCGTCAAACGCATGGATCAGATCCGCGCGCTGGTTCTGTCAAACACGGCGGCCAAGATCGGCATCCCCTCGATCTGGCAGGACCGGATGGATGCGGTGCGGCAAGGCGGGATCGAGGCGCTGGCCGATGCGACGATGGAGCGTTGGTTTTCCAAAGCGTTCCGCGCGTCGCCGGACCATTTGCTGTGGCGCAACATGATGGTGCGGCAACCCGTGGACGGCTATCTGGGGTGCTGCGCGGCCATTTCGGGCACGGATTTCTACACCCCCACCAGCGGGCTGCGCCTGCCCACGCTGGGGATTGCGGGCAGCGAGGACGGCTCAACCCCGCCCGATCTGGTCAGCGAAACGGTCGAGTTGATCCCCGGTTCCAGATTTGAACTGATGCGCCGGGCCGGTCACCTGCCCTGCGTTGAACAACCTGAAGAATACGCCGCCCTGCTGCGCCGCTTTCTGACGGATATCGGACATATTTGAGGGAGAACGTATTGGCAGATTTTCTGTTGGTTCACGGGTCTTGCCATGGTGCCTGGTGCTGGCGCGATCTGATCCCGGCGCTTGAGGCTTTGGGCCACACCGCACGTGCCATCGACATGCCCAGCCACGGCGCAGACCCGACCCCGGTTGCCGATGTCACGCTGGACGGGTGCCGCGATGCGGTCCTGGCGGCCTCGACCCCGCGCACGATCATAATTGGCCATTCCTGGGGCGGTTATCCGATCAGCGCCGCGGCCGAGGCCAAACCCAAAGCCATGCGCGCGCTGATTTATCTGTGCGCCTATGTCCCCGAAAACGGCCTGTCGATGATCGAGATGCGCAAACGCGCGCCGCGCCAGCTGATCACCGATGCGGTTGAGAAATCCACCGATGGGCTGTCCTATACGGTCAAGCCGGACCGGGTGCAGGCGCTGTTCTATCACGACTGCCCGCCCGAGACGGTGCCCTGTGCGCTTGCTCGTCTGTGCCCGCAGGCCATCGCGCCACAGGACACGCCGCTGTCGCTGTCTGCGAATTTCGCGCGCGTTCCAAAGGCCTATATCCGCGCCACGGACGATCACACCATCCCGCCGGAGTACCAAGAACAGATGAGTCACATCGCGCCGGACGCTTTGCGCGCGACGATCAACAGCTCTCATTCCCCGTTTTTCTCGCACCCGCGTCACCTGGCTGAAATTCTGGATGATCTGGAACGGAAACTGCCCACCGCGTAACCCTGCGTCACGGGTGCTTCACAGGCTAAGCAGACGTGCTAGGGTCCGGGTGCAACCCAACGAGCGGTCCTGATGCGCCTGCCTTTCTTGTTTGTTCTGGCCACGGTTATGGTCGATGCCATGGGCATTGGCCTTGTCCTGCCCATCATGCCCGACCTCATTGTCGAGGTTCAGGGCGGCACCCTGGCGGATGCGGCGATCTGGGGTGGCGTGCTCAGCACCGCCTTTGCCGCGATGCAGTTTGTCTTTGGCCCGATTCTGGGCAATCTGTCCGACGCTTATGGGCGGCGCGCAGTGCTGCTGGTATCTCTCTGCGTGATGGCGCTGGATTATGTGGTGATGGCGGTTGCGGGCAGCCTTTGGCTGCTGTTGATCGGGCGGATTGTGGGCGGCATCACCGCCGCCACCCATGCCACGGCGGCGGCGTTCATGGCGGATGTGTCCAAACCGCACGAAAAGGCCGCGAACTTTGGCCTTCTGGGCGCGGCCTTCGGGATCGGCTTTGTGCTGGGCCCGGTGATCGGAGGGGTGCTGAGCGAATACGGCACCCGCGCGCCCTTTTGGGCTGCGGCGGCCCTGTCCGGCCTGACCTTTCTGGCGGGCCTGCTGGTGATGCCCGAGACAGTCACCGACAAAACGCGCCGCGCCTTCAGTCTGCGCCGGGCCAACCCGGTGAACTCGCTCAAGGCCATCGCCGCTTTGCCGGGTATCCGCCCGCTGCTGTGGGTTTACTTCCTGTATTCCGTGTCGATCTATGTCTACCCGGCCATCTGGGCCTATTTCACGACCGAACGCTTCGGCTGGTCCCCGCAGATGATCGGCCTGTCGCTGGGCGTCTACGGTATTGGCATGGCCGCTGTTCAGGGCGGCCTGATCCGACCCGCGACCCGCTATCTTGGCGAAAGGATGACGATCATCGTCGGCATGGGGTTCGAGATCGTCAGCTTCCTGCTGCTGGGCTTTCTGACCAATGGCTTTATCGCCCTGATGCTGATCCCAATCACTGCAATCGGGGCCGTGGTGACCCCTGCGCTGCAGGCCCTGACCTCGCGCGCCACGCCGGATTCGCAACAAGGCGAGCTGCAGGGCGTGCTCACATCCCTGCATGCGCTGTCGATGGTGATTTCCCCACTTGTGATGACCACGGTGTTCGCCCAGTTCGTCAAGCCGGACGCGCCGGTCTACCTGCCCGGGGCACCGTTCCTGCTGGCGTTGCTGCTGATGTGCGTCGGGTGCGCCCTGTTTTTGCGGGCCCGCCCTGTCGTAGCGTAAGAACGACGCTTTTCTGACGGTTTCCGCCTTGCGGCCCGCATCTTCCCGCGCCACCGTGGACGAAAGGGAGAGAGGGACAGGAATGCAAACCATCAAAGCCGCCGTGTGCCGGGCGTTTAACGAACCTCTGGTCATCGAAGACATACAAATCGCCCCTCCGGCCACGGGTGAGGTTGAGGTGACGCTGGATGCCGTGGCGATCTGCCATTCGGACATCACCTTTGCCAGCGGGGCCTGGGGCGGCCATCTGCCGGCCGTCTACGGGCATGAGGCTGCGGGAGTGATCACCGCGACCGGCGATGCGGTTGGTGATTTCAAGACCGGTGACCCGGTCGTTGTGACCCTGATCCGCGCCTGCGGGTCCTGCCCTTCTTGCGCGGGTGGTCAGCCGACGATTTGCGAAACGCCTTATGATTCGATCAACGGCCCGCTGCGCACAGCGGATGGCGGGTCACTGGATCAGGCGATGGCCTGCGGGGCCTTTGCTGAAAAGGTCGTGGTCAGCCACCGTCAGATCGTGAAGATACCTGAAACCATGCCCAAGGACGTGGCCAGCCTGCTGTCCTGCGGAGTGATCACCGGGGTTGGTGCGGCAGTGAACGCGGCCCAACTGCGGCCCGGGCAGGACGTGGTGGTCATCGGCGCGGGTGGTGTTGGGCTGAACGCCATTCAGGGGGCCCGCCTTGCCGGGGCCCGGCGCATCGTGGCCGTGGACATGACCGAAGAAAAGCTGGAAATCGCCAAGGAATTCGGCGCGACCCATGGCGTTCTGGCCAGCCTCAAGGAACCGTGGAAGGCGGCGTTCAAAGCGCTGGGCGGACGCGGTGCAGATGCGGTTCTGATCACTGTCGGGGCCATTCCAGCCTATGATCAGGCCCCCCGCTATCTGGGCCGGGGTGGCAAGGCCATCATGATCGGCATGCCGCATTCGGGCGATATGTCCACCTATGAACCGGTGGTGCTGGCGGCGCTGGGTCAAGGCGTGGTCGGGTCGAAAATGGGCGATGTGGTCATTCAGCGCGATATCCCGTGGATGATCGATCTCTATGCTCAGGGACGATTGAAACTGGATGAGCTGATTTCTGGCCGGTGGTCGCTGGACCAGATCAACGAGGCGATCGAGGACACCAAGACCGGATCGGCCAAGCGCAACGTGATCCTGTTCGACAGGGGGTGATGGCGGATGAAACTGCAGGACCTCGACATTATCGTCACCGCCCCGCCCGCGCCCGGCTGGGGTGGGCGCTATTGGATTTTGGTGAAGCTCACCACTGATACGGGGATCACAGGCTGGGGCGAATGCTATGCCTCCTCCGTTGGGCCGGATGCGATGCGCCATGTGATCCGCGATGTGTTCGAGCGGCATATGCAGGACGAAAACCCTGAGAATATCGAGCTGATGTTCCGCCGCGCCTATTCCAGCGGCTTTACACAGCGCCCCGACCTGACCGTCATGGGCGCGTTCTCGGGGCTTGAGATCGCATGCTGGGACATTCTGGGCAAGGATCGCGACCGCCCGGTTTATGCCCTGCTGGGCGGGCTGATGAATGAACGCATCCGCGCCTATACGTACCTTTACCCCCTGCCCCAGCATAACCTGACCGATTTCTGGACCTCGCCCGAACAAGCGGGCGAATGCGCCGCCGAGATGGTGCGGCGGGGCTTCACCGCCGTGAAATTCGATCCGGCCGGGCCTTACACGATCCGAGGCGGGCATATGCCTGCGATGTCCGATATCTCAATGTCCGTGGCGTTCTGCAAAGCGATCCGCGAAGCCGTGGGTGACAAGGCCGATCTGCTGTTCGGCACCCATGGCCAGTTCAACACCGCAGGGGCCATCCGTCTGGGTCAGGCGCTGGAGCCCTACTCTCCGCTTTGGTTCGAAGAGCCCACACCGCCGGATATGATCGAAGATATGGCCCGCGTCGCCCGCAATGTCCGCATCCCCGTGGCAACCGGCGAGCGGCTGACCACCAAGGCGGAATTCGGTGCCGTCCTGCGCGCAGATGCGGCTGAGATTCTGCAACCCGCTCTGGGCCGCGCCGGAGGCATCTGGGAAATGAAGAAAGTCGCCGCCATGGCCGAGGTGTTCAACGCCCAGATGGCCCCGCATCTTTATGCCGGGCCGGTGGAATGGGCGGCCAATATTCATCTGGCGGCCTCAATCCCGAACCTGCTGCTGCTGGAGACGATTGAGACACCCTTCCACGACGCCCTGATCAAAAGCACGCTGCGCGTCGAAAACGGGTTCGTCACCGCCCCGACCGCGCCCGGTCTGGGCATCGAAGTGGACGAAGATCTGGCCCGCGCGCACCCTTATTCAGGCGACGGTTTACATCTGCAAATGCAGGAAGACCCCTGCGACTATGCGAACGGGAATGCGTTCCAAGGCGGTGCCCCGGCGACCGAGGGGTGACAAACAACTACGGTCTGGGGCATATTTCAACGACTTTCAGTTGCAAGATAGGCCCTGCGTGACCACTCAGACCCAAGACATCCGGACTGACCGCCCCGAAAAGCCTGCGGACATGACAGCCAGCGCCGCCGAGGCCGCAGCCTTCCTGAAAACGCTGGCGCATGAGGGGCGCCTGATGATCCTGTGCCATCTGGGCGAAGGCGAAAAGTCAGTGGGCGAACTTGAGGAGCTGCTGCAAATCCGTCAGGCCGCCGTCAGCCAGATGCTGGCCCGGTTGCGCCATGATGGGTTGGTTTCAACCCGCCGGGAGGGCAAGGCGATTTACTACTCGCTGCGGGATGGCAACACGGCGCAGGTCATCGGGCTGCTTTACGATCTGTTCTGCAAGCCGGATGCCTAAAGCGTTTCGGGTTTAACTTGAGACATGAATACCCTGCCACGCCTGCGGCGTTCTCGGGACATTCGCTTCGCAGAGTGATTCAGGTAAAACCCGAAACGCTCTAGTTCGACACGTAGCCCGCGATCACCTGCATCAGTTTGAACGCCGTCGCGGCATCGTTTTCAACCACGGCCAGGAATTCCTCTTCGCCAATGCGCAGGCAGGACAATTGTGTTTCAGCGATCATGCTCAGTGCGCGGGGCTCTTTGCGGATCAGGCCCAGCTCACCCACAAGGGCGCCGGGGCCGACCTTGACGATCAACTGATCAGGATCTTCGGGTTGCGGAAGGTAAAGCCCTGCCTCGCCCTCCAGCACCACATAGGCACCGTCGGTGGGCTGATCGTCTTTCAGGAACACAACCTCGCCCGGTTTCGCATCGAACCATCGTGCACCAAAGGCCAGCAGGCGCAGCTGTCTACGATCAAGGCCGGAAAACAGCGGGGTCTGCTCCAGCGCGCGCAGCTTGCGCGCCAGATCGGCCGAAGCGGCACCGTCTTCTGCGACCTTGGTATCCCGTTCATCTGTCACCACACGACCTTGGCGGATTTCGACATACATGTCGAACACGTCCGGGTTTTCGAACTGGTCGTTCAGGTAGATGACCGTTGTGTCCGGCAACAGTTCACGCAGGTTTTTATAAACAGCAACCTGCGTGGCCATGTCATAGCTGGCCAGCGCGTTTTCCAGTATCAGGATATCCGGCTTTTTGATCGTTGCGCGGGTAAAGGCCAGCGGTTCGGCAAAGACCGCAGGCAGGTTCTGGCCACCAATTGCAACCGGGACGTCATAGATCAGTTCAACCACCAAGGGCCGCGCGCCGTTTTGATCCAGCACATCGACGATCACCTTGCGTGCCTCATCCGACCGACCGCCGCCGATCTGGCTGACCTTGCCGAACAAGGCGTTCTCCAACACCGTAAGACCCGGCGCAAAGGCGTCTTTGTCCAGTGGCACAAACACGTCCAGCAACCTGTCCAGCAGTTTTGCCGAATGGCTGTGGCGCAGCTCCAGGATGCGGTTCTTCAACTCATCGGTAAAGGCAGGCCCGATTTGTTCCGCCGAGATCACAAAGGGCACCGCAAGCAGGTTGGCCAGCTGTTCGTCATTCAGCCCAGAAACGCCCTCGTTCCGGGTTTTCTCGACCAGTTCCAGCGCGGTCTCATAGGTCTTGGCCTCAAGCCCCAGCTTGCGGAACAGCGGGTGATCCGTGCCGTCCAGTCCGAAGATCTGGCGCAGCATTTCGGTCACATCCCGCGTAAGGTTGATCAGAGTTTCATCCAAGCCCAGCTCGCGCAGCTGACCCAGGAAAACGGTCTGCTGGGCCAGCAGTTCTTGCGTGACCGGAACCCGCGGCGTGGCGAACAGCAGATTTTCCGCAACCGGCAAAGCGGGGTTGTATGTGCACCAGTCAAAGACCAGCGCCTGTTGATCCAGCCCGGCCTCGCGCACCGCGTTCTGAACCAGAGGGCGCAGCTCAACCAGTTTGCGGGCCAGATGCAGATGCGCATCCGCGTCAAAGACCTGTTCAGCCCCCCGCTGGAACAACGCCGCCCCGGACCCCATCCCATCAATCAGATGCAGCCACCAGTCGCGCAACTCATCCGGGGTATTCAAACCGGCCAGAGACGGGTCGAGCCATTCGGTGCGAAATGGATCGGCGCTGTTACCTGCGCGCTGCGTTTCGGCAAAGTCGGGGTCCTCGGCCTGGGAGGCCAGCGGTTTCAGGCGCATCGGCATCATCACGTTATCGCCCAATGTCCCCTGAAACATGATCGGTCGTGACGAGGCATATCCGATGCGCGCGGCCACCACGCTTTGATGCAGGGTCGCAAGGTTCTCGCCCCCGACTTCAACCCGGCCCGAACTGGGCAGGATTTCGCGTGTCAACAACTCGGCCACGGCGCGGCGATCCTCTTCGCTGGGGGCAGAGATACCAATGGTATGGCCACCCGCGAAGGTCAGGTTCAGATCGTCCAGCACCTGATTGCCATCCATATCCCGAACCGAGACCTGATCCAGTACGATGTCCCCGTTCAGATGCGGGCGCGCCTTGGGTTCACCTTCGAACAATGTCTCATCCGGCATGCCCGGCGGCGCGAACCGTTCGATCACCACATCCCAGCGCAGCGACATGTCCTGTGTCTGGTTGTAATAGGTCAGCAGTTCTTTCCAAGGCGAGCTCAGGTCTTTGTAAGCCGCCAGGGCCGCCACCAGCGCCCCCAGCGAGACCGAGCCCTGCAACACCAGAAGACCGCCCACCAGATAGAACATGAAAGGCGTCAGCTGCGAGATGAAGTTGTTGATGAACTTCATAAAGAACTTTTTCTGGTAGATCTCGAACCGGATGCCGAACAAACGCCCCAACTGTTCCGAAATCATCGCCCGGCGATACCGCCAACCGCCATTGGCGCGCAGGGTCGAGGCCCCGGCCGCGTTTTCACCAATCTGCGCGGCCAAAATCCGCACTTCCTGAATACGCTTCTTGTTCAGCAGGTTGATCTGGCGCTGCAGCTTGGGGATCAGCCACGCCTGCAGCGGGATCAGCGCCACGGCGGCAAGACCGAACCACACGCTTTGCAAAAACAGAAAGGACAGGATCGTGATCATCTGCCCGGCCTGCAGCACCGGCTGGCTGATTGCATCGCCCATCAAACCGCCCATCGGCTCGCTTTCGGCGGTGACCATCGAGACCATTTCACCCTGGCTGACCCGCTCGAAATAGGGTTGCGGGAAACGCAGAGCACGGTTGATCAACTGATAGCGAAACCGGCGCAGCATCCGCTCGCTCAGGACACCTTTCATGGTGTTGATGCGCATTTTCATCAAACCGTGCGCTAGTACGGCCAGCAGAAACGCACCGCAGAGCAGAATCAGAAAGGTTGTCTGCGGCAGGTCATAGCCCATGACACTGACAACAGGGCTGGAGGCACCGATGGCGTCGTTGATGATCCGCTTTGGCAGTTCCAGCGTCAGGTACAACAGCGGAAAAAGCGTTGACGTGACGGCCAGCAGGATCAACTGATCGCGTTTTGAGTACTTCCAAATGAACTGGAAAATCGAACGTTCTATGGAACCTGCCCCTGCTATGGATCATCGATCCTATCGTGACGAAAGTGCCGCAAATCCAACACTCTGAATTTACAGCAAACTCGACCGTTGACGCAAACGGTTTCCGGTTTGATCATATATTCGCCGGATGTGAGCAAGTTTATTTGCGCAAAAAGGGATCACCCCCTAAAGTTTGCCACGGGACGATATCGGGAGGAACAATTTGACTGCCAGTATAGGCGCAGTGTTATTGATGCTCTGCTTGTTGCAGATCAAACATATGTTTGCGGATTATTACCTCCAGACTCCCAAAATGCTGTCCGGCCGTGGAACATATTTTCACTGGGGCCGGGCGCAGCATGCCGGCGTGCATGTGCTTGGATCAGTCATTGTTTTTGTGCTGTTCGGGGCCCCGTGGCCGTTCATCGTGATCATCGTCGGGTTGGAATGGATCGTGCATTTCAACATCGACTTTGCCAAAGCCAGCTATTCGGAAAAGAAAAACCTCTCGCCCACTCAGGCCGCGTTTTGGCGTGCAGCAGGGTTGGATCAGTTAATGCACAATCTCACCTATGTCGCCATGGTCTGGGCCTGGGTGACTTTCACGACCTAAATGGGCTAGGCCACATCCTCCAGCGGCGTGGAACGATAGGCGTTCAACCAGCGACGGTCCAATGCATCCAGCTTTGCAGGATCAAACCGATCAGCAACCTCCCAATACCGGCCCGACGGAACGTAGTAGCCCAATTGCTCCTCTGCCGCCTGAATGGGCGCCATCGCGTCGGTCGCAGTCAGATCGGTGTCGTCGAGCGTATCGAGCGTGACGGATGGAAACACCAATCGGCTCTCATGCCGGGACAGCCTGACGATCCGGCATCCCTGTGCCGCGCCAAACAGGGCCAACCGCGCCGATTTCGCCTCTAGCGACCTGAGGGTGACATCGGCCCGCAAGGGGTCAGCTGTTCCCGTGCCATAGAAATGGGTCTGGCCCGACCCCGGATAGATCATGTCGCAGCCGAAAAATGCCAGGACTTTGGGGCGCAAGGCGGACAAGGCCCAGTACCCTGCCGTAAACGCCATCGTTCCGCCCGCATAGACAAACCCACCATACTGGTTCTGCGCGGGAACATAATCACGCGCGGTTACAATCCGCTGATCGCGGTCAATCTGCGCCGGTCGGTTTTCGGGTGGAAAGTCTTCGGGGTGGATCAAAACGTCCCAATCGGGTCGGACGCGCCAGGCATTGTTGATGGCGACGATATGGGTAAAGGCTGCGCGTGGCCACGCGCGGGCGGCCACTGCGCTTGGTGCGCTGCCCAGTATCAGAACTCGGTTCGTCGGCTCGGTCATTCCGGGCTCCGTCTTATTCGGCCCCATGAATGTTAGAGCTTTTTGAGCGGTCGGCTAGCCCAGAACCGAAAAACTGCTTTCTTCGTTGATCGGGCGCTTGCGGGAATAGAACCCCACATCGATGGTCCGCTTGATATAGGGCAGTTCGAATTGCAGCGGTTGCGCGTCATGATCCGCGCCGCCCTCGCAATAGTCGATCAGCGCGGCCATCATCTTGCCCGCAATCGGTGCGTTCTTGTACTGATTGCCGCTGGTGCCGCAGGCCATGTAGAACCCCGGCAGGCTGGATTTGTCATAGATCGGAATCCAGTCGGTCGAGGCATCATACAAATCAACCACCCCCCGCGTTTTCGACGGTATGCCAAGGCTGGGCACCCTTTGCGCATAGCGCATCGCCTGCGTCGTCCATTGATCGGTGAAGTCGCGGTTGTAATGCACGTCATCCTCGCACCACTGATGCGGGTCGCATTCCGGGTCTTCCGAGCCGACAAGGATATGGTTGCCATGTTCGGGCCGACAATAAAGCGCAATATCGCTGTCCGACACGATGGTGCCGTCGTTTTCGAAATCGAATCCTTCAGGTGCGGGGACATGCACCACCTCTTGCCGCAAGGGACGGGTTTCGATGGTCATATCCTCCAGCACACCCGCCATACCATTGATGATGGCCGAGCCCGGCCCGGCCACGTTCACCACCACCTTGGCCCGGATGTCCTCGCCCGAGGCCAGCTTGACCCCGGCCACGCGCCCGTCTTCGGTCAGAATCTCGACCACCTCGGCCCCGGTGCGCACCTCGGCCCCGTGCTGTTTGGCGGCATCCATCAGGTTCTGCGCCGACAAGGCCGGATCGGTGACATAGCCCGCCTGCGGCCAGAACACCCCGCCCTGCATCTTGCGCCCGTTGGGTTGGCCGAACTCAGGATCATCCATGCGTTTCGGTGGTGTGAAACTGTCCAAGGAATAAACCGGCAGCCGCTCGGTAATCTTTTCAGGCGACCACTCCTCGAACGGGCACTCCAGATCGGCGCTGTTTTTCATGTGCTTGTCCAGCATCCCGTTGGCGTCGGTCTTCATCACCAGACACCCCGTCTCGCGGAACTGCGCCAGATTGGCGTCCGCAGGCAGGCCCAGATAGTCGGCCCAGTCGCGCCAGTAGTGGTACCCCTCCCACGCGAACGCGGTGCCATCGAAGGTCGAATAATGCATCCGAATGATGGCGCAAGACCCGGCGGTGGATCCATGCCCGACCTGAGCGTTGCGGTCCAGTGACAGGGTTTTCCACCCCGCCTTGGCCATCTCGAATGCGATGGCGGCGCCGATCACACCGGTGCCGATGATGATTGCGTCAGGTTGGCTCATGGCGTGTTCTTCTCCCAGTAAAACCGCGAATAGGCGCTGAACCCCTCGATCTCTTCGGCGAGCGGCTCAACACCGGTGAAAACAAACAGGTAGTGAGAGACCAGCGACAGCCGCAGCGACATCGGCTCATTCAACTGCGCCAGATCGTATCCGATCTGCATATAGTAAAGAACACGCGCGCGCGTCTCGGCCTCGGTCTCCTCATAGTCATAGCGGATGAACATGGCCCGCAAGGCCGCCAGCCGTCGTGCATCCGACTGGTCCAGCATCCGCCGTACCTTGCCCGACCGCCGCGCCCAGTCGCGCACGGCAAAATCCAGGGCCGTATCAAAGAGTTCGGGGTTCACCACGCAGCGCTGCACATTGCAGACAGCAGCCGTGATCGTTGCCGCAGGCAGTTCGGATTGGGCGATCAAGGCCGCCGTATTGGTCGCCTGCCATTTGGTCAGCAAGGCGTCCAACAGCTCCTGTCGGGATTTGAAGTACCAATAGAAAGATGACCGCGATACCGCCATACGCTCGGCCAGGTTCATCACCTTGACCTGCTCGACCCCGTCCGAGATCAGCACGTCCATCGCGACATTCAGCCAGTCGTCCCGCGTGACCTTGATATTGCCGATCAGAGGCTCGGCATCAGGGTCATCGCGGTGCAGGATGGGTTTGGTGTTCATTCAACTCTCCGGTGGTGCGCCGCCCTCGGCGGTCCGGCGCGCGATGAAATCCTGTAGGGCGCCCAGCCCGTCACTTTGTTGCGGCGGCTCGAAATTGGCCAGGATGTCCTTCCATACACCCGTCGCGCGGTGATTGGCATCGATCGCGCCGCGCTCGGTCCAGGTGCCGAAATTGGCGTAGTCATGGACATGGGGCTGATAAAACTCCGTATTGTACCGCTCCATCGTCTGGGTTGAGGCAAAGAAGTGCCCGCTGGGGTCGACCTCGGCCAGCGCAGTGTCAAAACCGATCTCGGCGGGGCCTGCCTGCGCCCCTGCGCAAAGCTCGGCCACCATGTTCAGGACCTCGGCGTCACAGATCAGCTTTTCGAATGAGACGGACAATCCCCCCTCCAGCCATCCGGCCGAGTGGATGATCACGGTCGCCCCGGCCATCAGGCACCCCCACAGGCCAAACTGGTTCTCATTCGCCGCCTGAACGTCGTTGATGTTCGAGGCCGACCCAGCAGCCGACCGCCACGGAAGGCCCAGATGCCGCGCAAGTTGTCCGGCGGCCAGAGACGCCTGAAAATGCGAGGGCGTTCCAAAGGCTGGCGCGCCCGATTTCATGTCCACATTGCTGGTGAACGTCCCATAACACACGGGCGCGCCGGGGTTGGTCAGTTGGGTCAGGGTCAGGGCCGCCAGAGCCTCGGCATGGGATAGCGTGATCGCGCCCGCCACCGTAATCGGGGCCATCGCGCCCATCAAAGTAAAGGGCGTGATAATGGACATCTGGCCATGCCGCGCGAAATCGATAAGCCCCTGCGCCATGGGAATGTCCAGCGTGCGCGGGCTGTTGGTGTTGATGATCGTATAACAATGCGGGTTTGCGCGGAACTCCTCATCACTGAGCCCGCGCGCGGTGGACAGCATTTCGAAGCAATCCATCACCTGCGGCGTCCCGCGCGAGAAGAAGAAGGGGAACTTGTCCGTCAGCTCCATCTGCGCCTGCGTGGTGAAGTAGTGCCGCAGATGGGTCGGCACATCCTGCGGCTCGACCTGGGGTGAGATCATCTGGAACACATCGAAATGATGGGTCAGTTTCAGAAATTCCAGATAATCCTGCCCTGTCGCGGGTCGCCGCCCGCGTTCCAGATCGGTGGCATTGGGTGCCCCTGCCCCCGGCTGAAACACCAGCGACCCCAGCTCCAACGTGAAATCGCGACGGCGTGCACCGGCGCGACACTTGATGGATTTAGGGGCCGAGGCAACAGCGGCCTCAACCATATCGCGCCCGATAAAGACCATCTCGCTATCTTCATCCACACGCGCGCCTGCGGTGGCAAAGATACGTCGCGCCTCGGGCAGCAGGACCTTGACCCCAAGCTCTTGCAGGAGGCGCAGCGCGGTCTCGTGCATATCCGCGATCTGGTCTGCGGGGAACACCTCCATCTGCGGAAAGGGGTTCTGCAACTGGCGATAGTTCACATCGCGGCTGGGGGGCGGCGCGGCTTCGGCCCCGCGCCCCCGCCGTCTGCGGCCGCGTTCTGACGTTTGCGAGATCACCATCAGCCCCTCATCGCCTTGCCTTGCGGGTCATAGGGCGACGGCGCGATGACCCGTGCGGGCCGTTCAACGCCAACCACATGCACTGTCAGCTCGGTGCCCGGTGCGGCCTTGTCCCGGTCAACCAAAGCCATCGCCAGCGATTTGCCGGTATAGTGCCCATAGCCGCCCGAGGTCACAAAACCCACGCGATCACCCCCCGACCAGATCGGTTCATACCCACTGGCGTCGGCATCCAGCGCGTCCACCTCCAATGTCACCTGAACCTGCGCCGGGCCGTTGCCATCGCGTTCGGCCAGAGCGGCCTCTTTGCCGACAAAATCCTTATCCCAGTCGATCCAGCGATCCATGCCCGTCATCCCGGGCGTATAGAGTTGCGTGAATTCCGCCGACCAAATGCCAAAGCTCTTCTCCAACCGCGTGGACAGCATTGCGTTGAAACCGCACTCGCGGATGCCCTCATCTGCGCCCGCCTCAAGCAGCATCCGGCGCAGTTTGATGTGATCACCATAGCGGCAGTTGATCTCGTACCCTTTCTCACCCGTCACCGACATGCGTGCGACGCGGGCACGGACGAGGCCAATGTCGAAGCTACCGCACCCCATGAATTTCAGGCCCGAGATGTCCTGCTCTGCCAGCTTCTCGACCACCGCCTGCGATTTCGGACCGACCACGGCGAACCCACAGTATTCTTCGCCCAGATCGCGAATATCTACGCCATCCATCATATGGTCATCGAACCAGCGCATATGCCAGGCGCGCAGGTAATAGCTGCCCATGATCCACCAGGTGCCATCTCCCCAGTTGAGCACGGTCAGATCGCCCTTGAGGCGACCGTTCTCACCCAACATCGGGGCCAGCTTGGCGCGACCCGGCGCAGGCAGTTTCGAGGCCATGACCTGATCCAGCCACGCCTCGGCGTTCGGGCCGGTCACCTCGAATCGCGAAAAGCCCGAGATGTCCAGCAGGCCAACCCCTTCGCGCAGGGCTTTGCACTCCTCAGCCACAATATCATGCGCGTTCGAGCGTTTCAGGGTCGGTGTTTCTTCAAACCCTTTCGGCGCGAAATAGAGCGGCACCTCAAGATCCCAGCTGACGCCCCATTTGCACCCGGCCTCGGTCATCGCGTCATGCGCGGGGGCCATTTTCAGTGGACGGCCCGCGGGCAGTTGCTCATTGGGATAGGTCATCACGAACCGGCGCGAATAGAACTGACCCGTGGTCTCACGAATATAGCGTTTGTTCTGCGCAAAATCGCCATAGCGCGCCACGTCCATAGGCCATGCGTCGGCCTCGGGCTCACCATGGATCATCCACTCGGCCAGCGTTTTGCCGACGCCACCGCCCTGCAGGAACCCGGCCATCACCGCGCAGGCCGACCAATAGCCCCGCTTGCCCGGCACTGGCCCGACCAGAGGGTTGCCATCCGGCGAGAAGGTGAATGCGCCGTTCACCCATGTCTTGATACCCACATTCTGGATTGAGGGGTAGCGTTCGAAACCCAGCGTCAGCTCGTTCTCGATCCGGTCAAGCTGTTCCTGAAACAGTTCTTCGCCATAGTTCCACGGCGCGCCGTCCATGGCCCAGTGTTCGTGATCGATCTCATAGATACCAACCAGAACACCCTTTTGATCCTGCCGCATATAGGTGAACCCTTCGAGGTCCACGGTCATCGGCATCTCAAATTCAGCCTCGGCTACTTCAGGCACTGTATCAGTGATCAGATAGTGGTGTTTCAACGGGGATACCGGCAGCTCAACCCCTGCCATGCGTCCCACCTGCTTGGCCCACAGGCCCGCCGCGTTGACCACATGCTCGCAGGTGATGGTGCCCCGGTCGGTAACGACCTGCCAGCCATCGGCGGTCTGGATCAGTTCCTCGACCTTGGTTTCTTCATAGTATTCAGCCCCACGCTTCTTGGCCGCTGTCGCATAAGCCTGCACCGTGCCGGTCGTGTCGATATAGCCCTCGCGATCCGCCCACATTGCGCCCAGCACCCCATCGGTGGACATGATCGGGCAACGCTTCTGCGCTTCTTCGGGGGACAGCAGCTCACAGTCATCAATCCCGATGGACTGGAAGATGCGATAATTGGCCTGCAGCCATTCCCAGCGTTCCGGCGTACCGGCCAGTGTCAGACCGCCGGTCATGTGCAGGCCGATATTCTGGCCGGACTCTTTTTCGATCTCGCTCAGCAGGTCGATGGTGTAGGACTGCAACGACGCCATGTTCGGATCGGCGTTCAGCGCGTGCACCCCGCCCGCCGCATGCCACGAAGAGCCCGAGGCCAGCCGCCGCCGCTCCAGCATGACCACATCCGACCAGCCGAACTTGGCCAGATGATACAGGACCGAGGCGCCCACGACGCCGCCCCCGATGACCACAACGCGATACTGAGATTTCATCCTGCCCTCCGCCACATGACTCGGACAGAACGCTAGATGCACTGTTCACATCTGTCTAGACATTTCTGTACAGTTCCGATCACACGGCTTGGTCACCGCTTTTGCCTGTCTTTAAAGCTGAGCGCTGGGCCGGGTGGCGATCTTTTCAAACCACGCCAAAGTGGTTGGATTTTCCTGCGGAATCCGCCGTTTGATCACGCGGGCAAAATCGACAAAGACAAACCCCGTGATGTCGGCCAAAGTAAACTCGGGCCCCGCGATAAAGGCGCTTTCCGATAGCCGCGCTTCGAGCAGGTCAAAGAATTGACCCACACGCGCCGCCCCCCTTTGCGCCAGTTCGGGGATCTGAGCGTGATTCCCGGCCCCGGGAATCGCGCGGTTGGCAAAGGCGGGATGGGTGTTGCGCAACGTCTCGGCAATTGGCACGCCGCCCTGTTGTTCGATGATGCTGTTCCACATCAGAACCAGACCTTTCTCGTCCGGGCTGCGCCCCATCAGCGGCGGTTCGGGAAATTGCGCCTCAAGATAGGCGGCGACCCCGAGGTTCTCGGTCAGAATTGTACCATCTTCGGTGACCAAAACCGGCAGGGTTGCATTTGGATTGACGGCTCTGAACGCCTCGCTCATTTGTTCGCCCTTGGCGATTGAGATCTCGCGCGTTTCGATCGTCAGCCCTTTTTCCGCGATGAACATGCGGGCGCGGCGCGGGTTGGGGGCGGTTGAGCAATCGTAGAACAGCATGGCGTCCTCTTACCTGCGATAGATGAAACACCGCCCGTCGACCGCGCCGGGCGGCAGAGGCAGTTCAGTCAGCCCGTCGAAATACATCCGGTCGCTGGACACCATCAGCCCGCCTTCGGCCAGCAGCGGTTCGATCAAGGGCGACACAAAACGGGCAAAGGCATCGTTCTTTTCCCGGTTATGCCCGCCAAGATCGGCATGAATCAAACTGGCGGTTGCCCCGAACCGATCCAGAGACGCAGGCAGCGTTTCGCGCACATCGCCCAAAATGACCCGATCCTCGGGCGGGGTCGAATCCGGATGCGATGCAACCGCGCGCTCAAACACGTAAACAGGGCGGTTTTTAACATATTGGACCATGTGGTGATATGTACGCCCGTTGCCCAGGCCCAATTCGAACACCGGCCCGGTCATGCCGCGGGTTTCAGCGATGGCAAAATCCAGACAGGCACGCTGCGACACCATACGGTCGATGAATAGATCCAGTCGGCTTTGTTCGTCGGACACTGGGAAATCTCTCCTTGATAGTTGTCGGTATTCAGATGGGGCCGACACGGCTTTTGATGGCAAATCCTCAAGACTTTGTGTAGGCAAATTGGCGTCGGTTTCACAAAACCGCGACATTTCTGCCCAAGAACGTGTTTGACTAGTCGGGGCCAACCGCGCGAAACTGCGCAAAAAAACACGGGGAGTTGATCAAGCCGATGCCGAGCTACGGCCTAACGGGTGGAATACCCGCATGACTGCGTTGTTGTCTGTCCGCGATCTGAGTATCGGATTCGGGACGGGTGAGCCCGTTGTCAAAGGTGTCAGCTTTGACGTCGAGGCTGGTCAGACGCTGGCGCTGGTGGGTGAGTCCGGATCGGGCAAAACGATCTCGTGCCGGGCGGCTCTTCGGATTTTGCCTCGGACAGCGCAGATTCGCAGCGGTACAATTATTCTGAATGATTCCAAGGGCAAGGACGACCTGACGCAGATCAGCGAAAAGCAGATGCGCGGGATTCGGGGCAATCGCATTTCGATGATCTTTCAGGAACCGATGCGGTCCCTGTCGCCCCTGCATAAGATCGGCAATCAGGTGTCCGAAGTTCTGTGGCTGCATCGCGGCGCGTCCGAAGCGCAGGCCCGCAAAGAGGTGCTGACGCAGTTTGAGCGCGTTGGGTTTCCCGACCCTCAGCGCGCCTATGATTCCTATCCGTTCGAACTGTCCGGCGGCATGCGCCAGCGGGCCATGATCGCGATGGCGATGGTCGCCAAGCCCGAGCTTTTGATCGCGGATGAGCCGACCACAGCGCTGGATGTGACAACGCAGGCGCAGGTTCTGGGGCTGATCAAAGAATTGCAGCGCGAAACCGGCATGGCACTGATCCTTGTGACCCATGATCTGGGCGTTGTGGCCAATATGGCCGAACAGGTTGTCGTCATGCACAAGGGCCGCGTGATGGAGGCCGGGGCCGCCGCCCCCATCCTGACCGCCCCCGCGCATCCCTATACGCAGCAATTGTTCGACGCCGCCCCCGCGATCCCCGACAAGGACGCCGTTGGGCTGCCCATGCCGGACGAAGACCTGATCCTGCAGATGAAGAGCGTGTCCAAGACCTATACCATGCGCTCCAGCAAGGGGTGGCAGGGGGAACGCCTGATCCACGCCTGCCGCGGTGTCGATCTGAACCTTGCGCGCGGCAAGACACTCGCGATTGTGGGGGAAAGCGGATCGGGCAAAACCACCGCCGCCCGGATCGCACTTGGCGCCGAGCCGCCCGACCCCGGCGGAGAGGTACTGTTCCGCAGCTCAGACACCCAAGACCCGATCACGGTCCACAAGATGACCCGCGCCCAGCGCACCGCGTTTCAGCGCAAGGCGCAAATGGTGTTTCAGGACCCCTACAGCTCACTCAGCCCGCGCATGCGCATTCAGGATGCGATGACCGAACCGCTGGAAATTCACAGGATCGGCACCACCTCCGAACAACGGGACAAAGCCGCCGAGATGCTGCAACGGGTCGGGTTGAACGCAGATATGCTGAAACGCTATCCGCACGCGTTTTCCGGCGGCCAGCGTCAGCGCCTGTCCATTGCCCGCGCCATGATGCTGGACCCGCAGCTGATCGTCTGCGACGAGCCAACCTCGGCGCTGGATGTGTCAGTGCAGGAACAAATACTGACATTGCTGGAAAACCTGCAGGACAGTCTGAACCTGTCCTACTTTTTCATCTCGCACGATCTGGCGGTTGTGGCACGCATCGCCGATGAGGTTGCCGTGATGCGTCGGGGTCTGATCGTTGAACAGGCCCCGCCCGAGACGCTTTTCTACAATCCCAGTCACCCCTACACCAAGGCGCTTATTGCTGCTCAGCCTGAACCGGACATAAACCGGCCCATCGACCTGAAATTGGTTGCGTTGGGCGCTGGTTCGCCAGACAGTTGGGAAGACGCCTTCCGATTTACCGACTCCGTGATACCTTCACTGGTAGAGATGGAGCCCGGACACAAGGTAAGATGCCATGTTTAAGACCACTCGCCCCCTGTTACTGGCCGCCACGATGGCCATCGCATGGATGGGGCCCGCCACGGCCGATACACCGACACCGCAAGAAAGCGCGTTCTGGGCCAGCGAAGTGGCCGCAGGCAATCTGCCCGCCGTTGAGGACCGCCTGCCGGATGAACCGCTGGTGGTTGACATGGCTGCCAAAGGGCGTGAGTTCGGAAAACAGGGCGGCACGCTACGCACGATGATCACGCGCAATAAGGACATCCGTCAGATGGTGGTCTACGGCTATGCGCGCCTGGTCGGGTTCAACGAAAACTACGAAATCGTCCCTGATCTGCTGGAATCCTTTGAGAATGAGGATAACCGCAAATTCACCCTGAATCTGCGCGAAGGTCATAAATGGTCGGACGGTTCGCCCTTCACATCCGAGGATTTCCGCTATTGGTGGGAGGATGTTGCCAATAACGAACTTCTCAGCCCCTCGGGCCCGCCGGACTTTCTGATTGTCGAGGGCAAGACGCCCACCGTCAGCTTTCCGGACGAAACAACCGTTGTTTTTGAATGGGCGGACCCCAACCCCGATTTTCTGCAATCGCTGGCACAGGCGCGCCCCCCTTTCATCTATCGCCCGGCTGAGTTTCTGAAACAGTACCACGAGGATTATGCCGAAGCGGAAGAACTGGCCTTTCTGGTCGAAGACACCCGCGTCAAAAGCTGGGCGGCGCTGCACAACAAGCTGGACAATCTGTACAAGTTCGACAACCACGAATTGCCCACGCTGCAGCCATGGCTGAACGCCAGCTCGGGCAAGAAAATCCGGCACAATTTTGTACGCAATCCCTATTTCCACCGCATCGACAGCAAGGGCGTGCAATTGCCCTATATCGACGTGGTCGAGATGGAGATCGTAGCCCCCGGTCTGGTTGCCGCCAAGACAAATGCGGGCGAAACCGATCTGCAAGGGCGTGGCTTGGCGTTCCGCGATGCCTCGATCCTGAAAAAGGGCGAAGCGGGCGGGAATTACAAGACCCTGCTGTGGAAAACCGGCGTTGCTTCGCAGATTGCGATTTATCCGAACCTGAACTTTGCGGATGATGGCTGGCGCGAAGTTCTGCGCGATGTCCGCGTGCGTCGTGCCCTGTCGATGGCAATTGACCGAAACACCATCAATCAGGCGCTGTATTTCAAACTGGCCCAACCCGGAGCCATGTCGGTGCTGCCTGCCTCGCCCTTCTACGACGAGAAAAACGCAAAGGCTTGGGCGCAGTTCGATATCGATGCCGCGAATGCTTTGCTGGACGAGGCCGGCCTGACCAACCGCGACAAATACGGCATCCGCCTGCTGCCTGACGGGCGCCCGATGGAACTGATCATTGAAACGGCTGGTGAGCGGCAAGAGGTTGAAAACGCGCTGCAAATCGTCACTGACACATGGCGTGAGATTGGCGTTGATCTGGTTATGCGTCCGCTGGACCGCGATATTCTGCGCAACCGGGTTTTTGCGGGCAACACCATGGCTTCAGTCTGGTTTGGCTGGGATGACGGCATTCCGCAGGCCCACACCTCTCCGGCCTATCTGGCACCGACCGATCAGGTGTTTCTGGCCTGGCCAAAATGGGGCCAGTATTACCAGACCGGCGGAGATGTAGGCGAAGCACCCGACATGCCCGAAGCCGAACGTCTGATGCAACTGGCCCACGATTGGGAGATCGCCACCACGGATGAAGAGCGTGAGGCTGTCTGGGCCGAAATGCTGAACATCCACGCAGATCAGCTTTATGCGATTGGGATACTGAACGGCGCGCCGCAGCCGGTTGTGGTATCGAACCGCCTGCGCAACGTGCCAGAACAAGCCATGTGGGCGTGGGAGCCCGGCGCCCATTTCGGCATCCACCGGCCGGACGAATTCTTTTTCGCCGACTGATCAGGAGCAGCTAAATGGTCATGCTGCGCTATGCAGTCTATCGCTTTTTCACGATGCTGCTGACGCTGCTGGTGGTGTCGGTTCTGATCTTCGTGATCATCAACCTGCCGCCGGGCGACTATCTCAGCAACCAAATCGCCGAGCTTCAGGCCTCGGGCCAATCCGCAGGTGTGGCCAAGGCCGAGTTTCTGCGCACCGAATACGCCCTGGATCGTCCCATGTGGGAGCAATATCTGATCTGGATGGGATTTTGGCCCGGTCCCCATGGGTTCGAGGGGTTGATTCAGGGCAATTACGGCTGGTCTTTTGAGTTTGACCGCCCCGTCGCGGACATAGTGGGGGATACGCTCTGGTTGACCGTGGTGGTCAATCTGGCGGCCATCCTGTTTGTCTATGCGGTCGCCCTGCCGCTTGGGGTGATTGCCGCCGCACGGTCGCGGACATGGATCGACTATACCTCGGCTTTTGTGGGCTATCTGGGGCTGGCGACACCGAACTTTTTGCTGGCGCTGATCCTGTTCTACTATGGCCACCAATATTTCAACCTGCCCATCGGCGGGTTGATGGACCCCTCTTTCGAGGGCCAGCCGATGAGCTGGGAAAAAGTAAAATCCATACTGGTCCACCTGATTGTTCCAACCTTTGTGATCGGCACATCAGGGGCGTCGGCGATGATGCAGCGCTTGCGGGCCAATATGCTGGATGAGCTGGGCAAACCCTATGTGGAAACCGCCGTTGCCAAGGGCATGGCCCCTTCGCGGATGCTGACGAAATACCCGCTGCGCGTGGCCTTCAACCCGTTCGTGGCCGATATCGGCAACCTGCTGCCCTCGATGGTTTCCGGGTCGGTTCTGGTCTCGGTCGTGCTGGGCCTCCAGACTATTGGTCCTACCCTGCTGACGGCGCTGAAGACGCAGGATCAGTTCCTCTCGGCCTTCATCCTGATGTTCGTGGCATTGTTGACCCTGATCGGCACCATGATTTCCGACATCCTGCTGGTCATGCTGGACCCGCGTATCCGGTACGAGGGGCGTGAGGCATGAGCAAGCATCCCGACGGTCGCTATGTGGACGACGCCCCCTTTGACGCCGACGCCACCTTGCAACAGCTTGAGCGCGCTGATCTGGACGCGCCCAATTGGGTGCTGGTCTGGCGCAAGTTCAAGACACACAAGCTGGGCCTGATCTCGGGCATCTTTCTGCTGCTGTGTTACCTGATGCTGCCCTTTGCCGGGTTCATCGCCCCCTATGGCGCGAATGAGCGCAACGACGCGCATCTCTACGCCCCGCCCCAAGGCATCAACTGGTTCCACGAAGGACAGTTCTTTGGTCCTTTTGTTTACCCGACGACAATCGAAGCCGATCTTGAGACATTCCAGTGGAAAGCCGTGACCGACACAAGCGATCCGCGCCCGATCGAGTTTTTCTGTGAAGGGGCCGAATATAAGCTGGCGGGGTTGATCCGCTCGGACACCCATCTGTTCTGTGCGCCCGAAGGCGCGACACTGTTCCTGTGGGGCTCGGACCGTCTGGGCCGCGATATCTTCAGCCGTATCCTCTATGGCGCGCAGCTGTCGTTGACCGTTGGTCTGATCGGCATCACCGTGTCTTTCGTTCTGGGTATCCTGTTCGGATCCATGGCGGGCTATTTCGGCGGCAAGATCGACTGGGTCATCAACCGCGTGATCGAGGTTCTGCGATCCCTGCCCGAACTGCCCCTATGGCTGGCCTTGTCCGCCGCGGTGCCGTCGAATTGGAGTCCGGTGGCGGTGTTCTTCATCATATCAATCATCCTCGGGATACTTGATTGGCCGGGTCTTGCCCGATCCGTGCGCGCCAAATTCCTGTCGCTGCGCGAAGAGGAATACGTGCGCGCGGCGGAAATGATGGGTGCAAGCTCGGGCCGGGTGATCCGCAAGCACCTGTTGCCGAACTTCATGTCACACCTGATCGCCTCTGCCACATTGTCGATCCCGGCCATGATCCTTGGGGAAACGGCACTGTCCTTCCTGGGCCTTGGCCTGCGGGCGCCGGCGGTCAGCTGGGGCGTGATGCTGAATGACGCGCAGAACCTGGCTTCGATCGAGATCTACCCCTGGACGGCCATCCCGATGCTGCCGATCATCGTCGTGGTTCTGGCGTTCAACTTCCTCGGTGACGGTCTGCGCGACAGCCTGGACCCCTATCAGCAATGAGCCTGATCTCTGCCCTTCCCGCCTCGGACAGTTATGTGTCGACCGGAAAGGGCGCCCTGCCCAGCGCCTTTGCCGTGTCCGAGCTGGCAACCGTCAGTTTCGCAGCGGTCGGTCAGGAAATGGCCCGGCTGATGGTGGTCCTGAACCTTGTACCGAACACGCCCGAACCAACAGTTGATCACAGATTGGCGTCGCTTTGGTACGGGTTTTCGTTCAAGCCTGACGGGTGGGATATGCCCAGCCTGTGGGATGCCGTTGCAGGCGATTACCGGGCCTCGGACGGGTGGATCAGGCT
This sequence comes from Ruegeria sp. BE1, assembly GCF_056538885.1. Taxonomy (NCBI): domain Bacteria; kingdom Pseudomonadati; phylum Pseudomonadota; class Alphaproteobacteria; order Rhodobacterales; family Roseobacteraceae; genus Ruegeria; species Ruegeria sp. BE1. Next base: position 742,112 of record NZ_JBQFTY010000002.1, read on the forward strand.
GCACACGAACCTGCCCCGCCACAAAGCCGCCGCCCTCAAGGTTCTGGGTACCACGGGTGATCGCGACGCCGTCTCTCAGGCGCTCAAGGACTGGTCAATTGCCCAGCTTGAAACCGCGATTGTGGCCGAAGGCGGCGTTGCCGCCGCCATGCGCAGCCGGGCGGAATGGCTGGACCATCCGCAAGGGCGCTCAGTCTCACGCGATCCGCTGATCGGGTGGCACAGTCCAAGGCAGATCACCTTGCGCGACCGCCCTGGGGCCACGGCCCGCCGCCCCTTGGCCGGGCTGCGCATTCTGGACCTGACGCGGGTTCTGGCGGGGCCGGTTTCAACCCGCACGCTGGCGGGGTTCGGGGCCGAGGTCCTGCGCATCGATCCCCCCGGCTGGGACGAACCCGGTGTAATCCCTGATATCTCTCTGGGCAAACATTGCGCCTATCTGGACCTGAAATCGCCCACTGGCCTGACAAAGCTGCAAGAGCTGCTGGCGCAGGCGGATGTGTTCGTTCATGGCTACCGCCCCGGCGCGCTGGATGCGCTTGGGCTGACCAAAGCCAAACGGGATGAGCTGGCCCCCAACCGGGTCGAGGTCACCCTGAACGCCTATGGCTGGCAAGGCCCTTGGTCAACACGCCGCGGCTTTGACAGCCTTGTCCAGATGAGCGCGGGGATCGCGGATGCGGGCCGAAACTGGGCCAAGGCGGAAAGGCCGACACCTCTGCCCGTTCAGGCGCTGGATCACGCCACGGGTTACCTGATGGCCGCTGCTGTCCTGTCTGCCATGGCCGAGGCCGCCTCGGGCAATGCCATCATGCTCGCGCAGCTTTCACTGGCCCGCACGGCCGAGCTGTTGGCAGCACTGGCCAAGTCGGGTGATAGCGATGAGATCACCGGTGCAGCACCCGCTGACTACAACCAACAGTCCGAGGCTTCCGGCTGGGGTCCGGGCCATCGCCTGAAACCGGCCCTGACCGTGGGGGATGCGCAGATGTCCTGGCCCATACCGGCTGCGAAACTGGGCACGTCCCAACCAATCTGGCCCTCCCTGTCCGCGTGATGCACCCGCCGCGCGGAACGCGCGGCCCGGCCCAACGCTTTGGGTGGCGTTTCGTCAGAAACGCAGCCCAAAAGGGCGGGAGCCGCCCCTACCGGTCATCCCCGCCGCCGGGGCCAATGTCATCAAGGTAATCCTCGTCAATCGCCGCCTGAACCGCGCCGGTCACGGCCTCACGCTCTTTCGGAGTCAGGTCTTCGGGGTCTTTGCCCTCGGCCAGCCGCACGGTGACCTCACGGTGAGCAAACTTTATGCCCTCGCGCGCGAACAACTCACGGATTTCCTGATACACTTTCTTGCGCACCAGCCACTGATCCCCCGGCTTGGTCATGAACTTGACCCGGATGATCATCGCGGAATCCTGCATCTCGATCACACCCTGCGACTTCAGCGGCTGGATAAAGTTGTCGCCAATCACCGGATCGCTCAGCAATTGCTGACCCAGCTTCTTGATCAGCTTGCGCACCTTCTCGACATCGGTGTCATAGGTCACGCGCAGGGGCAGTTTCATGATCACCCAATCGCGGGAATAATTGGTCAGAACCTTGATCTCTCCAAACGGGATGGTGTTCAGCGCCCCCAGATGGTGGCGTAGTTGGAAAGACCGGACCGAGATTTTCTCAACCGTCCCCTTCACATCGCCAATGTCGATATATTCCCCCTTGCGGAACGCATCGTCCAACAGGAAGAAGGCGCCCGAAAAGATATCCCGCACCAGTGTTTGCGAACCGAACCCAACGGCCAGACCCACCACACCCGCGCCCGCAAACAGCGGGCTGACATTGATGCCCAGCTCCATCAGCGCGATCAGCACAATGGTCACGACAACAACCGCCAGAATTGCCCCACGGAACAAGGGCAACAAGGTGGCCAAACGGCTTTGCCCGCCTTCACCGCCCTCATCGCCCAGCTCTGCGTCGGTACCGTCATCGACTTCTTCGGCGATTTTCGAGTCGATCCAGATGCGAAAGAAATGAAACAGGATATAGCCAATGAACATGATGACCATCACATCGAGGAACCGCTCGATCGGCAAATCCTCGCTCCAGCTGGCATCGGGGTTCCAGATCACCACCAGAGCGTAAATACCAACGACAAACGCCAGGATACCGGCCACACGTCGGGCAAGGTCCTCATAGGTGACAATGCTATGCCTGCGCCTTTCGGCCTCAACGGTTTCGGGGGTCTCGTCACTCGGCTCGTCTGCGTCCTCGTCGGCATTCATCTCCTCGATCTGCCGGTTGCGGTCAAAATACCGCTCCAGCAGATAATTCATCGCCCCATAGGCCACGACAACCGACATGAAGATCGCATAGCTGCTGGCCACAATCGGCAGGGAGTTTTCGTTCTCAAGCACCAGATCAACTGCCAGTTTGAACCAGCTGAAGACCATGTAGACGATCAGGACCGGCGCCCAGGCAAAAGAGATAAACCGCAAAATCCACGACACCTGATCGGGCGCCCGTCCGCCGCGAATAGCGTTGGAAATCGCGCGCGCATTGAACAGGATCATCAGCACGTTGCCCAGCGCACCGAACATGGTCAGCCCGCCGTAGACCAGCGCATAGACATTATAGTTCAGCCCGAAATCCGCCACCCAGGTCGCGAACAGCACGACCGAGATATCATAGGTCGCCAGCGCTGAGGCCCAGATATACAGCCGCTTTGCATCCCGGTCCGAGAAGGGCGGCAACCGGTACTGGCTCAGATACGGCGACAGGACCATGCGCCACAAATCAGACACGGTGCGCGACAGGAAAAAGGCGGTAAAAATCGCCGTCACCGTGAATTGGACCGACAGGTTTCCGGCTTCGCCAAAGAACAAAAACCCGACGATCAGCGCCATCAGCATCGCAAAGATGGTGCCGCCGATCCCCATAAAGAAGCGGAACACCAGAAACGGCATCTTTTCCCTGTAGCCTTGCGGGTCTTCCTTGGACCGCGCGACCACAAATCGTTTGGCTATGCGCTTGCCGTAAATCTCGGTCGACAGCCAGCGCCCCAGCAGCAGGAACAGAACGTTCCAGAACAACACCTCGACATAGGTTTGAATACGGCCATCGGGGCTGGTCTGACGCAGGATGTACTGCACTTCGAACACGGAATACGGCAGAGCCTGAAGGCGCGATTCCAAAGAGGCCCGAAAGGTTGAAAACCTTTCCTGCGCCTTCATCAGTTGCGACCCCTCGGCCATCGGATCGGCCGCCTCAGCAGCGGCGGCAGTGGTTTCATCCCCCGAGGACACGATCTGACCGGCGCTGTCGATGACAATGACGCTTGCGCCTGCTTCTGTCGCCGCCCGGATCGCCGCCGCCAGATCGCTGGGATCGCTGGTGTCGGCTTCGGTGGATGAGCCCGCGTTATAACCAGGGATCAGGGGCGTCTGAGCTATCGCCGCAGGGATGAACGCCGCAGTGAATGCCCAGATCATCAGGGCAATTGCGGCCAGTCGTCTAAGTTGCATCGGGTGGTCTATCCAAATCACATGTTGCGCCACAGGTTACAAAAGCGCCTGTGCTTATTCAAATATTCCGCCTTTCGCGTCCTTAAATTGGTATCAATTCGTGTTCCTGCTGCACCGGGGGCGACAACGGTGTTTGCAAGCCGGGAAAAACTGAATATGACCAAGCCCGTGCGCCGGGCGAATTGGCGACCTTAGGTTTGGGTTTTGGGGTGTTTTCACGCCCGCTGACCGAGATGTTGCCATTTCGCAATGCTTGCCGAAATTGCACATTCCCGTCACCTCCTTTGGCAAGCGGCGGCAAAGAATATACGGTAACGGATGTAAACGCGCGGATTTGCACCGAGAAAGACGGCAGGCGAAGGCATGAGCCTAGGAATAAACAATACGACCAACGGCCGGGCGCCGCGCATCCTGTTCTACAGTCATGACACATTCGGATTGGGTCATCTTCGCCGCTCGCGCGCGCTGGCCGCAGCCATCACGCAAGCCAATGCGGACGCATCGGCCCTGATCCTGACCGGGTCTCCGGTTGCGGGTCGGTTCACCTTTCCGCGTCGGGTGGATCACGTGCGACTGCCGGGCGTGACCAAACGCGCCGACGGCTCATATGCGGCCCGGACGATCGGCATGGGGATCGACGAAGTGACCGAGCTGCGCTCGGGGCTGATCCAGACCGCTGTGCAGCAATTCGACCCCGATATGCTGATCGTGGACAAAGAACCCACCGGGTTCCGGGGTGAGTTGCTGCCCACCCTGGAAATCCTTCGCCATTCACAGCGCACCAAACTGGTGCTTGGCCTGCGCGACGTGCTGGACGAGCCCGAGGTTCTGGCCGCGGAATGGGACCGTAAAGACGCGCTGACTGCGGCTGAGACCTTTTATGACGAAATCTGGGTCTATGGTCTGCGGTCTATCTATGACCCGACGCTGGGCCTGCCTCTGAAACCGGCCACACAATCCCGCATTCACTGGACAGGCTACCTGCGCCGCGATCTTGGTCCGGTCGGAGAGCCCCCCGAACAGCCCTATATCCTGATCACCCCCGGTGGTGGTGGGGATGGCAAAGCGATGGTGAACCTTGTCCTGTCAGCCTATGAGCAGGACCCGACCCTGTCGCCGCGTGCGGTGCTGGTCTATGGTCCTTTCCTGTCTGGCGAGCTGCGTGATGAGTTTGAGGCCCGCGTGGCCGCTCTGAACGGTCGGGTGACTGCCGTTGGCTTTGAATCGCAGATCGAAACGCTGTTTGCCGGGGCCGCCGGCGTTGTCTGCATGGGCGGTTACAACACCTTTTGCGAGGTTCTGTCCTTTGACAAACGCGCCGTGATCGTGCCGCGCACCACACCGCGTCTGGAGCAATGGATCCGCGCCTCGCGCGCCGAGGATCTGGGCCTGGTGCGCATGCTGGACGAAAAGCGCGACGGGCTGACACCGCAGGCCATGATACAGGCGATCCGGAACCTGCCGCAGCAACCGGCCCCGTCTCAGGCGATCCAGAGCGGTCTGCTGGACGGGCTGGATTATGTGACCGGCCGCGTCGACACCCTGTTGAGCCGGGAACAGGAACGGGCGACCGGATGACGACTCGCCAACCGAAACTGGCGGTGCTGGTCAAAGGGTGGCCGCGCCTGTCCGAGACGTTCATCGCACAGGAACTGGTCGCCTTGCAGGAGGCCGGGCACAGCTTTGACATCTGGTCCTTGCGCCATCCGACCGATGTCAAACGCCATCCCTTGCATGACCGGTTCCGGGGGCAGGTGCACTACCTGCCCGAATACCTGTACCAGGAGCCCGGGCGCGTTTGGGCCGCGCGCCGGGCCGCGCAGGTCTTGCCCGGCTATGCCGAAGCCTACCGGGTCTGGCGTGCTGACCTGCGGCGTGATCCAACCCATAACCGCATTCGCCGCTTTGGTCAGGCCTGCGTTTTGGCCGCTGAACTGCCTGCCGAGACACGCGTGATGTATGCGCATTTCATGCACACACCGTCGTCCGTTGCCCGTTACGCCGCCATCATGCGCGGTCTTCCGTGGAGCTTTTCGGCCCATGCCAAGGACATCTGGACCTCGCCCGAGTGGGAGAAGGCCGAAAAACTGCAGGCGCACACCCATGGCGCTGCTTTTGGGGCGACCTGTACCGCCATCGGGGCCGAACACCTGCGCAGTCTGGCCGATGATCCCGCGCGGGTCGATCTGATCTATCACGGGCTGGACCTTGGTCGTTTTCCCGCCCCACCCGACCGGGTCTTGTGCGCGCCGGACGCGCCGTTTCACATGCTGTCCGTGGGACGTTTGGTTGAGAAAAAGGGCTTTGACCGCCTGATCGATGCCTTTGCCATGCTGCCCGACACGCTGAACTGGCACTGGACGCATATCGGCGGCGGCTCACTGGGGAATGCCCTTCGCGCCCGGGCCGAGGCCGCGGGCCTGTCACATCGGATCACGTGGAAAGGCGCCTGCGACCAACCCGAGGTAATCGCCGAGATGCGCAGGGCGGATCTGTTCGTCCTGCCCAGCCGGATCGCCGAGGATGGCGACCGTGACGGCCTGCCCAATGTTTTGATGGAGGCCGCGTCGCAGCTGCTGCCAATCCTGTCCACGCCGGTTTCGGCCATTCCTGAATTCATTGAAACCGGAACGCATGGGCTGCTGTCCGACGATGACCCGGCCGCATTGGCGATGGCCATTACCCGCATGGCCGCAAGGCCGGACCAAACCGCCGCCATGGCCCGCGCCGCCTATGATCGCCTGATAGCCGAGTTCCGCATGGACCCCGGAATCGCCCGCTTGTCTGAAAGACTGCGCGCCCTTGGCGCAGACACCGAGTGATGGCGCGGGTCGCTTTTTACACGCCGATGAAAGCACCTGACAGCCCGGTGCCCTCGGGCGACCGTGAGATGGCGCGCAACCTGATCGCGGCGATTGGCGCGCACGGGGATACCGTGGACCTCGCCTCGCGCCTGCGGGTCTATGACAAGCACGGGGATGCCCAAACGCAGGGCGCATTGCGTCTGGCGGCAGATGCCGAGGTGCAACGGGTGATCGACGCGTTGCCTGCGGGCACAGACCTCTGGGTGACTTACCACAACTATTACAAAGCGCCGGACCTGATTGGCCCACGTGTCTGCGCCGCCCGGAACATCCCTTATGTTCAACTGGAAAGCACCCGCGCGACCAGCCGCCTGAACGGCCCGTGGGCCGGGTTCGCCCAAGCCGCGCATGACGCCTGCGATGCGGCTCAGGTGATCTTTTACCACACCGCCAACGATCTGATCACGTTGGAGCGGGAGCGGTTCGGGGATCAAACCCTCGTTGAGCTGCCACCCTTTCTGCCCCTGTCGGAATTGCCCGCTACATCGACCTGCGAGGGGCCGATGCTGACTGTCGGCATGATGCGGCATGGCGACAAACTGGCCTCGTATACGTTGCTGGCGCAGACACTCGCACTGCTACCCGGCGACTGGTCGCTGAGCATTGCAGGCGACGGTCCCGCGCGCCGCGAGGTCGAAGCACTGATGGCCCCCTTCGGCACAAAAGTCTGCTTTCTGGAACAATGCGACCGCGACCGGCTGCAAAGGGAATACGAAACCGCATCCGTCCTGGTCTGGCCCGGCGTAAACGAAGCGTATGGCATGATTTACCTTGAGGCGCAGGCCAGCGGTGTGCCCGTCGTTGCGCAGGACAGGCCCGGAGTACGGGACGTGCTGGCCCCCGCCGATTACCCCTCGGTTGCCACGGGCCCCGAAGGATTGGCCGCGCGCCTGCGCGAACTGTTGGACGCGCCAGCGCTGCGCCGCGCACTGGGGGCCAAAGCCCGTGCCCATGTTGCACAACGTCACCTCATGCCCGCCGCGACGGATCGGTTCTGGCAAGCGGTGCGCCCTTTGGTGGAGGTTGCAGGATGACCCGATTGGCATTGCTGAGGCATGGGCACACAGACTGGAACCGCGCAGGTCGCATTCAGGGGCGCAGCGACATCCCTTTGGATGCCGACGCCCGCGCCGAGCTCGCCGCGTCCTCCCTGCCCGCGCCTTGGGACGAGGCCGTGCTTTGGTCCAGCCCCCTGCTGCGGGCCAGTGAAACGGCGCAACTGGTGGCAGGGCGCGCGCCGCTCACATCTGAGGCATTGACCGAGATGAACTGGGGCGATTGGGAGGGTCTGCGCGGCGTGGACCTGATCGCAGATCCCAAAAGCGGCTATCGCCATATCGAGGATTGGGGATGGGAGTTCCGCCCCCCCAACGGTGAATCTCCGGCCGAGGTCTGGGCGCGACTGGAACCCTGGCTGACCGCCCTGTCAGGCGACACGGTGGCCGTCTGCCATATCGGCATCATGCGGGTCATACTGGCGCGGGCCTGGGGTTGGGATTTCAACGGCCCCGCCCCCTTTAAAATCAAGCGCAACCGTCTTTATATCGTTGATATGTCGACCATGACCCCGCTGCCGGACCCCATCCGTCTGATCAGACCCGAGATCGCCTCATGAAGGTGATGATCGTTGTGACCCATTTGCTGGGAACCGGGCATCTGAGCCGGGCATTGACCTTGGGCCGGGCCTTTCTGCGGGCAGGGCATGAGGTTTTTGCCGTTTCGGGCGGGATGCCCGCACCGCAACTGGACAGTTCGGGGATGACCCTGCTGGGCCTGCCCCCGCTGCGGTCGGACGGGACCAATTTCACCCGGCTGCTGACGCAAAGCGGAGACGTGGCTGACGAAGCCTATCTGGCCGCCCGCGAAACCGCGCTGGTCAAGGCCGTGCAGGGTTTTGCGCCGGATATTCTGGTCACAGAGCTGTTCCCTTTTGGTCGCCGCGTGCTGTCCTCGGAATTCCTTGCCCTGCTTGAAGCTGCGGGCACGCTTGCGCAACGCCCTGCTATTCTGGGCTCGGTCAGAGATATTTTGGCCCCGCCGTCCAAGCCATCCAAGGCCGAGCGCGCGGACCAGATTGTATCGCAATTCTATGACGGCATTCTTGTCCATTCCGACCCGTCGATGGTTCCGCTGGAGGTCAGCTGGCCCGTGTCCGACCGCTTGCGAGAGCGGCTGTTCTATACGGGGTTTGTCGCCCCCGAGGCGTCGACTCCGCACCCGGAGGGCACAGGCAATGGCGAAGTGCTGGTCAGCGCAGGCGGTGGTTCGGTGGGGCAGCCGATCTTTCGCGCAGCCATCGAGGCCGCCCGAAAGATGCCCAACAGGCGCTGGCGCCTGTTGGTGGGCGGCCAGGATGCCACCGCGCGCATTGAGCAGTTGCAACAAGAGATTGGCGCCGCGCCCGTAACGCTGGAACCAGTACGCCCGGATTTCCGCCAGATGCTGCCCCATGCGGCAGCCTCGGTCAGTATGTGCGGGTACAACACAGCGCTGGACGTTCTGCAAACCGGAGCCCCTGCCGTTTTTGTGCCATTCGACGATGGCAATGAGGTTGAGCAGACCCTGCGCGCCAAAAGCCTGTCGGAACTGCCCGGTATCGGGGTGCTGCCCAGCGCCCGGTTGGACGGTGAGGCATTGGCGCAAGCGGTTGCTGCCGTCATCGAAAATGGCGCGCGCCCGATGGCTGAAAAGGGGTTTGACGGGGCCGCCAGATCGGTTGAGATAGCATGTGGGTTGAGGGAGCGGGCATGACCTCCGATTGGACACTCTTACAGTTGGAGTTGGACGCTTGGCAGGCTGCGGGTCTGACCCTACCGTTGTGGTGGCGGGACGATGATGCGGTTTCCCAAACCCCTCAGCTGGAGGCATTGGCGCAAATGTCCGAGGCGCTGGACCTGCCAGTTCATCTTGCGATCATTCCCCGCGATGCCGATGCAGGGTTGGTTGACTATCTAGGTGATCACACGGGCCTGATCCCCGTTGTACATGGCTGGGCGCACCAAAATCACGCCCCGGCCGACGAAAAGAAATCCGAGTTTCGGCTGCACCGGCCGATGCAGGACGTACTCACCGATGCACAGGCGGGGGTCGATCAGTTGCGCGAGTTGTTCGGAGACCGCTTGCAACCGATCTTCGTTCCGCCCTGGAACCGGATCGCCCCCGAAGTCGCAATGGAGCTACCCGGGTTGGGTTACCGCGTGATCTCAACCGCAACGCCGCGCAAAACACGAAGGCCCGCGCCGGGGCTGGAGCAGATCAACACCCATCTGGACCCGATTGACTGGCGTGGAACACGTGGGCTGGTCAGCGCGGACAGGTTGATTGCGCAGACCGCAAACCTGCTGCGTGATCGCCGCGAAGGGCGGGCCGACAATGATGAACCCTTCGGTGTTCTGACTCATCATCTGGTCCATGATCCCGCAATCTGGACCTTTACCGAAGAACTACTACGCAAACTGCTTGACGGTCCGGGCAGTGTCTGGACCCTGCCCGCGCCCCAAAGAAACGGAGACCCTGAATGAGCCGACTGGATTCCATGCTTCGCCGCCTGACCGCCCAACGCGACGGGCTGAATTGGGCCGCCGGTCAGATCTCGGGCGCAGCCGGAGACGTTCTGGACATGGGCCTGGGCAATGGCCGTACCTATGACCACCTGCGAGAGATCTTGCCTGACCGGCGCATCTGGGTGATGGACCGGGTCCTGCAATGCCACCCGTCCAGCACCCCCCCGGCCGAGGATTTTCTGCAGGGTGAGGCGGAACCGATGCTGGAAAAACTTGCCTCAGGCGGGTCAAAGATCGCCCTTGCGCATTACGATTTCGGGCGTGGTATAAAGGAAGACGATGTGGCCGAGGCCGCACGCCTCAGCCCCCTGATCGCGCAGGTGATGCAGCCCGGTGGGTTGCTGATCTCAGGTCAGCCTCTGGTGGGGTTTGAACAGATCAGCGGCCCGGACACCATCGCGCCGGACCGATACCTGTTTTACCGCGCCTGATCAGACTAACCTAACGCGCCCTGTCAGGCGACGCGACGACCGCGCGACCAGACACCGTTGAGTGCAGGTGCGCCTTCGCGCATGCGAAAACGGATGACGTCGGCGCGCGCACCCTCGCGCAGCTCTCCGCGGTCTTCCAGCCCGACAACCCGCGCCGGGGTCTGCGTCACGGTGCGCAACCCACGCGCCATGTCACCCCATGTCTCGCCCAACCGCGTAGCAGACAACAGCAGCGCGGCGGGCACATAGTCCGAAGACAGAATGTCGAGATGGCCCAGATCGGCCAGCTCTTGCGCGGCCACGTTGCCGGAATGCGACCCACCCCGGATCACGTTCGGCGCGCCCATCATCACCTTGATGCCATGATCGTGGCAGGCACGGGCAGCCTCAACCGTGGTGGGAAATTCCGCCAGCGTGATGCCGTGACCGGCCGAGACCGCCACCTGATCCTGCGTCGTGTCATCATGGCTGGCCAGCATTGCGCCAAAACGTTTGGCGGCCTTGACCGTCTCAACCTCGTGGTGGTCGCCAAACCTATCCCGCAACGCCTTAAGCTGGGCGACATGCTGCAGGAAGTCATCGTCATTCATGCCGTGCTTGCCCTTCATATAGGCCTCAAGCTGGGTCATATCGCGAAATTGCCGTTGCCCCGGCGTGTGGTCCATCAGCGAGACCAGCCCGACGCGATCCTCAGGCCCGAACTCGTCCAACTCATCCACCAGCGTTTCCGAGCACACCTCGGCCCGCAAATGCAGGAAATGGCTGATCTTCAGCGCATCCTGTTCGCGCAGCTCCCATAGCTCGCGCGACAGTTCGCGGGCGTATTTCTTGTAGCGGTTGCCAGACGGGATCGAGCCGATACGCATCGCGTCGAAAACCGTGGTAATCCCGGTGCTGGCCAGTTCCGCATCATGGGCCAGGATCGCCGCCGCATGCGGCCAGTCGACCTTGGGGCGAGGCTGGATGTGACGTTCCAGATTGTCTGTATGCAATTCAACCAGACCGGGGCACACATAATCTCCGCCGCAATCAATGGCCCCCGCCGGAACCGCTGTCCCCGTGGCAACCTCGGCAATGGTTTCGCCGGTGATCCGCAGGCTGCCGGTAACGGTCTGATCCGGCAGAACAAGTGTGGCATTGGCAAGGATCATTTCTTCTGTCATCTGAACTTCACACACTCTGAGCTATTGGGTAGGCCACGCATAGGAGGCCAATGTGACATTCACGCGATACGCGATCTATTTTGCGCCACAGGCCAAGGCCGAATGGACCAAATTCGCAACCAGCTGGCTGGGTTGGGACATGGAAACCGGCGAAACGGTTGCGCATCCTGTGACCCCCGGCGTGGATGTGGCCGCCGTCACGCAGGTGCCGCGCAAATACGGGCTGCATGCGACGATGAAACCGCCCTTTCGCCTGAAGGCCGGGCAGTCGTTTGAGGCACTGACCGAGGCCTGCGCGCGGCTTGCGCAATCCCAGCCCCCGGTCACGCTGGACGGTTTGGAGATTGCCCGCCTTGGTCGGTTTCTGGCTTTGCGTCCCATTGGCGATGAGGCCGCGCTGAATGCGCTTGCCGCCGCCTGCGTGCGCGATCTGGACAGCTTTCGCGCCCCTGCCCCGCAGGCTGAATTGGACCGCCGCCGCGCCGCTGGTCTGTCGCCCGCGCATGAGGCCAATCTGGTGCGATGGGGCTATCCCTACGTGATGGACGCCTTCCGCTTTCACATCACGCTCAGCGGTAAGCTTGACAAATCGACGCTGGCCACGGTTCAGGACGCCCTGCAATCGCAGCTTGCCCCCTTGCTGCCCGCGCCATTTCACATCACCGATCTGGCCCTGATGGGCGAGGCCGAGGATGGTCGGTTTCACCTGATCCATCGCTACGCCCTCTCTGGCTGAAGCTGGGGCAGGATGGCGGCGATGGTCGCCTCCAGCGGGCCGGAATTGTCGATCTCGACCACGCGCGTCAAACCGTCGGGCAAAGGCGCGCTGGCCCGTGCCAGCCGCCGCGCCTGTTCCTGCGCGCATTCGCGGGCGCGCGATGACAGGCGCTGTGCCAAAACCTCGGCATCGGCGGTCAGCGAGATCACGATCAGATCACCAAACACCTCTTGCGCGCGCAACAGGACAGAACGGGACAAGTTCACCAGAACCCCATCCGACTGATGCCGCAGGTCGTTGATGTCCTTGGGTATGCCATAGAACAACCCATGCGCGGGCCAATGCAGGGCAAAGGCGTCTTCGTCCACCATCTGCTGAAACGCCGCGACGGAGACACGATCGAAATCCTCACCCTCTTCGCCCTCAGGCCGCGTGATCACCCGGCGCATCCGTTTGATACCCGGCGCGCGTGCCTCCAGCGCCTCCATCACGCTGTCCTTGCCAACACCCGAGGGACCAACCACCGCTATGACCGGCGCAAGGGTCATGCGGCCAGTCCGGGGGTAAAGTCAGAGACGTTGATCTCGCGGTCGCATACCCGGTCGCGCGCGCCGACATCGTGGAAAATACCCACAATCGCCGCTCCGCGCGCCTTGGCCTCTTCGATCAGCGACAGGACCGTTTCGCGGTTCTGCAAGTCCAGCGAGGCCGTGGGTTCATCCAGCAGCATCGCCGGGTAATCATGGGCAAACCCGCGCGCGATGTTGACCCGCTGCTGCTCGCCCCCTGAAAACGTCGTCGGGCTGAGCGACCAGAGCCGTTCGGGAATGTTCAGCCGCGCCAACAGCCCCGCCGCCTTGTCCAGCGCCGCCTGCCGGTCGTGGCCTATGGCCAGCAAGGGCTCGGCCACCACCTCCAGCGTCGGCACACGGGGCACCACCCGCAGGAACTGGCTGACATAGCCCAGCACCTCGCGGCGCAGGGCCAGAATCTCGCGCGGTTCGGCCTTTGCCACATCCAGACCGCCCACCAACACCTGCCCCGAGGCCGCAAGGTAGTTGCCGTAGATCACCCGCATCAGGGTCGACTTGCCCGCCCCCGACGCGCCGGTCAGAGCCACACATTCGCCAGGCGCCACCTGTAACGAGGCCCCCTGCATCACCGGAATCACCGCCCCGCCCTGATTGTGCAGGGTAAAGCTCTTGCTGACATCCTTGAGTTCAATCATCGCTTCTTCTCGTCCCAAATACGGAATCAAACCTGCAGAACACTGGACACCAGCAGCTGCGTATAGGCGTGTTGCGGATCGTCCAGCACCTGATCGGTCAGGCCCGTCTCAACCACATGGCCGTCCTTCATCACCATCAGCCGATCCGCCAACAGCCGCACCACGGCCAGATCATGGGTGACGATGATGGCGCTCAGCCCCATTTCGCGCACCAATCCACGCAGAAGGTCCAGCAGACGCGCCTGAACCGAGACATCCAGCCCGCCGGTCGGCTCATCCATGAACACCAGACGGGGACCCGTCACCAGATTGCGCGCGATCTGAAGGCGTTGCTGCATCCCGCCCGAAAAGGCGGTTGGACGGTCATCGACGCGGTTCGCTTCGATCTCGACGCGGCCCAACCAGTCGATGGCCTTGTCGCGGATGTCACCATAGTGGCGGTCGCCCACGGCCATCAGACGCTCGCCGATATTGCCGCCTGCACTGACCGACATGCGCAACCCGTCACGCGCATGCTGATGGACAAAGGCCCAGTCGGTGCGCCCGAGCATGCGGCGCTCAGGCTCGGACATGGTCACGGTATCCACCGGCCCATCCATGCGGGTGTCAAAAACCACGCGGCCCTGATCGGGTTCCAGATGCCCCGCCAGACAGTTCAGCAGCGTCGACTTGCCCGAGCCGCTTTCGCCGACGATACCCATCACCTCACCGGGATACAGATCAAAGCTGACCTCCGAACACCCGATCCGCGCACCATAGCGTTTTTCGATGCCCTCTACTTGCAACAACGGGGTCATGCTGCGTCCTCCTTGGCCAAACGCCCCTCATGCCCTGCAGCACGGCGCGACCGGCAGTAATCGGTGTCCGAGCAGACAAACATCCGGTTGCCTGCATCATCCATAATCACCTCATCCAGATAGCTGTCTTCGGCACCACACAGGTCACAGGGGTGATCCGCTTTCATCGCTTCAAACGGGTAATCCTCGAAATCGAGGCTGACCACACGGGTATGCGGCGGCACCGCATAGATGCGCTGTTCCCGCCCGGCCCCGAACAGTTGGATCGCGTCCATCTCAAGCTTGGGGTTGTCGAATTTCGGAATCGGGGACGGGTCCATCACATAGCGGTCCGACACTTTCACCGGATAGGAATACGAGGTCGCAATCGCGCCGTGCTGGCTGATGTCTTCGTACAGTTTCACATGCATCAGCCCATATTCCTCAAGGCTGTGCATCTTGCGGGTCTCGGTCTCGCGCGGTTCAAGAAAGCGCAGAGGTTCAGGGATCGGCACTTGATACACCAGAATCTGATCCTCGGTCAGCTTCGCCTCGGGGATGCGGTGGCGGGTCTGGATCACCGTGGCCTTTTCGGTTTCCTCGGTGGTCGCGACCCCGGCCGTGTTCTCAAAGAATTTGCGGATTGAGACCGCATTGGTCGTATCATCCGCGCCCTGATCGATCACTTTGAACGTGTCATCCGGCGTCAGCGTCGCGGCCGAGACCTGCACGCCCCCCGTGCCCCAGCCATAGGGCATCGGCATCTCACGGCTGGCAAAGGGCACCTGATAACCGGGCACCGCCAGCCCTTTCAGGATGGCCCGGCGGATCATCCTCTTGGTTTGTTCGTCCAAATATGCGAAATTATAGTCATTCATTTGATGTATCTTTTCGTTTTTTGGTGTTTTTATGGACGTATTGTTTATACCCGCGTTCTTTTTGGCCTTTTTGGTCTATCTCTTCAGACATATCCGCCACGCCGAGCATCGCCGTCGCGCCCAGCGCAGGGATCGGTACGGCATGTGGGAATCGGTTGGAGAGGCGCAGATGTGCTCTGAGCGCAACAAAGCGCCCGGCCATCAGGAACGGTGCAGCGCTGGCCGGGCCACCCGAATGGAACATTCGACCCACTGACATCATTCCGCAGCCTCCTGCGGAGTGATCCGCTCTTCGGCCTCACGGCGCAGTTTTCGAACCAGCTCCAGTTCGGACTGGAAATCCACGTAGTGGGGCAGTTTGATGTGTTCCAGAAACCCGGTCGCCTGAATGTTGTCGGCATGGCTGAGAACGAATTCCTCGTCCTGAGCCGGCGCACCCACATTGTCTTCGCCCAGCTCCGCCCAGCGCAGCGCGCGGTCTACCAGGGCAACCGAGATTGCTTTGCGTTCGTTCTGGCCAAAAACCAGACCATAGCCGCGCGTGAATTGGGGCGGCTCGGTCTTTGACCCTTTGAATTGGTTGACTGTCTCACATTCGGTCAGCTCGACCTCGCCAATATCGATGGCAAAACCCAGTTCGGGGATGTCCATTTCGACCGCGACCTTGCCGATCCGCAGCTCGCCCACGAAAGCGTGGTTGCGGGCATAGCCGCGCTGGGTGGAATAGGCCATGCCCAGCACAAACCCCTCATCCCCGCGGGTCAGCGATTGCAGGCGCAGGGGCCGGTTCGAGGGGAACTCCATTGGTTCGCGCGTCAGGTCGCCCGGCGTGTCATCGCTGGGGGCTTCGTCCTGAATGATCCCCTCGCCCTTAAGGAACTCCGCAATATGCGGGGTCGGCTCGCGGCGTGGAGTGGCCTCGGGCGCGGACGCAACCTCGCCTTCGGCGGCCAGTTTGAAGTCCAGCAGACGGTGGGTGTAGTCGAAGGTCGGCCCCAACACCTGCCCACCCGGCGCATCCTTGAACGTGGCCGAGACGCGGCGGTCGCAGGTCATGTCGCCGGTTTCAACCGGATTGGAATAACCAAACCGGGGCAAGGTCGTGCGATAGGCACGGATCAGAAAAATCGCCTCGATCAGATCGCCGCGCGCCTGTTTGATCGCCAGCGCGGCCAGATCGGGATCATAGAGCGACCCTTCGGCCATGACCCGGTTCACGGCCAGAGACAGCTGTTCCCGGATTTGCGCGATGCTCAGCTCGGCAATGTCGGTCGGGCCCCGGCGTTCCTCGGCCAGCCAGGCATGGGCGTTGTCGATGGCCTTTTCACCACCTTTGACAGCTACATACATCGCTTAGCCCTCTGCCTTGATCTGCGTGCTGCGCGGCAGGGCCGCAACCCTGTCGCCGCAGGTGAAAAAGAAATCACAGCCCAGAGGGTACAGCGCCGCATTGGCCTGTAGCGCCGGTATGTCCGGCAGCGACAGATGCGCGACCTCTTTGATACCCGGCCCGGACAGTTCGGCACCGGAGGGCTGCAACGTGTCACATTCGACGATCAATGTGGCGGACCGGTCGGGGTATTCCGGCGTCCCGACCAGGTACTGCGCCAGCGGGCCAAGCGCCTGCCATGTACCGACGGCAAAATCCGCCTGCGCCGCATCTGTAAGGGGCGCACCCGTGTGGAAGGTCAGCCATTGACGCACCGCGTCAGTATCCAGCTCACCCGCCAGATGCAGTTTCGTATCCGGGTCACACAGCGTCAGCAGCAACGTGCCAGCCGCCACCGACAAAGGTGCCGGAGGCTGGCTGCCGCTGATCGGCCGGATGTCGCCCGGACGTGCCATAACGGTCATCGCAGCACGAAACGCATGGGCGGCATCGATCGGTGCGTCGCTGAACCCGCCCGAGAATTGTGTTTGCGTGTTCACTAGTCCTCTCCCCGTACCAGCGTAAAGAACTCAACCTTGGTGGCTGCGGCCTTTGCGGCACGTTCTGACTGTGCCGCGTTCATCTGTTGATGCAGCGGAGTGATGACCTGCGCGCGCAATTCATTGGCGGCCTCGGTCTGCATCATCGCATCAATCAGCGCCGCCGCCTCAGCCTTGCGCTTGGACCGGCCCTGCACATAGCCGTGCCCAACCGTCCCGTCCTTCAGAACCACCGAACAGCGCGTGACGGTCATCTCACCCAGATTGAACGGCGCGCCGGTGGCACCTGCGCGGCCGCGTACCATCACGCCACCAGTTTCCGGGGCGCGCAGCCAGTCAAAGCCGGGCTGAGCTTTGACATCGCCCCACAGGTCCATCAACGCCTCTTCCGGGGCACGGGCCAACAGGCCCATCCATGCCTTGCGCGCGGCATGAGTATTATTTTGCTGATCCGCCATCGAAACCTCTTGGCCGGGTTGTCTACGTGAACTATACAACTAGACAAATAATACGACCCTCCACTGAGTCCCGCAATCCGGGATCGTGTGAAATTTTGATGACATGAGCAAAACACCCATTTGGAAAAGCATCGCGCTGAACCTGACATCGGACATTGCCGAAGGGCGCTATAACACCGGAGACCGCCTGCCGACCGAGGCGCAACTGGCCGCGCAGCATGGGGTGAACCGGCATACGGTACGGCGGGCGCTGGCGGATATGGCCGAACAGGGGCTGGTACATGCCCGGCGCGGCGCGGGCGTGTTTGTCGCCGCGCGGCCCACCGACTACCCGATTGGCAAACGGGTCAGGTACCACAAGAGCATCTCGGCCAGCGGCAAGATACCGGGCAAACAGATCCTGTCCCTGACGACCCGCGTCGCGGATGAGACTGAGGCTGAGGCTTTGGACCTCGCACCCGGCGACGAAGTGCACATCTATGACGGGCTGTCTTTGGCTGACGGCCAGCCCATCGCCCTGTTCCAGAGCATTTTCCCGGCAGACCGGCTGCCCAATATCCTGGAAGCTGTGCAAGACACCCAATCGGTGACCAAAGCGCTGCAGCGATGCGGCGTCGGAGACTATACGCGGGTATCGACCCGCCTGACCGCACGCGCCGCAACGGCGACGCAGGCCCTGCACCTGCGCCTTCCCGAGGGCGCACCGATTCTGTTCTCAGCCGGTGTAAACGCCGATCTGTCCGGCGTCCCTGTTGAATACGGGCGAACGGCTTTTGCCGGGGAACGCGTCACCCTGACGTTGCACGACGACTAAGCCCGTTGCCCTCCCGCCCGTCTTCACCCTCCTTGCGGAGGGCTCATCCCGTTGGGCGGAGCGCTGCGCTTTGCGCGGCGCCGGGCCCAAAGCCGCCAAGGGGGATCGGCGAAGCCGATGGTCCTGCGGGTGCGGGAGCCCCTCGGGACAGGGCACAGAGGGGCTATTCGTATTTTTCCAGAAAAGCTTCGGCGCTGAGGGTGCGGAAATCTGGCAGTGCCGCGCGCAGGCGTGCATTATCCCAATCCCACCACGCCATGGCCAGCATTCGATCCGAAGTGTGCAAGGGAAACCGGCGACGGATCGGTTTGGCAGTTACCCCACCAACAATCGTGTAGGGATCGACATCCTTGGTCACAACCGCGCCCGATGCCACCACCGCACCGTGGCCAATCGTGACCTCGGGCTTGATGATCGCCGCATGTCCGATCCAGGTATCATGGCCAATTACAGCAACGCGGCTGGCGCGGTGGGCGAACCATTCTGGATCGTCCTCAGCGTCATCCCAGTAATCCGCCGACCGGTACAGGAAATGGTGCTGCGACGCTTTCTCCATCGGATGATCCGTCGCACCTATCCGCGTGAAGCTGGCGATATTGGCGAATTTTCCGATCCGGGCATTGGCAATATCGCAGGTCCGGTCGCAATAGGAGTAATCCCCCCACTCGGAATTGGCGATGCGGCTGCCTGCGCCGATCTCGACATATTCCCCGAAACTGCTGTTCGTGACCTTGCAATCAGGGTGAATGAACGGGTGATCCGGGCGCAGGCGTGCCATCGTCTGTGATCCCAACTCAACCCTGCGACTGCAGCTTGGCTTTGGCCCGGCGCGGTTTGCGCTTGGCCCCGGCCTCGCCCTGAATCAGGCGCTTGCGCAGCCAGCCCGAGAACCAATCCATCAGCATCACCATCAGGATGATCAGGACGATGTAGTAAGCCACCTCTTCCCAGTCTTTCTGCGTGATGATCGCCTGCGTCAGCAACAGACCGATCCCGCCGCCCGTGATCGCGCCAATCACCGTGGCGCTACGGGTGTTGGATTCGAGGAAGTACAAAAGTTGGCTCAATAGAACCGGCGTCACCTGCGGGATCACACCAAAGCGATAGCGTTGCGGCGCGTTGGCCCCGGTGGACTGGACGCCTTCGATCTGCTTGTTGTCCACATTCTCCAGCGCTTCAGAGAAGATTTTGCCGAACGTGCCGGTATCCGTCACCAGAATGGCCAGCGCACCGGTCAGCGGGCCGGGGCCAAAGGCGCGAGCCAGAACCACGGTCCAGATCAGCGCATCCACACCGCGCACAAAGTCAAATACACGGCGGGTGGCAAAGCGCACCGAACGCAGCGGGTTGAAATTGCGCGTCGCCAGAAAGGCCATCGGCAAGGCCACCATCGCCGCACCCAGAGTGCCCAGGAAGGCCATCAGGATGGTCTCGAAAATGGCCCAGGCCACATCCTGATGCCGCCACATCTTGTTGGTCCAAAAATCGTTCAGGATCGCGCCTGTCTCACCATTTGCGGCCAGACCGACAAGCTGCGGGAAGGATTTGCCGTAATACGGGCTGTCGAGGGTGAAGAAGAACAGCTCCCACCCGGTGAAATACCGGAACACTTCGGAACGGTTGCGGGTCACGGTCAGACGGCCCGCATCGGTTTTGATCGCCAGACGGTTTTTCGACAGGTTGATCCAATCCGGCACGTCGCCCGCAGGCAGTTCCGCCTGCACACCAGCTGAACGGCTCGGAGTCGCGCGGACAGTGCCATAGCCGGGGATGTCATATTCCACCGTCTCGGGACCAAAGCGCACGACATGGCCGTCCTCAAGATCGATCACGGTGGTTTCGCCCAGTGTGACCCAATCAGGGGCCGTGCCTTCGGGATAAGCACCCTTGCGCTCGCCCTCAATTGCCGCTGTGATTTCGCCGGACCGGTTGTCACGTTCGACATGCGTTTTGTAGCTGTAGCTGTCCGAGACAAGCGTCTTGCCGTTTTCCCAATTCGCTCGCGCGGCCAGACCCGACACGTCGAAGGCAACGAACACATAGGCCAGATAGACCAGCACCAGCGCGGGCAGGCTGAAATTCACAAGGCGTTTGCGGCTGAACAGGTGATCTGCCTCGGACTTGAGCTGATCGACGGTCAGATTGGTTGCGAAGGTGCTCATGCCGAGGCTCCTTTTTCCGACCCGTGGGCCAGACGGTCGCGCAGGTAGCCAGAGATCTGGTCCACGACGACGATAGTAACGAAAAGAAGGATGAAAATGGCCGCGGCCTCATCATAACGCCCCTGCCCCCAGGACATGGCGTTGCGCAATTCGTACCCCAGACCGCCTGCGCCGACGAAGCCCAGAATGGCCGAGGCGCGGATGTTGATCTCGAACCGCAGCAGGGCATAGCTGACATAGTTCGGCCCGACCTGCGGGATCACCCCCAGATACATGCGCTGAGACCAGTTTGCCCCGACCGAGGCCAACCCCTCAACCGGTTTGAGCGAGGCGTTTTCGTTCACCTCGGAAAACAGTTTGCCCAGCGCGCCAGCCGTATGGATGGCGATGGCGATCATCGCAGGCACCGGGCCACCGCCCAGAACAAAGATCAAAACCAGCGCGATGACGATCTCAGGAATTGCCCGGAACACGTCCGAAATCCGCCGGAACAGCGGGATCATCGACGGCCAATAGGCCATGCCCCGGGTCGACATCAGCGCCAGAAACGTACCCAGGATCGTGCCCAAAAGGGTCGAGGCGGCGGCGATGTTCAGGGTTTCCACCAGCGCCGGAAAGAACTCGACCAGATTGGCGGGCATCTCGGCGATTTTTTCCCAAGCCTCGGACAGAACCTCGGCCGGGTAGTCCAGAATCCGGTGCCAGCCGTCGATGAAACTGCCGGCGTTGCGGCTGTCGGCTGTTCGGAACCCTGCGGCCATCATGGCCACGAACAGGATCAGAAGGATACCACCATAGACCCTCTTGCGTCGCGCCATCGCGGTATAGTCGTCGCGGATCTGATCGACGGTCGGGGACCCAGCAGTCAGGTCTGTCATGGAATGCTCCTGAGTGGAAAAACGGGGCCCAGCTGTGCGCCGGACCCCGCGTATTGGATATGCAGGCTTAGTTGGACTTCAGCTTGCGTGCTTCGATGATGATTTTGTAGGCGTCATGGGTGATCGGATCAAAGCTCTTGGCTTCGCCCGCTGCCACACCGTAGAAACAATCGCGGTCTTTTTCCGACAGCGTGTCCCACAGCTCGGTCACTTTGGCTTTGACGTCGGCAGGCAGTGCCTTGCGGACAACAACGGGGCCTTCCGGGATCGGCTCGGATTTCCAGATCTGGACCAGATCGTTCATGTCCACCAGACCCGCGTCAACGGCGCGGCGCAGAGCACCCGACTGATAGCCGTCTTCCCATTCGCCCAGACCGTCGGCCCAGGTCACACCGCCGTCAACGTCGCCATTGTTCACGGCAACGATGGTCTGTTCGTGACCGCCGGTGAATTTCACTTCACCGAAATAGTCGCCCGATTCCATGGTAGCGCCGGTGGCCGCAGGGATTTCGATCGACGGGATCAGGTAGCCCGAGGTCGAGTTCGGATCGCCAAAGCCAAAGGCTTTGCCCTTCATGTCTTCCAGCGAGGTGATACCGCTGTCCTTACGGGCAAATCCGATCGAGTGATAGCCGTAGCCGCCATCGGTGTTGACCTTGACCAGAACCGGCTCAACCGCTTCGGGGTCGGACAGGTAGGTTTTCGCGTAGCCCGACGCGCCCAGCCAGGCCACGTCGATGGTGCCGCCCAGCAGGCCCTGGATCACACCGTTATAGTCGGCGGGGGCAAACAGCTTGGCCGGAACGCCCAGTGCCTCTTCGGTGTAAACGCGCAGGCATTCATTGTTGTTCAGACGGTCCTGAGCGTTCTCACCGCCCAGAATGCCGATGCGCAGCTCGGTGATGTCCTGAGCCATTGCAGGTGCGGCCATGGCAGTGGTCGCAACAAGGGCAGCCATAAGTTTTTTCATCTGTCTCTCTCCAGTTTGATGCACCGGCCTTTCATCGGCCGGTCGATGAAAGGGGGGGTGGGCCTAGATGGTCGCTTCGGCTTCCATCAGGGCTTTCTGGGTGGCATCCAGCGTCTCGATCTCGGTCGAGGTCGCCTCTTCCGAGAAGCTGTCATCGGCGCCATAGATCTCACGCGCGACACCGGTGGTCAGTTGCTCGGGCAGGCCGTCGAACATGATGCGGCCATCGCGCATACCGACCACGCGGTCGCAATAGCGACGCGCGGTGTCCAGCGTGTGCAGGTTTGCAATGACCGTTCGGCCATCCTCTTCGTGGATACGGCGCAGGGCCTGCATCACGACCTGAGCGTTCATCGGGTCAAGCGAGGCGATGGGTTCATCCGCCAGAATGATGCTGGGATCCTGCATCAGCGCCCGCGCGATGGCGACCCGCTGCTGCTGTCCGCCCGACAGGGCCTCGGCCCGTTTGGGGGCATGTTCGGCAATGCCCAGACGGTCCAGAATGTCGATGGCACGGTGAATTTCGTCCATCGGGAACAGGTTGAACATGGTGGCCAGTGTCGAATGGCGGTTCAGCGTGCCGTGCAGCACGTTCGATACCACATCCATGCGCGGTACCAGATTGAACTGCTGAAAGATCATGGCGCAATCGGCCTGCCAGGCGCGTTTGTCCCGGCCTTTCAGCCTGGTGACATCCTTGCCGTGGAACAGAATCTCGCCTTCGCTGGCATCGGTCAGACGGTTGATCATCCGCAGCAGGGTCGACTTGCCCGCGCCCGAGCGGCCAATGATCCCGATCATGCAGGGCTTGTCCACATCCAGCGTGGCCCGGTCCACGGCAATATTGTCGCCAAAGCGCTTGGTCAGTTTTTCGATACGCAGCACGTGCCACCCCCAATTCATGTTGGCGGTCAGCTACAGACAGCGTTCAACAGCTTTGTGTAAGTGCCGTGAAAGTTTTGTAACGGCGCCCGACGCCGGGGGGCTACCCTTTGCGGGGCGGCGGCGGTATACGCGACGGCGACTCTTCTGCTGACATGAGGCCGCCATGAGCTTTGACCGCACCATCAAGATCGCCCCGTCGATCCTGTCCGCCGATTTCGCCAATTTCGGAGCCGAGATTCAGGCCATCGAAGCCCAGGGCGCCGATTGGGTCCATGTGGACGTAATGGACGGCCATTTCGTCCCGAACCTGACCTTTGGCCCCCCCGCCGTCAAAGCGTTCCGCCCGCATGTCAATACGGTGATGGATGTGCACCTGATGATCACTCCGGTCGATCCCTACATTCAGGCCTACGCTGATGCAGGGGCCGACATCCTGACCGCCCATATCGAGGCCGGACCCCACACCCACCGCACCCTGCAAGCCATTCGCGCCGCCGGGATGAAGGCGGGTGTTGCCCTGAACCCCGGCACCCCGGCCGAGGCGGTTGAACATCTGCTGGACCTGGCCGATCTGGTCTGCGTGATGACCGTGAACCCCGGCTTTGGAGGGCAGAAATTCATCGACCTGACCGACAAGGTCCGCAAGCTGCGCCAGATGATCGGCGATCGCCCGGTGCATATCGAGATTGACGGCGGCGTTGATCCGCAAACAGCGCCCTTGGTTGCAGCGGCAGGTGCCGACGTTCTGGTCGCAGGGTCGGCTGTGTTCAAAGGTGGGTCCGTCGAGAACCCGGACGTCTACGGCAACAACATCCGGGCTGTTCGTGCAGCGGCAGAGGGCGCGTTGTCCTGAAACAATGGACTTGAGTAAACTTGGATGGCGGGGACTCCCCGCCATTTTTGTTAGAGCCATACGCATACGAATTGGGCATGGCGGTCTCTGTTCGATCAGCAGAGAACATGGCCAGACGCGTCATACCAAAGGGCAACACTGCGAATAGGTCGTGCGGTTTGGCTGATGTCTCCAACCGCATGCAACGTGGTTTGCGGTCATGATAGAGAATCGTCAATTCAGTTTTGCTGAAATCCAGTCAAATAGAATACATTTGCCAAGTTCGGCCTCTTGTGACCATGAACAAGCGCCTAACCTACCAACGAAGAGTATATCCAATGATTGAACGCATCGAAACAGGCGAGCGGTCGTCCAAGATCGTCAAGCACAACGGCGTTGCCTATCTTACAGGACAGGTCGCCGAAGGCGAAACGATCCAAGAACAGGTTCGGATTTGCCTGGAGAAAATCGATACCCTGCTGGAAAAAGCCGGTTCTTCACGCGAAAAAATGCTGCGCGTAACGATCTGGCTGGCTGATATGAGCGATTTTGCCGGATTGAACGAAGTATGGAATGCGTGGGTTCCTGCTGGACACACGCCGGCACGCGCGTGTGGTGAAGCCAAATTGGCCCGCCCCGAGCTGAAAGTAGAGTTTATCGTGGATGCTGCGTACGACTAGTCGCTACATTCCTCGCCGCAATGCTTTGATGCCACGAACACCTGCACGAAAAAGGCCGCCCCTGTTTGGGACGGCCTTCTTTGAGTCAACGGTTGGGTCCGAGATTATTCGACGAATAATCTCCGCACCCTCGCGCCTTACTCGA
>NZ_JBQFTY010000003.1:0-552293 GCF_056538885.1 Ruegeria sp. BE1
GCTTCGGCTTCGGCTTCGGCTTCGGCTTCGGCTTCGGCTTCGGCTTCGGCTTCGGCTTCGGCTTCGGCTTCGGCTTCGGCTTCGGCTTCGGCTTCGGAAAGGGCGTCTTCTACGGGTGCGGCGGCGTCAAGCGACGCCTCTTCCCGCTGCGATGTGAATGCAACCGTTTCCTCGGTTTTGGGGTCCTCTACCGGCTTTTGTTCGGATTTTTTCTTACGAGCCACCGCAGTATTCCCCTTATCGAATCCAATTTCACAAGAATAACAGGCTCGTCTAAGTTAGTCGGTGGTCTCGCTGCCCTCAACCCGCATCGCGTGTTTCACAAGCTTTTTAACTGCTTTCCGCATTTTCCTGGGCGTCGGCTCTTTGGCAATCTTCAGCCGGGCGTAGTCCAGTGAATTAAGGGGTTCGGCGGTCGCCTGACTGATTGCAGCCAGCCACAAGGGCGCCGATCCGGTCCAAATATCGGCAAATTGTCGCGCCGTTCTGGGCGAAAACAAAGGCGCGATCACCGGCAAATTGCCATCTGCAGCAGCCCTTGCCTGCGGTGTCAACGGTAACAGGCGTTGCTGATACACCGCCTGCTCGCGCACGGTCAGGCCCGACTCGGTCAGGCGGGCGGCGACATCGCCCCGGCTATGCTCACCCCGCAAATGCAGCAGCGGGCTTTCGGGCCTGAGCTTCAGCAGGTTCGCCACCAACTCCTCTGCGGTGGCCCCGACCATCTGCGCATCCCACCCCGCACCCTGGGCCGTGCCCGTGGTGGCGGGGCCCACGCAAAATGCCGGCATGTCCCGCGACAGGTTCATCGACATGGCAGCATTCACGCCGTTGGCCGAGGTAAAGATCAATCCACGCACGCCAGTGGTATCAATGCTGATCGGCAGAGGATTGATTTCCAGGATCGGGGAATAGATGACCTCAACCCGCGATCTGGTGCGGGTTGGCAGCTGCGCGACAAACCGTTCCGAGGCCGCACGCGGGCGAGTCATCAACAAATACAACGGTCGGCGCCTTCCGCCTTGGGATTGTTTGCATCCGCGCAGGGTGATACCCCGCATGTCAATCATGGTGTAACGGATCAGGCCAATGGTGCAAACACTTACCGTCCTCGGGTTGGAAAGCAGCTGTGACGACACAGCCGCCGCCGTGGTGCGCCAAACCCAAGGGTCGGGGGCCGAGGTGCTGGCCTCGGTCGTCTATGGCCAGACCGAATTGCACAGCGCCTATGGTGGCGTCGTGCCCGAGATTGCCGCCCGCGCGCATGCTGAAAAGCTGGACACATGTGTGGTGCAGGCGCTGCAGGATGCGGCTCTGACATTGGGCGAAATCGATGCGATTGCGGTCACTGCCGGGCCCGGCCTGATCGGCGGCGTGATGTCTGGCGTCATGTGCGCCAAGGGGATCAGCGCCGCGACCGGCCTGCCTCTGATCGGGGTGAACCATCTGGCGGGGCATGCGTTAACGCCACGCCTGACCGATGGGATCGCCTTTCCCTATCTGATGCTGTTGGTGTCGGGCGGCCATTGCCAATACCTGATTGCCCATGGACCGGAACGGTTCACCCGCCTGGGCGGCACGATCGATGACGCTCCGGGTGAGGCATTTGACAAAACCGCCCGTCTGCTGGGCTTGCCGCAGCCCGGCGGCCCGTCGGTCGAGGCCGAGGCGAAGGGCGGCGACCCGGAGCGATTCCGCTTTCCCCGCCCGCTGTTGGATCGACCTGGATGCGATCTGTCCTTTTCGGGATTGAAGACGGCGCTGATGCGGATGCGTGATCAAGTTGTTGCTGAAAAAGGCGGCCTGACCCGTCAGGACCGCGCCGATCTTTGCGCCGGGTTTCAGCAGGCCATCGTCGACACGCTGGCCGTGAAAACCCGCCGTGCGATTGATCGATATCTGGACGAAAACCCCTCGGACCCGGTGATCGCCGTGGCCGGGGGTGTTGCGGCCAATACTGCGATTCGTTCCGCGTTAGAGACTGTTTGTGCGGAAAAGGGTACTCGTTTCACCGCGCCACCCCTGGCGCTGTGCACCGACAACGCGGCCATGATCGCCTATGCGGGGATGGAGCGGTTTCGCGCCGGTGCCCGCGACGGTCTGGACCTGACCGCCCGCCCCCGCTGGCCCCTGGACCAGACCAGCCCCGCCATGCTGGGCGGCGGCAAAAAAGGGGCCAAGGCATGAGCGTTTCTGTCCTTGGGTCCGGCGCATTTGGCACCGCGCTGGCGATCTCGCTGGCTGGAAATGGGCCGGTCGCACTGTGGGCGCGGAATGCAGAACAGGCACAGTTGATGCAAAACATGCGCGAGAACGCCGCGCGCCTGCCGAATATGCCCCTGCCGGACGGAATCACGGTGACCTCTGACATCGCGCAAGCGGCGGAAAATGAGACACTGCTGATCTCAGTTCCTATGCAGAAACTGCGCGGGGCGCTGACCGATCATGCCGATGTGCTGGCCGGGAAAACGCTGGTTGCCTGCTGCAAAGGGATTGAGCTGTCAACGGGGCTGGGGCCGATCTCGGTCATCCGGCAGACCATTCCTGACGCGCGCCCGGCGCTGCTAACCGGGCCCAGCTTTGCCGATGACATTGCGCGCGGGCTACCCACAGCGCTGACGTTGGCCTGCGCCGATGACGCGCACGGGCTTCAGCACGATCTGACAACGGCCAACCTGCGCCTTTATCGCACCACCGATGTGATCGGGGCTGAACTGGGGGGCGCGTTGAAAAACGTTATGGCCATTGCTTGCGGTGCGGCCATTGGCGCGGGGTTGGGTGACAGCGCCCGCGCGGCCCTGATGACCCGCGGATTTGCCGAGATGCAGCGCTTTGCCCTGATGCGCGGGGCGCAGCCCGAAACGTTGATGGGGCTATCGGGGCTGGGCGATCTGGTGCTGACTTGTTCATCTGAGCTGTCGCGAAATTATCGTTTTGGCCTGAGTTTGGGTCTGAATCGGGACTTTGACACCACAACGACCGTCGAAGGCGTCGCCACCGCGCGCGCCATGGCCGACATCGCCAAGGCCGAAGGGCTGGACATGCCCATCAGCGCCACCGTCGCCGACCTGAGCCACGGCGCATACAGCGTCGCGCAAGCCATCGAAACCCTGCTCAACCGACCCCTGAAGGAGGAATAACATGCTCATCGCCCTCATCGCCCGTGACAAGGACGGCGCGCTGCAAACTCGGCTGGACAACCGCGCCGACCATCTGGCCTATATTGAGGAAACCGGCGTTGTTGCGCAGGCGGGTCCGCTGTTGGACGGCGACGCCATGATCGGCTCGCTGATCATCCTTGAAGTCGAGGACATAGCCGCCGCCCAAACCTGGGCCGACAATGATCCCTATGCCAAGGCAGGTCTGTTCCAGTCCGTCGACCTGATCGCGTGGAAAAAGGTCATCGGCTGATGGCATATTGGCTGTTCAAATCCGAACCCTCAACCTGGAGCTGGGACCAGCAGGTGGCCAAGGGGGATGCGGGCGAAGAATGGGACGGCGTGCGCAACTATCAGGCGCGCAACTTCATGCGTCAGATGGCCATTGGTGATCGCGGGTTCTTTTACCATTCGCAAAAAGACAAGGCGATCGTGGGCATTGTCGAGGTCTGCGCCGAGGCGCATCCTGACAGCACCACCGATGATGACCGCTGGGACTGCGTGGACATCAAGGCGGTGCGGGCGTTCTCAAAACCCGTCACGCTGGATCAGATCAAGGCCGATGAACGGTTGGCCGAGATGGCGCTGGTCAGAAACTCTCGCCTGTCTGTGCAACCGGTTGGCGACGCCGAATGGCAGGTGATCTGCGCTTTGGGCGAAACTGATCCTGAATAAAAAGGGAAGGTTCCGACGGATGCAGAACCTTCCCTACCCCCGCGTGCTCCCAACTCACCACACGCGTATGGAAATCTCTGGTTCTGACCGTCCTGGTCACACTGTGACACTAAGCGAAATCTGGCCAGCACTTCAAATGCCAAGTGCTTAAAATTGAAAACGCCCGCGTAGGGAGCGCGGGCGTTTTATACCGGGCTCAGCCGTAGACCGATTCTTTGCCGAAATGTTTGGTCAGCATGTAATAGACCACGGCGCGATACTTGTTGCGTTCGGACATACCATAGGTTTCCAGAACCGATTGGATCGCTTCATCCAGTGCCGGACCGTCGGACAGACCCAGTTTCTTGATCAGAAAGTTGTTCTTGACGGTCTCAAGTTCTCCTTCCTGCGTGGCTGCAACGGTGGACGCGTCGGCATCATAAATCGCCGGGCCACAGCCGATGGTGACCTTGGTCAGCAGGTCCATATCGGCGTCCATCCCGCATTTTTCTTTCAGATCTTCTGCATATTTGGCGATCAGCTCGTCGCGTTTACCCATAAAATACACTCCAATAGTGCAGCCCAGGCTGCGTTTGTCCAAACCTTCAAAAAGGTGCAGGCAGGTTAGTCACATGCAGACATTCAACAAAGGGAAAAATCCCGAATTTTCCCACTAAGCGGATTTCCGTGCGTCAGGCCGGGGTTGAAACGCGAGGCTGGCCAGTTCGGAAAACGCCCTGACTTTGCGTCCGGGCGTCGCGTTGCCTGCATGCACAAATGAAATCGGCGCGTCCGGGGATCGCAAGATACCGGGCATGATTTCGCACAGAGTGCCGTTCTCCAACTCACGCTGAACCGCCAGCCTTGATTTGACCGCCAGACCCAGACCCTGCACCGCCGCCTCGGTCAACATGTCCGAGTTTGACACGGCGATACCACGCGGGATGGAAAATTGCGCTGTCCGATTTGGCCCATCCCGCAAATCAATCCGGGTTTGCCAGGGCAGGCAGGCCCAGCGCATCAGCCGCAGATCCTCAACCGATGCAGGGCGGCCATGTTTTTCACAAAAAGACGGGGCGGCGCAGATGATGCGGTCATTGTCGCTCAGCTTGCGGGCGCGCAGGGTGCTGTCGGCCATCTGCCCCACCCGAATGGCGCAGTCGATCCCTTCATCCACCAGCGAAACATAGCGGTCCACGGCCAGAAACTCGACCGAGAGGTCCGGGTAACGGGTCTGAAACCCATCCATCAGCGGCATCACAAAGCGTGATAGTATCCACGGCGACAGCGTGACCCGCAAATGCCCCCGCACGGCACCTGTACCACTGCCAGCGTCCAGTTCGGCCTCGCGCAGGTCGGCCAGAACCGGTTCGATCCGATCCAGAAAGATCACCCCTTCGTTGGTCAGCTGCACCTTGCGGCTGTTGCGGTGGAAGAGTTTGAGGTTCAACACCTCTTCCAGCTTGGTGATACGGTGACTGACGGTGGCGGCAGAAATACCCAGCGCCTTGGCCGCCGATCCAACCCCACCGGTTTTTGCGACCGAGACAAAAGTCAGCAGATCATTCATGTGATACATTCGAAAAATCCTAACACTGGTTTCAGAATTGAGCCAGTTATCGTGAAAAATTTCAAATGGTATCTGCTCTGAGATTGCCAGAGGAGGACCTGATGAAATCGCTTTACGCAGCCACATGCGCGCTTGCGCTGGCCCTGCCCGCCGCGGCGGCCGAGTTGGAAACCTATCTTGAGTTCGAAAAGGCCATGCCTCCGGGCAATCTGGCCATTGGCCCGGATGGGCGCATGTTCATGTCGGTGCACGAATTCTATGGCCCCGAATTGCGGGTGGTTGAGGTCATGCCCGATGGGTCCACCAAGCCTTACCCAACCGAAGACTGGGCGCGCGCGCCCAACGATGATGCGGACGGGCTGAACGGTGTTCTGGGTCTGCGGGCCGACCGCGATGGCATTCTGTGGATGCTGGACGGTCAGGGCGAAAACCAGACCGGGCGCGTTGTCGGTTGGGACACCAATACCGAGACGCTGCATGCGATCCACTACATCGGTGCGCCCGTTGCGCGCCCGACCTCGTTCCTGAACGATCTGGCCGTGGATCGCGATCACGGGGCCATCTACATCTCGGATACGGGCGACGGTCAGAACTCGGCCATCATCGTTGTCGATCTGGAGACAGGACGCGCCCGGCGGGTTCTGGAAGGCTCAAAATATACGATTCCAGAAGATACACCGATGGTCATCGACGGGCGCGAAATCACGCTGGGCGGCAATCCGGCCAAGATCGGCATCAACCCGATCACCGTCGATCCGACCAATACATGGGTCTATTTCGCCCCGATGACGGCCAGCGCGATGTATCGCATCCCCACCGCCGCGCTGCTGGATGAAAGCCTGTCAGATGCCGATCTTGAGGCAAAGGTTGAACGCTATGGCGACAAGCCAATCTCGGATGGTTCGACCGTGGATACCGGCGGCAATGTCTATATCACCGCGATGACGGACAATGCGCTGGGTGTCACCAAGCCGGATGGCAGCTATGAAGTGTTGTTCCAGTCGGATGATGAATTGCCGTGGCCGGACGGGTTCTCGATCGGTGCGGATGGGTATGTCTACGCCACAATTAACGAGTTGCACCGCTCTCCCGTTCTGAACAAAGGCGAGGATGCTTCAAAGGGCATCTACAAGATCGTCCGGTTCAAATCTCTGTCTGACGCCGTCAGCGGACGCTAAGCGACCCCCCGGCCCTGTTGATGCGGGGTCGGGATACCTATCGGCAATAGCCCCAACCGGGCCCTTGCAGATGGAAATGATCCGCGTGCAGGCGGTTGAAATTCGGGCCCAGCACAACGCGGAACCAGTCGCAGGCCCCCTGCCCGATCTGGTGCAGAAAATCCGCCTCGGGCCCCGACGTGGACCAATCCCGCAACAGGCTGAGCGCGCGCCCATCGGCCAGCTGCACACCTATAATGTCAATCGAATCTGCCGTTGCATGGCTGCTCCAACCGCTATTTGCGCCCTGCGTGGTGCGCATGCGGCGGCAGTTATAGCTGCCCAGATGCCGCAGAGCACTGACTTCGGTGCCCAATACCTCGCGCGCGGCGGGTTGGACCACATGGTTTTCCCACATGACCAAACGCAGTGCCGTGGTGCAGCGGGTCTCAACCCCCCGCAGATTGGCGCGGACCAGCCCGGACAGCAGACCGCGCCCGGCAATGCCGCAGTTCTGGTCAACCACCAGATCATCCATCTGCGAAAACGCGGCACCTGCCTCCGACAGCGTTGCCCGGCACAGCCCCTCATCCGCCAGTGCGCGGTTCAGTTGATACGCAGTGACAGGGGTAACCGGCGCGGTCACGGACAGGTCCCGCAATGGGTTCCAGTGGTCAGGGACCGGAGAGTTCGAGTGCGACAACAGCAGATACCCGCCAGACCCAACAAGAAATAGAAATACGATGATTGAAAAGAAAGACGCCGCCAGTTGCGTGAACCGGCGGCGTCCTGAACGTTTGGTCATACCCGTTCCGCAATCAATAGCGGTAATGCTCGGGCTTATAAGGGCCTTCGGGTTTCACGCCGATATAGGCCGCCTGTTCGTTGTCCATCTTGGTCAGCTTCACGCCGATGCGGTCCAGATGCAGGCGGGCAACCTTTTCATCCAGATGCTTGGGCAGGATGTAGACGTCGTTTTCGTACTCGTCACCCTTGGTGAACAGCTCGATCTGCGCCAGAACCTGGTTGGTGAAGGACGCCGACATCACAAACGACGGGTGGCCGGTGGCGTTGCCGAGGTTCAGCAGACGGCCCTCGGACAGCAGGATCAGACGGTTGCCCGAGGGCATCTCGATCATGTCCACCTGTTCCTTGATGTTGGTCCATTTGTGGTTCTTCAGGCTGGCCACCTGAATTTCATTGTCGAAGTGACCGATATTGCCGACGATGGCCATGTCCTTCATCTCGCGCATATGCTCGATGCGGATCACGTCCTTGTTGCCGGTGGTGGTGATGAACACGTCCGCCGTGGCAACTTCGTCTTCCAGCAGAGTGACCTCGAACCCGTCCATGGCCGCTTGCAGCGCGCAGATCGGGTCAACTTCGGTCACTTTCACACGGGCACCGGCACCGGCCAGCGACGCAGCCGAGCCTTTGCCAACATCGCCATAACCGCAGACCACGGCAACCTTACCGGCCAGCATGGTGTCGGTGGCGCGGCGGATACCGTCGACCAGCGATTCCTTGCAGCCGTATTTGTTGTCAAACTTC
This sequence comes from Ruegeria sp. BE1, assembly GCF_056538885.1. Lineage (NCBI taxonomy): Bacteria > Pseudomonadati > Pseudomonadota > Alphaproteobacteria > Rhodobacterales > Roseobacteraceae > Ruegeria > Ruegeria sp. BE1. The sequence goes on from NZ_JBQFTY010000003.1 coordinate 8,091, forward strand.
GACTTGGTGACGCTGTCATTCACGTTGATCGCGGGGAACGGCAGGTGGCCTTCTTTAACCAACTGATACAGACGGTTCACACCGGTGGTGGTTTCCTCAGAGACGCCTTTGATCTGATCACGCATCTTGGTGAACCAGCCGGGGCTTGCCGCCATCCGCTTGGCGATCTGCTTCTTGATCACCTCTTCCTCTTCCGAGCCCGGAACGGGGATGATGTCCTCGCCCGCTTCGGCGCGCGCGCCCAGCAGGATGTACAGCGTTGCGTCGCCGCCATCGTCCAGGATCATGTTCGGGCCTTCGTCGAACAGGAAGGATTTGTCCAGGTAATCCCAATGCTCTTCCAGCGTCTGGCCCTTGATGGCGAAGACGGGAATGCCAGCCTCTGCAATCGCGGCGGCAGCGTGGTCCTGGGTTGAGAAGATGTTGCACGACGCCCAGCGCACATCCGCGCCAAGCGCAACCAGCGTTTCGATCAGAACGGCAGTCTGGATGGTCATGTGCAGCGAGCCGACGATGCGCGCCCCTGCCAGCGGCTTGCTTTCACCGTATTCTGCGCGCAGGGACATCAGCCCCGGCATCTCGGTTTCGGCAATATCCAGTTCCTTGCGGCCGAAACCGGCCAATGAAATGTCTTTGACGATATAGTCCCCGGCCATCAGGTACTCCATTCCGGTAAATCTTGGTCCGGGTTGCCCCTAACATCCCTTTGGGGACGTGGCAACGCAGATGGCCGGAAACGGGATTTTATGCCGCCCTTCTTAGCTAGGCGTGCCTTCTACCTTGATCTTGGGGATCGCTTCGAAAAAATCGGTGCCAACGGCAACGATACAACTCAGGCCGTTCGCATGGGTCACCAAAACGGTATAGCTTCCCGTTTCCTCAGAGGTCCAAACCTCCATCACCGATTGTCCGCTGCGCGATTTCTGCAATCCACCAAATGCCAGCTGTTCCGAGTAGCTTTCCTGCAATTTGGCGATCACATGTTCACGCTGCGCACATTTCTGCTGCTGAGCAAAAGCCGGAGGGGCAGTGGCGGCCATTCCAAAGGCCAGGGCAATTCCAAACAAACGCTTGAACATAGCAAGCTCCTTTCGATACGCGTTACGTTCCGAGAGGGGCACACCGGGAGGAGCATGCGCCCCCCTCAGCACTTGATGTCGGTATCACCGCGCCCTTGTTCAAAGCACGAATGCTCAAGAAAAAGTTGGCAGCCGGTGATCTTGACGGGTAAACCATATCACAAAATCGCGGCACAATCGCGGCTGTTGAAACGGGGCATGGCATAATGGCAACACAAACCAGAGCATGGCAAAGGATGCTGTCTGGCCGAAGGCTGGACTTGCTGGACCCCACCCCCGTGGACATCGAAATCGAAGATATTGCGCATGGTTTGGCCTTTGTAGCCCGCTGGAACGGCCAGACGGCAGGGGATTTCGCCTATTCCGTGGCCGAACATTCCTTGCTGGTCGAAGAACTGTTCGGCCGCATCGCCCCCAAAGCGCCGGTCAAATGGCGCCTGGCCGCTTTGTTACACGACGCCCCCGAATACGTGATCGGAGATATGATCTCTCCGGTCAAATCCGCCGTGGGCCCGGACTATGGCGCGTTGGATGATCGGTTGGCGGCGGCAATCCACATCCGGTTTGGCTTGCCAGCTGCGGTGCCGAAAACGATCAAACGTCAGATCAAAAAGGCCGACAGGATCAGCGCCTGGATGGAGGCCACCCAGATCGCGGGCTTTTCCGAGGCCGAGGCGTCCAAGTTCTTTGGCCGTCCGGACAAGGCCGTGATGGAGGGGTTGAACATCGTGTTACGCCCACCGGTCGAGGTTCGGCGGGCGTATACAGAAAGGCACGCGGCCCTATTGGCCGAGCTTTAGCCGAAGACGTAGAAACACAGCTTGTTGCCGTCCAGATCACGGGCGTAGGCCCCATAGAAAACGTCGGGAACGCGCTGACCGGGCTCACCCTCGTCTGAGGCACCCAGGCTGATCGCTTTTTCATACATTGCCTGCGCGTGTTCTTTCGAGTCGGCTGCAAAAGCCACCATCGTGCCATTGCCCGGCGCGCAAGCCTCGCCATCATAGGGTTCGCACACCGCCAGCATCGGGGCGTTCGGCTGATTTCCGATAAACGCAATACGTCCCGCATCCAGCGTCACCTTGGCATCCCGGTCCGACAGCAGATCCGTATAGAATTTCTTGGCGCGCTCCATATCCGACACGCCGATGGTCACATAGCCGATCATTTTGGGGTTCCTGTCTTGTTAAGGGCTTTTACGTGGCAAACAGTTGGGTTCTTGATGCAGAGGTGCAAGTCACGAAGCTGTGACATGAGACAAACGGATGTGTATCTAAAAGACGCTCGAAATCAGCAAATAAAATCCTGCCAGGATCAAGACCATCAGCGTTAGCAAGCCCCAAAGACGATATGCAAATTTAAGACGGTCGGCTTGTAGCTCTATGACATTCACAACCTGCAATGACGGCCGCTGGCGTTCGTGTTTCACCAGGCTGGTAAAGAGAGCGCTCATCCCGTGGAAAACACCGACAACACAAAGGGCAGCACACAACATCAATCCGAACGCACTTGCCGCCACGCCGACAAATGTCCACGGTTTGTCAAACGCGTTGAACACCGTCACGGAAACAGAAGCCAAGCCGAACAGAGCGGTCAAACACCAAACCAAGGCGCCTACGCGCTCTAACGCTGTTTCCGGAGACGATTTGGCGAGAAATTGTAGCACCGTCGCTAGCGACTATTTTTCACCGCGGGCTGCGTTTCGCCAAAATCCGCTGCAAGGTCCGGCGGTGCATGTTCAGCCTGCGGGCGGTCTCGGATACGTTCCGGTCGCACAACTCATACACCCGCTGGATATGCTCCCAGCGCACGCGGTCGGCGCTCATGGGGTTTTCCGGCGGAGGGGGCAGTTCGTCGCCCTTCGCCAGCAGCGCATTGGTGATGTCGGTGGCGTCGGCGGGTTTCGATAGGTAATCCGTTGCGCCGATTTTGACAGCAGCCACAGCGGTGGCGATGGCGCCATATCCGGTCAGAACCACAACCCGGCTGTCGGGGCGCTTTTCTCGCAGTACTTCGACCACATCCAGCCCATTTCCATCCTCAAGCCGCAAGTCAACCACGGCATAGGCAGGCGGGCGGGCGATGCTGATGGCGCGGCCCGCGGCGACGGACCCGGCTGTTTCAACCTCGAACCCGCGTTTTTCCATGGCTTTGGCCAGACGTCTCAGAAACGGCTCGTCATCATCTACCAGAAGCAGGGATTTATCCGCGCCGATAACCAGGTCCGAGCTGTCCGCCATTGTCTGTTCTTTCTGCTATTTCACGCCTTTGGCCTGACATGAGTAATAGCAGCGCCATGCCAAAGGTCAAATCTGTCATAGCTTGTCGAGGAAACACCCAACCTTGTCCGCCATCTGCTGGGCGGTGTCATTGCGGTTGAAGAATTCGATGAACCCCTGCTCGGGTGTCACGAGATAGGTAAAGGTGGAATGATCCACCAGGTAATACTCGTCGCTTTTGTCATGGGCCTTGTAATAGGTCTTGTAGGCCTGGCTGGCGGCCTTGACCTGCTCGGGCGAGCCGGTTAGCGCGATGGTCTTGCCACCCAGGTTGAAGGCGTAATCGTCCACCACCTCGGGCGTGTCGCGATCCGGGTCGATTGAGATGAACAGGGGCGTGACAGACTGTCCGCCCTCGGCCAGAATATCCACCGCCTCGGCGTTGCGCGACATGTCGAACGGGCAGACATCGGGGCAGAACGTGTAGCCGAAATAGACCAGCGTGGGTTCGGTGATCACGTCTTTGTCGGTCACCGTCTCACCCTTGCCGTTGATCAGCTCAAACGGGCCGCCAATGGCTGCAGTGCCGCCTGCGATCTGGGATGACCGGCATTGTGCAAACTGATCGTCGGACCCCGCGCCGCGTGTCAGCAGCCACATGGCCCCCACACCAATGGCCAGAGCAACTGCAGCAAGAATAGCGTAGAGACGGACCATCACATCAATCCTGATATCAGAGGGGTTGTTGATCGTTTCGGCCGGGACACCTATCAAGATAGACAGCCGATGCAACAGGACATAGTGGATCGATGGCCAATTCCAATATCACATTTTGGCGCGGGCAGGAACGTAGCAGCTGGATCAGGCTGCGCACGCTGATCCTGTTGCGCTGGGTGGCCATTATTGGCCAGTTCACAGCAATCACCGTGGCGCAGCAATATTTTCACGTTCAGCTGGAACTGGCGCTGTGTTACCTGGCCATCGGCGTCTCGGTAATGGGGAACATGACGGCCATTTTGCTGTTTCCACAGAACAAGCGTCTGACCGAGTTCGAGAATTTTCTGATGGTGCTGTTCGACCTGACTCAGCTGGCCATACTGCTGTATCTGACCGGCGGCCTGAACAACCCGTTTGCCCTTCTGCTGCTGGGTCCGGTAACGATCTCGGCGAATGTCATGAGCACGCGGTCAACCCTGATTGTCGGAGCGGTTGCGATTGTGTTGACGACCCTGTTGGCCGAATTCCATCTGCCTTTGCGCACTGACGCCGGACAGGCACTGGACATTCCCGAGTTGCTGCTGTTCGGCAACTGGGCTGCGATCATCATCGCGATTGTGTTCATTGGCGCTTATTCCCACCGGGTCAGTTCCGAAGTGCAATCCATGTCCGAGGCGTTGGCGGCCACCCATATGGCCCTGGCCCGCGAACAGAAGCTGACCGATCTGGGTGGCGTCGTCGCTGCCGCTGCGCATGAGCTTGGCACACCGCTGGCCACGATCAAACTGACCAGCTCCGAGCTGATAGAAGAGCTTGACGACCGCCCCGACCTGAAAGAGGACGCGGCCCTGATCCGCGAACAGGCCAATCGGTGCCGCGACATTCTGCGCGATATGGGCCGGGCCGGCAAAGACGACCTGCATCTGCGGCAGGCCCCTCTGTCCACGGTTATTCACGAGGCGGCCGAACCTCATATCCATCGCGGCAAGACCGTCCATTTTGCCGAAGGGCCTGCCGGGGATGGCGATGTGCAACAACCCTCGATCCTGCGCAAGCCCGAGATCATTCACGGGCTGCGCAACCTGATCCAGAACGCAGTGGATTTCGCCCGCGCCAATGTCTGGGTCGAGGCCGAATGGACCACCGATCAGATCATCATCAAAATCATGGATGACGGGCGCGGTTATCCGGCCCATATGATCGGCCGGATCGGCGATCCATTCATGCGCCGTCGCCGTGCCGAAAAAGACCAAAAAGCCCGCCCGGAATATGAAGGGATGGGGCTGGGGCTGTTCATCGCAAAGACCCTGCTGGAACGCAGCGGTGCCGATCTGAATTTTGCCAACGGGTCGGACCCCTATCAGAACCTGTGCGAAAACCCTGAACGCCGGGGTGCTATTGTGCTGGTGACATGGCCACGCAACCTGGTGGACGCCCAGACCGGAGATACCCCCGTCCCGTCAGGGGAAAACCAGCGTATTCTGGTCTGATCTGCTCAGGTGCGGGTTAAGACACCGTTAACCATTAAGGCGCATAAATCCTGACCATAACACAGGTACCGAGGATCGCATGGTCGACTGGATTATTCTGGCCGCAATCAGCCTGGTCTCAGCCAGTCTGGCGGTGCAATGGCTGTTGCCCCGCCGCAGACACAGGGGTGATGATTTCGGTTTATCCGCCCCGGCATCCCTGCATGATGCGGTCTTTCTGTTCGACGATGACCGGCTGATCAGCCACTCCGACATTGCGCTGGAAGGATTTGAATCTGTCCGCAACTGGACGGATTTGCGCCGCCTGCTGCAGCGCGACTTTCCCTCGTTTCCCGAGGGCCCTGATCATATCCGGCGTGAGGGGACACTGATCATTCCGGCCATCGACTGCACTGTCGAGCGGGACGTTCTGTGCGAATGGATCGATGGTATCGTCCGTGTGCAATTGCGCCAAAGCTGCCACGCACCGGGCTCAGCCCGGCTTGAGGCGCAGGACCCGATCCGCCTTGCGATGGAACAAGCGCCCTATCCCGTCTGGATGCTGGATCACCAAAGCAATGTCAGGTGGTGCAACGCGGCCTATGTCTCATTGGTGAGAAAGGTACGCGGACAGGACACTGATCTGACTGCCCCGCTGTTCACCGGCGCGGATGGCGACGCCAGATTGGGAACAAAGACCCGCATCTCGATTACGTCTGAAAACAGCGATAACAAGCTGTGGTTCGATCTGAATCTGGTGGAACATCCCGAAGGCCACCTGTGCTATGCGGTTGATATAAATGCAATTGTCGCAGCAGAAACAGCCCAGCGCAAATTCGTGCAAACCATGACGAAAACCTTTGCGCAATTGTCCATCGGGCTGGCGATATTCGACCGGAACCGGCAATTGGCTTTGTTCAACCCGGCGCTGATCGACCTGACCACCCTGCCCCCGGACTTCCTCAGCTGCCGCCCAAGCCTGTCCAGTTTCTTTGACCGGCTGCGCGATCAGCACATGATGCCCGAGCCCAAGAACTATCGCAGTTGGCGCAGCCAGATGAATGATCTGCTGGAGGCGGCCGAAGACGGAAATTATCAGGAAACCTGGTCGCTGCCATCCGGGTCCGTCTATTCGGTCAGCGGACGCCCGCATCCCGACGGGGCCGTGGCCTTTTTGTTCGAAGACATCACCGCCGAGATTACCCTGACGCGCCGGTTCCGGTCAGAGATGGACCTGATGCAATCGGTGCTGGACAAGCTGGCCGATGCCATTGCCGTCTTTGGCGATGATGGAACGCTCGCCTTTACCAACCACGCCTATCAAAAGCTGTGGGGCGACAGCGACGAGACCGGGTTTGAACCTGAATCGGTGCTGGATGTGACACGGCGCTGGAGGGAACGCTGCGCCGCAACGCCCATGCTGGGCGAGGTGCGCGATTTTGTCGAAATGCGCGACAACCGGGCAGAATGGTCAGGCCATCTTACAATGCGCGACGGCACCGACCTGACCTGCATTGTCAGCCCTATGCAGAACGGCGCGACGATTGTGCGTTTTAATGTCAACGACATTGAGTCGATACAACAGATCAGCGCCTGAACCGGGTTGCAGCCGACCGGGGCTAAGGCCATTGTGGCGCCATGACGCTGCACACCCGTTCTATCACTCTGACGTCGCCCGAAGACACTGCTGATTTGGCCACCCGGTTCGGGGCCGAATTGCGCCCCGGCGACGTGATTTTGCTTGAGGGTGAGATCGGCAGCGGCAAGACCCATTTCGCCCGCAGCCTGATCCAATCCTTGATGCCCGTGCCCGAAGACGTGCCATCGCCCACCTATACGCTGGTACAAGCTTATGACACGCCAGAGGCCGAGATCTGGCATTGCGACCTCTATCGTCTGAGCGCGGTGGAAGAGATCGAAGAACTGGGCCTGTCCGAGGCATTCGAGACCGCCATTTGCCTGATCGAATGGCCGGACAAGCTGGGGCCGTTGACACCGGACACCTCACTGAAGATGAGCCTGAAAGCAGACCCTAACACAATGGAAACACGCCATTTGACGCTGTCCTGGTCCGATCCGAAATGGACCCAGAAACTGGAGCGCGCCGCATGACAAACCGGACCGTGCTGGCCCAAGCCCTGATTGCACAGACACCCTGGGCCAATGCAGGCCGCGCGCCTTTGGCCGGTGATGCCTCGAACCGTCGGTATGAGCGTTTGACTGACCCGGAAACCGGGCGCACGGCGGTTTTGATGGATTCCCCGCCGGGCAAGGCCGAACCGGTCGCGGCATTTGTCCGCATGGCGCATCATCTGCGTTCGGTCGGTCTCAGCGCACCCGAGGTTTATGCCGAGGATACGGAAAACGGGTTCCTTCTGTTGGAAGATCTGGGCGACGACCTTTTTGCCCGTGTCCTGAAACGCGACCCAAAGGCCGAAAGACAGCTGTATGAGGCGGCGACGGACGTTCTGATTGCACTGCACAAGGCACCGATCCTGTCCTTGCCTGCCTATGACTCAGCAATGATGAGCGAGCTGGCGGCGCTGTCCTTCACCAAATACGCGCAGGCGGTTCAGGGGCAGCACGACGTGGATGCCCGAGAGCGGTTTGAGCACCGGTTTTCGGATATTCTGCATCAGGAAACCTCGGGCCCCAAAGTGGTGATCCAGCGCGATTACCATGCCGAGAACATGATCTGGCTGCCGGACCGCGCCGGGATCAAACGCGTGGGCTTGCTGGATTTCCAAACGGCCATGCTGGGCCATCCGGCCTATGATCTGGTGTCGATGCTGCAGGATGTGCGCCGCGATGTCTCAGCCGGGACCGAGATGCAGATGGTCAACCGCTATATCGCTGCAACCGGGGTGAATGATCACGACTTCCGCACCGCCTATGCGGTGTTGGGCGCACAGCGGAACTTGCGGATTCTGGGTGTGTTTGCCCGGTTGGCGACAGAATACGGCAAGCCGCATTATATCGATCTGGTTCCGGCCACATGGGCACATCTGATGCGCGATCTGGACCACCCCGCGCTGGTGGGTGTCGCGGATCTGCTGCGCGATGCCCTTCCCGCACCGACCCCGGACAATCTGGACAGGCTCAGACAGGCATGACCCAACACCCTGACGCCGTAATGCTGTTCGCCGCAGGGTTCGGCACCCGCATGGGCGCACTGACCAAAACCCGCCCCAAACCGCTGATTGAGGTTTCGGGTCGCCCCCTGATCGACCACGCGCTGGATTTGGTGGACGATCTGGACCCGGCGCGGGTGGTGGCCAACCTGCACTATCTGCCCGATCAGCTTGAGGCGCATCTGTCCCCCAAAGGCGTGCTGCTGTCCCGTGAAGACCCCGAGATCCTAGAGACCGGCGGTGGGCTACGCGCAGCTTTGCCTTTGTTAGGGTCTGATCCGGTTTTTACACTGAACACCGATGCGATCTGGTCTGGCCCGAACCCTCTGACCCTTTTGCGCAAGGCATGGAACCCCGACCGAATGGACGCCTTGCTGATGTGTATACCCACCGCGCAGACCATCGGGCACACGGGACAGGGCGATTTCACCGCCGATGCCAAAGGGCGCATCACCCGTGGCGGTGACCTGATCTATGGCGGGGCGCAAATCCTGAAAACCGACGGGTTGTTGGCCATTCCGGATAAGGCGTTTTCGCTAAACAAACTATGGGATCAGATACATAGCCGCGGCCGCCTGTTTGCCGCCATCTACCCCGGTCGCTGGTGCGATGTGGGCCGTCCCGAAGGGATCGCGCTGGCCGAAGGGCTGATCGCGGATGTTTAGGCCCGGCGCCACCCCTCGTGTCTTTGCCGTCCCGCCCGGCTCGGATTTCCCCAAAACGCTGGTTGAGGGGCTGCGCCAGCGCAGCGCTGCACACCCGCCCGAGGCTTTGGCGCAGGTGCAACTTGTGGTGAACACCCGCCGCATGGCCCGCCGCGTGCGCGATCTGTTTGATCAGGGTCCGGCCTGCCTGTTGCCGCGGCTTTCGCTGGTGACCGATCTGGGCGACAGCGTCGATCTGGCGCAAATTCCACCCGCGATCCCGGCCCTGCGGCGCAGGCTGGAACTGACGCAGCTGATTGCCAAGCTATTGGAACAACAGCCCGATCTGGCGGCGCGGTCCTCGCTGTTTGATCTCTCCGACAGCCTTGCCGCCCTGATTGATGAGATGCAGGGCGAAGGCGTCTCGCCCGATGCGATCCGGCAGTTGGACGTCAGCGACATGTCGGGCCATTGGGCCCGCGCGCAGGCGTTTATCGGAATTGCCGATCACTTTGTCGACTCGGGGCCCGATGCGCTGGACGCACAGGCGCGACAGAGGCGGGTGGTTGAAAACCTGATTGAGCGCTGGCAGGAAACCCCTCCGCAGCACCCGGTGATCCTTGCGGGTTCAACCGGGTCGCGGGGCACCACCCTGATGCTGATGGAGGCCGTCGCCCGCCTGCCCCAAGGCGCACTGATCCTGCCCGGGTACGATTTCGATCAGCCTGATGCCGTCTGGCAGCGTCTGGATGAAGCGCTGACCTCGGAAGATCACCCGCAATACCGGTTCCGCAAGCTGATGACCCGGTTGGGGATGGACCCCGGACAGGTAGAGCCCTGGACCGGTGACCCGGCCCCTTCACCCGCGCGTAACCGGCTGATTTCACTTGCATTACGCCCTGCCCCAATCACCGACGCGTGGATGTCCGAAGGCCCGCAGCTAACCAATCTGGACGGTGCCACCCAGGACCTGACACTGGTTGAGGCGCAATCGCCGCGGGCCGAGGCACTGGCCATCGCCCTGCGTCTGCGCGAGGCGGCGGAAACCGGCCAGACCGCCGCGCTGATCACGCCCGATCGGATGCTCACCCGTCAGGTCGGCGCCGCGCTGGACCGTTGGAACATCCTGCCCGATGACAGCGCGGGCCTGCCGCTGCAACTGTCTCCGCCGGGCCGGTTCCTGCGCCACGTGGCGGGGCTGTTTACCAAACGGCTTGAGGGTGAGGCGCTGCTGACCCTGCTGAAACACCCTCTGTGCCATGGTGGTGACGACCGGGGGGCGCATCTGCTGCACGCCCGCGATTTGGAACTGGATTTGCGGCGGCATGGCCCACCATTCCCCGACAGCGCCAGCCTGACCGCCTCCGCCATCCGAAAGGAGGTGCCCGAGGGCTGGGTGCGCTGGCTGATCACCCATTTCTGCGATCAGCAGATCACGGGGGACTTGCCTCTGTTCGATTGGGTCACACGTCTGCGCAATCTGGCCGAGGCGATCTCGACCGGCAGCGCAGGCGAAATCAATCCGCTTTGGGACAAGAACGCAGGCCAAAAGGCGTTGTCTGTCCTGACCACGCTGGAGGATGAGGCGCAGCATGGCGGCCCCATGACCGCCCGCGATTTCGCCGACCTGCTGGGCGCGCTTCTGGCGGGCGAAGAGGTCCGCGACCGTGACGCGCCGCATCCGCATATCATGATCTGGGGCACGCTTGAGGCGCGGGTGCAGGGTGCCGATCTGTTGATTCTGGGTGGTCTGAACGAGGGCAGCTGGCCCGAGGCCGCCGCGCCTGACCCTTGGCTGAACCGGCAAATGCGCGACAAGGCCGGGCTGCTGCTGCCCGAACGCCGCATCGGTCTGTCGGCCCATGACTTTCAACAAGCCGTCGGCGCGCCCGAGGTTTGGCTGACCCGCGCGACCCGGTCCGATGACGCCGAAACGGTGCCATCGCGCTGGCTGAACCGCTTGACGAACCTGCTGCAGGGCTTGCCGGGGCAGGGTGGTCGTGACGCCCTCTCGGCCATGCGCAGCCGGGGTCAGACCTATCTGCGCTGGTCCGAACAGCTTGAGGCCGCACCCCGCATTGACCCTGCGCCGCGCCCATCGCCGCGTCCGCCTGTCGCGTCGCGCCCGCGTCGCCTCAGCGTGACCGAGATCAAACGCCTGATCCGCGATCCTTACGCGATTTACGCAAAACATGTGCTGAAGCTGCGGCCACTGGACCCGTTGGTTCAGGCCCCGGATGCGTTGCTGCGCGGGATCGTCATCCATGAAATCCTTGAACATTTCGTCAAGGACAGCGTATTGGACAGCGCCTTGCTGACCCGCGAAAACTTTCTGAAACGGGCCGAAACCCTATTGGATCAGCATGTCGCCTGGCCCACCGCGCGCAAGCTGTGGCTGGCGCGGCTCGAACGGATCGCGGATGATTTCCTGGTCGCCGAAACCGCCCGACGCGGGGATGGCGGGCCGGTGGCGTTCGAGGCCGCAATGAAACTGGTGCTGTCACCGCTGGATTTCACCATCGCGGGACGGGCTGACCGGATTGATCACAACAGCCGGGGCGCTTTGCGGATCGTGGATTACAAAACCGGCACCCCTCCGACAGAATCCCAACAGGCCAAGTTCGACAAACAATTGCTGATCGAGGCTGCAATGGCCGAGCAAGGGGCCATCGAAGGGATTGACCCGATTGCGGTGGCCGAGGCCATTTTTGTCGGCATGGGCGGTACCTATAAAGAGGTCGCAGCCCCCCTGGCCAAAGAACCGCCCGACAAGGTTCTGGCCGAGTTGAAAGAGCTGATTTCTGCCTATTTAGAGCCTGATCAGGGCTTCACATCCCGCCGGATGCTGCACAAAGACACGGACATTGGCGACTACGATCACCTCGCCCGGTTTGGTGAGTGGGACCGTACAGACGCATCCGACCCCGAGGTGTTGAAATGACCGCCCGCAATGATGCGACCGAGCGGCAGGTGCAAGCCGCGCGCCCCGATGCCTCAACCTGGTTGGCGGCCAATGCGGGGTCCGGCAAAACCCGCGTTCTGACCGACCGGGTGGCGCGTCTGCTGCTGGGTGGCGTGCAGCCGCAGCATATCCTGTGCCTGACCTACACCAAAGCCGCCGCCAGCGAGATGCAGAACCGCCTGTTCAAACGGCTGGGCGAATGGGCGATGTTGGGCGACGATGCACTGCTGGCGCAGCTGACCGATCTGGGCGTGCCGGGTGTGATCGACCCCGAGCGTCTGGCGCAGGCGCGCACCCTGTTTGCCCGCGCGATTGAGACGCCGGGCGGCTTGAAGATCCAAACGATCCATTCCTTCTGCGCCTCGCTTCTGCGGCGCTTTCCGCTTGAGGCCGGGGTCAGCCCGCAATTCTCGGAAATGGAGGACCGCGCCGCCGCCCTGTTGCGCGAGGAAATCGTTGAGGATTTTGCCGACGGGCCTCAGGCCGGTTTGATCGAAGACGTTGCGCGGTTCGTCACCGATACCGGGTTCGACAACCTGACGACCGCCATCACGCATAAACGCAACCTGTTTGCGCAGCCGCTGGACTGGCCCGATCTGCTGCAACGGTTCGACTTGCCTGACGGGTTTGACGAAGACGCGCTGAAAGCCCGCGTGTTTCTGGGGGGTGAGGTCGACCTGATCCGCGCGATCCTGCCTGCGCTGACGGAAAGCGGCGGCAACAACGCCAAGGCGGCTGCGAAACTGGCTGCGTTTTCTGAAGCGAGGATCAGTAGCCTGCCCCTTTTGGAAAGCGTGTTCCTGACCGGCAAAGCGGCAAAAGAACCCTTTACCGCCAAGATCAACAGCTTTCCGACCAAAGCTCTGCGCGAAGGGGCGCTGGCCGGGCAGATGCCTCAGCTTGAGGCGCTGATGTTGCGCATCGAGGCCGCGCGTGAGCAGCGATTGGCGCTGGTCGCAGCGCGTAAGACGCATGTCTTGCACCGCTTTGCCGCGGCCTTCCTGCCGGAATATGAGCGGCGCAAACAGCTGCGCGGATGGCTGGATTTCGACGACCTGATCCTGCGCGCGCGGCAGGTGCTGAACGACCCGGCGGTGGCCGAATGGGTGCTGTACCGGCTGGATGGCGGCATCGATCATATTCTGGTTGATGAGGCGCAAGACACCAGCCCCGACCAATGGGATGTGGTCGAAAAACTGGCGCAGGAATTCACCAGCGGGGAAGGGGCCCGATCCGGGGTTGAGCGCACGATCTTTGTGGTCGGTGACAAGAAACAGTCGATCTATTCCTTTCAGGGCGCAGACCCGGCGGCCTTTGACCGGATGCAGCAGGAATTTGGGCGCAGGCTGGCGGAATCAGGCTCTAAACTGTGGGATTCGACGCTGGAATACTCGTTCCGATCCTCCAGCGCGATCCTGTCTCTGGTGGATATTCTGTTCGAAAACCGGGCTGAGGCCGGGTTCCACAAGGACAGCCAGCACCGCGCGTTCAAATCCGATCTGCCCGGTCGCGTCGATCTGTGGCCGGTCGTTGAAAAGGTTGAAGACGACGAGGACGGTGACTGGACCGATCCCGTCGATCGCCCCGGCGCGCGGCATCACACTGTTATTCTGGCCGAGAAGGTGGCGCACTCGATCAAAGACATGATCGACCGTGGTGAGACGATCCCCGAGGATGACGATAGACCCGGTACTTTCGTCCGACGAAGGGTGCAGCCGGGGGATTTTCTGATCCTCGTGCAGCGCCGGTCCGACCTGTTTGCCGAGATCATCCGTGCCTGCAAAGCCCTGCGCCTGCCCATTGCCGGGGCAGACCGTCTGAAAGTGGGCGCGGAACTAGCGGTTAAAGACCTTGCCGCGCTGCTGAGCTTTTTGGCCACACCCGAAGACAGCCTGTCGCTGGCCACCGTTCTGAAATCACCGCTGTTTGGCTGGACGGAACAGCAATTGTTTGATCTGGCGCATCGCCGGCAGGAGCAATTCCTGTGGGCCGCACTGCGCAGCCGGGCCGACGAATTCCCCGAAACACTGGACATCCTGAACGATCTGCGCGGCCAGATCGACTTTCTGCGCCCCTATGACCTGATCGAACGCATCCTGACCCGACATGATGGGCGGCGCAAATTGCTGGGCCGTCTGGGGGCTGAGGCTGAGGACGGGATCAACGCGCTGCTGTCTCAGGCACTGGCCTATGAGCGCACGGACATACCCAGCCTGACCGGGTTTCTGGTGTGGATGCAGACCGACGATCTGGAAATCAAACGCCAGATGAGCGGTGTCGGTAACATGATCCGGGTGATGACGGTGCATGGATCGAAAGGGTTGGAAGCGCCGATTGTGATCCTGCCGGATACGGGCAAACGGCAGGCTCCGCGCGATGCTGAGATCATGGTGGGTGAGGGGACACCGCTGTGGAAAGTACCTGCTGATGCCTCACCCGCGCTGATCGCCCAAGCCCGGACCGAGGCACGCGCGCGGGAAGAGAATGAGCGGCTTCGATTGCTTTATGTGGCTCTGACACGGGCGGAAAAGTGGTTAATTGTGGGTGCTGCAGGGGATGTCGGCAAGGACGGAACCAGCTGGTATCAGATGGTTGAGGCCGCGATGGCGCGGGCAGGGGCCGTTCAGTTGCCGGACGAAGACACCCGGCGCTTGTCGCATGCGGATTGGGATGCCCTGCCACTGGTTGAGCATAGCGAGGCTGAGGTGACTGAGGTCCCGCTGCCAGACCATTTCCAAACGCCCGCTGCTGTACCCGACACCGCGCCTGAAACGCTCAGCCCGTCTGATCTGGGCGGGGCGAAGGCGCTGCCGGGGGATACCGGTCAGGATGAGGAGGCCGCCAAGCTGCGCGGCACACGCCTGCACCTTCTTTTGGAACACCTGCCCGCAGTCGCGCGGGACCAATGGCCCCAGCTCTGCGCCCGCGTTCTGCCGGATATGCAGGAACCCGAACGGCAGGGCCTGCTGGCCGAGGCGCAGACCGTGCTGACCGCCGATCACCTGCAACCCGTTTTCGCCGCAGGCACGCTGGCCGAGGTTCCGGTCACAGCCGACCTCAATGGGCGGCGTATGCATGGGATCATCGACCGGCTGATTGTGTCTGAAACCGACGTACAAATCATTGATTTCAAATCAAATGCAACGGTGCCCGATCGCCCCGAAACCTGCCCCGAAGGTCTGTTGCGTCAGATGGGGGCCTATGCGCAGGCACTGGCGCAGATTTACCCGGGGCGTAAGGTTCGCACAGGGATATTGTGGACCCGAAACGCCGACCTCATGTGGTTGCCACACGATCTTGTGACGGACGCGCTGGCCCGAACCCAGATACCTTGACCTTGCACCGGACCGCCCCTACGTTCTGTTCCCGAGTTAGCCCCATTCAGGAGACAGAATATGTCGACCGTAGCAGTAACCGACGATACCTTTGACGCCGAAGTCAAGAATTCCGACATCCCCGTTGTTGTCGACTTCTGGGCCGAATGGTGTGGCCCCTGTAAGCAGATTGGCCCCGCTCTGGAAGAGCTGGCCGCTGAATACGGCGACAAGGTGAAAATCGCCAAGGTGGACGTGGACAGCAACCCGAACTCGGCCGCGGCCATGGGTGTGCGCGGTATCCCGGCGCTGTTCATCTTCAAGGACGGTCAGGTTGTTTCGAACCGCGCAGGTGCCGCCCCCAAGGCAGCGCTGCAAAGCTGGATCGACGAATCCATCTGATCCGCCCGGATCACCGAATACCAAAGGCGTCCGATTCCGGGCGCCTTTTTTGTCGAATTGCTTGGATCGGTAATTTATCCAAAAACTATTTGACAGACAACTAAACATGGAGTCTAAAAGTAATTGCAAATCCTGATTCGCAACGCGTTTCAGAAAAAGGGCGTCACGTCAATATTTGATGTGGCGCCTTTATTGTTTTTTTGAATATGTGCCAAATATCCCCGTTTTTGATCAAACACCACAACATATTGTGGCCTAACCAAAATGTCTGTTGACTCGCGGAATATGGCACAATTATGTTCATGGTGCCTGCAAGCATTGTAGGTGGAGACGTGTTGCGAATCAGGATTTGCACCCTTGTGACACGTCTCCTCACTTAAATTAAGGAGACTGGTCATGAGCTATCATGCCACAAGAAAACCTATTGGAACAACCGCGCGGACAGGGGAGAAGTGCCCAGAAAGCGGCGTGTGGAAATCAATGGACTCGCCATCGACTACTGCACCTATCGCTAAAGGCAACGTGATGCCTCCGCATAACCGCAAGGCAGTTACCTGGAAGCTTATCCAGCACGCGTAAATCGCTCCAAGAGACAAAGGCGTCCGCTTTCGGGCGCCTTTTTTGATGTGAGTGTCAGACCAAAAAGAAAAAGCCGCTCGAACGAGCGGCTCATCTTTTGCGGTGGTTCCGATAGTTGGATCAGACCTTGTTGATGTCCGCGCGGCACAGACCGATATCATCCAGTTGATGATCAGACAGTTCGGACAACAGGGCGCGTGTCTTGCGGGTTTCATTCCACTCAGCCGCTTTTTCAAAAGCTGCGGTGAACGCGTCCACTACATGCAGGATGGTAGCTGCTCCGAGTGGCGCATGGATATTTGCGGTGGTTGCCATTTGCGCATTCCTTAAAACTGAAACAGCCGACCCTTCGTCGGTTGCAGGTCTCATTTAGAACCAAGGGCTGAGTCCCACAATTGCTAGTCCAACAGACCCGATCTGCGATTCCTGCATATCTTTTAAGCAGTTTGTGAACTGTTGCGCTGACCCCCGGTCCGGCCCATATAGGGTGCCAGCGAAGAACGGAGGCCCCCATGGCAGACAGCGATTTTCCCGGTTGGCACGGCACAACGATCATTGGCGTCAAAAAGGGCGGCCAGGTGGTGATTGCCGGCGACGGACAGGTCAGCCTGGGCCAGACCGTGATCAAAGGCACCGCCCGCAAGGTGCGCCGCCTGTCGCCCGGCGGGTTCGAAGTGGTCGCAGGCTTTGCCGGATCGACAGCGGACGCCTTCACCCTGCTGGAACGGTTGGAGGCCAAGCTTGAGGCCACGCCCGGCCAGTTGGCCCGCGCCTCGGTCGAATTGGCCAAGGACTGGCGGACGGATAAATACCTGCAAAAGCTTGAGGCGATGCTGATCGTCACCGACGGCACCGATCTGCTGGTGATCACCGGCGCAGGCGATGTGCTGGAACCCGAACACAACGTGGCCGCCATCGGCTCGGGTGGCAATTTCGCCCTGGCCGCCGCCCGCGCGATGATGGACAGCGACAAGCCCGCCGAAACCGTGGCGCGTGAGGCGATGGCGATTGCGGCCGATATCTGCGTCTATACCAACGGCAATCTGACGGTTGAGAGCATATCAGGCTAGCAACGCTTTTATCTCTTTGCCTTTCCAACGCAATTGCATCCCGATCAGTCCCAGTATCGCCGCAAGGATGACGATGTAATAGGGCACGCGGATGTCGATGCTCATCAACCCGCCTCCGATCAGGGACATCACACCGCCCGCAAGGCAGAACACGGCTGTGGTCACCCCCATGACCCAGCCCTGATCGGTTTCACTGACCGCGGATGAGAACAGGCCCAGCAGGGTCGGGTAAGACACGCCGAAGAAGAAGTAGAAAAAGAAAACGGGGACGTAGCTCAGCACCCCGCTGGGGCTGAAGGCAAAGCCGAATCCGCAGATCACCATGACCACCAGCGAGGCAAAGATGATCTGATGCTTGCTGAACCTTTCCTGCGCCGGTTTCACAAGGAATGTGCTGGAAAAGGCCAGCGCAAAACCGATCACCACCATCGCCATGCTGCCGCCGATGACCCCGTAGCCCCAGGCGCTGGTCAGGAAATTGTCGACGAACACGTAGAAGGTGACATTGGCGATCATGAACAACGCGTAAACCGGCAGGATTTTCAACACCATCGGATGTGACCGCACCGCGATCAGGCTGTCGGTGATGTCGCGGGGGCGGAACACAAACGCGGCCCGCTCGGACCGGGTATCTTTAAAGAAAACCATCACCATGAAAATGGCGACCAGTACCAGAACGAAGGCCCCGTAAAACGGTGTTTTCAACGTGGCGAAACTGCCCAGCAGGTTGGCGTCGGACAAGATCGCGCCAATCAGGGGTCCACCAACGAGGCCAAAGCTGACGCCGGTAATGATATAGCCCATGTTGCGGTCGCGGTCGGCATCATCGGTGCTGCCGTCAATCATCGCCGCTTGCGCAATGGGTTGATTGCCTGCGGTGAATCCCGTGATCGACCGGCCAACAATCAGCAGCAACAGACTGTTGATATACAGCGCCGCGATTGTCAGCGCATAGCCGACCAGCGCCCCGCCCAGACAAATCAGCAGGGCATTCTTGCGCCCAATCGAATCTGACACTTTCGAGACATAGACCACCCCCAGAAACCAGGACAAAAAGAAGCACCCGATCACCAGACCGTAGTACAGATGCCGCGTGCCCATGCCTGTACTTTCTGGCAGAAACCCGGATTTTGTCTCCATGATCAACGAATTGATAATGGGAAAAACCAGACCCTGACCCAACAGGTCGACGAACACCACAAACAGCAGAGTGATCTTGGCTAATTTTGTCATGTCCGCGCTCCTGACCCTCAAAGCGTTGAAAACACTGTACCAGAGGGCACGCGTTTCACCTATGGAAAGCATTTGCAAACCGGATGGGGCATTGCTAACCAACGTGGCCGCTGTTGTTTTCACTCTCGCGGTGACTACCTAAGCCGAACCGCTGATCGAAAGGACCCAACCCGTGACCGACCTGACCCCGCGCGAGATTGTCTCGGAACTGGACCGTTTCATTATCGGTCAGAAGGATGCAAAACGCGCCGTTGCCGTCGCGCTGCGCAATCGCTGGCGGCGCAAGCAGCTGGCAGACGATATCCGCGATGAGGTCTATCCCAAAAACATCCTGATGATCGGCCCCACCGGTGTCGGCAAAACCGAGATCAGCCGCCGTCTGGCGAAACTGGCCCGCGCGCCCTTTGTCAAGGTTGAGGCCACCAAGTTTACCGAGGTCGGTTACGTTGGTCGTGACGTGGAACAGATCGTGCGCGATCTGGCCGATGCAGCAATTATCCAGACCCGCGAATATATGCGCGAGGACGTTAAGGCGCGCGCGCATCAAGCCGCTGAGGATCGGGTGATCCAAGCTATCGCGGGCGAGGACGCCCGTGAAGGCACACGCGAGATGTTCCGCAAAAAGCTGAAAGCCGGAGAGTTGGACGACACGGTGATCGAACTGGAACTGGCCGACACTTCAAACCCGATGCCGATGTTTGACATGCCCGGCCAGCCCGGCAGCCAGATGGGGATGATGAATCTGGGTGATATCTTCGGCAAGGCGTTCGGCGGGCGGACCGTCAAGAAACGCATGACCGTGGCCGAAAGCTATGACGCGCTGATCGGGGAAGAGGCGGACAAGCTGCTGGATGACGAAACGGTCAACCGCGTAGCGCTGGAGTCGGTCGAACAGAACGGCATCGTCTTTCTGGATGAGATCGACAAGGTCTGCGCAAGATCCGATGCGCGTGGCGGCGATGTCAGCCGCGAAGGGGTGCAGCGCGACCTGCTGCCCCTGATCGAGGGCACTACCGTCAGCACCAAGCATGGCCCGGTCAAAACCGACCATATCCTGTTCATCGCCAGCGGAGCGTTCCACATCGCCAAGCCCTCGGACCTGTTGCCGGAACTGCAGGGGCGTCTACCGATACGGGTAGAGCTGCGCGCCCTGACCGAAGAGGATTTCGTGCGCATCCTGACCGAGACCGACAATGCCCTGACCCGCCAGTACACCGCGCTGATGGGAACAGAAGAGGTCACGGTCAGCTTTACGGATGACGGCATCGCAGCCCTTGCCAAGATCGCGGCGGATGTGAACCAAAGCGTCGAAAACATCGGCGCGCGGCGGCTTTACACCGTGATGGAGCGCGTGTTCGAAGAGCTCTCGTTCACCGCGCCCGATCAGGCCGGGGCGGACATTACCGTCAACGCGCAATTCGTTGACGACAATCTAGGCGAACTGACCAAATCCACTGACCTGAGCCGTTACGTTCTGTAACACGGGCCAGCTGGTTTTTGCCGCTACTTGCCCCGAACATCTCTGGACGTGGGGCCAGAAATCGATAGCTTGGCGCAAAATCATTCATAGGTGTTTTGTGCTGCGCTATTTGATCGTTTTGATCCTGTCCCTGTCTGTGTCGGCCTGCGTCGACCGGACAATCACGGAAACCGTGCCGTCGGCTGTAAATATCGGTACGCCGATCACCGTGTTCGCCAGCACGACCCGCGCGCGCGAGGCGGATGGAGCCTATGGATTCCAGCGCGGTGACTCTCTGCAATTTTTAGAGACGCAGGTCTCGATCCCGCCGTCGCACACGCCCGGAACCCTCAGGTTTTCCTATGCGGATCCCGACCCGCAGAAGGAATTTGTTCTGGCAGACATCCAGCAGCTAAGTGGCCCTCAGGGACTGCAAGAGCATCTGCGCGGGCAGGATGACGTGACCATCTTTGTGCACGGCTATAACTCGACCCAGACGGAAACCATTTTCCGTGCCGCGCAGCTGTCGCATGACATCGGGCTGCCCGGATCGATCCTGGTGTATTCCTGGCCCAGCCGGGCAACCGGATATGGCTATGCCTACGATCTGGACAGTATGCTTTTTGCCCGCGACGGGCTGGAGCAAACCATCCGCGAGCTGAAATCCATGGGGGTCAAACGCGTGGTTCTAGTGGCGCATTCGATGGGCGGCGCCCTGTCGATGGAGATGATGCGACAGGCCGAGTTG
The DNA here is from genome assembly GCF_056538885.1 of Ruegeria sp. BE1. Lineage (NCBI taxonomy): Bacteria > Pseudomonadati > Pseudomonadota > Alphaproteobacteria > Rhodobacterales > Roseobacteraceae > Ruegeria > Ruegeria sp. BE1. The sequence goes on from NZ_JBQFTY010000003.1 coordinate 29,117, forward strand.
CAACAGCCGGGTTGGTCCAACAGGAATATCGAAGGCGTGGTGCTGATCTCACCTGATCTGGATGTGGATTTGTTCCGATCACAGATGAAACGGATTGACACGCCGCCCGATCCATTTGTGGTCATGGTGTCGCAGAAAGACAAAATCCTGAATATCTCGGCCCGCCTGCGCGGCACAGCCGAGGGCGAAAGGCTGGGCAATATCAGCTCGGTCGATGATCTGGCCGAGTTTCCGATCAATGTACTTGATACCACGGCTTTTAACAGCGACGCGGAATCTTCACATTTCGTGGCTGCGACCTCGCCGGCCTTGTTGGCGATCTTGGGTTCGGTCCGGCGGGTCACGGGCACGTTCGGGTCCGACGAGCGGCGTGGAATCGATGTTCTTGTCCCACCGAGTCAGCGCAACCCTGATGGCGCGACCGAAATTGTGCTGACCGAAACAGGGGACGCCGAGGTGATTAAACCATAGCCGCCGGGTCTACCGGGTCCGCCGCAGATAGACGTAATAGGCGCCGTCGCCACCATGGCTGATATGAGCGGGCGTCACCTGCAGCACCGCCTGCGCCAACGGCGGGATCGACAGCCAATGTGGCACCTGATTGCGCAACACCCCGCGCGGGGTGGGGATGGGGCCGGGTTCGTCACGATCCTTACCCTTGCCCGTCACCACAAGGACCAGCCGCTTGCCCTGCGCCTGCGCGGTCAACACGAACCGGATCAGGGTGGGGTGGGCCGTGTCCACGCGCATGCCATGCAGGTCCAGCTTGCCCTCGGGTTTCAGCTTGCCGCGCTTCATCCGCCCGAACGCCTTGGTGTCCATCTGCACCGGGCTGGCACGCATCCGGTCCGTGACCGAGGGCTGCAAACCATGCCGCGCCGGTTTGGTGGGCGCGGTTTGCCCAACTTCGAACCCCTCAAGCCGGAATTTCGGAGTTTTTGTTGGCTTGGGTTTGGGCAGGGTGGTCGGATGCACCGACTGCGGCAGTTCAGGGTGCATGCGTTCGGCTTGTTTGGCGACCTTGCGCCACAGCTCGATCTCTTCTTCGGTCAGTTTGCGCCGGGTCATCAGAACTCATCCGGGATCAGGGCATAGGCGCGCTGGATCGGCAACAAAAGAACCATCCGGCCCGGGTCTTTCAAACGTCCGGCAGCCTGACCTGCCGCATCGCCGGTGCCAAAGAAAATATCCGCCCGTTGCGCCCCCTTGATGGCGGACCCCGTGTCCTGTGCGATCATCAACCGGCGCATCGGGTCCTTGCCGTCTTTCTCAACCCAAACCGGGGCACCCAACGGTGTATAGGCCGGATCGGCCGCAATGCTGCGCATGGTGGTGACGGACCGGTTCATTGCACCCAACGGTCCGAACTCGGGCGCAACGCGGGAAACTTCGCGAAAGAACACGTAAGAGGGGTTGTGAAACAACAGCTCTGCCCCGGCTTCGGGGTTCTTGCGCACCCATGACTTGATCATCTGGGCACTGACCTGATGGGCCGCCAACGCGCCCTGACGGATCAGCTCGGACCCGATCGAGCGATAGGGGTGCCCGTTCGCCCCGCCATAGCCCACCCGCAAGGCCCCGCCATCGGGCAGCCGAATACGGCCCGAGCCCTGGATTTGCAGAAAGAACAGCTCAACCGGGTCATCGACCCAGGCGATCTCAAGTCCGCGCCCGGTCATCGCATCACCCGTCAGGATATCGCGACGGCTGAGCCATGGCCCCTCGGCCCGTGCCTCGGGTGGCATTTTATAAATTGGGTATTTGTAGCGGTCCGTCCGCGTGCGCGAACCATCCAGTTCCGGTTCGAAATAGCCGGTAAACAGCGCATCCTTGCCGTCCTGAACCAGAACCGGGCGAAAGAACAGCTCAAAGAAAGACCGGGCGGCATCGGGTTCATAAGTCCGCGCCACACCACACAGGGCGCGCCAATCCGGGTCGTCCAGATCCCCGCAGGTGTTCAAAAAAACCGAAAGGGCCGCCCCGTGATCATCGGCGGCCCAGCCCTCAAGGTCGTCAAAGGTCAGGATGGATCGCGTCGCCTCGGCATTGGCAGAGGTTGCCATCACAGCCCCCAGCAAAAGCGACCGAAGCGCGCCAATCATGCGTCCGTGGCAACAAGCAGCCAGTTCGGATCGTCACTGCCCATGACACGGGCAAAGGTCCAGCTGTCCTTTTGGCGTTTGACGGTGTTCGGGTTGCCTTCGATGATGTCGCCGCCGCGATCGCGCACGACCGAGGTCAGCTCACCAACAAACCGCATGGTGATCTCGGCCTGGTTGGTGTCCTTGTCGAACTTCGCATCCGCCACCGTGGTTTCACGAACACCGATGAACTCGGCCTCAATGGTCAGGCCCTGATCTTCGCGGTCTGCGACGACAGAGACAAAGGTGTCGAACACCTCTTCCGACAGGAAAGGCTGGATTTCATCCAGGTTCCCTTTTTCGAACCCCATGACGATCATCTCGTAAGCACCGCGCGCGCCCTGCACGAATTCGCTGACCGAAAAGCTGGGCTCAACCCGTTTCATCGCCGCCAGGGTCTGCGCCTGTTCGCTGTCTTCGGCGACATGGTCGGTGATGTCATGATCCGGGCCGCCATCGATCACCTCAAACCCGCGGCGGGCGTTCTGAGTATCGGGCTGCTGCTGAACGGGAGGTTTTTCAAAACCTTCACGCGTCCCCAGCACGCTTTTCAAGCGCAGGATCAGGAAAACGGCAATTCCGGCCAGGACCAGCAACTGGATCATCGGTTCGTTCATTTCATCCTCTTTTCAGACCGTGGCTTTGTATACACGGCCTCTTGCCACTATGTAGGTGACAGTTTGTGGCAAGTCCACCGCCCGGTCCCCGTTAAAGGATAACGCAAATGTATCTGTTCTTGGCATTTTTGTTGGTGCCCATCATCGAGATCGCCCTGTTCATCCAGGTTGGTGGTCTGATTGGCCTGTGGCCAACGCTGGCAATTGTGGTTCTCACAGCCATTATGGGCACTGCATTGGTCAGGACACAAGGTCGCATGGCGCTGGCCAACCTGCAGCGATCCTTTGCCGAACTGGACGATCCGACCGAACCCCTGGCGCATGGGGCCATGATCCTGCTTTCGGGTGTGTTGCTGCTGACGCCGGGCTTTTTCACAGATGCCATTGGTTTTGCTTTGCTTATCCCCGGCATCCGCGTCGCGGTGTTCCGCTATCTGAAATCCAGGGCCACCATCACCGGGTTTCAAATGGGTACCGGCGCGCAGTTTCGCACCGGACCGCAATCCTATGACGATGACGTGATCGACGGAGAATTTACCGAGGTCCGCCCCAATCGCGACCCCTCAAAGCCCTCCAAATGGGTCGAAGGCCCGTGACCTGCATTGAGGTACCGCGCCCAACTTGCTAAGCAATGGCAAATTTCATTTTTGGAGTAGATCCATGGCCGAAGAAAACGCTGCGGAAAACACCGCAGCCCAAGCAGCCCCGCAGGTTCAAATGCGCGTTCTGGGACAATTCATTCGTGATATGTCCTTTGAAAACGTGATGGCACAAAAAGGTGTGTCCGGTGATGTTCAGCCCGAAATCGCAGTTCAGGTGAACCTGGACGCGAAAAAACGCCCGGTCGAGCATCAGTACGAGGTTGCCGTCAAACTGAACCTCAAATCCAAAGCCAAGGGCATGGAAGACGTCCTATTCCTGTGCGAGATCGACTATTGTGGTCTGTTCCACATCGAAGGTGTGGCCGATGACCAGCTGCACCCGTTCCTGATGATCGAATGCCCGCGCATGTTGTTCCCGTTCCTGCGCCGCATCGTCAGCGACATCACCCGCGACGGTGGCTATCCGCCGGTCAACCTGGACAATATCGATTTCGTCGGTCTCTATCGCAACGAATTGTTGCGCCGCCAGGCCGAAGCCCAAAAAGCCGAAGCCTAAGGGCTTTGACGACCCGCGCCGGGACAGGTCTCAGGCGCGGGTCCACAGGGCGTTTTCGCCCAGTTTCTCAACAAATGCCTCATGCGCTGCGCGTTCATCCTCGGTGATTTTCGATGCAAGAGGTGTCGGACGCGCCGTGGGACGCCAGTCATCCTGACCGCCTGCGCCCGATGACGCGGATGTGGACAGGCCGAAATCCGGCTGCCGCCCGCCGATCAGTTCCAGATAAACCTCGGCCAGAATTTCCGAATCGAGCAAGGCCCCGTGCAGCGTCCGGTTCGAGTTGTCGATATTGAACCGCCGGCACAACGCATCCAGTGACGCGGGCGAGCCGGGAAAACGTTTGCGCGCAATGGCCAGCGTATCCAGTGCCTGATCCATGGGAATCTGCGGCAGACCCAACCATCTGAGTTCCGCATTCAGGAATTTCATATCGAAGGAGGCGTTGTGGATCACCAGCTTGGAATCCTGAATAAAATCCAGAAAGCCCTGACCGACCTTGGCAAAAACAGGTTTGTCCTTCAGCGTCACCTCACCCTTTTCCGGCGGGCGCGGGTTGTCCAACAGGTCCGGGCCGATTCCATGCACGCCGAACGCCTCTTCGGGCATGGACCGTTCGGGGTTGATATAGACGTGATAGGTCTCACCGGTGGCCACGTGGTTCCACAATTCGACCGCGCCGATTTCGACAATCCGGTCGCCGCTTTCGGGATCAAACCCCGTGGTTTCGGTATCAAGTACAATCTCACGCATCTGCCATCCCCGCCCGTATCTGCCTGACCACATCCTGCACCTGCGCGCGGGCATGGTCCAGCGTATCCGTCACGATCACAAAATCCGACCGCGCGCATTTCTCGTCATTCGGCATTTGCTTGGCGCGGATCTGTTCGAACTGTGCCTCGGTCATCGTACCCCGCGCCATCACGCGGCGTTTTTGTTCCCCAGCCGTTGCCGACACACAGGCAACCGCGTCCATCGCCGCGTCCCCGCCCGTTTCAAAGAGCAGAGGGATGTCGAACACCAGAATATCCGCCGTCGCCGTCTCACGAAACGCAGCACGGTCCGCCGCCACCAATGGGTGCACGATCGCTTCGATCTGTTTCAACGCCTGCGGGTCTTGCGCGATGATCCGTTTCAGCGCGTCGCGGCTGACGGCCCCGTCGACAATCGCATCGGGAAAGAGGGCGCGCATGGGTTCAACAGCGGCCCCACCCCTTGTATAGAGCCTATGCACAGCCGCATCCGCATCCCACAGCGCACAGCCTTCGGCGACGAACATCTGCGCCGCGGTGCTTTTGCCCATCCCGATTGAGCCCGTCAGACCCAGCGCAAAGCTCATCCCAATACCGCCGCGCGCAGATCATCCGTGACCTCGGGACGCACACCGAACCAGCGTTCAAATCCGGGCACCGCCTGATGCAACAGCATGTCCAACCCGTTGACGGTGGTACAGCCTGCCTGTTCGGCCACCTGCAGCAGCTGCGTTTTCAACGGCGCATAGATCAGGTCGGTCACAACCGTGCCGGGCTGCAACCCATCCAGCGGCACCCGCAATTCCGGCTGCCCCTGCATTCCCAGTGACGTCGTGTTGACCACCAGTTCAGCCTGATCGACCACATTCCCGGCCCGCACCCAGTCAACCACGGTGATGCGGTCACCAAACTCCTGTTGCAGATGATCCGCGCGGGACCGGGTTCGGTTGGTCAGCAGAATCTGGGGCACGCCCGCCTCAATCAACGCCTGCAACACGGCGCGCGCCGCACCGCCCGCACCAAACACCACCGCAGGACCATCCGTTGGCACCCAATCCGGCGCGCCAGAATGCAGATTCTGCATGAATCCGTAGCCGTCGGTGTTATCCGCATGGATCGACCCGTCATCCTGAAACACCAGCGTATTCGCCGCCCCGATCTTTTTCGCCCGGTCCGAGACATGATCCGAGATGCGCAAAGCGGCCTCTTTATGCGGGACAGTCACATTGGTGCCGACAAACCCGGCCTTGGGCAGGGTGCGCAGAACGGTTTCCAGATCTTCCGGGGCCACATCCATCGGAACGTAATGCCCGGCCAGCCCATAGGTTTTCAGCCAATGCCCATGCAATTGCGGCGATTTGGAATGCGCAATCGGGTGCCCGACCACTCCGGCCAGAGGAATACGGTTCTTGCTCATTGATCGATCACCCCTTTGACGGCCAGATAATTCAGCAATTCCAACAGGGGCATACCCAAGACATTAAAATAGTCGCCGTCAATGGTGGCGAACAGGCGGACGCCTTCCTCTTCCAGCTTATAAGCGCCCACCGCGTGCCGGATGCTGTCCCAATTGCGGGTCACATAATCGCGCAGATACGCGTCCGAGCTGGCCCGCATCCGTAGACGCACCTGACCGACATGACGCCAGATCGGCTCACCGTCCTGATAGATCACCGCAGCCGACAGCAGCATATGCCGCTTGCCCCGCATCGCCTTGAGCTGCGCCAGCGCGTCTTCGGGCGTTTCGGGTTTCGACAGCAGCTGCCCGTCGAAATCCAGCACCTGATCACACCCCAACACCATCGCGCCTGGGGATTTATCGCTGATCTTGCGCGCCTTCATCTCGGCCAGGGCATCGGCAATGTCACGAGGCGCTGCGCCCTCGGCCAGCAGCGCGCGCTTCATGGTATCCTCGTCCACGCGCGCCACCTGAACGGAAAACGGCACGCCTGCGTTTTCCAGCAACTGTGCGCGGATGGATGAGCCTGAGGCCAGGATGATGGGGACAGACATGTGGACAACCCCGTGTGCAAATCGTTGAGCGTTCCTGAACGGTTTGTATGGTTTTCAGATTGACACGCAACCCCGGGATTTTCGCGCAAAACTTCCCTGAGTCGCTCAAACGCTGTCCATCCGGGACAAGGATAAGTCGGAAAGGTGGGAAAACCGCGATCTCCACAGATACCCCAAGATTTGTCCCCAGAGGTATTCAGGAATTCACAAAATAAGTATTTGTTTTATATATGAAATTTATCCCACTCACAGAATCACTCTTCCCACGCCTGAAAAAGTCCACCTGGGGAAAACACATGTGTAAAAAAGTAATCCACGGATTTTGTTCACCCTACAAAACCATCTTCCTTTTTCTTTTCTTATTTTTTTATTAGGGAGAGTTCCGAGCAACGCCCGGAGCCAGCATGACCGATCTTCTTTTCACGATTTACCCATGGGTGAAGTCCGTTCACATCATGGCCGTGATCTCATGGATGGCCGGCCTGTTCTATTTACCGCGTCTGTTCGTCTATCACGTCGAAAAAGCCCAAAGCGTCGATGGGGCTGAGACCATTTTCTATGAAATGGAAGAAAAGCTGCTGCGGGTAATCATGCGCCCGGCAATGATCGTCGCATGGGCATGTGGTCTGATCATGGTGTTCACGCCGGGCATCGTCGGATGGGATTTTGCGTGGCCCTGGGTCAAGGGGGCGGGCGTGATTGCCATGACCTGGTTCCATCATTGGCTAATGGCACGGCGCAAAGACTTCTTTGAGGGGCAAAATAAGCTCACTGGGCGGCAGTATCGCATGATGAACGAGGTTCCGACCATTCTGATGGTTGCCATCGTTCTGGCGGTCGTTCTGAAGTTCTAGGCACTTTACGTTTTCAGAAAGAAATAAGAATCGAAACGCGCGTTCGAGCGTAGCGAGAGGCAGCGTGTTTCGATGTCGATGAAACGTAAAGTGCTTTGAGGGGCGGTTTGACTCTGACGGCTGCGGCGCTTATGTAGGTGGCAACACGCCCGTCCGGGCGGCGTATCTTCCGTACTGAAATTCCACTTCGTGCCGCGCTGTCTGCGGTGAAGGTATATATCATGACAACTGAAGCTTTGAATCTGGCCGATCTGAAAGCCAAAAGCCCCAAAGACCTTTTGGCGATGGCCGAAGAGCTGGAAATCGAAAACGCCTCGACCATGCGCAAGGGCGAGATGATGTTCCAGATTCTGCGCGAACGCGCGGATGAAGGCTGGACCGTCGGTGGCGATGGTGTGCTTGAGGTTCTGCAGGACGGGTTTGGGTTCCTGCGCTCGCCCGAGGCGAACTACCTGCCGGGCCCGGATGACATTTATGTTTCGCCCGACATGATCCGTCTGCATTCGTTGCGCACCGGGGATACGGTCGAAGGTGAGATCAAGGCACCGGACGATAACGAGCGTTACTTTGCGCTGACCAAAGTCACGATGATCAACTTCGAGAATCCTGAGAAGGCCAAGCACAAGATTCTGTTCGACAACCTGACGCCTCTGTACCCCGATGAGCGTCTGAAGATGGAGATCGAGGATCCGACCATCAAGGACAAATCGGCACGCGTGATCGATCTGGTTGCGCCCATCGGTAAAGGCCAGCGGTCGCTGATCGTGGCACCGCCGCGGACGGGTAAGACGGTGATCCTGCAGAACATCGCGCATTCGATCGAACAGAACCACCCCGAATGCTATCTGATCGTCCTGCTGATCGATGAACGCCCGGAAGAGGTGACGGACATGCAGCGTTCGGTGAAGGGTGAGGTTGTGTCCTCGACCTTTGACGAACCGGCGACGCGCCACGTGGCTGTGTCGGAAATGGTGATCGAAAAGGCCAAGCGTTTGGTGGAACATAAGCGAGATGTTGTTATCCTTCTCGACTCGATCACAAGACTTGGTAGGGCCTTTAACACTGTGGTGCCATCCTCAGGCAAAGTTCTGACCGGTGGTGTGGACGCGAACGCGCTGCAACGGCCCAAGCGATTCTTTGGTGCGGCGCGGAATATCGAAGAGGGTGGTTCGTTGACCATCATCGCGACTGCTCTGATCGATACCGGCAGCCGGATGGACGAGGTGATCTTTGAAGAATTCAAGGGCACCGGTAACTCGGAAATCGTTCTGGATCGCAAGATTGCGGACAAACGCGTGTTCCCGGCCATCGACATCCTCAAGTCTGGTACACGAAAAGAGGACCTGCTGGTCGACAAGGGTGATCTGGCCAAGACCTTTGTTCTGCGCCGCATCCTCAACCCGATGGGCACCACCGACGCGATCGAGTTCCTGCTGTCCAAGCTAAAGCAGACCAAGACGAACGGTGAGTTCTTCGATTCGATGAACACCTGACACAGGTCTTAATCCAGGCGAGGCCTTCGAATGGATACGATATTCGCCTTGGCCAGCGCGCAAGGCAAAGCCGGGGTGGCGGTCATCCGCCTCTCGGGTCCTTTGGCGCATTCCGCTGCGGTCCAGCTGACCGGTAGCCCGCTGCCGCCACGTGGCATGCGGGTTCGGTCCTTGCATGCGGCCGACGGATCACGGTTGGATGATGGGCTTGTTCTGACGTTCGAAGCCCCGGCCAGCTTTACCGGTGAGCACGTGGCCGAGTTGCAAATCCACGGAAGTACGGCTTCGGTCAATGCCGTGATGCGGTGCCTATCCGAAACGGAAGGGTTGCGTCTGGCCGAGCCCGGGGAATTCACGCGTCGCGCGCTTGAGAATGGCAAGATGGATTTGACTCAGATCGAGGGCCTGGCCGATCTCATCGATGCTGAAACTGAAGCGCAGCGCAAACAGGCGCAGACCATTCTGGCTGGAGAGCTTGGTGGATTGGCCGAACGCTGGCGTCGTGATCTGATCCGCGCGGCATCCCTGTTAGAAGCGGTGATCGATTTTGCCGATGAAGAGGTTCCGACTGACGTGACGCCCGAAGTGCGCCAATTGGTGACGGGCGTGATGCGGGACCTGCAACACCAGGCAGAAGGTGTGAAAATTGCAGAGCGCATCCGAAACGGGTTCGAGGTTGCCATCGTGGGTTTGCCAAACGCCGGCAAGTCAACTTTGCTGAACGCTTTGGCAGGGCGTGAGGCGGCTATCACCTCCGAATATGCCGGAACGACCCGCGATGTGATCGAGGTTCGTATGGATCTTGGCGGCCTGCCAGTTACTTTGCTGGACACTGCCGGTTTGCGCAAGACCGAGGATCACGTTGAAAGCCTTGGGATCGAACTGGCCCGCAAACGCGCTGATGCAGCAGACTTGCGTGTGTTTCTGACGGAAGACCCTTTGGAATTGGGTGTTCAGATGCAGGACGGGGATATTCAATTGTTGCCGAAAGCCGACCTTCGCGAAGATGTTGAAGGTGGGATTTCTGGTAAAACGGGGCAAGGAATTGATCGCCTGATCAACCACATATCGCGTGTTCTGGGCGAACGATCCACTAGCCATGGTATTGCAACACGCGAAAGGCATCGTGTTTCGTTGATCGATGCGCGGAATGCGCTGAACACCGCCATGACAGTTCTGGAATCGGGTCCAGACCTGTATGATATCGCAGCCGAAGAACTGCGCACGGCGATCCGCGCCCTTGAAACTCTGGTCGGCAGAATAGGTGTAGAGGATCTGTTGGATGAGATTTTCTCTAGCTTCTGCCTTGGTAAGTAAGGAGTGTTTCACGTGAAACATTCAGATTTCGATGTAGTGGTCATTGGGGCTGGACATGCGGGCACCGAGGCCGCGCATGCCGCCGCGCGGATGGGAGTTGCCACGGCTTTGGTCACGCTGTCCGCATCAGATATCGGGGTGATGTCCTGTAACCCGGCCATTGGGGGATTGGGAAAAGGCCATTTGGTCCGCGAGATCGATGCGCTGGATGGTGTTATGGGGCGCGTTGCGGATCGCGCGGGTATCCAGTTCCGTTTGCTCAATCGTCGTAAAGGTCCCGCGGTGCAAGGACCCAGAACCCAAGCTGACCGCGCTTTGTATCGCGCTGCAATGCAAAGTGAGACCGAGAAACAAGAAAACCTCTCGGTGATCACCGGCGAGGTTACTGATTTCCTGATGGATCAAGACCGCGTCGCAGGCGTTGAACTGGCGGACGGGTCTGAGATCCGCGCAAGGGCAGTTATTCTGACATCCGGGACCTTCCTGCGCGGGGTGATCCATATCGGAGATGTGTCGCGTCCTGGTGGTCGGATGGGCGATCGTCCCTCGGTTAAGCTGGCCGAACGGCTTGATAGTTTTGCGTTGCCTTTGGGGCGTTTGAAAACGGGGACACCACCGCGGCTTGATGGCCGCACAATTGATTGGAACGACCTGGAACGTCAGGACGGAGATGACGATCCAACGCTCTTTTCCTTCCTGTCGACAGAGGTTGTGGCCCCTCAGATTTCCTGTGGCATAACGCATACCAACGCGCGGACACATGAAATCATCGAACAGAACCTGTCTCGGTCTGCAATGTATGGCGGTCATATAGATGGGGTGGGACCGCGATATTGTCCTTCAATCGAGGATAAAATTGTCCGCTTTGCGGAAAAGGACTCCCATCAGATTTTCCTGGAACCAGAAGGGGTCAATGACCATACCATCTACCCCAATGGAATTTCGACTTCCTTGCCTCAAGATGTTCAAGAGGCGTACGTCCAGTCGATCAAAGGGCTGGAAAAGGCAGAAATTTTACAACCGGGTTACGCGATTGAATATGACTACGTCGATCCTCGTGTCCTGACGTCGTCGCTGTCTCTTCCAAGTGCTCCGGCACTATATCTTGCTGGCCAGATTAACGGAACCACAGGATATGAGGAGGCAGCGGCCCAAGGGCTTGTTGCGGGTTTGAACGCAGCGCTTGCGGTTCAGGGCCGTGATCCTGCCCACTTTACGCGAGCAGACAGCTATATCGGCGTGATGATCGATGATTTGACCACCCGCGGGGTTGCAGAGCCATACCGCATGTTTACTTCAAGGGCTGAGTTCCGCCTGTCTCTCAGGGCAGACAACGCAGATCAGCGCCTGACGCCTCTGGGGATTGATCTGGGTTGCGTTGGGCAGCGTCGTGAAACCGTTTTTCTAGCTAAAATGGGGAAGCTGGCGACCGCCAAATCCCATCTGACCGAAAAGACCCACACTCCGAAAGAGATCCGCGCGGTTGGAATAAGCGTCAATCAGGACGGAAATCGCCGGGACGGTATGGCGCTATTGGCCTTTCCGGACGTTTCCTTCAGTGACCTGATTCCTCTTCTTCCAAACCTGGCAGATGTCGAAAGTGACATAAGACTGCAAGTAGAGCGGGATGCTTTGTACGCCAACTATATCGAGCGCCAGAAAAAAGACGTCGAAGCGATGAAACGTGACGAATCCTATGAGATTCCGCAGGATTTCGACTATTCAACGCTAGAAGGTCTGTCATCTGAAATGAAACAAAAGCTGTCACTTGCGCGGCCGCAAAACATTGCTCAGGCCGGGCGTGTTGAGGGTGTAACCCCGGCGGCTTTGACCTTGCTTCTTGCAAAATTGCGACGAGAGCAAAAGGTGCGCAAGGCATGAACTCCGGTGTTTTTGAGAGTTTGGATGTTTCACGTGAAACATTTGATCGGCTCACGACGTATGTGGAATTGGTGAAACGCTGGAACCCGAGGATAAACCTGGTTTCGCGCAACAGTTTGAACGATATCTGGAACCGCCACATATTGGATTCTGTACAGGTTTATCGTTGCGCAGCTACCTTCGATAGCTGGGTTGATCTTGGCAGCGGAGGCGGCTTTCCCGGTATGGTTTGCGCGATATTGGCCATCGAAGACGCCCCGTATGCGCAGTTTACCTTTGTTGAAAGCGATCAGCGTAAGTCTGCATTTCTCAGGAACGTTGCGCGCGAATGTGGTGCGCGATGCACTATTATCTCCAGACGAATCGAGCAGGTGGAGCCTTTGGGCGCGGATATCCTTTCGGCGCGCGCCCTTGCTGATCTTAAGACGCTTTTGTCATTTTCCAGCAGGCACTTAGCTGAAAATGGAACCGCCCTGTTGCCAAAAGGTGCAAGCTGGAAAAAAGAGCTGGATGAAGCGCGGGAAGAATGGAATTTTGAATGCGAGCCGATTACAAGTTTAACTGAACCCCAAGCAGTTATCCTAAGGATCAAAGGAGTATCGCGTGGTTGATCTGTCTCGTCCCTCAGGGCCCCGGATAATTGCGGTTGCCAATCAAAAGGGTGGGGTGGGTAAGACAACAACAGCGATCAATCTGGCTGCGGCACTGGCTGAGGCAGGAAGCAGGGTTTTGGTTGTTGACCTGGATCCACAGGGGAATGCCTCGACGGGGTTGGGTGTCGAAGACCGAGACTGGACGACATATGATCTGATCCTTGACGACGCGCCGCTTGAAGCCGTGGTGCAAGAGACTGAGATCGACGGCTTGTTTGTTATACCAGCCACGGTTGATCTGAGCTCGGCGGATATTGAGCTTATTTCAAACGAAAAGCGCAGCTATTTGCTGCATGATGCACTACGCCAGACGGCAATCGACCAATTTGACCTTGAATTTGTGCTGATCGATTGCCCGCCGTCTCTGAATTTGCTGACCGTAAACGCTATGGTTGCTGCGCATTCGGTGCTGGTCCCGCTGCAAAGTGAGTTTTTCGCTCTGGAAGGTTTGTCGCAACTCATGCTGACGATTCGAGAGGTTCGCCAGACGGCGAATCCCGACCTTAGAATCGAAGGTATTGTGTTGACCATGTATGACAACCGCAACAACTTGTCCCGTCAGGTCGAAAAGGATGCGCGTGACAATCTGGGTGAGATGGTATTTAAGACGAAAATACCCAGAAATGTGCGGGTCAGTGAGGCGCCGTCTTACGCTTTGCCGGTTCTGCAATATGACTCGGGGTCGTTGGGGGCGATGGCATATCGGCATCTGGCGCGGGAAGTGATTTATAAAAACAAGAATATTGCCGCTTGACCGGCAATGAGGAGGGCACCGTGGTGGCCAAAAAATCAAAACCAAGAGGGTTGGGTCGCGGTCTATCCGCGTTGATGGCGGATGTAACGCAGGAGTCCGAGGGGATAATCCCTTCGCAACCGCGTCGTCCGGACATGAAGGTTCCGATTGAAAAACTGCGCGCCAATCCCAATCAGCCGCGCCGGACCTTTTTGCCCCAGCAGTTGGACGAACTTGCTGCCTCGGTTAAAGAAAAAGGCATTATCCAGCCTTTGATCGTTCGAGAAATCTCGGGTGGCGACTACGAAATCGTTGCTGGTGAGCGGCGGTGGCGTGCAGCACAGATGGCGCAGCTGCACGAAATCCCGGTTATCGTTCGGGAATTCGACGACACCGAGGTTTTGGAAGTCGCGATTATCGAAAACATCCAGCGCGCGGATCTGAATGCCGTGGAAGAGGCTGCCGGTTACAAGCAGTTGATGGACCGGTTCGGGCACACGCAAGAGAAACTGGCCGAAGCTCTGGGCAAAAGCCGCAGCCATATTGCCAATCTGCTGCGGTTGTTGTCGCTGCCGATGGATGTCCAGACATTGGTGATCGAAGGAAAGCTGTCGGCAGGGCATGCGCGCGCGTTGATTACGGCGGAAAACCCGTCTGAACTGGCGAAGATCGTTGTGCGCGATGGTCTTTCGGTTCGTGCGACCGAGGCATTGGTCAAGAAACAGCAGGCTGATCCGGTTAAATCGGCGCCAAAGTCCAGAAATCTGGATGCGGGCAAGGATGCAGACACGCGCGCGCTTGAAAAAGACCTTTCGGCTATTCTGGCGATGAAGGTTGTGATTAACCACAAACCAGGAACGGAAACCGGGCAGGTGGTTCTGACCTATGAAAACCTGGATCAACTCGACGATCTGTGTGCCAAGCTCAGCCGTTAGGGCGAGTCCAGATAAAGATCATCACCGCGCCTAATACCAACGCCTGAATGATCAGAACATGGGACGGCAAACCCAGTACCAAAGACAACGCAAACACGGCGGCGACCGAGACGGTAGCCGCCTTTTTTGCGCCCGGTCGGATCGCGCCATGGGTCTGCCAGTCAACGATCATCGGGCCGAAGGTGCGATGGGTGATCAACCAATTGTGCAGACGGGATGAGGATCGGGCAAAGAAAAACGCGGCCAGCAGCAGGAATGGCACCGTCGGCAACAGGGGTAACACAATACCCACCACCGCCAAACCGACGCAGATCAATCCAAGAGCGGCCCAGATATATTGCATCGTCTAATCCAGCAACTCTCGGATCACCGCATTCAGAACGGCGCGCCCGTCCTTTGTGGCGATCAGCCTGCCACCGGTTTGCTGCACCATCCCGATCTCCCCTAACTCAGCCAGTTTGTTTGCGGGAAGGGGATGATCGGCTAAGGCATTGAATCTATCAATATCTAGTCCTTCGACAATCCGTAGCCCCATCATCAGGTATTCTTTTGTCTGATCTTGCGTACTAAGCGCCGACCGCTCTTTTTCTCCGGCCCCTGTGCTAACAGCATTTAACCACGCTGTTGGCGACAGGTAGGTTTCTGTCGCCAGTTTGCGTCCGTTCAGGGTGACGCGGCCATGTGCGCCGGGCCCGATGCCGACATAGTCGCCATAGCGCCAATAGATCAGATTGTGCTGAGATTCTGCCCCGGGCCGCGCGTGGTTTGAGACCTCATAGGCGGGCAGGCCGTGCGCCTCGCAGATCTCTTGTGTGGTCAGATACATGTCGGCGGCGTGGTCATCCTCGGGCAGGCCGCGTAGTTTTCCGATGGCATAGCGGTCGCCAAAGGCGGTGCCTTCCTCGATGGTCAGTTGGTAGAGCGACAGGTGGTCTACGGCCATCGAAAGGGCCTCGGTCAGTTCCGCCTGCCAATCCGCGGGCGTTTGGTGTTGGCGGGCGTAGATCAGGTCAAAGCTGACGCGATCAAAGCAAGAGCGGGCGATATCGAACGCGGCGCGGGCCTCGGCAACGGTATGAATGCGACCCAGGCGGCGCAGGTCTTCGTCATTCAGCGCCTGCACCCCCATGGAAATCCGGTTGACCCCGGCATCGCGATAGGCGGCAAAGCGCCCGGCCTCGACCGAGCCGGGATTGGCTTCAAGCGTGATTTCCATGTCATTGGCCGGTCGCCACAGCGCGCGGGCCTCGTCAATGACAGCAGCAACGGTTGCGGGCTCCATCAGGGACGGGGTGCCGCCACCAAAGAAGATCGTGTTCAACACCCGATCCGGGGTTTCCGCGGCTGAGCGCCGCAATTCGCTCAGATAAGCGCTAAGCCATTGTTTTTGATCTATATTACGAGAAACATGGCTGTTGAAATCGCAATAGGGGCATTTGGCCTCGCAAAAGGGCCAATGCACGTACAGGCCAAAGCCCCAGTTGCGCCAATCATCCGCCAAAGCAGCCTTTCACGAACATCTCCACCGCGCGGCCGCGATGGCTGATCTTGTTCTTTTCCCAGCGATCCATCTCGGCAAAGGTAATGTCATAGCCGTCGGGGACAAACATCGGGTCATAGCCAAACCCGCCTTCGCCGCGAATGGGCCAGACCAGATGGCCGGGGGCGATGCCTTCGAACACCTCGTCATGACCGTCGGGCCAGGCCAGCACCAGAGTGCTGCGGAATTGTGCTGTGCGCGGGTGCGGGGCGTTCTTGGCCTCCAGCTCAGTATGCGCGCGGGTCATGGCCATCAGGAAATCGCGGCCATTGCCGGTTTCGGCCCAATCGGCGGTGTAAACACCCGGCGCGCCGTCCAGCGCATCGATGGTGATCCCGGAATCGTCCGACAGGGCAGGCAGGCCGGTCGCCTTGGCTGCGGCATGTGCCTTGATCCGGGCGTTGCCGACAAAGGTATCCTCGGTTTCTTCCGGTTCGGGCAGGTTCATTTCGCCCGCGCCAATCACGGTCACACCAAAGGGCTCAAGCAGATGCGCCATCTCCTCGAGCTTGCCTTTGTTATGCGTGGCGAACAGCAGCCTGTCGCTGTCGAACTTACGGGTCATGCGGTCGCAGCCTTTTGCGCGGCGGCCAGTTCGCCCACGCCTTTTTCGGCCAGATCCATCAGCTGATCCATCTGCGCGCGGCTAAAGACCGAGCCTTCGGCGCTCATCTGCACTTCGATCAGCTTGCCCGATCCGGTCATGATGAAGTTGCCGTCCACGCCGGCCTCGCTGTCCTCGGGGTAGTCCAGATCCAGAACCGGCTGACCGGCATAGATACCACAAGACACGGCAGCCACCGGATCGACCAGAGGATCGGAGATCACATCGCCCGCTTTCATCAACTTGTTCACCGCCAGACGCAGCGCAACCCAACCGCCGGTGATCGAGGCGCAGCGGGTGCCGCCATCGGCCTGAATCACATCGCAGTCGACGGTGATCTGACGTTCACCCAAGGCAACGCGGTCCACACCGGCGCGCAGGGCGCGGCCGATCAGGCGTTGGATTTCCACGGTGCGGCCGCCTTGTTTGCCGCTGGCGGCCTCACGCCGCATCCGGGTGTTGGTGGCGCGGGGCAGCATGCCGTATTCGGCGGTGACCCAACCCAGGCCGGAACCTTTGATAAAGGGCGGTACGCGATCCTCGATCGTGGCGGTGCACAGCACATGGGTGTCGCCCATCTTGATCAGGCAGGAACCTTCGGCATGTTTGGTAAAGCCCGTCTCGATTGAAACGGCGCGCATTTCGTTTAGATCACGTCCTGAGGGTCGCATGGAAAATCCTTTGTTGGCTGGGTTGGGGATAACTCTCAGTGGCGTTACGATGCAACCCCGATTGACCTTTCATTTGCCTGCGATTTAATGACGACCCAGCAGGGGGCCGCCGATGAGCGAAGCAAGCAAAATTCTGAATGAGATGAACGACCGCTCACGCGAAGTGTTCCGGCTGATCGTCGAAAGCTATTTGGAAAGCGGTGAGCCGGTGGGCAGCCGCACCCTGACCCGCACCCTGTCAGAGAAAGTCAGCGCCGCAACCGTGCGCAATGTGATGCAGGATCTGGAGTTTCTGGGCCTGCTCGACAGCCCTCATGTATCAGCGGGCCGGATTCCCACGCAGCAAGGGCTGCGGATGTTTGTCGACGGGCTGCTTGAGGTCGGTGATCTGGGCGCGGATGATCGGCAGAAGCTGGACCAGACATTAGGCTCTAACGCAGGCGATGTGGGGGGGATGCTGGATCGTGTGGGATCGGCTTTATCACACGTGACACAAGGCGCCTCGCTGGTTCTGACGCCCAAGCACGAGGCCGAGATCAAGCATATCGAGTTCGTCTCGCTGGGCCATGACCGTGCGTTGGTGGTTTTGGTGTTCTCGGACGGTCACGTGGAGAACCGACTGTTCTCACCTCCGCCGGGGCAAACGCCCAGTTCCATGCGCGAGGCAGCGAATTTTCTGAACGCACTGATCGAAGGCCGGACGCTGAGCGAAGTGCGTCGTCAGATGCTGACCCAAATCGATGCCCGCAAGCAAGAGATCGATGTGCTGGCGCGGGAAATGGTCGAAAGTGGCATGGCGGCTTGGGACGGAGACGGGGAAGACTCGGCCCGTTTGATCGTGCGCGGACGGGCGAATCTGTTGAATGAACCGGGTCAGGCCGAAGAGTTGGACCGAATCCGCACCCTGTTTGACGATCTGGAACGCAAACGTGACATCGCCGAATTTCTGGAATTGACCGAAGAAGGCGAGGGTGTGCGCATTTTTATCGGGTCTGAGAACAAACTTTTCTCACTTTCGGGTTCCTCTTTGGTGGTGTCTCCATATATGAACGCTGATCGTAAGATAATCGGTGCGGTTGGGGTCATCGGACCCACACGTCTGAACTATGGGCGGATCGTACCGATCGTGGATTATACGGCGCAACTGGTCGGCAAGCTGATATCCGACCGGAGCTAGAGGGTAAGAGATGGCAGAGCCCAAGAACGAAGATTTTCTGGACGATATCGCAGCCGCTGAGGCCGAAGAACTGGCGGAAGAGATCGCGGAATTCAGCGATGAAGCGCTGGAGCTGGATGAACTGCGTGCCGAGCGGGACGATTACAAAGACAAATTCATGCGCGCGCTGGCGGATGCCGAAAACGCGCGCAAGCGCGGCGATAAGGCGCGTCGGGATGCGGAACAGTATGGTGGCTCGAAACTGGCCCGTGACATGCTGCCGGTTTACGACAACATGAAACGTGCGCTTGAGGCGGCCACCGACGAACAGAAAGAAGTGGCTGCCGGTCTGCTTGAAGGTGTTGAGCTGACCATGCGTGCGCTGAAGGATGTGTTTCAGAAACACGGGATCGAGGTGATTACCCCGGAAGTGGGGGATCGCTTTGACCCGAATGTGCATGAGGCGATGTTTGAGGCCCCGGTGCCCGGTACGCGCGCAGGGGACATCATTCAGGTCTCGGCCGAAGGGTTCATGCTGCATGACCGTTTGCTGCGCCCGGCACAGGTTGGCGTATCGTCGACGCCTGCGAGCTGATTGGCCTCTGCGAGGCCAAGCCTCCGGCGGCCGTATTTTGAACAAGAAGAAGGGGCGGTCAGTTTTTGGCCGCCTCTTTCAGTTTGTAGATCAGGTCGAGCGCGTCGCGGGGGCTGAGCTCATCCGGCAGGATGTCGTCCAGCATGTCCGTGACAGGGGAGGTTTTTGGCGCTGGGGGCGGAGGCGGCGGTGCGGCGGAGAACAGTGGCAGGTCGTCGATCAGCGCCTTTTGCTTGCCGCCTTCGCGTTCGGTTTTCTCTAGTTGATCCAGCACTACGCGGGCGCGATCGACGACCGAGGCCGGGAGGCCCGCCAATTGCGCGACCTGAACGCCATAGGACCGGTCGGCAGCACCCTTGTGGACCTCGTGCAGGAAAATGACCTCACCTTCCCATTCCTTGACGGCGACAGTGGCATTGTCGACGCCTGTCAGTTTCCCGGCCAGTGCGGTGAGTTCGTGGTAATGCGTTGCGAAAAGGGCGCGGCATTGGTTTGCGGCGTGCAGGTGTTCCAGCGTGGCCCAGGCGATGGAGAGGCCGTCATAGGTGGCTGTTCCGCGCCCGATTTCGTCCAGAATGACAAGCGCACGGTCGTCGGCCTGGTTCAGAATAGCGGCGGTTTCGACCATTTCTACCATGAAGGTCGAGCGGCCACGCGCCAGATCGTCCGAGGCTCCGACACGGCTGAACAGCTGGCTGACAACGCCGATATGAGTCTGTTCGGCGGGGACGTAGCTGCCCATTTGTGCCAGCAGTGCAATCAGGGCGTTTTGGCGCAGGAATGTGGATTTACCGGCCATGTTGGGACCGGTCAGCAGCCAGACCGCGGCACCCTGATCGGCGCTGAGGTCGCAGTCATTGGCGATGAAGGCATCACCCGATTGCTGGCGCAGCGCGTGTTCAACGACCGGGTGGCGACCGCCTTGGATATTGAAGGCGCGCGAGCTGTCGACCTGGGGGCGGCACCAGTTTTCACCGCGCGCAAGATCGGCAAGTGCTGTGGTGAGATCCAGTTCTGCCAGCCCGCGGGCAGCTTGGTTCAGGCGGGCGGCGAGGGCGAGAACCTCGTCAGATAGCCTTTGATAGAGCCGCTTTTCGATCTCCAATGCCAGATTTCCGGCGTTCAGGATGCGGGTTTCGATCTCGGACAGTTCGACCGTGGTGAACCGTACCTGATTGGCGGTGGTCTGGCGGTGGATATAGGTCTCACTGAACGGTGGGTTCAGCATCTTCTCGGCATGGGTGGCCGTGGTTTCGATGAAATAGCCCAGCACGTTGTTGTGCTTGATCTTCAACGAGGTGATGCCGGTATGTTCCGCGTATTTCTGTTGAAAGCCTGCGATGACGGATCGGCCCTCGTCGCGCAGGGTGCGGGCCTCGTCCAGTTCCGCGTCAAACCCGGGCGCGATGAAGCCACCGTCGCGGGCCAGAAGGGGTGGTTCGGCCACAAGCGCCTCGTCCAGCAGGTTTAGCAGGTTGTCAAAGCCAACGAGGTTTTGCAGGGCGGTCGCCAGCAGAACCGGCAGGTCCTGACCCTCGCAGAGTTCGGCGATTGCGGCGGCCTGGGTCAGCCCGTTGCGGATGGCGGCCAGATCGCGCGGGCCGCCACGTTCCAGGGACAGGCGGGACAGGGCGCGGTCCAGATCGGGGGTTTTGCGCAGGGCCTCGCGCAGATCCGAGGCGATCAGGCTGTCTTCAGCGGCGAAATTCACCGCATCCAGTCGGGCGTGGATCACATCCAGATTGCGTGAGGGGCTGGAAAGGCGTTGTTCCAGCAGGCGGGCGCCCCCCGGTGTTACGGTGCGGTCAATCACCGACAGCAATGATCCGGCGCGGCCCCCGGACAGGGATCGGGTCAGTTCCAGGTTGCGGCGCGTGGCGGCGTCGATCTGCACCACGCGATCCTCGGATTCCTTCAAAGGCGTCTGCAGCAGGGGCAATTTGCCTTTCTGCGTGATCTCAAGATAGTCGATCAATGCGCCCATGGCGGACACTTCGGCCCGGCCAAAGGACCCGAACGCATCCAAAGCGCCCACGTGAAACAACCCGCAGATGCGTTTTTCCGCCGCCGTGCTGTCGAAACTGGCGCGCCCGATGGGGGTCAGCGAAATACCCAGATCGCGGGTGGTTTCGTTCAGTTCCCGCTCCGCCCCGTCGGCCACGATCAGCTCGGACGGGGCCAGCCGCGCCAGTTCCGGGCTGAGCCGAACGGATGTCAAAGGCATCACGTGAAACGCGCCGGTGGAAATATCGGCCCAGGCCAATGCGGCCTCATCCCGAACCTCGGCATAGGCGGCCAGAAAGTTGTGGCGGCGGGCCTCAAGCAGGGCGTCCTCGGTCAGTGTGCCGGGGGTGACCAGACGCACAACATCGCGCCGAACCACTGATTTAGAGCCTCTTTTCTTCGCCTCAGCCGGGCTTTCCATCTGTTCGCACACGGCCACGCGGAACCCTTTGCGGATCAGGGTCAGCAGATATCCCTCGGCGGCATGGACGGGGACGCCGCACATGGGGATGTCCTCGCCATTGTGTTTGCCGCGCTTGGTCAGGGCGATGTCCAGCGCCTCGGCCGCGTTGACGGCGTCCTCGAAAAACATCTCGTAGAAATCGCCCATGCGGTAAAACAGCAGCGCGTCGGCATGGGCGTCTTTGATTTCGAGATATTGCGCCATCATCGGCGTGACTGTGGACAAGGCTGTTCCCTTCTGGCGTATTCCGGCGCGACCTTACAAATCCGGCGGCTGCGACGAAAGGCGAAATCTATTGTCGTTGAGGCTGAGGCGGGCCTAGGCTAAGACGCTAAGGCCCCAACTTGCAAAGAAACGACATATTCCATGCCCAAAACGAAGATCACCAAAGAAGAAGCGCTGGCCTTTCACCTGGACCCGACCCCCGGCAAGTGGGAGGTGCAGGCCACCGTCCCGATGACCACCCAGCGCGATCTGTCGCTGGCCTATAGCCCCGGTGTGGCGGTTCCCTGCGAGGCCATCGCTGAGGCGCCCGAAACAGCCTATGACTATACCAACAAGGGCAATCTGGTTGCGGTGATTTCGAACGGGACGGCGGTTCTGGGTCTTGGCAATCTGGGCGCGCTGGGGTCGAAACCGGTGATGGAGGGGAAATCCGTCCTGTTCAAGCGGTTCGCGGATGTGAATTCGATCGATATTGAACTGGATACCGAAGACCCGGACGAATTCTGCCGCGCTGTGCGTCTGATGGGGCCGACCTTTGGTGGGATCAACCTTGAGGACATCAAAGCGCCCGAATGTTTCATCATCGAACAGCGCCTGAAGGAAGAGATGGACATTCCCGTCTTTCACGATGACCAACATGGCACGGCGGTGATCTGTGCGGCGGGGCTGCTGAACGCGCTGCATATCTCGGGCAAGAAGATCGAGGATGTGAAGATCGTTCTGAACGGCGCAGGGGCTGCCGGGATCGCCTGTATCGAATTGCTGAAATCGATGGGCGCGCGGCATGAGAACTGCATCGTGTGCGACACCAAGGGCGTGATCTATCAGGGCCGCACCGAAGGGATGAACCAGTGGAAATCGGCGCACGCGATCACCACCGAATTGCGCACGCTGGAAGATGCCATGAAGGGCGCGGACGTGTTCCTGGGTGTCTCGGTCAAAGGGGCGGTGACGCAGGATATGGTGGCCAGCATGGCCGACAACCCGGTGATTTTTGCCATGGCGAACCCCGATCCCGAGATTACGCCGGAAGAGGCACATGAGGTGCGTGTGGATGCCATCGTCGCCACCGGGCGCAGCGACTATCCCAATCAGGTGAATAACGTTCTGGGCTTCCCCTACCTGTTCCGCGGCGCTTTGGATATTCACGCCCGCGCGATCAATGATGAGATGAAGATCGCCTGTGCCCATGCGCTGGCCAATCTGGCGCGCGAGGATGTGCCGGATGAGGTCGCCATGGCCTATGGCAAATCGCTGACCTTCGGGCGCGATTACATTATTCCCACGCCGTTCGATCCGCGCCTGATCCACCGCATTCCGCCCGCCGTTGCCAAGGCCGGGATGGATACCGGGGCTGCGCGGCGTCCAATCATCGACATGGACGCCTATGAGCTGAGCCTGAAATCCCGCATGGACCCGACCGCCAGCATCCTGCGCGGTCTGAACGCCCGCGCCCGCGCGGCGCAAAGCCGGATGATCTTTGCCGAAGGCGACGATCCGCGCGTATTGCGTGCGGCGGTGACCTATCAGCGCTCGGGCTTTGGTAAGGCGCTGGTTGTCGGTCGCTCGGAAGAGGTAAAGCAAAAGCTGGAAGAGGCCGGTCTGGGCGATGCCGTGCGCGAGCTTGAGGTGGTGAACGCCGCCAGAACCACGCATCTGGATGCCTACAAGGACTTTCTCTATCAGCGGCTTCAGCGCAAAGGGTTTGATCGCAAGGATATTCACCGGCTGGCGGCGCGGGACCGGCACGTGTTTTCATCCCTGATGCTGGCACATGGGCATGGCGATGGTCTGGTGACCGGGGCCACACGCAAATCGGCGCATGTGCTGGACCGGATCAACCATGTGTTTGATGCGGATGCGACGCATGGGGCTGCTGGTGTGACAGCCTTGTTGCACAAGGGGCGGATCGTGCTGATCGGGGACACCCTTGTGCATGAATGGCCCGACGAAAACGATTTGGCCAATATCGCAGAACGTTCCGCCGCCGTGGCCCGCCATATGGGGCTTGAGCCACGTGTGGCCTTTGTCAGTTTCTCGACCTTCGGCTATCCGGTGTCGGAACGGGCCGAAAAGATGCACCGTGCGCCTGCGGTTCTGGACCAGCGCGGCGTGGATTTCGAATACGAAGGCGAAATGACCGTCGATGTTGCCCTGA
The DNA here is from genome assembly GCF_056538885.1 of Ruegeria sp. BE1. Taxonomy (NCBI): domain Bacteria; kingdom Pseudomonadati; phylum Pseudomonadota; class Alphaproteobacteria; order Rhodobacterales; family Roseobacteraceae; genus Ruegeria; species Ruegeria sp. BE1. The sequence continues at coordinate 53,080 of NZ_JBQFTY010000003.1, forward strand.
ACGTGGATCAGCAGGCCAGCTATCCGTTCCAGCGTCTGACCGGTCCCGCGAATATCCTGATCGTTCCGGCGCGCCATTCGGCGTCGATTTCCACCAAGCTGATGCAGGAAATGGGCGGAGCGACTGTGATTGGCCCGATCCTGTCGGGCATCGACAAGCCGATTCAGATCTGTTCGACCGTGTCGACGGCGAATGACATTCTGAACATGGCGATCCTCGCCTCCTGCGATATTTCGGGCAAACCATGACGATCTGGAATCTCGGCTCGATCAATGCGGACATGATCTATGACGTGCCGCATCTGCCCGGACCGGGTGAGACGCTTTCGGCCAATCGTCTGGATCGGTTTCTTGGGGGCAAAGGCGCGAATATGTCTGTCGCCGCCGCCCGTGCCGGTGCGCGGATTGCGCATATCGGGGCCGTGGGTGCAGATGGGCTGTGGGCGCGGGATCGGTTGACGGAATATGGCGTGGACACGCGCCATATCGCGCAGGTGGACGTACCCACGGGTCATGCGATTATCGCGGTGGATGCCAAGGGTGAGAACAATATCATCCTGTTTCAGGGTTCGAACCACGCGATCTCGGACGATCAATTGGGGCAAGCCCTGTCATCCGCGTCGCAGGGCGATCTGCTGGTGATGCAGAACGAAACCAACCTTCAGGTCGAGGCTGCCCGCATGGGGCGCAAGATGGGCCTGACCGTCTGTTACGCCGCCGCCCCGTTTCAGGCCGACTCTGTGCAGGCCGTTCTGCCCTATCTGGATTTCCTGATCCTGAACGAGGTTGAGGCCGAACAGCTGCATCAGGCCACGGGCCAATCGGTGAGCGATCTGGACATTGCGCATGTCATCGTCACGCTGGGCGCAAAGGGCGCGCGCTACTACCATGGGGGGGAGGTATCCGAGTTTGCCGCCCATAAGGTGCAGGCCGTGGATACGACGGGCGCGGGCGATACGTTCACCGGTTATGTTTTGGCTTGGATGGATCGTGGGATGCCGATGGCGCAGGCGATCCTGCAAGCAAATCGTGCCGCGGCCTTGATGGTCACGCGGCACGGGACTGCTGATGTGATCCCCGACCTCAAAGAGGTGCACGAGGCGCGGTTCAGTTAAGAGCCGACAAAAGGTGCGTCGCCGCCCCACAGCTGCTTGACGCGCGCGTCGCGGCCGCAGGCATTGCGATAGGCTTTATAGGCGTTCTTCTGACGCTTGGGACCAAAGCGGGTGAAGACCAGCTTTTCGCCCTTGTAATAGTCCTGGTGATATTCCTCGGCCGGATAAAACGCCCCTTCCTGCAGGATTGGGGTGACCACGGTCTGCCCAAGGGCGCGCTGGGCATCAGCCTTTGCTGCCTCGGCCAGGGCCTTTTCCCCAGCGTTAGAGACGAAAATCGCCGTGCGATAGCTGTTTCCCCGGTCGCAGAACTGACCGCCTGCATCCGTGGGATCGACCGAACGGAAAAACATGCTCAGCAGGGTTTCACGGGAAACGCGGGCCGGGTCAAAGGTGATCTGGACGGCCTCATAGTGGCCGGTGCCACCCTTGGACACCTGATCATAGGTGGGGTTGGCTGCCTTGCCGCCGGTGAAACCGGACACGGCACCAATCACGCCGGGTACGGATTCGAAATCGGATTCGACACACCAGAAACAGCCTCCGGCAACCGTCAGGGTCTCGGGTCCGGCGGCGGGCGCGGGGGCCGCGCGCAGCAGCGCCGCGATGGTGATCAAAGCAAAAAGAAGCGTCGGTTTGACGTAGTCGAGATAAGCGATGCGTGTCATGGCAGGTCTCCTTCTGAGATCAGGCTGCCTTGTCTTTTCCCCCGGCGCAATCGCCTGACATGGTTTGTCACGGGGTGGTGAGACGAGTTTATCCCAACAGCTGACCCAGCTTCATCGCCACACCCATATTTCCCGAAATCTTGAGCTTACCCAACGCAACCCCGGTCATCGGGTTCAGCTTGCCGGTCAGCAGTTTCGTCAGATTGTCCTGCGAAATGCGGATGGTGCAATCCGCGTCCTGATCCTGTGTGGTGGCCTGATTATTGGCCAGAACGATGACCCCGTCATCGCCGCAATCGAATTTCAGCGAGCCGTCAAAGCTTTTGCCGTTCAGACCCTTTTGAATGCCGTCCGCGATGTCCTGCAACATGGTGTTCCTCCTCAGTTGACCTTTGGGTAAAGGCAACCGGGCGGGGCGGGCAAGGGTGACCCAACTGGAACTGACGCAGAGATGAAAAACCCCGGCGTTGCGGGCCGGGGTTTTTTAGAATGCTATCGCGTTACTTCGACAACCGCTTGTCACGCGCCGCCAGCAGTTTCAGGCGCAGCGCGTTCAGTTGGATAAAGCCCGCCGCGTCTTTCTGATCATAAGCGCCGGCGTCTTCCTCAAAGGTCACGTGTGCCTCGGAATAGAGCGAGTGATCCGACCAGCGGCCCACGGTCGAGGCCAGACCTTTGTACAGTTTCACACGGACGGTGCCGGTGACATGTTCTTGCGAGCGGTCGATGGCGGCCTGCAGCATCTCACGTTCGGGCGAGTACCAGAAGCCGTTATAGATCAGCTCGGCATATTGCGGCATCAGCTGGTCTTTCAGATGCATCGCGCCGCGGTCCATGGTGATGGATTCGATCCCACGGTGTGCTTCCAGCAGGATGGTGCCGCCGGGGGTCTCATAAATGCCGCGCGACTTCATACCGACGAACCGGCCTTCGACCAGATCCAGACGGCCAATGCCGTGCTTGCCGCCATATTCGTTCAATTTGGTCAGGATGGTCGCGGGGCTCATCGCCTCGCCATTGATGCTGACCGCGTCGCCTTTTTCGAAACCGATCTCGATGAATTCGGGCGTGTTCGGCGCGTCTTCGGGGTGGACGGTGCGCTGATAGACGTAATCCGGCGCCATATCGGCGGGGTCTTCCAGAACCTTACCCTCGGACGAGGTGTGCAAAAGGTTCGCATCGACCGAGAACGGCGCCTCACCACGTTTGTCCTTGGCGATCGGGATCTGGTTCTGTTCGGCAAATTCCAGCAGCTTGGTGCGGCTGGTCAGGTCCCATTCACGCCAGGGCGCAATGACCTTGATGTCGGGGTTCAGGGCGTAGGCCGCCAGTTCGAACCGAACCTGATCGTTGCCCTTGCCGGTCGCGCCGTGGGACACGGCATCGGCACCGGTGGCCTCGGCAATCTCAACCAAACGTTTCGAGATCAGCGGGCGCGCGATGGAGGTGCCCAGCAGGTACAGCCCCTCATACTGCGCATTTGCACGGAACATGGGGAAGACGAAATCGCGGACAAATTCCTCGCGGATGTCCTCGATATAGATGTTTTCGGGTTTGATCCCCAGCAGCTCGGCCTTTTTACGGGCGGGTTCCAGTTCCTCACCCTGACCCAGATCGGCGGTGAAGGTGACAACCTCACAGCCATATTCGGTCTGCAACCATTTCAGAATGATCGAGGTATCAAGGCCACCGGAATAGGCCAGAACAACTTTCTTGGGCGCGGACATCTGACTTCCCCTTATGCGTAGAACGCTTGGCCCCTAGCGGGTTTTGAAAGCGGGGGCAAGTTATCTGCGTTGACGCTGGGCGGGAATTGCGGTGAAACAGGCTCAAAGAGAACAATGATTGGTTGAAGGGGCAGTTTTTCAATGTTGGGCTGGCAGATTTTTGTTCATTCCGTGCGGATGGTGTTTGGAAACCTCAAGCAGGTGCTTCAGATCACAACGGGCCCTGCACTGGTTGCAACTGCGGTGATCATTGCGGCGTTTTTTGTTCTGGATATTCCGCTGGACGAACTGGGCGCGCAGACCGGAGATTTACCGTCCACAGCCTCAACCGGATCGATTGTTCTGTTTGTGATCTGCCTGATCATTGTTGGCTTTGTGACTACGTTCTGGATCGCTGTGTCCTGGCACCGCTTTATTCTGCTTGAGGAATACCCCCGCGGCATTTTCCCGACCTTCCGGTTCGACAGAATCCTAGCCTATTTCGGACGGCTTCTGTTGCTTGGGCTATTGATGGGACTTGCCTTTATACCAATCAGTCTTGTTGTTTCGATAATCGGCGGCGTATTGGCATTGGCGATTGCCGCGGTTTACGCCATCTTTTTGGTCGCTTGCTTTTACCGACTGTCCATCATTCTGCCGGCGGCAGCCATTGGAAACCCGCTGTCTTTCAGCGGCGCCTGGAGCAACACCGAGGGCACAACCGGGGCTATCTTAACGCTGCTGGTCGTGAACTTTCTGTTTCAGTTTGTGATACAACTGATCTTTACGGCACTTGCCTTTATCCCGGTATTGGGCATTTTGCTGACCTTGTTCTTTGGAACCCTGGTTCTGCCTCTGGTCAATGTCAGCATCCTGACCACGATGTTCGGCGTATTTGTCGAAAAACGCGAACTCAACTGATGCGTACACAGATGTATTCCTTGCTCTTTTAGTCAGGATCGGCCAGTGAACGGGTCATGACTGATTTCATGACCCGTGCCCGCGCTGCCGAACAGGCGATGCGCTCTGTGTTTCCGGCAACGCCGTTGCAGCGGAATGCCCATCTGTCTGATCGGTATGGGGCTGACATCTGGCTCAAACGCGAAGACCTCAGCCCGGTGCGGTCGTATAAAATCCGCGGTGCGTTCAATGCCATGCGCAAGCAGCAGGGTCAGGACCTGTTCGTTTGCGCCAGCGCGGGCAACCATGCGCAGGGTGTGGCCTTCATGTGCAGGCATCTGGGCGTGAAGGGCGTGATCTTCATGCCAGTCACCACACCGCAGCAGAAAATCCAGAAAACCCGCATCTTTGGTGGCGACAATATCGAAATCCATCTGACCGGAGACTATTTCGATGACACCTTGGCCGCTGCCCAAGCCTGGTGCGCACAGCAGGGCGGGCATTTCCTGTCGCCTTTTGACGATGAGGATGTGATCGAAGGTCAGGCATCACTGGCGGTTGAGATCGAAGAACAGCTGGGCAAACTGCCCGACCACGTGATCCTGCCGGTGGGCGGGGGCGGCATGTCCTCGGGTGTGGCGACGTGGTTCGGGGATCGTACCCATTGCCTGTTTGTCGAACCAAAAGGCGGCGCCTGCCTGCATGCGGCAATGGCGGCGGGGCATCCGGTGGCGCTGGATCATATCGACAATTTCGTCGATGGCGCTGCGGTTGGAAAGATTGGTGCGAAACCGTTTGAGCTGCTCAAGGATCGCCATCTGTCGGACGTGCATGTCCTGTCCGAGGATCGCATCTGCACCACGATGATTGAGATGCTGAATGTCGAAGGCATCGTGCTGGAGCCCGCAGGTGCGTTGGCGATTGAGGCGCTGGGCGACATCCAAAGCTTTATCCGTGGCAAGACTGTGGTTTGCCTTACATCGGGCGGCAATTTCGATTTCGAACGCCTGCCCGAGGTCAAGGAACGGGCGCAGCGCTATTCGGGCGTCAAGAAATACTTCATCCTGCGCCTGCCGCAGCGCCCCGGTGCGCTGAAGGAGTTTCTGGGCATTCTCGGCCCCGAGGATGACATCGCCCGGTTCGAATACATGAAGAAATCGGCGCGCAATTTCGGCTCGGTCCTGATCGGGATTGAAACCCGCAAGCCCGAGAATTTTGCCCGCCTGTTTGCCCATCTGGACGAGGCCGGGTTTACCTATACTGACATAACCGAAGATGAGACGCTGGCGCAGTTCGTGATCTAAGCCAGATTTGTACCTTTTTCGGCCAGAAACACGGTGCGGGATTCGTCATAGATTTGCAGCAGGGCGGTCAGATCAACCTCGGCCGCCTGTCCTGCAGCGGCGTGGCGTTCCGCATCCTGACACAGTTTGGAAAACCGGTCGAACCCAAGGCTGAGTGCGCTGCCTTTCAGAAAGTGCATGTTCTGCTCGAACTCAAGACGGTTGGTATCGCCGTGTACCCTGTCGATGGTTTCCTGCACTTCGTCCAGAAAAATCTCAACCACCTCGTCGAACTCGCTGGCACCAACCTCATCCCTGAGCTGTCTGACCCTGGACCAGTCGATCATGTTCGGTGCCTCCACAGATATCGCGATGTGACTTGCATAGGCCGCGCTCGGTAAAGGTCGGGTTAAACCACGACAAAAGACGCCTTCACGGGATGTTAAACCGCTGCGCGCTAGGGTCGCTGCGATCAGAAAACGTCGCAGTGCAGAGGGTACAGGTGACACAGGGCAGTCAGGCAGAGGCCAGGTCCGATCTGGATTTTGGTGCGATCCAAAAGGTGCTGGTCGTCGATGACAGCCGCCTGCAAAGACGGATTCTGGTGGCCTCGCTGAAAAAGTGGGGTTTTGAGGTGCTTGAAGCTGACACTGGCGAGGCTGCGATCGAAATCTGTGCTGACAATCCGCCGGATCTGGTGGTCAGCGATTGGGTCATGCCGGGGATGAGCGGGCTGGAATTCTGCCGCGCGTTCCGGGCCATGGACAGCGACCAATACAGTTATTTTATCCTTTTGACCTCAAAAAGCGAAAAGCAGGAGGTGGCCAAGGGCCTTGACGCCGGTGCCGACGATTTCCTGATCAAACCACTTGAGGCCGATGAGCTGCGCGCGCGCATTTCGGCAGGCGCGCGGATTCTGGATATGCAGCGCGAACTGTCCGAGAAAAACCGCATGATCGAAACCGCGCTGAAGGAATTGCGCGTGGCGCATGATGCCATCGACAAGGATTTGATTCAGGCGCGCAAGATTCAGGAATCGCTGGTGCCGGAACTGACGCGCGACTTTGGAAAATCCCGCATAAGTCTGTTACTGAAGCCCTGCGGTCACATTGGCGGCGATCTGGTGGGGATGTTTTCCCCCGGGGTGAACCGGGTTGGCTTTTACAGCATCGATGTGTCGGGCCACGGCATCACCTCGGCCATGATGACGGCGCGTCTTGGGGGGTATCTATCCAGCAGCCACTTTGATCAGAACGTGGCCATGGAAAAGCGGTTCGACAAGTTCTATGCGCTGTTGCCGCCGGAACAGGTGGCGGAGATGCTCAACTGTCGCCTGATGGCCGACGCCGGCGTCGAAGAGTATTTCACGATGGTCTACGCCATTATCGACCTGCGCAACGGGCATCTGAAAATGGTGCAGGCCGGGCATCCGCATCCTCTGGTGTTGCGCTGCGATGGCCGGACCGAGTTTCTGGGCGAGGGCGGGCTGCCCATTGGGTTGTTGCCGGATGTCTCGTTTCAACGGATCGAAACCTATCTGAAACCCGGTGACCGGCTGTTGATGTATTCCGACGGATTCACCGAATGCAGCCTTGCGGGCGGTGGGTTGCTTGAGGAGGACGGCCTGCGCCAGATGGCCATTGATTGCGCGCCGGGCCGCCACGGGACTGAGTTTCTGGATGATATGTTCTGGCGCCTGACCCAGGCCATGGCCCCCGGTACGGGCATGGATGACGACGTTTCAGCCGTGTTCTTCGAGTATAACGGGACTTAAAGTCCGTTCAGGTGCCGCGTTGCAAAATGCCGGTCACCCGCATTGCCCAACATCTCGACCGCATCGGCGGAATGCATCCAGATCGCATCGTGAAACGGCTCGGACGGGGGGCCAAGACGGCGTATGGGGCGGGCGCGGTAGATCAGGCAGACCTTTTCGGCCCACAGGTCGTATTCCGGCATGAAGGTAAACCGCCGAAACGCACCGATCCGCTGCGGGTCGGCAATGGACCAGCCGGTTTCTTCGAACACTTCGCGATGCAAGGCGGTGATCGGCGATTCTCCGGGATCGATCCCGCCGCCGGGCAGTTGCAGGTCGGGTCCGGGTTGGGTCTGGCAGGTCAGCAACAGGTGCCAGCCGCGCGGCAGCAAAGCATAAACGCCCACACGCCTGATGTATTTCCGACCCTTTTGCGGGGTTTCACCGAACCGCCTTATCATGTATGGCCCCTTACAACCCGAAGTCTTCGACCTATATGCTGGCGGTATGCCAATCTGTGGCGTGTAAGGAAACCCCATGTCTCTTGGAACCAAAATCGCGTGGGACGACACCGTCCTGCCCTTTCAACTTGATCTGTCGGATATGCGCGGCCGCGTGGCCCGTCTGGATGGTGTGCTGGACGGCATCCTGAAACAGCACGACTATCCCGAAAAGGTCGAGGCGCTGGTGGCCGAGATGGCCCTGCTGACCGCGCTGATCGGGCAAACGATTTCGCTGCGCTGGAAACTGTCGCTGCAGGTTCAGTCCAAAGGCCCGGTGCGGATGATCGCAACCGACTATTACGCTCCTACGCAAGAGGGCGAACCGGCCCGCATCCGCGCCTATGCCAGCTTTGACCGCGAACGCCTGACCGATGGTGCGCCGTTTGATCAGGTGGGCGAAGGCTATTTCGCCATCATGATCGATCAGGGTGAGGGCACGCAGCCCTATCAGGGGATCACCCCGCTGGCCGGAGGGTCGATCAGCGCCTGTGCCGAGGCGTATTTTGCCCAGTCCGAACAGCTGCCCACGCGCTTTTCGCTGAGCTTCGGCAAATCGACCGAGCCGGGTGTCGGTGAACACTGGCGTGCGGGTGGGATCATGTTGCAGCACATGCCCAAAGCTTCGCCCTTTGCTGCAACCAGCGAGGGCACTGGCGACATTTTGACCGCCGATGATCTGGTCGATGGCGACGAAGGTGAAAACTGGGGCCGCGTCAACATCCTGTTGGATACGGTTGAGGATCTGGAGCTGATCGGGCCGTCCATTGCGCCGACCGATCTGCTGGTCCGTCTGTTTCACGAGGAACAGCCACGGGTCTATGACGCGCAGCCCGTGCAGTTCGGCTGTACCTGTTCCGAGGACCGTGTGCGTCAAAGCCTGTCGATCTATTCGGCGAGGGACATCGAAAAGATGACTACGCCCGAGGGCGACGTGACCGCCGATTGTCAGTTCTGCGGCGCGCATTACGTGCTGGATCCCAGCACCGTGGGTTTCGATGCGGATAACGCCTGACCCAACTGAACAGCTGCGGGCGGCACTTGACCGCCCGGGCCGCGGGTCCAGCGATTTTGACCTGAACCCAGACACTAAACTGCCGGAAAACCGCAAGCTGCGCCCGGCAGGGGTGCTGGTGCCGATCTTAACCACTAGCGAGACGCCGCGTGTGATACTGACCAAACGGTCCTCGGCTTTGAAACATCACCCTGGCCAGATCGCCTTTCCCGGCGGCAAGCAGGATGAGGGCGACGCCGATGTCACCGCCACCGCCCTGCGCGAGGCGCAGGAAGAGATTGGCCTGCCACCCGACCTGCCCGAGGTTCTGGGGCATCTGCCGACCCATGAAACCGTCACTTCGTTCAACGTGACCCCGGTTGTGGCGATCCTGCGTGCGCCGTTTCAGGTGATCCCGGAACCCGGCGAAGTGGATGAGGTCTTTTCGGTTCCGCTTGCACATGTGCTTGATCCTGCGAATTATATCGTTGAATCGCGCCGCTGGCGGGGTCAGAAAAGATATTATTACACAGTGCCGTTCGGTCCTTATTACATCTGGGGCGCGACGGCCCGGATGTTGCGGGGACTGGCCGCACAGGTGAGTGAATGACGCAAATTACAGAAGCCTGGATCACCGATCCGGCCACACAAAAGGTCTGCGCAGCCTTGACCGAAGCCGGGGCGCAGGCGCTGTTTGTGGGCGGCTGCGTGCGCAACGCCCTGCTGGGCGCGCCGGTCTCGGACATTGACATTGCCACCGATGCCCATCCTGAACGGGTAATGGAATTGGCGCAGGCAGCGGACCTCAAGGCCATTCCCACGGGGATCGAACATGGCACCATCACCGTGGTCAGCAACGGTGCCCCGCATGAGATCACAACCTTTCGCCGCGATGTGGAAACCGATGGCCGCCGCGCGGTTGTGGCTTTCTCTGACAAGGTGGAAGAGGACGCAGCGCGCCGCGATTTCACCATGAACGCGATTTACGCCCGGCCCGACGGGTCTGTTCTGGACCCGCTGAACGGTCTGCCCGACCTGCAGGCGCGACGCGTGCGGTTCATTGGCACGGCTGAAAACCGCATTCGCGAAGACTACCTGCGCTCATTGCGGTATTTCCGGTTTCATGCGTGGTATGGCGATGCCGAGGCCGGGTTCGACCCGGATGCGCTGGCGGCGATTGCGGCCAATCTGGATGGTTTGGTGCAGCTGTCACGCGAACGGGTGGGGGCTGAGTTGTTGAAACTGCTGGGCGCACCGGATCCCGCGCCCTCGGTCGCGGCCATGCGGCAGGCGGGGGTTCTGGCGCAGGTTCTGCCGGGGGCCGAGGACCGGTCACTGGCGCCTCTGGTCGCGCTGGAGGATCAGGCCGGGGTTGCGCCCGATCCGATCCGCCGCTTGGCGTCGATCGCCACGCCCGAGCATGCCAAGACCCTGCGCCTCAGCAAGGCACAATTGCAACGCCTGACCCGGATGCGGGATGAGGCCACGGGCACCGCCACCATCGCCGAGCTGGGTTTCCGCTATGGTGAAGAGGGCGGAATGCACGAAACTCTGCTGCGCTGCGCCCTGCTGGAACAGCCCTGGTCGGAACAGATGCGCCAGGACCTGCGCACCGGCGCTGCGGCGGATTTCCCGGTGCAGGCCACCGACCTGATCCCCGATTTCACCGGCCCCGCGCTGGGCAGAAAACTGGCCGAGCTTGAGGCCCGCTGGATCGCCTCGGGCTTTTCCCTGAACCGCGACGATCTGCTGAGCCCTTGATGCGAAGTCTCAAAAGGGGATGACAAAACCATTTCTTTGTGGTTACGTGCGCCTATCCAATGAACGGAGGGATGCGAATGTATTACGGGATCTGGTTCGGCTAAAGCTGGAACACGTTGACCCGTAGGGGTGGTGTTCTGGCGCCATCTTTCTTCGCATGACTAATTCTCTGCTCAATCGGAGCACTCTCCATGTTTCGCTATTTCGAAAACCTCGTTGACCCTTTTGTCGCCTATAAGGAAACCGACACGCCGCCGACGCGGCTGTGGCCCTTTATGCTGGACTATTCCCAGCCCTTTAAGCTGGTGTTCTTTTGGGCGGCGCTGATTTCCGTCGTCGTCGCGGCGGTTGAAGTCGGGCTGATCTACTATATGGGCCGGGTTGTTGACCTGTTGTCAGGCTCGCCTGCCGAGGTCTGGCAGGACCACGGGACCGAGCTGATCCTGGTGGCGGTGTTCGTATTGTTGCTGCGGCCACTGTTGCATGTGATCGACGTGCTGCTGCTGAACAACACGATTCTGCCGAACTTTGGCACCCTGATCCGGTGGCGGGCGCATAAACATGTGCTGCGCCAGTCTGTGGGCTGGTTCGAGAATGACTTTGCCGGTCGCATCGCCAACCGCATCATGCAAACGCCGCCCGCTGCGGGTGAGGCAGTGTTTCAGGTGTTCGACGCGATTTCATTCTCGCTGGCGTATTTGATCGGCGCGGCGATCCTGCTGATGGCGGCGGATCCGCGCCTGCTGTTGCCCCTGCTGATCTGGTTCGCGCTGTATGCGCTGCTGGTGCGCTGGACGGTGGCACGGGTTGGTCCCGCGTCGCAGGCGGCATCCGATGCGCGATCCGCTGTGACGGGCCGCGTGGTGGACAGCTATACCAACATCCATTCCGTCAAAATGTTCGCCCATGACGCGCAAGAGCTGGACTATGCCCGCGAAGCGATTGAGGAAACGCGCCGCACCTTTCAGATCGAGATGCGGATTTTCACCATCATGGACGCCGTTCTGGTCACGCTGAACGGTCTGCTGATCGTGGGTGTGGTCGGCTGGGCCATCGCCCTGTGGATGCAGGGCAGTGCCTCGGTTGGTGTGGTTGCGGCGGCCACCGCGTTGACCTTGCGGTTGAATGCCATGACCGGGTGGATCATGTGGGCACTGACCAGTTTCTTCCGTCAGCTTGGCGTCGTGGCCGAGGGGATGGAGACGATTGCCCAGCCCATCGATCTGCTGGACGCGGCGGATGCCAAGCCTTTGCAGCTGGCCAAGGGACAGATCGATATTCAGGATCTGTCGCATCACTACGGGCGCAAGACGGGTGGTCTGGATCACATCAACCTGACGATCAAACCCGGTGAGAAAATCGGTTTGATCGGGCGATCCGGTGCGGGGAAATCGACCCTAGTAAAGCTACTTTTGCGGTTTTACGACGTGGAACAGGGCGCGATCCTGATCGACGGTCAGAACATCGCCCATGTCAAGCAGGACAGTTTGCGCAGCCACATCGGCATGGTTCAGCAGGACAGTGCGCTGCTGCATCGGTCGGTGCGCGACAACATCCTGTATGCTCGTCCCGATGCCTCTGAGGACCAGATGATCGCCGCCGCCAAACAGGCTGAGGCGCATGAGTTCATCCTAGACCTGCAAGATCCGCAGGGGCGCACCGGGTATGATGCGCATGTGGGCGAACGCGGCGTCAAGCTGTCGGGCGGCCAGCGGCAGCGGGTGACGCTGGCGCGGGTGATCCTGAAAAACGCTCCGATCCTCCTCTTGGATGAGGCGACATCCGCCCTAGATTCCGAGGTCGAAGCGTCAATTCAGGAAACTCTTTACGGCATGATGCAAGGTAAAACCGTGATCGCCATTGCGCACCGCCTCAGCACGATTGCGCAAATGGACCGCATTCTGGTCATGGATGGCGGTCGGATTGTGGAACAGGGCGGCCATGCCGAACTTCTGTCCCAAGGCGGGCTTTACGCGCAGTTCTGGGCGCGGCAATCTGGGGGCTTCCTGAACCCGGAGGCCGCAGAATGAGGGTTGCTGACCTCATAAACCCGTTCAAAAATGTTGAAACGCCCCCGCCACAGACGCTGGGGGCGTTTATTCGCTGGGCCTTGTCGGGCGCCTGGCCAATGCTGTTTGTCGCGGCGTCCTTCTCGGCCTTTGCTGGCGCGATGGAGGCGGGCACGGCCTGGATTTTGGGCTTTGTCATCGACATCGCGACCTCCAGCGGCCCCGAGGCGTTTTTGTCGGGCGATAATCTGTGGATGATCCTTGGTGCGGTGGCGTTTTTCATGCTGATACGCCCTGTGCTGTTCGGCCTGTCCTCGCTGTCGAACAATTACATCGTGATGCCCAACATCGCGCCGCTGGTTTTGGCCAAGCTGAACCGCTGGACGCTGGGCCAGTCGGTCACCTATTTCGACGATGATTTTGCCGGGCGGATCGCGCAAAAGCAGATGCAGACGTCAAACGCGATGTCCTCGGTCGTGTCCGAAGTGATCAGCGCCATTGTGTTTGCGCTGGCCTCGTTGGTGGGGTCTTTGCTTTTGTTAGGGTCTATTCATCCGCTGGTGATGCTGCCCTTTGCGGCGTGGCTGGTGCTGTATTTCATGCTGGTGCGCTGGTATCTGCCGCGCATCCGCAAACGATCCGCCGCGCGGGCGGGGGCGCGGGCGATGGTGTCCGGTCAGGTGGTGGATACGATCACCAATATCAAAACCGTCAAACTGTTCGCCCATTCCGAATTCGAGGATAGCGCCGCCCGCAATGCCATGGTCGATCTGCGGGAAAGATCGCTGGATTTTGGCCGTCTGTCCGCCAGTTTCCGGTTCATCCTGATGACGTTGGCGGGCGTTTTGCCGGTGCTGCTGCTTGGGGCCACGCTGTGGCTGTGGCAGGCCGGGTCTGCCACTCCGGGCGATGTGGTGGCCGCGGGCGCTGTGTCGATCCGTATCGCGCAGATGACCGGCTGGGTCAGTTTCACGCTGATGGGGCTGTATGCCAATGTGGGTGAGATCGAAAACGGCATGAAAACCCTGACCAACCGCGAACGGGTCGAGGATGCCCCAGATGCAACCGATCTGATCGTGTCCGAAGGCCGCATCCGGTTTGACCATATCAGCTTTGCCTATGGGCGCGATGTGGGCGGGGTGTCCGACGTGGATATGGTGGTTCACCCCGGCGAGAAACTGGGCATTGTGGGCGCGTCGGGTGCGGGGAAATCGACCTTGGTTTCGCTGCTCCTCAGGCTTTATGACAGTGAAAAAGGCGCTATTCGCATCGATGATCAGGATGTCACGCGGGTCCGGCAGGACAGCCTGCGCCGTCAGATCGGCATGGTTACGCAGGAAACCGCTATGTTCAATCGCTCTGCGCGTGAGAATATCCTCTATGGCCGTCCAGATGCCTCTGAGGATGAGATGATCGCAGCCGCGCAAAAGGCCGAAGCGCATGAGTTCATCCTTGGCCTGCAAGACGCCCATGGCCGCAAGGGCTATGACGCGCATCTTGGGGAGCGTGGCGTGAAACTCAGCGGTGGGCAGCGGCAGCGGATTGCCCTGGCGCGCGCCATTCTGAAGGATGCGCCGATTCTGGTGCTGGATGAGGCGACCTCGGCCCTGGATTCCGAGGTCGAAGCCTCGATTCAGACCGCGCTGCACCGGGTGATGCAGGGCAAGACGGTGCTAGCCATCGCGCATCGCCTCTCCACACTCAGCGAGATGGACCGGATCGTCGTGCTGGATCAGGGCCGTATTGTTGAGGCAGGGACCCATGACGCCTTGCTGGAGCAAGGCGGGCTTTATGCCCGGTTCTGGCATCGCCAATCGGGTGGGTTCATTCAGGCCGAGGCGGCAGAATAAGGGACCTTTGCATTTCCGGCCAATGTAGCACCGGAATGCGCGTTCGACCGAAGGGAGAGGCAGCGTATTTCGATCCAATATAGATGCAAAGGACCCATAGGGCTTTTGTTGTGCGCAAAGCCCCGGTATCAGGCCCCTTATGACACAGCAGTACACGATAACCCGCCTTGGTCATCAGGGCGACGGCATTGCCGATGGCCCCGTTTACGCCCCTCGTACCCTGCCGGGTGAGGTGGTCAGCGGCACATTGCTGGGTCAGTTTCTGCAGGACATACGGGTTGAAACCCCATCCGATCAGCGGGTGAAGGCACCGTGTCGCCACTACAAAGCCTGCGGCGGATGTCAGTTGCAGCACGCGGCTGATGATTTCGTCGCTGGCTGGAAAGTCGAGGTGGTGCGCAACGCGCTGGCCGCGCAGGGGCTCGATGCCCCGATGCGGCCCATTCACACCTCGCCCGACCGGTCCCGCCGTCGGGCAACAATTGCGGTGAGGCGGACGAAAAAGGGAACGCTTGCGGGGTTTCATGGCCGGGCTTCGGACACCATCACGGAAATCCCCGATTGCCACCTGCTGCATCCCGATCTGATAGAAGCCATTCCCGTGGCCGAAGCGCTGGCGCTGTTGGGCGGCAGCCGCAAAGGCGTGCTGGCCGTGACGCTGACCCTGTCCGACGCCGGGCTGGATGTGTCGGTCAAAGGCGGCAAGCCGCTGGACGGCCCGTTGGAACTGGCCCTGGCGCAAGCGACCGAGAAACACGGTCTGGCCCGGCTCAGCTGGGAGGGTGAGGTGATCGCCATGCGCCACGCCCCGGTTCAAAGGTTTGGCGCGGCCAATGTGGTGCCACCGCCCGGGGCTTTCCTGCAGGCCACGAAGGACGGAGAACAGGCTCTGTTACAGGCGGTTTTGCAGGCAACGCAGGGCGCAAAGCGGATCGTCGATCTGTTTGCAGGATGCGGAACCTTCTCTCTGCCCCTCGCTGCCGGTGCCGAGGTGCACGCGGTTGAGGGTGAGGCTGCGATGACAGAGGCGCTGGATCAGGGCTGGCGTCGCGCGCAGGGCCTCAAGAAAGTCACGACCGAGGCGCGCGATCTGTTCCGCCGCCCCCTGATGCCGGATGAGATGAAATCCTTTGACGCCGTGGTCATCGACCCACCCCGTGCGGGCGCCGAGGCGCAAATCACCGAACTGGCGCAGGCGCAGCGCCCGGTGATTGCCTATGTTTCCTGCAACCCGGTGACCTTTGCCCGCGATGCAAAAACGCTGGTTAACGCAGGTTACACCCTTGAATGGGTACAGGTGGTGGACCAATTTCGGTGGTCGTCACATACCGAACTTGCCGCACGCTTTGTCTTGGGGCCCGCATCATGAGCAGACAGGAGAAGATCCAAATGGGATTGAGCCACCGCCTCTTGGGCATCATCGAAAATCCCGTTTTTGGCCGGTTTATCACCGGGGTCATCATCTTCAACGCCATTCTGCTGGGCATGGAAACATCGCCCACGATAATGGAGGCTGCAGGCCCCCTGATCGTCACCCTGGACAGCCTTTGCCTTGCGATCTTCGTGGCGGAAATCGCGATGAAACTGGTCGCGACGGGTCGGCGGTTCTTTACCAATGGCTGGAATATCTTTGACTTTATCGTCGTTGGCATCGCGCTGATCCCCAGTGCGGGCGGGCTGTCGGTGCTGCGGGCCTTGCGTATCCTGCGGGTTTTGCGCGTCATCTCGGTGGCACCCCGTCTGCGCCGTGTGGTCGAAGGGTTCATTTCGGCCCTGCCGGGGATGGCCAGCGTGTTCCTGTTGATGGCGATCCTGTTCTACATCGGGGCGGTGATCTCGACCAAGCTGTTCTCAAACAGTTTTCCCGATTGGTTCGGCGATCTGGGCCTGTCGGCCTATACGCTGTTCCAGATCATGACGTTGGAAAGCTGGTCCATGGGCATCGTGCGCCCGGTGATGGAGGTCTATCCTTACGCCTGGCTGTTCTTTGTGCCGTTCATCATGGTTACCACCTTTGCGGTGGTGAACCTGTTGGTGGGTCTGATCGTGAACTCGATGCAGGATGCCCACCACGCCGAGGACGAGGTCAAGACCGACGCTTATCGGGATGAGGTTCTGGAACGGCTGGAAAGCATCGAGCGTCGCCTGACCGAGCAATCACACAGCAAAAAGTGATTTCAGTTTTTTCAGATTCTGGCATAATGCTGAAAAAAAAAGAGCAGGCAGTGAAACTATGGATCGTCGAGCATTTGGATTGGGTGCTGTGGCAACGTTGGGCCTTTCGGCCTGCGCCTCGGCTAACCCTCGTATTCTTACCTATGATGGCCCCGAGGTGACCTCATTGGTCATCAACAAGGGCGCGCGGAAGATGTATCTTCTGCACAACGAAACCATTCTCAAGGAATACAAGGTTGATCTGGGCTTTGCCCCGAACGGGACCAAAACCAAACGTGGGGATGGCCGCACGCCCGAAGGCACCTATCTGATCGACCGCCGCAACCCCAACAGCCGCTATCACCTGTCGCTGGGTATTTCCTATCCGAATTCGCAGGACGTGGCGCAGGCCAAGGCGGCTGGTGTTGATCCGGGGGGCGACATCTTTATCCACGGTCAGCCCAATCGCCGCAAGGAACGCAAGCGCGCGACCAAGACGCCGGACTGGACCGCAGGATGCATCGCCGTCAAAAATGACGAGATGGAAGAGATTTACGCGATGGTTGGCCGGGGAACCCTGATCACGCTGCGCCCGTAATCGGTTTCCAGTCTCCAAACCCAAACTGCATATAGTCGCGCTGGTAGGTGTCTACCGCCAGCGCCTCAAGCTGTGGGTCGTAAATCTCGCCAAGGGCGAAGGGCGCATCCGGGGCGCAAATCCGTGGCGTGGGCGGGGTGACGTGACCCAGGCGCTGCGCCAGTTCAGGCAAGGCTGTTGCGATCTCATCCTCGCGCAGAATCTGGTCGGGCAGCGCAAATGAGGCCATGCCTTCCAAAATCTGCGACTGGCTGGCCCAGACCCCATCCACCCGCACCGGGGTTTGCCCGGCCAGGTTCTGACGCAGAAAGGTCAGAAAGGCCGTAAACGCCTCATAGTGTTGATCTACCGGGTAGTTGTCCTTGCGCAGCTGGCCGGGGATCGGCAGCTTGAACCGGTTGCGCAGCATATTGCGGATTTTCACATAAGCCCCAGGTTCGGTGCTGAGGATTTGAGAGCAAAACGCCGTATGCGCCCGTGCCAGCGGATGCCTTAGAACCGTGAACCTGCGATGCCCCGGATGATCCTGCAGCCAGCGCCGCATCTGTTTGCGGTTTTGGTTGGTGATCAGCCTGTCATGCCCGACCTTGTCCAGATCGGCCAGCCATTGACTGACGGCCCCTTCGACCCCGCCGCGAATGGGCAGATACATCAGCGGCGTTTCAGGGGATGCGATATAAGTCGCCACAGCCGGACCCCGTCTGGGTTCGAAATTCGGGATACGGTGCAGATTGAAACTGTCGATCTGCGCCAGTGCCTGCTCGGCCTCCTCCGGGTTGGTGACTTTGGTTAAAACCGGCTCGGGGTTTTGGGGCTTGATCGTATCGTCGATCGCGGACAGCCGGGATGAGACCCCCAACCAGTCTGCCAGCCCATTCAAAACCCCCAGATTGGTCAGGTCGTCATAAGCGATGTGGAAGGCAGTTTGCCCGGTGGTTTGCAACGTGTTGAGCGCCAGCAGTTGAAAACCCTGCTGCTGGTCCAGGTATCGCTCAAACTCGGGGCCATCAAATTCAATCTGCGCTTCGCGGCGGCGCTTGATGTTTTTTAACTGCCACTGCTTGGTTTCGCGCGCGATCTTGAGCGAGACATAACTGTCCAGCGGATTGCGCGTCAGAATGATCTTGGCGCATCTTGGATCGTTCAAAACACACTCTAACACACGGGGATCATGGCCATCAAAGAAGCGAAATCCATTGATTTCACCGGGGGCGGATTTGATCGCCTGCACGAGCTTCATCGGGTCCTCATCGCGTTCGTCAAGCGTGACGCCCAGCAGATCCTCGGATTTGAGGCGACCTATGAAATGGGGGTTGAATGCCTCACCATGGCTGGTGACACCGTCCAGCGCGTTCAGGTTGAACTCCAACAGGTTTGATCCTGTGCGCATCGCGGCAAGAACGACGAAATAATCGAATTGTGACGCCATGAGGGGTTACTGCACCAGATAAGGTTTCTTGAAGGGACGCACGCGCGGGCCGAACACATCGTCAGCCGGAAAATCGCCCATCAGATAGGGGTGCATCCCCTGGTTTTTCAGGTTTTGCAGGAATTTCCCAAAGCCCGACAGATCAACCATGACCGGCGCTTCGATCAGATTATTGGGGTGACGGGTTCCGATCTCGTCAATGACAGTTTGCAACGGCTCCATCGGGGATTCGACAAACTCTGCCAGCGACCAGATGCGCACCCGGGCTTTGGTCCAGACCGAGTTCAGAACCTCAAGCTGTTTGGTCTCAATCCGTTGCAGGCGCGCGGCCTCAACCCGGATATCGGCAAAGTTCATGTTCGACCGGAACAGCGGAATTGCCCAGGCACCGGTTATGACCGAGATTTGCGCATTCCTGTCGCGGGCCAGGAACCAGTTGATCTTTTGCGTGTCCCACGGCCCGAACTGAAAGCACTGCCGCTCACCCCGTGTGTTCCAGATCAGGTTCGAGACAAAGGCCGTGGGGTTATAGTCGCGCAGAACCGCACAATCGCTGAGCGCGCCGTTGGTGATCGAAACCCCTTGGGCAAATTCAGCACGGGCGGGGCCGAACAGATGCCCATGCACCCGGGCACCTGTGGTTTCCTCCAGCCAGGGCTCAAAACCCTCAAACAATTCGGCAAAGCCCTGAAACACCGAATAGGGGGATGAGGTCAGGCCGTTTTCGCTGCCGTGACGCGGAAACCGGCTTTGCATGTAAAGGCCATCGCGACCTTTGGTGCGCCGCTCAACCGCTTTGGAAAAGACCCGGTCGATTTTTCCGGGATTCGGCTCGGTCGGGTGCATGGCGCTGTTCTGGTCGGTCAAAAAGGCCTGATACAGCCTGTCGGCCTGCGGCCAAATCTTGCGAGCGACGAAACAGTCGGACCGGCGCAGCAATTGCAGGTGGTCGTCGTAAAAGATATGCGGTCGGCCCTGATAGTCGAACTTGGACAGGGTCAGCGACCGGCTTTCGATATGGGTTGAGTACAGCCGGGCAAGGGTTTGGAAATAGCTTTCATCCGGTATCCAGACACGCCGGAAATAGCGGTCATAGGTCTTGCGCTTTGGGTCCTGTAGAATGGCCGACAGGGTTTGACGGGTCAGGCACCACCACTGACTGCCCATATGCGGGATCAGGTCATCCGGAATCTTGCGCCGCATCCCAAGCGCACGCTGTAGTTTTACATAAGCATCAAACAGTTTGCGGCTTCTGCGCCAGGAAAACGGAAAGCGCAGGGTAAAGCGTTCGTGATCTAGCCCGCCAATGGTCCAGCTGACATCTGCAGTCGTAGCGCTCTCGATGAAGTCAACGCGCGGTCGGTCGGCCAGGTATTCGATCAGCTCGCCCACCGGTCGCAATGGCAGACATGCGCCTGAGGACAAGTATACATGGTGGACATCCGGAAACTCGTGCAGCATCTGCTCCGCCGCGGCTTGTGAGGCTGCGACGATACCCCAGCTGCCCCATTCACAGCTATGCCGGTCCGACATCCGGATCAGCGGATCATCCGCGCACGAGGCCGCAAACTCTGCATAAACACGCGCGGGCACTTTGCGATCCACATGGATCACCACCGGACAACCCGAGGCCGTCCAGTGGCGCGCCACCTGCTCGGCCCGGTGCAGCGCTGTGTGCACCAGCATGACGATGCCCAGACTGCTCATGCCCAGTTTCCTTTGGACATCAGGCCCAGAATCTCAAGCTGCCGCCAGTTGATGAATTTCTCGGACTGTTCGCACCAGAACACAGGCTTGTCCTCAAGCCCGTCGGCATAGGCGCGGTACTCGCCGGATCGGCGGTAATGCTGGCGGCGGTGCATTTCCTCGGCGGCCTTGTCGGCCAAAGTGCTGATCAGCTTGGCATGCAGCAAGGCGCCGCTGGCTTTCTCACCGCCCCAATCGTCATAGACCTGATTCAGCCCGCGCGGCAGCAGGGCATGGGTTGAGCTGACATAGACATAGCGCTTGTCCCATTTGACCAGGGGAATCTTGTTAAGTGCGGGCGCCTTTGACGGGGTGTCGCGGAAAAACACCCGTGCGCGCGGTCCGCCCTGAATCCACAGGTTCTTGTAGTCCGGGTTCTTGGTGATCATGTAATTGCCCGCATCGAACCAGCGGGCAATCTGGAAAGGGTCCTGACCCTCGTGATACGGTTCGGCATCCACGGGCCCTTGTGGATACATGTCGATCAGCATGGTGCCGAAACTGCGTACCGCGCATCCATCCAGCCAATCGGTCAGGGCACGGATCGGGCGGGTATCGCAGAAAGGATAGATAAAGAATTCATCCGGATCGACGGTCAGAACCCAGTGCCCATGGGCGTGTTTGCGCAGCAGGTAGTTTGACCAGTCCAGACCAAACGAGGCCTTTTTGTAGCTGGCTTTTGCACACCAGACTGATGCATCAGGCTGGCTGGCCAGATATTCGCGCGAGCCGTCATCGCTGTTGTTGTCGACAAACAGGAAATGGTTCACCCCAAGCTTGCGGTAATAGTCCAGAAAATAGGGCAGGCGGATTTTTTCGTTCCGCAGAACGCTCATCAACAATACGTCGTCGGGTCGGATATCGCCGGTCCTGTCGGACACCGGTTTGAGTTGCCGCCGTTTGTACACGCAGCGCGCAAGACGGCGCTTGCGCCGAAGCCTCATCCGATATGAATCCAACAGGCTCACGCGTCTGCTCTACCTTTTTTGTTACGCGAGCATGCCCGGGGGCTGGACGATCCAGAGTGGTGCCGGGCAATTGCCGATTTATGCCATTTTTACATCTTTGATGGCAACGCCTTTAAAAGTCGTTAGCCAGATATGCTGCTTTTCAGTCAAGTTTCCCCATCAGTCCCATCCGCTGCAGTTGGGCCCAACCCTCATAGCGCACGGATTTTTGCGTCCACATCGTCGGACGGTTTTCGATTGCATCATAGTATGTCGCAAATAGGTCCGGATCATGAAAATGCTGGCGTCGCGCTTTGTCCGCGCTGGATTTTCCAATCACATCGGGCAGGAACTTTGTGTGCAGCAGGACGCCGGATTGGGCATCCTGATCCGGGCCGTCATAGGCCGCGTTCAGGTGTCGGGGCAGGGCGGAATGGCATGAATTCACGTAGGCATATCGCCGCGACCACCGGATCAAAGGGATTTTGTTCAAGGTCGGTGAATGGCGCGGCTGGTCGGCAAAAAATACCCTCTCACGCGCGCCACCCTGTAGCCACAGATTGCCCAGCGGGCTTTGCCGTTGCGCGCGGTAAGGGCCGGGATCGAACCAGCCTAAAACCTCGGTCGGGTCGGTCTCGGGGTCATAGTCCTGCGTTCCCAGCGGCCCTTTGGGATAAAGGTCCAGCATCAGTGCACCAAAACCGATCCGGCCTTGTTGGTCCAATGCTGCGGTCAGGTCTTGCAGGGATCGGGTGTCATGATCGGGATAGATCAGCAACTCATCGGCATCCACCATCAGGGTCCAATGACCGTGGCCATAGCGCATTTGCAACCATGTCAACCAATCCAGCCCAAACCGCGATGCGCGATAGCTGGCGGGCGTCTGCCACAGTGATACATCCGGTTGGTCGCGCAGAAACGCGGCCGTGCCATCATCGCTGGCGTTATCCACCATCAGAAAGTGATCGACGCCCAACCCGCGATAGTGGCGGAAGAACCACGGCAGACGGGTGGTTTCGTTTCGAAGCGTGGTAAAGGCCAGAATGGCACCGGGTTTGATTTGCCCCGTTCGGTCATTCAGGCAGGTCAGCTGATGGCGGCTGCGGAAAGACCGCCACAACAGCCGCCGCCGTTTCAGGCGCAACCGGTATTTTTGTACCCACCCGATGGGGGGAAGAGGGTCGGTTGCGGGGCTTCTCACCGGCGGCTCACTTCTCGTAATTGCCGTTCTGGTGCCAGCGCCAGGCGTCGCCGATCATCGTCTCTAACGTTGATCTTTTTGGCTGCCAGCCCAGCTCTTGCCCGGCGCGGACGGACCCCGACACCAGCTTGGTACAGTCGCCCGCGCGGCGGGGGCCGATGGAATAGGGCACCTCGCGGTTGGTGACGGATTTGGAATGGCCGATGACCTCCATCACCGAAAAGCCCGAGCCAGTGCCCAGATTGAACACGCGGCTGCCTTTGCCTTGTTCCAACCAGTTCAGACCCAGCACATGGGCGTCAACCAGATCGCAGACATGCACATAGTCGCGAATACATGTCCCGTCGGGCGTGTCGTAGTCGGTGCCAAACACGGTCAGCCCGTCGCGCTTGCCGTCAATCGCGTCCAGCATCAGTGGGATCAGGTGCGTCTCGGGGCGGTGGAATTCCCCGACCTCGCCCTCGGGGTCGGCCCCGGCCACGTTGAAATAGCGAAAGATCACATGGTTCAGACCGTAAGCGGCCTGAAAATCACGCAGGATGTCTTCGATAGCTCGTTTCGAAGCGCCATAAGCGTTCAGCGGCTCCTGCGGAGTGTCTTCATCCAGCACCACATTGTCATGCTCGCCATAGGTGGCGCAGGTCGATGAAAAGACAAAGTTCAGGCACCCGGCGGCCACGGCGGCCTCGATCAGAGACAGCGAGCCGGTGACGTTGTTGCTCCAGTATTTTCCCGGTTCGGACATCGCCTCACCCACCTGGCTGAGGGCGGCGAAATGCATCACAGCGGCGGGTTGGTATTTGGCGAAAACCTCATCCAGACGGGCGCGGTCCAGCAGGTCGCCCTGTTCAAAGGGGCCAAATTTCACCGCGTCCTGCCAGCCGGTGATCAGGTTGTCATAGGTCACAGGCGTATAGCCCGCCTGCGCCAGCGCCTTGCAGGCATGCGATCCGATGTATCCGGCACCGCCGGTGACAAGAATGTAAGTCACTTTAACGTCCAACTTTCGAAATCCGGCGCATCCGGTCCACTGGGGGTAAACACGCCGCTAGGAATATTATTCAGTCAAGGCCCATCACGGCCATCATCGCCTCAAGCTTGGGCACGTCCTGCGGGTTGTTCAGCTCCCAGAACTGGCGGCCTTTGGCTTCGACCTCGACGCACAGAACTTTGCGCCCGTTTTCCATGAAACGCAGCTGTTCCAGCCCTTCCAACTGCTCCAACGGGCCGACGGGCCATGTGGGATAGGCAGCCAGCGCATCGGGGCGGTAGGCATAGACGCCGACGTGGTGGAACACGGGGGTGTCGTCATCCGCACCATAGGTTTGCGCCGTATATGGCACGACCTCTTTCGAGAAATACATCGCGCTGTGGTCGGCGGCGAAGACGGCAGTTGTACCGCCGACGCGCCCGTGTTTGCGATCATTCAGCAGACCGTTCAGCGCATCGCCGTCACAGCGTAGAACCGGCGTAGCCACCCCCGCGTCAGGCGCGGCCCGCAGGCCCGCGATCAGGTCTTCGACGAACCAATGCGGCGTCAGAGGCGCGTCGCCCTGCAGGTTGACCACGATGTCATAGCCCGCGCCCAGATTTGCATGGGTTTCGGCGCAGCGTTCGGTGCCGTTCTGGCATGTGTCCGCGGTCATCACGACCTCGGCCCCGAAACCTTCCGACGCCGCGCGGATGCGGTCGTCATCTGTGGCTACAACCACCTTGTCCACGCCTGCGACCGAACAGGCCGCGCGCCACGACCGTTCGATCAGGGTCATCGCTTTGCCACTGGCCCCGGTCAATGGCACCAGAGGCTTGCCCGGATAGCGGGTCGAGGCGTAACGGGCGGGAATGGCGATCAGAACGGACATCAGGCCTCCTTCAACTCAACACCCGGAGCGTAGGCGATAAAGAACGGGTTTGCATATGCGTCTTTGCCGTAGCGCAGCGGCGTGTGGTCATCAAAACGCACGACATCGCCACCTGCACCGGCCAGAACGGCGTGACCAGCGGCCGTATCCCACTCCATAGTGCGGCCCACGCGGGGATACAGATCGGCCTCGCCCGTAGCGACCAGACAGAACTTGAGCGACGAGCCCGCGCTTTTGCTGTCTTTCACCTGATATTTGTTGATGTAGTCCTCGGTCGCCTGATCCCGGTGCGATTTCGACGCCACGATCATCAGCGCCGAATTGTCCGGTTTAGAGACTGATATCGGTGTCACCTCACCCGCTTGTGCCTTGTCCAACGCGCCAGTTTCCTCGACCGATTGACCATCGGCCTGCGTGTAGAACATGCGCCCCTTGGCCGGGGCATAGACCACGCCACGGGTCGGTACACCATTTTCCACCAGCGCGATGTTTACCGTGAAATCGCCGCGGCGGTTGATGAATTCCTTGGTGCCGTCCAGCGGGTCGACGATCAGGAACGTGTCGCCTTTTTCGGAATGCGAAGCGGCCTGTTCCTCGGTCACCAACAGGATGTCGGGGAAAGCGGCGCGCAGCCCGGCTGAAATCAGCGCATCTGCGGCTTCATCCGCTTCGGTCACGGGGCTGGCATCGGATTTGACTTTGACGTCGAAATCATCTGCCTCATAAATCTCCATGATCTTATCCCCCGCTTCCAGGGCCAGACGTCGGATGACAGGGATGAGGGCGTCGTAGGTCACAAAAATGCTCCGTTCCTGTGGTTTGTTGATAGAATATCCTGACGGCCTTATGATGCGCGGGTTACGGATCGGCAAGAAATTCGTGGCAGGATGCAGGCGAAAAAACGGGAAAGACGCTTCGGGTGTATCAGTTTAAGCGAAACCAATCTCTGCTGGGCGGTGCGTTCACAACGCTTGAGCTGATTTTTCACGCGGT
This sequence comes from Ruegeria sp. BE1, assembly GCF_056538885.1. Classification (NCBI taxonomy): domain Bacteria; kingdom Pseudomonadati; phylum Pseudomonadota; class Alphaproteobacteria; order Rhodobacterales; family Roseobacteraceae; genus Ruegeria; species Ruegeria sp. BE1. The sequence goes on from NZ_JBQFTY010000003.1 coordinate 78,548, forward strand.
TGTTCGAAACATTCGTTCAAGCCACAGCAATGCATTGCTGGCGATTCTGATCAACATTCTTCAGGTTCTGGTCATGGTTGCAGTGTTTTACGCGATCATGTCCTTTATGGGACCGCGTATTTCCCGCGTCCGGGGCGAATTTATCCTGTATTTGCTGTCGGGTGTCTTTCTTTTCCTGATGCACATAAAATCCGTCTCTGCTGTTGCCGGGGTCAGCACAGGTGGCAATCCGATGATGCTGCATTCACCAATGAATATGATGGTGATGTTGTTGGCGACCGCGTTCGCAACCCTATACACACAGATTATGACGGTGTTCATCATCCTCAGCCTGTACAGCGTGATCGTTGCGCCGCTTGAGATACAGGATCCGGGCGGCGCGTTTGGCATGATGATCCTGTCTTGGTTCACCGGATGTTCGGTCGGTATCGTGCTAATGGCCCTGACACCCTGGTTTCCGACTGCGGCCACCATCATCAGTAACATCTATCGCCGCCTGAACATGATCTTTTCGGGTAAGATGTTTTTGGGGAATGCGCTGGGCGGGGCCACGTTGGCGATGTTTGCCTGGAACCCACTGTTCCACATTATTGATCAGTGCCGCGGCTTTGTGTTTCGGAACTACTTTCCGCGAAACTCCAGCTGGGAATATGCGCTATGGGTGGGTCTGGCGCTGTTGCTGATCGGCTTGCTGGGCATTTTCTTTTCACGCCAGCACATCTCTCAAAGCTGGAGCGCGCGGCGCTAGTTTGCCACACGCAGGGTCAGGTTGATCCGTCCGCCTTTTGGCAAAAGCTTGGACGATCCGAACCGGATACGGTCAACACCGTGATAGGTCAGCCGCGCCGGTCCGCCCATGATCACCACATCACCCGAGCTGAGCCAGATCGACTCGGTCTTGCCGCCGCGGGTCTGGTTGCCGATGCGAAACAACGCGTCATCCCCCAGTGAGATTGACAGGACGGGCCAGGAAAAATCGGCCTCATCCTTATCCTGATGCAACCCCATTCGGGCCCCTTCGCCGTAGTAGTTGATCAAACAGCAATCGGGATCGCGTTCCGTGCTGGCAAGGTTGCGCCAAAGGTCCAGGATGGGGGCGGGGATCGCGGGCCACGCCGCGCCTTTGGGATGCTGCGGCTGATACCGATACCCGGCCCGGTCGGTGACCCACCCCAATGCCCCGGCCGAAGTCATCCGTACCGACATTTCCTTGCCCGAAGGCGTGATCGGGCGAAACAGCGGCGCGGTTTTCAGAATCGGACGCAACAGGTCAATCAGACGGGCCTGCGCTGCGCCATCCAGATACGCTTTGTGAATGTCAAACCCGCGTAAATTCAGCCGCGCCATCCAAGATTCCCCGATCCTTGCCAAAACCTTGCCGAAAAAGGCCACAGATTCCCGAAAACCTGCGATTTACAACGCTTGCAGGCCATTCGTCCCGCCCTTATATACGCCGGGACGCGCGACGGTGTAGGGCCCTTGCGCAAATCAGATCGGGGCCGGGTGCCATAACGGGTTCGGACCTCGGACATCGCCTTGAAGAGAAAGGGATTGAACATATGGGAAAAGTAATCGGGATTGATCTCGGGACCACCAACTCGTGCGTGGCCATCATGGACGGCTCGCAGCCGAAGGTCATCGAAAATGCCGAAGGGGCGCGGACCACGCCCTCGATCGTCGCCTTCACCGAAGATGAGCGTCTGGTCGGTCAGCCTGCAAAGCGTCAGGCGGTCACCAACCCCGACAACACGATTTTCGGCGTCAAGCGCCTGATCGGTCGTCGTGTGGATGATGCCGAAGTCGAAAAAGACAAGAAAATGGTGCCGTATGCCATCGTCGATGGCGGCAATGGCGACGCATGGGTTCAGGCCCGTGGCGACAAGTACTCCCCAAGCCAGATCTCGGCCTTCACTCTGGGCAAGATGAAGGAAACCGCCGAGAGCTATCTGGGTGAGGAAGTCACGCAGGCCGTCATCACGGTTCCGGCCTATTTCAACGACGCACAGCGTCAGGCCACCAAAGACGCCGGTAAAATCGCCGGTCTCGAAGTGCTGCGGATCATCAACGAACCGACAGCGGCGGCTCTGGCCTATGGTCTGGACAAAGAAGAAACCCAAACCATCGCGGTTTATGACCTTGGTGGCGGTACTTTCGACGTGACCATTCTGGAAATCGACGACGGTTTGTTCGAGGTCAAATCGACCAACGGCGACACCTTCCTGGGTGGTGAAGACTTTGACATGCGCATCGTCAACTATCTGGCGGATGAGTTCAAAAAAGAACACGGTGTCGATCTGTCTGCGGACAAGATGGCCCTGCAGCGTCTGAAAGAAGCTGCTGAAAAAGCCAAGATCGAGCTGTCCTCGACCTCGCAGACCGAAATCAACCAGCCGTTCATCTCGATGGGCTCGAACGGTCAGCCGCTGCACATGGTCATGAAACTGACCCGTGCCAAGCTGGAATCGCTGGTCTCGGACCTGATCAAGAAGTCGATGAAGCCCTGTGCGGCTGCTCTGAAAGACGCGGGTCTGTCGGCCAGCGACGTGGACGAGGTTGTTCTGGTTGGTGGTATGACCCGGATGCCGAAAGTGATCGAAGAGGTCACCAAATTCTTCGGTAAAGAGCCCCACAAAGGCGTGAACCCGGACGAAGTGGTTGCCATGGGCGCCGCCATTCAGGCCGGCGTTCTGCAAGGCGACGTCAAAGACGTTGTTCTGCTGGACGTGACCCCGCTGTCGCTGGGGATCGAAACGCTGGGTGGCGTGTTCACCCGCCTGATCGACCGCAACACCACCATCCCGACCAAAAAGTCTCAGGTCTTCTCGACCGCCGAGGATAACCAGAACGCCGTGACCATCCGGGTGTTCCAGGGTGAGCGTGAAATGGCCGCGGACAACAAGATCCTGGGTCAGTTCAACCTCGAAGACATCCCGCCCGCACCGCGCGGCATGCCTCAGATCGAGGTGACTTTTGACATCGACGCCAACGGCATTGTCTCGGTTTCGGCCAAGGACAAAGGCACCGGCAAAGAGCAGAAGATCACCATCCAGGCATCGGGCGGTCTGTCGGACGAAGATATCGACAAGATGGTCAAGGACGCCGAGGAAAACGCCGAGGCAGACAAGGAACGCCGCGAGCTGGTGGATGCCAAGAACCAGGCCGAAAGCCTCATCCACTCGACCGAGAAGTCGATGGAAGAGCATGCCGACAAGGTCGATCCGACCACCATCGAAGCGATCGAGCTGGCCATTGCCGCGCTGAAGGATGAGCTGGAAACCGAGAATGCCGACAAGATCAAGTCGGGCATCCAGAACGTGACTGAGGCCGCGATGAAGCTGGGCGAGGCGATCTACAAGTCGCAGTCCGAAGAGGCGGATGACGAACCGGCCGCAGCAGATGCCGCGCCGGGCGATGATGACATTGTCGACGCCGAATTCGAAGATCTGGACGACGACAAACGTAACTAACGGGTAACCGGGCCAATTTGGGCCGGTCCGCTCGCCGGGCCGGCCCGATTACGTTGAGGCAGAAGGAAACACTGATGTCAAAACGCGACTACTATGATGTGCTCGGCGTATCCAAGGGCGCATCAGCGGACGAGATCAAAAAGGGTTTTCGCAAGAAAGCCAAAGAGTTGCATCCTGACCGCAACAAGGACAACCCGGATGCCGAGGCGCAGTTCAAAGAGGCCAATGAGGCCTATGATGTGCTGCGCGATGCGGACAAAAAGGCGGCCTATGACCGCTTTGGCCATGCTGCGTTCGAAAATGGCATGGGCGGCGGTGGCCGTCCCGGCGCTGGATTTGGCCAGGGTGATTTCTCAAGCGCCTTTTCGGACGTGTTTGACGATCTGTTCGGCGATTTCATGGGTGGTCAACGCGGCGGTGCCGGTGGCGGACGTCGCGCCGCGCGTGGCTCGGACCTGCGCTATAACCTGCGTGTGACGCTGGAAGAGGCGTTCTCGGGCCTGCAGAAAACCATCAGCGTACCTGCCGCCGTGGCCTGTTCGGCCTGTGATGGCACGGGTGCCGAAGGCGGCGTTGAGCCTGTTACTTGTCCGACTTGTTCCGGTATGGGCAAGGTCCGCGCGCAGCAGGGATTCTTTACGGTTGAGCGCACCTGCCCGACCTGTTCCGGCCTGGGTCAGATCATCAAGAACCCCTGTAAATCCTGCAACGGTGCGGGCCGCGTGGAAAAAGAACGCGCCCTGTCCGTAAACATTCCCGCCGGTGTCGAAACCGGAACCCGCATTCGCTTGGCGGGTGAGGGTGAGGCCGGAATGCGCGGTGGCCCTCCGGGTGATCTCTATATCTTTGTGGAAGTCTCGGATCACAAACTGTTCGAACGCGACAGCGTGAACCTTTACTGCCGCGTGCCGGTCAGCATGGCCAAAGCAGCATTGGGCGGTTCGATCGAGGTTCCGACCATCGACGGCGGTCGCGGCCGCGTGCAAATCCCGGCCGGCAGCCAGTCAGGTCGCCAGATGCGCCTGCGCGGCAAAGGTATGCCTGCGCTGCGCGGCGGTGGCATTGGCGACATGTTCATCGAACTGGCCGTCGAAACGCCGGTGAACCTGACCAGCCGTCAGAAAGAACTGTTGAAAGAGTTTGATGATCTGGGCGAAGATAACCACCCGGAATCCAAAAGCTTTTTCTCATCCGTCAAATCCTTTTGGGACGGTATGAAGGGCTGAGACGCCGGGTAGGGGGCTCTGCCCCCGCCGCCCTGCGGGCGACTCCCCCGGGATATTTATAGCCAGATGAAACAGGGGATCCGCACTTCATCTGGCTGAAAATATCCCGGAGCGCGAGGCAGAGCCTCGCAAAATCCCCTTGAATATTTTCACTGCGCCTGAGATGGTCCGCCCAACCGTTGGGGTGCCTTGATCAAAGGGCTGAGAGGCGTGAATGCGCTAACCCATCGAACCTGATCCGGGCAATACCGGCGTAGGGAACGGTCTAGCGCGAACAGACGTTTTCCATGCTGCGTTGCCCATTGATGATGGAGCAACGATATGGCGCATATTGCCCTGACTATTGCGGGCTCGGACAGTGGCGGCGGGGCCGGGATACAGGCGGACCTCAAGGCGATGTCTGCCCTGGGTGTCTATGGTGCCAGCGTGATCACCGCCGTAACCGCGCAAAACACGCAGGCTGTGACGGCGGTGCATGGGATACCGCTTGATGTGGTCACGGCCCAGATCGATGCGGTTCTGACCGATCTGAACGTGAACGCGATCAAGATCGGTATGCTGGCAACGCCTGAAATTATCCAAACGGTTGCGGATGCGATTGCCGGGTTTGAAGGGCCTGTCGTGTTGGACCCGGTGATGATCGCCAAGTCGGGCGACGCCTTACTGGCGCAGGAAGCGGTTCAGACATTGCGGGATGTCCTGCTGCCTCGGGCCGCCGTGTTGACCCCCAATCTCCCCGAGGCCGCCTGCCTGTTGGACTGCCGTGTCGCGGAAACACCCGAACAGATGATTGATCAGGGCCTGGCCCTGTGCGCCTTGGGGGCGGGTTCGGTGTTGATGAAAGGCGGCCATGGGCGTGGCGAGATTTGCTATGACCTGTTGATCGAGCCCACAGGGCTGGTCGCTGAATTCACGGCCCCCCGGCGCGCAACGCGAAACACCCACGGCACGGGCTGCACGTTGTCCTCGTCTATTGCGGCAGGACTGGCGCAGGGGCTTGGGTTGGTTGACGCCGTTGGTCAGGCGCATCGCTATCTGCAGGGGGCGATCGCCCGGGCGGATGAGTTGAAGATTGGCAATGGTCACGGGCCGGTTCATCACTTTCATCAGGTTTGGCCTGCGTGACGGTCTGGTCGGTCTTAGGCGCGGGCGTCGCAGGTCTGGCCGTCGCGACCGAGCTGGTGTCTCGGGGCGCGAAGGTACAGGTCTTTGATCCTGCTGGCCCGCCGGGTCCGCATGGGTGCTCGTGGTGGGCCGGGGGCATGCTGGCCCCGTGGTGTGAGTTCGAAAGCGCCGAGGAGCCTGTTTTGCGTCTAGGGCAGACCGCGTTGGAGTGGTGGGCAAGGCACACTTCGGTTCAGCGGCGCGGAACACTGGTTGTGGCCAACCCGCGTGACTTACCCGACCTGCGCCGTTTTGGGCGCCGGACCGAGGGGTTTGGCGAGGTTGAATCCCACGAAATAGCCCAGTTAGAGCCTGATTTGCATGGCTTCACCAAGGCGCTGTATTTCGCAGATGAGGCGCATCTCGACCCGCGTCAGGCGTTGCGGGACCTGTACGCTCACCTGCTGAACCACGGTGTCGAATTTCATCGCAAGCTCGCCCCGGCGCGGCTGGAAAACGCGATTGATTGTCGTGGGCTGCACGCGCGCGAGGTGCTGCACGATCTGCGCGGCGTGAAGGGTGAGATGCTTGTGATCCGCTGCCCCGATGTCTCTCTGACCCGGCCTGTACGTCTGCTCCACCCCAGGATGCCGCTGTACATCGTGCCACGAGGCGAGGGCATCTACATGCTGGGCGCCACGATGATCGAAAGTGAGGACAGCAGCCGCATCACTGCGCGGTCGATGCTGGAATTGCTCAGCGCGGCCTATGCGCTCAACCCCGCATTCGGAGAGGCCGAGGTGCTGGAGATCGGCGTCGATCTGCGCCCGACCTTTCCCGACAACCTGCCGCGTATTCGGCGGCTGGGGCGCACGATCTATGCCAATGGCCTGTACCGCCACGGGTATCTGCTGGCCCCGGCGCTGGCGCAGGGTGTGGCGGATCTGGCGCTGGACAACAAACATTCGGAGATGGTCGATGAAGATCGTGCTTAATGGTGAACCCCAGGAAATTCAGGCTCTAACATTAGCGGAACTGCTGGTGGAACGCGGAGTCTCGGGGCGGGTCGCAACGGCGGTGAACGAAGAATTCGTACCGTCGAGCCTGCGTATTGCCCACAGATTGGCAGATGGCGACCGGGTCGAAATCCTTGCGCCGATGCAGGGGGGCTGAGGATGAAACAGTTTTACGGCACCGAATTGCCTAACCCGCTGATGCTGGGCACGGCGCAATATCCCAGCCCTGCCATTCTGGAACAGGCGTTTCGCGATAGCGGCGCGGGTGTGGCCACCGTCTCACTGCGCCGCGAATCCGGGGCGGGGCAGACATTCTGGCAGATGATCCGCGATCTGGGCGTGTTGGTTCTGCCGAACACCGCCGGGTGCCATACGGTCAAAGAGGCCGTGACCACCGCCCATATGGCGCGAGAAGTGTTCGACACAAAGTGGATCAAGCTGGAGTTGATCGGCCACACGGACAGTCTGCAACCGGATGTGTTCCAACTGGTCGAGGCCGCACGCATTCTGACCGAGGACGGGTTTGAGGTTTTTCCCTACACCACCGACGATCTGATCGTGGGCGAACGTCTGCTGGCGGCTGGGTGTGAGGTGCTGATGCCCTGGGGCGCGCCGATTGGCTCGGGGCGGGGGTTGAACAACGAATACGCTTTGCGCGCCATGCGGGCAGAATTTCCTGATGTGCCGTTGGTGATTGACGCGGGCATTGGTCTGCCCAGCCATGCCGCGCACGCGATGGAGCTGGGCTATGACGCCGTTCTGCTGAACACGGCTGTCGCGCGGGCGGGTGATCCTGTGGCCATGGCGCGGGCCATGATGCAGGCGACCCTTGCCGGGCAACTGGCGCATCAGGCCGACCCGATTGAGGCGCGCGATATGGCCGAGCCCTCGACCCCCGTGATCGGAAAGGCGTTTTTGTCATGAGATTGGATCGGTTCTACCCGATCTTCGATCATTCCGACTGGTTGCGGCGGATGCTGCCCCTTGGGGTCAAGCTGGTGCAGTTGCGGATCAAGGATCAGCCTGACGCGGTGGTGCGCGAACAGATTGCTTTGTCGCGTGATCTGTGCCGCCAGCATGGTGCAGTTCTGGTGGTCAATGACTACTGGCAGGCCGCCATTGAGGCCGGATGCGACTGGATTCATCTGGGGCAAGAAGATTTGGATGAGGCCGATCTGAACGCGATCCGCAAGGCCGGGCTGAAACTGGGCGTCTCAACCCATGATGACGACGAACTGGAACGGGTACTGGCCATGGACCCCGACTATGTGGCGCTGGGTCCGGTCTATCCGACCATTCTGAAAAAGATGAAGTGGGAGCAGCAGGGCCTGCCCCGCGTCACCGAATGGAAGGCGCGCGTGGGCGACATCCCCTTGGTCGGGATCGGCGGCATGAGCGTTGAGCGCGCGCCGGGTGTGTTGCAGGCGGGCGCGGATATCGTCTCGGTCGTGACTGACATCACGCTGAACGCGGACCCCGAATCCCGTGTGCGCGAATGGATTGAGGTCACGCGATGAGCCGTTATGCCCGCCAGACGATCCTGCCCGAACTGGGTGCAGACGGGCAGGGTCGCCTGTCCGCCGCACGTGTACTGGTGGTGGGCGCGGGCGGATTGGCCGCCCCGGTCCTGCCGTTGCTGGCCGGGGCTGGGATCGGGCATCTGACGATCATGGACCGGGATGAGATCGCCCTGTCAAACCTGCACCGGCAGACGTTGTTCACGCCGTCTGACTGTGGCCGCCCAAAGGCCGTGGTCGCGGCTGAACGTTGCCGCGCGTTGAACGATGAGTGCGATATTGTTGCCGAAGAACAGGCTCTAACTAGTGCGAATGTCACTGAATTTGTTCAGCAAGTCGATCTAGTTCTGGATTGCGCCGACAGCTATGCGGCAAGCTATACTCTGTCTGACACCTGCCTTGCCCTTGGCAAACCTTTGATTAGCGCCTCGGTGCTGGGGCTGACCGGCTATGTGGGCGGGTTCTGCGGTGGGGCTCCGTCATTGCGGGCTGTGTTCCCCGACGCGCCGGACAGCGGTGCCAGTTGCGCAACGGCCGGTGTGCTTGGCCCGGTTGTCGGGATCATGGGTGCGATGCAGGCGCAGATGGTGCTGAACTTGATCCTTGGCCTGCAACCCTCGCCCTTGGGTCAGATGGTGCAGTTTGACGCGCGGACCTTTCGCAGCACCACGTTTCGTTTTGATGGCGCCCCGGAGCCTGCACGGCATTTCTCATTCCTGTCTGCTAACCAATTGCGCGCGGACGATGTGATCGTCGAACTCCGCAGCGCAGAGGAAGCGCCTGAACCGATCCATCCCAACGCGCGGCGCACGACTACTGCAAACATCAAAACAGAGCCTAATAAGGATAAAAGGCTAGCACTTTGCTGCGCCACTGGCCTGCGGGCCTGGCGCGCGGCAGAAGAATTGCAACCGGATTGGCCGGGCGAGATTGTCCTCGTCGCGGCCTCAACCTCGTGAACGAAAAGGACCCGCGAGATATGAAGAAACTGATGACAGCCATCGCCCTGCTGGCCGCCGCGCCTGCCTGGGCCGAGGATAAGATGACCGTTCTGCTGGACTGGTTCGTCAACCCCGATCACGGCCCCATCATCGTGGCGCAGGAAAACGGGTATTTCGCGGATGAGGGGCTTGAGGTTGAAATCATCCCGCCTGCCGATCCGTCGGCCCCGCCGCGCCTTGTGGCCGCCGGTCAGGCGGATTTGGCGGTGTCCTATCAGCCCCAGCTGCACCTGAAAATCCACGAAGGCCTGCCCCTGAAACGCGTTGGCACGCTGGTTGCCACGCCTCTGAGCTGCCTGCTGGTGCTTGAGGACGGGCCGATCAAAACACTGGCCGACCTTAAGGACAAAAAGATCGGCTTCTCGGTCGCTGGTGTCGAAGAGGCAGTGCTGTCGGCCATGTTGAACACGCATGGCGTCGCGTTGGATGATATTGAATTGATCAACGTCAACTTTTCGCTCTCGCCTTCTTTGATGAGCGGTCAGGTGGACGCGGTGATCGGGGCCTTCCGGAACTTTGAACTGAACCAGATGGATATCGAAGGTGTCGCGGGCCGCTGCTTCTATATCGAGGAAGAAGGCGTGCCGCCCTATGATGAGCTGATCTATGTGGCGAACCCGGACACGATGGACGCCGACAAAGTGGCGCGTTTTCTGGCCGCGACCGAAAAGGCGACTCAGTTCATCGTGAACAACCCGCAGGAAAGCTGGGAGGTTTTTGCCAGCACCTCTCCCGAGTTGCAGGATGAACTGAACGCCCGCGCCTGGGTCGACACGCTGCCCCGTTTCGCCCTGCGCCCGGCGGGGTTTGATGCCGGTCGCTATGCTCGGTTCGAGGCATTCCTGAAAGACAGTGGCATGATCGACAGCCTGAACCCGGTCAGCGACATCGCCATTGATGTGACCGCGCAATGAGCGGATATGGCAAAGCTTTCGCGCTGATGCGCGACGCGGCGCAGGGGCCGTGGCGGGATTATACCCGCCACGCCTTTGTCCAAGGGTTGGGGGATGGAACCCTCCCGCGCGCCGCGTTCCTGCATTATCTGCGGCAGGATTACGTGTTCCTGATCCATTTCTCGCGGGCCTGGGCGCTGGCGGTGGTGAAATCGGAAACGCATGCGGAAATGCTGACGGCTGTGGGCATGGTGAACGCATTGGTCGCCGAGGAAATGCAGCTGCATATCGGCATTTGCGAAGCGGCCGGGATTTCGCAGGAGGAGTTGTTCGCAACCCCAGAACGGGCCGAAAATCTGGCCTATACGCGGTTCGTGCTTGAGGCCGGGTATAGTGGAGATTTGCTGGACCTTCTGGCGGCCCTGGCACCCTGCGTCATGGGCTATGGTGAGATCGGCGCACGGCTCGCCTCTGAGGCCACATCAGAGACCTATCGCGACTGGATCAACACCTATGCCAGTGATGACTACCAGGGCGCATGTCAGGCGGTTGGAGATCTATTAGATTCGGCTCTAACACGGCGAATTGGGGTTGAATTTGAAGCCTCTACGCGTTGGGACCGTCTATGCCGGACCTTCCGCACAGCAACCGAGCTTGAGGTCAATTTCTGGCAGATGGGCCTGACCCCGTGACGCAAGCGCCTGACCTGACCATCAGCGGTTCAGCCACAATCAACGGCGCACCTTTGTTCGCGCCGTTGACCCTGACCCTTGCGACGGGGCAGTGGACGTGCCTGCTGGGCGGGTCAGGTGTGGGGAAAACCACCGTTCTGCGCCTGATTGCCGGGCTGGAGACGGGCGCAGACTTCAACGGGCAGATCGTCGCCAGTGATGCGCAGCCAGTCCCAAACCGGGTCGCTTACATGGCGCAGGATGACCTGCTGCTGCCTTGGGCGACGGTGGCGCAGAATGTGTCTCTGGGCGCACGTCTGCGGGGCGAAAGACCCGATCTGGTCTGCAGGGACCGTCTGATCGAACGGATGCGGTTGCAGGACCATATGGGCAAGAAACCCGGCGAGCTTTCAGGCGGCCAACGCCAGCGCGTTGCCTTGGCGCGCACGTTAATGGAGGATCGCCCGATTGTTTTGCTGGATGAGCCGTTCTCGGCCCTTGATGCCAGAACACGCGCTGACATGCAGGACCTTGCGGCCGAGGCGCTGGCGGGACGCACCGTCTTGCTGGTGACCCATGACCCGGCCGAGGCCGCGCGGTTGGGCCAATCCATCGTGGTGATGACCGCGCAAGGCTTGACTGCGTGCAATCCACCCTCAGCCCCGGCCCCGCGCCATGTGGATGATCTGGAAACGCTGGAAACGCAGGGCGCGTTGCTGCGTTTGCTGAGAGAGGCGGCATGAAACTTCTTTCGGGCCTTGCAGCGACCGTCTTTGCCGTCGCGCTCTGGCAGGCGATTGTCAGCCTGACGGGCTTGCCCAGGTTCATACTGCCCGGCCCGGCTTTGGTGGCCGAAACATGGTGGCAGAACCGCTGGTTGATTGCCGAACACACATGGATCACGGCGGTCGAGGTGGTGATCGGTCTGGCCGTCGGCACGGTGCTGGGCGTGATCACCGCGTTACAGCTGGCCAATTCGCGGGCCGCGCGGGTGTTGGTGCAGCCCATGCTGGTCTTTACTCAGGCGCTGCCGGTCTTTGCGCTGGCGCCGCTGTTGACGCTGTGGCTGGGCTATGGGTTGTGGTCCAAGGTCGCGATGGCGGTTCTGATCATCTATTTCCCGATCACCTCGTCCTTCTTTGACGGTTTGATGCGCACGCCGCCGGGTTATCTGGACCTTGCCCGCACCATGCAGGCCAGCCCGCGCGCTGTGCTGTGGCATATCCGCATTCCGGCGGCGCTGCCCTCGCTGGCATCCGGGATGCGGCTGGCGGCGGTTTATGCGCCGATCGGGGCGGTGATTGGTGAATGGGTCGGATCGTCCAAAGGACTTGGCTATCTGATGTTGTTGGCCAATGGGCGCGCCAAGACCGATCTGATGTTTGCCGCGATGCTGACCTTGGGGGTATTTTCCATCCTGCTGCATCTGACCATTCGCCGCGCCACGGTGCGCATGGCGGGTGAGGGGCGTTAACCATTCGGAAACCGATTCTGCGTCAGGGTGAGGCCATGACCAAAGACGCCTTTGCCGAAGCCCCCATGCTGTTTGAAACGGATGAAGCGCCCGCGCAGCCGCTGCCGTCTGGTCGATTGCCCTCCTATATCAAAGACCACCGCAAGCGGTTGCGCGAAAGGTTCATGTCCGGCGGGTCTGCCGCGATGCCGGATTATGAGCTGTTGGAGCTGGTCCTGTTCCGATCGATCCCCCGGCAGGATGTGAAACCGTTGGCGCGGGCGCTGATGGACACGTTCGGGGATTTCAACCGGGTGTTGACCGCGCCCGAGGAACGGCTGCGTCAGATCAAGGGCGTGGGCGATACGGTGATCACCGATCTGAAAATCCTTGAAGCCTGCGCCCATCGCATGGCCCGCGCACGGGTGATGCAGCGGCATGTGATCTCGGGCTGGGATGCGTTGCTGGATTACTGTCACACTACCATGGCCCATCGCGAGACCGAGCAGTTCCGGGTGTTCTATCTGGACCGCAAGAACGTATTGATCGCAGATGAAGAACAGGCCAAGGGCACCGTTGATCACGTGCCGGTTTACCCGCGAGAGGTGGCGAAACGGGCGTTGGAGCTGAATGCCTCGGCCCTGATTTTGGTACATAACCACCCCTCGGGCGATCCGACTCCGTCACAATCGGATATCGACATGACCAACCGGATACAGGATGCCTGTCTGGCGCTGGGGCTGACACTGCATGACCATCTGATCATCGGCAAATCAAATGAGCTGAGCTTTCGGTCTGAAGGGTATTTATAGGGGGCGTTGCCCCCTCTTGGCCTTGCAGGCCAATTCACCCCGACCGTATTTTGAACGAGAAGAAGATGGGGTTATTGCACCCAGACCTCGACCCGGCGGTTGATTTTGCGGCCCCATTCGGTGTCGTCACAGGCCATGGGCATTGCCTCGCCAAAGCCGTCGACATCCAGTGCGATACTCTCGGGGATGGCGGTTTCCACGGCGGCCAGAACGGCGTTGCGCACGGTCTTGGCGCGCAGCAGGGAAATCCGCGCGTTTGAGGCGGCGGCCCCGTCACCATCGCTGAACCCTACGAAAAGCAGTTTGCGGGCGTCCAGGGTTCCGGCCTCAAGTTGTTGCGCCAAGTGCAGGATGTTGGAGCGGGATTGCGCATCGGGGCGGGAGGACCCGGCCTCGAACCGGAAGGACAGAGACAGGCGCGACAGGGGGCGTAGGGTGGTGACCATGCGTTGCAATTCGTCCAACCCCACCTCGGACCCGCCAGAGGCGACGGCATTTGCAAACCGGTTGCCCTGCTGGTCGATGGGCAGGGTTTCGGGGGCCTGATCGACAAAGCCTGCGTCACGGATGGCCAATTGCGCCCCGGGGCTTTGGGTATAGGCCAGGAACTGGCGGGCGATCCGGGGCAGCCGGCGGTCGGGCAGGTACAGGAACATGGGCGAGGTCAGGGGGTAATCCTCGGTCTTGATCGATTGCCTGTTGGCGATCAGAGCATGGCCGCAACCCCCCGCCAATGGCAGGGCGCGGGCCGCGCCCGCCTCGGCCTGACTGGCAAAGCCAATGGCAAAAGGGTCATCGGCCACCTTGCGTACCAGATCGCTGCTGCGCACGTGCCGGGTGACCTGGGCTGTCAATGTGGCATTTGCGGGTCTCAGCAAGCGATCCTCGATATCTTGCGCCAGCCCGGTTTCAGCATCCGGAAGATGCAGCGCAATCGGGGCGTCCGGCCCCCCGAGGGCAGACCAATTGTCGATCTCGCCCGACAGCACAAGGACCAGATCGGCCAGCGATATGTGTGGCAAAGGATTGTCCGGGGCCACAACAGGCACGAGGGCATCCAGCGCCACCACCCGAGACCGGCGGGGGTGGTTCAGATCGCCCAGACCAGCTGCGAGGGCGGCGTCATTTTCCGTCGACCGGACCTCACGCATGGCCATGACGATATCGGCTTTATCTGCGATCAGATCGGCAAAGCCACCGCTGGTGGTGCCAATATCAAAGAAAAACCGTCCAAGGGGGCTGGCGCGACCGTTTTGATGCAGCTCGTAGACCGAACCGGTGCTGTCGTGTTCAACTGTCAGCCCCTCATGCCGGGCAAACGCCTTTAGCAACGCAGGCATGACAGTTTCGGCCATTGCGGAGGCGCCGGACAGGCGCAGTTCGGCCACGAAATCCGTCAGGCTGGGGCAGGCCGGACCGTCGCAGGTCACGCCGGAGCCGTCGACCGTCAGCTCACCGAATTGCGTATCGACGCGGTAGAATTCACCATCAAAGCCCAACAGGGTACCTGTCACCTCAACCTTGCCATCATGCGAAGTCAGGGTGATATCCTGCGCCTGCAGGGGTGTTGTGGATACTGCCGTCAACAGTGCAGCGGCGGCCACACGGAAAAATGTCATAGAGGGTCAAGCCTGCCTGCGGTTTTATTTGGCCGCGATTGTCAGGTTTTGAAGCAGATTATTCAACACCAGAAACTCACCTGTTTGCGCGCAATCCGGAAAGCTGATGGTCAGGTCGCGTGATTGCAGGCTGCGATCAGTGCCCAGGTGCAGGGATTGAACGCTGAGGTCACGGCCGCAATTGGCCTGGGTCACCTGCGCTTCGACCGTCAGTTGTATCTGGCCTGATTGGTGAGACTGCGCAATCGGGAAAGAGTATATCTCAAGGTTGCGGGCATCGCTTAACGTGCTGTTCGACAGGCGCACCACGTTGCCCGCGCCGTCGTCGGACCCGGCTGAGACATGACCCGCCTCGCCATAGCTGGCGCCGAATTCCAGGGCATGGATCTGCAGATCGGTCTCACCCTGCCATTGCAGGGCTACGCGGGAATACTGGCTGATGTCGGGGATGTGAGTGGTGGCGACGGTGCCTTTCTGATCCTCGGGTGAAATCAGAAAGATCGCGTATTCCGACAGGGCTGGTATCGTCAGGTCGAGCGTACCGTTTGCGTCTGCCTGTTGCGTGACCGTCAGGCCGCTGTGATGCACATCGATGCGTTGATGGCCATGGCAGGGGGCTTTGACGATCAGACGGGCGCTGCCACCCGGGGCGGCATGGGCACGCGCGCTCAGCTTGCAATCGGTGTGGTCAGAGGGGGCGGACCGATTGGGTGTTAACCTGCGCTGAACCGCCGTACCGTTTGCGTCACTGTCCGGGGCGGGGGTCGCTGAGGTCAGAACAATATCCTCAAGCCCGGGAACGACTGCGTTCGGGTCCGTGGTCGCAACCTCAGTGCCCTGCGTTTTGTCCGACCACGCAGGGATTCCATTCTGCATCAGGTAACCAATAGCCAGCGCGCAAACGACAGTGCCGCCGGTGGTCACGTAGTTCTTTATGACAAACAAGACACCCTCCCCAGTTGAAGGAGCGAGTCGCATATTGATCATGAAACACGGCCAATATGTGGCCGTGGCGGGGACTCAATGTGTCTGATTTGTGCCTGACGTTAGGTCAGGCGACCGTGGCAATGCTTGAATTTTTTGCCCGATCCGCAAGGGCAGCGGTCATTGCGGGACGGGTTGCCCCATGTGTCGGGATCGTTCTCGTCAAAGCCGGGCAGCGGGTCACCCGAAGCTTCGGCCTCGGCCACAGCCTCGGCGCGGTCAGTGGCCTGTTCCACCGACTTTTGCGCCTGCTCTTGCTGCGCCTGCATCTGGGCCAGCATCTCGCGCTGCTCTTCTTCGGTCAGCGGACGCACGCGTGACAATTGCTGAGTCACGGTTTCGCGCAGAGAATCCAGCATGCTTTCGAACAGCTGGAAGCTTTCGTTCTTGTATTCGTTCAGCGGATCGCGCTGGGCGTATCCGCGGAACCCGACGACCGAGCGCAGATGCTCCAGCGTCAGCAGGTGCTCGCGCCATTTGCTGTCGATGGTGTTCAGCAGAACCTGCTTTTCGATGTTGCGCATGTTTTCGGGGCCAAAGGCAGCGGCCTTTTGCGCCATCATCTCATCTGCGGCGTTGACCAGACGCTCACGCACCTGTTCGTCATCCACGCCTTCTTCGGCGGCCCAGTCCTGAACTGGCGCGTCGATGGTCAGCTTGTCCTTGATCGCCTCGTGCAGGCCATCCGTGTCCCACTGATCGGCATAGGATTTGGGCGGCATGTATTCGTCGATCAGATCGTCGATCACCTGTTCGCGCATGTCCGACACGATCTCGGACAGATCATCGGCAGACATGATCTCACGCCGTTGGCTGAACACCACTTTCCGCTGATCGTTCATCACGTCGTCAAATTTCAGGACGTTCTTGCGCATGTCAAAGTTGCGGCCTTCGACCTTGGATTGCGCGCGTTCCAGCGATTTGTTCACCCAGGGGTGGACGATCGCCTCGCCCTCTTTCATGCCCAGCGTAGTCAGGACCTTGTCCAACCGTTCCGAGCCGAAGATACGCATCAGATCGTCTTCGAGGCTGAGGTAGAACACCGTCCGCCCCGGGTCGCCCTGACGGCCCGAGCGGCCGCGCAGCTGGTTGTCGATGCGGCGGCTTTCGTGGCGTTCAGAGGCCATCACATATAGGCCACCGGCGGCCAGCACCTTTTCTTTCTCTTCGGCGTGGTTCGCTTCTTCCGCGGCGCGCAGCTCGGCGGGGTCGGCCTCGGGGTTTTCGGCCAGCGCCTTGAGGACTTTCATCTCGACATTGCCGCCCAGCTGAATGTCGGTGCCGCGACCGGCCATGTTGGTGGCGATGGTCACCGCACCCAGACGGCCCGCATCGGCGACGATCTGCGCCTCTTGCTCATGCTGGCGGGCGTTCAAAACATTGTGTTCGATACCCTCTTTCTGCAGCAAATGGCTCAGCAGTTCGGATTTCTCGATCGAGGTGGTGCCCAGCAGAACCGGCTGACCTTTTTCCTGCGCCTCTTTCGTCTGTTCGATCATCGCACCGTATTTCTCGCCTGCGGTGCGATAGACCTGATCGTCTTCGTCCAGACGCGCGATTGGCTTGTTGGTCGGAACCTCAACCACGCCCAGACCGTAGATTTCGGCAAATTCCTCGGCCTCGGTCAGCGCGGTGCCGGTCATGCCGCCCAACTTGTCATAGAGGCGGAAATAGTTCTGGAAGGTCACGCTGGCCAGCGTCACGTTCTCGGGCTGAATTTGCACGCCTTCCTTGGCCTCGATGGCCTGATGCAGACCTTCGGACATGCGGCGGCCCGGCATCATCCGGCCGGTGAATTCATCGATCAGAATGACGTTGCCGTCGCGGACGATGTAATCCTTGTCGCGCGTGAACAGCTTATGCGCGCGCAGGCCCTGATTGACGTGATGCACCACCGTGGTGCTTTCGGGATCATAGAGCGAATGCCCCTCGGGGATCAGCCCGGCTGCGATCAGCTGCTGTTCCAGAAACTCGTTGCCTTCATCGGTAAAGGTCACGTTGCGCGACTTTTCATCCAGCGTGAAATGATCATCCGCCAGCGTCGGGATCAGCGCATCAATCGCGGTGTACAGGTCCGAGCGGTCCTGAGACGGGCCCGAGATGATCAGCGGCGTCCGCGCCTCGTCGATCAGGATCGAGTCAACCTCGTCCACAATCGCAAAGTTATGATATTTCTGGTAAATCTGATCCAGATCGGCCTTCATGTTGTCGCGCAGATAGTCGAACCCAAGCTCATTGTTGGTGGCATAGGTGACGTCGCAGCCATAGGCAGCCTTCTTTTCGGCATCGGGCTGGCCCGACCAGATCACGCCGGTGGTCATGCCGAGGGCGGCAAACACCTTACCCATCCATTCCGAGTCGCGCTTGGCCAGGTATTCGTTCACCGTGACGACGTGCACGCCCTTGCCGGTCAAGGCGTTCAGATAGGCGGGGAAGGTGGCGACCAGCGTCTTGCCCTCACCCGTTTTCATTTCCGAGATGTTACCCTGATGCAGGAAGGCGCCGCCCATCAGCTGCACGTCAAAGGCGCGCAAACCCAGCGCGCGTTTGGCACCTTCGCGGACGTTGGCAAAGGCCTCGGGCAGCAGGTCGTCCAGGCTTTCGCCGTCCAGCGCGCGTTTGCGCAATTCTTCGGTCTTTTCGATCAGACCTTCGTCAGTGAGCTTTTCGAACTCGGGCTCCATCGCGTTGATCTTGTCGATCAGGGGGCGGGTCGCCTTGATCTTGCGGTCGTTCGGTGTTCCGAACACCTTTTTGGCGAGCGTTCCGAGTCCCAGCATGTTCACTCCAGCGGATCTGTTCTTGTCTTGGTTGCGACAGGCTTGCCCACCTTGCGCGCAACCCATAGATACGGGGGGAGAAAGGCGGCCCTGTCCAAGGCTTCAAAGCGATGTAAGCGGCAGGTTCCAGAGTGTCAACGCTGCGCCCTGTCGCGGCAAACAAATAGGATGATTCCATGCCCAAAGGCCTCACTTTTCTGCCATCGCTGGCGTTTGCTGCCGTGATGGCCCTGCCGCTGGCCGCCGAAACCCAGCCCGATCCAAGTGCTGTTGTCGCCCGTGTGAACGGTGAAGAGATCACGCTGGGTCACGTCATCGCCACCGCTGCGGCGCTGCCGGAGCAATATCAGCAGATCGAGGATGACGTGTTGTACGAGCTGATCCTGGACCAGTTGATTCAGCAGCAGCTTCTGGGTCAGCAGCAGGACGCATTGAACACGCTCAACACGCTGGCCATTGAAAATGAAACCCGGTCGCTGCGCGCGGTGCAGACCGTCAACACCCTGATCGAATCCGAACTGACGGATGAGGTGATTCAGGACGCCTATAACGCAGAATACGCGGATTTCGAAGGTGTGGATGAGTTCAACGCCAGCCATATCCTTGTGGAAACCGAAGATCAGGCCAAAGACCTCAAGGCCCAGCTGGATGATGGCGCCGATTTTGCCACGCTGGCCAAAGAGCATTCGACCGGCCCCTCGGGCCCCAATGGGGGTGAGCTGGGCTGGTTCGGCACTGGCCAGATGGTGCCTGAATTTGAGGCCGCCGTGCTGAGCCTGGAAAAAGGTCAGGTCTCGGACCCGGTCAAAACCCAGTTCGGCTGGCACGTTGTCACCCTGAACGACAAGCGCAAATCCGAGGCCCCCGCGCTGGAGCAGGTGCGCGCCCAGCTGACGCAGACCCTGCAGCAGGACGTCATTCAGGCCCGCATCGATGAACTGACCCAAGCGGCCGAGATCGAACGCCCGACCCCCGAAGGCGTAGGCCCCGAGGCACTGCGTCAGATCGAGCTGATTCAGGAGTAAACCCCGTGGCCACGATTACCAAGGTCTCTCCGCTGGCCCCGGCGGGCTTTCCCGACTTGCCTGCCATAGATGGTGTGCGGTTTGCCACGGTTGAGGCAGGCGTGCGCTATCAGGGTCGCACGGATGTGATGCTGGCGGTGCTGGATCCGGGCACATCTGTGGCGGGTGTGTTCACCCGCTCGGCCACCCGCGCCGCGCCCGTGCTGGATTGTCAGGACAAGATCGGCGGGGCCAGCGATGGCCCGGCGGCCGTTCTGGTCAATTCCGGCAATGCCAACGCGTTCACCGGGCATTACGGGCAGACCTCGGTCGCCGAGGTGACACAGGCCGTGTCCAAAGCCACCGGCGTTCCGGTCGGGCGGGTCTTTACCGCCTCAACCGGCGTGATCGGTGAGCCGCTGCCCCATGACCGGATCGTTTCGCAGCTTGAGACGCTCAAGGCTGGCCTCAGCCGTCACGCCATCGAAGACGCGGCGCGGGCGATCATGACCACCGACACCTTCCCGAAAGGGGCCAGTGCGCAGGTCGAGATTGATGGCAAAACAGTCTCTATTGCGGGGATTGCCAAGGGTTCCGGCATGATCGCGCCGGATATGGCGACGATGCTGGTTTACATCTTCACCGACGCGCAGGTCGAGCAATCGGCGCTGCAGGCGATGCTGGGCGCGCAGACGGATCGCACGTTCAACTGCATCACGGTGGACAGCGATACCTCGACCTCGGACAGCTTGCTTTTGTGTGCTACGGGTGCCTCGGGCGTGGATGCCACCGGAAACGCGGGTTTTGCTCAGGCGCTGGAAACGGTGATGCTGGACCTTGCGCAGCAAGTTGTGCGCGACGGTGAAGGCGCCACGAAGTTCGTAGAAATTCGTGTGACGGGTGCCGCCACGGATGCCGACGCCAAGGTGCATGGTCTGGCGATTGCCAACTCGCCCTTGGTGAAAACCGCGATTGCGGGCGAAGACCCTAACTGGGGCCGCGTGGTTATGGCCATCGGCAAATCAGGGGCGGCTGCGGATCGCGACCTGCTGAGCATTTCTTTCGGCGATATTCTGGTGGCCGAAAAAGGCTGGGTCAGCCCCGATTACCGCGAAGAAGAAGCTGCCGCATACATGAAAGGTCAGAACCTTGTGATCGCAGTCGATCTGGGGCTGGGCGATGGCGCATCCACCGTTTGGACCTGCGACCTGACCCACGGCTATATCGAGATCAACGCGGATTATCGTTCATGAAGACCGTTCTGGTGTCGGCCGTCGCCCTGATCGATGTCGAAGGCCGGGTGTTGCTGGCGCAGCGCCCGGAGGGCAAGTCCATGGCCGGTCTGTGGGAGTTCCCGGGCGGCAAGGTCGAACCCGGCGAAACCCCCGAGGTCGCCCTGATCCGCGAGCTGGAAGAGGAACTGGGCATCAACACCTGGGCCTCCTGCCTTGCACCGCTGACCTTTGCCAGCCACAGCTATGAAGACTTCCACCTGTTGATGCCGCTCTTTGCCTGCCGAAAATGGGAGGGCATTCCGCAGTCCAAAGAAGGACAGGCGCTGAAATGGGTCCGCGCGAATGACCTGCGGAACTATCCGATGCCGGCGGCGGACGTCCCGCTGATCCCGATTTTAAGGGATTGGTTGTAAGTGGACTTTAGATCAAGGGTTTGAGCAGTCCCCGCATTGGTTGCGTCACACGCAAATACCGCCGTAAACAGTGCTGAGGCTTGAAACGCTTGCGCCCTGAGTCTCCCAATGAACACGCCAAACGAATGTGCAAAGAAACCGGGGTTTCTCAAAAACGGCAAAGTTATTGTCTGTATTGACTGCAAATCCCTGGGCCTCCAACCGTGAGGTGAGCTCGTCTTCAGAGATAGGTAGTTGAAATTCGGCTTTTACACGCCGTTCAAACTCTTGCTTTGCTTCTGAAAAGCTGTTGGGCAAGTTTCTTCCGATTTCTGGTGGGATTGGAAGTGGAGGAAACAGCAGTAAGTAACCTGCGCAAATCACCAATGCAAAAAAGAAGAGACCAAGTAGAAGTGCTTTCTTCAACATTAGTAGCTTAGAACTTTCTATAAAATGATAATGGCGCCACGTTGCGTTGTTTTTGTCTATTTAACAAGTGCTTGGTAGTTTTCTACCAACTAGAACAAGCTCTTTTTGGGTATTTGGTATTCGGATGCTGTGTCTCTTTCTCTTCCAAAACAGCCGCCCTTACCCCTGTTACAATTCGTAAGAATTGAGAAAACATCAGGCAAAACTTGACGCTGATCGTGCCTCTGTCTCTTAATCGGGGCATTGGCGTTCGGGCCTGACCCGAACCCGCCATTTCCGGCCCGGGGAGGGGTCGGGTGGGGAGGAGAGAAAGATTGGCTCAGACGCAATCGGGCGCTGAAGGGTTGGACTCCCTTCCGGCGCTGCTACACCGCAATGCGACGCAGTTCGGGGACGCTCCGGCTTATCGGGAAAAGGAATTCGGGATCTGGCAAGGCTGGACCTGGGCGCAAACCGCCGCCGAGGTGCGCAAGCTGGCGCTGGGGTTTCTGGAGATCGGCGTTGAAAAGGGCGACCACATCGCCGTCATAGGCCGCAACCGTCCGGCGCATTACTGGTCGATGGTGGCCGCGCAGATGGTGGGCGCAGTTCCGGTGCCGCTCTATCAGGACTCGGTTGCCGAAGAGATGGCCTATGTTCTGGAACACTGCGGCGCGAAATACGTCGTCTGCGGTGATCAGGAGCAGGTCGATAAGGTCATCGAGATTCAGGAGAACCTGCATCAGGTCAAACACATCCTCTATACCGACAAACGCGGGATGCGGAAATATGACCACAGCCAGATGAACGCGCTGGACGACATCATGGCCGAGGGCAGCGCGGGTCACGCGCGGTTCGATGCCGAGTTGGATAAGCGCATCGCGGCGCTCACTTATGACGATACCTGCGTGATGCTCTATACCTCGGGCACGACCGGAAAGCCCAAGGGTGTGGTGCTGTCGAACCGCAACGTGATCGAAAGCGCCAAGAACTCGGCCGAGTTCGACCATCTGACCCGGAATGAGGACATCCTGTCCTATCTGCCGATGGCCTGGGTGGGCGATTTCATCTTTTCCATCGGTCAGGCTTATTGGTGCGGGTTCTGCGTGAACTGCCCCGAAAGCGCCGACACGATGATGACGGACCTGCGCGAGATCGGGCCGACCTATTTCTTCGCTCCGCCGCGCGTGTTCGAGACCCAGCTGACCAATGTGATGATCCGGATGGAAGATGCGGGCAAGCTGAAGAAGCGCATGTTCCGCCACTTCATGGATCACGCCAAGAAGGTGGGCGGTCTGCTGCTGGACGGAAAACCGGTCGGCGCCATGGACCGGATGAAATACGCGCTGGGCAATATGCTGGTCTATGGGCCGCTCAAGGATACGCTGGGCTATGGCCGCTTCCGTGTTGGCTATACGGCGGGTGAGGCCATCGGGCCCGAGATTTTTGATTTCTACCGCTCGTTGGGCATCAACCTGAAACAGCTATACGGCCAGACCGAGGCGACCGTGTTTATCACCGTGCAGCCCGATGGCGAGGTACGTGCGGATACGGTGGGTGTACCTGCGCCTGCGGTTGAGCTGAAGATCGACGAGAGTGGCGAGATCCACTATCGCTCACCCGGTGTGTTCGTGGAATATTACAACAACCCGGATTCAACCGCTTCGACCAAGGATGCCGAGGGCTGGGTGGCCACGGGCGATGCCGGGTTTATCGAGGAAAACAGCGGCCATCTGCGGATCATCGACCGCGCCAAGGATGTGGGCAAGATGGCGGACGGGTCGATGTTCGCACCCAAATATGTCGAGAACAAGCTGAAATTCTTTCCCGACATTCTTGAGGTCGTGCTGTTCGGCAATGGCAAGGATCGGTGTGTGGCCTTCATCAATATCGACCTGACCGCGGTGGGCAACTGGGCCGAGCGCAACAATGTCGCTTATGGGTCTTATCAGGAACTGACGGCGCATCCGCAGGTATTGGACACCATTCGGTCCCATGTGGAAGAGGTGAACAAGTCTGTTGCTGCGGATGAGATGTTGTCAGGCTGCCAGGTGCACCGGTTTGTCGTGTTGCACAAGGAACTGGATGCGGATGATGGTGAGATGACCCGGACCCGCAAGGTGCGCCGCGGGTTTGTGGAAGAGAAGTTCAGCGACATTATCGCAGCGTTGTATGACGGATCCGAGAGCGTCTCGACCACGACCGAAGTGACTTATGAAGACGGGCGCAAAGGGTCGATCTCGGCCACGCTGCAGATCGTGGACGCACCGGTTGTGCCGGTCACACAGAAGATGGCGGCAGAATGATGGGGTGCCGAGCGCCGCTCGACCTTGCGGTCATCGCCCCGCCCGCCATCCCGTTTTTGTGCAGCTCAGGGAGGGGCTGATGCTGGATAATTCCGAAGGATATGTCACCGAAGACGGCCGTAAGATCGGCGGTGTGGTGATGGAGATGAAGAACATCACCCTGCGCTTTGGTGGTGTGGTGGCGATCAAGGATATTTCGTTCGACATTCGCGAGGGTGAAATCCGCGCCATTATCGGGCCGAACGGGGCGGGTAAGTCCTCGATGCTGAATGTAATCTCTGGGTTTTACGTCCCGCAGGAAGGCGAGGTCTGGTTCCATGGTGCCAAGCGCCCGCCGTTGCGCCCGTATGAGGTGGCGCGGCAGGGGATAGCGCGGACCTTCCAGAACATCGCTTTGTTCGAGGGTATGAGCGTTTTGGACAACGTGATGACCGGTCGGCTGAACTATATGAAGACCAACATATTCCAGCAGGCGTGGTGGAAGGGTAAGGCCGAGGCGGAAGAGGTGGAAAACCGCGAGGCGGTGGAAAAGATCATCGACTTTCTGGAGATTCAACATATCCGCAAAACGCCTGTGTCGCGCCTGCCTTACGGGTTGAAGAAACGGGTTGAACTGGCTCGTGCTCTGGCGGCGGAACCCAAGCTGCTGCTGCTGGATGAGCCGATGGCGGGCATGAATGTCGAAGAGAAAGAGGACATGAGCCGCTTTATCCTCGATGTGAATGATGAGTTTGGCACGACCATCGCATTGATTGAACACGATATGGGCGTGGTGATGGACCTGAGTGACCGGGTTGTCGTGATGGACTACGGCAAGAAGATTGGCGACGGCACACCGGATGAGGTGCGCAGCAATCAGGACGTCATCGACGCCTATCTGGGGGTGAGCCATGACTGATCCAGGCGCAACGCTGAGAAAATTCGTCGAATTTTCTTGTGCCGACCAGACCGAGCGGAGGATGTGCAATGCCTGAACAACTCGTATTTGCGATGGAAGTGATCCTCAACGGTCTGATGGCCGGGGTGTTGTATGCGCTGGTCGCGCTGGGCTTTGTGCTGATTTACAAGGCCTCGGGGATTTTCAATTATGCGCAGGGGGTTATGGCCCTGTTTGCGGCGATGACCCTGGTGGGGATCATGAATGGTCAGGTGCCCTTTTCCCATTTGATCAACGCCACCTTTGGCACTCATATCCACTATTTCGGCTGGAACGTGCCTGCGCTGTTGGCGATTGTTCTGACGATGGCGGTCATGGTCTTGCTGGCATGGGCTGTGCAGCGTTTCGTGATGCGCCATCTGGTGGGGCAAGAGCCGATCATCCTGTTCATGGCAACCATTGGTCTGGCCTACCTGCTTGAGGGCGTGGCCGACCTGATGTGGGGGTCCGAGATCAAGACGCTGGATGTGGGCCTGCCGCAGGGCATCAACCTGTGGATCGATGAAAGCACATTCAACATCTTTGGTTATGGCTTCTTCATCGACAATCTGGACATCGTGGCGACGGTGATTGCGGCGCTGCTGGTGGCTGCGCTGGTCGCGTTCAGCCAGTACACGAAACAGGGCCGTGCGATGCGCGCGGTGGCGGATGATCATCAGGCGGCATTGTCAGTGGGGATCTCACTGAACTTCATCTGGGTGATGGTCTGGTCGGTGGCCGGGTTTGTGGCCTTGGTCGCGGGGATCATGTGGGGCACGAAATCGGGTGTTCAGTTCTCGCTGTCGCTGATCGCGCTCAAGGCACTGCCGGTGCTGATGTTGGGCGGCTTCACCTCGATCCCCGGTGCCATCGTGGGCGGGCTGATCATTGGCGTGGGAGAGAAGCTGTTCGAGTTTGCCATCGGGCCGCTGGTGGGCGGCGCGACCGAGAATTGGTTTGCCTATGTGCTGGCCTTGATCTTTCTGGTGTTCCGGCCTCAGGGGCTGTTCGGCGAGAAAATCATCGAGAGGGTTTAGCGGGCATGACCAAACTCATCGCCATCATCAACGTCATCTCGTGGGCCGGGTTCTGGGCGTTTGGATATATCGCCCTCACCTCGGACGATCTGACTGACGGTCAGCTGACCATCGCCGCGATTCTGGCCTTTGCCGGGCTGATCATGGGCATGCTGGCCTATCTGAAACTGGTCCGCGCGTCCGAGGCGAGCGGATATGCCAAAGGCTCAAACCAACTGGACACTGAGGCCCGGAACCGGGCGCAGGAACAATGGGGAAAGTAAGACATGTTCTATCGTGAAGCCGGGGATTTCAAAACCTCGTACATTGATGACAGCCAGACCTTCCCGATCAAGTTCGACCGGTACCGGTACTATGTGGTGCTGGCGGTGGCGTTTGGGATCGTCCCGTTTCTGATCAACGATTATCTGGCCAATGCGCTGCTGCTGCCGTTCCTGATTTATGCAATTGCCGCTATCGGGCTGAACATTCTGGTGGGCTATTGCGGGCAGGTCAGTCTGGGGACCGGCGGGTTCATGGCGGTGGGGGCTTATGCCTGTTACAAGCTGATGACCGCCTTCCCCGATGTCAGCATGTTCATTCACGTGATTTTGGCAGGCGGGGTCACGGCCCTGGTCGGGGTACTGTTTGGCCTGCCAAGCCTGCGGATCAAGGGGTTCTATCTGGCGGTGGCCACGCTGGCGGCGCAGTTCTTTCTGGTGTGGCTGTTCAACCGGGTGCCGTGGTTCTACAACTATTCGGCCTCGGGTCAGATCAACGCGCCTGAACGGGACGTGTTCGGCATCATCATCACTGGCCCGAATGCGCCTGCCTGGGCCACCTATCTGTTCTGCCTGATCTTCCTAGCCTTATGTGCCGTGATCGCGCGTAACCTGACGCGCGGCACCACGGGTCGGACATGGATGGCGATCCGTGACATGGATATCGCCGCCGAGATCATCGGAGTGAACCCGTTGAAGGCGAAACTGACTGCCTTTGCCGTCAGTTCCTTCTTTGTTGGCATCTCGGGCGCGCTGTTCTTTGCGGTCTATCTGGGCGCGGTCGAGGTCGGAGAGGTCTTTGGCATTCAGAAGTCTTTCCTGGTGCTGTTCATGATCATTATCGGCGGATTAGGGTCTATTTTTGGCTCATTCGCGGGTGCCGCCTTTCTGGTTCTGCTGCCGGTGGTGCTGAAAGTTGTAGGCGCCGACTGGCTGGGTTGGCCCACGGATATTGTGGCGCATCTGAATCTGGTGGTGGTCGGCGGGCTGATTATCATGTTCCTGATCCTTGAACCACATGGTCTGGCGCAGCTGTGGCGCGTGGCGAAAGAGAAACTCAGACTCTGGCCGTTCCCGCACTAAGGGGCCGGTCCAATCAGATAACGGGCAGTACAAGCCCGAACGTAACATCGGATCAACCAAGGGAGGAGACACCCGATGAAATTGAAACTGGCAACCATGGCGCTGGGCGCCTTGATGGCGGCAGGTCCGGTCATGGCCGACCTTGTATTTCCGTCGCTCAGCTATCGGACCGGGCCTTACGCGGCGGGTGGTATTCCCTTTGCGGATGGCTACGCGGACTATTTCACCCTGCTGAACGAACGCGATGGTGGGATTGGCGGCGTTGCCGTCAGCGTGCCCGAGTGTGAGACGGCCTATAACACCGAAAAAGGCGTTGAGTGCTATGAGGCAACCAAGGACAGCGGCGCGCTGGTCTATCAGCCTCTGTCGACCGGGATCACCTATCAGTTGATCCCCAAACTGGCCGTCGACAAGATCCCGATGCTGACTTCGGGTCTGGGCCGGACCTCGGCCAAGAACGGGTCGGTGTTTGAATGGGTGTTCAACTTCCCGGCCAACTATTGGGATGGCGCATCCGGTGCGATCAACCACATTCTGGACCTGAACGATGGTGACATTTCGGGCAAGAAAGTCGCGCTGGTCTATCACAACTCGGCCTATGGCAAGGAGCCGATCCGCACGCTTGAGGAACTGTCCGAAAAGCACGGTTTCGAATTGGTCGCCCTGCCGGTTGATCACCCGGGTCAAGAGCAGAAATCGCAATGGCTGCAGATCCGCCGGGATCGTCCCGACTATGTGCTGATGTGGGGCTGGGGCGTGATGAACCAGGTTGCGGTGCAAGAGGCCGCGAACATCCGCTTTCCGATGGAAAACTTTATCGGTGTCTGGTGGTCGGGCTCGGAAAACGACGTTTTGCCCGCGGGTGAGGCCGCCAATGGATACAAGGCGCTGACCTTCCACAATGTGGGATCTGACTATCCGATCTACGAAGACCTGCAGGCTTATGTCTATGACAAAGGTCTGTCGGCAGGGGCCGGGGATCAGCCCGGTACGGTTCTGTACAACCGGGGTGTCTATGCCGCGATGCTGGTCGCAGAGGCCGCCAAAAAGGCGCAAGAGATGCACGGCGTGGCCGAGATCGACTCGTCAATGATGCGTGACGGCATGGAAGCTCTGGTCATTGATGAGGCGCTGATGGCCGATCTTGGCCTGCCGAACTTTGGCCCCAGCTTCTCGGTCGCCTGTAACAATCACGGCGGTGACGGCCTGGTGGGTGTGACCCAGTGGGATGCATCTTCGAAAACATGGTCGCTGATCTCGGACTTCAAGCAATCGGATCAGGATGTCATCCAGCCGCTGATAGATGCGGACTCGTCTGCTTACGCATCCGAGAACAACATCGAACCGCGCTGCTGATCGCAGTGACTTGAACACCGGGGCGGCGGGTTGCTGCCGCCCCGACCCCCACAGTCGAACGAGGACACGCGCTGATGTTGGATGCAGCACAAACCACCGACGTACAGACCGAGACGCTGCTTGAGGTCAACAATATCGAGGTGATCTACAACCACGTCATCCTGGTTCTGAAAGGTGTCAGCCTGACCGTGCCCAAAGGGGGCATTACCGCGCTGCTGGGCGGCAACGGGGCCGGTAAGACGACCACGCTCAAGGCGGTGTCGAACCTGCTGCATTCCGAACGCGGCGAGGTCACCAAGGGAACGATCACCTATCGTGGCACCAGCGTACATGAAAGCGATCCCGCCGATCTGGTGGAAAAGGGCGTCATCCAGGTGATGGAAGGTCGCCATTGTTTCGAGCATCTTACGGTCGAGGAGAACCTTCTGACCGGCGCCTATACCCGCAAGGATGGGAATGCCGCGATTCAGCAGGACCTTGAACTGGTCTACACGTATTTCCCCCGTCTCAAGGAACGCCGCCGGTCGCAGGCGGGTTACACTTCGGGCGGTGAGCAACAGATGGTTGCGATGGGCCGGGCGCTGATGTCGCGGCCTGAAACGATCCTGCTGGACGAGCCCTCGATGGGTCTTGCACCGCAGCTGGTCGAAGAGATTTTCGGCATCGTGAAAGATCTGAACGAGAAAGAGGGCGTGTCCTTCCTGCTGGCCGAACAGAACACCAATGTGGCGCTCAGGTTCGCGCATTACGGCTACATCTTGGAATCGGGTCGGGTGGTGATGGATGGCCCCGCAGCTGACCTGCGCGAAAACCCGGACGTCAAGGAATTCTATCTCGGCATGTCCGACGAAGGGCGCAAAAGCTTCCGCGATGTGCGCTCGTACCGTCGCCGCAAGAGGTGGCTGTAAGCGGATGGAGGATCTGGTCATGACCAAGTATTACGACGCGCTCGAGACCCGTTCAGCCGATCAACGCGCCGCCGATCAGGCGCAGGCGCTGCGGGTGCAGCTTGAACGGACGCAATCTGCGCCGGGATTTCAGGCGCATCTGGCCGGGGTCAGCATCGATGACGTCCAGTCAGTTGCCGATCTGGTGAAACTGCCGGTGCTGCGCAAGTCCGATCTGGCGCAGGCTCAGGCCACGCGGCCTCCGTTCGGGGGGTTCACGGTCACGCCTGCGCGGCATTTCCACCATGTGTTTCAATCTCCGGGGCCGATCTATGAACCCGGCAGCATCGATCCCGACTGGTGGCGCATGGGCCGCTTCCTGCATGCGGCGGGCATTGGTCCGGGTGACATCGTGCATAACTGTTTCGGCTATCACCTGACCCCGGCGGGGATGATCTTTGAAAGCGGCGCGCGGGCGGTTGGGGCCGCCGTGCTGCCCGCAGGTACGGGACAGACCGAGCTGCAGGTGACCGCCGCGCGCGATGTAGGATGCTCGGCCTATGCCGGCACGCCGGATTACCTGAAGGTCATTCTGGACAAGGCCGATGAGATGGGCGTTGCCCTGAATTTCTCGACGGCCGTTGTTGGTGGCGGTGCACTGTTCCCGTCGCTGCGTCAGGAATATGCAGATCGTGGGATTTCCTGCCTGCAGTGTTATGCCACCGCTGATCTGGGCAATATCGCCTATGAAAGCCCCGCGATGGAGGGGATGATCATAGATGAACATGTCATCGTTGAGATCGTCACCCCCGGCACCGGAACCCCCGTGGCCGAGGGTGAGGTGGGTGAGGTCATCGTGACCTCGTTGAACCCTGACTATCCGCTGATCCGCTTTGCCACGGGCGATCTGTCGGCCATCATGCCCGGGCACTCGCCCTGTGGCCGCACCAACGCGCGGATCAAGGGATGGATGGGCCGGGCCGACCAGACCACCAAGATCAAGGGTATGTTCGTGCGCCCCGAACAGGTGGCCGCGCTGGTCGACAAGCACGAAGAAATCGTCAAGGCCCGCGTCATCGCCGCCCGTCAGGGCGAGATGGACACCATGACCGTTCAGATCGAAAGCCCCCGTGGCGATGACATGGCCTATGCCAAGTCCGTGGCCGAGGTTCTGAAACTGAAAGGCGCGATCGAGGTGGTGGCCCCCGGCTCGCTGCCCAAGGATGGTCTGGTGATCGAAGATCAGCGGGTTTACGAGTGATGCCAAACGGGTCTGCGGCAGAAAGTGCCGCAGATTTGTTCGCCCGCCCACTGGTGTTTCTTAGCGTTTTGGTCAATTAAAGGCGGACCTTGCGCCTTTGGCTGATACACGCGGAAACATGGCCGATATCGAACTTTCAGAACACGGAACGCGCGACCGGGGTGCGTTTGGCTCTCGACTGTTGGCTGTCGTGGCTTGTCTGGTGGCTGCGGCCTGTTTGCTGCCGATGGTGGCGGTTGTGCTGGCGGCAGTGACGGGCGGAACGGATACGATCTCGCACCTGCTTGATACGGTTTTGCCGCGTTACGCGCTGACGACGGCTATTCTGGTGGTGCTGGTGGCCGCTGGCACCTTTGCCATCGGTGTGGGTGCCGCGTGGCTGGTGACGATGACCCGCTTTCCCGGTGTGCGCCTTTTTGAGGTGGCACTGGTTCTGCCGCTGGCCTTTCCGGCTTATGTGCTGGCCTATGCCTATACCTTCGTGCTGGACCATCCCGGAATCGTTCAGGCGACTTTGCGGGACGTGACCGGCTGGGGACCGCGCGGCTATTGGTTCCCCGAGATACGCTCCACCGAGGGTGCGGCGGTGATGCTGATCCTTGTGCTGTATCCTTACGTCTATCTGCTGGCGCGGGCGGCGTTCCTGCAACAAAGCGCCACGGCCTTTCTGGCCGCAAGGGCGCTGGGCAAAAGCCCCTGGCTGGCTTTCTGGCAAGTGTCGTTGCCAATGGCGCGCCCGGCGATTGCAGGGGGTGTTCTGCTGGCCATCATGGAAACCATCGCCGATTTCGGCACCGTGGCCTATTTCGGTGTGCAGACCTTTGCCACCGGTATCTATACAAGCTGGTTTTCGATGGGTGACCGGGCGGCGGCGGCGCAGCTGGCGCTGTGCCTTTTGGGCTTTGCACTGGCCATTGCGGTGATTGAACGGACCCAGCGGGGCAAGGCAAAATACTATCAGGCCGGCAAAAGCCACGCAGCACTGCAGGTAACAGAGCTGACGGGCTGGAAATCTGCGGTGGCCCTGTGCCTGTGCGGCGTGCCGGTTCTGTTGGGGTTTTTGCTGCCGGTGTTCATTCTGGTGCAAATGGGGCTGGAATCCGAACAGAACCTTCTGTCGCGGCGTTATGTAGGGTTCATCCAGAACTCGTTGATTCTGGCGGGAACGGCGGCGGTGATCACGGTTTTTGCGGCGATCTGCGTGGGGTTCTTTCAGCGGTTGCGACCGGGGCGGGCGGCGGCTACGGCGGGTTACATCGCGCGGTTGGGCTATGCGGTGCCGGGTGGGGTGATTGCGGTTGGCCTGATGGTACCGTTTGCCAGCTTTGACAATGCGTTGGATGCGTGGATGCGGCAGACATTCGATGTTTCCACGGGGTTGCTTGTCACCGGTTCGATCTGGCTGCTGGTCGCGGCTTATATGGTGCGCTTTCTGGCCGCCGCGTTGAGCGCCTATGAAGGCGGTCAAAGCACAGTGCACGCCAATATGGATGCCGCCGCGCGATCGCTGGGGCAGACGCCGCTGGGCACGCTGCGCCGGGTGCATCTGCCGATCCTGACGCCCTCGTTGCTGACCGCGCTGCTGATCGTCTTTGTCGACGTGATGAAAGAGCTGCCCGCCACGCTGATCATGCGTCCGTTCAATTTTGATACACTGGCGGTGCAGGCCTATCGGCTGGCCTCGGATGAGCGGCTTGAGGGGGCGGCGGTGCCCTCGCTGGTGATCCTTGCCGTGGGGCTGTTGCCGGTGATTCTGATCTGTCGTCAGGTCGGGCGGCGTTAGCAAAATACCACACCCCGGTCTGCGCGGGCTTGATTCAAACGCATTTTCCGGCAAGGCTGAGGGTATGAACATGCAGCCTCCCAGCCGGTTTTCTGCAAACTCGGCCCAGATGCCCGTCGCATTCAACCGGCACGAGATGTCCCATATCCTGTCCGTCTATGGCCGGATGGTCGCCGCCGGAGAATGGCGCGATTACGGAATTTCCAACCTGCGCGACATGGCCGTGTTTTCCATTTTTCGACGCACCGCTGAGCATCCGATCTACCGGGTCGAGAAACACCCCCGCCTGCGGCAAAAGCAGGGGATGTATTCCGTGGTCGGGATGGATGGGCGCATCCTGAAACGCGGCCATGACCTGCGCACGGTGCTGCGGGTACTGGAACGCAAGCTGATCCGCCCGGTCGATCTGGATTAGAGCCGCTTGTGACTGGTCACTGGCCCGTCACCCTGATCCAGAATACGCGCGATGGCCTGATCCATCGGCTCGAACGTGACATCCATGTGATAGGCGTTGGCATGCAGCAGCATGTTGTCCCCATAGACCCAGGCCACGTGACCCTTCCAGAACAGAAGATCACCGCGCTTTGCCTCAGCCCCCTGAGGCAGGGTTTGCCCCAGTTCCCGTTCCTGATCGCCGCTGTCGCCGGGGCAGGGCATCCCGCAGGCCAACAGCCCCGCCTGCACCAGACCCGAGCAATCCAGCCCGAACCGGCTGTTACCACCCCACAGATAGGGGGTGCCCAGAAACAGCTCGGCCACGGAAACCGGGTCGGACAGGTGCACCGTTTTCCGCTTGGCATGCACGGCGGGGACAAACCCAAGCTCGGTTTCCAGAAATCTGTCATGCGTGGCCAGAACCCGGATACGGCTGCCAAAGCTCAGTGATACACGGTCGGCGCTTTTCATATCCGGCTGCGTATAAGCGTGGGTCGCAGGCGCGGTGATCCAGTGTGTGTCGGCCACCGGGTCCGCCAATTGGTCCGTCTGCACCCAGCCGGAATAGCCGTCTTTGTCTGCGGTGATACGGCTCCAAACGTTCTGCGCCTTGGTCACAGTGACGGTGTCGCCGAACAATAGCTGCCGGTCCCGCGGGCCGTCGGGACGGCGCAGTAGGTCCACCACCGGGTTTATGATGCGCTGCCCTGTCATAGCTTCAACAACTCGGGCAGGGCGGTTAGCACCGCGCGCGGGCCTTGGCCAAGCCCGCCTTTGCTGCGCCCCGGGGCTTTGCTGGGCTGCCACGAATAGATGTCGAAATGCATATAGCGGCAATCGCCTACAAACCGGCGCAGGAACAGCGCCGCCGTGATTGACCCCGCAAACCCGCCCGAGGGGGCATTGTCCAGATCGGCAATGCCCGGTTCGATCATCGCCTCATAGGGGGCGTGAAAGGGCATCCGCCAGACCGGATCCGCGGCCTGTTGCCCGGCCTTTGACAGCGCCTCGGCAGCGCTGTCATCATCGGTGTAGAACGGCGCAAGATCGGGGCCGACAGCCACCCGTGCCGCGCCGGTCAGCGTCGCCATCGAGATGATCAGGTCCGGCGCGCCCTCGTCCGCCAGCGCCAGTGCATCGGCCAGAACCAGCCGCCCTTCGGCATCGGTGTTGTTGATCTCAACCGTCAGACCCTTGCGCGAGGTCAGAATGTCGCCGGGGCGAAACGCGTTTCCGGCCACCGCGTTTTCAACCGCCGGGATCAGCACGCGCAGTTGCAGCGGCAGGTTCAGCGCCATGATCATCCGCGCCAGACCCAGCACATTGGCCGCCCCGCCCATGTCCTTTTTCATCAGCGCCATCGAATTCCCGGGCTTAAGGTTCAGCCCGCCCGTGTCAAAACACACGCCTTTGCCGACCAGAGTCAGCTTTGGCCCCGCACTGCCCCAGTTCATTTGGATCAGGCGCGGCTCTTGCGCGGCGGCGCGGCCAACGGCGTGGATCATCGGGAAATTCTGGTCCAGCAGCGCATCCCCCCGGATCACACTGCACGATGCGCCAAACTCCTGCGCCAATGCCTCGGCCGCGCTTTGCAGCTCGTCGGGGCCCATATCTGCGGTGGGCGTGTTGACCAGATCGCGGGTCAGGGCCTCGGCCTGGGCCAGAACCTCAAGCCGCGCAGCATCGATACCTTCGGGCGCGACAAGACGGGCCTTGGCAGCGGATTGCGTGGCGTAGCGGTCAAACGCATAGCCGGTCAGCAGCCAGCCCAGACACTCGGTCTCTAACGCCTCAGCAGGGACGCCGGATGCAATGTGATAGGCGCCTTCGGGCAGAGCCTCTGCCGCGGCGGCCAAGGGAAACCGTTTCCGCGCGCGCGCCGTTTCCGCTCCGTATCCGGCAACGGCAAACTCAGCCTGCCCATCCGGCCCGGGCAGCAGCGCAACCTGCCCCATCGCTCCGGTGAACCCATTCAGGTTGAGCCATTTTGCCACCCCATCCGGCTGGCCGTTCAACCAGTCATCCAGATCGGGCTGGGCAATAACATGCAGCGGCAGAGAGGGTTCAGAGCTGGGCGCAAAGGACAGGGTCATAGGAGTCTCGGCTGGTTCAATACGCGCCCAGCCTAGCCGCCCACGACCTGTCCGCAAGCCCCGTCAGACAGAAAGATCCTGCTGATCCCAGATCACGGTCAGCGATTTCTCACCCACCCGGATCAGGCGCGACAGGGTCGCCCCCGTCGCCACGGCGTCGCCCGCATCCACGGTCTGCGCCACGTCGCCCGCGACACGGGCCAGGGCAACCATGCCGATCTGCTCGGCAATCGCCACCAGCGAGCGCGCGCATTTGCGCAGGCCAACCCAATCGCGTTGCCGCCAGTACCGTTCGCAGTTCGACAGGCGCACGGCCAGTTCCTCGACCGTGCGACACAGCACGTCCAGCGCGTTCTTGTCGCCCAATTGACGGTACAACGCGCTGAGTTGATCCGGGTCCAGACGCACGGATTCCTTGTGTTCAAGCGTCAGTATCTTTTCCACCACATTCACCCCAATTCTTTACGCCCCCACGGCATAGTCCGAGTTAGACTGTCAATTCCTTTGCAAAACCTTGCTGGTACACTGGATAATTGCTCGAATTTTCCGCGAATTCGGGATAGAGCAGCCGTCAGCGACGAAAAGAAGGGCACAGAATGGAACACGCCAAACCTTTGCCGGGATATCTGGTCAAGCGGTATCACGGCTGGAAAGCCACCACCTATTCCGAAAATCAGGTCTGGTATCGCCGCCTTGCCACCGAAGGTCAGCGCCCCCGCGCGATGGTGATTTCCTGCTGTGACAGCCGTGTGCACGTGACCTCGATGTTTGGTGCGGATCAGGGCGATTTCTTTATTCACCGCAACATCGCCAATCTGGTCCCGCCCTACCTGCCGGACGGGGATCACCACGGCACCAGTGCTGCCATCGAATATGCCGTGACCGCGCTGAAAGTGGCGCATCTGATCGTTCTGGGCCATTCGCAATGCGGCGGCGTTCAGGGCTGTATCGACATGTGCAAGGGGCAGGCCCCGCAGTTGGAAGCCAAAGAGAGCTTTGTTGGCCGCTGGATGGAAATCCTCAAACCGAAATTCGACCTGGTTGCCGATGTCGAAGACAGCGTCGAGCAGGCGCGCCAGTTTGAGCGTTATGCGGTTGTGGCCTCGCTTGAAAACCTGATGACCTTTCCGTTTGTGTCATCGGCTGTTCAGGATGGCTCGCTCAGCCTGCATGGGTTGTGGACGGATATCGGTGAGGGCGGGCTGGAATGCTACGACCCGCAGGACAAGAAGTTTGTCGTTGTGTGATCGGGGCTTTGGCTGAGGGGGCATAACGCCTCTGATTTTGGAAGGGTTTTTGGTATAGTCGCTGCAAATGGATTTGCTTTAGGGACTTACCATGCGATTTCTGAAACGTGTTTTCCTTGGATTGATTGTGCTTATCGCGTTGGTGGTGGGCGTGTCATACTTGCTGCCCGGTCAGGCGCAAGTGTCGCGCAGCATCACCATTGCCGCCCCGCCGGCTGCGATCTTTCCCTACGTGAACTCAATGCAAGAGACCGAGAAATGGTCCCCCTGGCTGGCCCGTGATCCGCAGACGCAGCTGTCCTACAGCGGCCCTGAGGCGGGCGTTGGCAACACGCTGAACTGGAGCTCGGAGAACCCGCAGGTCGGGACAGGCTCGCAGCAGATTATCGAAAGCGTGCCGGATCAGGCGGTCAGAACCGCGCTGGATTTCGGGCCCATGGGTACTGCTGTTGCGTCGTTCGATCTGGTGCCGGATGGCGGTCAGACTCAGGTGACATGGGGGTTTATCTCCGATTTGGGTCTGAACCCGATGGCGCGCTGGATGGGGCTGATGATGGACGGTTGGGTCGGCGGCGATTATGAACAGGGCCTGACCAATCTGAAAGAACTGGTCGAGGCCCAAAGTTAGTCCTCTGATCCTATTGGGCGTTTGCAGCCGCCGGTTCGGGAAAGCGTGCGCGTGTGCGGTTGGCAAAGGCCACCAGCGACAGCATCACCGGAACCTCGACCAGAACGCCCACGACGGTGGCCAGCGCCGCGCCCGAGTTCAGGCCGAACAGGCTGATGGCGACGGCGACCGCCAGCTCGAAGAAGTTCGAGGTGCCGATCATGGCGCAGGGGGCCGCGATGCGGTGGGGCACTTTCAACGCATAAGCCGCGCCATAGGCCAGCGCAAAGATGCCATAGCTTTGGATCAGGATCGGAACCGCGATCAGGACAATGACCATCGGCTTGGCCAGAATGGTCTGTCCCTGCAGTCCAAACAGGATGACCACAGTGGCAATCAGGCCCAGCACGGACCACGGCTTTACGCGGGCCGAGAAGGCCTCAATCGCCTCAGCCGAGCCCAGCTTGCGCCGGGTGATCAGCCCTGCGATCAGGGGCAGTACCACGTAGAGGACGGTGGCCAGCACCAGGGTCTGCCACGGCACCGAAATATCTGTAACCCCCAGCAGCAGTGCCACGATCGGGGCAAAGGCCACGACCATGATCAGGTCGTTGACCGAAACCTGCACCAGCGTATAGGTCGCGTCGCCCTTGGTCAGCTGCGACCAGACAAAGACCATCGCGGTGCAGGGCGCGGCCCCCAGCAGGATCAGACCAGCGGTGTATTGCGCCGCGTCTTCGGGCCGAATCCACGGGGCAAAGACATGGTCAAAGAACAGCACCGCCAGAAACGCCATGGTGAAGGGTTTGATCAGCCAGTTCACGATCAGCGTCACGATCAGGCCCTTGGGCTGTCGCGCCACACCTGCAACGGCTCCGAAATCAACGCCCACCATCATCGGATAGACCATGGCCCAGATCAGCACGGCCACCACAAGGTTGATGCTGGCCAGTTCCGCCGAGGCGATCAGCCCGACCAGACCGGGGGCGGCCAGACCAATCAACACGCCTCCGACCATGGCAAGGGCGACCCAGACGGTCAGGTAACGTTCGAAAATGCTCATGTATACGCCTCAGAGGTTTGATCTGTGAGTTTGCCAGAGGTCAGCGCGGCCAATGCGACCATGATCGCGGCGGTGCCCAGAACCAGCGGCAGGCCGCCAAGCTGATAGGTCAGCCCCGACAGAACCGTGCCCACCAGACGGCCGGTGGCATTGGCCATGTAGTAGAACCCGACATCCATCGTGACACGTTCAGATTTGGTGAAGGCGAGGATCAGATAGGAATGCAGGGATGAGTTCACGGCAAAGATCGCCCCGAACACCAGCAGCCCCAGAACCAGCGTGACCGTCAGCCATGTTTGCGGGCCCGAAGACAGCAGTACCGCCACTGTCAAAACGGCAGGCACGCAGAACAGGGCGGCGGCCCAAGTTCGGGCGGCGCGGATCAGGTCGCCCTCGGACCTTTCGCTGGCACGCAGGATTTTGGGGGCGCTGGCCTGAATCGCTCCGTACAGGATGATCCACAGCGCCATGAAGCTGCCGATCATGAAAAAGGCGGCGCGGTTGCCGGCCTCGGTCCCGTCCGACAGGACGGCGTAGAAATAGATCGGGATGCCGACCACAAACCACACATCCCGCGCGCCAAACAGAAACACCCGCGCCGCCGACAACCAGTTCACGTTGCGCGATTTTGAGAAAACCTCGGAGAACTTTGCACCTTTGCGGCCCCGGGGCAGGCCGGGGGGCATGAACAGGATAACCGCCCCCAGGATGACCGCCAAAACCACCGCCATGACCAGAACGGCCCAGGTGAACCCCAGCGTTGCCAACAGTGCCGCCCCAAGCAGAAAGCCCAGACCTTTCACCGCGTTCTTGGACCCGGTCAGAACCGCGACCCAGCGAAACAACCCGCCGCCCTCTGTGGGGGCCAGCAGCTTCACGGCGGATTTCGACGACATCTTGGCCAGATCCTTGGCCACGCCGCTGGCACCCTGCACCAGCATGACAAAGGTCACCGAGGCGCCAATCGCCCAGTTAGGGTCTAATTGCGTCAAGGCCAGCAGCGCCAGAACCTGCAATCCAAGCCCGGCATAAAGCGTCGAGGTCAACCCGAACCGCGCCGCGATCCAGCCCGCTGCAAGGTTCGTCACCATTCCAGCGATTTCATACAGCACGAACAGATAAGCCAACTGAACCGGCGAGAAGCCCAGCGTATGAAAGTGCAGCAGCACCAGCATCCGCAAGGCTCCGTCGGTCAGCATAAAGGCCCAATAGGCCGCCGTGACCGCGATATAGGCCGACAGCCCCTCGGGCCGGTGTTCTTCACTTGTCACGTGACCAAACCTGCGTTGCGATGCGTTGAAACTCCCGCACGCCAAGGGCACCTCGAGCTCGTGCTTTGGAACCAGGAACGCTCAACCTAGCTCGTACCGCTTCCATCGAGGCTTTCCAGATCGCAGTCGCTTCCAATTCTTCATCCATCAGAACGAGAGCCACCGAGTCGCAGGGAGCGTCTGGTTTAATAGTACCAAGGCGCTGCCCTGGCTTTGAATCTGGCAAAATTACCCGCCCCTTTATTTGAATTCGCTCTCCATCCTGTCGCGTTGCATCGTACCCTTCTGTTCGAGCTGGCGCTAACTTCAGTTTAAGAATGTTAGCGGCATGGAATTCAGCAACTTCGCCAGCGACTCCGAGAGGTTTCCCGGTTAGTCGGCGATACTCCGAAGCAATTTTCTTAGCTTGCACCAAGAGTTCCATTGTCCGCTTAACCCTTGTCACAGCGAGGCCCCAACCATCAGCGCCACGTCCACCAGACGATGCGCATAGCCCATTTCATTGTCATACCACGCGTAGATTTTCACCTGCGTGCCGTTCACCACCATGGTCGATGGCGCATCCACGATCGAAGAGCGTTCGTCATTGGTGTAATCGGTCGAGACCAGCGGGCGGGTCTCATAGCCCAGAATGCCCTTCAGCGGGCCTTCGGCGGCGGCTTTGAAGAACCCGTTGACCTCTTCGGCGGTGGTTTCGCGTTCCACCTCGAACACGCAATCGGTCAGCGAGGCGTTCAGCAGCGGCACCCGCACCGCATGGCCGTTCAGCCGACCTTTGAGTTCGGGGTAGATCAACGTGATCGCTGTGGCCGATCCGGTCGTGGTTGGGATCAGAGAGTTCAGGGCCGAACGCGCCCGCCGCAGGTCTTTCGCGGGGCGATCCACGATGGTTTGGGTGTTGGTCACGTCATGGATCGTGGTCATCGATCCGTGGCGGATGCCCAGATTTTCATGGATCACTTTCACAACCGGGGCCAGACAGTTGGTCGTGCACGACGCCGCCGTGACGATCTGGTGCGCAGCCGGGTCATAGGTGTCGTTATTGACGCCGATGACGATATTTGCCGTTGGGCCGTCCTTGACCGGGGCCGACACAACGACCTTTTTCACGCCCGCGTCGAAATACGGGGCCAGCGCGGCCTGGGTCTTGAACACGCCGGTGCAGTCGATCACCACATCGACCCCGTCCAATGGCAGGTCCTTCAGGTCTTTGGTGCCGATAAAGGGCAGGCGGGTGCCGTTGATGGTCACACTGTCCGCATCATGGGAAAACGCCGCGTCCCAGCGACCGTGGACGGTATCAAACTCCAGCAGATGCGCGTGCATCTCAGGGTCGCCCACCCCGTCATTGATCCAGGCGATGTTCGCGCGCTTTTCCAGTAACGGTTTCAGGGCCAGCTTTCCCATCCGGCCCAGGCCGTTCAGTGCATAAGTAGTCATTATTCTTCCTCGACAGACGTTCTGCCGATGTCATCGACAGCAGATTGCAATGCGATCCGGTCGAGGCTCTCGACCGGCAAAGACGTAAACGCCTGAATCCGACGCTTGAGCGCGCCATAGGCGTTCTGAAAGGCCAGGCTTTTTTCGGCATCGGTGCCCTCGGCCTTGACCGGATCTTCCATGCCCCAATGACCGCTGATCGGCTGACCTTCCCAGGCGGGGCAGTCTTCGTTCGCGGCCTTGTTGCAGACGGTGAACACGAAATCCAATTCCGGCGCATCCGGCCCCGAGAACTCGGATACGTTTTTCGAGCGCAGGACCGATGTGTCATGACCCTTGTCGTCCAGAACCTGCATCGCAAAGGGGTTCAACTCGGAATAGGGTTGGGTTCCGGCGGAGTAGACGTTGAACCGATCCCCCGCGATGTCGCGCAGCAGCGATTCCGCGAAAATGGACCGCGCCGAGTTGCCGACGCAGATGAATAGGACGTTGAATTTCCGATCTGTCATTGGGGCGTTTCCTTGATCAGGGGGCATGCAGATATCAGGGCGACCACGGCAGCAATCATTCATCAGAAAACCAAGCATGTGCTGCACGTGCTTCATTTCAACGGAATAGCGCAGAGAGGTGCCGGACCGTGCCTGTGTCACCAGCCCGGACCGCTGCAGCGCGTTCAAATAGTTCGACAGGGTGCTGGGTTTGATCCCTAGCTCAGCTGCCAGTTCACCCGCGGGCACGGTGTCGGGAAACCGTCGCATCAACATGCGAAAGACCGAAATACGCTGAGGGTGGCCAAGGGTCGCCAGCTGATCTGCAATCTGTTCTATCATATTTCATGAAATATGGAAATAAAGGGAGCGTCACAATCCCCAATCCCCGCTGTTACAAAAAATTCGCAATCGTAGCGGTGGTCAGCCTCAATACGGCGCGATCACGCCCATTCCCCACGCCCAAGAAACCTGCTTGGCACGCATATGCCATCGTTGATCAACTGCGGTGGCAGTGTTCAGATATGCATTGTGGTGAAATTCCGGTTCATCCGGTTTGTCGAAGAACCAGATTGCAACGACCCGTTTTGCGAGAAAAGTGGTGTCTCAAGAGGGACTCGAACCCCCGACCTTGTCCTTACGAATGCGGCGGGCTAGCGTCCAACCACATTGACTTTAAAGCATTTTATGTAATCGCGTATCAGTGTTGCAAGGATATTACACGTTTTCCTGACCGAGACGAGCCGCATACCACGCATGGACGTTTTAGAAACCCAGAATGAGATCACCTCTGGATTGAAAGCAATGTTCCAGCTACCACTGTCTCAATTATTTCATACCGACGGAGCTACGCGCCGATGGCTACTGCGACCACAGCAAAAAAAGACAAAATACTGGACGATTTCGAAGAAGAATTTGATGATATCGAAGGCATCGAGGGTGGAGTCGCTCGCCCAACCGAAGAATTAGTTATCGGCATGGTTGGAGCTGTGGGCGCTGGAGTTACGACTGCGGCCCATATCTTGAAAGAAAAGTTAGACAAAGAGTATGGGTATGAAGTCACGATACTAAAGGCAAGTGACCTTATTCGGGACAATGCTGACAAAACAGCCACGCCTA
The DNA here is from genome assembly GCF_056538885.1 of Ruegeria sp. BE1. Lineage (NCBI taxonomy): Bacteria > Pseudomonadati > Pseudomonadota > Alphaproteobacteria > Rhodobacterales > Roseobacteraceae > Ruegeria > Ruegeria sp. BE1. Next base: position 120,782 of record NZ_JBQFTY010000003.1, read on the forward strand.
ACCCTTCTGCAGTGGGCGCAACCCGCATTAAGGACTTGCAAAAGGTCGGCACCGAACTTCGCGATAAGTTTGGCGAGGAGTACGTATCTGCAAAAGCCGTTGAGACTATTGCCATTCACCGAAGTGCCAGGGGTGGGTACGACGAAAGCACAACAGTGCCTCAGCCAAAGCGTCTTAGACAAGCAACAATCATCGACTCGCTAAAGCATCCAAAAGAAACGGAACTTCTTCGGAACGTGTATGGTGGGATGTATTGGCAGTTTACCGTGTTCGCGCCTGAGGCGGTTCGAGAAGCTAGATTGAAGTCCCAAGGAATAGAAAAGGACGACTTGGCGGGGATTTTTACTCGCGACGAGAATGACCGAGAAGGAGACCACGGACAAAAAGTGAGCAAAACGGCTTACCTGTCCGACTTTTTCATTCGGAACGATGGTCAAAATGATGAGCGCCTAAAGGTTGTTACGGATAGGTTTCTTGAGGTGATTTTCAACATCTCTGTCCACACTCCAACCACTGATGAAGCCGGTATGTATGCCGCAGTTTCCGCGGCGAGTAAGTCTGCATGTTTGTCTCGGCAAGTGGGCGCCGCAATATATTCCGAAAATGGTGAGCTTCTCAGTGTAGGTTGGAATGACGTTCCAAAAGGTGGTGGTGGCCTTTACTCAGCGAATGACAAAAACAACGATCACCGTTGTTTTAAGTGGGGTGGAAAACTATGCCACAATGATCGGAAGAAAGAAAATCTATACAATAAAATCTACGAACAATTGGAAGCAGAAGGCCTGTTAGCTAAAGGTGTCGACTTAAATCAGCTACGAAGGCAGTTGGTAAAAACCCCGTAAAGGACCTTATTGAATATAGCCGGTCCATACATGCCGAAATGGAGGCAATTGTATCTGCTGCGCGAGCGGGAAAATCCGGGATGGTTGGGGGTACTCTGTATACAACAACTTTTCCCTGTCACAATTGTGCAAGGCATATTGTCGCCGCCGGAATCAGCAAGGTTTACTACGTTGAACCCTACGCCAAGAGTCTTGCATTGGAACTCCATGCTGACTCAATTGCAGTCACCGAAGATGAGCAAGACTTGTGTTCGTTCCTCCAGTATGAAGGCGTAGGGCCTGACAGCATCCTAAAACTCTTCCATCATGGAGTGGAGAGAAAAAGCGGTGGAAAGGCGTTAACCAACGACAAGGAAACAGCCCATCCGATCCTTCCACCCCCAATGGATGGATTCACAACTCACGAAAAACGCGTTATAAGACGTTTAGAGAGCATCGAAGGCCAACCTACTGAAGACCAAGCTGGATAGAAAATGGGCAGTGATCAATCCAAACGTAGGAACCAACGCGAATTCATGTTCGTATTTTCTTCTGATCAGAAGAGGTCCAACTCTCCAACAGAAGATGCCCAAGCCGATGCTCCGAAACATTCAAGTGGCGTTAGACTGAAAGAAGACGAGGCCAAGGACGTGCGTCGCAAGCTGATTGATCAACTCCGAGAGTTTGGTTGCTGAAAATGGTGCCGCATGAGGGACTTGAACCCCCGACCCATCGCTTACGAAGCGATTGCTCTACCAGCTGAGCTAATGCGGCAGCGACACGTCGTTTAAACGCGCCAATCCTCGTTGTCCAGTGTCCTGACGGACTGATCGCGACTTGAATATCTCGGACGCTAAAGCCGCTTTTGGCCAAGTTTGCAAATCGTACCCATCGCTGCGGGTTCGCAGCCAGCCAAGGGCAAACTATATTAACCGAGTTACGCAGTTCCGGCTTTGCGGACCAAAGCCGACGTTCACTTCATCTGCAACAGCTATCGCCCACTTGGATTGGTGGACACGGAACAGTGGCGTAAGAACAGTATACACAACAGTCGCCTTCCAACGGCTTCAAAACTGTTTTGCACGCCTTGCATTCGTAGAGCCACTGGCAGGCATCCGTTGGCATTTCTTCGGTTTCGCTGTGCCCACACTTTGGGCAAGTCAGTGTGCTTTCAAGCACTACAGTTTGGTCCGTCATTGTCTCACATCTGCATAATCAGGAAATCGTTGATCCGGGCCTCATAGAACACGACAATCCAAGCTAATCCGGTCATCGCGGTCGTTCCCCAAAGCCACCATTTCAATTTTGGTAGTGACCCGCGCTGATAAGACACCAGCCAAGATACCGCGACAAACCCGGTCGAAATCGCGAGCACGTAGTAGCTTGCCGCTGCAATCTTGCCAAAGATTGCTATCCAACTGCCGCCCAAACCCAGCAACATCATCGTCATGGGCATTACACAGCAGGTCGCGACGCCAAGCGCGGACAGTGATCCTATGTAACTGAGGCTAAGGTACTTCTGCATTTCATTCCTCGGTTGTGATTGTTGCCACGTCTGCGCAATCATCTATAACTCCTGTAGCAACTACAGGATCAAGGTGGGAAATCTCACATGTTTGCGATTGGGGAAGCGTCTCAGCAAAGCGGTGTCGGCATCGAAACTATCCGCTACTACGAACGCGAAGGGATCGTGCCGAAGCCGGAGCGGGCATCAAACAACCGGCGCATGTACTCCACGCAGGATATTGGACGGCTTCGGTTCCTAAAGAAGTGCCGTGACTTGGGTTTTCCTCTTGCCGACGCGAAAACGCTTCTAGGACTGTCTGAAGGCGATAGCGAGGATTGCCGCTCCGTTAAGGACATGGCCGAACACCACGTTCTTAATGTACGCGAAAAGATAAGCGAACTTAGGCGTTTGGAAGCGGCATTGACTGAACTTACGGCCAACTGTGACAGCGGGAATGTCTCCTGCCCAATGCTCTCAAAACTGCGCACCTTGTAGTGGATTTGGGCTCAGAGCAGCAGTTTGTCGCGCTTCACGTTTGCGGCAGATCCCAGCCCCACAGCAGACATAGGCAGCTTGTTGCGGCTGCTGAGAACAGCCGCACACCACTGGTGGCGATCTGCGGATGTGCAACTCGTTGCGGACGCACAAAGTTCACCTTATGAGGGTTTCTGAGGCCCGTGCCGCTGAGTGTGCGCTTTGCTACGGTTTGAGCGGCTGTCAAATAAGGAAGAATCGGCGTGTCGAATTTGAACGGAATTAGTTCTGAGATAGCTACCATTTTGGCCGAAAAACCCGCGGCACCGTTCCTTTTTCTGGGATCAGGTTTTTCTATAGGAACCGTACCGTTCGTACCGAGACAGGTCCCAAAATCATTTCTCAAGGCCTCAAAAGATGGCTGTGGCGACGGTTCCAGCGTCACGCCTGACCTGACAGCCTCAGCAAAGACTCAGTGTCCAGCCGCACATATGGGCTACCAGACACCATCGTCTCCAACTCCTCCAATGAACATTCAGTCAGGTCACGTGGCCCAGTGTTGGTGACTGGTTCGGGACGTTTGGGTGGCACCCACCCGAGCCGGTCTAGCACGTCCCGTGCGGCCTGCAAGCGAAGTTGAGGGCTGGGCGCAGCATTCTGCTGGGCAACGCGGACCATCAGAACAACAGTTCTTGAAACTCAAGCCACGCCTCCCCATCCCTGTAAGTCTTCGAGTATTCGACCCTGCTGTTGTTGCCGGTTGTCCAAGTCGCACGGCCGATGCACGTGACTTCCTTAGGCGACTGAGACTCAGTCGAAATGTTCACGATGTCTCGAATGGCAACGCCATTGTTTTGTGAGGCATGGCTTTTTGACAGTGTGATGATCTCGTCCTGAATGCTCTCGCAGTCCAGATTGCCGACCTCAATATCCATTTGCCTCAATAGATCAGTCACCATCTCCATTGGGTTTGGTGGCTCGCCTTGAGACAGCCAGTTCAGCCCAAAGGTAAAAACAAAGCTAGTTGCCAAGAAACCGGTCACCACTTTCACAAATCTAAAGGCGGTGCTGGAGGTGGAATCGTTATCATCCTCAAACTGCAATGGGGCTCCGCAGTGGGGGCAAGACGCAGCGAGGTCTGAAATTTCAGCTTCGCATTCATAGCAGGTTGTTAGGGCCATTGTTCACTACTCGTTTTGTATATCTAGTTGATTTGTTGGTTCGAGTCAGGGGTTTCTGCGAATGTGCCGTGGCGCTCTTGGATCGCACTTTCAGCGGGGTGCAGAGCTTGAGGTTTGATCGATGTCGGCCCAGCACAAGTCTGCATTGTGACTTGTGCTCGGCCATCTCGTTGGTCAGTGGCTACTTGGCGGACAAAATCATCGCCATGCCAATCAGTGGACCTAGTATGAACTGGATTGAGCAGATTACGCGGAACCACCCGCTAATCTTATGACCGTTGGTCTTTAGCTGTATTCCACTGCGGAACATTGATTGACCAAAATAGAAACAGACCATCATGGCGACCGCGCCGATTAAGAACTTCATTTCGTATCCTGTTTTAATAGGGAGTTTTTAGAAGGTTCGGGCCAGATAAAGACCGGCAAGTTTGGAGGTCTATTGAAGGACCATCGCTGCGCAAACCTGCGAAAAATCAGGATAGATAGGATCGGACCCGCGTTTTTGCCCGGTCTGCACACCGAATTCGATCATCTTATCCATGCATGGAGCGATGCGTTCCGCGATCATCTGCAACTGTCCGGATTGGATCAGGTGCTGTACTTGAGCGTCGGAAGGAATCAAGGCTGTGAAATAGTTTGCTGCAGAAGCAACTTTGATCTGGCGGGTCGCTTGTCTCCAATCGGCGATCTGTGCGTCAAACGATAGGTAGTTTGACAGCCAACTTGGCAAGCCAACACTCTCCTCAGGCTCATCGGCTTCACCAAATATGAGACCTTGTGCGGAACCAGCAATGATGAAGTCGAGGAAAGAGGCGACAACCAGCCCGTACATCAATGGTGCCACAACGTACCGATATGTAAACAAAAACGGGAACAAAAAATATGCGTATAATTTCAAATGGTTATGGTGATTTTTATGAATTTTTCGGTGTTATCTTGCGACGTTAAGACGAAGAAATTAACAAGTTGCAACGTTGTAAAAAATATTTTTCCATTTTACGATGTTATTGCGTCTAAAGTTTTCCGAAACAACTTGTTTCGAGTGGAGTGATTCAGATGGCTGCATCCCAAAAACGTCCAGAGCGAGCTACCAGCGAAGAACTCTATTTGTTTGAGACCCATATGAAGGACGTTTTCTCTCTGAAAGAGTGGAAATTCGTCGAACCAGCAAAAATTAAACTCAAGCTGCCTAAGCGCAAACGCCACATCCGAAGTGCACTTAACGAAATTCGTCGCGAGATTGTGGGGGTCGTTGAACATTTTCACGCTGAAGGAAACGCAATCGGCCAATGCTACATGTATCAACCCAAGAACGTACTGAAGCAATTTTCTTATCAACTAGCGGTTGGGTGCCAGGAAAAGGCTTTAGAAAGTGAGCTAAGAGAGTTTTGGGACGACTATCTGCGATCCTTGGGAAAACACGTTCAAAGGAATCCGAAGCAAAAAGGTGCATCTAGACTTCATTACCTGTGCTTGCTTGGGCTGGACCCTAATGGATCATGGACAGGTTCAGGGGAGGTTTCCCGACTAGCGCGCCAATTGCACTACGCGCAAACACAAGGTGTTCCATCTAAGTTCTTAGTTGGCTTCACTTACCAAACTGGTGGGCAAGTAGTGAGCTTAGAAAGAGTTAAAGAAGAAGACGAAAGGAGGAGCGCTGAAAGAAAAAAACGAAAGAGAAAGGAAGCGAAGAGAAAGGCAAAGGCGGAGAAGGCGAAAATTAGAGAAGCAAATAAGGATGAATGGGGTTAAGAGTTTTTGCCGGTTCTCACTAGTGAGAACCGGCATATGGATCAATACTCAGTAGACAGCAATACCGCCATGTACCTTGTCGTCAGTTGTGGGTCAGTGGGGTCAGGTGACTCGTCATCAAGGTCTTTGTTGTAATAGTTGATTTCCCATTCAATGGTTCGATTGTTGACCTTGATTGAACCCACATCATGTTCACCGCCAGCTTCTACACTTTTGTCGCCCGCATCCCCGGCAAGCTGTTTCATGATCGCGTCAACGGTAGCTCTCCCAAGAAGATGTATTCCCATAGAGATCATGACAATGCCGCCTTCCCCGGTTTTCCGGAAATGATCGTTCAAAACTTGGTTCTTCTGAGTGGGGGACATGTCCGCTGTCAGTTTGACATGCGAAGAGATTTTGCTGTCCGTCATGGAAAGCTCCTGTGCTTTTGAGATTTTTGATTGTTGTGAGGACGTACAGGCGGGCACAGCTTCGCTTTTTTCAGCGTAGCCATTCAAATTATCTGTGCTCTTTTGGAAGTTGCACGCGACAGTCAATTGCCGTTCTGCACATTGTCAGTGTACCAAAAACTCTTTCAAATGTCAAAAAGCATCAAAATAACAATGCCTTAAGAGGTCGCCAAAAAAGGAAATTCATGCCTTCAAAGAAACGGTTTTCTACACGTTTCTACGTCAATCTATGCCGCGTGGTTGCTAGGTGGTTGCTGTAGGCGTGAGAAATTCTCGCCTATTCTTGCTAACCCTTTGAAAAAAGTGGTGAGCCGTGCAGGATTCGAACCTGCGACCCACTGATTAAAAGTCAGTTGCTCTACCAACTGAGCTAACGGCCCACTCTTTTGTCTGGATCTTGTCGATCCGTGGCGCTCTCTAAGCCAATTCCCCGGCCGGGTTCAAGCCCTTATTTCGCGCCTCGCTTCGCCTTCACTTAACTCGTGTCCGGCGTCCCGATAGGCGGCCTAATTAGGCAGGTGGCGCGGGGGGGTCAACCCCTTTTTTCAGGAATCTGCGCCGCAGGGTGGATTCCTTTCCAACACGGGGTTATATGCGCGCCATGCAACGAATACTGACCTCCGGTTTGCCCTTCATGAAGATGCACGGGCTGGGCAATGACTTTGTCATTGTCGATGCGCGCGCGCATGGCGTGCAGATTACGCCTGCGTTGGCCAAGGGAATCGGCCACCGACAATTCGGTGTGGGTTTCGATCAGCTGGCGGTGATCGAAAACGGCGATTCGGACGCGCATCTGGTGTTCTTCAATGCGGACGGGTCGACCTCGGCCGCCTGCGGAAATGCCACACGCTGTATTGCCAGATTTCTGATGGAAGAAACCGGCAAGTCCGAGCTGACCCTGACCACCGAACGCGGCACGCTGTTTGCGCGCGATGCCAGCGGTGGCCTGACCTCGGTCAATATGGGTCAGCCACAACTGGAGTGGCAGGACATCCCGCTGGCCGAAGAGGTGGATACGCTGGAGCTACCAATCGAGGGCGGGCCAAGCGCCACCGGTATGGGCAATCCGCACTGCACATTTTTTGTCGAGGATGCCGAAGCGATCCCTCTGGCTGAGTTCGGCGCGCGCTATGAATACCACCCGCTCTATCCGGAACGCACCAATGTGCAGGTGGCGCAGGTCATCGGCCCGGATCACATCCGCATGCGCGTCTGGGAGCGCGGTGTGGGTATCACTCTGGCCTCAGGGTCTTCGTCCTGTGCCACCGCCGTCGCCGCCGCGCGGCGCGGCCTGACCGGGCGCACGGTGCAGATCGAACTGGATGGCGGCACCATCTGGATCGACTGGCGCGAGGATGGCGTCTGGATGACCGGACCCACCTGTCACGTGTTCTCGGGCACTCTAACGCACGAATTCCTGGAAACTCTGGGATGAGCGCCCCCAAATTCACCACGCTGGGCTGCCGCCTGAACGCCTATGAGACCGAGGCGATGAAAGAGCTGTCGCAGCAGGCGGGTCTGTCCAACGCCGTGGTGGTGAATACCTGCGCCGTGACCGCCGAGGCCGTTCGTAAGGCCCGGCAAGAAATCCGCAAGTTGCGCCGCGAAAACCCTGATGCGCGCCTGATCGTGACCGGCTGCGCCGCCCAGACTGAGCCTGAAACCTTTGCCCAAATGGATGAGGTCGACGCGGTTATCGGCAACACGGAAAAGATGCAGCCCGACACCTGGAAGGGCATGGCCGCCGATTTCATTGGCGAGACCGAGGCTGTGCAGGTCGATGACATCATGTCCGTGACCGAAACCGCAGGCCACCTGATCGATGGGTTCGGCACCCGGTCGCGTGCCTATGTGCAGGTCCAGAACGGCTGTGATCACCGCTGCACCTTCTGCATCATTCCCTATGGCCGGGGAAATTCCCGAAGCGTCCCCGCGGGCGTGGTGGTGGATCAGATCAAACGGCTGGTGGATCGGGGCTATAATGAGGTGGTTCTGACCGGCGTTGACCTGACCTCATGGGGCGCCGACCTGCCCGCACAGCCCAAGCTGGGCGATCTGGTGATGCGCATCCTGAAATTGGTGCCGGACCTGCCGCGCTTGCGGATCAGCTCGATCGACTCGATCGAAGTGGATGAAAACCTGATGCAGGCCATCGCGACCGAGCCGCGCCTGATGCCGCACCTGCACCTCTCGCTGCAGCATGGCGATGATCTGATCCTGAAACGGATGAAACGCCGCCACCTGCGCGATGACGCGATCCGTTTCACCGAAGAGGCGCGCAAGCTGCGTCCCGACATGACCTTTGGTGCCGACATCATCGCGGGTTTCCCCACCGAATCCGACGCCCATTTCGAAAACTCGCTCAAACTGGTGGCCGAGTGCAACCTGACCTGGCTGCACGTCTTTCCCTATTCCAAACGCGAAGGCACCCCGGCGGCCCGCATACCGCAACAGGTCAACGGCAATATCATCAAAGCCCGCGCCGCCCGCCTGCGCACCGCTGGCGAGGCGCAGGTTGCAAAACACCTGAACGCGCAACTAGGCAAAACCCATCACATCCTGATGGAAAACCCGCATATGGGCCGCACCGAACAGTTCACCGAAGTCACCTTCGATACCTCACACCCTGAAGGGCAGATCGTCACCGCCACGATCACGGATCACACCGATAGCCAACTCAAAGCCTGATCCGCCCTTCATCTGGCCAAAAATATCCCGGGGATGAATTGGCCGCAGGCCAAGAAGGGGCTGGCCCCTTCCCCCCAAGCAACAAAAAAACCCCGCAGCCATATGGCGCGGGGGTTTTCAATTCAGACGGCGAAAGACCTTAGTCTTTGCGCTTGCCTTTCACACCAGCCCACAACCGCTTGTTGACCAGATACAGCAGCACCGACAGAACCGACAGGAAGATGACGCCGACAAAGCCGGAATACTTACGTTCCATCATCTTCGGCTCAGCCGTCCACATCAGGAAAGCGGCGATATCTTCGGACATGGCCTCAACCGTGGCCGGGTGGCCATCGGCGAATTCGACCTGATCATCGGACATCGGCGGCGCCATCGAAATCCAGCCTCCGGGGAAGGCTTTGTTCTCATATAGGATGGTGCCTGCCTCTTCCTTTTCCTCACCGGTATAACCATCCAGCAACGAGGCGATGTATTCCGCACCGCCCATGCCTTTGAAGAACTGGTTGATCCCCAGACCATAGGGCCCGTGGAAACCCGCGCGGGCCTTGGCCATCAGGCTCAGGTCCGGTGCGCCAACCCCGTTATTTGCGGGGAAATGGTCGGTCGGGATCGCCGGGCGGAAATCGTCCTGCTCGGGGTCGAAAACTTCGAAGTTTTCTGCCGAATAGGCAATGACTTCTTCTTCGGAATAGCCCAGGTCTTCCAGCGTGCGCAGGGGCACATATTGAAGGCCATGGCAGGCCGCGCAGACCTCGGTATAGATCTGCAGGCCGCGCTGCAGCTGGTTCTTGTCCCAGGTGCCAAACGGCCCTTCGAACGAAAAGTCGAAGTCTTCGATGTGTTGCTCACCGCCACCTGCCGCAAAGGTCGAGGCGGGCGCAAGGGCCAGGGCAAACGCGGCACCGATTGCAAGTTTCTTGAACATGTTTCCGGTCCCTCTTCTTACTCGGCCGGCGTGGCATCGGCGTCAGCCTTGCCATAATGCGCGTTGAAGTCTTCTTCGATGGTCTCAGGCGGGGTCAGAGGTTTCTCGATCACACCCAGGATCGGCAGGATCACGAAGAAATAAGCGAACCAGTAGGCGGACGCGATCAGCGAGAAGGTCGCATAGGGCTCCTCGGCGGGCATCGCACCCAGCCACATCAGGGCAAAGAAGTCGATGACCAGCAGGTAGAACCACCATTTGAACATCGGACGGTACTTGCCGGAACGCACGGTCGAAGTGTCCAGCCACGGCGCCAGCGCCATCGCCAGAATTGCGCCGAACATCGCCAGAACACCAAAGAACTTGGCGTCGATGATGCCGCCGGTGATGAAGCTGGCGAATTGCACAACCCAGACCTCACCGGTGAAGGCGCGTAGGATCGCGTAGAACGGCAGGAAGTACCATTCAGGCACGATGTGTGCCGGTGTGACCAGCGGGTTCGCCTCGATATAGTTGTCCGGGTGGCCCAGATAGTTGGGCATAAAGCCGACAACCGCCCAGAACACGACCAGAATGACGGCCAGCGCGAACAGGTCCTTGATCACGAAATAGGGCCAGAACGGCAGGGTGTCTTTCTCGGCCTCGGCTTTCGAGCCACGGCGCACTTCAACACCTGTCGGGTTGTTGTTGCCAGTGGTGTGGAAGGCCCAGATATGCACGATCACCAGCGCCGCAATCACGAACGGCAGCAGATAGTGCAGCGAGAAGAAGCGGTTCAGCGTGGCGTTGTCCACCGCCGGTCCGCCCAGCAGCCAGGTCTGGATCGCCTCACCCACAAACGGGATCGCGCCAAACAGGCCGGTGATCACGGTCGCACCCCAGAAGGACATCTGACCCCAGGGCAGAACATAGCCCATAAAGGCAGTGCCCATCATCATCAGGTAGATCAGCATCCCGATGATCCACGTGATTTCACGCGGCGATTTGTAAGAGCCGTAGAACAGGCCACGGAAGATGTGGATATAAACCGCAACAAAGAACAGCGACGCGCCGTTCATGTGCAGGTAGCGCAGCATATAGCCGCCGTTCACGTTGCGCATGATGTGTTCGATGCTGGCAAAGGCCAGATCAACATGCGGGGTATAGTGCATCACCAGAACGATGCCGGTGACGATTTGCAACGCCAGACAGAAAGTCAGGACGATGCCCCAGATCCACATCCAGTTCAGGTTCTTGGGGGTGGGGATCATGAGCGTGTCGTACAGCAAGCCGACGATGGGCAGGCGGCTGTTCAGCCACTTTTCGCCATTTGTCTTCGGCTCGTAGTGATCGTGGGGAATTCCGGACATAAGTTGGGTCTCCCTTAGCCGAGTCTGATGGTGCTGTTGTCGACCCATTCCGCCGGGGGAACAGGCAGGTTTTCAGGTGCGGGGCCTTTGCGGATACGGCCGGCCAGATCATAGTGCGATCCGTGGCAGGGGCAGAACCAGCCGCCAAAATCGCCGGCATCGCCCAGAGGCACACAGCCCAGATGCGTGCACACGCCCATCTGTACCAGCCAGGCGCCGGGTGCCTCACCTTCGGGCGAGGGCATCACGCGGTTCGCGTCTGTCGCAGGCGCATCAGCGGGCTGGTTAAAGTTGCGCGCCAGCGGATCGGGCAGCGCGTCAACGCCTTCGGCGTCCTGCTGCTGCGCTTCGGCAATCTCGGCGCCGGTGCGGTGACGGATAAACACGGGTTTACCCAGCCACTTGACAGTCAGCTGCGTACCCGGCTCAACGCCGCTCACGTCCACACGGATCGAGGACAGCGCCTGAACATCGGCTGATGGGTTCATTTGGTTGACGAGGGGCCATACGGCTGCACCTGTCGCAACGACACCTGCGCCGCCAGCGACGTAGTAGAGGAAATCTCTGCGGGTGCCTTCGTGGTCTTCAGCGTGGGACACGAGGTTATCTCCGATTTTCTGGCGCCCGCGAACGGGCATATAGCTCGCGCACCGCACGAATGCGGCGTCTTAAATGAGGTATCTATCGGGGGGAAATCGGTTCGTCCAGCGGTCATAGGCGCGCATTACGCCGCATGTAGCCATTCAATTCGCAACGAAACGGATAATTTTCAAGCTGTCGCAGCGCAGAAACAGCAAAAAACCGTAAAATCGACCCCGTTGCGGGCGACGTGATTCGCCCTGCATCCGGCCTGCATTGAGCGAGTCGCCCGACCTCGCGCCGCTGCCCCCAACTCCCACGGCCAGCACATATTTCTGACGATGTTCTGCCACGTTGTTTTCACCTTTCAGCATATCCGTGTCCCAAAAAATACTGCGTCAAAAATACATATTTTATAACAGCTTAAGCAGGTTTGAATCCGATTGAACTTGGGGCCGAAATCTACGAATGGCCAAAAGACTCCCAACCTCAGTAGGACGTTTTCCATGCTCAAGATCATTCCAACCGTTCTGACAGTCACGATTGCTTTCACATCGCAGGCTTTGGCCATTGGCGATCCGGTTAAGGGTGAAAAGCTGTACAATCGCTGCTCGGCCTGCCACGCGATCATCAAAGATGGCCAGGTTTTGGTCAAAGGCGGCATCACCGGACCGAATCTATACGGTGTCGTCGGCCGCGTCGCCGGATCCGAGAACGACTACCGTTACGGGAGCGAGCGTTTGCCCATCGGGATGTTCACCGACGACATGATCCGCGCGGGCGACGAAGGGCTGGTCTGGACACAGGAAAACATCGCCGCCTATTCGAAAAACCCGATCGGTTTCATTCAGGAATTTCTGGATGACGAAACCGCGCGCCCGAACATGAGCGTAAAGCTGAAAAAAGGCGCGGATGACATCGCAGCCTACCTGGCCACGTTCAGCGCAGACTAAGACCGGAAAACGCGCTGGCCCTGCCGGTCACGGCCAGCGCCAAAACCATCAACCCTCAGGACGGGTGGCCACCATGCTGGGCCGTTCGCCAAACGTGGCAAACCAGCTGGCAAGCGCATCGTTTCCCTTGCGCCAGCCCCGCGCATCGTGGCGCAAATCCAGATAGCCCAGCGCACAGCCCACAGCCACCTGTCCCATATCCAGCGGCCCAGACAGATGCGCCATCCAGCGCTGGTTCAATGCAGCGCAGGCGCGTTCGATCTTGACCCATTGCGCATCGACCCAATCCTCCCATTGCTTGTCCTCGGGACGCAGCCGGGCCTCATAGGTCATCAGCAAGGCCGCATCCAGAATTCCATCCGCCAGCGCCTCAAGCGTCAGAACATCCCAACGCGCCGCGCCTTCGGGGTACAATCCCGCCCCGGCCCGCGCATCCAGAAAGGCGCAGATCACCCGGCTGTCAAACAGGGTCGGGCCATCCGGGCGTTCCAGCGCAGGCACCTTGGTCAGCGGGGCCTTGCCCAACAGCGGGGCTGCCGGGGAAACCGGTGTGCTGGCAACGGTTTCCAATTCGATATCCTGTAACTGGTCGGTTTCATGCAGCAAAACCATGACTTTGCGCACATAGGGTGACGTCGGACTGTGATAGAGTTTCATTCGCAGGCTCCTTGTTTGGGCCGACCTTACAACACGACCCGCAAAACAAAACCGCAAATTCCCGTGCTCGGGATCTCTTGCAGTCGCGCCCACATCTTGGCACTGTCGCCGCGTTCTCAGGGCGGGGCGAAATTCCCCACCGGCGGTATGCGGGCTGCGACCCGTAAGCCCGCGAGCGGTCTCGTATCATTCGGGATGACAAGCAGATCTGGTGAGAGACCAGAGCCGACGGTTAAAGTCCGGATGAAAGAGAACGTGCAGCGCGCCACCCGGCACGGCTGCTCGTGATCGCCTTGGGTGACGTGTCTGTTTACGTAGGAGATCATGATGACACACACCCGCTATGCTTTCGTCAAAGCCAACTGGCATTCCGATATCGTTGACCGCGCGCTTGAGGGCTTCCAACAGCTTATCCCGGCCGACCAGATCGACGTCTTCGACGTGCCCGGCGCGTTCGAAATGCCCCTGCTGGCCCGCGATCTGGCCCAAACCGGACGCTACGCGGCCATCGCCTGCGCCGCTTTTGTCGTGGATGGCGGCATCTACCGGCATGATTTCGTGGCACAGGCCGTGGTCGATGGCCTGATGCGCGCCGGAATGGACACTGGGATACCGGTCCTGTCCGTCTCGCTGACCCCGCACCAATATCAGGAAACCGACCACCACAACGCCATCTACCGCGACCACTTCGTCCAAAAAGGGCGCGAGGCTGCGCAGGCCGCACTGATGATCACGGAAACACGCCAGAAACTCAAAAGCGCGTCCTAGATACTTCTTCTTGTCGCAAATACGGCGGGGGTGAATTGAGCCAAAGGCTCAAGAGGGGGCTGGCCCCCTCCCTTGCTTTACCGAAATCCGCTTGAGGCCAAAGGCTCTCCCCGCTAATCACAACGCGCAAAGGAGCACGCCCCATGTCGATGAACAGCTTTGGACACCTCTTCCGCGTCACCACCTGGGGCGAAAGCCACGGCCCCGCTTTGGGCGCCACCGTTGACGGCTGCCCGCCGGGCGTGACCATCGACGCAGGGATGATTCAGCACTGGCTGGATAAACGCAAACCGGGCCAGAACAAGTTCACCACCCAAAGGCGCGAACCGGATCAGGTGAAAATCCTCTCTGGCGTGTTCGAAGGTCAGACCACCGGCACCCCCGTCCAGCTGATGATCGAAAACACCGACCAGCGTTCGAAAGACTATGGCGACATCATGGACAAGTTCCGTCCGGGCCATGCTGACATTACCTATTGGCAGAAATACGGCATCCGCGACTATCGCGGCGGCGGGCGCAGTTCAGCGCGTGAGACCGCATCGCGCGTGGCCGCAGGCGGGCTGGCGCGTGAAGCAATCAAGCAGATCGCACCCAACGTGCAGATCACCGGCTATATGACCCAGATTGGCCCCCACAAGATTGACCGCGCCAATTTCGACTGGTCGCAGATCGAACAGAACCCGTTCTGGACGCCCGATGCGCAGGCTGCTGACGACTGGGCCGCCTATCTGGGCGACCTCCGCAAATCCGGCAATTCGGTCGGCGCAGTGGTTGAGGTCGTGGCGCGCGGCGTCCCTGCCGGGCTTGGCGCGCCGATTTACGCCAAGTTAGACACTGATTTGGCGGCCGCGATGATGTCGATCAACGCGGTCAAGGGCGTCGAGATCGGCGAGGGCATGGCCGCGGCTGAACTGACCGGTGAGGCGAACGCGGACGAGATATTCATGGGTCAGAACGGACCGCAATACAGCTCGAACCATGCAGGCGGCATTCTGGGTGGTATCTCGACCGGGCAGGACATCGTGGTGCGGTTTGCGGTGAAACCGACCTCGTCGATCCTGACCACGCGCAAGACGATCACCAAGTCCGGTCAAGAGGCAGAGATCATCACCAAAGGCCGCCATGACCCCTGCGTCGGCATCCGCGCCGTGCCGGTGGGTGAGGCGATGATGGCCTGTGTCGTTCTGGATCACCTTCTCCTGCATCGCGGTCAGATCGGAGAGAATCGTGGACGGATCGGCTGATCTGCGCACCCGTCTGCGCGCCGTGGTGGCGCAGCGTATGGAAACCGATCCCGCCCATGACCTGGCCCATCTGGACCGCGTCTGGGTGAATGCGCAATCCATTGCGGATGGACAGACAGACATGCCGGTGCTGATGGCCGCCAGTTATCTGCACGATCTGGTGAACCTGTCCAAAGACGACCCCGACCGCCATCTTGCATCAAGACGGTCCGCCCAGGAATCAGAGCCTATTCTGGGGAAACTCGGCTTTTCTTCGGACCAGATCGGGGCCATCCGGCACGCGATCGAGGCGCATAGCTTCTCGGCCAATATCGCCCCCGAAACGCCCGAGGCCCGCATCCTGCGCGATGCCGACAGGCTGGATGCATTGGGCGCGATCGGCATTGCCCGGAATTTCTCGGTCTCGGGCGCGCTGGGGCGTGCGCTTTATGATCCGGCAGACCCGTTTGCTGCAAACCGGCAGCTAGACGACCTGACCTATTCGCTGGACCACTGGAAGGTAAAGCTGCTTGCCTTGCCCGCGGACATGATGACTGAACGTGGCCGGGTCATCGCACAGGCCCGCGCAGACCGCATGATCCGCTTTCTTGAGGAATTCGCGGATGAAATCGGCAGCCCGCTGCCTCAAACCTGGGTGAACCAGCCGCCCGAGCGTTGATCTTTCCCCCTTAAACACGCAGGCTGGCGCCGATGGCAAAATCCTTAACATCGCATCGACCTCTTCTGGCCGTCGCGCTCAAACTCAGTGCGTTGCTGCTGTTCACGGTCATGCAGGCGCTGGTAAAGTCCCTGTCCGATGAGTTCCCGCCCGGAGAGCTTGTGTTCTTTCGGTCGCTTTTTGCCGTACCTGTCATCATCGCGTGGCTTGGCTGGCGGGGTGAGCTGTCGCAGGGCCTGGTGGTCAGAAAACCCATGGGGCATTTCTGGCGCGGCGTTCTGGGCACCAGCGCAATGGGTCTGACATTTACAGGTCTCAGCCTGCTGCCACTGCCAGAGGTGACGGCAATCGGCTATGCCACCCCGATTTTCACCCTGATTCTGGCCGCGATCATGCTGGGGGAACGCATCCGAATGATCCGCATCGGCGCTGTTGCCATCGGGTTGCTGGGGGTTCTGATCATGCTCTGGCCCCGGTTGGGGGGCAATAACATGGATACGGCAGCCACGATTGGAGCGCTTTGTGTCCTGGTCGCGACAATCGCCCGAGGGTTTGTTCAGATCCATATCCGGCAATTGGTTCAGGTTGATCACCCGGCCGCAGTTGTGTTCTATTTTTCGATCACGGCGACCCTCATGTCGGCGCTCAGCGCGTTTTGGGGCTGGGCAATGCCAACATGGGAACAGGCTCTGATATTGATAATTGTTGGGCTTATTGGCGGGATCGCGCAGATACTCGTGACCAGTTCCTACAAGTTTGGGCAGGCGTCCATGCTTGCCCCGTATGACTATTCGACCATGCTGTTTGCCGTCTTTATTGGCTATGTCTGGTTTGATGAGTTGCCGACGGCGGTCATGCTGGGTGGTGCGGCGCTGGTGATCGCGGGCAATGTCATGGTGATCCTGCGCGAACGTCAGTTGGGATTGGAACGGGGCAAGGCGCGGTCAGCAAAGGACCTCAAAGCCTGATCTTTACCTTTGCTGAACTTCGCCTAGGTTGGGCGCAACATAATGAAAGGTTCCCTCGATGAGCGACGCGCAGGATCACAAGGAAAAGATGCAAAAGGTGCAGGCCCAGCACCGCAAAAAAGTGTCCGAGGCCGTCGACCCGGACCGTGGGCTGGTGCTGATCAACACCGGCAAGGGCAAGGGCAAATCCTCGGCCGCGTTTGGCGTGGTGATCAGGGCATTGGGCTGGGGTCAAAAGGTCGCCGTTGTGCAGTTCATCAAGGGCAAATGGAAAACCGGCGAGCGCCGCTTTTTCGAAGAACGCGATCTGGTGACGTGGCACACAATGGGCGAAGGGTTCACCTGGGATACGCAAGACCGCGAGCGTGACATCGCCGCCGCCAATGCCGCCTTTGACAAGGCCCGTGCGCTGATGGCCAGCGGTGAATACGACCTTGTGGTTCTGGACGAGATCAACATCGCCCTGCGCTATGAATACCTGTCGGTCGAACAGGTGATCGATGGCCTCAATGAACGCGCGGACAAGACCAGCGTGTTCCTGACCGGGCGCGATGCCCCGCAAGCGCTGCGGGACTATGCCGATCTGGTCACTGAAATGACCGAGGAAAAACACCCGTTTCAGGCCGGGATCAAAGCGCAGCGCGGCGTCGATTACTAAGCGCGTCAAGGGATCGTTTCCGAGGCGGCGGCGAACCCTCACATATCAGAACGCTAAGTTCGCAAACCGCCTCGAAATCCGGCGCTGGATGCGCTTGCATCTGGCGTTGCGATATATCTGACTAATTTAGTCAGTAATTGCAACTGCGAAAACCGCGCCCCAGAAACTCCCTTGGGGCGCGGCGTGGTTGACGGTCAGATTCCTTGCGGCTGGGGGTCCAGTGTGACTGACCATAGCTCGGTATCGGCGCGGTCCATCAGGCGCACGGTCATCTGTTGGGTCGTCCCATCAATATCGACCAGTCCAAAGAATTGCAGACCGGCGCTGGGGGGCAGGTTTGCGCCTTGCTCTTTGGTCGGTGCTTTGACGAATTTCACCTGCGGCCCAAAGGTGCCGTCCAACGCGTTGGGGCCAAAGGTTCCGGCATGCAGAGGGCCCGAGACAAACTCCCAAAACGGCTCAAAATCCTGAAATTGAGCCGTATTAGGGTCATAGTAATGCGCGGCGGTGTAGTGCACATCAGCGGTGAACCAGACCGTGTTTGTGATCCCTTCGGTTTTGATGAAACGCAGCAGGTCAGCGATTTCCAACTCACGCCCTTTGGCCGGGCCACTGTCACCATTGGCAATCGCTTCGGCCCCCATCTGATCATTCCAGCGGTCCCAGACGATCAGACCGATGGGCATGTCCGAGGCGATTACCTTCCACGTGGCTTGTGATGCGGCCAGCTCGCGTTTCAGCCAGGCCAGCTGCGTGGCCCCCAGAATGCGGGACTGATCGGTGATCTCATCCTCCATCGAGGCACCGTTTGGCCCGCGATAGCTGCGCAGGTCCAGAAAGAAAACGTCCAGCATCGGACCGTATGAGATTTTGCGGTAGACGCGGCCGGGTTCTGCGGGGGTGATCCGCAGCGGCGTCATCTCATGAAAGGCGCGTCCGGCGCGGGCCTGCAGCGCATGCACCGATTTCTCGGTGTAGCGATCGTCAGAAATCAGGTCCTTGGCGTCGGACCAGTTGTTGACCACCTCATGATCGTCCCATTGAAAGAAGGTCGGGCAGACCGCGTTCATGGCGCGCACGTGATCATCCATCATATTGTATTTCCACTGGGCGCGGAATTCGTCCAGCGTTTCGGCCACCTTGCGCTTTTCGTCGATCAGGGTGGTGTTTTTCCAGATCAACTGGCCGTCTTTTTCCACCTCATCCTGCATCGGACCGTCCGCATAGACGGTGTCGCCGGAATGGATGAAGAAATCGGGACGGTGCTGCGCCATGGTGGCATAGGTGCGCATCCCGTCATCATCGATGCCCCAGCCTTGCCCGGCGGTATCCCCGGACCACGCGAACCGGATATCCCGGCGTTGGGACGGAGCAGTGCGGAATTGGCCAATAATAGGCTCTGATACGGCATTAATGTCGCTCAGATCGGCAGCCACGAAGCGATAGAAGATGTCCTGATCCGAGGGCAGACCGTCGACCAGCCGCTTTACCGCCATGTCGCTGTTCGGAATGGCATCCATGGCCGGCAATTGGCGGGCGTCGGCAAAGCTCTCGGTGGTTGAAACCTCCATCATCACCCGCGCGGGGCGGTCGGTGCGGGTCCAGATCATGCCGGATGTCATGTCCACATCGCCCGACTGCACCCCATGGGTGAACACGGGGCGCGATGCGGCACGGCTGAGGGCAGGCATAGCAAGGGATGCGGCGAAAGCGGTGCTGCCGGCCAGAAAGGCGCGGCGATTGGGGCGAAGGATTCGGGTCATGTGGGCTCTCCTGTCTGGTGGCCGGGTGCAGCCACGGGATGGGTGAGCGGCAGTGAGCCGCCTGTTTGTAAAACAAGCGGCTCAGATTCTTGAAAGTATCACGATGATATTGTGATACCTGTGGATAAGTGGCTCAGGCGGTCACGCCTTCTTCGGGCGAGCTGAGCGAGATAACGGCGACCACCGCCGCGCCGTTCAGCCAGTAGTATATCGCATCCAGCCCCGAGAACCCAAGCAGGCTGGGCGCGGCCAGAAACGTAACGCCCACAATCAGGTCAACAGCCAGGTGAAGCTTGTAGGGCAGCACCCGCCAGATCCCCAGATGGTGGTCCGTCAGCACGGTCAGCACAAAGGCCGCAACCCCGGTGACCACGGACAGCCACAAGGCCAACGGGTTGGATTGACCCAGCCCAAGCAAAAAGGGCAGGCCCATCAGCGCAAAGGCAACAGGATAGTCCAGATAGGCGTGGATATTGCGGGTAACAAAGCGAAGAGACATGGGGGTTCCTTTCCTTGAATGGGATGACTCCAAACTAGGCAAGGACCATGGAACGTTTAATTCTGCATCGTTCGGCAGATATTGCAGATCGTCCAGAATTGTCGGGCGATCAGTGCATGGACCGATAGGCCGCCGGTGACAGCCCGACCTGTTTCTTGAACACCCGCGAAAAGGCGGCCTCGGACGCATAGCCGACCTCGGCCGCGGCGTCGGCCACGTTCCAGCGCGCCTCGGTCAGACCATGGCAGGCGATCTGCATGCGCCAGTCGGTCAGGTATTGCATGGGCGTGGCCCCCATCTTTTCCGCGAAAAGCTGCGCAAAGGCCGTGCGTGACATCCCGGCCTCACGCGCCAGCGATTCGACGCTCCAATCCTGTGCGGGGGCCTGATGAAACGCGGTCAGCGCGCGGGAAATGCGCGGATCAGCGAACCCGGCAAGGGCCGACTGGCTGGGGCTTTGATGTTCCAGATGGGCGCGGATGGCCTGCGCGAACAGCACCTCGGACAGTTTCAGCGCGATCAGATCACCGCCGATCCGGGCGCCGTTCACCTCGGACCCGATCATGCGCAGGGTCGCTTCGATCCAGGCCCCGGCCTCTTCACCGTAGTTTTCGATCAGGATATAGGGCGGCAGCCGGTCTATCAGCATATGGCCGGTTCCCTGACGCCCCGGCGGGCCGGTGAACGAGAAATGGCCGCAGATCAGCTGCGTATCGCGGCTTTTGTCCTCGCCCCCATAGATCAGTACACCATCACCCTGATAGCCCGACTCCTCCAGCACCTGTTCCAGTGGCAGCGCATCGACCGGTTTGACCTCATTGCACAGCAACGCATGGGCTGCGCCATGCGGGATCAGGATCAGATCGCCCTGCTTCAATCGAAGGGTTTCCCCTGTGTTAGAGACATAAACCTTCAGCTCACCGCGTTGGACAAAGTGAAACCGCGCCACGTTTTCGAACGCAGGCACCTGCACACCAAAGGGCGGCGTAAAGGACGTGCGGAAATAGAACGTGCCCCGCAGGGACAGGCGGGTCAGGATATCGCTGAGAAGGTCCAACATGCCGCCCAATCTAAACACACCTGCCCATGCGTCCAGTTGCCGGGACGATCTGCACAAAAGATTGAACGTCAGGCAAAGAAAAACCCCCACGAAACGCGAGGGTGTGATTTTTGGTGATCGATGTGGATCAGGCGCGGACCATCGCCTCGTACTCGGCAGCGATGTCGCGGGTGATGTCACCCACTTCGAACGTATAGTCGCCGATCTGCCCGACCGGGGTGACCTCGGCCGCGGTGCCGGTCAGCCAGCATTGCTCGAACTCTTCCATTTCCTCGGGTTTGATGCGGCGCTCGTGCACGGTGATGCCTTTGTCTTTCAGCATCTGGATCACGGTCTGGCGGGTGATTCCGTTCAGGAAGCAATCGGCCAGCGGGGTGTGAACCTCACCATCTTTGACAAAGAACACGTTGGCCCCGGTGGCCTCGGCCACGTAACCGCGATAATCCATGAACAGCGCGTCCGAACAGCCCTTGGCCTCGGCCTTGTGCTTGGAGATGGTGCAGATCATGTAAAGGCCCGCCGCCTTGGCATGAACCGGGATGGTTTCAGGGCTGGGGCGTTTCCATTCGGCAATGTCCAGCTTGGCACCCTGCATCTTGGCATCGCCGTAATAGGCGCCCCAGGCCCAGACGGCCACAGCCATTCGCACCGGGTTTTTCGCCGACGCGACACCCATATCATCGCCCGACCCGCGCCAGACCAGAACGCGCACATAAGCGTCCTGCAAACCGCTGGCCTTGAGGGTCTCTTCCTTGGCGGCCTCGATCTCGTCCAGCGAATAGGGCATCGGCATGTCCAGCGCCTCGGCCGAGGCGATCAGGCGCTCGGAATGCTCGCGGCTTTTGAAGATTTTGCCGTTATAAGCGCGCTCCCCCTCGAACACGGACGAGGCATAGTGCATGGCATGAGTCAGGATGTGCACATTGGCGTCGCGCCATGGCACCAGCTTGCCATCCAACCAGATGACTCCATCACGATCATCATATCCCGACATGCGAAACCTCCTGAACCGGGTTGAACTTTCCAATTATTGCGCCAATTAAGTCCGATGCGGACATAAAGTTGCGCAAAAACTGCGATTCGATACCTCTCCACTCTTGGAATGTCAACAACGCTGACATAAACTTGGAGCCGAGCAACAGATGAGGCAAACCATGTCTGATACGCGCCCCGCCCAAGTCTTTGGCGGTGAAAGCCTTTTGTTCCTGACCGACGAACAGCTTCGGCAGGGGATCGAGGCGATGTTTTTTGCCTATCGCGGATTTACCGCCGACCCTGACCGGATTTTGACGCAGCTGGCCTATGGGCGGGCCCATCACCGGGCGATTCACTTCATCAACCGCGCGCCGGGCACCACGGTCAACAACCTGCTGGCCATTCTTGGGGTGACCAAGCAATCGCTGAACCGCGTGCTGCGGACCTTGATCGAGGACGGGCTGGTCGAAAGCCGTGTGGGAACGGCAGACAAGCGCGAGCGCCATCTGTTTCTGACCGAAAAAGGCAAGGCGCTTGAGGCGCAATTGTCCGAGGCCCAGCGCGTTCGGATGCGGGCCGCCTACAAGGATGCGGGCCCCGAGGCGGTATCAGGATTTCGTAAAGTGCTTGAAGCGATGATGGATGCTGATATGCGTCATGCTTATAAAAAACTGCGGGATACGACCTCATGAGCGATATGGATGCCCATCTGCTGATCGTTGACGACGATGAGCGTATTCGAGATCTGCTCAAGAAATTCCTGATGCGCAACGGGTTTCTGGTCACGTCGGCCCGCGATGCCGCCCATGCGCGGCGGGTGTTGTCGGGGCTGGATTTCGACATGATCGTTCTGGATGTGATGATGCCGGGCGAAGATGGCGTCAGCCTGACCAAGACGCTGCGCGAAACCCATAGCACGCCGATCCTGCTGCTGACGGCACGGGGTGAGACCGAACACCGGATTGCAGGGCTTGAGGCGGGCGCGGATGACTATCTGGCCAAGCCGTTTGAACCCAAGGAACTGCTGCTGCGGATCAATGCCATCCTGCGGCGGATGCCGGAAACGCCGGCGCAAGAGACGGCGACCAAGATTCTAAATCTCGGCCCAATCCGCTATGACGTGGAACGTGGTGAGATGTGGCAGGGTGAAGACCCCGTGCGCCTGACCGCGACCGAAAGCCAACTGATGAAGATCTTCTCGGCCCAGCCCGGTGAGCCGATCAGCCGGGCCAAGCTGGTTGAGGATTTGGGTCGCGACAAGGGTCAGGCGCAGGAACGTGCGGTGGATGTGCAGATCACCCGTTTGCGCCGCAAGATCGAGCAGGACCCGAAGCAGCCGCGTTACCTCCAGACCGTTCGAGGGGCGGGGTATATGTTGGCGCCGGATTGATTTGGCCGCTGCGCGGCGGTTTTATGCCTTCGGCGAGGATATTTTTAGCCAGATGAACAGGGGACCCCGATGAAGACCGCCCTTTTGACCCATGCCGATTGTCTTGGACATGTGACACCGGACGGGCACCCCGAGCGCGTGGCGCGGCTTGAGCATATCCTGCATGCGCTGGAAGATCTGGACCTGAGCCGCAAGACGGCCCCGATGGCGGCGGATGATGATCTGCTGCGCGTTCATCCAGAAAGCCATATCGAGGATATCCGCCGGTCTCGGCCGTCTGACGGCTTTCAGCAGATTGACGGCGATACGTTTTTGTCCCCCGGCTCGGTCGATGCGGCGTACCGCGCGGCAGGCGCGGTGGTTCGGGCGGTTGATCTGGTTCTGGGGGGTGAGGCACCAAATGCGTTTTGCGCCATCCGCCCGCCAGGCCATCACGCCGAGACGGATACGGCCATGGGGTTCTGTCTGTTCGGCAACGCAGCGCTGGCGGCGAAACATGCGCTGGACCATCACGGGTTGAGCCGGGTCGCGGTGGTGGATTTCGATGTGCATCACGGCAATGGCACGCAGGATTTGCTGTGGGAGGAGCGGCGCGCCTTGGTGGTCACGAGCCAGCAGATGCCGCTGTGGCCGGGATCGGGGCGCCCGGACGAAACCGGCGCCTTTGAGACTGTTTTGAACATCCCTCTTGCCCCCGGCACCGGCGGGGCCGAGATGCGAGCTGCCTATGAAACGCAGGTCTTTCCCCGGCTGCGCGCCTTCAAGCCCGAGTTGATCATCATCTCGGCCGGGTTCGATGCGCATCAGGACGATCCGCTGGCCAATCTGAACTGGTCCACCGGCGATTTCGCCTGGCTCACCGCCGAGCTGTGCGGGATTGCCGATGAGGTTTGTCAGGGCCGTATCGTCTCGACTCTGGAAGGCGGGTATGATCTGAACGCATTGGCACAGGCCACCCGCGCCCATGTGCAGGAATTGATAAAGGCAGCGCAATGACTGAGACCCCCGTCGATCAGATGACATTCGAACAGGCGATGAAAGAGCTGGAGGCCGTGGTCGGTCAGCTTGAACGCGGTGATGTGGCGCTGGATCAGTCCATTGCGCTGTATGAGCGCGGCGCGGCGTTGAAAAAGCGCTGCGAGGATGAGCTGAAGCGGGCCGAGGAAAAGGTGGCCGCGATCACGCTGGATGCCAATGGTCAGCCGACCGGGACGACCCCTGTCGAAGGTCAGTAAATGTTTCGCGAAAGACTGGCGCAGGATGCGGCGCGGATTCAGGATCAGTTCGATCTGGTTCTGGGTGCGCTGGACGATCTGGATGTGACGCAGGCGATGGCCTATGCCACGCAGGGCGGCAAACGGCTGCGTGGGTTTCTGGTGTTGGAAAGCGCGCGCCTGCATGGCGTGGACATGGACCGTGCCATCTGGCCTGCGGTCGGGATTGAGGCGCTGCATGCCTATTCTCTGGTCCATGACGATCTGCCCTGCATGGATGATGACGATCTGCGCCGGGGGCGGCCAACGGTTCACGTGAAATGGGACCAAGCCACCGCCGTTCTGGCCGGGGATGCCCTGCAAACGCTGGCGTTTGAGCTGTGCGCCCGGCCCGAGGTTGGGCCTGCGGATGTGCGGGCCGAGCTGGCGCTGACACTGGCCAGGGCCAGCGGGGCGCAGGGCATGGTGCTGGGTCAGGCGCTGGATATTGCGGCTGAGACAGCTGCGACGCCGCTGACGTTGGAACAGATCACTCGGCTGCAAGCGGGCAAGACCGGGGCTTTGATCGAATGGTCGGCCTGTGCGGGCGCGCGGCTGGCGCAGGCCGATCCTGCGCCGCTGCACCGCTATGCCAAGGCGCTTGGCCTGGCGTTTCAGATCGCCGACGACATTCTGGATGTTGAAGGGGATGCGGAAAAGGCCGGCAAACGCCTGCAAAAGGACGCCGAGGCCGGAAAGGCCACATTTGTCTCGCTTTTGGGGCTGGAGGCGGCCAAGGCGCGCGCCGCTGATCTGGTGGATCAGGCCTGTGGGGCACTGGACAGTTACGGCGCAGCGGCCCATGTCTTGAAGGACGCCGCCCGCTTTGTCATCGCCCGGGACACCTGATCATGTCTGACCGCCCCAAAACGCCCCTGCTGGATCTGGTGAACAGCCCTGCCGACCTGCGTCAGTTTTCCGACACGCAATTGCATCAGGTGGCGCAAGAGCTGCGCGCCGAAACGATCTCGGCGGTGTCGGTTACAGGCGGCCATCTTGGGGCCGGTCTGGGTGTGGTTGAGCTGACGACGGCGCTACATGCCGTTTTTGATGCGCCCCGCGACAAGATCATCTGGGATGTGGGGCATCAATGTTACCCCCACAAAATCCTGACCGAACGGCGCGACCGCATCCGCACCCTGCGGATGAAAGGGGGCCTCAGCGGATTCACCAAGCGCAGCGAAAGCCCTTATGACCCCTTTGGCACCGCCCATTCCAGCACCTCGATCAGTGCGGCGCTGGGTCTGGCGGTGGCGCGCGATCTGGGCGGTGAGACCGCCGAGGGGATCGGCGATACGATCGCCGTGATCGGCGATGGCGCGATGTCGGCAGGCATGGCGTTTGAGGCGATGAACAACGCGGGCGATCTGAAAAAACGTCTGATCGTCATCCTGAACGACAACGGTATGAGCATTGCGCCCCCGGTCGGCGCGCTGTCCACTTATCTGTCGCGGTTTTATACCGAGGCCCCGTTCCACGATTTCACTGCAGCGGTCGAAGGTGCGGTATCGATGATGCCCAAACCCCTGCGCGCCGGTGCCAAGCGGGCCAAGGAGCTGCTGAAGGGCATGGCGCTGGGCGGCACATTCTTTGAACAGATGGGCTTTTCCTATATCGGCCCGCTGGACGGCCACGATATGGGTCAGCTGCTGCCGGTTCTGCGGGCTGTCAAAGACCGGGCGACCAGTCCGATCCTGATCCATGTGATGACCCAAAAGGGCAAGGGTTATCCCCCGGCCGAGCAAGCCTTTGACAAGGGCCACGCAACCGAAAAATTCGACGTTGCAACCGGCAAGCAGAAAAAGGCGCGCCCCAATGCGCCGTCTTATACTTCGGTCTTCAGCAAGACCCTGCTGGATCTGGCCAGCCGCGATGACAAGATCGTCGCCGTGACCGCCGCGATGCCCGACGGCACCGGGTTGCGGCAATTTGCGGAACGCTACCCCTCGCGCTGTTTTGACGTGGCAATTGCGGAACAGCATGGCGTGACCTTCTCGGCCGCGCTGGCCGCGGGCGGGATGAAGCCGTTCTGCGCGATTTACTCGACCTTCTTGCAGCGCGGCTATGATCAGGTGGTGCATGATGTGGCCATTCAGGGCCTGCCGGTGCGCTTTGCCATCGACCGGGCCGGTCTGGTGGGTGCCGATGGCGCGACCCATGCCGGATCATTCGACATTGCCTATCTGGCCAATCTGCCCGGCATGGTGGTGATGGCCGCCTCGGATGAGGCTGAACTGGTGCATATGGTTGCGACCGCAGCCGCGCATAATGATGGCCCGATTGCGTTCCGCTATCCAAGGGGCGAAGGTGTAGGCGTTGAGCTGCCCGAAGAGGCCGAGGTGCTGCCGATCGGCAAGGGCCGCCTGATCCGAGAAGGGGAACGGGTGGCGCTGCTGTCCTTTGGTGCGCGTCTGGCCGAGGTTCAGAAAGCCGCCGAACTGCTGTCGGCCCGTGGGATCACCCCCACCATCGCCGATGCACGTTTTGCCAAACCTCTGGACCGCGAACTGATCCTGAAACTGGCCAACACGCATGAGGCGCTGATCACCATCGAAGAAGGTGCCATCGGCGGGTTCGGTAGCCATGTGGCGCAGGTGCTGGCGGATGAGGGGGTTTTTGATCGCGGATTGAAATATCGCTCAATGGTGTTGCCGGACGTGTTTATCGATCAGGCAAGCCCGGCGGATATGTACGCAACCGCAGGTCTGAACGCGGAACAGATCGCGGCCAGGGTGGTATCTGTTCTGGGGCTGGATCCGGACTGAGCATTGCCTCAGCGTCCGGCTGCACCTTTGAGCTGGGCTGCGATCAGCAGGCGCTGAATATCCGATGTGCCGCCCAGCGTGATGGTTCCCGCCATATCGCGCAGCATCCTTTCCGCCTCACCCGTCAGATAGCCGTTGGCCCCCCGGATGCGCTGCGCCTGTTGGGCGTTTTCCAACAGCGCCTCGGCCACGTTCAGCTTCACCACCGCCGGGGTCATGCGGTTTTGAACGCCCGCGTCGGTTTCCCGCGCCGCATTCTCGATCAGCAACCGCGCAACCTCATGGCGCATCTGCATGTCGGCCAGCCGGTTGGCGACGGTCTGGTTGTTGATGATGGGCTTGCCGTTGGGCGCACGGTCCCGCGCAAACATCACCGTCTCATCCAGCTGCCGCTTCATCGCGCCGATATGGCCTGAAAAGATAAAGCTGCGCTCCCAGGCGATCGACTGAGTGAAGATCGCGTGCCCTGCACCTTCTGCGCCCAACAGGGCAGAATGGGGGAGTTCGACGTTCTCAAACCTCAGTTCGCCGGTGGGTACGGTGCGGTGGCCCGATTTGTCATAGGGCGCGCTTTTGGACACGCCGGCTGTATTGAGATCAACCAGAAAGGCCGACATGCCCCAGGCCCCAAGATCGGGATTGGTGATGGCAAAGACCTGCGCGACATCCGCCGCAGGGGCCATCCCGATCCAGATTTTCTGACCGTTCAGCACATAGCCATCCGCCGTTTTCTGCGCGCTTGTGCGAATGCCGGTCACATCCGATCCGCTGTTTACCTCGGTCACCGCATGGGCGCACAGGATCGACCCATCCACCAGACCGGGCAGCCAGGTGTCTTTCTGCGCGTCGCTTCCGAAGACCATAATGGACTGCTGCATTGCCCAAAGCTGACCGCTGAGCCCCAGCAACATGCCGTTGTCGCGACAGCCTTCGCCCAGCGCATGCAGCGCCTGCACGGCGTCCAGAAAGCTGCGTCCCTGACCGCCAAATTCCTGCGGGATGATCAGACCCAGAACACCCGCCTGCGCAGCTGCGGTCCAGAGGGGCCGCCAATCCGCTGCGTCCTGTGCCCCGCGCCGGTCGCGGGCTTCGACATCAACGCTCAGCACCTCTTGCCCAAGGGTGCGGAACGCCTCGCATGTGTCATGGATCGATCGCATCGGATGCACCCTGTTCAGGTCGGTTGAAGGGTTGTCAGAAACTGCGACAGCTGCTGCACGCTGCTGAAGTTTTCAAAGGTGATCTGATCTGTTGGGATCTGGACCTGCATCTCGGTTTCCAGAAAGGCGACCAGCGTCATAACCCCAAGCGAATCCAGAATACCG
Source organism: Ruegeria sp. BE1 (assembly GCF_056538885.1). Lineage (NCBI taxonomy): Bacteria > Pseudomonadati > Pseudomonadota > Alphaproteobacteria > Rhodobacterales > Roseobacteraceae > Ruegeria > Ruegeria sp. BE1. The sequence goes on from NZ_JBQFTY010000003.1 coordinate 149,443, forward strand.
GACACCAACAGCTCATCACCCGGGTCAACCTGCCTGCCGTCCAGAATGGTTCCTGAGATGAAATCTGCAATCTTCTGCTGGGTCATTCCGGTCACCTGTCCAACTCTTCAAGGGTTCTGCGATTGATCTTGCCCGTGCTTGTCTTGGCAAAGGCAATTCGGGCCTCAAGCGTATCGGGCACCATATATCCCGGCAGTTTTGTCTGCAGGAACGCTTTCAACTCGGCCATGGTCAGGGTCTGATCATCGACCAACGTGACAAAGCCCAGAATGCTGGACCGGTCCGACGATACGGTAACCGCGGCCTCGGACACAGCGGCATGAGAGGCCATCACCAACTCGATCTCATCCAGCTCAACCCGGTAGCCGCGTATTTTGGCCTGACGATCCTCGCGCCCCAGAAAGACCCAGCGCCCGGCTGCGTCCTGATCGACCCGGTCGCCGGTCCGGTAATACCGCTGCCCGTCTACCTGCACAAAAGAGCGTTCGTTCTGATCGGGTCTGTTCCAATAGCCGGTCATCATCGAAGGCGACGCCACCAGCAATTCCCCATCCTCGGCCCGCAGAAACCGGGCGTGGTCCATCGTGTGGCCAATCGGGATCGGCATATCTGCCGGGTGATCCTGCGGGACCGTATATTCCGAGACCTGGTTGACCTCGGCCGGGCCGTAAGAGTTTGAAATGCCCGCCCCGAACGCGCCGCGTAACATCGGCAGCGCCGATGGTGGCATCGGCTCCCCCCCATAGATCAACCATCTGAGGCGCGACACATCCCGCTTTTCCAGCGCGCCACGCTCACACAGCTGAACAAAGGTATAGGGCACGGAACTCCAGATCGTGCCGCCGCTTTCCTCCAGCAGCTTTGCGAGGCTGGCGGGAAACAACAGCGCCTGTTCGATCACCAGCTCGGTCGACGCACCAACCATGGGGGGCGTGAAAAAGTCAGCCAGCGAGAAATCGAAATGCAACGGCACGGTGTTAAAGAACACGTCATCGGGCCGTAATTTGTAGTGCCGCAACCAGGCATGGGCAAAGGCGCTGCCCGACGCGAATGTATGGCAAATGCCTTTGGGCACGCCGGTCGAACCCGAGGTAAAGATGATATAGGCCAGATCATCCCGCCGGTTCTCATGGACGCGGATGTCTGACGCGTCGGGATCGGGCATCAGACAGGTGCAACCCGGCACCTCAACCCCGATCACGGTGACATCGTTCATGGCCGCAATTTTGGCTACCAAAGCGGCCGATTTCGGGGCGCCTATTACAGCAGAGATTTCGCAATCCGCGATGATATGGTTCAGCCGTTCGGGCGGCGCTGTCGGATCCAGCGGCACAAATGCGGCCCCGACCATCCAGATCGCGTGAATCGCGATTGGCATCTCAAGCCCTTTGTACAGAGCCAGCGCAACCCGATCACCGGGCGATACACCAGCTGAACGAAGCGCGGACGCCATCGCCTGCGCTTTGGTTTTCAGTTCAAGGTAAGAAATGACCTCACCATTGCAGCGAAATGCTGTGCGGTCGGGCCATTTTTCCGCCGCCTGCGCCAGACATTTGTCAATATCGCCGAATTCAATGTCAGTCTTCAATTGGCCACTCCAGCGATCTGTCAAACTCCCAGAGGGGCGCGCGGTGCCCGTTCCGAGGTCGGGATCACTGTCTTTCCCTCTCGCTCACGATACTGTGTGTTCGTTTTGATCGGGGGTTTGGATCACTCATGATCCAAAAACGGGCTATTTGGGGGGGGGAAACACGCCAATCTGTCCTGATAGGTTCAGTTCCGAGACTGCAGAGTGCGTTGTGGCGCCCACGGGAGGATTCGAACCTCCAACGATCCGCTTAGGAGGCGGGTATTCTATCCAGTTGAATTACGCGGGCGTCTTTAAGCTTCATGTCGTGTCGCATTGCGGTTGTCAATTTACGGCGCGTCCCTTTTGCGGCCAAGCCAAAATTTTTCCCGACTGTGGCAGGGTGGAAATTGTGGTGGCCCCCTTTTGACAGCTTATGCAACGCTTTCTGCGGCTTGATCTTTTCACGGTTGTTATGGCGGTCTGACAACAGTTGTAAATTGCGTCCTGTTCACGCTACCATTCGTGGAAACAACACTGCAGGTGCCCTTTCGTGACTACAGATACCAAACGCCCGCTTACCCTTCGTGATGTGTCAGAAGCGTCGGGGGTTTCCGAGATGACGGTCAGTCGCGTGCTGAGAAACCGGGGCGATGTATCGGATGCCACCCGCACCCGCGTTCTGGCCGCCGCGAAAGAGCTGGGCTATGTGCCCAACAAAATCGCCGGAGCGCTGGCATCCAGCCGGGTGAATCTGGTGGCGGTGATCATTCCATCGCTGTCCAATATGGTGTTCCCCGAGGTTCTTACAGGCATCAACCAAGTGCTGGAAGACACCGAATTGCAGCCGGTGGTCGGTGTGACAGACTATTTGCCCGAGAAAGAGGAAAAGGTCCTGTATGAAATGCTTTCGTGGCGGCCGTCAGGTGTGATCATCGCCGGGTTAGAGCATACCGAGGCCGCGCGCGCCATGCTGGATTCGGCTGGCATTCCGGTGGTTGAGATCATGGATACCGATGGCAAACCCGTCGATGCGATGGTCGGTATTTCGCACCGCCGTGCGGGGCGTGAGATGGCGCAGGCGATCCTGAAGGCGGGGTATGAACATATCGGCTTTATGGGCACCAAGATGCCGTTGGACCACCGGGCACGCAAACGGTTCGAAGGTTTTACCGAAGTGCTGGGCAAAAACGGGATCGAGATCGAAGATCGCGAGTTCTATTCCGGCGGTTCGGCTCTGGCCAAGGGGCGTGAGATGACGCAGGCCATGCTGGAACGCGCACCCGATCTGGATTTTCTGTATTATTCCAATGATATGATTGGGGCGGGCGGTTTGTTGTACCTGCTGGAGCAAGGCATTGATATACCGGGTCAGATTGGCTTGGCGGGGTTCAACAATGTCGAACTGTTGCAGGGCCTGCCGCGCAAACTGGCCACGATGGATGCCTGCCGGCTTGAGATCGGGCGCAAAGCGGCTGAAATCATTGCCGCACAATTGGCCGACCCAGAGGCCGAGGTTGAGACCCGTGTAACCCTGACACCCAAGATCAGCTATGGTGACACACTCAAACGGCGCTGATCCGTGGCGCTGAGGCGGCTGGACAACAAGACAGCCCGTGGCATCTTTATGGATCGTCACGCGTTGGCCGAGCCGCCCTCTGGCGGGTCCAAAGGGGCTGATCTGCTGGATTTGATCCACCGGCTGGGTTTTGTACAGCTCGACAGCATCAACACTGTGGCCCGTGCCCACGATATGATCCTGTTCTCGCGCCGACCCTCGTATCGGCCCGACAACCTCAAACATCTGTATGAGCGTGACCAAGCCCTGTTCGAACATTGGACGCATGATGCGGCCATGATCCCGATGGCGTTCTATCCGCATTGGCACCTGCGGTTTCAACGCGATGCTGAACTGCTGAAATCCCGCTGGAAGAACTGGCGCAGGGACGGGTTCGAGCAGCGGTTTTCAGACGTTTTGCAGCATATTCGCGATCACGGGCCGGTCTCTTCCTCGGATGTAGGAAAGGATGAAAAGAAAGGGTCGGGGGGATGGTGGGATTGGCACCCGTCCAAGACAGCGCTTGAGTTTCTGTGGCGGTCCGGGGCGTTGACGGTTGTGGGCCGCAGCGGGTTTCAGAAACGCTATGACCTGACTGAGCGGGTGATTGAAACGCATCTTTGCCCCGGCAACATGAGCTGTGATGCCGAGCAGACCGTGGATTGGCTGTGTCATGCGGCGCTGGATCGGTTGGGGTTCGCGACCTCAGGTGAATTGGCAGCCTTTTGGGACACCGTCGAGGCGGCGGAGGCGAAAGACTGGTGTGAAAAGGCTCTAAAACAGGGAAAACTGGAAGAGATCGAGGTTACCTGTGCCGATGGGCGCACACGGAAGCTTTTTGCCCGCCCGGACCTGAGCGAGACTGACCTGCCGCAATCAACGGGTCGTATTCGTGTCCTCAGCCCGTTTGATCCCATGCTGCGCGACCGAAACCGGGCCGAGCGTTTGTTTGGCTTTCACTATCGGATTGAGGTCTTTGTGCCCGCAGCTAAGCGTATCTATGGCTATTATGTCTTTCCCTTGCTCGAAGGTGACAAGCTGATTGGCCGGATCGACATGAAGGCCCGTCGTGATCGAGGGGTGCTGGAGGTCAACGCGCTGTGGCCGGAACGTTCCATTCGCTGGTCACCTGCACGCACCAAACGGTTGCAATCCGAATTGGACAGGGTCCGTCGGTTTGCCGGGTTGGACGATGTACAATTTGTATCGGACTGGATGAAAGACCATATTTAGGGTCTATTCCGGCGCTGTGAGGCTAAGTTTTACGGGCTCCAGCCCATCGATCGCGCCTTCGATCACATCGCCAGCTTGTGTGGGGCCGACGCCTGCCGGGGTACCGGTCAGGATCAGGTCGCCGGGGCGCAGATGGTAATAGCCGGACAGGTGGCTGATGATCTCATCGATTTTCCAGATCAGCTCACTCAGCGTGGCGTCCTGCCGGGTGTCGCCATTTACGCTCAGATGAATGCGGGTTGTGTCCTGTGGCGCCCAGTCGGTGGCTGGTGTCAGCGGGGCAAAGACGGCCCCGCCCTCAAGATCCTTGCCCAGATCCCAGGGGCGCTGCTTGTTCCGCTCGCGGATTTGCAGATCGCGACGGGTCATGTCCAGTGCGCAGCCATATCCATAGACGGCCTGCTGGGCCTGCGCTGCGGTTCCATGAAAGATCGGTGCGCCAATGGCGACAGCCAGTTCCATTTCGTGGTGATAATTCTCGGTGCCCGGCGGATAGGGAAGGGTTGCGCCGGTCAGAACGGCATTGGCGGCGGACTTGGTGAAGTAAAACGGCGCTTCGCGGTCGACCTCATGCCCCATTTCGGCGGCATGGGCCGCATAATTGCGCCCAACGCAGAAAATCCGCCCGACCGGGTAGACCAAATCCTTTCCGTGCACCGGAATCTCAAGCGGCTCGGGAAGAGAAAACAGACGATCAGGCATGGCGGCCCCCTTTGGTGTCAGCCTGCGCGCATCGTAGCGGCGCAGCCCAAGGGGGCAAGCATGTTCCATACGATATGCGCCCGCGTTACCGGTCAGGATCGCAGGGTTCTGTCACGTCTCAAGATCGCGCAGGTCGTTCAGCAGATCCAGCAGGGCCTCATGGCGTTCGGGCCCAAGTTTGGCGCGCAGGTCCTCGGCCAATTGGACGGTGACCTGGATGTTATCCCGAACGATCTGCTTGCCTTTCGCTGTGATATCAACAATTTGCCGGCGCTTGTCGCAAGGATGCGTTTGCCTGACGACCAGCCCTTTGGCTTCCAGCTTTTGCAGGATACGGGTGAGGCTGGGCAGCAGCAGACAGGCTTGTTCAGCCAGATGTGTCGGCTCCTGCGGCCCTTCTTCGTCCAGTACGCGCATGACGCGCCATTGCTGTTCGGTGATGTCCACATCAGCCAGCATTTTGCGAATAGGACCCATGACCCGTTCCCGCGCCCGAAGCAAGGCAATGGGCAGTGAGCGTGACGTCAATGGTGCTTCATTGGTCATAAGAAAGTGTCGCTGAAAACCGTTGCCGCTGCAATGGTTCTGCCCGTATCTCGCGGTTTTTTGACGGTTTTGTAATATGTTAGACTCTAACTGGTCGCTGTTAGCGCTGCCAGTCCGGGCCCAAATGGCCGTGCGTCGAAAAACCCTAACCCCGCATCGCGGCAGCGGCCTGCGCGTATCCGCCCGAGGCCCCATCGACGAAATGCACGTGATCGTCTCGCATGGCAGAGGGTACAAAACAGGTCATCATCGCCTCATCCTGCGCGTGCAGACCATAGCGTATCTTTCCTTGCCCGCGCGCCTGTTCCAGCATAATCTCGATCTGGGCCAATGTGGCTGGGTCGCAATCCAGCGTCATCTTCAACCCATCGTCGAACTTGCGAAAATCGGCATTGCGGCTCACGGCGTTTTTGTAGTGTTTAGGGTCGAAATTACCCAGTTGCCTTTCGGTTTTGAACAGTACCGCAATCAGCAGATTTTGCCCCAGCAGCTTTAGCTTTTGGCCCAGCAGGCTGCGCCCGGCCCGCGACACGCGGGCGTCCAGATCGACGTCGGGGGGCGGCCAGCTTATGGGCGGGCCATTTTCTGGCACCGGGTGGCCGGACCGTTCCAACCCGTCCGAGGCGGACAGGACCGATTGCGCCAGATCGGCAAAGTCGCTTTCGGTGGCTTTTGCGGTGGGTTGCACCACCAAAGACACGATCTGGCCATGGCGGGCCTTGCTGTTGGACCAGCGACAGGACAGGCCCATCAGATCGGGCAATGCGCCGGGCTCGGCGGCGGGAACCTCAAAAGCACCGGCCTTCATCTGCGTTTCGGCCCAGACCAGACCACCGCCCGCAAACATCGCGTAATCCACCCCGTCCGAGGGCGCATAGCGGGCCACGCGCAAGTCGCGACCGGCTAGCCGGATTTCCGATACCGGCACCAAGGCTGCGCGCAGGTTGATGGTAAATTCCTGCCCGGCCCATTGCCGCAGATCGGCCAGAACGGTGCGCGCGGTGTCCACTGCACTGGCAGGCACGGCAAATCCGGCACCGTCACCGCCGAAGACATAAGGAAATTCCTGCCCTTTCAATGCGTTGATCATGGCTGAGATGACCGCAGCGCCCACCATATTCACGGTTTTGTAGCGCCCGCGCGCGATCTCACCGGTCGAGTCGACAATATCGGCCACACCCACGGCCCAGTCATCCGGCACGGCAGCGAACCGCGTCGGTTGCGCAAGCAAGGTAAAGTCCCGCTGCAGCGGAAGGCTGTCATAAAAGGCGGCCTGGGCGTCTTTCATCGGCACCTCGGGGTGATGGGTAACACAGTAAATAGACCAGATGTGAACTCTGTCCGCTAAAAACAGTATAGCACACACGCTTGTGTGGAACACCTCGGCGTGCCAAGCATTCCTGCGCGGCGGCGGAAAAGGGGACCGTTCATGAAGGCAGGTTTGGTGGTCTTGTGCCTGGGCTATGTGCTCAGCCAGTTTTTTCGCGCGTTTTTGGCCGTGCTCAGCCTGGATCTTGAGCGTGACATCGGCGCGACGCCCGAGGATCTGGCCTTTGCGTCGGGCCTTTGGTTTCTGGTCTTTGCCGCGATGCAACTGCCAGTGGGATGGGCTCTGGACCGGGTTGGCCCGCGCGCAACCTCCGCCGCGCTGCTGCTGGTCGGAGGGGCAGGCGGTGCCGCCCTGTTTGCCGTGGCGAGCACGCCGTTTCATATCGCACTGGCCATGGGGCTGATCGGCGTTGGCTGTTCGCCGGTTCTGATGGCGTCTTACTATATCTTTGCGCGCGAATACCCGCCCGCGCGGTTCGCGACCCTGGCTGCGGTGATGCTGGGCGTCGGGTCTGTGGGCAATCTGGTGGCCTCCTATCCCACGGCGCTGGCCGTTGAGCTGATGGGATGGCGCGCGACCATGTGGGTTCTGGCGCTGTTTTCCGCCGTCATCGCGCTGGGTATCTGGGCCACGGTTCATGATCCCAAACGCGTCGAGACCGAACATCGCGGGTCCGTTCTGGACCTGCTGAAAGAGCCCGCCCTGTGGACGATCCTGCCGCTGATGCTGGTGGCCTATGCGCCCTCGGCCGCCACGCGCGGATTGTGGGCCGGGCCGTACCTCAGCGATATGTTCAGCCTCAGTACAACTCAGATCGGGACGGCCACGCTGATCATGGGGGCGGCGATGATTGCCGGGACTTTTGTCTATGGCCCACTTGACCGGCTGCTGGGCACGCGGAAATGGGTGATTTTCGGCGGCAATGCGCTGGGCGCTGCGGCGCTGGCGGTGCTGTGCCTGTTCATCGACAACGCGGTTTGGCTGTCGATCGTGCTGATTTCTCTGATCGGATTTCTGGGGGCCAGCTTTCCGGTCATCATGGCCCATGGCCGGGCCTTCGTGCCCCCGCATCTGGTGGGGCGGGGGGTGACGCTGTTGAACCTGTTTGGCATTGGCGGTGTGGGGCTGGCGCAGTTTGTCACCGGCCGGGTCCATGCCGCCACGGTGGACATCAGCCCGACCGCGCCCTACACAGCGATATTCGGCTTTTTTGCCGTCACCCTCGCGATTGGCTGCATCATCTATCTGTTCAGTCGCGACAGTACCGACTGACCCCGACAGGAGAGCGCAATGGCAGAGATCGAAGTTCTGGCGCCGAACCTCAAACACAGCCTGTCAGGTGTAACGACAACCGTTCTGCGGCTGCTGCCCATTCAGGCAAAGATGATCAATATCCGCGCCACGGGGCCGGGGCTGCCGGAGGATATTCCGCATATTCGCCTTTGGAAGACTCTGTTTTTGCCCAACAAGACCCCGATTGTGTGGCATGCGCGGCGCAATACTGAGATGCTTATGGGGCTGGTGCTGCGCGCTGTGTTCCGGCGTAATTACAAGCTGCTGTTCACCTCAGCCGCGCAGCGCGATCATTCGGGATTTACCAAAAGCCTGATCTCAAAAATGGACGCGCTGATTGCAACGACACCGCAGGCGGCCTCGTTCCTGCAGCACCCCGCGACGGTGATCATGCACGGGGTGGACACGCAGATTTTCCACCCCGCACAGGACAAAGCCGCCCTGCGTGCGCAGTTGGGTCTGCCGTCCGGTACGCTGATCGGGTGTTTTGGCCGCATTCGGCCCCAGAAAGGCGTCGATCTGCTGGTGGATGCCGCCCTTCAGGTGCTGCCCGATTTCCCCGATGCGCAGATCATCTTTACCGGCAACGCAACCAGTGAATTTGAGGGGTTTCAGCGCGAACAGGAGGCCAAGCTGAAACAGGCTGGGCTGTCTGATCGCGTGCGGTTTCTGGGGGAACGCCCCTGGGATGAGATCGTGCAAACCTACCGCGCGCTGGACCTGTTCGTGGCCCCCGCCCGCCACGAAGGGTTCGGCCTGACCCCGCTTGAGGCGATGGCCTCGGGCGTTCCGGCCATTGCGTGCCACGGCGTCGGGGCCTTCAGTGCGCAGATCAGGGATGGCGAAACGGGACGTCTGGTGGAAAAAGACAACGCGGATGCGCTGGCCGGTGCCCTGCGCGATATGCTGAGTGACCCAGACCATTTGCGCGCCGCAGGGGTCGCCGCCCGCAAGCATGTGGAACAGAATTTCCGAATCGAAGGCGAGGCGGAAGAGATCGTAAAGGTCTATCGGTCCCTGTTGGCACAGGGCTAGGAACGCTGAAACGCCTCAAATCGCCGTCATAGGTCGGATTATGGTGCGTTTGCTCTTTTTTCTTTGCGGCAACGCAGCTAAGAACGCGCGTCCTTAACTTTGGAGACATGAAATGGGCTATCGCGTCGTTGTCGCCGGCGCCACGGGTAACGTGGGCCGCGAAATGCTGAACATCCTGGCGGAACGCCAGTTCCCCGTTGATGAACTTGCCGTGCTGGCAAGCCGTCGTTCGCTGGGAACCGAGGTAAGCTTTGGCGACAAGACACTGACGACCCAGGACATCGACACCTTTGACTTCACCGGCTGGGACATGGCGCTGTTTGCCATCGGCTCGGACGCGACCAAGGTCTACGCGCCCAAGGCGGCTGCGGCGGGTTGTGTGGTGATCGATAACAGCTCGCTCTATCGCTATGACCCGGACATTCCGCTGATCGTGCCGGAGTGTAACCCGCAAGCGATTCACGACTACAAGAACAAGAATATCATCGCCAACCCCAACTGCTCGACCGCGCAGATGGTTGTGGCGCTGAAACCGCTGCATGACCGCGCGCGGATCAAGCGCGTGGTTGTCTCGACCTATCAGTCGGTTTCGGGTGCCGGCAAAGACGGCATGGATGAGCTTTGGGATCAGACCAAAGCGATCTACAACCCCACGACTGAGGTTGAGCCGAAGAAATTCCAAAAGCAGATCGCTTTCAACGTCATCCCGCAGATCGACGTCTTCATGGAAGACGGATCGACCAAGGAAGAGTGGAAGATGGTGGTCGAGACCAAAAAGATCGTCGATCCGTCGATCAAGGTCACAGCCACCTGCGTCCGCGTTCCCGTTTTCGTTGGCCATTCCGAGGCCGTGAACATCGAGTTCGAGGAATTCCTGGACGAAGACGAAGCCCGCGACATCCTGCGCGAAGCACCGGGCATCATGGTGATCGACAAGCGTGAGGCTGGTGGCTACGTCTCGCCCATCGAATGCGCGGGCGATTTCGCCACCTTCATCAGCCGTATCCGTCAGGATTCGACCATCGAGAACGGTCTGAACCTGTGGTGCGTGTCCGACAACCTGCGTAAAGGTGCCGCCCTGAACGCGGTGCAGATCGCCGAATTGCTGGGCCGTGAGGTTCTGAAAAAAGGCTGAAGATCAGCCACCGCATCATGACCAAGGGCCGCCTGTAAGGTGGCCCTTTTTCTTTGCGCGGATTTACGTGCCACAACCCGGATGTTGACAGGGATCAGAGAAAACACATTAAATTTAATTGATACTTGCATAATAGCCAAAACCGAAAACGCATCAAAAGCTTGCTCGGGCCGCGTTTCAAGGACCCGGATTTCGCCAAAGACAGTGATCGGCACGCCAACTCATTTCTGAAAAAGGAACTCTCTTATGTCACACCTGTCCACGGCGACTATCATGAATGATCTGATGAATGGTGAGCTGAGAGCGGCGCATCTCTATTGGCAGGCTGGTGCCTGGTGCGTGGAACGCCATCTGGATGGCTGCGCCGAGCTGTTGCTGGCCCATGCGGATGAAGAGCTGACGCATATGAAGAAGATGCTCAACTATCTGGTGGATTGCGAATGGCCGATCCAATTCAAAGAGCTGCCGGAACCCAAGGTCGAGACGAATTCGGTTCAGGAATTGTTCCAGATTATTCTGGACCACGAAAAAAAAGTGACGGACGGCATCAATTCCGCCGTCAAGGCGGCGCAGGCCACTGATGACCACAGCACCTTTGAGTTCCTGCAATGGTTCGTCATGGAACAGCGCGAAGAGATCAAGACCTTTCAGGGTATCATTGATCGTATCAACCTGATCGGCGACGGTCCGCACGCCCTCTATTACATTGACAAGGAGGTCGCCGAGATTTCGGCGTCGATGGCCGGAGGGGACGCGGCAGTTTAGATCGCAAAGCGCGCTGGAATGGTGTCAGAGCGCTATTTGCGCGCTCTGGCGGTGCGGAACAGAAGCAAAAAGACGAACACGGACCCGATGGATGTTGTCACGATCCCGACGGGCAGTTCCTGCGGGGCCAGAAGCAACCGGCTGAGGATGTCGGACCCTGTCAGCAGCGCCGCGCCCACGATGGCGGCCGTGGGCAGCAGGCGTTTGTGCAGCGGCCCCGCAATGCCGCGTGCGATATGCGGCACCATCAGGCCCACAAAGCCGATCACACCCGCGACGGAAACGAAAACAGCCGTGGCCAGTGCTGCGGCAAAGAACATGCTGAACCGCAACCCCTGCACCGGGACACCCAGGGTCGAAGCGGTCAGATCCCCGGTCAACAGCGCATCCAGCCAGCGGTTGCGGTACAGCGAATAGGACAGGATCAGGACCAGACCGGCGCAGACCAGGGGAAACGTCTCCCACCGGGCCAGGCCCAGACCGCCCAGCATCCAGAAAATCACCGAATGCGCGGCGCGGCTGTCGCCTGCGAAGATCAGGTAATTGGTGATGGCCGAGAACAGAAAAGACACCGCCAGCCCGGCCAGAATCAGCTTTTCAGGCGCGCTTGTGCGCAAGCCATGCACCAGCGCCAGCACGATCCCAGAGGCCACAAGCCCGCCGCAAAACGCCGCCAGCGGTAAGGTCCAGAACCCCAGTATGTCTCCGGTCACAGTGATCACGAACACCGCCCCCGCCGCCGCGCCTGAGGACAGGCCAAACAGAAACGGGTCAGCCAGATCGTTGCGCGTGGTGGTTTGCAGGACGACGCCGACAATGCCCAACCCGGCGCCGATGACCGCCGCGAACAGGGCGCGGGGCAGGCGCAGGTCAAAGACGATGCGATGCAGCGGGGACATATCCCCATCCGTCAGGCCGGTGCCCAGCAAGACCGCCTGCAACGCATCCGAGGCGGGGATGGGCGTGGTGCCGTAGACCGTGGAAATCAGCAAGAGGGCGGCCAGAATGACCGCCCCCAGCACGAGCATAACGCCCAATCGGGTCATATCAGTTGAGGCCCGGGTGCATTGCCTTGGCCATTTTCGAGATCGCCTCGATATTTGCCGGTCCGGGGGTCAGTTCCTCGTACCGCAGGCCGATCCAGCGTTCGTTCTTGACCGCGTCAGTCTGCGACATCACCGGATGTTCCTGCAGGAACTTGAACGTATCCGCCGCGCCATTGCCGGTCTGATAGTCCAGCAGCACCAGGAATTCCGGGTTCGCGGCGGCCACGGCCTCCCACGAGGTGCGGCCCCAGCTGGTGTCCATGTCATGGGTGACATTCTCACCACCCGCAGCTGCAATCATCGCGTCGGGGATGGCGAATTTGCCAGCGGTAAAGGGCGCATCTGCCGGGCCGTCCAGCAGGAAAACGCGGGGTTTGGCGACATCGGCGGTTTGCGATTGAATCGCGGCCAGTTCCTCTTTCCAGCCAGCGACCAGCGCCTCGGCCTTGTCTTCGACATGCATGACGGTGCCCAGACGCAGAACGTCGTCAAACAGCAGGTCCATGCTGGCCTCGGGGCGGTCCTTGTCCAGATGCACGCAGCTTTCCGTCAGGATCATGGTCTTGATGTCAAAGGGTGCAAGCGTGTCGGGGGTCACGTCACCGCCCGGCTTCATGCCGTAGTACCAACCGGCAAAGAACAGATCGGGCTCTACCGCGACCAGGTTTTCAACGGTCGGGTATTTCGGGGCCAGCTCAGGGATGTCACCGCGCAGAGTGTCAAACTCGGGGCTGGTTTTGTACCAGCCGGTGATGCCGGTCAGGCCCACGATCTTGTCCTGCAGACCCAGCGCAAAGGCCATGTCGGTCATGTTCATGTCATGCACGACCAGACGCTCGGGCTGGGTTTCAAAGACCAGCGGTTCGCCGCAATTGTCGACCGTGACCTCATGTGCCGAGGCACCGCCCGCAATGGCAGCCACCATAGCCGCAGACCAGAGATGTTTCATATAGAATAGTTCCTTGGGTTAAGTTGAAATGGGTGTTCTTCGGATATCCAGCGCCGGGATCATCCGGCCTTCGTGCTGAAAGCACAGGTAATCCACGCCAAACGTGTCGCGGACCTTATCTGCGGTCAGCACCTCGGCGACGGTTCCGAAACTAGTCAGGCGTGTGGATTTCATCAGCGCCACATGGGACGCAAATTCGGGGATCATGACCAGATCGTGGACGATCATCACCACCGTGATCCCCAGCTCGGCCACCAGCGACAGCATCCGTCCCTTGGCGTCCGGGTCCAGATGGTTGGTGGGTTCGTCCAGAAACAGCAGGGACGGATTCTGGGCCAGCGCGCGGGCGATATGCGCCCGCTGACGCTCACCCCCGGACAGTTGCGCCATGCGCTTGCCCGCCAGAGCGCCAAGATGGGTCAGGTCGAGTATCCGGTCCAGTTCAGCCGCGTGTTCAGCCGCAGACCGGTCGGCCCGGATCGGGATCTGGCCAAGGGCCACATAGTCGCGCAGTTCCAGCCGTCCGTCGGGGTATTCCTGCTGGCTGACAACGGCGATCATGCGGGCGCGTTCGGTGGCCGACATCTGTTTCAGGCTGCGCCCGCCGACGCGCACATCGCCCAGAACCAGATCAGCCGCACCGCATAGCAGGTTCAGCAGCGTTGTCTTGCCTGCCCCATTGGGCCCCGCAATGGCCAGAATTGCCCCTTTGTCCAATTCGAACGAGACGCCCTGAAGCAGGACATCCCCGTTCAGGGCGTAATACTCCAGGTCTTCAGCAACCAAAAAGGGAGGGTGAGTCATGGTCGCCCTCCAAACTCCAGTCGCGGCATGCGGGACAGCGTCTTGGTATAAAGCGCCCGAGGCCGGTCCGTTGCGCTGGTCCAGCCATCAACGCTTTGCTGGTATTGATGGGCAAAGGTGGCCAGCGCGTCGATGTCGCGCTGCGTGCGGATGTCGCCGAACAGGTATTGCGCCTTGCCCACCGCCTGAAACCCAACCGTTATTGGCCGGGCACAGCCTGCCATACAGTCCACGGTGCGCACCGCAAACCCCACAGGCAGCTTATCTGCAAGCGCTGTTTGAATGGCCTCTGCGCTCAGTTCACCTTTGCAGGTCGTGCAGATCAGAATGACATGATCAGATTTTTCCGACATCCTCAGGCCCGCCCGTCAACAGCGGCCACAGAGTGTATCGATCGTCGAAACACGCGCCAGTCGTGTCATCATAGCCTCCTTCCAGGACGCCCCGCCCCGGGTTGGTTGAACATATGATGGCAGGTCTCCTGACTTGCGGGTCGTGGCTTTGCCATCCTTCCCAGCCGCCGGGCCAGTGGATATTTGGCATTGCTCACCGCTTACAGTTGCGGGGGCAGTTACGGATTTGGTGCCAGATGGCAAACCGCACCGTATTCCCTTTCTCTTCCCCTTGCGGGGAACCATCGTCAGATGGACTGCCCCAGTTCCTGCGATGGGTCAATGATAAAGTTCTCAGTTTGACAGTTTCCGGAGTGGGCGGGCGCAGATAAACTCTGCGCGTGCCCGCGGAAAGAGGCTGGAATGATCCCGTCTGATCGGTACAGTCGGGACATGCGCAATTGGGTTCACATTCTGGCCTTGTTGGCCCTGGGCTGGTTCGGCACTGCGGCCGCATCGGGCCAGGTGTTGGATTGGTCTGAACTGCCAGATCCCGCTGCCCAGAATTACGAGGACCCGTTTCGCGCCCTCACGCCCGAACAGTTCGATGATGTCATCTTTGCCCTGCGCCTGCGGGGCAGGTTGCAACAGGGTGCAGGCAGCGACGAAGAGCGCCGGAAATGGCAGATGCTTTTAACAGAAACCGAGGCCGCCCTGACCGCCGATGAAATTGATGTGGATTGGCTGCTGGATCAGGTGCAGGCGGTCACGCAGCGCCGGGATCATGCAGGATCTGCGGGCAATCCCGATCTTGATGGCCAGACCGTCACGCTGATGGGGTTTGCCATCCCTGCGCCGCCGGATGCAGATGGGCAGAGTGTCGTCTATCTGGTGCCGCAAAGCGGGATGTGCAGTCATCTGCCCGCGCCGCTGCCCAATCAGATGATCCGGGTCCGGTTGAATGTCGACTGGACGCCCAGCCATGTCCATCAGCCCGTTCGGTTGACCGGAACGCTCAGCATTGATCCGTCCGCGCAAAACGTGATGGTTGTTGACGGGATCATGCCCATGCGCGCGACGTTCCTGCTGGAGTCCGATCACGTCGAAACCCTGACCGTGCAGGAGGAGCAGTTGAACTGGACCCAAAGCACCAAGGATCACTTCCGCAAGGCAAACCGGCGCAAAAGTGGTGGCGCGCAAACTGCGGACTAAGGGTTGCGTCCCAGCGTTTTGTTTATTTGACAAAGCCCCGCGCGCCGTTACCCTGAGACATCTTTTTCGTGTATGAGTAACGTGGTTCGCGCCTCGCCCGAGGCCGTGGTTGAACAGATGAAACGCATTGACCTTGCACAGGTTGCGTCCCGGCATTGGGATGTTGTGATCGTTGGCAGCAGCTTTGCGGCAATGTTCTTTGCGCATGGTTTACCGCCCGATCTGGATGTGCTGATCGTCGAACAAGGCGGCATGCGCCCCCATGATGCGCAGCTGCGCGATGGCTGGCGACCGGGCGAGCCGATCACACAGCGCAACACATCCGGTTTGCGCAAGGACTGGCTGAGCTTTATCACTTTTGGCGGAAACTCGAATTTTTGGTGGGGGGATACGCCTCGGTTCCATCCTGATGATTTCCGTTTGCGCAGCCGGTTTGGTGTCGGGATGGACTGGCCCTTTGGGTATGAGGACATGGTCCCGTATTATGAACGTGCCGAAACCCTGATGGAGATCGCAGGCGGCGGGTCTGACCATATTCTGCCGCGCGACAAACCCTTTCCGCATCCTCACCACATACTATCGCGCGCCGATCAGGTGCTGCAGGCCCATAGCAATGCGTGGGTGCCGCTTCCGACCGCGCGGGCAAACGGGGGGACGCGCCCGACATGTTGTGCAAATGGCGTCTGCGGCATTTGCCCCATCGATGCAAAATTCACGATCCTCAACGGGTTTGAGCATCTTGCGCATCCCCGCGCCCATTATGTGCTTGAGACCGAGTTCCGAGAGATTGTCCTTCAGGGTGGGCAGGCCACCCATGGGGTGCTGCGCGGCCCGGATGGTAAGGACATCCAGGTTCAGGCCAGTGTCTTTGGGCTGGGGGCCAATGCCATTTTCAACGCGGCAATTCTGTTGCGGTCCGGTGTGACGTCTCCGGCGCTGGGCCGGTATCTGAACGAAGAGGCCTCGCAAACCGTTGTGATCGATACGGCTACGCTGAAAAACTATTTTGGCGGAACGTCCGAGACGAGCCACGGCTATCACTTTTATCACGGTATCGACCGCTCCGAGGCGGCGGCAGTGCTGATCGAAAGCTCGAACGCGCCCGCCAATATCCGTGAGGAACCGGGTAAATGGACCAACCGTCTGGTCCTGACCCTTGTGGCCGAGGATCTGCCCGTCGCTGAAAACCGCGTTCTGCTGGAAGGTGACGCGCCGGTGATCGAATGGACGGGCCACCACTCTTATGCTTTCCGCGGCCTGCAACGCGCGCTGGATGGGTTGCCCGACATAATCCCCGATGCGCTGGATAAAATGAGCGCCGGGCGCATCCAGCCTTCGCAGGCGCATATTCAGGGCACGCATCGGATCAGTACGGACCCCGCCGAGGGGGTGGTGGATGACTATCTGCGCCTGCACGAGGCCCCGAACGTCTTTGCGCTGGGCGCCGGGGCGTTTCCGACCTGCTCACCGGCCAACCCGACCCTGACCCTGTCGGCATTGTCGCTGCGCGCAGCCGGGGTGGTGCGATGAAACTGTCGAGACGCAGCGTATTGTTGGGGGGTGTGTGTCTGGCGGCAAGCGCGGGCGGGCTGGCGTTTGCCCTGCGACCGGGCGGCGTTGCAGCCCATGCTTCGGAGGTCATCGCGCGTGTCTACGGGGCCGAAATCGCAGCCCACCCCGCCGCGCAGGAGTTTTGCACGGCCTATGAGGCTTTTGTGATCGCCAAAGGTCTATCAGGTCAGGCGGTCAACACTGTCTTCAACCTCCGAGCCGGGTCGCTGCCTTATATTGCTGATGAGACCAAGAAAATGAGCCGCTCTATTGTGCAGAAATTCGCGACCTCGACCAATGTTGTGCTTGCACATGAATTGGGGATCGAACTGGAGTTCGTGGGAATTTTCCACCCGGTGGAAAACAGTTGCAGCAACCAACTGTCCTATCTTGGGTTGGTCTGGGCCGATTCTGTCGCCAGCGCCGGGTAGTCGGCGTTGTTTCAGGCCGGGGTTCTTTCATCCGGCTGGGCTGGCTGTTTGTCTGACAACCGTTGCGCAATTTGCGCCAGGGCTTGCCGCCGATCTGTCATGGCTGCCGTTTCGGGCAGGTTCAGATGGCCCAGAATGTCGGCCCACCGGTGCAGCCAATCGTGTTTCTGCAACGCGTTTTGCAGGTTGATCCGACGCATACGATCTTGTTCCGCCGGATCATCCAGGATTGAGACGATCCTTTCGACGGCGCGATCGGGGTCTTCCGGCAGGCGCAGAACTGACTCGGGCCAGTCGAAATAGCGCGTGTAATCCTCGGTCTCGGGGGCATAGCCCACTTGGATGGCCCCGCCGGCAAGACCTTCGACATGGCGCGGGCCCCATGCGATGTTGCCTTTTTTCTGGTCGTCATGGCCGATCTTGGCGATATCCACCATGAAAAGCTTGGAATGCTGAACCAGATTGGCCAACAGGTCGCGATGCACCTTGTGCTGCGCCGTTGTGGGCGGCTTGGTGGCAGAATCGTACAGATAAAACCCCTGCCGATCTGCGATTATCTTCAACAGGCGATCATGCAATTCGGGGCGCCTGCGACCCATGCAATACAGGTCAATGGGCCGATCCACATACAGGTTGCGTGGGGCGAACCGCACCATATCCGCAGCACCGGGCAGGTGAATGACAGGTTTTCCAGTGATCCGGCGCAACGCTTCGCAGGATTCTGCAAAGGCGCTGGCGATCAGGTCAAATTTGGACAGGGACCGGATCAGCGGCAGGTGTTGATCGATGCTGCTGGTCCAGACCTCTTCCAGCACACAGACCGCAAGACCGCAGCGCGCGCGCCAGTCCGGCACCGCATCCAGCGCCAACAGTTCCAGCGGCTTTTGCGCGTTACAAAAGAACAGATCAAAATTCCGGGTCAGAGGCGATTTCTGCACCCCCGAAGGCCAGTATTGAAACAAATCGCTGCGCCGTGACAGCCACCGTTTCGGATTGAAGGGCAGAGTGCCGTTTTGCCGTGGCGCGCAAATCTCGGCCGTTTCAATCTCGGCAATGACGTCTTCGAATTCGAACCCCGAACACCGCGATACGTTGTCATTCAGATTGCGCTGCGAAAACATCAAAACGCTACGTTCAGGCGGGGCAGATGCGGTCACATGCATATCCTCAAACAAATAAATCACCGCGAAATACACATGTGCGGTGCCGGCTTTTTAACAAATTACGCACGGTTCTGCGCCAGCACCTAGGGGATTCCTGCGGGACGGGTCGAAAACCGTGGAAACCAAGCCGATTGTCTGATTAGTTTTTGGTATTGCCCTTAGATGCCAATACGGGCGCAGCGCATCTTTCGTTTCGCTGCACCGTGGCGTGATTTGTGATCGGGGGCCTGCGTGTGGTTAAATGGTTGCGGTCGACAAAGGCGGTTTATTTTAATGATTTTCACAGAAACACATCTGCCGGGGGCCTATGTGGTCGACCTGCAGGAAATCTCGGATGATCGTGGATTTTTTGCCCGTGCCTTCTGCGCAGATGAGTTTGAAAAACACGGGCTGAAACCGGCAATCGCCCAGATAAACCTTTCGTTTAACGAGAAAAAAGGCACGCTGCGCGGATTGCATTACCAGCAGGCCCCGGCGCATGAGGCCAAGTTCATGCGCTGTATCACCGGCGCGATTTACGATGTGATCGTGGATATGCGCCCCGACAGCGCGACCTATTTGCAGCATTTCGGGATTGAGCTGTCGGCCGAAAACAGGCGCGCGCTCTATGTGCCCGAGATGTTTGCGCATGGCTATCTGGCGCTGAGCGATGGCGCGCAGGCGTACTATTCCGCCAGCGCATTTTACACCCCGGGGGTCGAGCGGGGGATTCGATACGATGATCCTGCCTTAAGTATACAATGGCCCAAACCTGTAACGATTGTTTCTGAAAAAGACGCGAACTGGCCCCTGCTTCATCCCTAGGCCCTGTCGCGATTCCAAGGAAAGACGGCTGTCCCATGACAAATACAAAGGAAGAAAAGACAACAGTGATGGTGACCGGGGGCGGTGGGTTCATCGGTCGCGCAATCGTGACGGTGCTGGCGCGCAATGGGCACCGGGTGGTTGCGACATATCGCTGTGACCCGCCTCCGAAAATCTATGGCGATGTGCATTGGGTTCGGGTTGATGTGACCAATGCCTCGGATGTTGGGGCCATTATCCATCTGCACCGTCCCAGCCATCTGATGGCTCTGGCCTGGTACATGGGGCCCGACAACCAGCAATCGCTTGAGAATTTTCGCTGGTTGCAGCATTCGATCGATCTGATGTTTGCCTTTGCGGAAGCGGGCGGCAAACGGGTGACCTTTTGCGGGTCCTGTATGGAATATGACTGGTCCGGGTCGGACAAGCTGCGCGAAGGGCAGACCCCTTTGAACCCGGCCACCGAATATGGCGGGGCCAAGGCGGCCATGTTCACGGCCTTTGGCCCCATGTGCAAGGCGTTGGATCTGTCGGGGGCCTGGGCGCGGCCCTTTTTTCTCTATGGTCCGGGGGAAAACCCGAACCGGCTGGCCGCAGATGTCATCCGCGCCCTTTTGCAGGGGCAAGAGGCGCTCTGCACTCATGGCAAGCAAAAACGCGATTTCCTGCATGTGGGGGATGTCGCCACCGCGATGACGGCCCTGATGTTCAGTGACCTGACCGGCGCGGTCAATATCGGCAGTGGCGCGGCAATCCCGCTGGCCGATCTGATCCACGAGATCGGCCGCCAGACCAAGGCAGAAGACCTGATCCGTCTGGGCGCGCGCGAGGCCCGCCCCGGTGATCCGCCGCTGGTCGAAGCGGACACCACCCGCCTGCACGACGAATTGGGTTGGAGCCCGAGATACACATTGAAAACCGGTATTGCGGACACCATCGCCTGGTGGCGCCGCGAGTTAGCAAGAGAACGTTGATATGAGTGACCAGAAGATCGTTATCCTAGGCTCGGGCATGTCCGGGTTGGGGGCTGCCCATCACCTGCACGGGGCGGGTGTATCCAGCCGGATGTATGACAAGAACGCCTTTCCCGGCGGTCATACGGCAACTTTTGCCCATGACAGCGGGTTCATCTTTGACGACGGGCCGCATATCTCATTCTCGAAAGACCCGCGGTTTCAGGAACTGTTCGCCGAAAACGTGGGCGGGGCCTATGAAAAGCTGCAGGCTTATGTGAACAACTACTACCACGGGGCCTGGGTGAAACACCCCGCGCAGGCCAATCTGCACAACCTGCCGGATGAGCTGAAAACACAGTGCATTCTGGATTTCATCGAAGCGTCCAAGCAAGAGGTTGTGGAAAAACCCGCCAACTACCTGGAATGGCTGATCTCGGTCTTTGGTGAGACGTTCGCGACCCATTTCCCTGCTGTCTACGGCAAGAAATACCACACCGTCGATGCCGATCAGATGAGCACGGTCTGGATGGGGCCGCGCCTTTATCGACCCTCGATGGATGAGGTGATCCGCGGCGCGATCTTTGCCGAGACGCCGGATGTACACTACATCACCGATTTCCGCTATCCGACCGATGGGGGGTTCATCTCATACCTCAAGCCGTTTCTGGAAAAGACCGATCTGCATCTGGATCACAAGGTCGTCGCGATCGACCCCGAGGCGCGAAGTGTTACCTTTGAAAACGGTGTGACCGAACAGTACGAGCACCTGATTTCCTCAATCCCGCTGCCTGATCTGGTCCCGATGGTCAAAGGCGCGCCGGACCATGTTCGCGCGGCGGCGTCCAAGCTGGCCTGCACCACCTGTGTGACGGTCAATCTGGGCCTTGCGCGGGATGATTTCACGCCCGCCACATGGACCTATATCTATGACGAGGACATCGTTTTCACCCGCCTCAGCTTTCCGCATAAAATGTCGACCAAAACCTGCCCGCCGGGCTGTGGGTCTATTCAGGCGGAATGCTATTACTCGCACAAATACCGCCCGTTCACCGGGTCTCCTGACGATCTGATCCAGCCGGTGATCGACGATCTGGTGAGGATCGGACTGATCGAAAAGGATGAGGAAATCCTGCACACCGATGCGCGGCTGATCACCCATGCCAATATCATCTTTGATCTGGACCGCGAACAGGCGCTGCCGATTGTGCACGACTGGCTGGATCAGATCGGCATCCACTATGTGGGCCGCTTTGGCGAATGGGGCTATCAGTGGACCGATGAGGCCTTCAAATCCGGCGAGCGCGGTGCGCGCACCGTGTTGGACCGGATCGGGGCGACAGTTTAAGCGACGGGTTGGGTCCGGCGAAAATCCTGATCCAGCTGGTTTTCCTGTAACAGCGCCTCAAGCTGCGCAAGACGCTTGTATTTCCGGCCCTCGAAATCCTCGACCTTCAGGTCACAGGCTTTGACCGCATCAAAGATTTGCTGCGCGCCGCGCACGGCGTCCCATTGCGGCGCGAACCCCGGAATGGATTTCTCGATCTTGGCGGAACTCACACGGTAGGACCGGTTATCGGGCCCGGCGTCAGCGGCATAGTCGATCTTTGCGCCGGGCACCGTGTCGGCCACGATCTCGGCCAGATCGCGGATTTGATAGTTATTCTCGGTCCGGCAGACATTGAACGCCTCGCCGGAAATCGCCTGTGGATCGGCTTGCAAGGTGGCCAGAAAGGCGCGGGCCATATCCTCGACATGGATGATGGGCCGCCACGGGGTGCCGTCCGACATCATCAGGATACGGCCCGAGGTATAGGCATGCGCGATCAGGTTGTTCAGCACGATGTCGAACCGCATCCGGGGGCTGGCCCCGTAAGCGGTGGCAAAACGCAGGAAAGTGGGGGTGAAACTGTCATCGGCCAGCGGTTTCAGGTCACGTTCGGCCAGAACCTTGGAGACGCCATAGTCGGTCTGCGGGTTCAGCTTGCCGTCTTCATCTACGAAATCCTCACCCGCGCGGCCATAATTGGAACAGGACGAGGCAAAGACAAATCGGGACACACCTGCCGCCTTGGCCTGCTTGGCCACATGCACGGTGCCTTCGTGGTTGATCTGCTGGGTCAGGCCCGGGCGCAATTGGCCCAGCGGGTCGTTGGACAGCGCGGCCAGATGCACCACCGCGTCAAACCCGGCCAGATCATCTGCCGTCAGATCGCGAATGTCCTTGCCCAGATTGGGAATATCGGGAACCGCCCCGCCGGGGGCGAAATCGGCCCTGTCAAAGAGATTTATATCGCACCCAGTCACCCGGATTCCCGCCTCGGCCAAGACCGGGGCGGTGACCGTCCCCACGTAGCCGAGATGACCCGTTAACAGGACGCTCTGAATGTTCCCATGTTGCCCACGGACGGTTGCCATTTTTCCACATCTCCTCAAGCCGGCGTTTGTCCGCCAAATGATCCATGCAATACCAGAAACCGGGATGGCGATAGGCCATCAGCTCACCCATTTCCATCAGCTTGGGCAGGGGGCCTTCTTCCCACATGATCTCGTCGCCATTCACGCTGGCGACGGCGTCAAACACGCCGGGCTCCAGAATGAAAAAGCCACCATTGATCCAGTCGGCGGCGGTTTCGGGTTTCTCCATAAAGCCTTCGACAAGCCCATCCTCGCGCACTTGCAGATGGCCAAAGGTGGTCAGCGGGCGCACCATTGTGATCGTGGCCAGCTTGCCGTGTGAGCGGTGAAAGGCGATCAGCGCGTCCAGATCGACATTCGACACACCATCCCCATAGGTCAGCATGAAGGTTTCATTGCCCAGATAGGGTTGCAGCCGCGCCAGACGCCCGCCGGTCATCGTATCCATGCCGGTATCGATCAGATCAACGGTCCAGGGCGGCGTCTGATCTTCGAACGCGCCGTTGGAATAGTCGGGCTCGCCAAACAGCTCACGCTGGTTGAAATCGATGCGCAGATTGCCCTGATACTGGCACAGGTTCGAGATATAGCGCTTGATCAGGTCACCCATATAGCCAAGCGCCAGCACGAACTCATGATGCCCATAGGCCGAGTAGTGCTGCATGATATGCCACAGAATCGGGCGATTTGCGATTTCAACCAGGGGCTTGGGGCGAACGCGGGTCTCTTCGATCAGGCGCGAGCCTTTGCCGCCTGCAAAAATGGCTGTTTTCAATAGTGCCTCCCCAAGAAACTGGTAACCAAACAAAAGCAAAAAACTGGGTATTCTTGAATTCGACACCACCGGGGCCGCTGCTGTCAATCGTTTGGGCACACCTTGGGGTAGAAAACCCGTGAATTCCCCAAAGCGGGCTAAGCAGTCGGCGCAGGTTGACCTGTCATTCCGCCTGACGGGCCCCTGCCCGGATCTTCGGTAGAGGTCGCGGCGCGGGCGTTGACGCTGTGCTTTACGGCCCGCGCAACAAGGTTCATCTTGGCGACATAGGCCACAAAGAACATCCAGCTGATATCCAGTCTGGACAGCAGGGTGCTTTCGGTGATGTTGGCAAAAATATAGGTCATCATCAGGGCCATTGTGCACACGATGGGTGTGCGATCCGCCACAAAGCGCAGGCTGAGGAAGGCGGAAAAGAAAAAGCGCACAATGGCCGTGAACAGCAGGACCACACCGATAAACCCGGTGTTCAGCCAGGTCTCGATCAATCCGTTATGCGAATAATGCGGCGCGAAGCCCAGATTCGATTTATTGGATAAAATCGCCAGTCGGCTGGAATCGGGGTTCCAGAAACTGCCATAGCCCCAGCCCAGCCAGAACCGATCCATGACATAGGGCCATGTCAGCTCCCAAATCGGGATTCTCTCGGACAGGGTCGGTTTGCGGCCGACCAATGCAAACAGGGGGTCCGCCATGGGCGAGGCCAGCAAAAACGCGATTGTGCCGACCAGCAGTACCGAAAACAGGATATAGCCAATGGCCCATGTCATCTCGAACCGGGGTAGGATCCAGCTGATCATAAGGGCGGTCATCGAAATCAGCCCCACCGCCTGCGAGGTCCGCGATTCCGAGGCGATCAGCAGCAGGATGGCCACGACCAGCGTCACCTGAAACATCAGCTTCAGCTTGCCCGACACCTGACCAATGGCATAGGCCGAGGTCAGCAGGGCCATGATGCACACAGCGCCCAGCGCATTCTTGTGCAAAAAGATACCGTTCCAGACATCGCCCCAAGGTGGAATGCCACGCGCCTGAGGCAGGGTCGCGATGGCCCCGACATTCAGCGCCATGATCAGCGCAAACGCCGCCGCCATGAACAGCAGTAACCCCCTGAGCGACATCAGGCTGCCCAGAACCAGGGCAAAGCCTGTTGTCACGACCAAGGGAACGCACCGTTCCGCAGCATAGGCCGGACGGTCGCTGAGGGTTGTGGACAACATCGCCCAGATCACCAGAACGGCCAGTTCTGGCGCGGCAAAGAACCCGCGAATGAAGTGCCGGTAATAAAGCGTGGTGATTGCCAGCACCGGCAGCAGCAGCAGGATTGAGATTTTGTTGGCCAGACTGTTCTGCCACAGCACGATCGGAAACAAATCCGTTCCAACGCAGACGGTCAGAACCAAACATATCGCCAGCACGATATGCCGAAATGCGGGGCCCGAGACATGCGCGTTCGGGCCGTTCTGAGTCAAAGTCGTCATAACAAAACCAACTGGCCAGCAAACTGACATCCGATCGGGTGCGCCAAATCGGACGAGTCCGGAAAATACGAATGCCTCAAGCCTAGGGCCCAGGCGCCGCGTTGTCTATCTGGGAGGCAGGTCTGGCATTTTCGATCCGTGTGAAGACCAGCTCTGCCGGAATAATCCTGTCACAAATGCCTGTGATGCGGTACGGCTATGGATCAGGCGCGATGGGTTTTGCGTTTGGGTTGCCTGCGTGGCCGGTGTCTTCACGGCGGCGCGACGGAAGTTGATATGTGTAACGAGTGTTCAGGGCCCATTCTTGGGCCGGTTTTGGGTGTAGGTTTCGATTTGCCGATTTTGGGAAACAATCCGCGATGACTTGGTTTTTTGTCCCCAGAATGCTCTCGGCATTTATTGCCATCGTGATTCTGATCGTTCTGACCCGCGTTCTGGGTGCAGCGGATTTCGGGCGCTATAACCTGACGGTTTTGGCGGGCATGCTGCTCTATTCCTTTTCTTTCAACTGGTTGGCCGTTTCGGTGGGCCGTTTTCATCACGCGCCGGAATTTCAGGGCAAGACGATAGCGACGGTGTTGGGGGCCTCGGCCTTGCTGGCGCTTTTGTTGATCTGCCTCGCCGTTGCGGCACATGCGCTTTTACCCTCGGGTTGGGTCGGCAGTTTCTATTTGGCCGTGCTTTTTTGCACCAGCCACGCGATGTATGAATTGGGCACTGTCTGCTTGCGCCAGTACAAAGAGGGCCCGAGATTTGCCGCCGTTACCCTGTTGCGTCAGGCACTGGGCGTGTCTCTGGCCGTGGCGTTTGTGCTGAATGGCGGCGGCTATGCCAGCGCAGTGATTGGCATGTCGCTGGGGGCGGCGATCACCGGCGCATATGCGCTGCTGCGTGCGGTTCGACGGTCTGGCATCACCCTGCCCGGCCTTGCGACGCTCAAGGTCTTTTTCCGATTCGGGTTCCCACTGGCTGCGGTGGCCTCCAGCGCGTCTTTCTTTGCGATGCTGTCGCAATCGTTGCTGGCCTATTTTGCCGGGTTGGAGGCGGCAGGGTATTTCGCGGCGGCGCAGACGCTTGCGTCAAAAGCGTTGCAATTACCGATGACAACATTGTCGCGCGTGGTGGCCCCCAGCGTGTTCGAGGCGCATGAGACCAACGGCGCGGCCTCATCCGATGCGGTGCTGGATCGGTATTTCTCGTTCCTGATCCTGATTTCGATGCCCATCGTCGTGGCGCTGATCTGTGCGGCGAATGTGTTCACCAACCTGCTGTTTGCACCGGAATTTGCCAGCAAAACGGACCTGTATCTGAGACTGCTCGCCCCTGCGGCGTTTGTCATCGGGTTGCAGGGTGCCTTTTTCAGCTATGCGTTCATGCGGTCGAAAATGACGGCGCTGCAGCTTGGGATCAGCATCGGATCTTTGATCGTGCATGCCGTGCTGTCTTTCCTATTGGTCTACACGTTCGGGGCACCTGGTGCGCCCTGGGCATTCCTGCTCAGTGGCGGCGTCAGCTTTGCGGCCTATTACATCATCGGGCAGCGGGTCGATCCGTTGCGCGTGCCTGGTCCTGAATTGTCAAAGGCAGCGATCGGGGCTTTGGCCTATGCGCCGTTCGCGATTGCGGCTGGGATGGCCTCGAATCTGGTGCTGCAGTTTTTGCTTTTGGCGGGGGGGCTGATTTTCATGGTCGCCGTCCTGATCGGGGTCCGGCAGGTCGCTGCGGTTGCTTTGTGGAAGAAAGCGCGCCATTGGGCAGTTTAAAGCCGAAATTGATTTCGAATTATTTATTAATTAACAGAATGTTAATCTCGTATCGGCAAATTTCTTCGCACTAGGTGGTGCCAAATTGCCGATCGGTCCTAGATTTTATGGAACGAAAGACACATGTCTCGTGGTTCAAAACCAATGGTGTTAAACTGAACCCGATCTTCTTGATGAGTTTCTTTTTCGGGTCCCTGACCCTGACGAGTACACGCTGAGAGGGTGCTGCCCAAAAACCGACACAATACTGCGCAAGGGTTATGCAGGTGCGTCAAATGCGGAAAGACAAAACCGAGCTAGGTCTGAGATGATAATTGTGTATTTGCTGTCGGGCCCAGTGGCCGCCGCGCTTTTGATCGTGGCATTGATCGCCTCGGGGGCCAGTACGGGCGCGGCTGTTGCCGGTGGCCTTATTGCCGGCTTTTTGGCGCCGGCCGTTATTGCGGGACTGCATTTGCTTTTCAAAAGCAAACTGCGCCTGAAACTGGACAATAAACTGTCGGTCGAAACCGAGCAGTAATTGGTATCCCGGCATGTCGGAGTGAAACGCGCAAAGCGGATTTAATCCGACAGAAATCGTTGCCAATACAAAGTTGTGAAAAAAGCAGCATTGCGTTTCACAATGCCGTTTCACCTCCATGATGTCTGAACAAAAAAGTTGTCTGGTTGGGCAATAAGTGCGAAGATATTTTCAGGGCAGAACCCGGCCTCTTTCTTTTTACCGAGTCGGGAAAATAATTTCGGGGCAACGGAAGTCAGGGCGTTGCACCTGAAATCTGTTGAGCAAAGCAAGTTTTGAACTCACGGGCCGCGCCTTTTTTCATGGGTGCAAACGCATGTGGGGATGTGAAGCGATACCTGAGTTCCGGGTGCGTTGTGAGTAGTCAGTGAGTGAGTTTTTGGGGGTCATTATGAACCACAACCGAGGTTCTTTTCCTATTGAAGAGACCGAAATTTATAATACCAATCAAAGCTTTATTTCTAATTCGGAAGATCACTCCAAACTGGAAAGCTTTTACGTGGCCAAAGGCAAGCGTCTGCTGGACATTTGCCTGGTCCTGATCGGTGCACCTTTTGTCTTGCCGCTGATGCTGTTGGTTGCGCTCTGTGTTCGGTTGGATGGGGGGCCTGCGATCTACAAGCAGAAACGCGTGGGCTTTGGCGGGCGCGAATTCGCCTTTCTGAAATTCCGCTCGATGATGATTGATGCTGATCAGATTTTTCAGGATCACATCAGGGAATGCCCCGCCGCGGCCGCCGAATGGCAGGCGCGCCAAAAGCTTGAGAATGATCCGCGCGTCACAAAGATCGGGCGGTTTATCCGCGCGACCTCGCTGGATGAGCTGCCTCAGCTTTGGAACGTTTTGATGGGGGATATGAGCCTGGTCGGCCCGCGCCCCATGTTGCCACAGCAGCAATCGATGTACCCGGGCGTGGACTACAACCTGCTCAAACCCGGGATCACCGGCTTATGGCAGGTGTCCGAGCGCAACGATGTCGAGTTTTCGGACCGCGCCATTTTCGACAGTGAATATGCGCGGAAAATCAGCCTGGGGCTGGACCTCAAGATACTGTTTCAGACGGTTGGGGCCGTGTGCAATCGCACGGGTCGCTGAACGACACATCGCAACCCTTGAGAACAGAGGGATGTTACGATCATGGAAGACGTGAAAAAAACCGCCTTTAGCTCAGTGCCCAAATGGTTTGGGGGCTTGGTTCCGATGCGCAACTTCTGCGCCGCTGCCCTGGCGCTGGGGGTCTTGTCCGCGCCCGTCGCGGCCGATTACAAGCTTGCGCCGGGGGATCAGTTGCGGGTGTCGCTGACCGGGCTTGAGGGCCTGTCTTTCGACGCTATCATCGACGCCCATGGCAACGTCAATCTGAAATGGCTGGGCCATTTCGAGGCCCAGGGCCTGCTGGCGGATGAGCTTGAGATGCTGGTACGGCAGGATGCGGCCGGGAAGATCGTCAAACAATACAATCAGAACGGTGAGATTTACATCATTCAGCTGGATGGTGACGAAATCGAAGTTGCGCGTAACGGATACCGGCCCATCATTATCGGCGGTGATGTGGCGCGTACCGGACAGATCGATTTCCGCCCCGCCATCACCGCGCGCGAGGCGGTGGCGCTGGCCGGTGGGGTCAGAAGCATGCTGTTGGCCGATGATGTCACTGTCGATCCCATTCAACTACTGCGCTGGCAGACCACCTATGGACAGGCCGCGCTGCAACACGCGCAGGCGATGGTGCAGGTCTGGCGAACAACGTCCGAGTTGCGTCAACACCTAGAGTTAGAGCCACCGGCGCAGGGCCAGGTCTCGGTCTCTGCTTCGGTGCTGGATGAGCTGATCTCGGAACAGATGCGGATTCGTGCGGTCAATCAGGAAAACGAAGCCGGTGAGCGTCAGTATTTCGAGGATGCCGAAGATCAGGCGGAAAAGCGCATTGAAATCCTGAAGGAACAGGAGGTTGAACTGGCCAAGGCACTGGCCGCGGATGAGGAAGAAGAAGAACGGGTCATCAGCCTGGTGGAACGCGGCCTGACTGCGGGGTCCCGTCTGGCCGATACGCGGCGGACCACGGTTCTATCGGCCACCCGCTTGCTTGAGGTCGAAGAGGATCTGGCCACAACAAATCTGGTTTTGACCCGCCTCAGACGGGATCAGGAACTGTATGAACAGGAACGATCCCTGCGCCTGTTGCAACAACGCCGCGAGGCCCATCTGGCGCTGCGGGATGCCAGCCTCCAGATGGATACGATCGCAAAATACCTTGCAGGCGCATCCAGCGAGATCGGAACCGAGAGCCTGATCAGTGACATTGATTATACGGTGACGATCTTCCGGGTTGTTGACGGCCAGTTGCAAGAGCTGCGGGCCGACAAGCTGACCCAATTGTTGCCGGGCGACAGTATCGAAATCTCGGTTGAACAAGTGACCGAGCAGACGTCGCAACTGACGGAATGAAGGGATGAGAATACCGCCCTGACGGGCGCATGTTCGGGCCAGGTTCTCTTTGACCTTCGCATTTTGATTGGCCCCAGAGTTTACGAGTTTCAATGGCTTATCTAAAAACGCAATCCAGTCTGTCTACCCCTGTCTCTGAGATGAGAACGCTAAAGGCCGTTCTGCTGGTTTTCTGTTTTGCCTTCATGCAAATGGCCCCTGCGGTGATCAACGGCTATCCGTTCATTTTCTTTGATACGCGGGGATACAACAACGCGGGCAAAGCGGTGGTGCAGACCGTCGCCGGAAAGCTGGGCAGTGAGACTGTGCAGGTCCCCCAGACGCAGGACAGCCAACCTGCGACCGCTGGGGCGGTAGAGGACAAAACCAAACGTGCAATTCCCATGTCACGCTCGCCCTATTATGGGGTCTTTGTCTTTGCCTTCCTGCAATCCAACGCATTTTTGCTGGCGCTGCTGCAATCTTTGATCGTTGGCTATGCGGTCTGGCTGGTTGTGCGAAAAATATGTACTGAGAACCCGGCGACACCGTATCTGATTGGCGGTGCGATCTGTGCTATTGCGACGCCGCTGCCCTATTTTTCAACCTACGCCATGCCAGATGTGTTTGCGGCGCTGGTGCCGGTGTGTCTGTTCCTGCTGTGCTTTGCCAAACGCGACCTGAATGTGTGGCAAATGGTCTTTTGTTGGGTCACGCTGACGGCCTCGGTCGCCTTTCACAACAGTCATATCCTGTTGATCTTTGGTTTGCTCGCGCTGCTGGCGCTTATGGCGCTGTGGCCGCAAATACGGCCTGTTCTGTCGGGATGGGTGCTGTCTGTTTTGGCGTTTGGGACGGGCATCGCCGCGGTGTTTGCCTTTGCTTTTGTGTCCTATGCGGTCTTTAACAGCTGGCCCCAAAGCCTGCCATTTCTGACCGGCCGGGGGATTGAGGACGGCCCGGTCGCCGCGTTGATCGCCGAAGAATGCGGCGGGCATGATTTTGCCATTTGTCAGGCAGGGCCATTGGACAATACGGATTCGCAATATTTTCTGTGGGACCGGAACGGGTTTTACCAAACTGCGGATGAAGCAACCAAACAGCGGCTCAGCGCCGAGGATGCGACCGTGTTCCTGACCGCAGCGCGTACCTATCCGGGGATGCAGCTGCTATCGTCGCTGAAAAACACGGCCGAGCAATATGGAATGTTCGGATTGTATGAATTTCAAACGGCTGAACGCGTCATAACCGACAGCGCCCCCCATTACATGACGGAACGTGCGTTCTCAGACTACGCCCAGTCGCGGGCTGTGACAGGGCAGTATCCGTTCGAATTCTTGTCAGCCGTTGTCTACGTCGCGGTCGCACTAAGCGTGCTAGGGGTGGCCCACGCCTTTCGATGGCGGGCCGTGTCAAATACCGCACTGGCGTTGGTGGTGCTGATCTTTGCAACGCTGGTAATGAATGCGGTCATCTGTGGCGTGCTGTCCGATCCGCACCACAGGTATCAGGCGCGGGTTATCTGGTTGCTGCCGTTCCTGGCCACGTTGCTGGTGTTTCAGACAGCGCAGGTCAGGTCGCGATCTCAGGGTCAGGAACCTAAGGGTTTGGCCCCGGGTATTGCAGATAGCTAAGGCGCCGGGCCTCGCGCCTGCCGCGCGAGACTGTGTCCAGTATCAGCGCGCATGCGACACAAACCACGGTGATGACAAACCCCGACAAAGACGCAAAGAGCGAGGGAAAACGTGCCACTTGGCTGGTTTCGATGAACTCGAACAGCACCGAGAGGAATACCAGAAAGGACGGCACGAATATCACCCCGGCCAGCGTCAGGAAGAACAACATCGGGTTCTCTTCCTTGACCAAAAAGCTGATCATGCGCAGGATTTTGATCCCGTCCCCGTAGGTCGAAAGTTTCGATTCCGAGTTTTCGGGCCTGGCCCTGTAGTTGATCGGTACCTCGTCGATGGGCAGCCGCAATTGCAGGGCATGCACGGTCAGTTCGGTCTCGATCTCAAAGCCGCTGGACATGCTGGGAAAGCTTTTGACAAACCGTCGGCTAAAGATGCGATAGCCCGACAGCATATCGTTCAGGTTCTTGCCGAAAAACACCCGCACCATCGAGGTGAGCAGCCGGTTGCCGAATTTATGCCCCCGGCGATATGCGGCCTCATCCGAATGTTGTCGCGCGCCGTTCAGCATATCCAGATTCTTGCTGCGCAATTGATCGACCATGTCGCGCACGGTGCTGGCGTCATAGGTCGCGTCCCCATCGGCCATCACATAGATATCCGCTTCGACATCGGCAAACATGCGACGCACCACGTTGCCTTTACCCTTGTTGGCCTCGGACCGGACGATTGCGCCTGCCTCGGTGGCGACCTTTACGGTCTGATCCGTCGAGTTGTTGTCAAACACATAGATCGCGGCTTCGGGCAGGGCTGTTTTGAATTCCGTGACTGTTAGGCCAATCGCTGCTTCTTCGTTGTAGCAGGGTAAAATCACCGCAATCCGACACTGGGCGCCAGAGCTGTCAGTCTCCGTGGAAAAACCGGGCAGGTCAGAGGTTTCGTTTTCCTTCAACAAGGTCTTTTCCTTCCAACCCAAACAATCTTAACATCACCAATGCGTTTGAAATTACCAGAAATTCAGACCTGTCAAAAGAAAAACCCGATGACTTGCTTTTGATGAAAAACCTTGTTTCAGAGTATATGAAAGTATTGGAGTTTGCTGTCAGTTGTTTCCACGATGTTGTCTTCACAGTTCTTGAAATTCGCAATTGTGGGTGCGGTGGCCTTTGTGGTGGATGCCGCATTGCTGATGATTGCTATTCAAGGGCTGAACTGGCCCCCCGAGGGCGCGCGCATCCTGTCCTTTCTGGGCGCTGTGACAACGACCTGGTATTTGAACCGAACTTTCACCTTTGCCACACAAGCCGCGCCCAACGTTTCGGAGTTTGTCAGCTATGTGCTGGCGATGAGTTTCGGACTGGCGGTGAATTACGCGGTTTTTGTCGCCGTGATCCGGTTGAATGACATTGCGGGGACCTATCCGGTGCTGGCCCTGGTGCCTGCAACGCTGGCTGGGATGGTCATAAACTTCCTGTTTTCGCGTAGAATTCTGGATGCAAAGGATCGTCCGGAATAGGCGCTTATTCGACTTGTGCGGTGGCGATGTGCTTGGTCAGTTCTTCACGATCTGCCGCGCTTAGCAGCCAATCGTCTTCGGCCCCGCTGGCCATGCCCAATTGCGTGATATTGGGGCGTGATACGCCCAGCAGTTTTCGGACCTGATCGCGGTATTTGAAACCGACAACGCCTGTCACCGCGCCGCCCGCCGCGAAACCGCCAACGCCGAACAGCAGGCTTCTTCGGGTTAACCTGTTAAACCTCATTGATCCCTCCCAGTTTGTCGCCCAGCCGCGCGGCCAAAGCCATGATCGTCAGCGTCGGATTGGCATGCCCGACCGACGTGAACATCGATGAGCCCGCAACAAAGAGGTTCTGATATCCGTGCACCCGGCAGTCGGCATCTACGACGCTGGTTTTTGGTGATGTACCCATCCGGGTGGTGCCCATCGTGTGGCCTCCGCCAGAGACGCCAAAGATGATTTCGTCATTCGACATGCGCAGCCGCCCGGTATCGGCGGTCATCAGCCGTTCGCCCAAAAGCTCAAGAAACGTGTCTACGGCGCGGAAAACGCGCCCGCCGACATGGAAACTGGTGCGCAATTTATGCAGCCCGGCCGGATCGGTGCCCGACCGCAGGGTGACGCGGTTTTCGGGATCGGCATCCATTTCGGCCCGGACAATGATGCCGTAGGCCACAGCGTCGTCGCCCCATTTCTCGGCAAACATGGCTTCAACAGAGTCATTGGGATTAAACCGGCTTGGGTACAGCGCGGCCGAAACCTCAAGCGCGCCCAGTTGTTCATACAGCGCGTCGTCCGGTTCAAGCAGATCAACGCGAACCCCGAAATCGTCTGGTAAGTCAGGCAGCCGGAAGGCACCACTGCCGATCAACTTGGCGCAATCGGGAAAATGCGGATGCTCCATCAGATAGCGCCCGACCTGATCGGTCTCATTGCCGACGGCAGGCCCGTTTTCCTGGTAAGAGCTGAGCAGAATTTGTGCGTTCCCCATCGCCCCGGCGGCCAGAACGACCGTCTGATCCGCCCGCAGATCGATCTTTTTGACATCACCGCCGGGCATATGAACCGAGATCGCCTCAACCCCGTGCCGGTCATCGCGGGGATATAGCCGGTTCAGCGTCGTCCCAAGTGCCAGATCGATATTGGGCATCCGATCATAGCGCTGCGGCTCGCGGATCAGGCGCAAGGGTTCCTCGGTAGAAATCGGGCGGTAGACAAAGCCGGGCTCAAAGCCCGCTGCATATTCCAGAAAAGGCTCGGTTCGGTTCAGAAGATCGGCTGCGATCTTGTAATAGGGGGCAAGGTCCTGGGCCGTGATTGGCCATTGGCGAAAGTTGCGTTCGATCATCGTGCTGCAATAGCCAGCCCAAACTGCCGAGGTTCCCCCCATCGCGCGCACCCAATGCACGGGCCAGTGAGAGCCGTCCAAATGCCCGCGGCCGGTTATATCTGCAAAGTCGGATTGAACAGACCCGTCATATTCGGTTTGCCCGGTTTCCAGCAAGATCGCGCTTTTGCCCGCCTCTGCTAGACGCTGCGCCATGGCATAGGCCGCAAGCCCCGAGCCCGCTACGATCACATCGTATTTGCTGAAATTTGCTTCCCCTGCTGAAACCTGCACACTGATAACCCGACACAAAAAACAAAAAAGAATCACGTTCTGAGAATATCATATTAAGTGATTTTTTGCGTAATTTGCGTGACGCTGTGGCGGCAGGGGCCTTTAAACAAGACCGCAAAGCCCTTTAGCCAAAGTTGGGATCGCCATAGAGCCGCGCTTTTTTCAGATCGACGCGCGTCGCAACCAGCGCCGAAGCCCGCACGCCTACATTCTCCAACTCGCGCAGGGCCCGGTACATCGTGTTCTTGGTGGTGCTGTTCCAACGCGAAAACAAAAGCACCCGATGCGAAATCTGTGACAAATAGGCGGATTCTACAGCCGATAGCAGCGGCGGCGTATCCAGCAGGATCACGTCATACATGTCCGACAGCGTGAACAGCAGATCAAGGAAAGCTTGCGAACACAGGAAATCCCCGGCCAGCGCCTGTTGGCCATCCTCTTGGCTGCGGATCAAGGGCAGGATGTCCAGCCCTTCCTGCGGGCTGCCCACCACGTAATTGAGTAGAAAATCAGGGTCTGTTTCGGCGTGTTTCAGCGCCTCTGGCGTCATGCGGGAATAGACGCGATAGGCGGATGTGACCGTATCGCAATCGATGATCAACGTGCGGTAACTTGCCTTGGCACTGACCGCACCCAGCAACAGCAGGGACGAAGATTTCCCCTCATCCGCTTCGGCCGAGGCGCTGGACAGGATCACGCATTTCCCCTCGGACGTCAGGTGCTTGGGCCGGTTCGAAAAGACGTAATTGGATTGCGCCGCCGCCGGTTCAGTCTGACCTTGGGTGACGCGCAGTCCCAAATCGCTGCTGGCCAGCAATTTGCGCCCGAAATGCTGCAATTCGGGGTCCAGCTTTCCCTCATGGGCAAAGAAGGTTTCAAAGGGCGGCTCATCCCTGATCTCAGGAAGGATCGCCGACAGTTTGACGCCTGACGCAGTTTCGAATTCCTGAGTGGTCCGCAGCCGGGTTTGAAAAATTTCCCGTGCGACAGTCCAGATCAGCCCCAGAAATACGATGGCGAACATGACGCTGATCGAGGTTTGCGACCGCTTGGGTTCGGACGGATCGACAGCGGGGCGGGCCCGTTCAATAACATGCGCGCCGGCGTCTAGATAATCGCCCTGTTCCGCCCGGCGCCCCAATTGCGAGACGAAATCACGATAGATGGCTTCGGTCACCAGAATCTCATTCTCGATCCGTTTGGTTACGGAATCGTGCTGAACCTGACGGGCCTGCTGTTCCTTGAACGTGTCGATGTTTTGTTCCAGCGTCACCAGTTGGTTCCGAAACTGATCCATTTTACGGTCGGCGGATTGCTGAACGGCGTCCAGCGCCGCAACGGCATCCGCATCGCTGATATCATTGGTTGAGCTGCGCGACAGCAGACCGGCTTGCGCGGCATAGTCCACGGCCTGCTGCAGCTCACCCTGATCACGCAAAAGGTTGATCGTGCCGGTTTGCTCTTCCAGCATAACAAGACTTTCATTGGTCAGGGCCGAGCGGCGCTCTGCCTTGATTCGCTGCGCCTTGATGGTCGCGTATTCATCCGGGGAATAGGGCGTTTCGATAGAATGGGTCTCAAGACCTGAGCTGAGCTTGTTCAGATCCTCGCGCAATTGGCCGATCCGGATGGTCAGCCAATCCTGCGATTGCCCCAGCGCATCGCGCTTCATCTTGGTCAGAACCGTCAGGTATTCCGAGGCCAGACTGTTGGCAATCTGCGCGGCCTTCTGGTTGGAGCGCGACGTGACGCGGATTTCATAAACGGCCGAGGTGTCGCCCACCTGTTCGATGCGGCGGGCCCTGAGCAGGCTTTCAACGGCTGAATCCCTGAGCAGCTCCTCTTCGCTGCGTCCGCCTGTGCTGTCGGCCTCATCCTCGCCGCCCTTCAGCAGGTCAACCACCCCGTTCTTGACGCCGCGCAGCAGTGCAACGGGGGACAGGTTCAACCCGGAGTCGTCGCCCGCGAATTCGGAATCATTCTGCAAATTCAACCGCAGGACCACGCTTTCGATCAGGTCTGTCGACCTTAGCAACTGCAGTTCGCTCTCCAGTGAGGTCAGAGACAGCGGCAGCCCGGACACCTGCGGCGTGAACTGCGTTTCCGTCTGAACGCGGGTCTCGATCATGACCTTGGCCACAGATGTGAACCGGGTGTCAGATGTGTAGGTGAAGATATAGGCCAACAGCCCGCCGCCAAACGCCAAGGCCAGAATCGTCAGGATGGACCGTCTGATGGCCCATGCGACATTGGACAGCATTCTAAGCTCGGGGTCGCCTACGGATCCGGGTCCCGGACCCGATAATTCTACGTCTAGCCCTCGGCGGTACTGATCAGTCATCACTCATAACAACGTGTGGCACAGTTAACATTCACACAGGCCCGGTCACCAATGCGCAGGACAAGACTACATCAGCATTGGTCAGGGGCGGGCCAGAAAAACTCAACAATAGATCAAGCAAACCACAATTGGCCGTGAAAAGTAAGCGAGTTTGCGGGGAATTCTGAAAATACGGGCAGAAATCGAAACAATCCGTCGTGAATGCGATGAATTTCCTAGTACGAATCGACGGGCCTGTTAACCTGATCGGGCGTTTGTTTTCTGTACCCAGTTGGTTTTTGTATGAACAAGATTGTGGAAAAGCGTCTGCCGCATGCTTTTGTCGGAGGCATGCCAGTAGCAATCGCAGGCGCTGATGAACTGACCCAATTGATGGTAGAAGACGCCCAATTGCGGCAAAGCGGCAAGCTGAAGCGGGCCGTGACTGTATTTGATTCAAACGCGCATGCAATCTCGTCCTATGCCAGTGACGAAAAGTTTGCCCGGGCCATCGATGCGGCCGACATTGTACATGCAGACGGTCAGATCGTGGTGTGGGCGTCGCGCCTGTCTTATGGCCAATACGGTGTGCCCGAGCGTACGGCAACAACCGATTTTATCCACTCTGCGGCCAAGGTTGCTGTCGAAAACGGGTTGAGTTTCTACCTTTTGGGTGGGGTTGAAGAGATCAACCGCGATTGCGCAGAAAAGCTGACGCAGATGTATCCCGGCCTTGTCATTGCGGGGCGGCGAAACGGCTATTTCGATGCGTCTGATGAGGATGCTGTCGTCGCAGACATCAATGCCAGCGGCGCAGACATTCTGTGGGTCGGGCTTGGGAAGCCGAAGGAACAGTTTTTCTCGGCCCGCGTCGCTGACAAGCTGGATCATTGCGCCTGGATCGTCACCTGTGGTGGGTGTTTCCACTATATTGTTGGCGATTACCCGCGCGCGCCGGGCTGGATGCAGACCATCGGGTTAGAATGGTTTCACCGCGTCCTGACAGGCCCGCGCTATCTGACGTGGCGCTACATGCGGACCCTGCCGCATGCGCTGAGCATTGTGCTGAGGAAAGACGTCCCCAACCGGCTTGGCCGCAGATAATGCGGCGCGGCCAGGGCAGGCAAAGGATTTGAACAAAACCGCCGCCGGAATGGCGCGGTCTGAAAGGGTATTTGGCGTGAGTAAGGTTGAGTTCATTGGCATTGGTGCGCAGAAGGCGGCGACGACATGGCTGCATCATGTCCTGTCAGATCATTCCGGCGTGACCACGGCGGACGCCAAGGAACTGAACTTTTTCACCGCGAACTATGACCGTGGCTATATCTGGTACGAAAGCTGTTTTGCCGAAGGCCCGGACGGCACGATCAAGGGCGAATGCTCTCCGACCTATTTCTTCAGTCAGGACGCCCCTCAGCGGGCCCGGGATTACAACCGCGACCTCAAGCTGATCTGTATTCTGCGCGACCCGGTTGAGCGGGCCTATTCCAACCACCTGCATGAAATCCGCAAAGGGCATATCGCATCTTCGATCTCGTTCGAGGATGCGCTGTCGCAGAACCCGGCCTATGCGCGTCAAAGCCAGTACAAACTGAATCTGCAGCGCTGGCTGGATTGTTTTGATCGCAGCGCGCTGCTGTTGCTGTTTTCCGAGGACATCGCTGAGGACCCCGGGGGCACCTATGATCAGATTTGCAGGCATCTTGCGATTGCCCCCGATCACGTCCCGGCGTCTTTGGCGGAACGCCATCATGAGACCGTCACCTATCGCAACCCGGCGGTACAGCGCACTTTGCGGCGTGGGGGGGACATGATGCGCTCCATCGGGATGCGCGGGGCGGTGCGTACCGTCAAATCTCTGCCCGGGTTGAAACAGGCCCTGTCGCTTAACCGTCAGCATCTGAAAACACGGGTCGCCCCGCCCACCGGAGAGACGCGCCAAAAACTGACCGAGCTGTTCACGCCGGACATGGAATATGTGGCGCAGGTGACAGGCCGTGCGGATTTGCCCTGGCAATCCTGGCGCGCATGCAGGGGCAATGTGTAAGCCATGCGACTGACTCAGGTGTCACGCACCCTTGGCGATATGCGCCTCAACCAGACGGGACAGATCGTCCGCCGCCTGCTGGGTGTACGGTATCTGGCCATTGAGGATTTCCTGCCGCCGATTGCCCCGGAGCAGGGCGCGCGGCTGGCCGAATTGG
Source organism: Ruegeria sp. BE1 (assembly GCF_056538885.1). Classification (NCBI taxonomy): domain Bacteria; kingdom Pseudomonadati; phylum Pseudomonadota; class Alphaproteobacteria; order Rhodobacterales; family Roseobacteraceae; genus Ruegeria; species Ruegeria sp. BE1. Next base: position 188,533 of record NZ_JBQFTY010000003.1, read on the forward strand.
CGCGGCGCGCGCGGGGGGATGTGTGCACACCCATCCTTGTGCTGGGCGTCATGCCGCGCTCGGGCACCAATTTCATCCGGGATCTTCTGGCCATGCACCCGGATGTGGCCGCCGATGCCGGGCGGCTTTATGAATTTCCGCTGCTGCATGCAGCCAAGGATGCGGCGGCGTTTGGGCGCGATTTCCTCAGGTATTTCCCGCGTAACGAAGAAGTTCTTGGCAAGTATGACCTGCTGGCGCTGCTGTCGGGCGCCTGGTTTCGCGAGCTTCAGGCCGGCGCGCCGGGCAAACATATCCTGCTGAAATGCCCGCATGTGCATAACCTGACACTAGCCCCGTACATCTTTCCCGACGCCCGGCTGATCCTGTGCCTGCGCGACGGGCGCGATGTGGTGGATTCGTCGCTCAGGACCTTTTCGCGCTATTCGCTGACCCGAAAAACCTTTCGCCAGCTGGCCCATGAATGGCGTCTGGGGGCCGAGGCGATCACCAGTTTTGCCGAGGGCGGCGAGAATGAAAACGATGACACGATGGTGGCCCGCTATGAGGATGTCGTCGCCGATCCAAAGCATTTCGTGACCGAAGTGCTGGCCCATACCCAGCTGTCGCCCGAAACGTTCCCGTGGGACAACGTGGACAACCTGCCGGTGCGCGGCTCATCCCGATCGGCTGCGGGGAATGAGGCGCGCTGGCAGCCACAGGCGAAATCGTCGGATTTCAACCCGGTCAAGCGCTGGGCCGCGTGGTCAGATACGGAAAAAGCCCGGTTCGACAAACTGGCCGGGCACGCGTTGGAGCTTGCCGGGTATGAGCGGTAATGGCCCCAAACCCAATGGCCCGCATGTGGCCGTTTGCGTGGCTACCTATCTGCGTCCTAAGGGGCTGCGGGCGCTGATCGACAGCCTGAATGCGCAGAAACTGGGCCGGACGGGCGCGCGGGTGACTTTGGTGATCGCCGACAACGCGCCGCATGCCCCGGCGAAGGATAGTCTGGGCGGTATTCAGCATCTGTCCCGCTGGCCCGTGATCTATGTGACCGAGGATCAGCGCGGCATCGTTGCGGCCCGCAACCGAACCCTGTCCGAGGTGCCGCAAGACGCGGATTTCATCGCTTTCCTTGATGATGATGAGGTGGCAAGCGACACCTGGCTGGCCGAGATGCTGAAGACCATCGCTCTGCCCGATACGGTCGCCGTGCAAGGGACGGTTGAGCCGCGCTATCGCCAGCCACCGCCCGATTGGGCCGAGGCGCTGAACCTGTTTCGCATGGGCCCTTATGAGCAGGGTGAGGAACTGAATGCGGCGGCCACCAACAACGCGATGGTGCGGGCCTCGGTCATCCGGGATCGCTGGCTCAGGTTCGATCCGCGTTTCAACATCACCGGCGGCGAGGATGAAGAGTTCTTTACCCGTCTGCGCATGGGCGGCGGCACGATCCGCGCGGCGGCAAAGGCGCTGGTCTGGGATGATGTGCCGGAAAACCGCGCAAGCCTGCGTTGGCTACGGCGGCGTTGGTTCCGTATGGGCAACACCCTGAGCCGGATTGCCCTGATCCGCCGCACGGACGTCGGACTGCGAGTGCTTAAAAGCGTGGGCGCGATGGGGTGGGGGGCTGTGACCTGCCTGTGCCTTGGATTTGGGTCGCGCGCCAGATGGGTGCGCGGGTTTCTGGAACTGTGCCGGGGCGCGGGCATGATGGCCGGGCTGATGCGGGTCGAGTTCGCGGAATACAGCAGTGCCGCGGTACAGGTTGACCGGGTCGGAGGGCGCTGAAATGGAGCATGCCGTCTTTTCCATCATCATTCCCGCCCGCAATGCAGAACGCTTTGTGGACGAAACGCTCGACTCTGTGTCGAATCAAAGCTTTTCGGGTTTTGAGGTGATGTGCATTGACGACGGATCGACCGACGGCACGCGCGGGATTTTCGAAAGCTATGCGCAACGGGACCCCCGGTTTCGTCTCATCGATGGTCCGGCAAAAGGGGTCAGTGCGGCGCGAAATCTGGGTCTAACACAGGTTAAAACGCCGTTTGTGTTGTTTCTGGATGCGGATGACCTGCTGCACGGCGATGCGCTTCAATCCTATTATGACGCGCTGACACATAGTGATGCGGTCGCTGCGGTGGCGGGTGTTCAGCGTATGGATATTGATGGCACCCCGATGCGGGGGGCTGACAACCGGGCACTGGTGCCCGCGCAAAACCAATTGGACGCGCTGTTGCGCAAGAACTTTGTAGTCAATGGCGGGGCGCTTGCGCTCAGGACCAATGCGGCCCGGCAGGCCGGGGGGTATGACGAAAGCCTGATCATGGCCGAGGATTGGGAATTCTGGTGCCGCGTCGCCCTGCTGGGCGATTTTACCGTGGTCGCAGGACCGCCCCTGTTAAACTATCGACAGGTCGCGAGCGGAGCCAACCATCAGGCCCGTGGCCCAGTTTTTGCCCTTCGGGTGCCGGGGTTGCAGAAAGTGGCGGCCAACCCCGATATGCAGGCCCGGTATGGCCCACGGTTGCGCGGCCTGCTCAGAGCCCGGCAGATCGACATGTTCTGGTCCGGCGTGCGCAATCAGTACCAATACGGGCGCAAATCCACCGCCTTGGCCGAGGGGTTGTGCGGCGCGGTGCTGTATCCCGACAGCCTGCTGCGGCCCAAATTGATCTGGCGGTTTCTGAAAAGCCTGGATCGCAGCGCGCAACAGGCCACCGCAACCCCGGCAGACAGCGACAGGAGGCACTGAGTGATGAGGATTTCCCGACGTGCGCTATTGCTGCAGGGAACGACGCTGGCACTGTCTGTTCCGGTTCTGGGGACGATGGGTTTTGCAAACCCTGCCCCGGACATCGCTGTGGGATTCATGGGGGACAATATCCTGCAACTGACGGTGATCGACACGCTGTTTGAGGTTTCGCAGGCCGCGCCTGTATCCCCGTTAGACGATCGCAGTTGGTCGCCTGATCCGTTTGACAGCTTTGGATCGCTGGGTCGGCTGAACGGGGTTGAGGGGTATTTCTCGGGCGATGCAAACCCCTCGCAACCACAAGGTTTCACGCCGTGGCCCAAGATCGTCAGCGGAAGCCAGAGGTCCGGCTTTGACGCAAGCGCCTCGGTGTTTCAGCGCGGCGCGCCTGTGGATCAGCCGGGCGAGTGGCGCGTCACGATCGACGGAGCGGCAGCCAAAACTGTGTCCGTCTATCGCAAATCCGTTCCGATCGGAACGGTCGCCCTGGCCAAGCGTGAATGGGACAGCACCAAACGGCACAACCTGACGCTGGTTCTGGATCGGGCGATCCCCGATGGGGCGCAGATCACGGTTGAGGGGCCCTCGGTCCCGGTGCTCAGCCAGCGCAAGTCATCCGATCTGTTCACTGAGGCGATACATGTCTGTCAGGCGGGGTATCCGCTGCGGGGGCCCAAAAAAGCCTATGTCGGCGCATGGCTGGGACATGATGCGGCAGACCAGCCCGGAAGCACCGACGCGCTGTTGTCAGAACAAACCCGCTGGACCCTTCTGTCGGCAAGCGATGGGGCCCAGCTGCGTCAGGGGCGATTGACGCTGACCAAAGCCGGGGCAGAGCCGCATCAGAAGGGACGAAACTACAACGGCTGCGATGTCTATGAGGCCGACTTCTCAGACCTGGACACCGAAGGTAATTATGTTTTGCAGGTCGAAGGGCTGGGTCGGTCCTTTGCCTTCCGCGTCTCCCCCGCCCCTTATGCCGAGGCTTTGCGTTTGGCCGCGCGGTGGTTTTTCCACCAACGATCCGGCTGCGCGATTACCGCCGCCTATGGCGAAACCCACACCCGCCCGCGCAATGGCCACCCCGAGGATGGCCTGACCGTCTGGCAAACAGCGGCTCAACTGGGCCCCACCGGCGAAGGGTATGGGAAAGACAGCGCAACGCGCCTGTTGTCCGAGCAACCCGTGGGCGTGACCGGGGTCGCGGGTATTCCCGTCTCGGCCCGGGCGCAGGCCAACCCGGATGCGTGGGGCGGATGGCATGATGCGGGCGATTGGGACCGGCGTATTCAGCATATGGATGTGGTCTTTCAAATGGCCCATCTGGTCGAGATTCTGGATCACACGCGGTCCCTGCACCTGAACCTGCCCGAAAGCGGCAAGCCTTTTGCACATCCGGATGTACTGGCGCGCAAGGGGACGGATGATCGGGGCGATGGCATAACCGTCCTGCCCGATCTGATACATGAGGCGCTGTGGGGCATTTCCCTGTGGCGGCGGACGCAGGGCGCGGATGGGTCGATTATAGGTGGCGTGGAATACTCTAACCCGGGGATTTTTGGTTCAGTCTCATGGAATCCGGTGCAGATCGCCTACGCCTATGGCCCCGAGGATTGGGCCGCCTACAATTTTGCGATCAGCGCGGCCAAGCTGGGTCACGTTATCAAACAGACCTGCGGCGATCCTGTTCTGGGCGATGCGCTGATAGATGAGGCGCTGCGGGCCTGGCGCTGGGCCGAACAGGATGCCCGCGCCAATGCGAACAAACAGCAGGACGACAAGGCCAAAGCCATCGTGGCCCGTGCCCGCGTGGCGGCCGCGGCGGTTCTTTATCGGGCCAGCGGCGATGTTGCGGCCCGCGATGTGTTTGAGGGGAACAATGCCTTTGTGCCACGTTCCGACAAGCCAGCGGCGGGGGTGAAAAAGGGCAACTACCCCAACGCGTCGCTGGAATACGTGTTGGCCGCACGGGATGGGCAGCTGACAGACCCTGAGATTGTTGCCGCCATCGAGGGTTGGACCCGGTATCGCGCCAAAAGGGCGGGACGGATGGGGGCTGATTATGGCCTGCACAGCACTGACACCTATCCCTGGGGCCGCGGCTGGCTGCGGTTTGGCCCGGGTTCCAACTGGAGGGCGAGCGAATATGCGATGTATCTGACCGCAAGCGACGAGCTTGATCCGCAGATGTCGGATGCGGTGGCCGAAGGCATGTGGTTCGGACTGGGCTGCAACCCATCCAACACCAGCTTTGTTCAGGGGTTGGGTTATCGCGATTTTGCAGACCCTCTTTTGCTGGACGGGCGCGGATTGCCGCCGATCCCCGGCCAGATCAGCTTTGGCGTGGCGGGTGGCAAGATGCACAAATGGGAACTGCGCAAGACCGAGGGCGCGATTTACCCGCCTGATCAAGACAATTGGCCCGTTTACGCGCAGATTTTCGAAAGCCGCAGCATAGTGATCTGCGCCGAACACGGTATCAAATCCAACGCGTTGGAATGGCTGGTGGCCTGTGCGCTGGTCAATCGCGACCCGCCGGACCCGTCGCAATAGCCCCTCTTTGGGACGGCGCAGCCTTGAAGGCCGGGTGACTCACCCTTTATCACTTAAATGTCGGTAGCTCTTTCTTGCCCATACGGTCTTGGATAAGACGGGGCAGGGCAACCAAGCCCCTTGCTGCGCCAAACAATCAGGAGCGTATCCATGACCAGTCTCCGTTCGGTCCTTGCCGCCAGCCTATCTGTGTTGCCTGCGCTGGCAGCGGCCCAGACGACCGCAAACACCGGGGGGCTGCAGATCGAGCTGAACGCCGTCGAAACCGTCGAGAACGCATGCCGCCTGACCTTTCTGGTCGAAAACCAATCGGATACGTCGATTGATACGGCCAATTATCAGGTGGTGATCTTCGATGAGGGGGGCGTTTTTGAACGGCTCACCCTGTTTGGGTTCCGCGACCTGCCGGCCGGGCGGCCTCGTGTGCGCCAGTTCGATGTGCGCGACATCGCATGTGACAGCCTTGGGCGTGTTCTGTTCAACGGCCTCAGCGCCTGTACCGTCGGTGGTGCCGACAGCACTGCCTGCGACGCGACCCCGACCCTGACCACCCGAACAGAAGTGGAGCTTTTGGGATGAGCTTTCTGGACGCCCTGCGCGAAATTCTGGCCCTTGGCGGGCCTGTGGTTGCCATCCTGATCGCCATGTCCGTGGTGACGCTGGCGGTCACGATTTACAAACTCTGGCAATTTGCGGTCTCGGGCGTTGGCCGCCACCGCGTTCTGACACAGGCGCTTGAGGCATGGGATGCCGGGGACAAACAAACCGCCCGCGCGCGGCTGGCGAAAAGCCACAGCTATCTGGCGCCGCTGGTTGGCGTTGCGATGGATGCCCCCGATGCGCCCGGTCTGGACCAAAGGCTGGATGCCGAGGCGGGGCTGGCGTTGGCCGGGTTGGAACGCGGCTTTCGCCTGCTTGATACCGTCGCGCAGCTGGCCCCGTTGCTGGGCCTGTTCGGCACGGTTCTGGGTATGATCGAGGCATTCCGCAGCCTTCAATCCGCCGGGTCATCCGTTGACCCCTCGCTGTTGGCGGGTGGTATCTGGGTGGCGCTGGTGACCACCGCGGTGGGCCTGGCGGTTGCGATGCCGACCTCGATGGTTCTGTCATGGTTCGAAAGCCGCACCGCGCGCGAGCGGGTCTTTGCAGACAAGGCGCTGCGCACCGTTCTGGTGCCCGGTCAGGCGATCCCGCTGGCGCAGGATGATCAGACCATGGCGGCCACGCCCGGACATGCGTAACCCGGCACCCTTTGTCAGACGGCGCATGGCGATGACACCGCTCATCGACGTGATCTTTTTGCTGTTGCTGTTCTTCATGCTGACCTCGACCTTTTCCAAATTTGGTGAGATCGAGCTGAGCAACGCCACCGCAGGTACCTCATCTGGTGGGACACCACAGGCCCGCGCCTTTGTGCAGCTGGGGGTGGACCGGCTGGTGCTGAACGGAACCCCCGTGACGCTGGAGGAACTGACAGCGCAGGTGACCACCGGGCAGGTGCTGGTTAGCCTGGACCCGGACACCACGGCGCAGAATGTGGTGGATCTGCTGGTCGAACTGCGCGGCCGCGACGGCCTGAGCGTGCTGGTGCTGGAATGATCCGTCAGACCCGCCCCCGCGCCCGGCGCGATTCTACTATTGCGTTGATCAACATCGTCTTTCTGATGCTGATCTTCTTTTTGATTGCGGGCACTGTGGCCACGCCGTTGGACCCGGATCTGGACCTTGTGGACACGTCCGAGTTGGACGGGCGCGAGCCGCCGGATGCGCTGGTGTTGCATCAGGACGGGACGCTTAGCTTTCGCGGTGCGCCGATCCAGCCCGAAACCTATATGGCTGGGCGTGAGCCGGGGCCCGTGCGTATCGTGCCTGACCGCAACGCCCCGGGCATTCGCCTGATGGAGGTGACCGGTGAGCTGCGCCGTCTGGGTGCGCTGTCGGTCTTTGTCGTAACCGAGAAAGCGCTGGAATGATCCGGGGCTCGGTCTATATCGCGCTGCTGGCCGCGCTGTTGTCGCTGATCCTGCACCTTATGGGCCTAAGCTTGACCGCCCCCAGTCTTGTGCAAGAGCAGGGGGCAGACGGATCCACGGATTCGGTCGAATTGGGCAATAGCTTTGAAGACCTTGTCGATACGGTCGCCGAACCGGTTGAGCCTGAGGAACAGGACGCCCCCGAGCCAGAGGAGCCACCCGAGCCCGAACCGGAACCCGAGCCTGAGCCGGAAGCGGCTGAAATTCCCACCAGCGAGGTGCATGTCGCGTCCGATGACCCGCAACAGACCTTTGCGCCTGACACCGGCACCTCAGAGGTGGTTCAGCCCGTATCGCCGGACCCGGTCGAGGCGGAAACGCCCCCCACCGAAGACACAACCGAGGGCGACGAAACCGCCAGCGATGAGGTTGATGAAACCCCCGATGTTGAAACGGCTGAGGTCGCCGAGACGCCCGAAGGCTCACCTGAGGCGACCGAGCCGGTTGCCGACCCACCCGCCGCGCCGGAACCCCAGGAGGTTGAGCAACTGGCCGCCCTGACCGAACCGTCGGAGACGCCTGAACCATCCGCCACAGCGGTCGTGCCGTTGGACTCTGAGGCGGTCGAGGCGATTATCCCTGCCGTCCCGGCTGAGGCCGTTCCGCAGATCGAAGACAGCTCTGAAGGGTCCGAGCTGGCGGTGGCCTCGTCCATCCGCCCGCAACTGCCAGATCGACGCCCACAACCCGAAGCCCCCGGCGTGCTGAGCGGGTTGCGGGATTTCAGCGATCTGCGTTTTCCAACGCGAGAAGTTGAATCGCCCCTGGCCACCTATGCGCGCCGGGGCGTAGATGCCTTTACCATAAGCGACAGCGGCACGCGGTCCGGCGGGCGCGGGCCCGGAAACTCGGACAGAACCAATTATGCGGGTGAGGTTCTGGTGCATCTGAACCGCGCGCCGGTGGTCTATACATCGGCGCGGGGCGCAGCGAAGGTGTTTTTTGAGATCAATCCGGATGGGACCCTTGCCTGGGTCGATGTGGTCGACAGCACCGGCACACCCGATGTTGAACGCGCCGCCAAGGCGCAGGTCGAAGCCGCGTCACCTTTTCCCAAACCCCCCGGAGGTGTCAGCCGCAAGCTGACTTTTGTGTACAGCAGCAGATGAATTGTCTGTTGCGCCGGTCCGTCTGGCGTTTGCCATGTCAAAAGTTGGACCCGAACCAGAGCGCAAGTGCATCCGACTTAAACTGTCAGGAATTCGAAGTTTAAAGAGGCGCTTGAATTTTTTGTCATCACCTTTTTGTCACTGAGGGTGATTGATGCACAAGTATTTGTAAAATAACTAAAATTATATGAAGCAAATATGACGCAGTGCAAATTCGCAACGCCTGATTTCGGCAAAAATCTGAGTCCACGTAACGGGCGTTGCTGTTGCTTTCGATTTGCCCGATGACGCGTTCAGCCACAGTGTGTGGCGACACTCCTCTCACAATAACCTTATGGATTAACCATGAAAAAGCTTCTTTTCGCATCGACTGCGTTGTTTGCGACAGCCGGTATGGCTGCTGCTGAATCTGGTGTTAACTTCAGCGGCTACGGTCGTTTTGGTATCGGCTATGTTGAAGACCGCACCGGAACGGTAACCAACTTCACATCGGGTGGCGCTGCAGCGGGCACAGCCACCGTCGACACCGACGACGCGATCCTCGTTTCGCGCTTTCGTCTGAACCTTGACGGTTTCACCGAAACCGATGGTGGCGTTCGCTTTGAAGGCCGTGTTCGTCTGCAAGCTGACGAAAACAGCGGCAACGGCGAAGCCAACACTGCTGGCCTGAACGGCGCACGCTTCTCGGTCATCTACGGTGGTCTGCGTGTTGACGCGGGCAACGTCTCGGGCGCCTTCGACAACCTTGGCGATTACTTCGGTAACGAGCCCGGCCTTGAGGAATTCCTGGGCCAGTATGTTGGTGTGAACTACGAGTTCCTCGAATACAGCTCGACCGGTGCAGGCGCGCAGGCTGTCTTCTTCCAATATGATGCGGGCGACCTGTCCTTTGGCGGTTCTTACGACCAGCAGACAGTGGCCGTGAACGGTAACGCAACCGATGCAGACCGTTGGGACGTCTTCGCGTCCTATTCGTTCAACAACTTCACTGCCTCGCTGGTTTATGGTGAGACCGACAGCTTTGGCTCGATCGACAAGCAAAGCCTGACCGTTCTGACACTGGGTGCAGAATTCGAAGACTTCTACGGCACGCTGTTCCTGGCGGACGATGATGTCGCCGATGACGACGAAAACGGCACCGCCTATGGCTTCTCGGTTGCTTACAACGTTGGTGCAGCAACCACGCTTCAACTGGTTTACGGTGACGGTAACGCTGACGGCGACACCCGTAACATCGGCGTTGGTGCCATCTATGATCTGGGTGGCGGCACAACACTGCGGGGCGCTGTGGGTCAGGTCAAAGAAGGCGAAGCGGACAGCTTCATCCAGTCCGACTTTGGTGTTTGGTTCAACTTCTAAGCTGAGCTGATCCAAAACGGCTAAAGGGCGGGTTTTCGGACCCGCCCTTTTTCATGTGTTATTTCTTTTCAAAGAACAAAATGACCTCACCCAATCGCACACCATAGCGTGAGACATAGGCGCGGTTCAGCAGGCGATCATCGCTTAGCAACCACATCCAATCATCGAAATTCACCCGCATGGTGCCGTCCTTGACGGGCAAATCGATCTTGTATTTCCAGTTGAACGTATCGCCCCGTTCAACCCCGCTGGCGGTGCCCAGTATGCCGGGGGCGGTGCCGGTCCAGGTGTCCGCGCCGGTTTTGGTCAGGGTCCAGATGCGCTGTTCGGTGGCGCCGTCATCATAGACGAAATCCTCGACCAGGGTCAGCGTTTCACCATCCCAGGTGCCGTCAATCTCGACCGTGAACCGGCGGGGGACATTGCCCAGAACATCCTGAAACTGACCGTAGGCGACGGTTTTGCCTTCAAAGAACTCTTCAAGGTTCAACTGCCGGTCGGACAGGAAGGTCTTGGGCACGCGCGGCTTGGCCGAACAGGCGGCCAGAGCGATCAGTCCCAGTACGGCAAATGCTGCGATCAGGTAACGGCGCGGGGTCATTGCAGCGTCCGTGTCTCGGCCGTGGCGTCGTAGCCGTTTGAGCCGCTGACATGTGCCGCCTTGACCTCGGGCGCGGGACGCATTGTGGCGACCAGTTCGGCAACCTTCAGGCCGAATTTGCGCATTTCAGAGCGATTCATGATCACGCCGCTTTCGGTCAGATACATCCAGTCAGTGACATCCAGCGTGTGCCCGCCCGAATCCTTGGGCAGGATGATCCGATAGGTCAGCTTGACGGTCGAGCCCGAGATCGTCCCGTGCCCTTCGCCCACGATGTCATCTGCCGTGGCAGTAAACGTATTGCCGGTGCCCAGCGTCAGATACCATTTGCGGGTCATTTGTTTGCCGTTGGAATAGGTGAAGTACTCGGCCAATGTGCCGGTGTTTCCGTCCCATTCCCCCACCATGCGGGCGACAAAGCTGTTGGTCATCTTGCCATTGGGGCCATAGATCAGCCCTTCGGACAGAATCTCGCCGTTCAGGTTTTCCTTCATTTTGAACGCGGGCCCGGTGCCGGAATAGTCGGCAGGGGTTTGCGACCGAAAGCTGAGGAACCGGCGCTTGGCGATGATCAGGGTCAGGATGGCAGTCAGAAGGATGGCTAGGATCGTCATTCGGCTGAGACCTCCGTTGGCAGCGTCAGGACCAGCCCGAACGCGCCGAGTTTCAGGATGCAGGGCAGCACGGCATAGGCGAAGGTGAGTGTGCGTAGCGCCTCGGCCGAATTGGCTTGCCCCGGTGTGAATCCACTGCGTTCCAGCAGCGGCAGTGTGAAAAAAGCGGCCAGCGCAAGGCCCAGCTTGCCCGCAAATGACCAGATGCCGAAGGCGGCGGATGCGTTCAGCCCCGCCCGGGTCAGCACGACTGAGAACATCGCAGGCAAAACCACCATATCGGCCCCCAGCGCCGCGCCCGATGTCACACAGATCAGGGCAAACCCGGCCAGATTTCCGGTGGCCAAAGTTGCAGCGCCAACAAAGCCTGCTATCGCCAAGGGCATGGCGATCATCAGAGTCTGTTTCGGGCCAATCCGGTTGCTGAGCCGCGCCCAGAGCGGCACGCTCAGCCCGGCGCTGAGGAAAAACAGGATCAGCAGCGGGCCGGCTTTACCCGGCAGTTGCAACCGATCTTCGACAAAGAACAGAAACAGGGTTGAGGTGATCGCCACAGGCAGGCTGTTGACCAGCGCCAGTAACAGAAGACGCAGCGCGCCTGCCTGCCCAAGCCCTGCAAATGACAGGCCCTGTCCGGTGATCGGAACCCGCCGCCAGATAGGCACCGTCATCACCAATGTAAGAACGGCCAGCAGACCCAGAAACATCCCGAACGCCGGATAGCCTTGCGCGCTGGCCCCCAAGGCCACGAACAGGGCGGGGGCGCTGGCGGCCAAAATGACGCCGGTCAGTTGCCCGCCTTCGCGCCATGCTGCCAGCGTCATCAGCTCTTTGGCGTCGGCCTGTTTGGCCAGCGTTGCGCTGCGTCCATAAAGAAGGATCGTGCCAAGGCTGTAGGCCGAGAATAAAAGCACCAGAACAGACACTAATGCAGCGATACTTGCGCCTTCAGGCAGTCCAAACAGCAGGGGAAACCCGACGGCCAGTCCAAGGGCGGCCGCTGCGGCAAAGGCCAGCTGCGCGCCGGGCCAGCGGTCGATGGACCAGCCGATCAGGGGATCTTGCACCAGATCGACAATGCGGATCAGCAGCAATACGGTTCCAATTGCGCCCAGCCCAATACCAAGGTTAACGGCGGCAAAGCGCGGCAGATGGATATACAGCGGTATCCCCGCCGCAGCCAACATTAGGGCATACAGACTGACCCGTGGGTAGAGCATCACTGCCCTCGCAGCTTTTGCGTGAAGGCGGCCGATCGGGTGTTGTCCCCCAGAAAAACCGACATAAAGCTTCGTTTGATCCCCGGATAGGACATCGTGCAGGTCTTGCTGCCGTTCAGCCAGAAGGACACTTTGTCAGGCCCCTCGGACACCGCCAGATAGCGGTCGCCTTTCTTAACGGCCTTGAAGCAGACCTGCAGTTGATCGCGCACAGGGGCGGACCGGCCAATGCGCTGCATCTCGTCCAGGGTCGAGTTGATCAGCGCCTTTTGCGAGATGTTGCGGCGGTACTGCAGCTGCAGGCCGAAATCCTCGTTCCAGTTAAAGGCCGCACCCCCCGGCGTATACAGCGTCGCGTCATACACAGGCAGCCCGAGATAGCGATAGGTTGCCGTACCGCGCAGTTGCGGGTTGTTCAGCTCATCCAAACCGGGGGCTGCCAGCACCCCCGAAGGGACCAGCAAACAGATCGACAGCAACGTCGGGCGCAGAATGGTAGCTTTAAGCCGAAGCAGGCAGGACCGGGTCTTTTGCAAGAATGCCATTGTCAGCTCCGAGTGTGTGCGGGGTGCCGTTCAAGCGCTCGACCACATGCATCGCGCTGGCAATCCCGTCTTCGTGAAAGCCATGCCGGTTATACGCACCGGCAAACCATGTTCGGTTCTGTCCCTGCATCTCGCGGATTTGCCCTTGTGCCTTCAGGGCGGCCTTGTCGAACACCGGGTGGGCGAATTCGACCTGGTCATAGATTTTATCCGCAGGAATATCCGAGGATGCGTTCAGCGATACGAACATCGGATCGCTGTCCGGGATGTTCTGTAGCCGGTTCATCCAATAGGTGACGCCAACATTCCCCGCTTGCGAGCGATAGGTCCAACTGGACCAGCAGGCGCGCCGGCGCGGCATCTGGCGCGGGTCGCAATGCAGGATGGCGGTGTTGGGTTGATAGCGAATAGACCCTAACGCGGCTTTTTCGCCCTCGGTCGCGGCATCACCCAATATGGCCAGCGACTGGTCGGAATGGGTGGCCAGGATGATCTCATCAAACAGATCGGCCTGTCCCTGACTGTGGACAGTGACGCCTGTTTCATCCCGCTGAACGTGGTCAACGGGCGCGGCCAGCCGAATCTCGCACCCCCGCGCGCGCAGGGCGGCGTCGATGCGGCGGACATATTCGATGCTGCCGCCTTTGACGGTGTACCACTGATGCTGTTTGGCGCGGCCACTGGCCAGCAGGGCGTGATTGCGGAAGAACTGCACCAGCGATCGGGCGGGGAACTGATCCACGAACTCAACCGGGGTGGACCAGATCGCGCCGCACATGGGCATCAGGTAATTGTGGCGGAACCAGTGGCCAAGGCGCAGTTGATCCACAAGCTCTCCGATGGTGGTGTCATCATCCTGCGCGGCCTCGGGGGCCTCTTTACCAAAGCGCAGGATGTCGGCGATCATCTTGTAATAGGCCGGACGCGCGAGGTTGCGTTTCTGCGCAGTCAGGGTGCGCAGGTTGTTCAGCCCGTATTCGATGCGGCCATTGTCGATGGTGGCGCCAAAGCTCATCTCGGATTTTATGACGGGCACGTTCAACTCATCAAACAGCGCGGTCAGGTACGGATAGGTCGCATAGTTGAAGACGATAAACCCGGTATCCACGGGCTGATCCCCGTTCTTGCCCGCCATGACGGTGCGGGCGTGACCGCCCAGCCGGGGCTCGGCCTCGAACACGGTTACGTCGTTGTTTTGTGACAGGTAGTAAGCTGCGGAGAGACCCGAGATGCCTGCGCCTATGACTGCGATTTTTTTCCGGACGCCCCGGGATTCGTCGAACATTCAAGCCTCGTTATGTAACGTATTACAATAAGATACGCAGAATAGGCTGGGGTGGATCAATCGGGTTAGTGGTTTTTCAGTTTTGCACTATGTTGTGACCTCTGATTACAGGCTGCGTTTGTCTGCGCTGCGTGATCCACGGAACCAGCAGGGCCGTAATACAAACACACAAAACGGAAACGGCCCTTGAATGAGCAGCTTTAACGGAAAAACCTATTGGATCATCGGCGCCAGCGAAGGCTTGGGCCGGGCGCTGGCCGTGGCGTTGGCCCGTCAGGGTGCCCATCTGATCCTGTCCGCGCGCAATGCCGAGCGTCTGGCCGAGATCTGTGGGACGCTGCCCAATGCGCGTGCAATTTCGATGGATGTGACTGATTTAGACTCTATTCGAGCGGCTGTGGCCGAGACCGGAGAGATTGAAGGTCTGGTCTATAATGCAGGTGCCTATGATCCCATGCGCGCGGGTGAATGGGACACCGATGCCGCCTTGCGGATGGCCGATGTGAACTATCTGGGCGCTTTGCGTGTGCTGGGTGAGACCGTGCCCGCGCTTGTCAAAGCGGGACGGGGAGAGATAACGCTGATCGGCTCGTTGGCTGGGTATCACGGCTTGCCCGCAGCGATTGGCTATGCGTCCAGCAAAGCGGCGCTGGTGTCATTGGCCGAGACGATGCGGCATGATCTGGCAGGGTCGGGGGTTACGGTGCGGATCGTCAATCCGGGCTTCATCAAGACCCGCCTGACCGAAAAGAACAGTTTCAAGATGCCCATGCTGATGACACCCGAGGATGCCGCGGATCGCGTGGTCAAGGCGATGTCGCGCCGTCGGTTCCGTACCGATTTCCCCGCGCCGTTTTCGTGGGTCATCCGGTTGATTGATTATCTGCCGGATTGGCTGGTTTACCGTGGAAAATAGACCCTAATTAGCGCTTTTCAGCAAAACTTCCCCTGACAGAACCAGCCTGCGGACATGGTGCCGCCGTGGCCGTAAAACAGCCACAACCGCTCGCCCTGTTCGGTCACCACCACCCAGTAATCGCGCACGCCGCTGCGCCAGTTCGGATCGTCCAGCCACCATTCCGGTGCGATCCGTTCCGGGCCGGTGGCCTGCGCCAGTTGCCAGTCGCGCCCGCGCCAGCGGAATGTGTCGGGCACGTCCGGGGTTTCGGGGGCCATCACCGGTTCAGGCTGCCACATCTGCAAGGGGCGCGGGCGGGGCGATACGGGCCAGTCGCGCGCGGGTTCTGACCACGCCGCCGCCAGCACCTGCGCGGTTTTCTCGGGGATATGCGAGGCCGCCGGATGCCGCCTTGTGATCGCGTCCAACCCGACCCGCGCACCCAGTTTGGCCGTAAGGTCCTCAACAGCAGTGTTGCCCTCCAGCCGGTTGCGCACGGCACGGCGCGCCTCGGCATGGCCGGCCATGGTGCGGGCGTGGATGGGCTCGGTCTGGACCGCTTCAAGCCGTAACATATCGATGCCATAGCCCGCGTCGATCTGGTCAACTTTCATCTCTAACAAAGGGCGAATACGGTGTTTGTCATAAGTCGGACGGGCCAGTCCGACCTCGATGATCTCAGCCGCCTGATCGGCGCGATGGGCTTCCAGCCGCAAGGTCCGCACGCCGCGTGCTTTCTCTTCAAGCTTGGTGCAGAGCGTCGGTAGCACCCGGTCGATGGCGGCCATCACATCCTCGGTCAGGCCGATCGGGTTGGGCAGGGTCATCCGCACCGCAAAGTGATGCGGCGGTCGGGCGGGCGAGACCGGCTCGGGCGCGCTGCCCATCGCCTGATCCAGCCGCAGCACCAGCCCACGCCCAAACCGCCGCGCCAGCGATGCGCGGGGCTGCCCTAGTAGATCGCCGATCCGGCGCAGGCCCAGACGGTTCAACTGCGCGACCACCTGATCTTCCAGCCGCAGCGCCGCGATGGGCAGGGGGCTGAGCGCGCCATAGGACTGCCCCGGCGCCGCGATCCGTGCGCCACCGCCCAGGGCCATCACCTGCGGCGCGGCCCCGCCCTTGGTCCAATGCCGCCGCTTACTGGCACGAGCGCGGGTGGCGCGTGCCTCTTGGCTGATGGCGTCGCCATTGCGGTCGGACACGGCCTCTTGTCCCGCATACCGCGCCAGCGCCCAGGCCGCCCCCAACGTGTCGGCGATGCCCATCTGCACGCTGAGCCCCATATCGGCGCAGTCGGTTTCCAGCACGTTCAGCAGCGCCTGTTCCCCGCCGAACAGATGCGCGCAACCCGACAGATCAACGACCAATCCGTCGGGGGCCTCTTCGGCCACCCACGGGCTGAACTTGCCCGCCCAGCGGCGCAGAGCAGTCAGGAACGCCGCCTCGGCCGGGGCGTTGCGGGGGCGGGTCACAAGGCTGGCGCACATGGCATGGGCATCGCGCACCGGCTGGCTCACATGCAGCCCAGCGGCCTGCGCCTCCGCGTTCAGTGAGGTGACCACCTGCATATTCGCCTGCTCAGCCACCACAGCCAAAGGTCCATCCTGCAGCCCCCGCGCAGCGCGGATCAGCCGTTCAGCCCCCAGACGGGGAAACCACAGTGACAATATTCGGCGTTTCGGCATCGGCAGACATCAAAATGTTCCCATTTTGTTCTTACTTGAGAATCACCTGCCGAGTCCACGCCTACCCGCAGGTGAGCCGCTGAATGACCCCGGCCTCATCGACAAATACATTCAGTCGGTCGATGCGGTAATCCTGTGTGGCCAGATCATCCGGCCCAAGCACCCGCGACCGTTCGGGCAACGCGGATTGAATAGTTGAAACCGGCTGGCCGATGGAATTGGCAACGCCATCCCCTTCGCAAAAGACCAGATCGACGGGGGCGACCTCGGGGGCAAGGCGGGTCTCTTCCGGGGCGGGGGGTGTTTCGGCGCAGGCGGCCAGCAGGATCAGGGGTGGGATAAAACGGCGCATTGGCGCTCCTTTTTCCGGCAATGTCGTTTCTGTAATATCAAATCCTTAGCCGATCTGTCACCAAAGCGCAGTTGAAAACACCCTGCTTTTGGCGCAGGGTCGGGGCAAATAAGATTGGGAGACAAGCACCATGCGCACCCGTGCCGCCGTCGCCGTTCAGGCAGGCAAACCTTTGGAAGTGATGGAGGTGAACCTCGAAGGCCCCAAGGCGGGCGAGGTTCTGGTGGAAATCAAGGCCACCGGCATCTGCCACACCGATGAATTCACCCTGTCGGGTGCCGACCCCGAGGGGCTGTTCCCCGCGATTCTGGGCCATGAAGGCGCAGGTGTCGTGGTTGAGGTCGGCCCCGGCGTCACCAGCCTGAAGCCCGGCGATCACGTGATCCCGCTTTACACACCGGAATGCCGGGAATGCGAATACTGTCTGCACCCAAAGACCAACCTGTGTCAGGCAATTCGTGAAACGCAGGGCAAGGGCCTGATGCCCGACGGCACCTCGCGCTTTTCGACGCTGGATGGTGATCCGATCCTGCACTACATGGGCTGCTCGACCTTTGCGAACCACACGGTTCTGCCCGAAATCGCGCTGGCCAAGGTGCGCCCGGACGCGCCCTTCGACAAAATCTGCTATATCGGTTGTGGCGTGACCACCGGCATTGGCGCGGTGATCAACACCGCCAAGGTGGAAATCGGCAGCCGCGCCATTGTGTTCGGTCTGGGCGGTATCGGTCTGAACGTCATTCAGGGCCTGCGTCTTGCCGGGGCTGACCAGATTGTCGGCGTCGACTTGAACCCGGCCAAGGTCGAGATGGCGACCAAATTCGGCATGACCGATTTCGTGAACCCGGCTGAGGTCGAGGGCGATCTGGTCCCCTATCTGGTCAACCTGACCAAGGGCGGCGGCGATTACACCTTTGACGCAACCGGCAATGTGGGCGTGATGCGCGCCGCGCTGGAATCGGCGCATAAGGGCTGGGGTGAGTCGATCATCATCGGCGTGGCACCTGCGGGGGCCGAAATCTCGACCCGTCCGTTCCAGCTGGTCACCGGCCGCTCGTGGCGCGGGACGGCCTTTGGCGGTGCGCGGGGCCGGACCGATGTGCCCAAGATCGTCGACTGGTACATGGACGGTAAGATCGAGATCGACCCGATGATCACCCACACCATGGGTCTGGACGACATCAACCACGGGTTCGACCTGATGCATAAGGGCGAAAGCATCCGTTCGGTTGTGGTCTACTAAGGTTTTAAACCTGCGACTTTGAGGAACGGCGCGCGGATTGGCGCGCCGTTTTTCATTTCCCCGGCCGCGATGCGCCGGTGTCGGACCGGGGCGAGCGGACCCTCAGAACCGGGGTATTGACCGAGGATGTATTCGCCCGGGCCTCGCGCCAGACCACATAGACGCCCGAGGCGATGATTATGCTGGCCCCAACGGCGACCCAGCCATCGGGCCGCTCGTTGAAAAACACCATGCCGAACAGGGTGGCCCAGATGATCTGACTGTATTGGCTGGGGGCGACCACGCCTGCAGGCGCGGCGCGATAGGCCAAAATGATCAGGTGTTGCGCGATCACTGAGAATACGCCGACCAAAGCCATCATCGCCAGATGCAGCAGCGACGGCGGTTGGTAGACGGCAGGCTGCAGCAGGCTCATCACCAGAATGGCCAATAACATGGGATAGAGGATCAGCACGGCTGAGCGTTCCTCATTCCCGATTTTGCGGACCAAAACAGACCCTAACGCGCTGGAAAACGCGGCGGTCAGGGCGGCGAGGTGACCCAGGGTGATGTCTGTGGCCCCCGGGCGCAGGACGATCAGAACGCCGATCAGACCCACCCCTACGGCGGCCCAGCGCTGGGCGCGCACCACCTCTCCCAAGATTGGAATCGACAGGACGGTGACAAACAGGGGGAAGGCAAACAGCAGAGAATAGACCTCGGCCAGTGGCAGGGCCGAGAAGGCGTAGAAGGCGCAGACCATGGATGTAACCATCAGGGCCGAGCGCAGCAGCACCAGCCACGGGTGATGCGGCAGGAAGTTGCCTGTTGTCCGGTCGGTCAGGATCGTCACTGCCATTGGAACAAAGGAAAACAGCGTGGCGAAAAAGATGATCTGCATCACCGAGTATGTGCCGCCCAGCACTTTGATCAGCGCGTCATGGCTGGCAAAGACGGCAAAGCCCGCAAACGCATAGCCAAGACCCCGAAGGGTGGAGTTCTGAGTGCTCATGGATCGGCCTCGGGTGATGTGTCGGTGTAGGGGCGCAGCGCAAACGGGGCTGTCTTACCCTCAAGTAAACCCATTTGGCCGACCCGCATAGCCCCTATTTTACCGCTAACATCGCAAAGCCGCCATGACCCGTGATCATCGCAGCAATGGCGGCGCGTCCTTGGGCTGGCGCGCGGATTGCACACCTGCCTTCATGCCCACCCCGATCCGCCGGGCCAGCGCAACCCAGGGGGTGGCCGTTTCCGGGGGCAGGGTTTGGGTGGCGACCTCTTCGAACAGGTCCAGCCAGTGGGCGAACATCTCGGGCTTCACATCCGGCCGCTCGCTATGGACCCGCTGCGGATTGCCGTCATAGCTGCGCTCAAACAGGATGGCGTTGCGCCAGAAGGCGGCGATCTTGTCCTCATGCGCGGGCCAGTCGTGGACATGTTTGTTGAACACCGGTCCCAGCACTGTGTCCGTGCGCACGCGGGCATAAAAGGCGCGGACCTGCGCGTTGATCTGGTCCGGTGTCACGGGAAAGCGCGGCGGCAGGGTGGGGCGGGTCATATGCGGTCCGTTTTCGACTCTGTTTCTGGCGGATACCCGGTTCGGGCGTCATGCAACAGGTGTGGTTTTGTCGCGCGGCTCAGGCGTCAGTAGGTGCCGGATCAGGGCGACGGGATGCGCCTTCAGGCTAAGGCGGGTGGCCACGTAATCCTCGACCACCTGTTCGCCCAGTGTCATCTGCGGCAGATAGGCTGCGGGTTCATCCAGCGCCTCGCCCTCCAGATCCTGCGAGAACAGGGGCAGGGGCTTGGCGGTGGCGATCGCCTTGGCCTGCCACAGGGCTTCGCGCCGGGTCAGGTCGCAGGCGGCAAAGGCATCAGCCTCGGCCAGCCGCTCGATGACGGATGGCCCCAGCCCTGCGCGTCGCCAGACGTCATCGACCTGGGTGTAGCCATTGCCCCGCGCGGCGGTCAGCCAGCTGGCGTCTTCCTCGCTCAGGCCCTTGATCTGGCGGAACCCCAGCCGCAGCGCCAGCCCGCCGCGCCCGTCGGGTTCCATGACATTGTCCCAGAAACTGGCATTGATACAGACCGGGCGCACCTGCACCCCGTGTTCGCGCGCATCGCGCACGATCTGGGCAGGCGCATAGAACCCCATCGGCTGTGAATTCAGCAGCGCGCAGGCGAAAATCCCCGGATGGTGGCATTTGATCCAGGCTGAGGCATAGACCAGCAGGGCGAAACTAGCCGCATGGCTTTCGGGGAAGCCGTAAGAGCCAAAGCCTTCGATCTGCGAAAAGCAGCGCTCGGCAAAATCCTGTTCATAGCCGTTCCGTTCCATCCCGCGCAGGAACAGGGAACGGAATTCGCTGACATTGCCGTGCTTCTTGAAGGTGGCCAGTGACCGCCGCAGCCGGTCCGCCTGTTCGGGAGTGAACCCCGCGCCCACGATGGCGATCTGCATGGCTTGTTCCTGAAACAGCGGCACGCCCAGCGTTTTGCTCAGCACCTCGCCCAATGCGTCCGAGGGGAAGCTGACCTCCTCTTCTCCGTTCCGGCGACGGATATAGGGATGGACCATGTCACCCTGAATCGGGCCGGGGCGGATGATGGCGACCTCGATCACCAGATCATAGAAATTGCGCGGCTTCATCCGGGGCAGGAAGTTCATCTGTGCCCGTGATTCCACCTGAAACACGCCGATACTGTCGGCCTTGCAAAGCATGTCATAGACCACTGGGTCCTCAGGCGGCAGGGTGGCCAGCGTATAGTCGGTGCGGTGGTGCTGCTGGATCAGGTCGAACGCCTTGCGAATGCAGGTCAGCATCCCGAGGCTGAGGACATCGACCTTGAGGATACCAAGCGAGTCGATATCGTCCTTGTCCCAGCAGATGACCGTGCGGTTTTCCATCGCGGCGTTTTCGATGGGGACAAGTTCGTCCAGACGCCCCTCGGTGATAATGAAACCGCCCACATGTTGCGAGAGGTGACGGGGAAAGCCATCGATCTCATATACCAGTGATAGAGTCTGTTTCAGGCGGCGATCCTCGGGGTCAAGGCCGATTTCGCGCATCCGTTCGGCCTCAAGCCCCTTGGCCGAGAAGAACCCCCAGAGCTGCGAGGACAGGGCCGAGATCGTGTCTTCGGTCAGGCCCATGGCGCGCCCGACCTCGCGGATGGCGCGCTTGCCGCGATAGTGGATCACGGTGGCGCACAGCCCCGCGCGGTGGCGGCCATAGCGGTCGTAAATATGCTGGATTACCTCTTCGCGGCGTTCATGTTCGAAATCCACGTCAATATCGGGCGGCTCGTCCCGCGCCTCGGAGACGAAGCGTTCGAACACCATCGTGCCCAGCTCGGGGCTGACCTCGGTGATGCCGAGGCAGTAGCAGACGACGGAATTGGCCGCCGACCCGCGCCCCTGGCACAGAACATCGCGGGACCGGGCGAATTTGACGATATCCCGGACGGTCAGAAAGTAGGGTTCGTATTTGAGCTTGCCGATCAGGGTCAGCTCATGCGCCAGCATCTTTTTCGCCTTCTCCGAGGCCCCCGCCGGATAGCGCCAGTTCAGCCCCTCATGCGCCAGACGGTGCAGGCGTTGGGTCGGGGTTTCCTGATCGTTGCCTTCGCTGGGATATTCATAGCGCAACTCATCCAGTGAGAATTGCAGCTGTTCGCTGAGGACATGGGCGCGGGTGACGGCCCCTTCATGGTTTTTGAAGATGCGCCGCATTTCGGCCTCGGACCGCAGGCGTTGTTCACCATTGGCCAGCGCATCCCGGCCCAGATCATCCACCTTGCGGCGCAGGCGGATGGCGGTCAGGACATCACCCAGTTTGCGGCGGGTGCCGTGGTGCATCATCGGCGCAGCACTGGCGAGGGTCGGGATGCCGAGTTGCCGTGAATCAGTCTCTAATTCGTGAAAATATATACTATCGGCGCCATCGTACCGAGGGTGCATCAACAGATGCATCCGTCCCGCAAAGCGGCGCGTCAGCTGTTGCGCCTGTGTCCGCCATGCGCCCGCGCCGCCCTGCGACCGGGCCGCTTGTGGCCAGAGGAGCAGGTGGAGACCGTCGGAAAACTCCATCAGGTCCGACAGATGCAGGATGCAGTCGCCTTTCTCAGCCCGCAGGCTGCCCTTTGACAGGATGCGGCACAGGTTGCCCCAGCCCTGCCGGTTCAGGGGCAGGGCGGTGACGGTGGGCGCGTCGGTAAAAATCAGCCGCGCCGCCGGGATCAGGCGCGGCACCGCGTGGATCGGGTATGAGGGCGGTTTCGGGATGTGATCGGGGCAGGGCGGGCCGATGGATGTGTTCTGCGCCTCCCACTCCAGCCGTTCACGCACCTTGCGGGCGATCTCGCGCCCTTGAGTATGGGCGCGCACGATCCCGGCGACCGAGTTGTCATCGGCAATTGCGATAGCGGGCAGGCCCAGCGTCACGGCACGCTGCATGTATTCCTCGGGGTGCGAGGCCCCGGTGAGGAAGGTGAAATTCGACGTGATCGACAACTCGGCATACATGGCGAATCCTTATTATATTCACCTTTTGTTCTTTTTCGAGTCCTTTGCGCAGGAAACGGGTCGCCTGAGGTCATCGCGACGGGCAGGGTGATCAAAAAAGGAGAGACATCATGCAGAAAATATCCGCCCTTCCCACAGATCAGGTTCAGGCCTATCGCAACGGCGCACCGGACGGCTATGGCAACCCGCCCGAGCATGCGATTTCGAACGGTGAGGGGAACCCGTGTCGTCACTGCCTGACTTACATTCCGAAGGGAAAAGAGATGCTGGTTCTGGCGCACAGGCCCTTTCCCAGAACGCAGCCATTTGCCGAAACAGGACCCATATACCTTTGTGCAGAGCCTTGTCAGCGTTATGAGGGACCTGCCGATCTGCCCGAGGCACTGACCGCATCGCCCAACTATCTGATCAAGGGATACGGTACAGATGACCGGGTTGTTTACGGCACCGGGGTCATCACGCCACAGGCGCAGTTGCGCGCAGCGGCAGAGACCATATTCGCGCGTGATGACGTGGCTTACATCCATATCCGATCAGCGCTGAACAACTGTTACCATGCGCGGATCGACCGTGCCTAAAGCTTGACCCGGTGCATGCCGCGACGGGGTTGGTCCTGATCATCCATCGGCGCGTCGTCGACGCGTGAAGAGGTCAGGGCGAGGAAGACATCCTCAAGATCGGCCTCTTCGGTGCGGACGTCGCGGATGCGGATGTTCGCGGCGCGCACCGATTCCAGAACCTGCTCGGCGCTGGTGAGGGCGCTGCGATATTGCAGCACGACACTGCCATCGTCGCGCAGCGTGGCCTCGACCCCCTCGGATGTGGGCAGATCAGTGACCGGCGCGTCGGGGACGATCACCATGGTGCGGCTGTCCATGCGGTTCAGCAAATTGGCGGTGCTGTCCTGCGCGATCTTTTCGCCGTGGTTGATGATGGCGATCTCGTCGCACATTTCCTGTGCTTCTTCCAGGTAATGCGTGGTCAGGATGATGGTCATGCCCTGTTCGTTCAGCTTGCGCACATTGGCCCACAGCATCTGGCGCAGCTCGATATCCACCCCCGCAGTAGGTTCGTCCAGAACCAGAATCTTGGGATGATGCACCAGCGCCTTGGCCAGCAGCAACCGTCGCCGCATGCCGCCTGAAAGGGTGCGGGCATAGGCTTCGGCCTTGTCGGCAAGCCCGACCAGTTCCAGAATCGCGTCACTGCGGCGCTGCGCCTTGGGTACACCATACAGACCGGCCTGAACCTCCAGCGCGCCGCGCGGGGTGAAAAACGGGTCCAGGTTCAGCTCTTGCGGCATCACACCGATAGCGGCACGGGACTGGCGCGGATGCTGATCCTGATCGAATCCCCAGATCGACACATTGCCCGCGCTTTTGACCACCAGACCGGCAAGAATGTTGATCAGGGTTGATTTCCCGGCCCCGTTAGGGCCCAGAAGACCAAAGACCGACCCGCGTGGAACCGTCAGATCAATGCCTTTCAACGCATGTTTTTCGGGCTGGCTTTTGCCGCCACGATAGGTTTTGCGCAGTCCCTCGATCCTGATTGCCGCATCACTCATGTGGCTCTTGCCCCCGGTTTACTCATCGCTCATAAAAGCACCTAAACCATGCCCGCGAGGCCGACAACCAATGAAGGATCGCCAGCCGTGACCATCGAAGCGCCGGAAACCAGGATCGTCGAAACCACCCGTGTCGCCTGCGACGGCGGCGAGGGGGCCTTGGGTCATCCCCGGGTTTGGCTGCAGATCCCTGAAGATACCGGCTGGGTCGAATGCCCCTATTGCGATTGCAAATACGTTCTGGCCGACAAAGACTAAAAAAACCGACACAAATCTGTTACACATGCTTCTCCTGCCGGAAGAAAGAGTCTAAATCCGGCGGGCTGGTTTTGTGATTTCAGGATGTGCTTCAGGTGTTCTTTCCACTGCAGACATTGCACCTTTCAGATCAGGAGCTTGTGGCCAAAGGCGGCCACAGAAACGTCTATGCCTGCCCCGAGCAGCCTGAGTTGCTGGTCAAGGTGACACGGCCACGGACACGGCGGAACCGGTCTTTTGCGAAACGCGTGGTGCGGCGTATGCTGCCGGATTCGGCGTTTCGCAATGCGCTCAAGGAAATTGAGTGTGAGATGAAAGCGGCGCTGAAAAGCGGTCTGGATATCTCGAACATGCCGCTGGCGCGGTCCTTTGGCATCGTCCAGACGGATGTCGGGCCGGGTCTGGTGGTTGAGCGGATTTGTTCGGAAGACGGCGCGCTTGCGCATGATCTGTTGTCCATCTGCAAGCAGCATGCGCTGACCGATGCGGTACTGGATGAGCTGAACGTGTTCGTGCGCAAGCTGTTCGAATTTCAGATCGTGGGCCGGGATATTCATGCGCAGAACATTGTCCACGGCATGCGGGATCAGGTGCGCATGTTCTTTCTGATTGATGGCTATGGTGAACGGAACCTTGTGCCACTGCGTACGCTCAGCCGTCGATTGAATGATCGGTCTCTGAACAAGCAGATGCAGTTGATCGCAGAGCAGACCGGGCTGATCTGGGACAAAACCGACCGCGCCTTTCGTATGGCCTAGATCGCTAACGGTTTATGCCTTTTCGGGCACAGCCGCGCCCTGACTGTCCCAACGATCCCCCTTTGCCAAAATCTCGCCGCGATTGTCGTGATATGCAGGAGTGCGGCCAAGAGAGGGGAGTGCAATGACGGATGTTTCTGACACGGATACTGCCAGCCCGGTCTTTGGATGGATCGGGTTTTGCGTTGCGTCAGCTGCGATGTTTGCGGCGCTGTTTGTGTTTTGGGCCGGGCCGTTTGCGCCTCAGCAGTCCGCCGGGGTGTCGCTGGGTGAACTGGCGGCCGAGCTGGGTAAATCCACCTTGCGCTCCGCGGCTGGGTTGGACCAACCCGATCCCGTGGCGCGGACCCGCGACATGGATGATTTTCTGCGTATCGGTGTGGCCATGTTGGGCGGGCTGGCTATCGTTGTTTCGGTGATCGGTATCCTGCGCCACGAAAAGCGGCGCCCGGCCATTGCCGGTGTTGTTATCGGCCTGGGTGCGATCCTGTTTCAGTTCTTTGCTTTTGCTTTTTTCGCCCTGCTCGGCGTGATGGTGATCATGGCCCTGCTGAACAGTTTCTCGGACGTGTTCAGCGGGCTGTTCGGTGGATAGATGGTGACCTAAACAACCGTAGACGGAAGCCTCTAGAAAAGTATGTTCAGGTAGATGGCGGCGGTTATCAGCTGACGGGCTTTGCGATGTTCCGGCAGAGCGCTGCGGTGTCTATGTTCCCAAACTCATCCAGCAAAAACTGCTCCACGTTATGACCTGTCCAAACGCGCAATGGTTCTCCGTTGCTCATGAATCCCGTCCCGGACGCAGTGCCCGTTTCAGGGTGCTGATAGGTGAAAAAGGCCCTGCCGGTCAGGTCATTGTCACAGGTGATCTTGGCCTCGCCCAAACCGAAGGTGCCTTTTGCCGTCCATTCGCCATAGCATGCAAACTCGGCGCTGCTTTGACCCGCGAAGGTGCCCGAACTCCAGCCTATTGCGCGACCGGAAAAATAGATGCCGCCTTTGCCAAGGCAGGCCAGAATCGGCACGCAGTTGGACGCGTTTGTTTGATCCGAAACACAATCCTTCGGAAGCTTGGGGCCTGAATATGCCGGAGCGCCGACAAGAGTGATTGCGGTCAACAGCGGGATGGCGGATAAAATGCGCTTAACGAACATGATCAGCACTGTAAGGGGCGCGCCACCATGAGCAAGAGTGAATTTGGAAAAGGGTGTCACCTGCATCTGATCGACGGATCGGCCTTTATTTTCAGGGCTTATCACGCACTACCGCCGCTAACCCGCAAATCTGACGGGCTGCCGATCGGGGCCGTGTCGGGGTTCTGCAACATGCTGCAGAAATATGTCGAAGGAAACGCCGGACCCGATGCGCCGACCCATGTGGCGGTGATCTTTGACAAGGGCTCGCACACGTTCCGCAACGACCTCTATGACCTTTATAAAGCCAACCGCGAGGCGATGCCCGAGGATCTGCGCCCGCAGATGCCCCTGACCCGCGAGGCAACGCGCGCTTTCAATATCGCCTGCAAAGAGCTTGAGGGGTACGAGGCCGATGACATCATCGCCACGCTGGCCGTTCAGGCGCGCGCGGCAGGCGGGCGGGTGACCATCGTCAGCTCGGACAAGGACCTGATGCAGTTGGTGGGTGACGGCGTCGAAATGCTGGACGCGATGAAGAACAAGCGCATCGACCGCGACGGGGTGGTTGAGAAATTCGGGGTCGGCCCCGAACGTGTGGTCGATGTGCAGGCTCTGGCAGGTGACAGCGTCGATAACGTGCCGGGCGCGCCGGGGATTGGGGTCAAGACTGCGGCCCTGCTGATCAACGAATACGGCGATCTGGAGACCTTGCTTGACCGCGCCGAAGAGATCAAACAGCCCAAACGTCGCCAAACCCTGATCGAAAAGCGCGATCAGATCGAGCTGTCGAAAAAGCTGGTGCAGCTGGACGAAAATACTCCGCTGGATTTCACGCTGGATGATCTTGAGGTGAAAGACCCCGACGCCGAAACCCTGCTGGGCTTTCTGGCGGATATGGAGTTCCGCACCCTCACCAAGCGCATTGCCGACAAGCTGGGGACCGAGGCGCCGGTGATTGCCGACGCGCCCGCGCCGGTCGCTGAGGTGGAAGAGGCCGAGGCGCTGCCCTTTGATGCCACGAAATACGAATGTGTTCGTGACGCGGGGGCGCTGCAAAAATGGATCGATCAGGCCTATGAGCGGGGCTGGGTGGCTGTTGACACAGAGACCACGGGCCTGAACGAAATGATCGCTGATCTGGTTGGTATCTCGCTGTGCATTGAGGCCGGTGAAGCCTGTTACATTCCTCTGACCCACCGCGATGGTGCGGCGGATGATCTGTTTGGCTCGGACGCGCTGGCCGAGGGGCAGATGCCGCTGGATGAGGCTCTGACCCTGCTGAAACCGCTGCTTGAGGACGCGTCGATCCTGAAAATCGGGCAGAACATGAAATACGACGCCAAGATTTTCGCGCGCTATGGCGTGGATGTCGCCCCCATCGATGACACGATGCTGATGTCCTATGCGATGCATGGCGGTGAGCATGGGCATGGCATGGATACCCTGTCGGAACGTTATCTGAGCCACACGCCCATTCCGATTAAACCGCTGCTGGGTTCGGGCAAATCGGCGATCACTTTCGACAAGGTGCCGATTGATGAGGCCACCGCTTATGCCGCCGAGGATGCGGATATCACCCTCCGCCTGTGGAAGCTGTTCAAACCGCAACTGCATCAGGTGCAGGTAACGACGGTTTATGAAACGCTCGAACGTCCTCTGGTGCCGGTTCTCAAAGAAATGGAGATGCACGGCATCAAGGTTGACCGCGATGTCCTCAGCCGCATGTCCAACGCGTTTGCGCAGAAAATGGCCGGGTTAGAGGCTGAAGTTCACGAATTGGCTGGTGAGAACTTCAACGTCGGCTCGCCCGCGCAGCTGGGCGAGATTCTGTTCGACAAGATGGGTCTTGAGGGCGGCAAGAAGGGCAAGACCGGGAAATACTCGACCGGGGCCGACATTCTGGAAGACCTCGCCACAGAACATGAACTGCCCCGCCGGGTGCTGGACTGGCGGCAGCTGTCCAAGCTTAAATCGACCTACACGGATGCGCTTCAGACCCATATCAACCCGGACACGGGGCGGGTGCATACGTCTTATTCGATCACCGGGGCGAACACAGGGCGTCTGGCCTCGACCGATCCGAACCTGCAAAACATTCCGGTGCGCACCGAAGAAGGCCGCCGCATTCGCGAAGCGTTTATCGCCGAGCCGGGCAATGTGATGGTCAGCCTGGACTATAGCCAGATCGAGCTGCGCATTCTGGCCCATATCGCCGATATTCCGGCGCTGAAACAGGCATTCGCGGATGGTCTGGACATTCACGCCATGACCGCGTCCGAGATGTTCGATGTGCCGCTGGACGAGATGACGCCCGAGATCAGGCGTCAGGCCAAGGCGATCAACTTTGGTGTGATCTACGGGATTTCCGGTTTTGGTCTGGCGCGGAACCTGCGCATTCCCCGCGCCGAGGCGCAGAGTTTCATTGACCGGTATTTTGAGCGGTTCCCGGGTATCAGAGCCTATATGGACGACACCATCGCTTTTGCGAAAGAGAACGGATATGTCCAGACGCTGTTCGGCCGCAAAATCCATACGCCCGAGATCAACGCCAAAGGGCCGCATGCAGGATTCTCGCGTCGGGCGGCGATTAACGCTCCGATTCAGGGGACGGCTGCGGATGTGATCCGGCGCGCGATGGTGCGGATGCCGGATGCGATCGACGGGCTACCTGCAAAGATGCTGTTGCAGGTGCATGACGAATTGCTGTTCGAAGTGGCCGAAGACGCAGTAGATCAGGTGATCGGCGTGGCGCGGGACGTGATGGAAGGGGCCTCGGACCCTGCGGTCAAGCTGGACGTCAAGTTGAGCGTGGATGCAGGCCAGGGGGCCAACTGGGCCGAGGCGCATTGAGGCAGGCGCTGCTCATCAGGCCCGGCGGGCCCTCTTCGCAGCGGGTCAGTCCGTGGGACTGACCAGGCGGTTGACCACACGTTGTACCGTGGGGCCCAGCAGCAGGATCACGGTGAAGGCGATGGGCCAGCAAAACCCCCAGGACGCCATCCAGTCACCCAGCGTGGTGGGCCCAAACCCGATGGCCTTGACCGTCGCGATACCGGTCACGATGCAGGACATCAGGCCGGACATGATCAGGCTGAAAATGGCGCGGGCGTAACGGGCAGGGATCATATCGGGCATCCTGATTGTCGCGATGCGTTCACCTGCCTGATTTTGCCCAAAAAGACCAGAGCTAGCCCCGCATCCACCCCAGGCTGTCGGTCGTGCGGGGCGTCGATGGGGTATACTCGGCACTGACCCAGTTGATATAGCCCGCAGCCTCCATCGCGGAGAACAGGTGCTTGAAATCGGTGACCCCCCGACCGGGTTCCGAGCGATCCGGGGCGGCGCCGATCTGGGCATGCACCACCCGCGTATGAAAGCGTTCCCAAACGGTATGGGCGTCGCCGTGGATCATATGGGCGTGGAAGCTGTCATATTGCAGACCGACATTGGGGCGGTTCACATGGTCCAGCACCTCGGCTGCCAGATCGTAATCATTCAGGAAATAGTCGGGCTGGGACACCGGGTTGAGAGGCTCGATTGTGAACTGTTGGTCCGGGGCATAATCCGCGGCCCATTGCAGGTTCCGCACAAATGTATCCCGCGCCTCGGGGCCTGAGGCATAGCCTGACATGATGTGGATTAGCGCAGGTTTCAGCACACCAGCATAGCGCATCACACGGCGGATGTCGGATTGAAACCGTGCCTCACCCCCCGGAACGGCGGCATACCCAGGCTCACCCCCGGTATAGTTGGGTGGCGGGGCGTTGATCAGCACCAATTCAAGCCCGTTGGCCAGCAATGCGCGGCGGGTTTCCTTGGCGGCCAGATCATAGGGGAACAGAATCTCAACAGCTTTGAAGCCCGCTTCGGCGGCGGCCTGAAACCGTTCAAGGTAGGGAAGCTCGGTAAAGAGCAGCGAGATATTGGCGGCGAATTTGGGCATGCGGGGTCTCGGGGCGATTTCATGCTGACCTTAGCGGCAGGCTGACTTGGGTGAAAGAGGACCAAAAACGACAGATTGTCGAAAATCGACCAGAATGGTCGTTTCAAATCAACGACCCTCAGAGCCAACGCGGCGAATCAATTCCGATCCCCGTTCAACAGAAGGTTTGGCCCCATGGCGATGAGCCCTGACCCCGCGCGCGGGAACACCCTTTCTGTGTCTGCCGGACGCAGCCCGGTTTTGACTGGCAACGGGCTGGCGGTCGCCTCGATGCTGACCTGGGCGGCGGGGTTTCCGGCGGCTGAGGTGCTGTTGCAAAGCTGGCCGCCGGTTGCGCTGTTTGTGGCGCGGCTAGGGCTTGCGGTGGCGGTCATGGTGCCGATCTGGATCCTGATCGACGGGCCCAGCCGGGTTCTGGGGGCGCGGTGGGGCCATGCGCTGATGGTCGGCGGGGTTCTGGGTGTGGCCATGTTCCTGATCATTCTGGCGCAAAAGTTCACGGACCCAGTGACTGTGGCGATCATCGCCTCATGCGCGCCGCTGTTTGCAACTGTGATCGAGCTGGCGACGGGGGCGCGACGTCTGCGGTGGAATTTTGCGCTGGGCGTCATGGTGTCAATCATCGGGGGGCTGATTGCGACCAGCGCGCTGGCTCCGGCGCAATTGGGGCTGGGGGCCCTGTGTGCAATCGTGTCGACCGCCTTGTTCTGCTGGGCCAGCATGGCAACCGCGCGCGATTTTCCCGAGCTCAGCCAGACCGGGCGCAGTACGATTACCTTTGCGGGCGGGCTGGTCGTGGCCTTGATGCTGTTCTTTGGTGCCAGGCAGATGGGCATGCAGGTCATGCCGACCATCGCGTTTGATGTGCAGCAGGCCGGAATGCTGATGATCTATGCGCTGATCTCAATGGGGTTGAGCCAGGTGTTCTTCATCGCCTCGATTGGCAAGATCGGGGTGGCCCTGACCTCATTCCACATCAATATTGCGCCATTTTACGTGATGCTGATCATGCTGGCGATGGGGGATGAGTGGAATTGGACCCGCGCGCTGGGCGCGGGGATTGTTGCTGTGGCCGTTGTGCTGGCGCAGGATCGCCGCGTGGCGCGCCCGGCCTAATCGGGCAGGGCGTCAGACTGGATCAGCGGGAAAAACTGTCCCCCGGACCACACGCCGAACCAGCCATCGCGGTGGGTGGCAATGTCGACAAGGCGATAGAAACTCTTGCGGTCGATCCGCGCCTCAAGGTTTGTGCGAACCAATACATAGGGTGACGGCTCATCTGTTTCGGGATCGATGACAATTCGGATCGGATGGTCCGGCCCGGCCAGCGCGGTGTCGCCAACATGTGTTGTAAAGATCAGGTTCTGCGCCTCGCCCGTGCCCTCTGCGTCGAAATCGACGGCCACAAACGGCGCATCGTCGACAGTGATTCCCACCTTTTCGACCGGGGTCACCAGATAGTATTTCCCGCCTTCTTTCTTAAGAATTGAGGAAAAAAGCTTCACAAGCTCGAACCTGTTGATGGGCGACCCTAAATAACTCCAGGTGCCATCTTTGGCGATGCGGATGTCCAAATCGCCGCAAAACGGAGGATTCCACAGGTGAACAGGGGGCAAACCCTTGGTTTTGGCCGCTTTGACTGATGCAGCCAGGCCATCAGGGGAAGGTGTCACAGCTTTTTGTCCGCTCATTGCTTTTGCCATTTCCTCTCAGCGCGATACACTCAACTTATAATAGTCCACGGAAGGGAAAGTCATGACCGAACCTGCCGACCTCGTGTCCGAGATCGAAGCGCTGGAAACCAAACTACAAGAGGCCAAGGCCTCGATCACCCGCCGCTTTATCGGACAGGAACGGGTCGTGGACCTGACGCTGACCGCGTTGCTGTGTGGCGGGCATGCGCTTCTGATCGGCTTGCCCGGTCTGGGCAAGACGCGGCTGGTCGAGACGTTGTCGACCGTGATGGGCCTGCATGGCAACCGTATCCAGTTCACGCCCGACCTGATGCCCGCCGATATTCTGGGGTCCGAGGTTCTGGACACGGCCGAGGATGGCTCCCGCCATTTCCGGTTCATTCAGGGTCCGATCTTTTGCCAACTGTTGATGGCGGATGAGATCAACCGCGCCAGCCCGCGCACCCAGTCGGCGTTGTTGCAGGCGATGCAGGAACGCACGGTGACTGTGGCGGGTGAGGATCGGTCGCTGGGTGACCCCTTCCACGTGCTGGCCACGCAGAACCCCATCGAACAGGAGGGCACCTATCCCTTGCCCGAGGCGCAGCTTGACCGGTTCCTGGTGCAGATCGACGTGGAATACCCGGACCGCCAGACCGAGCGTGATATTCTGCTGGCGACCACAGGCGTCGAAGAAGAAGAGGCGCATGAGATTTTCACCAAACAAGAGCTGCTGGCCGCGCAGGTTCTGCTGCGCCGGATGCCGGTGGGGGAGTCCGTGGTTGAACTGATCCTCGATCTGGTCCGCGCCTTCCGCCCCGAAGAGGCCGGCGTGTCCGAGCGCGTTGCTGAGACCGTTGCATGGGGCCCCGGTCCCCGTGCGGCGCAGGCGCTGATGATGACGGTGCGCGCGCGCGCGATGCTGCAGGGGCGGCTGGCGCCCAATGCCGAGGATGTGCTGGACATGGCACGCCCCGTTCTCAGCCACCGGATGGCGCTGAACTTTGCGGCACGGGCGCGGGGTGACAGCCTTGCCGATCTGATCGAAAGCACCGCCGCAGGTCTGGCCCGCACCGAGGCTGCGGCGTGAATGCCGCGCTGACCCTTCGCGAAAGGTCCGAGGCCGAGGCGTCCCGGTTCCCGCCCCTTTTGGCACGGGCCGAACATCTGGCCGGAACCGTCCTGCTGGGCGATCACGGGCGCAGACGATCCGGTCTGGGCGATGATTTCTGGCAATACCGCCCGGCGCAGATCGGTGACAGCCGTCGTATGATCGACCATCGGCGGTCGGCCCGTGGGGATCAGCAATTTGTGCGCGAACGCGAATGGCAGATCGCGCAATCGGTGATGATGTGGATTGATCAGGGGGCATCCATGCGGTTTGCCTCTGACAAGACGCTGCCCCCGAAAGCCGACCGGTCGCGTCTGTTGGCGCTTGCTATCGCCATTCTGCTGGTGCGGGGCGGCGAGCGTGTTGGTCTAACCGGAACCACCTTGCCGCCCCGGCGGGGCAATGCGCAGATCGTGCGGCTGGCGCAGGCCTGGTCCGAGGATTCCGAGACCGACTACGCCCCGCCCGAACACCGCGCGATGATCCCCCATGCGCGGGCTGTGTTCATATCCGACTTCCTTGGGTCGCTGGACGAGGTTGAGCTGGCCCTGACCAAAGCCGCAGATCGCGGAGTCCGGGGTGTGCTGCTGCAGGTGCTCGACCCCAAGGAAGAGACATTTCCCTACCGTGGTCGCACCATTTTCGAAAGCGTCGGTGGGTCTGTGCGGCATGAAACGCTCAAGGCTGGAGAATTGCGGGATCGCTATCTTGAGCGGCTTGCCAAGCGCAAGGATGCGCTGACCCGGTTGTGTCGCGCCACAGGCTGGCAATTGGGCCTGCACCATACCGGTGACAGTGCACAGGCGGCTCTTTTGTGGCTCTATCGCGCGCTGGATGGGGGAACGCGATGACGGTTTTGGCGGGCATCGGCTTTACTGCACCATGGGTGCTGCTGGGTCTGCTGACCCTGCCGATCTTGTGGCTGATCCTGCGCGCCGTGCCACCTGCGCCGATCCGACGTTTGTTCCCTGCCGTGACGCTGTTGTTGGGTCTGAAGGATGAAGAGAGTGTCTCGGATCGGACCCCGTGGTGGCTGTTACTGCTGCGAATGCTGGCCGCGGCGGCGATTATCATTGGGTTGGCCGGACCGGTCCTGAACCCGTCCCGCGATCAGACCGGAACGGGCCCTTTGCTGCTGCTGCTTGATGCCAGCTGGGCCGGGGCCACGCGCTGGTCCTCAACCCTCGATCAGATCGATGCGCAATTGTCCGAAGCCGGGCGCGCAGGCCGCACCGTGGCCATCCTGAGCCTGACGGAGCCTGAACAGCCGGTATTCCAAGCCGCAGAAGCGTGGCGCGGACGTTTGCCCGGTTTGACCCCGACACCATGGCAACCCACCGAATTGCAGATCGATCAGGCAGTGGCCGCTATCGGCCAGTTGGACGGTGGCTTTGACACCCATTGGTTCAGCGACCGTTTGGCCTTTGAAGGGCAAGACCGCGTTCTGGCAGCACTCCAAGCGCGCGGGGCAGTCACTGTCTATCAGGCCGCAACACCGGTTCTGGGCCTGCTGCCCGCCGCTTATCAGGATGGCGTGATCCAACTGACCGCTCAGCGGGCCGAGGCCGGACCTGCCGACAGCATGACCGTTTTGGCGCAAGGCCGCGACCCCGCCGGAGTGATGCGGGTTTTGCAATCGGTCGAGTTGGAGTTTCCTAGTGGTGAGACACTGGCGCAGGTAGACCTGGCGCTGCCATCTGAGTTGCGCGCGCGGATCACAAGGTTTGAGATTCAGGGCCAGCGCTCTGCCGGCGCCTTGACCCTGACCGATGACAGCCTGCGCCGGCGTGAGGTGGCGCTGATTGCGGGCACGCTGAATCGCGAAGGGCTGGAGCTGCTCTCGCCCCTGCATTACCTGACGCAGGTTCTCAGCCCGACGGCGGATTTTGTTGAGGGCGGCTTGCTGGAAGTTCTGCCCGCCAATCCCGACGTGATCGTTTTGGCCGATGTGGCAAAGCTGTCAGATGGTGAGCAATCGGC
This sequence comes from Ruegeria sp. BE1, assembly GCF_056538885.1. Lineage (NCBI taxonomy): Bacteria > Pseudomonadati > Pseudomonadota > Alphaproteobacteria > Rhodobacterales > Roseobacteraceae > Ruegeria > Ruegeria sp. BE1. The sequence continues at coordinate 223,703 of NZ_JBQFTY010000003.1, forward strand.
ATTGACAGAATGGGTTGAGCAGGGCGGTTTGCTGCTGCGTTTTGCCGGGCCGCGTATGGCGGCCAGTGATCTGGGCCGGGATGCCGAAGACACGCTGTTGCCGGTGCGCTTGCGCAGCGGCGGCCGTTCGGTCGGCGGTGCCATGAGCTGGGGTGAGGCCAAGGGACTGGCTCCGTTCCCCGAAGGCTCTCCCTTTTTCGGATTGCAGGTTCCGGGGGATGTAACGGTGACCACGCAGGTCATGGCGCAACCAGACCCTAACTTGGCGGATCGGGTGATTGCGTCGCTCTCGGATGGCACGCCGCTGGTGACGCGCAAACCGCTGGGCTTGGGGCAGGTCGTTCTGTTTCATGTGACCGCAGATGCGGAATGGTCCAGCCTGCCCCTGTCGGGCCTGTTCGTTGAGATGCTGGATCGGCTTGCCGTGGCCTCAGCCGCCAAGACCCGTCAGCAGGATCAGTTGCAGGGCACCACGTGGGAGCCTGTTCAGGTCATGGATGGCTTTGGCACCCTGTCCGATGCGGGCAACCTGGCCGGAGTGGACGGGGCAGAGTTGCTTGGTGGCGCGATTGGCCCTGATCTGCAACCGGGGCTTTATGAAAGCGGCAAGCAGAAACTGGCGTTGAACGTGCTGTCCGACGATACCGTCCTCAGCCCCGTTAGCTGGCCCTCGGATGTACCGATCAAGGGGCAGGAGGTCAGTACGGAAACCCCGATCGGGGGGCTGCTTCTCAGCCTCGCGCTGGTGTTGCTGACCGTCGATGTGCTGGCCTCGCTGGCCCTGTCCGGGCGCTTGGGTCTGGCCAAGGCGGCAGCCGTTGCGCTGGGCGCGATGCTGGTTGCGCCGCAGGGTCAGGCGCAAACGCCCGAGGATACGCAGTTTGCCCTGACGGCCACGCAGGAACTGGTGCTGGCCCATGTGCTGACAGGCAATGCACAGGTCGACGACGTGGCCCATGCGGGCATGCGGGGGTTGGCGCAGACGCTGTTCTATCGCACCTCGGTCGAACCTGTGGACCCGATGGGCGTCGATCTGGAACGGGATGAGCTGGCATTCTTTCCGCTGCTCTACTGGCCCGTCACGCCGGATCAGCCGCAGCCCTCGGCCGAGGCCTATGCCAAGCTGAACGCCTATCTGCGTTCGGGCGGGATGATCCTGTTTGATACGCGCGACGCGGATGTGGCGCGGTTCGGGGCCTCCAGCCCCAATGGTCGCAAGCTGCAACAGCTGGCCGCCCCTCTGAATATCCCCGCGTTAGAGCCTGTTCCACGTGATCACGTGCTGACCCGTGCGTTCTACCTGTTGCAGGATTTCCCGGGCCGCTATTCCGGGACCGAGGTCTGGGTTGAGGCCGCGCCGCTGGATGCCGAACAGATTGAGGGGATGCCCTTCCGCAACCTCAATGACAACGTGACGCCGGTGGTCATCGGTGGCAATGACTGGGCCTCGGCCTGGGCCGTGGACCGCAACGGTCAGGCGCTGTTGCCGGTGGGTCGGGGCTATGCGGGCGAGCGTCAGCGTGAGCTTGCGAACCGCTTTGGCGTGAATTTGGTGATGCATGTGCTGACCGGGAACTACAAATCCGATCAGGTGCATGTGCCTGCTTTGCTGGACAGGTTGGGACAATGACCGGAACCGTCATATTCGATCCGTTGGTGCCATGGCCCGTTCTGGCGATTGTCGCAGCGATTGCAGGCACAGGTGTGATACTGGCCCTGTGGCGCGGATTGTCGGGCTGGGCGCTGCGCGGGTTGGCGGCGCTGGTGGTGGTCGCGGCGCTGAGTGGACCTGTGTATCAGGTCGAAGATCGCGCGCCCCTGACCGATATCGTTCTGATGATCGAGGATCAAAGCGCCAGCCAGAGCCTGTCGGACCGGGCCGAACAGACAGCGCAGGCCGCCGACAGCCTGGCTGCCGAAATTGAAAGCCGGGACAACACCGAACTGCGCCGGATCGCGGTCGGGGACGGCGATGGCGATGCGGGCACGCAGGTCATGGCGGCCCTGAATGCCGCGCTGGCCGAGGAACCGCGCGCCCGGATTGCGGGTATTCTGGTGGTTTCGGACGGGATCGTTCACGATGTGGATCAGGCCCCGGACCTGCCCGCCCCGCTGCATTTGCTGCAGACCGGTCGGGCCGGTGACTGGGATCGCCGCCTGATTGTCCGCAACGCCCCTGCCTTTGCCATCATTGATGAGCCGGTGACCCTGACCTTGCGGGTCGAAGACAGCGGTGCCGCCCCGGCCGGTGCTTTGACCGCGCCGCTTGAGGTCTCGGTTGACGGGGCCGAGCCCGAGCAGTTCACCATTCCTATTGGTGTCGATGTGGAATTGCCGATTGCCTTGCCCCATGGCGGGCGCAATGTGCTGCAATTCACCGTGCCGCGCGCCGAAGGGGAACTGACCGATCGCAACAACACGGCGCTGATCCAGATGAACGGCGTGCGCGACCGGCTGCGGGTGCTGCTGGTTTCGGGTGAGCCGCATCCGGGTGGGCGCACATGGCGCAACCTGCTGAAATCCGACAGCTCGGTCGATCTGGTGCATTTCACCATCCTGCGCCCGCCGGAAAAACAGGACGGCGTGCCGGTGGATGAACTTTCGCTGATCGCCTTTCCAACGCGCGAGCTGTTTCTGGAAAAGATCAACGATTTCGATCTGATCATCTTTGACCGCTACAAGCGCCGGGGCATCCTGCCTGCGATTTATCTGGATAACGTCACCCAGTATATCAACGATGGCGGCGCGGTTCTGGTCGCGGCAGGCCCGGATTTTGCCAGTGCCGACAGTATCTTCCGCTCACCACTGGCCCCGATCCTGCCAGCCCATCCCACGGCGCGGGTGATTGAGGAACGCTTTGTGCCAATGGTGACCGATCTGGGGCACCGCCACCCTGTGACCACCGAACTGGGCGATTCCGAGGATTGGGGGGCCTGGCTGCGCCAGATCGATGTCAGCCAGCGTTCGGGCGAGATGTTGATGACCGGCGTTGATGACCGTCCGCTGCTGGTGCTGGACCGCGTGGGCGAAGGGCGCGTGGCGCTGCTGGCGTCGGACCATGCGTGGCTGTGGAGTCGCGGCTTTGAAGGCGGCGGCCCGCAGCTGGAACTGCTGCGCCGTCTGGCCCATTGGATGATGAAAGAGCCCGAGCTTGAGGAAGAGGCCATGTGGGCCGAAGCCAACGGTCAGGTCATGCGTATCATCCGCCAAACGCTGGGGGATGAGATCGGTCCCGTCACCATCACCCGTCCCAACGGTAAAACGCTTGAGATCACGCTGGACGAGGTCTCTCCGGGCCGGTTCGAGGCACAGTATTTCGGCCCCGAGATTGGGTTGTACCGCCTGCAAGAGGGCGATCAGTCTGCCGTGATCGGCCTTGGCCCTGCCGCGCCGAAGGAATTTGAGCGCACAATCGCAACCGATGAGGTTCTTGCGCCCCTGCTGGCCGAAATGCGGGGCGGCGCGCTGGCGGTTGAAGATGGCCTGCCCGCGATCCGCGAGGTGCGCGCCGGGCGTCCCGCTGCCGGGCGCGGCTGGATTGGCCTGACCCCGCGCAACGCTTATGAAACGCGCGATGTCACGCAGGCCGGGCTGTTGCCGCCATGGCTGGTTCTGCTGCTGGCAGGTGGTTTCCTGCTGGGCGGGTGGCTGCGCGAGGGGCGGCGCTGATTACTCGAACACCACGCTGACGCTAGGATTACCCGGCAACCCGGCATAGGTGACCGACGCGCCCCTTTTGCCTTTCGCGGGGGGAACAAGCGGCCCGAATGACCCGACCGAGATCAGGTCTCCGGGCTGGAACGAGATGCCTTTTGACATCAGCCATAGCGCCGCATTGGCCGGATGCCCCAGAACCGCAATGCCCGGGACCTGTGCCAGAATCTCACCATCCGCTGCGAGGAGCGTAACGGTCATATCGGCCAGCGCCTGCGTCATTGACGCTGGGTCTGACACCGGAATCTTTGCACCCAACACGCCCAGTTTTGGCGCAACCCCGATGGCGGTCAGGGTTTCCGGCGTGATCGGTTCACCTTCGGCCAGGGTCAGATCGGGCAACTCGACAAAGGGATGAACGGCCGAGATATGCTCCATGATCTCAACCGGGGTTGTGGCCTGATTGATGTCTGCATCGCCAACGACCAAAATCAAATCGGCCTCAAACACCGGACGGGCGCCCCATTGCGCCGGAACCCTTGCGCCATCGCTTAGCATCATGTCGCGGAACAGCACGCCCTGAACCGGCTCGGACGCGCCGAACCGTTCTTGCGCAGGCGGGCTGGTCAAACCGGCCTTATAGCCAATGACTGGACCCAAATGCGGCTCTAACGCGGCGACAATCCGCGCCTGAGTGCACAGCGCATCCTCCATCGTGCCCGTGGCGGACAGGGCTACGGTCGGGGTGTTGCTCAGGTAGTCTTTTACATACTGCGCGACCTGTTCGTCGGTGGCGCAGTCGGCCCGCGCGACCGAGGTGGATAAGGCGAACACGCAAGCCGCGCAGATAAGTTGGATGGGACGCATGGCAAACCTTTCATTGCCAAAACTCTGACACGGGGCGCATCGGTCCGGCAACGGCTTAAGCACTTTTTCACGCTCTGCCCGGATGCTGGACCCGACTGACCCGGGATCACCTAAGATGAGTCTTGCAAACAAACTGGCGCAGGAACGGCGCGCGCGTCTGGCGGCGGAACGGCTGTTAGAGATGAAACAGGCCGAGCTTTCGGCGGCCAACCGCAAGCTGGGCCTGCATGCCGTGGCGTTGACGAAACGTATCGGTGAAACCCAGGCCGAGGTTGAAACGGTGCGCGGCGAAAACGAAAAGGTCAAATCCGATCTGACACGCGCGAATGCCAAGATGGAACTGGCCGAGCGCCGGTTGTGGCAGTCCATGCAGACCATTCAGGATGGCTTTGCCTTCTTTGATCACCAGAACTGTCTGATCGCGGCGAATGCCACCTATCTGATGCTGTTTGACGGATTGGATGAGGTCGCTCCGGGCATTTCCTATGCGCGTATCCTTGAGATTCTGACCGACGAGGGCCTTGTGGATATCGGCACGGAACCGGCCTCGGACTGGCGGCGCAGAATGTTGGAGCGCTGGACGCTGCCGCATCCTGAATCGGTGGTGATCAAGCTGTGGAATGGCGAGTATTTCAAGATGATCGACCAGCGCGGCAATGGTGGTGACGTCATCAGCCTTGGCCTGAACATCACCGCCACCGTCCGCAATGAGGCCGAGTTGAACGCCGCCCGCGAACGGGCCGAGGCCGCGAACAGAGCCAAATCCGCCTTTCTGGCCAATATGAGCCATGAGATCCGAACCCCGATGAACGGCATTGTCGGCATGACCGAGCTGTTGTCGGAAACCCCTTTGGATGAGGAACAGCGCCTGTATCTCAACACCATCCGCAATTCGGGTGAGGCGCTGTTGGTGATCATCAACGACGTTTTGGACTATTCGAAAATCGAAGCGGACAAGCTGATCCTGCACCCTGAACAGTTCGACTTCGAACGCTGCATTCTTGAGGTCGCGATGCTGTTGCAGCCCAGCGTGCGCGACAAGGGGCTGTCTTTGCTGGTGGATTACGACCTGTTCCTGCCGACACTCTTTGTGGGCGATCCCGGACGTGTCCGGCAGGTGCTGACCAATCTGGTCGGCAACGCGGTGAAGTTCACCTCGGACGGGCATGTGTTGATCCGCGTGACCGGGGTGCCGAATGCCGAGACAAACAGCTGCGACATTCACGTGGCGATCGAGGATACAGGCATCGGGATCGAGGCTGAAAAGGTCACGCATATCTTTGGTGAGTTCAATCAGGTCGAGGATGCGAAAAACCGCGAATTCGAAGGCACCGGGCTGGGTCTGGCGATCACCAAACGTCTGGTGACCCTGATGGGCGGCTCGGTCTGGGTCGAAAGTGAGCCGGGTCAGGGATCATGTTTCGGGTTCCGGGTGTCGCTGCCCACGGTTGAGGGGCCGCAGCCCGCACCGCCCGATCTTCACGGGCGTCTGCGCCATGTCATCGTGGTCGAGGATCTGGCCGTGAACCGCGCGATCCTGTCGAAACAGCTGGGCCGGTTGGGCTCACGCGTGACGGTCTGCGCCACCGGGGCCGAGGCGCTGGCGGCCGTGGACGATTCCGTGGACCTGCTGCTGTGCGATCATGACCTGCCGGATATGGACGGGCTGGATCTGGCGACAACGCTGAAAGACCGCGGCTGGGGCGATGTTCCGGTGGTGGTGATGTCTGCCAATCCCGGCATCATCCACGCCAATCCGGCCCGGCATCTGATCGAAGGTGTGTTGCAAAAACCGATCCCGCGGGCCGAGCTTTATGCCCGCCTGACCACTCTGGGTCGCGCGCCGGTGGACCCGCAGCCGGACGCGCCCGTCGTTCAGCCCGCGCCGACCGCGGACCACCCGCGCAAAATGCGCGTTCTGGCGGCCGAGGATAACCGAACCAACCAGTTGATCCTGCAAAAGATGGTCAAGGATCTGGATATTGACCTGAAATTCGCAGGTAACGGGCTTGAGGCTGTTGAATACTATCAGACATTCGACCCGGACCTGATCTTCATGGATATCTCGATGCCCAAGATGGATGGCAAACAGGCGACCTCGGAGATCCGGTGGCGTGAGGTTGAGACCGGCCGCCATGTGCCCATTGTGGCGCTGACGGCTCATGCCATGGCGGGGGATGACCAGGGCATCCTTGCGGCGGGGCTGGACCACTATCTGACCAAACCGCTGCAAAAACGCAAAATCCAACAGATGATCCTGGATCATCAACCGGAACAGACCTTGCCCGTGATTGCCGACCCCGCCACGGCTGACTAAGTTGGTTTCATGACAGATCGTGGATTTCAGCCCCGCGCTTTGGGCGAGATCGCCATTCGCTGCGCCGATATGGCGGCAATGGTTGCGTTTTACGAAGATGTGATCGGTCTAAAGCGCCTGATGGGCGACCATAACAGTGCCATCACATTCTTTGAAATTGCCCAGGGATTCGGCGGCCATACGCAGGTGCTGGCGCTGTTTCACCACACCGCAGCACCGCGTCCCGGCCTGCATCCCTCGGGGTCTGATGCGCCTGTGACCGGGGCGGGGTCGTCCCTGCATCACATCGCACTCTCGCTGCCTTTTGCCGAACAAGAGGCGGTGATGCGTTGGTATGACAAACTGGGCCAGCCCTACCGCGTTGAACAGTTCGGCTGGATCGGTTGGCGCGGCATTTTCACCGAAGACCCCGAAGGTAATACGGTGGAACTGGTGGCCTATGACCCCTCGATGCGGGATCAGGCCTGATAGGGGCGCACAAAGACCGGTTTGTCTTCTTCCGACAGGTCGGCGCGGTATTCATAGCCTCCGGTGTCGAAATCCAGCAGACCCTTGGGATCGGTCAGGCGATGTTGGACGATGTAGCGCGCCATGGCACCGCGCGCTTTCTTGGCGAAAAAGCTGACAATTTTGGGGGTGCCCGCCTTGTCTTCCATGAAGACGGGCGTAATGACCTGCAGTTTCAGCGCCTTGAGGTCGACCGCACCGAAGTATTCCTGGCTGGCGCAATTCACCAAGACATCTGATCCGATCTGATCGCCTTGGGCGTTCAGCGCCTTGCTCAGCTGGTCGCGCCAATATTCATACAGGTTCTTGCCGCGCCGGGTTTTCAGCTTGCTGCCCATCTCAAGCCGATAGGGCTGAATGGCGTCCAGCGGACGCAGCATGCCGTAAAGACCCGACAGAATGCGCAGGTGATCCTGCGCCCAGGCCATTTCGTCTGCATCCAAAGACGCGGCCTCAAGCCCCTGATAGGTGTCGCCTGCAAAGGCCAGCGCGGCGGGGCGGGTCAGATCGGCCTCGGGCGCGTCTGAGAAGGCGCGGTACCGGTCACGGTTCAGGCGCGCCAGATCATCGCTCAGGTCCATCAGCTTTTTCAGATCGCCCAGCGTCAGGTTGCGGGCGGTTTTCGACAAGCGGATCGCGTCGTCCTGAAAATCGGGTTGCGTGACCGTCACATCGCGCTCGGCCCAGTCCAGCCGCTTGGCCGGGGAAATCACTACCAGCATATCCGCCCTTACTCCTTGCCTGATACCCGGTACTTAGCCCGCCTGTTCCAGCACGTCCAGAAAGGCCGCGCCAAACCTTTCGTGACGACGATCGCCCAGCACCTGTTCCAGCCCGCGCTGATCGCCGGGCCGCAGCTGCGCCACCTTGGCCAGTTGCGAGGCCGAGCAGGTCAGCGGTTTGTCGATCCCGTCGGGCCCGCGCGACAGCTGGGTCTGAACCTCAAGCAGCTGGTCGTAAATATCCCCCTGATCGCGTCCAGCCAGTTTGCGGCGGGCAGGGTGCAGGGCCGCGGCTTCGCCCGCGATCACCTCAAGGAACGTATCGCCATAGCGCTCCAGCTTTTTTGCGCCCACACCGCCGATCCGGGCCATGTCGTCCAGCGTCATCGGGCGGGTTTCGGCCATCTCGATCAGGGTTCGGTCGGGGAAGATGACATAGGCCGGCACCCGCTGCGATTCCGCCAGCGCGCGGCGTTTGGCCTTGAGCGCGGACAGCAGAGGCGCGTCTTCTTCAGCCACCATCGCTTTGACGGCGGGGCGGCGGGTGGCTTTGCGGATCGTGTCCTTGCGCAGGTTGATCTGCGCCTCGCCTTTCAGGATCGGTTTTGCGGCCTCGGTCATGCGCAGGGCACCGTGGCGGTCGGGGTCGGGGCGGACCAGATCGTGCCCCATCATTTGCCGGAAGATCGCTTGCCATTGCGGACGCGACCAATCCTTGCCGATGCCCCATGTGGACAGGGCGTCATGCCGCCGGGCGCGGATTTTGTCGGTTTCATTGGCCAACAGGATGTCGATCAGATGGCCCGATCCAAACCATTCCTCTGTGCGCAGGATACATGAAAGGGCCATACGGACAGGCGTGGTGCCGTCGAAAACCTCGGGCGGGGTGTCGCACAGATCGCATTTGCCGCAGGGCTCGGCCTGTTCCCCGAAATAGCCCAGCAGAGTTTGACGGCGGCAGACCAGCGCCTCGGCCAGCCCAAGTAGAGCGTTCAGACGGGCATGGTCGGCCATGCGCCGTTCCGGCGGGGCCAGCCCCTCGTCGATTTGCGAGCGGCGCAGGCGGATGTCGTCGGGGCCAAAAAGGGTTAGCGTTTCCGCGGGCCCGCCATCGCGGCCCGCACGACCGATCTCCTGATAATAGGCTTCGATGGATTTGGGCAGGTCCGCATGGGCGACCCAGCGGATGTCGGGTTTGTCGATGCCCATGCCAAAGGCCACGGTGGCAACGACGATCAACCCGTCCTCACGCGCAAAACGGGTTTCGACAATGCGCCGATCTTCGGGGTCCATGCCGCCGTGATAGTGGCAGGCCACGTGGCCCTCGGCGCGCAGGGCCTGCGCCAGCACCTCGGTCTTGTTGCGGGTGCCGCAATAGGCGATGCCGGATTGCCCTTTGCGCGCGGCGGCGAAATCCAGCACCTGTTTGCGCGGCCCGTCCTTGGCAGCAAAGGCCAGATGGATGTTGGGCCGGTCAAACCCGCGCAGGAATTTGCGCGGTGCGGTGCCGTCGAACAGTTTCTCGACAATCTCGTCCTGCGTTTCCGCATCCGCTGTGGCAGTGAAGGCCGCCAAGGGCACATTCAGGGCGCGCCGCAGTTCTCCGATCCGTAGGTAGTCAGGGCGGAAATCATGGCCCCATTGGCTGACGCAATGGGCCTCGTCCACCGCAATAAGACTTACATTGATCCGCCGCAGCATGCCCAAAGCCGACCCGGCGGCCAGACGTTCGGGGGCCATGTAGAGCAGTTTCAGCCGACCGGCCTCCAACGCCTCCCACACTGCGTCGGTCTCTTCGGGGGTGTTGCCGGATGTCAGGGCACCGGCCTCGACACCGGCCTCTTGCAACCCGCGTACCTGATCGCGCATCAGGGCGATGAGGGGGGAAATCACCACCGTCACCCCGTCGCGCATCAGCGCAGGCAATTGGAAACACAGGGATTTTCCGCCCCCGGTGGGCATGATGGCCAACACATTTTCGCCCAGCGTGACGGCATCGACGATCTCTTCCTGACCGGGGCGGAAGTCGTCGAATCCAAAGACATCTCGCAGCAAAGGCGCGGCGTCGAACATGTGGGGGGTGCCCTGTTTTAAGGTTTATCTGCTCTTAAGACAGGACAATCACATACTAAGATTCGGTGAACAAGAGGTCAGACGAAATAGACCATATTGTTGATCAGGATGATCCGTAGGGCATAGACCCCGATCAGCACTACCAAAGGCGTCAGGTCCAGCCCGCCCATATTGGGCAGAATGCGCCGGATCGGGCCATAAATAGGTTCCAGTATCCGGTTCAGACCATACCAGATTTGCGCCACCAGCTGCTGGTGCAGGTTGAGCACCTGAAAGTTGATCAGCCAGCTCATGATCACATGGGCCAGAATGATGAACCAGACAATGTCCAGGATCAGCAACAGAATTTGGATCAGCGACAGCATGGGGCCTCCGGGTAGTCGATTGCCTGAGACCTAAGCGCCCCCGCACCAAAGAGCAAGCCCGCCAACAGAGTGCTTGCGAAATGACCCAAAGCCCCGTCTTATGAATGCAACGATAACAGGGGCAGTCATGGCAGAGATTTCCAAGCGCAAGCGCATCTGGGGCTGGTGGTTTTTCGATTGGGCATCGCAGCCCTATCACTCGCTGCTGGTGACCTTTGTCTTTGGACCCTATTTCGCCGGTGTCGCGGCCGGGTATTTCTCGGGCACCGGGCTGGATGCCGAGGCTGCGGCTGCGCGGGCGCAGACGGTCTGGGCCAATTGCCTGACCATTACAGGCCTGATTATCGCCTTTGGCGCTCCGCTTTTGGGGGCGTTGGCGGATGTGTCCGGGCGGCGCATTCCTTGGATATTCGGCTTTTCGGTGATGTATGCCGTGGGATCAGCCGCGCTGTGGTACACGATGCCCGACGGATCAAACATGTGGCTGATGCTGTCGGCCTTTGGTCTGGGGTTTGTGGGTGCCGAATACGCGCTGATCTTCATCAACTCGCAGCTGCCCGAGCTGGGCGATGACAATGAGGTGGGCGAGATTTCGGGCTCGGGATTTGCGTTCGGGTATTTTGGCGGGCTGATCTCACTTGCGATCATGCTGACCCTGTTTGTCGAGCAACCCAACGGCAAAACGCTGATCGGTATTGCGCCGATCCTTGGGCTGGACGCCGCCGCGCAAGAGGGGACGCGGTTCGTCGGTCCCTTTACCGCCGGGTGGTTCATTCTGTTCATGGTGCCCTATTTCCTGTGGGTGCGGGATGACCCGGACAGCAACAAGAAAGGCAGTTTTGCTGAAGCGCTGCGCCTGCTGGGCAAGTCCATTTCCGATCTCAGGCACCGGGGTAGCCTGGCCAGCTATCTGGTGTCGTCGATGTTCTACCGGGATGCGCTGAACGGGCTTTACAGTTTTGGCGGCGTTTACGCGCGGCTGGTGCTGGAATGGGATCTGATCAAGATCGGCGTATTTGGGATTGTCAGCGTTCTGGCCTCAGCCATCTTTGCGTGGATCGGGGGCAAGGCCGATAAGAAATACGGCCCTAAGCCGGTCATTCTGTTGGCGATCTGGGTTCTGATCTTTGTCTGCATCACGGTGGTGTCGATGGACCGCACACAGATTTACGGAATCCCGCTGGCCGAAGGTTCAAACCTGCCCGACATGGTGTTCTTTGGTTGTGGTGTTCTGATTGGTGGCATGGGCGGCATTTTGCAATCGGCCAGCCGATCCCTGATGGTGCGCCACACTGATCCCAAGGCCCCTGTGGAAAGCTTTGGTCTGTATGGTCTGTCGGGGCGTGCCACCGCCTTTGCCGCGCCCTTGCTGATCGGAATTGCCACAACGGTCACCGGCAGCGCGCGTCTGGGGGTGTCACCGATCATCGCTTTGTTTATTCTGGGCCTATTCCTGATGCGCTGGGTGAAACCGGAAGGGGATCAGAGCAGATGATTTTACGACGTTTTTTGGCAATAATTGCCGCGATTACATTGGCAGGAACGGCTGGGGCGCAACCTCTGGCCAAGCAATTGTTCGGGGCGCAAAAGCAAAGCTCAGCCCAAAAACCGGCCGCGTTCGGCAGTTATTCGCGCGGATGTGCAGCCGGATCGGTCCAACTGCCCGAGACAGGGCCAACATGGCAGGCCATGCGCCTGTCGCGCAACCGAAACTGGGGCCACCCCGAGGCGATCGACTATGTGCAGGACCTCAGCCGGTTTGCGGCGAAACAACCGGGGTGGAATGGTCTCTATATCGGGGATATCAGCCAGCCGCGGGGCGGGCCGATGACATCCGGGCATCGCTCTCATCAGATGGGTCTGGATATCGATATCTGGATGCTGCCGGGCGACAACATGCGCCTGAGCCGCAAAGCGCGCGAGAACCTCTCATCGATTTCCCTGCGCCGCGCCAATGGGGCTTTTGTCAATGGCAACTGGACCAAACAACATCATGAGATTCTGAAAGCAGCCGCCAAGGACAAGCGCGTGGCGCGGATTTTCGTCTTTCCCGGTGCCAAGGTTCAGATGTGCAAGGACGAGAAAGGCAACCGCGCATATCTGCGCAAAATCCGGCCATGGTGGGGGCATCACTATCATTTCCACGTGCGTCTCGCCTGTCCGCGCGGTTCCAACGGGTGTGTCAACCAAGATCCGCCCCCCAAGGGGGATGGCTGTGATCAGGCGCAGGAGTGGGTGAACAATATCCTTAACCCGCCGCCGCCTGACCCGAATGCGCCTGCGCCAAAGCCCCGGCGTGAATATCGTCTGGCTGATCTGCCACAGCAATGCGCCGCCGTACTGCAATCCAACTGATCGCAACGCTGCCATTGGCGGGAATGGCATGGGGGGTCGAGGTTAAATCGGCCACCCACCTGCACAGTTTTGCCTGGCGGCACAGTGCCGACTGGTTTGGCGGGTTCTCGGCCCTGCAGATCACCGACAATGGCCGTCAGATGATTGCGCTCAGTGACCGCGCTGTTTTGGTGCGCGCAGCCATCACGCGGGACGGGGACGCGATCACCGGTATTCGGATCACCGGAAACTGTCCGGTCCTGTCCAGCAAGGGTCGCCCGTTGAACGGCGGAGCGGGGGATTCCGAAGGGATCGCCTTTGCCCCGGATGGAAGCTTTTACATCTCGTTCGAGGCCGTCCACCGCGTGGCCTGGTATGCAGGCCCCGATAGCCCCGCCCGCGTGCTTCCGCGCCCGGACAGTTTCAACGGGCTGAACCCCAACGGCTCGTTCGAGGGGCTGGCCATCGATGATCGGGGGCGTCTCTATACCTTACCGGAAAAAAGCCGCACGGCTGAGGGCGCAATCCCGGTCTATCGCTGGGATGGTCAGGCATGGTCGACCCCGTTTGTGCTGCCGCAACGGGGCAAGTTCCTGCCCGTCTCGGCTGATTTCGGGCCGGATGGCCGGTTCTATGTGCTCGAACGCAGCCTGTCGCTGATCGGGTTTCAATCGCGCCTGCGCCGGTGGCGGATCGCGGGATCAAAGGCTGAGGCCGAAGAAACCCTGTTCACAACCGGCATCGGCGCGCATGACAACCTAGAAGGTCTGTCCGTCTGGCGCGACGATCAGGGGCGTTTGCGGGCCACCATGATCTCGGACGACAATTTCCTGGCCCTGCAACGCACCGAGTTGGTGGAATACCTGCTGCCTGATTGACTTGGGCGATCCAAAGGTCTAAACGCACAGCTTGCCTTGGGACGGTCCCTTGGCCAAGTCGCCGCTACCTTGTCAAAACGGGCATCAAAACATGCAACGCGCTTACATCCCCGGCATTATTGCCATGGCCGCCATTGTTGTGGCCTCGAACATCCTGGTCCAGTTCCTTGTCTTTGACGGGCTGTTGACCTGGGGAGCCTTTACCTATCCGCTGGCCTTTCTGGTCACTGATATCATGAACCGCGTCTACGGCGTGGCCACCGCCCGCAAAGTTGTCTTCGCGGGTTTCATAACGGGCATCATCTGCTCGCTGATCGGCAGCCAGATCATGCTGCAGGGTGACGGGTTCACCTATGCCGCCGTGCCGCTGCGGATCGCTGTTGCATCCGGCACTGCCTTTCTGATCGCGCAACTGACCGACGTCACCGTGTTCAACGCGATGCGCGGCGGCCGCTGGTGGCGCGCGCCGCTGGTCTCGACGTTGGTCGGGTCGGCGCTGGATACGACGATCTTCTTCACACTGGCCTTTTCGGCCTCGGTCACGGTCTTCGGTGCCAATGCCGACGCCGCAATCAACTGGGCGTGGGAGCCTGTGCCATTTATGCTGACCGGCCCGATGGCTCCGCTGTGGGTGACGCTGGCCTTTGCCGACTGGCTGGTGAAACTGTCGCTGGCGATGATCGCGCTGGTTCCGTTCAAGGTGATCGTCGCGCGTCTGACCGCACGCCCGGCATAAATGCGCGCTTGACTGCGCATCCGGCATAACTGAGCGCCTGACCGCACGGCCTGCGAAAAAAGTGCTTTGAGAATGGCGCATCTTGTGTCAGGCTTAAAGTTAACCGCAACAGATAGAAAAGGAGGTGATCCAGTGTCAAGAAAGAGATTGGAGAGAGGTGTCGGAACAACCGGGGGGATCGCCTGTTAAGGCAGCCCTTGGCGGAGCGCTCGCTCCGGCTGGTCGATTGATCTAACCGACCCGACCTCCTTATACTTTCGAAGGGCCGTCCCGCCGGGGCGGCCCTTTCTGTTTCCCCGCATGACGGCTATGGTCCGTCTCATGTTGCGCATCACGGACGATATCGCCCTGCAGGATTGGGAAATGACGGAAAGCTTCGTGCGATCCTCTGGCCCCGGCGGGCAGAATGTGAACAAGGTTTCCACCGCCGTTGAGCTGCGGTTCGAGGCCGCGCGCTCGCCTTCTCTGCCTGATCCTGTGAAGAACCGGCTGAAACGGCTGGCCGGTCGCCGCTGGACCAAGGATGGCGCGATTATCATCCAATGCGAAGAAACCCGGTCGCAGGCCCGCAACCGCGAGATCGCCCGCGCCCGGCTGGCTGAACTCATCACCCGCGCGCTGGTCAAACCCAAGCGCCGGATTGCCACCAAGCCCACCTATGGCTCGGTCAAGCGCCGTCTGGCCGCCAAAAAGGCGCGCGGGGATGTGAAGGCGCTGCGCGGCAAGGTGTCCGAAGTTTGAACTGGCAGTTTCGCCGCACCTTGCTAGTCTGACCCCGGCAAGGGAGAGCAAGATCATGAGGTTACAGGGCAAAACCGCAATCGTGACGGGCGGCGCGTCAGGTTTTGGCGCGGGGATCGTGCAAAAATTTCTGTCCGAAGGCGCACGGGTCATGATCGCCGATATCAACGGCGCAGCGGCTGAAGAACTGGCGCAGCAGCATGACAACGCCGTGGCGCAACAGGTTGACGTGGCCGATGCGGCCTCGGTGCAGGCAATGGCCAAGGCGGCGATGGACCAATTCGGCCCGCTGGACATTCTGGTCAACAATGCCGGTGTCACCCATATGCCCACCCCACTTGAGGACGTCTCTGAGGATGATTTTGACCGCGTTTTCAACGTGAATATGAAATCCGTCTACCTCACGGCGCGCGCTTTCGTGCCCGCCATGAAGGCGCGGGGGGCAGGGGCAATCCTGAACGTGGCCTCAACTGCCGGTCTGTCGCCGCGCCCGAACCTGAACTGGTATAATGCTTCCAAGGGCTGGATGATCACCGCAACCAAGACCATGGCCGTTGAACTCGCCCCGTCCGGCGTGCGGGTGAACGCCATCTGTCCCGTGGCCGGAGAAACCCCTCTGCTGAAATCCTTCATGGGCGAAGATACGCCCGAGATGCGTGCCAAATTCCTGTCAACCATCCCCATCGGGCGCTTCTCAACCCCCGAAGACATGGCCAACGCGGCCCTGTTCCTTTGCTCGGACGAGGCCAGCATGATCACCGGCACTGCATTGGAGGTCGACGGTGGCCGCTGTATCTGATCCGCTCTTCATCTGTCCAAAAATATCCCCGCCGGAGGCAGCGCGCCTGCGCGCTTTCCCACGCCAACATCAAAGCCTGCCATGACCCCCGGAACCCGCAACCTGATCACCGATGTCCCCGGCCTGTTGGTCGGCAACGCACAGGACGCGGCACTGAAATCCGGCACCACGGTTCTGACCGCAGATCAGCCCTTCACCGCGTCGGTGCATGTGATGGGCGGCGCACCGGGTACGCGGGAAACCGATCTTCTGGCGCCGGACAAATCTGTCACGCAGGTGGATGCGATTGCGCTGTCGGGCGGATCGGCCTTTGGTTTGGATGCGTGCTCGGGCGTGTCCGACGCCCTGCGCGCGCGGGGCCGGGGCTATGCGGTGGGGGATATTGCCGTTCCGATCGTGCCCGGTGCGATTCTGTTCGACCTGTTGAATGGCGGTCAGAAAAACTGGACCGAGAACCCCTATCGCGCCCTTGGATACGCAGCGTTCGACGCCGCCTCGCAAGACTTCGCGCTGGGAAGCACGGGCGCGGGCACCGGGGCATTGGCAGCCAGACATAAAGGCGGGCTGGGCTCTGCCTCTGTGGTGCTGGAAAGCGGTGTAACTGTCGGGGCATTGGTTGCGGCCAATCCATTGGGCAGTGTGACAACCCCCAATGACCGGCACTTTTGGGCCGCTCCGTTTGAAATTGACGGCGAGTTCGGCGGTTTAGGGCCTGATATCGGTACGGGTCTGGGTCAACCAGCGCCCAGCCTCAAGGCGCAGGCCATGCGGCCCGCCGATCCGGGTAAGGGCAATACCACAATTGCCATTGTCGCCACCGATGCCACGCTGACAAAACCTCAATGCCAGCGGCTTGCCGTGGCAGCCCATGACGGAATTGCCCGCGCGATCCTGCCCGCCCACACGCCGGGGGACGGAGATCTGGTCTTTGGCGTCAGCACCGGTACGCGCGCCTCTTGTACGGATACTGAACTTGGGATGATCGGACACGCCGCCGCGTTGTGCCTGGCGCGGGCCATTGCGCGGGCGATTTATCTGGCGACGCCGGCCGAAGGGGATCTTTTGCCCTGCTGGTCGCAGCCACTTGATCTCGGTTAAGGACGACTAAGGTCGGATTGTGACACGGTGCCCTCGCGCGGCAATCTGCGCGTTGACTCTTTTCTGTGCCGGCGTTCCATTCGGTGCAGCCAAAATGTATCGGAGCAAACAGCTATGAACCGCATTCTCGCGACCGTAATTGTCGGCCTGTTGGCCCTTCCCGCTTATGCAGAAGGTGACGCAGAAGCCGGAAAGAAGGCGTTTAACAAATGCAAATCCTGCCATATGATCGCTGACCCTGACGGCGAAGTGATCGTCAAAGGCGGCAAGACCGGACCGAACCTGTATGGCATCGCAGGCCGTACTGCAGGCACCGTTGAAGGGTTCAAATACGGCGACAGCATCGTTGCCGCTGGCGAAAACGGACTGGTTTGGGACGAAACGACCTTTGTTGAATACGCTCAGGACCCCAAGGCGTTCCTGAAAGACTATCTGGGCGAAACCTCGGCCAAGTCGAAGATGACCTTCCGCCTGAAGAAAGGCGGCGAGGACGTTTATGCCTATATCGTCAGCGTTTCGGGCGAATAACGCCTGACGTCTGCCCATTCCTGTTAACGTTACAAAAGGCCGCAGCCCCTGCGGCCTTTCGTGCGATTGATCACAAGCCGCATCAGCGCCACGTTGGAGGGACGAGGAGCGTCATGACTGGAATCGCTTCTCAGAGCCAAGCCGATCTGGCGGCAGCCAACCCGCATTTCCCGCCATCCCGGCGGATCGGCAGCAGGAGACAACATATGGGAATCATGATCCCGGCCTGGGTTGATGGCGAACTGACCGCAGTAGACAAGCTTGAGGCGCATGAAAAGGGCCTGCGGCACAAGGCTGTGTCTGTTTTCGTTGTTCGGGGCACTGAAATCCTGCTGCAGCGCCGAGCCTTGGGAAAATACCACACGCCGGGCCTTTGGGCGAACACCTGCTGCACCCATCCCCGTTGGGGTGAGACGCCATCAGAATGCGCCGTGCGCCGCCTGAGACAAGAGCTGGGCATCACCGGGCTTTATCCGGAATACCGCCACCGGCTGGAATACCATGCCGATGTGGGCAATGCGATGATCGAGCATGAGGTGGTCGATGTCTTTCTGGCCCATGTCCGCGGCCCATTGCAGATCGAACCGAACCCGGATGAAGTGATGGATATCCGCTGGATCGATTATCATGACCTGTTGGCCGAGGTGCAGCGCCATCCAACACGGTTCACCCCTTGGCTGAAGATCTATCTGCACAACTATGCCGACACGATTTTTGGCCCTGATCTGATCATCTCGGCCGCCACCTGAACGCTACGGCTTGCAAGGGCCGTCCAAGCCGCCTAAATCAACGCGTCATGGCCAAGCAAAAGCAGAAGACCGACCCGAATTACAAAGTCATCGCCGAAAACCGGCGCGCCCGCTTCGATTACGCGATCGAAGAGGATATCGAGTGCGGCATCATGCTGGAAGGGTCCGAAGTCAAATCCCTGCGCGCAGGTGGCTCGAACATTGCGGAAAGCTATGCCTCGGTCGACGACGGAGAGCTGTGGCTGATCAACAGCTATATCGCGCCTTATGAGCAGGCGAAGGTGTTCAAACACGAAGAACGTCGTCGCCGCAAGCTGTTGGTCTCGCGCAAGGAATTGTCGAATCTTTGGAATGCGACCCAGCGCAAGGGCATGACGCTGGTGCCGCTGGTTTTGTATTTCAACCACAAAGGCCGGGCCAAGCTGAAGATCGGCATCGCCAAGGGTAAAAAGCTGCACGACAAGCGTGAAACGCAGGCCAAGCGCGACTGGTCACGTCAGAAACAGCGGTTGATGAAGGATCACAGCTGATCCTTCCCCCGGTTCAGAACGCCATCGCGGCTGACACGGCCCGTTTCCAGCGATCATAGGCGGCGTCACGCTCCTCGGCGGATAGTTCCGGTTCAAACCGGCGATCCAGCGCCCAGGTTTCCGAAAACCCTTCCTGGTCCGGGTAAACGCCTGCGCGCATCCCCGCCAGCCACGCAGCCCCCAATGCGGTGGTTTCCTGCATGACCGGTCGGTCAACTTCGGCCCCCAGATAGTCCGACAACCCCTGCATCGCCCAGTCGGACGCGCTGGCCCCGCCATCCACACGCAGGGTTACGTCAGTCTCGGCGCCCCAATCGCCTTGCATGGCGTGCCACAGGTCGCGGGTCTGGTAGGCGATGCTTTCCAGCGTGGCCTTGGCGAATTCCGCCCGGCCCGAATTGCGGGTCAGGCCGAACACCGCGCCCCGGCAGTCAGGTTTCCAGTAAGGTGCGCCGAGGCCGGTGAAGGCAGGCACCAGCACGACATGCTGGTTCGGGTCGGCTTGCTGTGCCAGTTCCCCGCTTTCGGGGGCTGTTTCGATGATTTGCAGCGCATCGCGCAGCCATTGCACCGCAGCCCCGGCCACAAAGATCGAGCCTTCCAGCGCATAGGTCCGTTTGCCGTCCAGTTGATAGGCAATCGTCGTCAGCAGGCGGTTTTTCGACTCCACCGGCTTGTCGCCGGTGTTCAGCAGCGCAAAACACCCCGTGCCATAGGTCGATTTCATCATGCCCGGCTGGAAACACGCCTGCCCGATGGTGGCGGCCTGTTGGTCCCCCGCCACACCCAGAATGGGGATATTTCCCCCTAATAGGGTCGTTTCGCCGAAGTCCGAGGCACAGTCATGGACCTGCGGCAGCATGTTCATCGGCACGTCCAGCAGGTCGCAGATTTCCGTGCTCCATTCGCCTTTGTGGATGCCGAACAACAGGGTGCGGGCCGCGTTGGTGGCGTCGGTGGCGTGGCTGCGGCCTTCGGTCAGACGCCAGATCAGGAAACAGTCGATGGTGCCGAACAGCAGCTCTCCGGCTTCGGCTTTTTCGCGGGCACCGGGGACGGTATCCAGCAGCCATTTCACCTTGGTGCCCGAGAAATACGGGTCCAGCAGCAAGCCGGTTTGGGCGGTCACGTCATCCTCGCAGCCCGCTTGTTTGTAGCGGGCACAAATCTCGGCGGTGCGGCGGTCCTGCCAGACAATGGCGTTGTGGATCGGTTTCCCGGTGGCGCGGTCCCAGACCACGGTGGTTTCGCGCTGATTGGTGATGCCGATTCCGGCGATCTGGTCAGGGGTGACACCAACGGTTTCCATCACCTCATGGCAGACGCGTAGCACGCTGTCCCAGATTTCCTCGGGGTCGTGTTCGACCCAGCCCTCCTGCGGGAAATGCTGGGTGAATTCGTGCTGCGCGGTGCCTGCGCGCTGCATGTCCGCGTCAAACAAAATGGCCCGCGATGATGTGGTGCCCTGATCAATGGCGAGAATATAGGTCATGCCCCGCGCCCCCCTCCGGTATTGGTTTTGCGGGACTTTAGCGCAAACAATGGCGCGGGGGCCAGTGCGTTCAGACGGGAATATTGTCGATCAACCGAACCCCATCCGCCCAGGCCGCCGCGAACAGCCGCGCGGGACGATCCGCATGGGTCAAAGGGTCCAGCGTTTCAGCGCAGCGCAGCTGGATGTATTCGACCTGCGTGAACCCGGCCGCCAGAAGGTCGGTCTGGGCCTGCGCGGACAAACCGTCAAAGGCTGCGCCATCTTTCAAAGCGGCGGCCAGATCGGTCATGATCCGGTGCTTATGGGCCGCAACCTCCAGCCCCTCGGGCGACAGGCGCAGGTTGCGCGAGGACATCGCCAGACCCGAGGCTTCGCGCACCGTGGGGCAGCCGATCACCTTGATCGGGATATCCAGATCGCGGGCCATGCGGCGGACGACCATCAGCTGTTGATAGTCTTTTTCCCCGAAATAGGCCCTGTCCGCTTGTGTCTGCAGGAACAGCTTTGCAACCACAGTTGCAACCCCGTCGAAGTGGCCGGGGCGGAATTCGCCCTCCATCACATTGGTCAGACCGGCGACGGATACGGTGGTGGCAAAGCCCTGCGGATAGATTTCATCGGGGTCCGGTACATAGATCGCATCAACGCCGTAGGGGGCCAGTTTCTGCGCATCCTCATTTTCGGTGCGGGGGTATTTGGCCAGATCTTCGGGGTTGTTGAACTGTTTGGGGTTCACAAAGATCGTGACGATGACCCGATCCGTGCCCGCCTTGGCGGCCTGAACCAAAGACAGATGCCCCTGATGCAGCGCGCCCATGGTGGGGACGACGCCGATGACCTCGCCCTTGCGGTGCCATTCGGTGGTCAGCGCGCGCAGATCGGACAGGCGGCGCAGGATGGGGGCGGTCATGTGTTGGACCCTTTGCTGGGGGATTGATCGGCAAAGACGTGTTCGTCGGCTGGAAAGGCGCGGCTGCGCACTTCGGCTGCGTATTCGGCGATGGCGGCTTCGGCCTGTGGGCCTAGCTCGGCATAGCGTTTGACGAATTTCGGTTTGAAGGCAGTGAAAAAGCCCACCATGTCGTCGACCACAAGGATTTGCCCGTCACACCCGGCTGAGGCCCCAATGCCAATGGTGGGAATCGCAACCTCGGCCGTGATCCGGTCAGCCAAACCTTGGGGCACCTTCTCAAGCACCACGGAAAAGGCACCGGCCCCGGCCACGGCGCGGGCATCGGCCAGAACGGCCTGTGCCTGTTCGTCGCGACCCTGCACCTTGTAGCCGCCCAGCGTGTTGATCGATTGCGGCGTCAGGCCGATATGCGCCATCACCGGAATGCCGCGCTTGACCAGAAAGCGGATGGTCTCGGCCATCTCAACCCCGCCTTCCAGCTTGACAGCCCCTGCGCCGGTCTCGGCCATCAGGCGGGCGGCATTGCGGAACGCGTCCGCAGGCGAGTGCTCATAGCTGCCAAAGGGCATGTCGATGACCATCATGGCGCGCTCCAGACCGCGTGCGACGGCCTGGCCGTGCATCACCATCATCTCCATCGTCACGCCCAGCGTCGATTCCAGCCCGTGCAGCACCATTCCGACACTGTCACCCACCAGAACAAAGTCGCAATGCGCATCCATCAGCCGTGCCATCGGCGTGGTATAGGCGGTCAGCGAGACCAGCGGCGTACCGCCTTTGCGGGCGCGAATATCCTCGGCATTCGGGGCTTTTTTGCGGGCGGTGGCGCTCATGCTCGCTCCTTGCGGGGTCCATGTTGCAGCGCGGCATAGCAGACCGGGCAGGGTTATAGAAACCCCGGTTGCGCGAACATTCCCTTGATTGACCCAAGGTTTAAAGGGACACTCCCCCCGGAAAAGCCCGCAAAACAGCGGGTTCACAGATTGAAACGTGGGGAGATTATTATGACCAAGCAGATGCTAAGAGGTTTCGCATCCGCCCTTGCATTGGGCGTCAGTGTTCTTGCCAGCGGGGCCTGGGCCAAGTCGGACATCACCATCGCCATGCAGCTGGAACCGCCGCATCTGGACCCCACAAGTGCTGCGGCGCAGGCAATTGATTCCGTGGTCTATACCAACATTTTCGAAGGGCTGACGCGGTTCATGGGCGACGGCTCGGTCGTGCCGGGGCTGGCCGAAAGCTGGGAGATTTCGGAAGACGGCAAAACCTATACCTTCAAGCTGCGCGATGGCGTGACCTTTCATGACGGCACCGTGATGGATGCCGAGGACGTCAAGTTCAGCCTGGACCGCGCCACTGCCGAAGACAGCGCCAATGCGCAAAAGGCGCTGTTTGCCGGGATTGAAAGCACTGAGGTTGTCGATCCGCTGACGGTCAAGGTCAAGTTGTCCGAACCCAACGGGAATTTTCTGTTCAACATGGCCTGGGGCGATGCGGTGATCGTGTCGTCAGACAGTATCGACGATATCAAGACCAACCCCGTGGGCACCGGGGCCTATACCTTTGGCAACTGGGTGCAGGGCGACAGCATCACGCTGAACCGCAATCCGAATTACTGGGGCGAACAGCCCAGCCTGGAGACGGCGACGTTCAAATTCATCTCGGACCCGACCGCCGCCTTTGCCGCCATGATGGCCGAGGATGTGGATGTGTTCGACAATTTCCCCGCCCCGGAAAACCTGCCGCAGTTCGAGGCCGATCCGCGTTTTCAGGTGCTGGTTGGCTCGACCGAGGGTGAA
This sequence comes from Ruegeria sp. BE1, assembly GCF_056538885.1. Taxonomy (NCBI): domain Bacteria; kingdom Pseudomonadati; phylum Pseudomonadota; class Alphaproteobacteria; order Rhodobacterales; family Roseobacteraceae; genus Ruegeria; species Ruegeria sp. BE1. The sequence goes on from NZ_JBQFTY010000003.1 coordinate 246,808, forward strand.
ACGATCCTGTCCACCAACAACAAGCAGGCCCCGTTCGACGATATCCGCGTTCGGCAAGCTCTGGCCCATGCCATCGACCGGCAGGCCATCATCGACGGGGCGATGTTCGGTTACGGCACCCCGATCGGCACGCATTTCGCGCCACATAACCCGGCCTATGTCGATCTGACCGGCAATTCGGCCCATGACCCGGAAAAGGCGGCCAAGCTGCTGGCAGATGCGGGATATGCGGACGGGTTGAAGACAACTCTGCACCTGCCGCCCCCCTCTTATGCGCGCCGCGGGGGTGAGATCATCGCCGCCCAATTGGCCGAGGTCGGCATCGAGGCCGAGATTATCAACGTGGAATGGGCGCAATGGCTGGAATCGGTGTTCAAGGGCAAGGATTACGGCCTGACCATCGTCAGCCATACCGAGCCGATGGATATCGGCATCTATGCGCGGCCGGATTATTATTTCCAGTATGACAGCGTTGATGCCCAGACCCTGATGGAAACGCTGACCGCAACCACTGACCCGGATGAGCGGAAAAGGCTGATGGGCGACATGCAGCGGCTGATCGCAAGTGATTATGTGAATGGCTACCTGTTCCAGCTGGCCAAACTGGGCGTTGCCAAGGCGGGTGTTCAGGGCCTGTGGGAGAACGCGCCCACCGCCGCAATCGACCTGACCCAGATCAGCTGGTCCGAGTAAACCGGCAATCCTTCTGGACGCGTAGCACCACCGGGCCTAACGTGGCCTGATGGTGCGCTATACCCTCAAACGCCTGATCTCATTGATGATCAGCCTGGCTGTCGCCTCGGTCGTCATCTTCGCGGTGATCGAGGTGGCGCCGGGCGATCCCGCGTCCTTTATGCTGGGGGTGAACGCACAAGAGGACACGCTGGCCGCGCTGCGGGCCGAGCTTGGATTGGACGTGTCCAAAGCCCAGCGGTATTTCAACTGGGTCGGCGGGATGCTGGCGGGGGATTTCGGCACCTCTTACACCTATCGCACACCGGTGTCTCAGATGATCGCGGACCGGATGTGGGTGTCGTTGCCGCTCGCGCTTTATGCGCTGACGCTGTCCACCCTGATCGCCTTTCCTGCGGGCATCTATGCCGCCGCGCGCCGGGGCAGGCCGGGCGATCTGACGGTGATGGGGGCGACGCAGCTGGGCATTGCCGTGCCGAATTTCTGGTTCGCGATGATGCTGGTTCTGATCTTTGCCATCAACCTGCGCTGGTTCAACGCCGGTGGCTTTGCCGGTTGGCAGGATGGTGTCTGGACCGGTCTGCATTCCCTGACCCTGCCGGCCATTGCGCTGGCCCTGCCGCAGGCGGCGATTCTGGCGCGGGTCATGCGATCCTCTCTGCTGGATATTCTGGGCGAGGATTTCATGCGCACCGCCCGCGCCAAGGGGCTGTCGCGCCGTCAGGCGCTGTGGCGGCACGGGGTGCGCAATGCGCTGATCCCGGTGCTGACCATCATCGGCCTGCAGTTTTCCTTTCTTCTGGCCGGGTCGATCATCATCGAACAGGTCTTTTACCTGCCCGGCCTTGGCCGTCTGGTGTTTCAGGCCATTTCCGCGCGCGATCTGATCGTGGTGGAATCGGTGGTGATGCTGCTGGTCTTTGCGGTCATCACCGTGAACTTTCTGGTCGATCTGGCCTATGCCGCCGTTGACCCAAGGCTAAGAGGCCGGACATGAGCCGAAACCTGATCCTTGGCGCGGTCTTGTCCTCGCTGGTTCTGCTGGCAGCGCTGCTGAGCTTTGTCTGGACGCCCTATGACTATGCGGCTTTGGATATTCCCAACAAGTTGAAACCTCCGAACGCGCAGCACTGGTTCGGGACGGATCATTTCGGCCGCGACATGTTCTCGATGATCATGGTGGGCGCGCGGACGTCTATTGCGGTGGCCTTGGTGGCGGTGGGGATCGGCATGGCGCTGGGCGTGCCGCTGGGTCTGACGGCGGCGGCGCGCAAGGGGTCGTGGCTGGATGAGGTGATCATGCGCGGCAATGATCTGGTCTTTGCCTTCCCGTCGCTGGTCATTGCAATCCTGATCACCGCCGTATTCGGTGCGGGGGCGATAAACGCCATCATCGCCATCGGCATCTTCAACATCCCCGTCTTTGCCCGCATCACCCGAGGGGCCGCCCTGTCCTTGTGGGAGCGTGAATTCATCCTCGCCGCCCGTGTCTCGGGCAAAGGGGCAGCGCGGATTTCGGCGGAACATATCCTGCCTAACGTGGCGAACCTGTTGATTGTGCAGGGGACCATTCAGTTCAGCCTTGGTATTCTTGCCGAGGCGGGTCTGTCTTATGTCGGCCTTGGCGCGCAGCCCCCCACGCCCAGCTGGGGCCGTATGCTGGCCGATGCGCAGACAATGGTCAGTTTTGCCCCGCATTTGGCTCTGATTCCGGGATTGGCGATCATCGTCACCGTACTGGGGCTGAACCTGCTGGGCGACGGGTTGCGCGACTGGCTGGATCCTCGGATACGGGTGGCGCGCGCATGACTCTGTTGCAGATCGAGAACCTGTCGCTGTCCATCCACGGGGCGGGAATCTTGAAACAGGTCAGCCTGACCATCGATCCCGGTCAGATCGTGGCGGTGACGGGGGAAAGCGGTTCGGGCAAATCGATGACCGCCTTGGCCGTGTTGCAATTGCTGCCGAATGGGGCTGACCCGCGCGGTGCGATCCGGTTGGAAGGGCGCGACCTGCTGACCACCTCTGAACCCGAAATGTGCGCCCTGCGCGGGGCAGAGATCGGGATGGTGTTTCAGGAACCGATGACGGCGCTGAATCCGGTCAAGACCATCGGGGATCAGGTCATGGAAACAATCCTGATCCACAAAGCCATGACGCCTGCTGAGGCCCGCGCCCGCGCGGCAGAGGTTCTGGCGCGTGTGGGCCTGCCGCCGGATCGCTTCCCCCTGAGCCGCTACCCGCATGAGCTGTCCGGCGGGCAACGCCAGCGTGTCGTCATTGCCATGGCCATTGCCCTGCGCCCCAAACTGCTGATCGCGGATGAACCGACAACCGCCCTGGACGTGACCACGCAGGCGCAAATCCTTGAGCTGCTCAAAGGGTTGGTGCGCGAATACGGTATGGGTCTGTTGATGATCACCCATGATCTGGCGGTTGTCGCCGATATGGCCGACCGCATTGTGGTCATGCGGCACGGAGCGGTTGTTGAAAGCGGCGCAACCGCCGACCTGTTGCGCAACATGCAGCACCCCTACACGCGGATGCTGTTTGAGGCGTCGGGCCATCAGGTGGCACTGCCCGACACGGCGGCCAACGCTCCGCTGTTGGAGGTCACACAGGTCGTCCGCGATTACCGCCTGCCGCGCAAACGTCTGTTCTACAAGCCGGGCCTGCACCGCGCTGTGGATCATGTCAGCTTTACGCTCAATCGTGGTGAGAGGTTGGGGCTGGTCGGAGAGTCTGGTTGCGGAAAATCGACCCTAACTCGGGCTATTTTAGGGCTGGAAGACGTGCAGGGCGGGGACATCCGGCTGGAGGGTGAGCCTGTCTTTACCGGCCACAAGCCGAACCCGGCGGTGCGTCGTAAGATGCAGGTGGTGTTTCAGGACCCCTATGGCAGCTTTAACCCTCGCCACAAAGTCGCGCGGCTGATTACCGAGCCGTTTCACCTGCTGGACACGCCGCCCACCGGTTCCGAGCGGCAGGACCGGATTGCCGAGATGCTGACCGCCGTGGGCCTCAGCCCCGATGATGCGGGCAAATACATCCACGAATTCTCGGGCGGGCAGCGGCAGCGCATTGCCATCGCCCGCGCCCTGATCATCCGGCCGGAACTGATCTTGTTTGATGAGGCGGTCTCGGCCCTGGATGTCTCGGTCCGTGCGCAAATTCTGGACCTGCTGGCGGACCTGTGTGCGGCCTATGATCTGACCTATCTGTTCATCAGCCACGATCTGAGCGTCGTGCGCACGATCACCGACCGGGTGATGGTCATGCAGGCGGGCCGGATCGTCGAACAGGGCGCGACCGAGCAGGTCTTTTCCAACCCGCAACATGCCTACACAAAAACCCTGATCGAAGCCGCGCCGACCTTGCCGGAAATCGGCAGCCAAGTGGCCTGAAAAGTCCAATTTAGAGCCTATATGGAGGCCCCAATGTCCAATCCCCTCTGGTTCAATCCCACCCTTTGTTTGATCGGGGGCGAATGGGTCGCCCCAGCCTCGGGCGCTGATCTGCCGTTGATCAACCCATCCGACGGGTCCGAGATTTGCCGCATTGCGCGTGGGGATGGTGCGGATATCGACGCGGCGGTTGGCGCTGCGCAGGCCGCGCTGGACGGCGATTGGGGCCGCAAAACCGCGTTGGAGCGCGGCCGCGTCCTGACCCGGCTGGGACAGCTGGTGTTGGAGCGCGTCGACGATCTGGCCGCGCTAGAGGCGATGGATGTGGGCAAACCGCTGACACAAGCCCGTGCCGATGCGGTGGCCTTAGCGCGATACTGCGAATTCTACGGTGGCGCAGCGGATAAAGTGACGGGCCAGACCATCCCGTATCTGGATGGCTACACCGTATATACTTTGCGCGAACCGCACGGGGTGACGGGTCATATCGTGCCTTGGAATTACCCGATGCAGATCATCGGACGCTCGGTCGGGGCGGCGTTGGCGATGGGCAATGCCTGTGTGCTGAAACCGGCCGAAGAGGCGTGTTTGACCGCGTTGGCCTTTGCCCATCTGGCGCAACAGGCGGGGCTGCCCGCTGGCGCGTTGAACGTGGTCCCCGGCATCGGGGCCGAGGCTGGGGCGGCGCTGTCAGGGCATCCGGGTGTGCATCATATCTCGTTCACCGGGTCGGTCGCGACCGGCGCCTTGGTGCAACAGGCAGCGGGCCGCAATGTGGTGCCGGTGACGTTGGAATTGGGCGGGAAATCCCCGCAGCTTGTCTTTGATGACGCCGATCTGGACGCCGCGCTGCCGTTTCTGGTGAATGCAGGAATTCAGAACGCAGGTCAGACCTGTTCGGCCTCGTCCCGCATTCTGGTGCAGCGCGGGGTGTATTGCCAGGTCAAACAGCGCATGGCCGCCGCTTATGCCGATCTGACCGTTGGCCCGGCGGCGCAGGACTTGCGCGTGGGGCCGCTGATCTCGGCCCGTCAAAAGCAGATTGTTGAGGGGTTTCTGACCAAAGGCGCAGACTTGACCATCGCGGGGCAGGGGCATATCGTGGCGGATGCGCCCGCGTCAGGGGCTTATGTCCAGCCCACTTTGTTCGCTGATGTGCCGCCGGATCACAGCCTCGCGCAGGATGAGATTTTTGGCCCCGTTCAGGTGTTGATCCCGTTTGAGACCGAGGACGAGGCGGTGCAGATCGCCAACGGCACCGACTATGGCCTTGTCGCCAGTGTCTGGACCCGCGACGGCGCGCGGCAGATGCGGCTGGCAAAACACCTGCGCGCGGGTCAGGTCTTTGTCAACAATTACGGGGCCGGGGGCGGGGTTGAGCTGCCCTTTGGCGGGGTCGGCAAATCAGGCCACGGCCGCGAAAAGGGGTTCGAGGCGCTGTACGGCTTCTCGCAGCTCAAAACCGTGGCAAATCACCATGGTTAGGGTCTAAACGATCACCTCAATCGCCTCTTGCGCCCCGACGCCAAAGACACGTTTGTAGCGTGCTATTTCATCCTGCGGGCCCATCGCCTTTTCCGGGTTGTCCGACAATTTGACCGTCGGGCGCCCATTGGCCGAGACCGCCTTGCACACCAGCGAGAACGGCGCCAGCGCGTCATCAGGGACCAGGCCGCGGAAGTCGTTGGTCAGCAATGTGCCCCAGCCAAAGGACACTTTGGTCCGCCCGGCGAACTGGGTCTGCAATTCGCGAATTTTCTCTACGTCCAGCCCATCGGAAAAGATCACGCGTTTCTGCTTTGGGTCTTCGCCGCGCGATTTCCACCATTTGATGGCCACTTCGGCCCCGGTGGCGGGATCGCCGCTGTCGATGCGGATGCCGGTCCAGCCCGCCAGCCAATCCGGCGCGCGGTCCAGAAATCCCTGCGTGCCATAGGTGTCGGGCAGAATGATGCGCAGATTGCCTTCGTGTTCGTCGTGCCAATCGCTCAGAACGTCATAGGGCGCGCGGGCCAAAGCCTCATCGGTGTCGGCCAGCGCAGAATAGACCATGGGCAGCTCATGCGCGTTGGTGCCGATCGCCTCAACCTCGCGCCGCATGGCGATCAGGCAGTTGGATGTGCCCGAAAACGCGGGGCCCAGCCCCTCGATCATCGCCTGCACGCACCAATCCTGCCATAGAAAGGAGTGGCGGCGGCGGGTGCCGAAATCGGCGATGCCCAGCCCCTCGATCTGGCGCAGCTGTTCGATCTTTTCCCATACGCGGGTCATGGCGCGGGCATAAAGCACTTGCAGCTCGAAGCGGCGCATGTCGTTCAGAACCGCGCGGGATCGCAGCTCCATCAGTACCGCCAGTGCGGGGATTTCCCACAGCATGACCTCGTGCCATTTGCCCTCAAACGTCAGCTCATACTGATCGCCCTTGCGCTCCAGATGATAGGGCGGCAGGCGCATATTCTCGAACCACTCCATGAAATCGGATCGGAACATCTGCCGTTTGCCGTAGAACGTATTGCCCCGCAGCCAGGTGCTTTCCCCCCGGCTGAGACCCAGCGACCGGATGTGATCAAGCTGTTCACGCAGTTCGCCTTCGTCGATCAATTTGGCGAGAGGGATGTGATTCGACCGGTTGATCAGCGAAAAAACCACATTCGTTTGGGGCTTATTTCGAAACACTGACTGGCACATCAGCAGTTTGTAGAAATCTGTGTCGATCAAAGACCGCACAATCGGGTCAATTTTCCATTTGTGATTGTACACACGCGTCGCAATATCGACCATGAGTGAACTCCAGCGATTTCTTTCGTTAGATCAATAGGCGAAAGGATTGGCAAGAGTCGCCGGATCGTAGACAATGACAAGGTGAGGTCACAAATCGAGCATATTGTGTGATCCTTTCATTTATTAGTGAAAAGGAAGGGACGGAAGAACAAGGTTTAGTCGGTGAATGGGTTTCGAGTACGACTTTGATATTGTAGCGATTGCACCGGATGAAGTGGATCCTGAACATGGCGTGGCCGCCGTGACCGGGAACCGTGCCGTTCGCGCATCCTTTCGCAGTGCCCAAACGGTCGAGGCGCTGCACAGCGCGTCCCCTAAGATTCGGCGTATTTTTGAGGAATCCGGCTTTAGCCTGGAATGCCGGGGCAACGGTTTGCCACATGGCTATTACCTGCCCGAGGACGGCCCCGACCGCGAACGCATTCTGAAGCGTCTGTTCGCCAATATCCGCAATATGGGTGTTCAGGGTGAAAGCTGCGGGGATTTCGATTTTTGGCAGTTTCTGGATGACGTAAAGCGCGCACGTCCGCGACCGGGCATGACGCGCGCCGTACAGGACTGGAAGCCCAAGCCGGAACCGACCGAGGCGCAAAAGCCCAAGCGGCGTTCGATTCAAGGCCGTATAGGCGTGGCACTTGGGCTTGCCGTTTTGGTGATTGTGGTCCTCAGATATCTGGCATCCGAAGGGGCAGCGCCTTAGGCTAGGCGCGCACCGACCGCCCGCATTGCCTGCTCGGCCGCAGCAAGCGATCCGTTCAGATCGATGGCCCGGCAGGCATCCAGCCGCACAGTCACGTCAAACCCAAGCCGGGCGGCATCCACAGCCGAGAAGTGAACACAGAAATCCGTGGCCAATCCGACCATCGTCAGCCGGTCAATGCCGCGCGTTTTCAAATAGCCCTCAAGCCCGGTCGGGGTCGATTGATCGTTTTCGAAAAATGCGGAATAGCTGTCGATCGCAGACCGAAACCCTTTGCGTATGATCAGATCGGCATCGGTGCGAAGATCGGGATGAAACGCAGCCCCTTGCGTACCCTGAACACAGTGATCGGGCCACAAGACCTGCGGGCCATAGGGCATGTCCGTCATATCATAGGGGTTTTTTCCGGCGTGCGAACTGGCGAATGAGGAATGCCCCGCCGGGTGCCAGTCCTGGGTCAGGATCACGGCGTCAAAATCGTCCATCATGGCATTGATCAGGGCCACGATCTGATCCCCTTCGGGCACGGCCAATGCGCCACCGGGGCAGAAATCGTTCTGGACGTCGATTACGATCAGGGCATGGGTCATCGCTGTCTCCTTTTGCTGTATCGGTAAGGGGGTGTGCGGGGGGCGTCAATCCGATCCCTTGCGACTCTGCGCGCGTGGGGCTAGACCGCGCGCATGTATACTATTGCTGCTCTCTATCATTTCACCCGTTTCGCTGATCACGTTGCCCTGCGTGAACCCCTGTTGGACCTCTGCCGCGCGCAATCGGTCAAAGGCACCCTGTTGCTGGCGCAAGAGGGGATCAATGGCACAATCGCAGGCCCGCGCGCCGGGATCGACGCGGTGCTGGCGCATATCAAAGCGCTGCCGGGATGTGCGGATCTGGACTGGAAAGAGGCCACCGCTGACCATCCGCCCTTTGGCAAAATGAAGGTGCGCCTGAAGAAAGAGATCGTCACCATGGGTCAGCCGGATGTCGATCCGCGCGCCCGTGTTGGCAACTATGTTGAACCCGAAGATTGGAACGACTTGATCCGCTCGGACGACGTGGTGGTGATCGACACGCGCAACGATTACGAAGTGGCGATTGGCACGTTTGAGGGCGCAATAGACCCTGAAACCGCCAGTTTCCGCGAATTCCCCGCATGGTGGGAGGATAACAAGGACCGCTTTCACAACAAGCGCGTCGCCATGTTCTGCACGGGCGGTATCCGGTGCGAGAAATCCACCAACTTCCTGCTGGGGCAGGGGGTTGAGGATGTGTATCACCTGAAAGGCGGCATTCTGCGCTATCTCGAAGAAATGCCGGCCGAGGACAGCACCTGGCAGGGTGAGTGTTTCGTGTTCGACAACCGCGTCTCGGTTGGTCACGGGCTGGTCGAAGGGCCGCATAACCTGTGCCACGGCTGCCGTCGCCCCATTCTGCCCGAGGATATGAAACGCCCTGAATATGAACATGGCGTGTGCTGTCACCAGTGTATTGATGAGACCTCTGAGGCGGATAAGGCCCGCTTTCGCGAACGTCAGAAACAGATCGGCCTGGCCCTTCAACGCGGGCAAGAGCATCTGGGCGCGGATTGAATCCGGTTGCGGCGTCCGGCCCAAACCCGGATGATCCAAGGCAATTGAACTGATCGGAGGCGCAATGTCCCGCAAGCCCACAACTCTGGCCGAATGGAAATCGACCCTGCTGGCGGCGGGGGGCATGGTTGTGGCCAGCTTTTTGGCCTGGTTCGGCCTGTCCCGCCTGAGCGAAGCAACCGCAGGCGATACGCTGGGCACGTTTGCGTCCGTCGGGCTGTTGCTGTGGATCGTGTCGCAATCCTGGTTCTACCTGACTCAGGTAAAATCACCACGCCGCCTGCTGTTTTTGATGGGAGTGTCCTTTATTCAGGTCGTCCCCTTCCTGTTCGCGGCCGTTTATGGCGCGTTTGGCTATACTGACAATTGCGTCATTGGTGCACGTGGGCCGGGTGACATCCTGTATTTTTCATATGTCACCTTCACCACAGTTGGATATGGCGACATGTCCCCAACCGGGCTGTGCCGGGGGTTGGCAGTGTCCGAAGCGGTAACAGGCTATATCCTGCTGGGGATGTTCGTGGCCGCAGCAGTATCGCTTTATTCCCATAACCACGAGAACAGACCCTGATCAGGTTCTATTTGTTGTGATCGATCCAGCGCGACATCATCTGCTTGTCGCGAAAACACTCGGCCGGGATCGGACGGCGCTTGCTGCGTGAAATACGCTCGGCAAAGGCCACCTGTTTGCCGGTGGGATAGTTGGCAAAGGGGGACGGGTCGACTGGTTTGTTGGCAGAAATCCAGTTCGACAAAGCCTTGCGGTCGCGCTGCGCTTCAACCGGGATTTCCAGGGCGGACTTCTCGGCGATTGCACGGGCATAGCGCATCTGCCGGTCGGTGACAGGCAGCATGTGATAATCGTTGCTGGGTGCGTCGTACCAGCTTTGACGGGCAGCATTGGTCATAGCTCGAATACCTCCGTTCCACCTTTGACATCCGCCTGGAACAAATATAGAACATTTTAGGAACTTTATCAAGATTTCCGCTGATCCACGCAGTTTTCACCGCGTTTCAAACCAGCCTGTCCCGTCGTTTTCGACCAAATCGGCACGTATTTTCGTGCTTCTTTAACTAATCAAAGAATCGGCGAGTCTTATTTCAATACACAGGCGCTCACGACATCGCGCGCGCGGGTGACAAAGGCGATGTTCCGCCGATGCCGGGCTTGTTTCCGCCGCTTTGATCGCCATTACCGACATTTTGCGTCGGGAACAGAGCATAAGCCGCACCGCTCCTGTGGCTGACTTTCCAACAAGCGCCCAGTTTCCACGCAGGAGGTTCCGCCATGAAAACCCACGCTCAGGCCGTCGTGATCGGAGGAGGGTTGGTCGGATGCTCGATCCTTTACCATCTGGCCAAGCTCGGCTGGACCGATGTGATCCTGCTGGAACGGGATGAGCTGACCTCGGGCTCCACCTGGCATGCGGCGGCCAATATTCACGGGCTGCACGACAATAACAACATCACGCGCATCCAGCACTATACGATGAACCTGTACAAAGAGCTGGAGAAAGAAACCGGGCAGGGCTGCGGCGTGTTCCAGTCCGGCTCACTGTATCTGGCGCAGACCGAAGATCGTGAACACCAGCTGCGCCTGCAAGAGGCCAAGGCGCGGTTCTATGGTCTGAAGTTTTATGAGGTCAGCCGCGCACAGGCGATGGAGCTGCATCCGCTGGCGCAGTTCGATGACGTCAGGTGCATCATGTTCGAACCCGATGGCGGCAATGTGGACCCCTCGGGCGTAACCCATGCCTATGCCGCCGGTGCGCGGGCGATGGGGGCCACGATAGAGCGGTTTTGCCCTGTAATAGGGACTGAACAGCAGCCAGACGGGTCGTGGATCGTGCGCACGGAAAAGGGTGACATCCACACGCAATGGGTGGTGAACGCAGGCGGTCTTTGGGGACGCGAAGTGGCGGCGATGGCCGGGATCGAATTGCCCCTGCAACCGACCGAGCACCAATATTTCGTCACCGAAGCGATTGACGAGGTTGCCGCCCTGGGCCGCCGCCTGCCGTCCATCGCGGATCGGGATGGCGAGTATTACTTTCGGCAGGAAGGCAACGGGTTGCTCATCGGGGCCTATGAGAAAGACATGCGCTTTTGGGCCGAAAACGGCACGCCGCTGGATTTCGCCCATGATCTGTTCCCCGACGATCTGGACCGCATCATGGAGAACGTCATCCGCGCCACGGAACGAGTGCCGGTGGCCGCGACCGCCGGGGTTAAGCGGGTGATCAACGGGCCGATGATCTGGTCGCCGGATTCCAACGCGATCTGGGGGCCTGTGCCCGAGCTTCGGAACTATTTCTGCTGCAACGGAATCATCCCCGGCTTTTCGCAATCCGGCGGGCTTGGGCTGCTGTCGGCGCAATGGATGATCGAGGGTGAGCCGCAATACGACATGTTCGCCTGGGATCTGGCGCGGTTCGGCGATTGGGCCGACAAGTCATTCACCAAGGCGCGGGTCGAGGATGCCTATACCCACCGTTTTGCCATCCATTTCCCGAACGAAGAACGCAGCGCAGGCCGCCCGGCCCGCCTGCGCCCGGCCTATCAGATGCAAAAAGACATGGGCTGCGTCTTTGGCCTGAACTGCGGGTGGGAGCATCCGCTGTGGTTCGCCGACCAGCCCGGCACGGTCGAAACCAACGGCTTCACGCGCCAAAACTGGTGGGAGCCCGTGGGCCGCGAAGTGAAGATGCTGCGAGAGCACGTCGGTGTCATCGATATCTCGAACTTTGCAAATTACGTGATCAAGGGGCCGGGCGCGCAGGCATGGCTGGATCGTCTGGTTGCCAACCGGGTGCCGTCCGAGGTCGGGCGGTCCTGTCTGACCCCGCTGATCTCGGTCCGGGGTGGGGTGGCCGGGGATTTCACCATCACCATGGTGGCCGAGGATGAATACATGATGATCGGCTCGGGCATGGCCGAGCGGTATCATCAGCGCTTTTTCAATATGGTCGATCTGCCCAAGGACACGACGTTCGAGGTCGCGACCAATCGCATTGCAGGCTTTAATGTGGCCGGCCCGAAATCGCGCGACCTGTTGCAACGCCTGACCAATGCAGACCTGTCGAATGAAAGCTTCCGCTTTATGCGATCCCGTACGATCGATGTTGCCGGTGTAACCTGCCTTGCCATCCGCGTCAGCTTTACCGGCGATCTGGGGTGGGAGTTGCACTGCGCCGAAGAAGACCAAATCAGGCTCTACACAGCGCTTTTGGACGCTGCGACCGCACTGAATGGCGGCCCGGTCGGGGGACGGGCTCTCGGGTCGTTGCGCATCGAAAAAGGGTATGGCTCGTGGGGCCGCGAGTATTCTCAGGAATACTGGCCGCAAGAGGTCGGGCTGGCAGGTCTGATCAAGCTGGACAAGGATTTCCTGCACAAGGACGCCTATCTTGCCATCAAGGACAACCCGGCGCGCGAAGTTCTGTCGATCTTCGAAGTCGATGCGGATCAGGCCGATGCCTCGGGTGGTGAACCGATCTTTACACCCGATGGCAAACCCGTCGGGCGCGTGACCTCGGGCGCTTATGGCTATTCGGTCGGTAAATCGCTGACTCTTGGCTATGCCGACCCGAATGTGGCTGGGCCGGGGGATGACGTAGAGATCTTTATCCTCGGCAAACCGCATCGCGCGACAATCCTGCACAAGCCCCCCTTTGATCCCGAAGGCCACCGTTTGCGCGATATCCGTCCTGCGCTAGAGGCGACCTGATGACCGACAGTTTCACACGCGTGGCGGATTTCACCTTGCACCGGTCTGCCGATGATATGCCGGACAGTGCCAAAAAGGCTGCTGCCCTGATGATGCTGGATACGATGGGTATCCTGATCGCCTCTGGCCCGATGGAGGCCGGGGTGATCGCGCGCGACACCGCAGCCTTGCTTTATGCCAGTTCCGACCCGGCCTATAGCGCGCGCATGATGTTCGATGGCCGTTCGGTCAGCATGGCGGGGGCGGCCTATGCGGCGGCCACCCAAACCGACAATCTGGATGGGCATGACGGGTACAACCCGACCAAAGGCCATATCGGTGTTGTGGTTTTGCCCACGTTGGTCGCCCTTGCCGAACATCACCCTGACCTGACGGGGCCGCAGGCTTTGGCGGCGGTTGTGACAGGGTATGAGATCGCGGGTCGGGCCGGGCTGTCTCTTCACGCGTCGGTCAGCGACTACCACACCTCGGGCGCATGGAATGCGCTGGGCGTTGCAGCGATGGCGGCGCGGCTGCGGGGCTTTTCCCCGGATCAATTGCGGCAGGCGATGGGCATTGCCGAATACCACGGCCCCCGCAGCCAGATGATGCGCGAGATTGCCAATCCCACGATGCTGCATGACGGGTCAGGCTGGGGCGCGATGGTTGGCGTTTCGGCCGCCATTCTGGCCGAGCGTGGATTCACCGGAGCGCCCGCCATTACGATCGAGGCTGAAACCGCCGCCCCCCATTGGGGCGATCTGGGCCAGTTCTGGCAGGTGGAACACCAATACGTAAAACCCTATCCGATCTGCCGATGGGCGCATGCGGCGATTGACGCGGTGCGTGCGGTGATGATGGAACATGATCTGTCCATCGACCAGATCCGGCAAATTCGCATCAACAGCTTTCACGAGGCCGCGTGCCTGTTTGCAGGAATGCCTGACACGACCTCGCAAGCGCAATATTCGCTGCCTTTTGCGGTGGCGGTTCAGGCGCTTTACGGGCGGATCGGGGTCGAACATATCTCTGGGCCGGGCCTGTCCGATCCGCGCGTGGCAGAGTTTATCACTCGGATCGAGGTGGCCGAAGTAGACCGCCACACCGCCCGCTTTCCGCGGGGTCGCTGGGCTGATGTCAGCATCACAACCGTGGACGGAACAGTTCTGCAATCGGGGGACATCCACGCCCGAGGCGGCCCCGAAGCGCCATTCACCCAAGATGAGGTGTTCACAAAATTCAACGATTTCGCAGCCCCGATCCTGGGGCAGGCCCGAGCCGATGCGATACGGGATGCCATCCTGAATTGGGAGAGCCCGAAATCCCGGTTTGCCGACCTTTCACCGCTGATTTTTGAACCCTGACGGACGACATGTACCGTATTATACCTTTATTAGAGTCTTATTCATTGACGTCGAGGATTGAGAGCAGCCCCGTAATCCTATCCCGCGTCTCCGCACTCTCCACCAGCAATGTCGCTGCTTCGGCCAATGGCGTCTCGGGCAGCTGAGGGGGCTGGGTCAGCAGGTTTTGCGTGGTGTCAGAGACCTCGCTGAATGTCTCGCCCTCTTGCAGAACGGTGTTCTCGGGCAGATCGGCCAACCAGAACAGGCGGTTGGCCCCATCCCGATTGCCCGCAGCCAGTTGCAGTTCACCCGCCGCAGCGAACTCTCCGGCGGCCTCAAGCGCGGTTGCCCGCAATGTCTCCGCCTCGGGCGACGGGTCATCGCCAAGCTCCAGCATGGCCTGATGCGGTCGCTGCGCCGACAAGGCTGCCTTGGCCCGCAATCGCGCCCGTTCGCCCCGTTTCAAACTGTCCTGAGGTCGCTTGGCCAGAGCCTGCGCTTGCCGCGAAAATCCAAGTCCTGCCAACCGGTGGGCAACAGCGATGGCGGCGTCCAGCGTAAGCTGTTCCACCTGATCCTGAGACAGGATCAACGTGCGGCGCAGAAACGTCGCATCATCCGCACGCTCGGTCAGTATCCAGATCACGCGGTTCAACGGGTCGGCCGCCGCCTCTGTCGGCAGTTCAGTGACAAGGTCCAGCGCCGCGTCGAATTCCTGACCCAGGCTCAGGGCAACTGCTTGCGTCTGCTGCATCTGAAGGCCGATGTCCGAGCGGCGAAATTCGACCGTATAGGATTCCGCAAGGTCCAGTTCCTGCGGTGACACGGCCCCCCGCTCGCGCCAGCGCGTGTCGACCAGTTGTGCCAATGCCAGCGGGGCCTCAAGCGTTGCGTCCGAGGTTTCGATCGCTTCGGTCAGCAAAGCCTCGGCCTTGGGGGCGTCGTCCTCGGCCGTTGCGACCTTTGCCTTGGCCTGAACCGTATCGGCGCTGGTTTGCGTTTCCACACGATCCACAGACCGCAAAACGCGCCGGGCGGCCTCTACCTCTTCACCGTCGACCAGAATGTCCGACAGCATGGGGCCAACATGACGCCGCAAATGCTCGGGCAGGCGTGCAAAAGCTTGCTCTATCGCGACCAGATTGGCATCCGCTTGCAAATGGCCTTCGGTCAGCGTGGCCCACAGGGATGCGTCGCTGTCACAGCGTTGCAGGCCCGTGAATGGATTGGACTCACTTAATGGGCCACTATCCAGAACGCGGGCGATTGCAGCAATTCGCTCGGTCTCGGGGGTGCGCTGACCCAACAGGTCCAGCGCTTTGACCGCCTCGGCCCCGAACCCGGAATGAGCGTAAAGCTTGGCCAATCGCAGGGCGGCGTCTTCGTCGATGACGTCAAATTCCTGGTAGAGCCCTGCGCGCAAATGTGCGGCCTGTTCCGCAAAGGCAAGGTCGCCCGACCAGTCCTCAAAACCCAGTTCGGCGGTAGACACACAGGGGGGGCGGCGTTCCAGTTGCGGTACATCCGGCCCCAACAGCCCGTTCAGATCGTCCAGGATCGAGGTGACCTGAACATTCAGCTCAACATCAGGCGGTATGAACAGGCTCTGGTTCCCGGTCGAGGCGCGCGGGCCGACTTGCGCGATATTCAGATCAACGATCCCGCGGTCGGCCCCTTGCAGCAGGCGTGAGGACAATTGGTTTTCAAACCCGTGCGCGTTCAGGTTCAGCAAGGGCAATTCCAGAGCGGCAATTTCCTGATCCGGCTTTGGCCTCTCATCCTGTTGTGGCGCTTTGGGAAGGGTCAGGCCGGGAATATCGCTGGTGATCGGCGGTAAGAAAGTGCCCGGAGCAATGTCGACCACGATCATCGTGTTCTTGAACAAAAAGGCCGAGGCGACACATTCGCAGCCAAACTCCATCTCAAGCGCGGCACCGGGTTCCGTTTGTGAGACACTGGCCAATCGGTCCTCGGTCAGGCGTTGAAAGACGGCCCCGGTCCGGAACGTCGCATCCTCAAGCGCGATGTTCAGACGGGCGCCGTTTTTGGTCTGTTTCAGAACCCAATCTGTGTCGCGTGGGACCTGAACAACCAGTCGCGTATAGCCGTCATGTTCGCCCGAACGCACGGTCAGATCCTGTGCCGCCGCGCCAGTGGCTGCCACCATCAGCGCAGCCGAGAGACATGCAAACCGGGTCATGCCGCCGCCTGTTTGAGTTCTTTCAGCGCCTCTTCCAGCTCGGTAAAGCCGGGGCGATTGTGCGTTGGGGTATTCTGACGTCCGACCTCGATACACAAGGCGGCGTTGTGGTTGTGCAGATTGGCAACCAGCACCTCTTTGATCAGCTGGTAGAAATGGTTGTCTTCTTCCACCACGGCCTTCAATTTGCCTGCGAACGGGCCGACAAGACCATAGGCCAGGAACACGCCCAAAAACGTCCCCACCAGCGCGCCACCGATCAGCTTGCCCAACACCTCAGGCGGTTGGTCGATTGAGCCCATCGTTTTGATCACACCCAGAACAGCGGCCACGATGCCCAGGGCGGGCAGGCCATCGGCAACGGTTTGCAGCGCGTGGCTGGAATGCATGGCGTGGTGGAAATTGGCCTCCATCCGCTTTTCCAGCACCTCTTCGACCTGATGCGGGTCGTCATAGTTCATTGAGGCGGAACGCATCGTGTCACAGATCAGGTCCACAGCTTCTTTGTCGGCTTGAATCCTGGGGTAGGCCGAAAACAGGGCAGAGCCCTCGGGGTCTTCGATATGCTGTTCAACCTCAACCGGGTTGGCCTTGGCGATGCGGATCAGTGAAAACAGCAGGCACAGCAGGTCGCGGTAATCCTCGGGCTTCCATTTCGGGCCTTTGAACACTTTGCCCATGTCTTTGAGTGTGTGTTTGACCGCGCTCATGTCGTTGCTGATCATAAAGGCCCCAACGGCGGCACCGCCGATCATCATCATCTCAAACGGAAGGGATTTCATGATGATGGTCATCTTGCCGCCGGCAGCCAGATAGCCGCCGAACACCATGGCGAAAATGACGACAATTCCGAGTATTCCGATCATGGGAGGTCTCCAGCAAAGTCCTGTGCGGGGTTAAATCTTATTCCTGCGGTGCCGCAGCGTTGCGGCCCGCCATTATGACACTGATGGTATAGGCGGCCTCGGGGCTCAGCCCCGCCAGAACGCCCGCCGCTGCGTCAGGGGGCATGCGCGACAGGAAACCAGCGGCAAAGCTGGGATCCATTGTTTCAAACAACGCTGCCGCGTCCTTGGGTTTCATGCTTTGGTAGACATCCGTCAGGCGCGTCAGGTCCGTCTCGGCCGCCTTTTCGGCAAGGGCGAGCGTGGAGCGCAGTGCTTCTTCGGCCTCTTGCAGGGCAACCAGGCGGGTTTCGATCGCCTGTTCTGCGATAGACAGCGCCTTTTCTTTGTCCAATGCCGCAGCCTCGCGCTGTTTCAGCGCCTCTTCCCGGCGCAGCAACTCGGTCAGCAGAACCTGAGCGCCGGGCAAGTCCGATTGCGTTTGCTGGGGTTTGGGGGCGTCAGACTCTTCGGTTTTGGCCAGTGCAGGGCCCGCCTCCAGCCCCAGACGAATCGCGGCGGACCCGATCATCAGCATCGAAATGACCGCCAGCACGCCGCCCCTTGGACGTTTATCGCGTTGCCTGCGTGTCATGTCGCGACCTCGGGCTGGGCACGTTTGTGACGGAAGAACATCACGCCGCCGGGTTTCTTTGCCGGAGGTTCAGCGGGTGTCTCTTTTTCCGGTTCGACTGAGTCGTTTGTATCGTCTGCGTCGTCCGCTGCTGTGACGGTGTTGTCCTCAGCCGCGGTGACTTCAACCGACTCAGTCTCGGCTTCAGTCGAAACTTCGGTCTTAGATGCCTGTTCCTGCTGCGGCTCAGGTGTGCTTTGTTGCTGCGCTTCAAGGTCGTGCATCGACGCCATCATCAGCTCAAGCCGCTGCGCAACCGATTCGGCGCGTTGGGTCAGCTCTTTCAGAACTGCGCCCGACTGGTCCGAGGCATCCCGCGCCGAATCCAGGGATTTCTTCAATTCATCCGCCTGGCTGGACAGCACCGCCACTGCGCCGCCAACGCCTTTTTCCAGATCGGTAAAGCGTTTAAGGCGCCGGGACAGCACGAAACAATAAAGACCCGCACCCAGCGCGCCCGCGACCAGCAAAATATCTGCAATAAGCTCCAATTTCGCCTCCTAGTTCATTACAAATTCCATCACGAGGACATCGCGCACGCGCCCCTCGCCGACGACAATTTCGATGCGCCGCAGCAGGTGGCCGCGAATGCGCATCAGGGCCAGCGAATCCTCAAGATCCGACACTTCGACCGCCCGCAGATACCCGTTCAGGATGTCCATGATTCGCGGCTTCATCTTTTCGACATCGGCGGCGTATTCGCTGTTCACCTCAAGCTGAGCGTGAAATTTCAGATGTCGCGAATCGCCCGTGTTGACCGACACGATCACCGGCGGCAGATCGATAAAACCAACCTGCGGCAACGCCTTGACGTCCTTGCCTTTGTCTTCTGTCTTGACCTCTTCGCCCGTGGCCTTGCCGCCAATGGGCAGCATGCCGGACGTGGTTGCGAAATACCCGCCACCAGCCCCGGCCAGGGCCAGAATCACCCCGATGATCAATCCCTTTTTCCCAGACTTTTCCGGGCTTTCTGCCTGTTCCGCCGTTGCGTCAGTCATGACGTCCTCATCCATCCGTTCTGCAATCGTCATAACCCGGCAGGGACTAACCGATTGTTAAGGGCAATCGTTCAAACAAGGGATGCGCCGGGCAGAATGTCGGCGAGTCGGAGGTGAGCGTGCAGCAGATCGGAACTGTCTGGGCAAGTTTGGACAGGCGTAAACAAATCATCGTAGCCGGTGCAGTTGTGCTGGTATTTTTTGGGGTTCTGGCGATGTCGCGTCTGGTGACGGCGCCGTCGATGACCTTGCTATATGCCGGGCTGGAAAGTGGCGCGGCGGGGGATATCGTCCGGTCGCTGGAACAACGCGGCGTTCCCTATGAGATCAGGGGCGGCTCAATCTACGTGCCGGGCGCGCAGCGGGATGAGCTGCGCATGACCCTGGCCAGCGAGGGCCTGCCAGCGAACGGCAATCAGGGGTATGAGCTGCTGGATTCGCTCAGCGGTTTCGGCACCACCTCGCAGATGTTCGACGCCGCCTATTGGCGCGCGAAAGAAGGTGAACTGGCCCGCACCATCGTCGGCAGCCCGCATGTCAGTCAGGCGCGGGTGCATATTGCCAATGGATCGACCAACCCGTTTCAGCGCAGCGTCGCGCCGACGGCCTCGGTCTATCTGGTGCCGTCGGGAGGGCAGATCACTGCGGAACAGGCCAAGGCGATCCGCTTCTTGGTGTCTTCTGCCGTCAGCGGTCTGGCACCGGAGAATGTGACGGTCGTTGATTCGAACGGCGCCGTGATCGGCGCGCAAGAGACGGCCGTGGCCGCAGATACCGCCGATGACAAGGCGCGCCAACTGCGCGAGCGCGTGATGCGTCTGGTTGAGGCGCGGGTTGGGACCGGCAACGCGGTGGTCGAAGTCAGCGTGGATACGGTGACCAAGACCGAATCCATCCGCGAACGCCGCTTTGATCCCAATGGCCGCGTCGCGATCAGCACCGATATTGAAGAGCGGTCTGACAGTGCCCGCAACCAGTCGGCGGATGTCACCGTGGCTTCGAACCTGCCCGATGGTGATGGGGCCGGAGGGGACGAATCGAACTCGAACGCGACGCAAACACGCGAGCGGGTGAATTATGAGGTCTCGGAAACCGAGCTTGAGGTTCACAATGCCCCGGGTGCGATCAAACGCCTGACCGTGGCGGTTCTGGTCAACGGCACCACCGTAGTGGACGCGAATGGCGTGGAAGTCTTTGAGCCCATGCCCGAGGGGGAGATGCAGGCGCTTCGCGAGCTGGTCGCCTCGGCCGTTGGGTTTGATGAGGCGCGTGGGGATGTCATTACCCTGAAATCTCTGGACCTGCCGATGGTTGAACCGCAAGGCACGCTGGCTGCGTCCTCGATCTGGCAAAAAGTGCATTTCGACGCGATGTCGCTGATCCAGATGGCGGTCTTGGCGATTGTGTCTCTGATTTTGGGTCTGTTCGTGATCCGACCCATCC
This sequence comes from Ruegeria sp. BE1, assembly GCF_056538885.1. Classification (NCBI taxonomy): domain Bacteria; kingdom Pseudomonadati; phylum Pseudomonadota; class Alphaproteobacteria; order Rhodobacterales; family Roseobacteraceae; genus Ruegeria; species Ruegeria sp. BE1. The sequence goes on from NZ_JBQFTY010000003.1 coordinate 267,186, forward strand.
TGACGAAGCCCGCGATGGCACCTGCGTTGTTGCCTGCAGGGGCCGCGCCCGAGCCAGACACAGTTCTGACCGGCGAAATCGCCACGGATGAGAACGGTCAATTCACCCCGCTTCCCGGGCAGGCTGCGGGCGGTGACGTTCCGGCGCTGGCCGCACAGCAAGGCGCTGATCCGGTCGACCGGCTGCGCGCGATGATTGGCGACAAGCAGGAAGAAACCGTGGAAATTCTGCGCAGCTGGCTTGAAGAAAGCGAGGAGCGTGTCTGATGTCGATTGCTCATCTTCTTGAGGATTTCACGCTGCAGGCCGGAGGCGGTCAGTTGCATCTGCTGGATGAGGACGCGTTGGAGGAACAACGCCTCGCCTCGTTCGAACAGGGCTACAGCGCCGGGTGGGAGGACGCGGTACAAGCGCAGGAGCAAAGCCGGGGGCAGGTCTCGGCCGAGCTGGCCAAATCGCTTGAGGACATGTCCTTTACTTATCATGAGGCCACCACGCGCATGACCCTGTCGCTGGAGCCGATGTTCCAGAGCCTTGTGGATGCGGTCCTGCCCGAAACGCTGGATCGTGGCTTTGCGGCCCGATTGGTCGAGCAGCTGACCGATATGGCCCGCGATCAGATCGGCCAGCCGATGCAAATCTTTGTCCCCCAGGGGCGCGTGGCTGAGGTTGAGGCGTTGCTGCCACCCGAGATGACGACGCCCACCCGAGTGATCGAGGACCCCGCGCTGGAGCCCGGGCAGGCAAGGCTGCAGGTGGGCACATCCCAGCGCGAGGTGGATTGCAGCGGCCTGCTCGCCTCGGTCGCCGGGGCATTCGACGCATATGTATTTGAGGCAAAAGAGGCAGTGACCCATGAGTGATGCTCAGAAACCCGAAAAAGCCAACCCGTTCGAAGCTGTCCCGATTGAGGTCACCGTCTCGGTCGGGCGTGCGCGCCCCTTGATCCGGGACTTGCTGAATATGGGCGAAAACGCCGTTTTGACGTTGGACAAGCGGATCGAGGACCCGGTTGACCTCTATGTCGGGGACCAGTTGGTCGCGCGTGGTCTGCTTGAGGAGATGGAGGGCGATCAAGCGGGTCAGCTTGCGGTGCGCCTGACCGAGATCGCGGATTTGCAGAACGGGATCGGTTGATGCGCGGTCTGCTTTGGCTGGTGGTCGCGCTGGCGACGCTGTCCCCATCTCTGGCTGCGGCGCAGGACGTGTCGCTGTCGCTGGGTGAGGGCGGATCCATCTCGGCGCGCACGATCCAGCTGATCCTGTTGATCACCGTCCTCAGCCTTGCACCGGGGCTGGCGATCATGATCACCTGTTTCCCGTTTCTGATTACCGTTCTGGCCATTTTGCGCCAAGGCATCGGGTTGCAGCAATCTCCGCCCAATATGCTGATCGTCAGTCTGGCGATGTTCCTGACCTATTTCATCATGGAACCGGTCTTTACCGAGGCTTGGATCACCGGCATCAAACCCATGGTCGATGAAACGATGGAGGTGGAACCCGCGCTTGAGATCGCCCTGCAACCGTTTCGCGCCTTTATGGCCGCGCGGCTGGACCCGGACACGTTTCACTCGATGGCGGCGCTGCGCCCCGGCGGTGACGCGATTGATTTGACGCCTGAGGCCCCGCTGTCGATCCTGATGCCATCTTTCATGCTGTCCGAGATCGCGCGCGCGTTTCAGATCGGTTTTCTGATCTTTCTGCCGTTCCTGATCATCGATCTGGTGGTGGCGGCGGTTCTCATGTCGATGGGGATGATGATGGTCCCTCCGGCAACGGTTTCGCTGCCGTTCAAGCTGGCGTTTTTTGTCATCGCAGACGGATGGTCGCTGATCGCGGGCGCCTTGGTGCGCAGCTATATGAATTGACGCGCTATTGCCGGGTGATCTGCAACCGCGCGCGCAGGCCCTGATCCCCGGCCTCAAAGCTTAACGTGCCGCCATGTTGTTCGGCGATTGTGGCGACGATGGTCAGGCCCAGCCCGAACCCGTCGGACGACCCGGTGTTTGACCCGCGCCGGAACGGGGCCATGAGGTCTTCGATATCCGAAACGGACAGATCGGTGCCTTTATCCTCGACGGTGATGGTAGCCGTGCGGGCATCGGTTTCCAGCTGAACCTCGGCGCGGCGGCCATATTTCAGCGCGTTGTCGATCAGGTTGGTCAGCGCGCGTTTCAGCGCGATGGGCCGCCCCGTCACCAGCATGCGCCGCGTTTCGGGCAAGGACCCGTGCCCGCGCCGCGACATGAAGACCGAGGGCGCGCCTTCGACCGCGACCGGTGCGATTTTCCGCAGACTCACCGGCAGGTCCATATCCTGATAGTCGGCCACGAGGGACTCGACCAAAGCCGTCAGTGAAATCTGGCGCGGCTCTTCAACGCTCAGCTCGGATCGCGTGTAGGTCAGCACGCTTTCGATCATGCCAGTCATCTGATCCACGTCGGCCTCAAGCTTTTCGCGAAGATCATCATCCGGGATAAGCGCGGCGCGCAGACGGACACGCGTAGCCGGGGTGCCCAGATCGTGGCTGACACCGGACAGGACAGTGGCGCGTTTCTCCAGCTGCATACGCTCGGCATCCAGATGATCGTTCACGGCCGAGACGATCTCGCGCAGTTCGGCGGGGCCGCCGGCCTCATAGCTGTTTGGCCCGCCCCGGCGCTTGCGGTCCCGCAGCGCGCCCGAAAACCGGGTGAAACTGTCCGAGACATTGCCGATCGAGGTCAGGATGACCGCCAGCGCCACAATCGCCACCAGAATGGCGGGCAGGCGCAGATCGGCGGGGGCGGCCTTACAGCCCCAGACCTCGGTCCCGTCCACGTACTGCCAATCGTTACGCCCGAATTGCGCGATCAGGATCGGTTCGCTGCAATAGGTGGCCAGCAGGCGGGTCAGGTTACCCATCTTCTCAGCCGCAGTCTGATCGGCGCGCGACAGGATATCCGAGACCGGATAGATCAGCCGGTCGGACATCACGGCCAGCGTCAGCTCACGACCGGCCAGAGGGGCGGAATTGTCGGTGCGGATCGACAGGTTGGTGACAAAGCTGCGGTCTGACAGGCCGGGCAATTGTTCAAACTGTCCGGCATTGGCCAGCTGCGCCATTTCTGGCGACAGCGGGCGCACCGACACACCCGGCGGCGGTGCCAGGCCAACGCGCAGCTCTTCGTAGACCGAAAACCCGGCCACATAGGCGCGGGTCAGGAACTCATCCCAGGCCCGCGCCGAGGAAAACCACATCCCGGCCGACAACAGCCCCGCAGCAAAGGCCGCGACGGTCCAGATCCAGCCCAGGCTGCGCAAGCGCGGCGCGCGCGCTGTCATGCGTCCTCGTCCACCGCAACCTCGGCGGCAAAGATATAGCCTACGCCCCGTTCGGTGCGCAGCATTTGCGGGTCTTTCGGATTGGCCTCGATCTTGGAGCGCAACCGTCCGACCAGCATGTCGATGGCGCGCCCCTGCGCCTCGGGCTTGTCGGCGCTGCCGGTGACATCCAGCGCGGCGGCGATCTCATCGCGGGTCAGAGGAATATGGGGATTGGCCAGTAAAACCTTGAGCAGCGCGGTTTCCCGCTGCGACAGGGGCACCAGATAGCCCTCGGGCGAGTGTACCTCATCCCGCTTGCCATCATAGGTCCAGCCGTTGAACTGAAACCGACGCGTGCGGCGGCGATAGGCCAGCGACGGTGTCCGGCGCGCGCGCTGCATCACCGCGCGGACCCGCGCCAGCAGCAGCTGCGGGTTGAACGGTTTGGCTATATAGTCATCGGCGCCGACCTCATAGCCTGCCATGCGCTGATGATCGGCTGACAGGGCCGAAACCAGAATGATCGGCACATCCTGTTCGGCGCGCAGGCGGGCGCAAATCTCAACTCCGTTTTCGTCACCCAGCATCACATCCAGCAGGATCAGGTCGATGCGGCCCGCATTCAGGTGCCCCCGAATTTCGGATTCGGAACTGCCGGGCAGGGCGATGAAGCCGTTCTGTTGCAGGAACTGAGTCATCATCGACCGCATCTCGGGGTCGTCATCTACCACCAATAGGCGCGGAATGCTCACGCGGTTGATCCTCCCAAACTTTGCTCCTCTGGCATCATCCATTGTAACGAACGGAAACAGATTCAATGTCAACGTAACACGCTGTAACAGATGTGACGAAAATCTGGGCGGCGGTGGGCATTTACCCCGTATTTCGCGTTGCCAGATGGCAATCCGGACGCAGTATGTCGGGCATCGCTGCGTTTGCAGTCACAAAGTTCTCTAGGGAGGAGACACATCATGAAGCGTTTTGCATGCGCCACCGTTTCGACGCTGGCCGTCATGGCCGGGTCGTCGGTTCTGGCCGGGCCAGAGGCCGAAGTTCTGCATTGGTGGACCTCGGGTGGTGAGGCCAAATCGGTCGCCGTTCTGCAGGAAGAGTTCGCCGCCAATGGGGGCAGCTGGACCGACATGCCGGTTGCCGGCGGTGGCGGTGACGCGGCGATGACCGCGCTGCGCGCTCGCGTTCTGTCGGGCAACGCCCCGACCGCCGTTCAGTTGAAAGGCCCCGCCATTCAGGAATGGTACGAAGAAGGCGTGCTGGCCGACATCTCATCGGTGGCTGAGGCCGAAGGCTGGGCAGATGTTCTGCCCGCCTCGATCGCGGGCCACATGAAGTGCGAGGGCGCATGGTGCGCCGCGCCGGTGAACGTGCACCGCGTTGACTGGATCTGGGCAAATGCCGATGTTCTAGCCGCCAACGGTATCGAAATGCCGACCACCTGGGACGAGTTCAACGCCGCTGCGACCAAGCTGATGGATGCAGGCGTCATCCCGCTGGCCCATGGCGGTCAGGCATGGCAGGACGCCACCGTGTTTGAAACCGTGGTTCTGGGCATTGGCGGGCCGGAGTTCTTCCAAAAGGCGCTGGTCGATCTGGACCCCGAGGCACTGACCTCGGACACGATGGTGCAGGTGTTCGACCAGATGCGCCTGATGCGTGGTTACGTGGACGAAAACTTCTCGGGCCGCGACTGGAACCTGGCAACTGCCATGGTGATGAATGGCGAGGCCGCGTTCCAGATCATGGGCGACTGGGCCAAGGGTGAGTTTCTGGCGGCGGGCAAAAAGCCCGGCGAGGATTTCCTGTGCGCCTCGACCCCCGGTGACGGCTACCTGTACAATGTCGACAGCTTTGCCATGTTCGACGTGGACGGCGACGAAAAGAAAGCCGGTCAGGACCTGCTGGCCAAGCTGATCGTTGCGCCGAACTTCCAGAAAGTGTTCAACCTGAACAAGGGCTCGATCCCTGCGCGTACCGACGTGGCGCTGGATGACTTTGACATCTGCGCCAACCTCTCGGCCGAAGATATGGGCTCGACCTCGGCCAGCGGGTCGCTGCTGCCGTCCTATGCGCATGGTATGGCACTGCGCGGGTCGCAGTCTGGTGCGATCACCGATGTTGTGACCGCGCATTTCAACTCGGACATGTCCTCGGCTGACGCGGTTCAGCAATTGGCGGACGCGGTGGCAAACAGCTACTGATCCGAATCTGCTCTGCCCCCTATACTGACGGGGCAGAGCACCTTTCCCCGGAGGAAATCATGTCCGAATGGCTGGAAAACCACCTGCCCAAGGTGGTGCTGGCACCGTCGTTCATTGCCGTATTGATCTTTGTCTACGGCTTTATCGGATGGACGGCCTGGGTGTCACTGACCCGATCGAAACTGTTGCCGAAATACGAAATCAAAGGCTTCATCCAATATGAACGCCTGTTCGACTCCCCTCGCTGGGATACGGCAATCAACAACCTGTATATCTTTGGCGCGCTGTTCATCGTGATTGCGATGGTGCTGGGCCTGTTGCTGGCCATTCTGCTGGATCAGAAAATCCGCGTCGAAGGAGCTATCCGGACGATTTACCTCTACCCAATGGCGCTGTCGATGATTGTGACCGGTACCGCGTGGAAGTGGATACTGAACCCCGGTCTGGGGGTCGAATCCATGGTGCAGGGCTGGGGCTTTACCAATTTTGAATTCGACTGGCTGGTGAACCCCGATTACGCCATTTACACCATCGTGATGGCAGCGATCTGGCAAAGCTCGGGCTTTGTCATGGCGCTGTTCCTCGCTGGTCTGCGGTCGGTGGACGGAGAGATCATCAAGGCCGCCCAAGTCGATGGCATCCCCACATGGCGCATCTATACGGCGATCATCATCCCCTCAATGGCTCCGATCTTCCTGTCGGCCTTCATCGTGCTGGCTCACCTTGCGATCAAAAGCTTTGATCTGGTCATCGCGCTGACAGGTGGCGGTCCGGGCTACGCAACCGATCTGCCGGCCACATACATGTACGCCATGGCGTTTTCGCGCGGCGATATCGGTCAGGCGGCCTCGTCCGCGATGATCATGATGCTGGTCGTCTTTGCCATCGTCGTTCCCTATCTTTACTCAGAGCTGAGGGCGAAAAATGACTGATCTGTCGATGCCCCAATCCCAAACCGAACCCCGCAGCCAAAGTGCCGCTGGCAAGATTGCCTTGCGTTGGCTGCTCTATGTCCTGCTGGGCCTCTTTGCGCTGTACTACCTGATGCCGCTTTTCGTGATGTTGACCACATCGCTGAAAAGCCTTGAGGAAATCCGCACAGGAAGCCTGATTTCCTTGCCGCGCGAGGTCAGTTTTGACGCCTGGAAAACCGCATGGTCGGGCGCCTGTACCGGCATTCAGTGCGAAGGTCTGCGGCCTTATTTCTGGAACTCGGTCCTGATCGCGGTGCCTGCGGTGGCAATCTCGACCCTGTTGGGCGCACTGAACGGCTATGTCGTGGCACAATGGCGGTTCAAAGGGGCGAATATCATCTTCTCGCTGATGCTGTTTGGCTGTTTCATCCCGTTTCAGGTGGTTCTGCTGCCGATGGCGCGTCTGCTGGGCATGATGGGGATCGCCGGAACCATTCCGGGGCTGATCTTTGTCCACGTGATCTACGGGCTGGGCTTCACCACGCTGTTTTTCCGCAACTACTATGTCACCATCCCGTCCGAGCTGACCAAGGCCGCGCGCGTCGATGGGGCCGGGTTCCTGCGGATTTTCTGGTCGATCTTCCTGCCGCTGTCGCTGCCGATCATCGTGGTGACGGTGATCTGGCAGTTCACGCAGATCTGGAACGACTTCCTGTTCGGCGTGTCGTTCAGCCAAGCGGGCACGCAGCCTGTGACCGTGGCGCTGAATAACATCGTAAACTCCACCACCGGCGTCAAAGAATACAACGTCGACATGGCCGCCGCGATCATCGCGGGGCTGCCGACGCTGCTCGTCTATGTCGTTGCCGGTAAGTATTTCATCCGCGGCCTGACCGCCGGTTCTGTGAAGGGATAAGACCCATGGCACCCATCCTTGATATCAACAAACTCTACAAGAATTACGGCGCGACCGAGATTCTGAAGGACATCAACATCTCGATCGAGCCGGGGGATTTCCTGGTGCTGGTCGGGCCCTCGGGCTGTGGCAAATCCACCCTGCTGAACTGCATCGCTGGGCTGGAGGAGATTACCGGCGGCACCCTGTCTATTGGCGGAAATGACATGACACATGTCAGCCCCAAGGACCGCGACATCGCGATGGTGTTCCAATCCTACGCCTTGTACCCGACCATGAGCGTGGCCAAGAACATCACCTTTGGCATGAAAGTGCGTGGGGTGGATCAGGCGACGCAGGATGCCAAGCTGAAAGAAGTCGCCCAACTGCTGCAGATCGAGCCGCTGCTGAACCGCCGCCCCAGCCAATTGTCGGGTGGTCAGCGTCAGCGGGTGGCGATGGGTCGGGCGCTGGTGCGCGATCCCAAGCTGTTCCTGTTCGACGAGCCGCTGTCAAACCTCGATGCCAAGCTGCGGGTCGAGATGCGGACCGAGATCAAGAAGCTGCACCAGACGCTGGATGCGTCCATCGTCTATGTCACCCATGACCAGATCGAGGCGATGACGCTGGCGACCAAGATCGTCGTGCTGAAAGGCGGTGTTGTGCAGCAGATCGGCACCCCGGCTGAAATCTACAACAACCCGGCCAATCTGTTTGTGGCCGATTTCATGGGCTCACCTGCGATGAACCTGATCCCGGCGCAGGCGCACAAGAATGGTTCGGGCACCCAGATTGCGATTTCGCGCGAAAGCGGCGAGACGCTGGTTCTGAACGATGCCCGCGATCTGACGCTGCCCAAAGATGTGATTTTGGGCCTGCGCCCCGAAGACATCGCCGAGGCCGGGTTCCGCGCAGGCGATGGCGTGCAAGAGGCCGAATGCCTGGTCGACATGGTCGAACCCGCGGGGGCCGATACCTATGTGGTCTCGGAACTGGGGGGCAAACAGGTGACGGCGCGGCTGCATGCGGAAACCAGCGCGCAGGCAGGGCGGACGCTGAATCTGGCCTTTGACATGAGCAAAGTGTCTTATTTTGCCAAGGAAACCGGTGAACGCCTGAACTAAGACCACCCGAACAAAAAAGCGCCGCGCGATTGGGATCGCGCGGCGCTTTTTTCATGTGAACCGGATCAGCTGAGCTTGTTCTGGTTCATATCCTTGATCAGACGGTTCAGATCGCCGCCACGGGCATCCAGCATCGCGCCGATTTCGGTGCGTTCGGTCAGCAGCATATTCACTCCTTCGATGAACATGTTGAAGAACTTGTCGCGGCCCGATTTGTCCGACACCAGGAAGGTCACCTCGAACGGGGACGACCCCTGCAGCTTGACCGAGGTGCGCACCTCGTACCCGGCCTTGATCTTGCGCGCATTTCGAACGGTCACCTGACCGCCTATGAATTCCCGGAAACGGCGGCCATATTTGTTCGAGATATAGCCTTGAAAGGCGCTGGTGAACTGCCGCAGCTGTGCCGGGCTGGCTGATCGGCCATCCGCCCCCAGCACATAGCGCGCCATGATCGGCACATCGGCATATTGCGTAAAGATCTTTTCGAAATCGCGGATCATCGCCTTTTCGGATTTGCCCGAAGCGATCACGCGGTTGATGTCATCCACCACACTGACCACCAGCGCCTTGGCGCTGGCTTCGGTCTGGGCAAAGGCGGGCAGGGCGGTCAGCATCGCGCCGGCTAGGCCGGTGGCGATGAAACCGCGTCGATTCAGATGATTATTCGGCATAGGGGTCCTCGTAGGGGTCTAGGTAGGGGTCCCTGACTGGGTCAGTCCCGATATCTGCATAGGGGTCGTCATACAGGCCCAGATAGGCCTCTTCATCATCCCGTGCCAGTTCGAACCGGCGATTCTGGATGTAGATTGTCTGCGCCTGCGCATAGCTGTCGGCACTTTCATAAAGGATCGAATCAACCGTGTCCGAGAACCGTCCCCGATCCCCCATTCGACGCACGACCTCGGCATAGACACCGATATTGTCGACAGGGCGAACAGGGGTAAAGTTGATCGGGTTCGAGAACAGGTTGACCACGACCCCGATTGCGTCGCGCTGGGTCGAGGGGCCATAGAAGGGCAGCTCGACATAGGCGCCTTCGCCCACGCCCCAGACATGCAGGGTTTCGCCGAAATCCGTATCGACGGGGGGCAGGTTCAATTCATCTGCCGGTTTGGCCAGCCCGGCCCCTCCGACGGTCGAATTCACTGCAAACCGCAGCAGTGCATTGCCCGATTGTTTCAGATTGCCCTGCAGCAAGTAATCCAGTGCTTGCCCTGGCATCGTCAGGTTCTCGGCGAAATTGCTGAAGCTGGTGACCACAGGGTCGGGCACGATCTTCACATAGCCTTTTGAGGCCGGGCGGAACAGGAACCGGTCAACGCCCAGGTTAAACTTGTGAACGCCTCTGTTGTTGCGCTCATAGGGGTCGAATACTTCGCCCGGTGGCGTGCCTTCGGGCGCACGTGTCGCACAGGCGCTGAGCACTGCCATCAGGGACAGGACGATCAGGTGTTTTAGCTTGGGTTTGCTCAACACGGTTTTTGTCACTCCAAACCGCTCGGGACTGGGGATTGCCCGAACTTTCAATCAATACTGTCTTCGGTCACGTAGTGTGACCCAATCCGTTGTCACATAGGCGCGTCACATTCAATATGAAACAGATAGCGTTTAACCCGCCGGGCAGGTCAAGGTAAAGTGACAGTGGGTGAGCTGATCGGAACAAGTGGAGTTATGCCCACACCCTGGGCAGGTCTGCGCCCTTTTCCGGCTTTTCGATCCCGAACTTCCCGGTTAGCTTCGCCGCGACTCAAGATTTGGAGGACCCCTCATGAGCATCGCAGCAAAACTGGAAAGCTTGGGCGTAGCATTGCCCGATGCGCCCGCGCCGGCGGCGAATTACGTGCCTTTTGTCCGCGTCGGTAACACTGTCTATGTGTCGGGCCAGATTTCCAAGGCCGATGACCTGATCACCGGCAAGCTGGGCGATGACATGGATGTCGAAGCGGGCGCTGCCGCGGCCAAAGTGTGCGCGATCAACCTGCTGGCTCAGGTCAAGGCGGCCTGTGGTGGCGATATTGAAAAGCTGGTGCGCGTAATCAAGCTGACCGGCTTTGTGAACTCGACCGCTGACTTCACTGCGCAGCCGCAGGTGATCAACGGGGCCTCGGATTTTCTGGTCGAAGCGCTGGGCGAGGCTGGCCGCCATTCCCGTTCCGCCGTCAGCGCCGCGTCGCTGCCGCTGGGCGTGGCTGTTGAAATCGAAGGGATCTTCGAGGTCGCATGACACCCCCCCTGCCTTCTGCGTTCCTGCAGGTCCCGATTGCGCATCGGGCGCTGCACGATCTTGCCGATAACCGCCCGGAAAACAGCCGGGCGGCCATTCGCGCTGCCATTCACGCCGGGTATGGGATCGAGATTGACCTGCAGCGCACGTCCGACAACCGGGCGATGGTGTTTCATGACTACGACATGACCCGCCTGACCGGGCAGCCGGGCCCGATCCAGCAGATCACCGCCGAACAGGCGCATGCCACGCAGTTGCTGCACGCCGAAGACGGCATCCCGACGCTGGATGAGGTGTTGGACATGGTGGCCGGGCAGGTGCCTCTGCTGATCGAGTTCAAGGATCAGGACGGTGCCATGGGCACTAATGTCGGCGCGCTTGAGGCCGATGCAGTACGTGCCTTGCAGGGCTACGACGGCCCTGTGGCGCTGATGTCGTTCAACCCAAACTCTGTTGCGGAACTGGCGCGGCTTGCCCCGCATCTGCCGCGCGGCATTGTGACCTGTTCCTACCAGCCCAAGGTTGAGCTGTTGCCGCAAGATGTCTGCGATCATCTGCGTAACATTCCCGATTTCGATCGGGTCGGGGCCAGCTTTATCAGCCATGAGGCCGCCGACCTGTCGCGCCCCCGCGTGGCCGAATTGAAGGCGCAAGGCGTGCCGATTCTATGCTGGACCATTCGCTCGCCTGAACAAGAGGCGCAGGCCCGTCAGGTTGCTGATAATGTGACCTTCGAAGGGTATTTGGCCCCGCAAACGGGTTGAACCTGTCCCCTGCCGTCACAGATAAAGATCAGACGCGGAGGGCATATGGATCAGGCGCAAATCGAAGTTCAGGTTCTGGGATCGCTCTCGCAAATCTCTGCGGCCGAGTGGGACAGTTGCGCCTGCCCCGAGACCGCTGATGGTGATCGTCCACTGGACCCGTTCACCACGCATCGGTTTTTGCTGGCGCTGGAAAACAGTGGCTCAGTCGGGCGCGGCACCGGTTGGCAACCGCAATACCTGACGGCCTATATGGACGGGATGCTGATTGCGGCGGCCCCGATGTACGCCAAGTCGCACAGTCAGGGCGAATATATTTTCGACCACAGTTGGGCCCATGCCTATGAAAATGCGGGCGGGCGGTACTATCCCAAATTGCAGATCGCGGTGCCCTTTACCCCTGCCACCGGGCGCCGTTTTCTGGTGCGACCGGGGTATGAGGCGATGGGCATGTCAGCGCTGGTGCAGGGGGCCGTGCAACTGGCCGCCGACAACCGTGTCTCATCGCTGCATGCCACGTTCTGCACCGAAGATGAGGCCATCGCGGGCGAAGAAATGGGCCTGATGGCGCGCCATTCGCAGCAGTTTCACTGGCTGAATGACGGCTACGCCGATTTCGACGGGTTTTTGCAGGCGCTGTCGTCGCGCAAGCGCAAGAATATCCGAAAAGAACGCGCGCAGGCCAGCGGCTTTGGCGGTGAGATCACGGCCTATACGGGCCAGGATCTGCGCCCCGAACACTGGGACGCGTTCTGGCGGTTTTATCAGGATACCGGCATGCGCAAGTGGGGATCGCCCTATCTGACGCGCCAGTTCTTTGATCTTGCGCAGGACACCATGGCCGATGACATGGTTTTGGTTCTGGCGGAACGCAATGGTTATCCCATCGCCGGCGCGCTGAACTTCATTGGGCGGGAAACGCTGTTTGGCCGCTATTGGGGCTGTGTCGAACATCACCCCTGTCTGCATTTCGAACTGTGCTACTATAGGGCGATTGATTTTGCGATCGCCCACGGATTGGCGCGGGTCGAGGCAGGCGCGCAAGGCGAGCACAAGCTGGCGCGCGGCTATTTGCCCACGCGCACGCATAGCCTGCATTGGGTTGGTGATCCCGGCTTTGCCGATGCAATCAGAAAATATCTGGACGCCGAGGCCCACGCAGTGGGAGAAGAGATTGAGATTCTGACGGATTACGGCCCGTTCAGAAAATCGAACCCGGAGGAACAGCAATGACCGAACTTTTGTCGACCGAGACCCGCGGCCCCCTTCTGGACCCGCTATTCAAGAACGGCTGGACCATGGTCGAAGGCCGGGATGCGATTACCAAGACCTTCATCTTTGAGGATTTCGTGCATGCCTTTGGCTGGATGACACAGGTGGCGATTTTTGCGGAAAAATGGAACCACCATCCAGAATGGTCCAACGTCTACCGCACGGTCGAGGTCACGCTGGCCACCCATGATGTGGGCGGGTTGTCGTCGCTGGATGCCAAGCTGGCGCGCAAGATGGACAGCCTGGTTTAACCCCGGTCGCTTTGCGATCCTTCGCCACCGGCCAGGGCTGCCACTGTTCCCAGCTGCCGGAACTCAACTGGCGTCACAGTTCCGTCGCTTGTGTCGATATTGCCCGGAATGCCGGTTGTGCGATTGCCGATCTGGCGCACGCTGCGCGCAAAGGGGTTAATATCGAGGCATTTGTTGTTGTAGCAGGTCAGGCCGGAGGTGTTGATCTGAATGCGCGGCTGTCCATCCGGCCCGGTCACAACCGGGGCCTGCGGCACATCGCAAGCGGCCAGCAGTCCCATAGCGCCAAGAAAAATCCACTTGTTCATAGTCCGCCTCCACCTGATTGGGCCTGCCCCGCAGGTCACGGGGCACGCCGGTTCAATCCAGCAGGCCGTTCTGATCCTGATCGGCGGACTGGAAATCATCGTTCATCTGAGCGTCGTATTCCGCCCTTGAGATAAAGTCATCCTTGTCGCGGTCAACTTTTTGAAACTGCTTGATGTCCAGAAACGGCTTGGCCTCGTCCAGACCCAGCGTGCCATTCTTGTCCTCGTCCATTTCCTGAAAGGCATAGTCGGAAAAGGCGTTAAACTCATCGCGCGACAGGAACCCGTCATTGTTGGTGTCGACGGATTGCAGCTCTTTCTCGTGCAGCTCGCTTACGGTTTCGGAAATGGCCGGGCTGGCCAGGGCGACGGTTGCGGCGAAAATAAATCCACGTGTCATCTCGGCTCTCCTCAGCATGCGTATCTGTTGCCTTCAAACCCACCGGCAGCAGCGCCTGCTGCGGTCAGAATGGTTTTGCCGGACCCGCCGCCGAATTGATTGCCGATGGCCCCGCCGATCAGAGCACCGCCCAAGGTGCCGCTGAGACAGGCGATTTCATGCTGACGTGCGGCCTGTTGTTGCGGTGTCGGGGCCGGACCGCAGGCCGCCAATGCCCCGGCAGTGCCAAGCAAAAGCGTGAATACTTTCAGTTTCATCAAAAATCTCCCTGATCATATGCCACAACTATTGGCTGATCAGGGCATTGCATCAAGTTAAATAGCGGATAAGGCCCCGGCATGGATGGCACCGGGGCCAAACCGTATCAGATCGCGTCCAGCAGGCCCTCACCTGCGGAAATCTCGCAGGCTCCGGGGCTTTCTTCCAGGTTCAGGGCGGCTACTTTGCCGTCCTCAACCAGCATGGCATAGCGTTTGGACCGCGCGATCAGCCCGGCGGGGGGCGCGTCGAACTCCATGCCGATGGCTTTGGTGAATTCGGATGCGGCATCGGCCAGCATTGTCAGACCAGCCTCGGTGGCGCCGGTTGCCTCGCCCCAGGCTTTCATCACGAAGGGGTCGTTGACCGACAGGCAGATGATCTCATCCACGCCTTTGGCGTCGAACTGGTCCTTGGTGCGCATAAAACTGGGCACATGGGCCGAATGGCAGGTCGGGGTGAACGCGCCGGGCACGGCAAAAATCACCACTTTGCGCCCTTTGGTCTTGTCTGAAATCCGCACCTCTTCGGGGCCGTCCGCACCCATTTGGGTCAGCGTGGCGTCGGGCAGCATGTCACCTGTTGAAATCATTTTTAAGCTCCTGTCGTTTGGATTTGCAGAGTCGGGCTCAGCCGCAATATAGGTGGTCGCGTGGAGGAGACCACGGGAATTCGACAGGGTGAGGGACAGATGAGCCATATTGTCGTGATCGGCGCCGGGCAGGCCGGCGCATCGCTGGTGGCGCGGCTGCGCAAAGGTGGGTTTGACGGGGATATCACCCTGATCGGGGCCGAACCGCATTTGCCTTATCAGCGCCCGCCCTTGTCCAAAGCCTATCTGCTGGGCGAGATGGAGCTGGAACGCCTGTTCCTGCGGCCCGAGAGTTTTTATACCGAGAACAACATCACTTTGCGTCTGGGTCAGCGCGTCACGGCGATTGACGCGCAGGCCAAAACGGTAACGGTGGGGGATGAGGTCATCCCCTATGACGAACTGGCCCTGACCACCGGGTCCGACCCGCGCTACCTGCCCGCTGCGATTGGTGGCGACCTGCAGGGGGTCCACGTGGTGCGCGATCTGGCCCATATCGACGAGATGGAGCCCCGCGTGACCGAAGGTGCACGTGCCCTGATCGTGGGCGGTGGCTATATCGGGCTTGAGGCCGCGGCAGTCTGTGCAAAGCGTGGTGTTCAGGTGACGCTGGTCGAGATGGCGGATCGTATCCTGCAACGGGTGGCCGCGCCTGAGACGAGCGATTATTTCCGCGCCCTGCACACGGGATACGGTGCCGATATTCGCGAAGGCGTCGGGTTGGAGCGTTTGGTGGGCGAAAACGGTAAGGTGGTTGGTGCCGTTCTGACCGACGGATCGAAGATAGATGTTGATTTCGTTGTTGTAGGTGTGGGCATTGTGCCTGCGACCCACCTGGCCGAGATGGCGGGGCTGGAACTGGAAAACGGCATCAAAACGGATGCCCATGGCCGCACGTCCGATCCATCGATCTGGGCGGCGGGGGATTGCGCGTCTTTCCCGCATGGCGAGGGCCGTATTCGTCTGGAAAGCGTGCCGAATGCGATTGATCAGGCCGAGATCGTGGCCCAGAACATGCTGGGCGCGGCCAAGGGCTATACGGCGACGCCGTGGTTCTGGTCGGACCAGTATGATGTCAAACTGCAGATCGCGGGTCTGAACACCGGCTATGATCGCGTTGTGACCCGGCAGGGTGAGGGGCAGACGGTGTCCTTCTGGTATTACAAAGGGGATCAGCTGATCGCGGTGGATGCGATGAACGATCCGCGCGCCTATATGGTCGGCAAGCGCCTGATCGACGCCGGAAAAACCGCCGACCCGGCCATTGTGGCCGACCCGGATGCGGACCTAAAGCCGTTGCTTAAGGCGTGAGGATCATCGCGGGCGACTTCCGGGGCCGCGCCTTGGCCTCGGTCGGCAAAGGGGATGCGGGCGCACATCTGCGCCCGACCACGGACCGGGTGCGCGAGAGCCTGTTCAATGTCCTTAGCCATCAGATCGACTTTGACGGTCTGCGTGTGCTGGACCTGTTTGCCGGCACCGGCGCGCTGGGGCTTGAGGCACTGTCGCGTGGCGCCGCACATGCAAGCTTTGTCGATGATGGGCGTGTGGCGCAGGGGCTGATCCGTAAGAATATCGACCTGACTCGCAGTGCTGATCGCACCGACCTGATCCGCCGCGACGCCACGCGGTTGGGCGACAACCCAGGCGCGCCCTATGATCTGATCTTTCTGGACCCGCCCTATGGCAAGGCGCTGGGTGAAAAAGCCCTCGCCAAAGCGGCGGAGGGCGGCTGGATCGCCCCGGACGCGCTGCTGGTTTGGGAAGAGAGCGCGCATATGGCAGCGCCCACTGGGTTCGAACTGCTCAGCACCCGAAAATATGGCGATACGCATATTTCTCTGATGCTTCGCGCTCAATAATATTTTTTAAAATCATGAGCTTATTTGGCTTTCGAGGGGCTGGAGAAGCGCTTTTTTGACCTGCCAGTTTCTGCACATCAATGCGTCACAATTTCGACCAAAATTGCCTCTAGCGGGTGCTGGTTTTTGCAACTTTCACTGAGACCCCCAAATGCTGTCCAAAACTCCCCTAGCTCTGCTCATCACCTGTGCGGCCGCGTCAGCCAGCTTTGCCGAAGCAAAGTTCGATACCAATGAATTTACTGTGAACTGCACATCTGCCGCAGGCGGCGACACCATCACGATCTCGCGGTCTGGCGGGGCTCAGAAAGGACAGATCGCAACCGGTGAAATAGAGGGTGAGGCCCAGATCCTGCTGGGTCTGGGCAATGTGACGTTCCTGTTAATTCAGGGAAAAGACGTCGTTACGTTTGTCGTGGATACGGACAGCATGGACTACGATTTGGCAGTTAAAGGGCCCCATCAGAAAACGGACAGAGGAACATGTGCCGCGTCCTAGGCTGACGCTGCCGGCCCTGTTGATCGTGTTTTGAGGGAACACCCCGGTTGTGCTAAGCTGCAAAAATGGATCGTGCAGTTTCGCCCCCGTTCTGGGGCATCTCTCAGGAAAAAGACACGGCGACGGGGCCGCCATCTAAACCGATGCGCGCACCCGTGTTTATCCACGACGCGGTTATCCCGTGGCGGGATGAGACATTGCTGCTGAAACTGCTTCGGGATCAGGAGGCGGATCAGGATGAATAGGTCGGGTGGTATTTGCCGCCGGGCGACAGGGTAAAAATCTCGACCCCGTCTGCGGTGACGCCGACCGAGTGTTCGAACTGCGCCGACAGGGACTTGTCGCGGGTCACTGCGGTCCAGTCATCGGCCAGCGTTTTGGTCTCGGGGCGGCCCAGATTGACCATCGGTTCGATGGTGAAGAACATGCCTTCTTCCAGCACAGCGCCCGTTCCGGGGCGGCCATAGTGCAGAACGTTTGGCGGTGCGTGGAATACCCGGCCCAGACCGTGACCACAGAAATCGCGGACAACGCTCATGCGGTGTGCTTCGACATATGCCTGAATGGCGTGGCCGATGTCACCGAAGGTGTTTCCGGGTTTGACCATATCAATCCCTTTGAACAGGGCGTCATGGGTCACCTGGATCAGACGCTCGGCCTTGCGGGGCAGCTTGCCTGCCACATACATGCGCGAGGTGTCGCCGAACCAGCCATCCACAATGACCGTGACGTCGATATTCAGGATGTCGCCCTCTTTCAGCCGCTTGTCGCCGGGGATACCGTGGCAGACCACGTGATTGACGCTGATGCAGCTGGCGTGCTGATAGCCCTTGTATCCGATGGTGGCCGAGGTTGCGCCTGCGTCTTCGACCATCTGGGTGATGATGCCGTCGATTGCACCAGTGGACTGGCCCGGAAAGACGTGCTGTGCCATCTCATCCAGAATCTGCGCAGCAAGGGCCCCTGCCGCATGCATGCCGGCAAAGTCACTCTTTTCGTAGATGCGGATGCCGTCCTTTGTCAGGCGGCCACGATGGTCTTTCATCGGTGCGGGGCTCCAAATGTTTCGCGCAGCGCTCCTTTTACGCTGCTTGTGCAGAAAGTTCCAGAGGGCGTCCGGTCGCATCGGCAATGAACGTCCGGTTCAGTCTTTTTTCGTATATACGCCCGACAAATAATCGCGAACCGCCACAAAGCAAGCCTTGTGGGGCGTATGGTGCGTGCCAGACCGTTTGCCTTGGGGCTATGTAGCCGCCGAAACTGCGCCGGATCAGGGAAATTCGTTAGAAATGGCGCCGTTGCCGCATGCGCGCGCAGGCTTTCAAAATCTCTTGAACACATGTTTCGGGCGTGGTCATCCCGCGCAGGATGGTTGCATTCTGCCCGTTCAAAAGGGCGCACCAAGAGGTACGGAATGATCCGACGAGCTGCTGCGGTATTGATTATGCTTGTTGCGGGCTGCCGCGACGAGGTGACGATGCTGTCGCATGACGATCTTGCGGCCCTTTTGTCCGAAGATCGCCACATCGCGTTTCAGCGCAGCGGGGTCAAAGGCACGGCGCGGCTTAACGCGGATTTCACCTTTGACGTTCTTGTTCCGCGGCTGGGGCAGGACAGCGGGGTCTGGTGGCTGGAAGGTGACAGGATCTGCAGCCAATGGGAGGATTTTCGCGCGGGGCGTCCGCAATGTGCCGTGGTGGGGCAGTTGGGGGATGGGACCTATCGCGGATACAGCCCCAAACCCCAAGTCTACCTGGGGGATTTCAGTATTTCCAAATAGGGTGCCAGCCTAGTCCACAGCCCAGGATTTCCTGGCATCCACCCACACGCCTTGCGGTGAAATCCGGGTGCCGACAATCAGCCTTTCGATCCCTTTGGCCGCTTGGAAGGCCCGCGCATAGGTGGGGTCAATATCGGCGGCCAGCGTAAAACGGTCGCAATCGGTGCGCTGCACCAGATACAGCATCACGGCGCGGTGCCCTTGCGCCGCCATCGCTGCCAGCGCGCCCAGATGCTTGGTCCCGCGTGCGGTGACGCTGTCGGGGAATTCGGCCAGACCGGGCTGGCGGGAAAGGGTGACGCTTTTGACTTCGACATAGGCGTCGGGCAGGCCGGGTTGGGTCAGCAGAAAGTCGATGCGGCTGTTTTCGCCGTATCTCACCTCAGGCCGGACGGTTTCATACGCGGCCAGTTGCGGGATTTCGCGGGCCTGTAGCGCGGCGCGCAGGGCTTTGTTGGGGACCAAGGTATCGACGCCGGTGAAGTGCCCGTTCTCATGATCCACCAACCGCCAGCCGTATTTCAGCTTTTTCTTCGGGTCGTCGTTTGGTTCCAGCCAGATTCTCTCACCCGGCTCAGCCAACCCCATCATCGAGCCGGGATTGGCGCAATGGGCCGTGACCTCGCGCCCGTCCTCCAAGGTGCAATCGGCCAGAAAGCGTTTGTAGCGGCGGATCAGGTGGGCGGGGACAAGGGGGGTTTCAAATCGCATGTCTCAGGGCCTATACCTGCCCTGACGGTCGATCAAGAGGGGGCGCATGCCATGGCAAATCCAACCGCTGCAATGCTGGTGATCGGGGATGAGATCCTGTCGGGCCGGACCCGTGACGCCAATATGCACTATCTGGCCGGAGAGCTGACCAAACACGGCATCGACCTGAAAGAGGTGCGCGTTGTCAGCGACGAGGCCCCTGCGATCGAAGGGGCGGTCAAGGCTCTGTCCGACCTCTATGATCATGTGTTCACCAGCGGCGGCATTGGTCCGACCCATGATGACATCACCGCCGATTGCATTGCCCGCGCCTTCGACACGCCGATTGACATCCGTGAGGATGCGCGCGCGTTGTTGCAGGCCCGTTACGATCAGTCTGGGCAAGAGCTGAACGCCGCCCGCCTGCGCATGGCGCGTATCCCGGATGGTGCGGCCCTGATCGACAACCCGGTTTCCACCGCGCCGGGGTTCACCATTGCCAATGTACATGTGATGGCCGGGGTTCCGTCGGTCTTTCAGGCCATGGTGGCCAGCGTTCTGCCCGGTCTGACCGGGGGCAGTCCGATGCTGTCACAGACCCTGCGCGTGGATCGGGGCGAAGGCGACATCGCCGGGCCCTTGTCAGTGCTGGCGGGGGACTTTCCCGACCTGTCCATCGGCAGCTATCCGTTCCAGATCAACGGCGCTTTCGGCTCTAACGTGGTGGTGCGGGGCACGGACGGGGCGCGGATCGATGCGGCTGTGACCCGGCTGGCAAAAGAGCTTGAGCTTTGAGCGCTCATTGGCCCGACATTGTCGACGGAACATGGCCCGCCGCGCAGTATGAACGGCTGGGCCCGTTTCAGCTGCGCCGTGGGCAGGGCGGTGGATCGCGCGTCTCTGCCGCGAATGCGCTGGGCCCTGCCAAAGGGGCTGAGGTAGAGGCGGCTGAAACCGCGATGCGCGCGATGGGCCAAACTCCGCTGTTCTGCCTGCGTCCGGGGGATGAGGCGCTGGATACGCTGTTGGACAGGCGCGGCTATGCCGTGCTTGATCCCGTCAACATATATGCCTGCCCGGTGGAAAATTTGACGGATCAACCGGTGCCCCGTGTGACGGTGTTCAACACCTGGCCGGCACTGGCCATCATGCGCGAAATCTGGACCAAGGGCGGTATCGGCCCGGCGCGGGTCGATGTAATGGCACGCGCGCAGGCCCCCAAGACCGGCCAGTTGCTGCGCCACAAGGATCAACCGGCGGGCGCTGGATTTGTCGCGATGCACGACCGTGTCGCGATGGTGCACGCGCTTGAGATTCTGCCCGATCACCGCCGTCAGGGCCTGGGCGGTTGGGCCATGCGGGGGGCTGCCTTTTGGGCGCAAGCGAACGGCGCACAGGTGCTGAGCGTGATCTGCACCAAGGCCAACGCCGGGGCAAACGGGCTTTACCGGGCGCTTGGGATGGAGGTTGTGAGCGAATACCATTACCGTCGTTATAAAGAAGAGGACAAGCAGACGTGACGCCCCAGACATCTCCGACCGCGCTGGACCTGCCGATGGTCGATCCGCTGCCGCCCGAGACGCAGAAGTATTTCGACATTTGTGTGGAAAAGCTGGGTTTTGTGCCGAATGTCCTGCGGGCCTATGCCTTTGATATCGACAAGCTGAACGCCTTCACTGCGATGTATAACGACCTGATGCTGGGTGACAGCGGTCTGAGCAAACTGGAACGAGAGATGATCGCGGTGGTCGTGTCCGCCATCAACAAGTGTTTCTATTGCCTTGTGGCTCATGGTGCGGCTGTGCGGCAATTGTCCGGTGATCCCAAGCTGGGTGAAATGCTGGTGATGAACTACCGAACCGCCCGCCTTGAGCCGCGTCAGCGTGCGATGCTGGATTTCGCGGCCCGCGTGACCACCGCCAGCGCCGAAATAGAAGAGCCTGATCGCCAGCGCCTGCGGGATGTGGGCTTTACCGACCGCGACATCTGGGACATTGCCAATGTCACCGGTTTCTTCAACATGTCCAACCGGGTGGCCAGCGCGACGGCGATGGCCCCGAATGACGAATACCATACGCAGGCCCGATGATCCGTTTCGCCGTTCTGATCCTTCTGCTTCTGACCCCGCCTGTCCTTGCGCAGGAAATGACCCTGCCCGCAGGATCGCGCCAACTGAGTGATCGCGTCAGCCCGCTGGACAGCTACGCCCTGCCCACCGGCCCGTTTGCGGATGGTGTCTTGCCTGCACGACAGGTCGAAGGGCGGGTTGAACGGATCACGTGGCGCCTGCAATCGGGGTCCAGTACAACCTTGCAGCTTTTGGCACCGTTGCGTGATCAGATCATCGCGCAGGGCTATGAAGTGGTGTTTGAATGCGAGGCCCGCGCTTGCGGCGGCTTTGATTTCCGCTTTGGGACTGAGGTGGTTCCGACCCCTGACATGTATGTGGCGATACAGGATTTCAGGTTCCTCTCGGCCACGCGCGGGGATGAGGTTCTCAGCCTGCTGGTCAGCCGAAACCAACCCAGCGGCTACATCCAGATGATCCGCGTCACACCGGACAAGACAGAAACACCGCCGCCTCTGGTGATCGAGGAATCCGTCGTACCCTCGGGCGATTTGCTGACCGGGCTGACGCGGAACGGCCACGTGATCCTGGATGATCTGCATTTCCGCACCGGAGAGATCACGCTGGGTGAAGGTCCGTTTGCCTCGCTTGCGATGATCGCCAAATACCTTGCTGACAATCCCGGAACCCGTCTGGCGCTTGTGGGGCATACTGATGATACCGGCGCGCTTGATGCCAATATCTCGGTCAGCACGGGCCGTGCGCAGGCCGTGCGCGCGCGCCTGATCGAATCGCATGGGGTCACATCCGACCGGGTCGAGGCGCGCGGTATCGGCTATCTTGCGCCGCTGACGTCGAACGCAACGCCCGAGGGGCGCGATCTGAACCGCCGGGTCGAGGCGGTTTTGCTGGTCAACTGAACATCTGCTGCCGGACAAAAAAAGACCCGCACAAATGTGCGGGCCATCGAGGTTCACCGGGGGAGATATTACCAGTCCATCGGACCCTTTTCGTTGAAGGATTCGACAAGAAAATCAATGAAGGCCCGGACCTTGGGTTGGGTAAAACGTCCAGGCGGGTAAACGGCATAGATGCCTTGCACCTCGTCGGGCAGGGACGGCATCGCATCCAGAACTGCGCCGGTTTTCAGCGCATCAGCATAGAGATAACTGGGCAGATAGGCGATCCCCAGACCCGAGATGGCCGCGTTCAGCAGCGATTGCCCGTCATTCACGCTCAGCCATCCGGCGGTGCGGACCTGACGTTTTTCGCCCGAAGGCGCGGTCAGCCGCCACACATTGCCGGAGGATTGGCTGGAATAGTGCAGCAGCTTGTGTTCGTTCAGATCGTCGATCTTCTGCGGGCGACCAAATTTCTCGATATAGCTGGGGGCCGCGACCATGCGTTTGACGGTTTCGGTCAGCTTGCGGGCGCGCAGGGTGCTGTCTTCCAGCTCACCAATGCGCACAGCCACGTCGAACCCTTCGGAAATCAGCTCAACATAGCGGTTGTTCAGCACCATGTTCACGGTGATATCCGGGTAGGCGGCCAGAAAGTCCGACAGAACCGGCGACAGGTGATTCACGCCGAAATCCGTAGCAACACTGATCCGAAGCAAACCCGAGGGGGCGGATTGCATCGAGGTCACCAACGCATCAGCTTCGCCTGCGTCATTCAAAACGCGGCGCGCGCGGTCATAATAGGCCAGACCAATCTCGGTCGGGGAAACGCGGCGTGTCGTTCGGTTCAAAAGCCTGGCGCCCAACCGGGCTTCAAGGCTTGATACGTGCTTTGACACAGCCGATTTGGAAATGCCCATCTTCTTGGCTGCATCAGTGAATCCACCCTGATCAACCACATTGGCAAAGGCTTCCATTTCGGTCAGTCGATCCATTCTCAGTCCCCGGGTGTTTTTTCGTTGTCTGACATTGGCCTTCAATCTGGGCGGAAACAGGGCAGACATGGGATAATATCAGGGATTTAAATCGGATCGTTTGCAGATGGGAAACGCGGAAACAGTGGTTTCCAGCCCCGCCACAGACCCATCATCATAAGGTTATTCGGCGTTGCAGGCCGCATATGCTAGGATGAGAATGGCAAATTTGTGACCACGGAGGAGATCATGAAAGCCCTATTCGCCCTTGTTGCCCTGTGCCTGTCTGCAACTGTTGCGCTGGCCGCCGGAACAACCCCATCCAGCCCGGATGCCAAGCTTTACTTCGTCAATCTGGCCGATGGGGATGTCGTTCAGTCTCCGGTAACGGTGGTCTTTGGCCTCAGCGGTATGGGCGTGGCCCCGGCCGGGACCGAGGCTGAAAATACCGGCCATCATCACCTGCTGATCAACCGCCCCCCGATCGGTGAGGGCGAGGACGGCGCGGATGAGTTGGCGTATGGTCTGCCCGCGGATGACAATCACATCCATTTCGGCGGTGGTCAGACTGAGGTCACGCTGGACCTGCCTGCAGGCACCCACACGCTGCAGCTGGTGCTGGGCGATGCAGGACATGTGCCCCACAATCCACCGGTCGTGTCCGACGTGATTACAATTAGGGTCGAGTAGGCGCCGAGCGCGCGGAAACCGGTTTACAACAAACTGAATGTCGGAAACTCTGTCGGTCAAAACAGGAGGCCGATATGTCGTTGGAGTTCTTTCTGACTTCCCTGATCGTGGTTTTGTTGCCGGGAACCGGAGTGATTTACACATTGGCTGTTGGCCTGGGGCGTGGGTTTCGCGCCAGCCTTGCGGCAGCGGCCGGATGCACGTTGGGGATCGTTCCGGCAGCTTTGGCCAGTATCATCGGACTTGCAGCTCTACTGCATACCAGCGCGCTGGCCTTTCAGGTCATCAAGTATCTTGGTGTCCTCTACCTGTTCTATATGGCGTGGGGTATCCTAAAAGACGGCGGAGCTATGGAGTTGAACGCCGAGAAATCCTCGGCGGGGTACTTCAAGATCACGGTGACGGGGACATTGATCAATGTTCTCAATCCCAAACTGTCGCTGTTTTTTCTGGCCTTCCTGCCCCAGTTTCTTCCGGCCGGTACGGCGAATGCCGGTTTGGAGCTGCTCAAGCTGGCCGCTGCCTTCATGGTGATGACCTTTGTGGTCTTTGTCGGATACGGTGCCTGTGCGGCCCTTGCACGGGACTATGTCATTCGCAGGCCATCCGTGATGGCCTGGATCAAACGGTGTTTCGCGACAGCATTTGGCGCGTTGGGCGTCAAGCTGGCGCTTTCTGAGTGATCAAAACGTTACCGCCAGCCGTGTGCCCTGATTGATTGCGCGTTTTGCGTCAAGTTCGGCGGCCACGTCAGCACCGCCAATCACATGGGGGGTAATCCCGCGGTCGATCAGTGCGTCAGCCAGGCTGCGCTCGGGCACTTGCCCTGAACACAGCACGATTGTGTCCGCCGCGATGACGGTTGGATCTGCGCGGTCTTCGCCAAAGCTGACATGCAGCCCGTCATCATCGATGCGTTCATAATTCACGCCACCCACGAAATTGACGTCCTTCATCTTGAGCGTCGCGCGGTGAATCCAGCCGGTGGTCTTGCCCAGCCCCTTGCCGTGCCGTTGTGCTTTGCGCTGTAGCAGCGTGACCTGACGGGCGGGGGCTGCGGGTTGCGGGCCTTCGGGGGCCAGACCGGCGCGGTGCTGTTCGGGATCGGTTACACCCCATTCCTTCATCCAGGCGGGCAGGTCGGTGGTGACGCTGTGCCCGTCCTCCAGCAGAAACTCGGACACGTCAAAGCCGATGCCGCCTGCGCCGATGACAGCGACGGATTTGCCGACCTCGGTCTTGTTGCGCAGCACATCGATATAGCTGAGGACATTGTCGCGATCCTGCCCCGGTATCTGTGGATCGCGGGGGATGACGCCCGTGGCGATGACAACCTCGTCAAAGCCGGTCAGGTCATCGGCGCTGACCTCGCGGTTCAGTTCCACCTTCACGCCCAGATCGTCCATCATGGTGCGATACCAATCAACAAGACCCCAGAACTCTTCTTTGCCCGGCACTTGTTTGGCCATGTTCAGCTGACCACCGATTTCGCCGGCCCGGTCGAACAGGGTCACGTCATGGCCACGCTGGGCGGCGGTCATGGCGGTCGACAGACCCGCCGGACCCGCGCCGACAATGGCGACGGTCTTGCGGGTGTCTGCTGTGCCAATCTCCAACTCGGTCTCATGGCAGGCGCGCGGGTTCACAAGGCACGAGGTCAGCTTGCCGCTGAACGTGTGGTCCAGGCACGCCTGATTGCAGGCGATACAGGGGGCGATCTGCGCAGACTGACCAGCAATGGCCTTGTTCACGAAATCCGCATCCGCCAACATGGGCCGCGCCAGCGACACCATGTCGGCACAGCCGGTGGACAGAACCTCTTCGGCAACCTCGGGCGTGTTGATCCGGTTCGAGGTGATGATCGGAATGCCCACCTTGCCCATCAGCTTTTTCGTCACCCAGGCAAAGGCTGCGCGGGGTACAGAGGTGGCAATCGTCGGTATGCGCGCCTCGTGCCAGCCGATCCCGGTATTGATGATCGTGGCCCCGGCCTTTTCGACCTCTTGCGCCAGCTGCACCACTTCTTCGTGGGTCGAACCATTGGGGACCAGATCGATCATCGACAGGCGATAGATGATGATGAAATCGGTGCCTACGGCCTCACGGGTGCGGCGCACGACTTCGATGGGCAGGCGCATGCGGTTCTCATATGACCCGCCCCAACGGTCGGTGCGCTTGTTGGTGTGGGTCACAAGGAACTGGTTCAGGAAGTACCCCTCGGACCCCATGATCTCGACCCCGTCATATCCGGCCTTTTGGGCCAGAACGGCCGCGTTCACGATATCGGCGATCTGTTTCTCGATACCTTCTTCGTCCAGCTCATGCGGCGGGAACGGAGAGATCGGCGATTTCACCGGGCTGGGGGCCACGCATTTCGGCCCATAGGCATAGCGGCCCGCATGCAGGATCTGCATCGCGATCTTGCCGCCCGCCTCATGCACGCGTTGGGTGACGATGGAATGGTTCGCGACCTCTTTGTCATTGGTCATCATCGACGCGCCGGGCAGGACCGAACCTTCGAGGTTCGGACCAATCCCGCCCGTCACCATCAGCGCCACGCCGCCACGGGCGCGGTCGGCATAGAACTCGGCCACGCGATTCCAGTCGCCGGTTTCCTCAAGCCCTGTGTGCATCGACCCCATCAGGACGCGGTTTTTGAGCGTGGTAAAGCCCAGATCCAGCGGGGCCAGCATGTTTGGGTACGCAGTCATGGTGAACTCTCCCTCCCGTTTCTTGGGCGATAGATTGACGTGCACGTAAACATTGTCACGCGAAACCTAACGTCACCCCCTTTGCGGTGGCGCATGTGCTTGTTACAGACAGGACATATCAGATTCTTGAGGCCCCGCATGACCCCCGAAGAAATCGCTAAACTGCCCTATCGCCCCTGCGTCGGGCTGATGCTAATGAATGCCGAGGGCAGGATTTTCGTGGGCCAGCGCAATGATCGCCATGCGGATGCCTGGCAAATGCCCCAAGGTGGTGTGGACAAGGGCGAAGACCCGCGCGATGCCGCCCTGCGCGAGTTGTGGGAAGAAACCGGCGTCACCGCTGATCTGGTCGAGGTGATGGCCGAGACGCCGGGTTGGCTGCCCTATGATCTGCCGCATGACATCGTGCCGAAAATCTGGAAAGGCCGCTATCGCGGGCAAGAGCAGAAATGGTTCCTGCTGCGCTTTACCGGCCGGGACGATCAGATCAACATCGACACCGACCACCCGGAATTCACCCGCTGGAAATGGCAGGAGCCCGCACGCTTGGTGGAAGAAATCGTCCCCTTCAAACGCGAGGTCTATGAACAGGTGGTCGCGGCGTTTGAGGCGCATCTGCGCTGAGGGCCCGGAACCACTCTGACGCCGACAGTTCTGCGCTGCGATCACCCGGCCACAACTTGCCGTGAGGGGGCGTAGTTCGGTTTCCGGCGGACCTCTAGCTTGGTGGGCATGAGAGACACCCAACATACCCATCCCGCCATTTTCCCAGCCGGGCGCAGATTCGAAGGCACTGACCAGCGCGCACCCTTGCGAGAGGGTTTGCAAAGCTGTGGTGAATACCGCGCCGGGCAAACCGCGGGACGGTTCTATCCGGTTGCTTGTGTGGCATTGGAAGTCACGCAGCGGTGCAATCTGGATTGCACGCTGTGTTACCTCTCGGATCGGGCCGAGATGACGTATGATCCGCCGCTCTCGGTCCTGTTTGCACGGCTGGCCACGATCCGCAGTCATTATGGGACCGGGGTTTCGGTGCAGCTGACGGGGGGCGATCCGACGCTGCGCAAGGTTGCGGATCTTGAGGCGCTCTGCCGGGAAATCCGCCGTCTGGGGATGCGGTCTTGCCTGATGACCAATGGTATTCGTGCCAGTCGGGCGTTTCTGACGCGTCTGGCGGCGGCCGGGCTGGATGACGTGGCCTTTCACGTCGACATGACGCAGGAGCGCAAAGGGTTCACAAGCGAGGTTGAGCTGAACACTGTGCGTCGCGCCTATATCCGCCGGGCGCGTGGGCTGGGGCTGCGCATTCTGTTCAACACCACGGTGTATGGCGGCAATTTCGATGAGCTGCCGCAATTGGCGCGGTTTCTGCGTGACCGGCCCGAGGTCGCGTTTGTCTCGTTCCAGATGCAGGCGGATACCGGGCGCGGGGTTTTGCGCGCGCGGCCCGATGCGATCACACAAGACAGTGTGGCGCGGGCAATCGAAGAGGGGTACGAAGCCCCGCTGCATTTCGGAACCGCCACTGTCGGGCATTCCAAATGCAACCGCTATGCCAGCGTTGTCCGCGCCGGTGGCCGCGCGGTGTCGCTGTTGTCGAACCAAAAGCTGGTGCATCGAGTGATTGCCGCGCTGGACGGCGTGGATGACAACCAGGACGCCCATATCCGCATTCGCCCCAAAACCTGGCGCCTGATCCGCCGCCACCCGTTGCTTGCGCTGCTCGCACTTGGGCATTTGGGACTCAGCGTAGCGCGGCTGGGTTCCGGTTTGCTGCGCGGTCCGGTGCGGCGGCAGGCGGTGTTCATCCACAACTTTATGGCCGCCGATGATCTGGACGAAGATCGCTGTGCCTCATGCGTGTTCATGGTGGCGACGGCCAACGGCCCTTTGTCGATGTGCGTGCACAACGCCCAGCGTGATTTTCATCTGGCCAGCCCGGACCGTGTTGATGGCCCCACGGGTTCAAGCTGGTGGAATGCGGCCGTGCCGCGCCTGTCCGCGCAGTCCAGCTTACCGGACCTGAATGATCCCGCTTTGGCCCCGCTGAAACGGTTGAAAGGCCAGATGCGTGCGCTGCGCGAAAACCAAAAGGATGCGTCATGAAAAAGCTGCTGATCCTGATTTTGCTGCCTTTGCTGGCGGCCTGCGCCAGTGTGGAACGTCTGGCCTTGCCCAAACCTGTGCCCCTGTCGGACACGGCGCTGACCCAGGCCGCCCCACCTCCGGGTGAGCGGGTGGACCATGGCGACTGGACCGCCTTTCTGTCCCGCTATGTCGCGCCCGATGCGGCGGGGGTGAACCGGGTGGCCTATGGGCAAGTGACGCAGGCCGACAAGGCGCGGCTGGACGGGTATCTGGCGCAGTTGCAGGCGGTTGATCCGGCGGGGCTGACCCGCGATCAGCAACTGGCATATTGGATCAACCTCTATAATGCGGTGACCGTGGATGTTGTGCTGGAAAACTACCCCGTTGCCTCGATCCGCGACATCAAGGACGGGCCATTGTCAATCGGTCCGTGGAACCGCCCGCTGGTGCAGGTGGATGGCGAAACCCTGACCCTGAACGACATCGAGCACCGCATCATCCGGCCTGTTTTTAACGAGCCCCGCATCCACTATGCGCTGAACTGCGCTGCCGTGGGGTGCCCCAACCTGATGGACCGCGCGTGGCAGGCCGAGACGCTGGAGCGGGACTTTGCCGCCGCCGAGCACGCCTATGTCAACGACCCGCGCGGGGTGCGGTTTGACGCGCGCGGCGGGCTGATCCTGTCGAAAATCTACATCTGGTTCCGCGAGGATTTCGGACCGAACGAGGCGGCGGTTCTGGCCTATCTGCAAACCGCCGCTGATCCTGACCTGCAAGCACGGCTGCAGGATGTCCCGCGCGTCAAAGCCTATCAATATGATTGGGCTTTGAACGATGCGGCAGCGGGATCTTAGGGCTCGGCTTGGCGCTTTACAGCAACCCCTCGGCGCGCAGCAGTTCTTGCATATTGGCCTCGGGGCGCGGGCCGATATGGCTGATCACTTCGCGGGCGCAGACATTGCCGATCTTTGCGCAGGTCTCGTAATCGCGGCCCGTGGCCATGCCAAACAGGAAGCCCGCAGCAAACTGATCGCCCGCGCCGGTGGCGTCCACAGGAACCACTTTCTCGACCGGGATGTCAAAGCGTTGGCCGTCATGCAGGACGGTGACACCGTCCCCCGAACGGGTGCACACGACCAGCGCGCAAATCTCAGCTGTCTGTGCCAGCGCCTCTTCCAGATTGTCGGTTTCGAACAGCGATTTGATCTCGGCCTCGTTGCCGATCACGAAGTCCAGCTCATTCTCGATTAGCAGCAGGAAATCGACCCGGTGCCGTTCCACGCAGAACGGATCGGAAATGGCGATCCCCGCTTTGCCTCCGCCAGCGTGGCAGGTGCGCGCAGCCTCAAGAAACGCGGCTTTGCCCTTTTCCTTGTCGAACAGATACCCTTCGAGGAACATGATCTGGCTGTTACCGGCAACCTCGGACGACACATCCGACGAAGACAGCTCGGACGAAATCCCCAGATAGGTGTTCATTGACCGTTCCCCATCCGGCGAGACAAAGATCATCGAGCGCGAGGTCGGCAGCTCACCGCCCGGCACCGGCGGGTTGACGAAATCCACGCCATCCTCGTTCATCGCATCGGCATAAAACCGACCCAGAGCGTCATCATGGACGCGCCCGATAAAGGCCGCATCCAGACCCAGCGCCCCCGCGCCTGCTATGGTGTTGGCGACGGACCCGCCCGGCGTCTGCACCCGACCCTCCATCGAGGCATAAAGAACCTCACCGCGTTCCTGTTCGATCAGCTGCATGATCCCTTTTTCGATGCCCATCAGTTCCAGGAAACTGTCATCGGCCTGAGAGATCACGTCCACAACGGCGTTGCCGATGCCAACAAGCTGGTAGGTTTTCATAGGGTTTTGTCCTCAAATTCGCAGAGATCGCGGATGATACAGGTGGGGCATTGCGGCTTGCGCGCTTTGCAATGATAGCGGCCATGCAGGATCAACCAGTGATGCGCATGCAGCTGGAAATCGGTTGGGATATTGTCTTCGATGGCGCGTTCCACCGCATCCACGTTTTTGCCGGGGCAGATGCCGGTGCGGTTGCCGACGCGAAAGATATGCGTGTCCACCGCCTGCGCCGGATAGCGCCACCACATGTTCAGCACCACATTGGCCGTCTTGCGCCCGACACCCGGCAGCGATTGCAGCGCGGCGCGGGAATTGGGCACCTCGCCACCATAGTCTTCGACCAGAATACGGCTGAGCTTGATCACGTTCTTGGCCTTCTGGCGGAACAGCCCGATGGTCTTGATATGTTCGGTCAGGCCCTCTTCGCCCAGATCCAGCATCTTTTGCGGCGTGTCGGCGATCTTGAACAGCTCTTTGGTGGCCTTGTTCACACCCGCATCGGTCGCCTGCGCCGAAAGCGCTACGGCAACGACCAGAGTATAGACGTTCACATGATCCAACTCGCCCTTGGGTTCGGGGTCGGCCTCGTGAAAACGCGTAAATATCTCGCGGATCTGGTGATATCCAAGTTGCTTTGCCATCCGGGCCTTAATGCCGCCCGCAGGGCCCTGACACAAGCCCTAAGCCAATGCGCAAGTTCCGGGTCGCGGTGGCGCGATGCGAGCGCTATGGTCCGGGTCAGCAGATGAGGTGCGAAATGAACGTCCAGACCCCGGAAAGCAACTACCACTATAACGTCATGCGCCGCGCGATTGAGCTGATCGATCAGGGGGGCGAAACCCTCAGCCTTGAGGACCTGGCCCGGCAGATGGATATGAGCCCCGCGCATTTCCAACGCCTGTTCTCGCGCTGGACCGGGGTGTCGCCCAAACGCTATCAGCAATACCTGACGCTGGGCCATGCCAAGGCGTTGTTGCGCGACCGGTTCACCACGCTTGAGACGGCGCACAATGTCGGCCTGTCCGGCAGCGGCCGCCTGCACGATCTATTCCTGAAATGGGAATCCATGAGCCCCGGCGAATACGCCCGCAAGGGTGCGGGGCTGACGATCTACTGGGGCTGGTTCGATTGTCCCTTTGGTCCGACCCTGGTGATGGGAACGGACAAGGGTATCTGCGGCATGGCCTTCGGGGCCGAAACCGGCCAAGACCCCGCGATGGAGGATATGGTCAGCCGCTGGCCCAAAGCCACCTACGTGCAAGACGAGGACAAGCTGCGCCCATGGGTCGATGCCTCGTTCGGGTCGGATCGGGCGGAAACCCCGTTGCACCTGATCGGTTCGCCCCTTCAGATCAAAGTGTGGGAGGCACTGATGCATATCCCGTCAGGTCAGGTCACCACCTATTCCGAAATCGCGCAGCGGGTGGGGTCTCCGCAAGCGGTGCGCGCCGTGGGAACTGCAGTGGGGCGCAATCCGGTCAGTTGGTTGATCCCATGCCATAGGGCATTGCGGAAATCTGGCGGTTTGGGGGGGTATCACTGGGGTCTGCCGGTCAAACGCGCCATGCTGGCCTATGAGGCCGCTCAGGCGGATGCCTGAGAAATAGAGCGAGGCACCGTCAGGTGCCTCACCGCTGAGTTACACCAAAGGTTATTCGGCTGCCCAGCCACCAACGGCCTTGACCTCAAGGAAGTCTTCCAACCCCCAAACGCCGCCTTCGCGCCCGTTACCTGATTGCTTCATCCCACCGAACGGCGATCCTGCCGAACGTGACTTGCCGTTCATCTCCACCATGCCCGAGCGCAACACCCGCGCCATGCGGTTGGCGCGGTCGCCATCTTGTGTCTGGACATAGTTGGTCAGGCCATAGGGCGTGTCATTGGCGATTTCGACGGCCTCTTCCTCGGTATCAAACGGGATCATGGTCAGGACCGGGCCAAAGATTTCCTCGCGCGCGATGGTCATCTGGTTGTTGGCATCGGCAAAGACGGTGGGGCGCACGTAATAGCCTTTGTTCAGGCCCTCGGGTCGTCCTGTGCCACCTGCGACCAGACGCGCGCCCTCATCAATGCCTTTCTGGATCAGGTCCTGAATTTTCGTCCACTGGACCTCATTCACCACGGGGCCAATATGGCGGCCTTCCTCCATCGCGGGGCCGACCGAGACGTTGCTGGCCACCTCGGCCGCGGTTTCGACCGCCTTGTCATAGATCGGGCGCTGCACCAGCATCCGGCTGGGTGCGTTGCAGCTTTGGCCGGTGTTGTTCATCATGTGCAACACACCGCGTTTGACGGCCTTTTCATCCGCATCAGCAAAGATCACATTCGCACCCTTGCCGCCCAGTTCCAGATGCACTTTCTTCAAGGTATCGGCCGCAGCCTTGGAAATCGCGGTCCCCGCACGGGTTGAGCCTGTAAAGCTGACCATATCCACATCCGGGTGCGCCGACAGTTGCGAGCCGACACCCACGCCATCGCCATTCACAAGGTTGAACACACCGGGCGGGAAGCCTGCCTCATCCATCATCTCGGCAAAGATCATCGCGTTCAGCGGGCTTTGCTCGGACGGTTTCAGCACCATGGTGCAGCCCGCTATCGCAGCCGCGCCGACCTTGAGCGTGATCTGGTTCATCGGCCAGTTCCACGGCGTGATTAGGGCGGCGACGCCCACCGCTTCGTGAATGATACGGTCATTGGGGGCGTGATCGCCCAGGGGGCGTTCGAATTCGAACGCTTTGGCGGCGCGGATGAAGTTCTTCAGGTGATAGATACCTGCGCCCGACTGCGCGCTGCGCGACAGGTCCAAAGGTGCGCCCATTTCCATCGACATCGCTTGGGCCAGATCCTCGGACCGGGTCTGGTAGATTTCGGCAAGCCTTTCCACCAGCGCGATACGGTCTTCAACCGGGGTCGCCATCCAGCCGGGCAGGGCCGCCTTGGCCGCAGCCACCGCCGCGTCGGTATCGGCCTGCGCGCCCAGAGAAATCACCGCGCAGGGTTCCTCGGTCGAGGGGTCTATGACATTGCAATCATTGATGCTTGTGGGCGGAACCCACTGGCCGTTTATATAGAATTCGCGTTTTTCGATCATGGCGCATCCTCCTGATCCTGCAGCCTGATACCTGTGTATCGGCGCCACTGTGTCACTGGTCCCGAAAGGGAGCAAGGAGATATATGATCAAATATTTTCGCGTGCCGGGACGGTTTAACAATTGCGCAAAGTGTTTAGGTTGGCTGCAACCGACTCGGGTTTTTCACAGGAAAGGAGATTCTCCATGGGTTTGCGCATCAACGATACGGTTCCGAATTTCACCGCAGAAACGGATCAGGGCACCATTCAGTTCCACGACTGGATCGGGGACAGCTGGGCCATTCTGTTTTCGCATCCCAAGGATTTTACCCCTGTTTGCACCACCGAGTTTTCCGCCGTTGCCCAGTTGAATGACGAATGGGCCGCGCGGGGGACCAAAGTGATCGGTGTGTCGGTCGATGGTGTTGAGGACCACAAGAAGTGGAAGAAAGATATCGAAGCCTATGGCAATGCCAATCCCGGCTTCCCGATCATCGCGGATGATGGGCTGGCTGTCTCCAAGGCATTCGACATGCTGCCTGCCGAAGCCTACCTGCCCGATGGCCGGACCCCGGCGGACAGTGCCACCGTGCGGTCGGTCTTTATCATCGGACCCGACAAACAGCTGAAGCTGTCGATGACCTATCCAATGACCGTGGGCCGGAACTTTGCCGAGATCCTGCGCGCGTTGGACGGGTTGCAGATGTCTGCCAAGGGTGTGGCGACGCCTGCGAACTGGGTGCCGGGTGAGGATGTGATCATTCCACCTGCGGTGTCAAACGAAGATGCCAAAGCCAAGTTTGGTGAGTTCGAGACGATCTTTCCCTATCTGCGCAAGACCAAGGCGCCGTCGTAAGGGCGGGTTGGGTCAGGGGGGCTGTCTGCCCCCCATCGCGCCATAGGCGCGATTCCCCCCGAGGATATTTTTAGACAGATGAAGCAGGCGGGCGCTGGGGGTGCAGTTGGAGCTTTGCCCGGTAGGCCGCGCGTTTGAATTCGCGTGTCAGCTTGTCTGAGACCGGTGGTTTGACCTGAATGGTCGAGCCTCCGATTTCGCGGGCCACTTCCTGATTTCCGCTGCCCAGCAGGGCGTGGATGGGTTGGCCGGTCAGCCAGTGCATTTGCATGAAGGTGTCTACGGGCCGGTCGATTTGTTCCGTGGCGGCCAGCAAACGGTTGGCGGCGCGCCGTCCCACCAACTGACACACACATTGCAGGCCAATCACCTTGGGCAGGATCAGGCGCAGCCCGTCCTGTTCCGCCAGCGTCTGCACGGGCGTTTCGCGTTGTTTCACCGGGATGCGGATATAGTGGTCGGGGGTGGCGATGGGCTCTAGCATTTCTAACACCTGGGCCATTCGATCCGGGTCGATGCGCAGGTCATCCTCGGTTATGATTGCCAGATCGATCTCTTCCTCGACCAGTTTGCGCCACAGGCGGCGGTGGCTTTCAAACACCCCGATTTCAGCCGGGCGCAGGGCAAACGGGTAATGCGGTTTGTGCAAGTCGCCGGGATGGAGGTTCACATGGCTGACCTGGCTGGGGTCTTTGCCATTTACGGCCTCGAACAATTCGGCATTGGGCAAATCGGCGCAGAGCTTGTCAGCATTGGGGCGCCGGGCCGTGCTGGAGGACATATGGATGATGAACGAATGCATGTTCCCGTGCATAGAACACGGGAACATGGGGGGGAAGAGTAACCCGATAAAAACTGGCCAATCGGCAGCTTAGAACCCGTAACGCAGACCGACATTGACGCTGAACACGTCGATATCGTCCTCCACGGTGCCGGTCGATGCGCCATTTGGGGCAAAGCGTTCGGCCGAGACGTCAAAGGCGCGGGAATAGCGGGTGTCCAGCGTCAGCGCGACATTCTGATCGATCTCATAGGCGACACCGGCGATGACCTGTGCGGCAAAGCTGGTGTCACTGTCGTCAATATTCACGCCCGGACCGTATGAGAAATCCAGATCGGAATAGGTCGCACCGATGCCCAGACCCACATAGGGGGTGAAGGCCCCGGCCTGGTTGAAATCGACCAGCACATTGGCAAAGAGCGAGGTCTGGGTCACATCGCCGGACACATTGACCTCGGGCGCGGGGCCGTTGCCGGAAAAGCTGACGCCATCCACGTCGCTGTCGCGATAGGACAGTTCCAGTTCGACGCGCGTGGTGAACTGATCATTGGACCATTGCGGAATCTCGGTGCCGACCGCAACACCCAGCCCAAAGCCCGAGTCAAAATCCGTATCGACCGACTCGGACGATCCGTTGATCGTGCCGCTGAAATCGGTGTCCTGCAATTGGCTGTAGCCCGCGAAGCCCTGAATATACAGACCATCTGAAAGGCTTTGCGCGGCCAGCCCGGATGCGCTGATCGTCAGGGCCGCTGAGGCCAGAATAAGACGCTTAACCATAACCATGTCCTCTGTTCCAAGTTTGGTATGACGCTCATGTGGGCATCTGACGGGCGAAAGAAAGGCGCTGAAGTCTCACTTTGCGTCACAGGTTTTTGGACGGGCGTGAAGGGGGATCGGCGCGTCAGGGATTTTGGTGCGTCAGCTGGCTGGAGCGGGGGTGGTTCGGCTGGATTGGAACGCGATGGGATCGGGGGATTGAACCGGGCGGAACCGATCATAAACGATATGAAAAACATAGGTATAGGCCGAATAGGTCAGGGTCAGGCCAAGGTTGAACAACAGCGCCTCTTTCACGCCGTGGCCACCCGCAAAGATCAGCAACGGACAGGTGATCATGACGGCTGTGACCTCATGCAAGACCGCGTGAACGATGCGCAACCGGTGCGGGCGTGCGCAGGCCAATCTGCAGGTCCGGTTCCGCTCGATCAGATCGAACAGGGTGTTGAAAATAGGGGTCCAGATCAGAATGGCCATTGAGAGCAGGGCGATCAACGCAAACCCATGCGCCATCGACGCCCCCGCGACATAGGCATAGACAGGTGAGACGCAGGCGATCCCGATCAGCTCAAAACAGCTGGTCTGAATGACACGTTCCTTCAAGGTTCTGAGTGTCATTGTCTGCCCCTTCGCGCCCGTGGAACGGCTGGGATGCCGTTTTGATTGTTTCTTTTTTGCAAACTGTCATACTTGGAGAAGCATGACTGTGAACAAGACCACAGTGGCCGCGGGGGCGTCGCACGATCAGCAAAGACCTGTGCTGGTTCGTGATTTGGACGAATTGTGGTAAGGTCGCGTTGGCAAGTTAGGATACAGGCAGGCCGCAACAGCATCGGGCATTCAGACTGTGGGACACAGGAGATGACGATGGAATTTACAGATTGGTATTTGGAAGGTGAGGCATTCGGGAACTGCAATTGCGGATATGCGTGCCCCTGCCAGTTTGAGGAATTACCGACCCACGGGCATTGCCGTGGGTTCGAGGTTCTTGAGGTCTCGAAAGGGCATTTTGCCGACACCGACCTGAAGGGAACCAAAGCCGCGTTGATCTATGCCTGGCCCGGCCCGATTTTTGAGGGCGGGGGCGAGATGCAGGTGATCATCGACCCGGCCGCCTCGGACGCGCAGCGCGCGGCGCTGGAAAAGGTCTTTCATGGTGAAGAGACCGAAGAAATGGCGACTCATTGGTATGTCTTCCGTGCCATGTGCAAAACCGTGCATGACACCCTGTACCTGCCCATCGATTTCGAAATGGACATGGAGGAGCGCACCGCCCGTGTGGACATCGGCGAAGTGCTACGCTCAACCGGTGAGCCCATACAGGCCCCGCATGGTGGTGGCCCCCACCGCGTGCGGATCGACATCCCCGGCGGGATTGAATTCACGCTGGCCGAGATTGGCAGTGCCTCAACCAAGGCAGATGCGGCGATCAAACTGGATTTGACCGACAGTTACGGCCAATGGCACGTGATGAAACACGGGCCGTCGGGCGTGGCGCAGTAAGGCCGTGAATTGGTCAAGTCCAGATAGCTGAGGTTGATGCTCGCCCAGATTGCCACCGACTGCGACGTTGCTTAGGATTGATGGGAGTTGAACAGGGAAAACCGGGTTGCAAATTGTGTGGAGGCCAGAGCGTCGAAACAGGAAAATAGGAACGAAGCATGCGGGATTCTCCAAGTCCAATGACATGCGCATCCCCAACAGCTGGTTGGACAAGCACGGAAATTATTCGGCTTTCTACGAACGACTTGATGCGCCGCAAGTTACAGAAATCGACATTGGCGACCACAGGCTAACACTGCTTTATGAAACTCCGAGAGAGGGGTTTTGCTATGGCTGTTCGCCGTCTGATGTCGCTCGAATTCTGGCCTCGTCGTCAGACCTTGCCCCAACCTTGCCTGATGTAGTTGCTTTTCGACAGCCAACAAGGAAGCAGAAACAGCAGAATCCAGTTTGGGGACGGTTCGTTTATTTCTCCGAATTCAAAGAACACGAAGGCACGGCCATTGTGCTAGAGGCGCAGGAATTGGGTTCGGCGCTCAAATGGCCGAAACGAATGACGCTTGAGGATCGCATCGAATATCAGAGACTGGTTCAAGACGGGCATGTGTTTATTGAAGACAAGCGCCATTTTGTGGCTGAACTGACCGAAACGGGTGTTCGCAATACTATTTTGTATCGCACCTTGCTGCATGAATTGGGGCATTTGGCCGATTACGTCCAGAAAGTACTGATTGCTTCTATGATGCTTGATCCTGATTCAGAGGTTGCGTCAGAACTTTTCTTTGCCCGGCCGCCTTCTGAACGGGAAGCTTTTGCAAACAGGTTTGCAGAAGAGCTTAGGCAAAATTTGGTACGCGATGGAGAAATACCTTTTGAGCCTGAGCCTTTCCCCGTCGACTCGTTTCCCTGAAATCAAGAAGGCCCCGGCGTTTCCGCCGGGGCCATAGGTCTTTGAAAAAGGCGCAGATTATTCCGCGTCTTCTTTCTTTTCTTTCTTCTCTGGAACGATCTCTTCGCCGGTTTCCTGATCGACCACTTTCATCGACAGGCGCACCTTGCCGCGGTCGTCAAAGCCCAGCAGCTTGACCTTTACTTCCTGACCTTCCTTCAGAACATCCGAAGGATGGTTCAGGCGGCGGTTTTCGATCTGGGACACGTGGACCAGACCGTCGCGCTTGCCAAAGAAGTTCACGAACGCACCGAAGTCGACGATCTTGACCACTTTACCGGTGTAGATCTGACCTTCCTCCGGCTCGGCCACGATCGAATAGATCATGTCATATGCCTTTTGGATAGATTCTCCATCCGGCGAGGCGATCTTGATCACGCCATCGTCGTTGATGTCGACCTTGGCACCCGAAACTTCGACGATTTCGCGGATGACCTTACCGCCCGAACCGATCACTTCGCGGATCTTGTCGGTCGGGATGTTCATGGTCTCGATGCGCGGGGCGTGGACCGAGAATTCGTTGGTCTCGGAGAGCGCCTTGCCCATCTCGCCCAGAATGTGCATCCGGCCGTCCTTGGCTTGCGCCAGGGCTTTCTCCATGATTTCGGGCGTGATGCCCGCCACCTTGATGTCCATCTGCAGCGAGGTGATGCCGTTTTCGGTACCCGCAACCTTGAAGTCCATATCGCCCAGGTGGTCTTCGTCACCCAGAATGTCGGACAGGATGGCATAGTTGCCGTCATCTTCGAGGATCAGGCCCATGGCCACACCGGCAACCGGCGCTTTCAGCGGAACGCCCGCATCCATCATCGACAGCGAACCGCCGCAGACCGACGCCATCGAGGACGATCCGTTGGATTCGGTGATCTCGGACACGATGCGGATCGTGTAGGGGAAGTCAGTTGCCGCAGGAAGAACCGCCTGCAGGGCGCGCCATGCCAGCTTGCCGTGGCCGATCTCACGACGGCCGGGGCCACCCACGCGGCCAACTTCACCCACCGAATAGGGGGGGAAGTTGTAGTGCAACAGGAAGTTCGATTTGAAGTTGCCGTGCAGCGCGTCGATGAACTGCTCATCGTCGCCGGTGCCCAGCGTGGTCACGGCCAGCGCCTGTGTTTCACCACGGGTGAACAGGGCGGAACCGTGGGTCCGGGGCAGCATCGAGGTTTCTGCAACGATCGAACGGATATCTGTGGTCGAACGACCGTCGATCCGCTTGCCGCCTTTGACGACGTCGCCGCGCAGAATGCCGGCTTCCAGCTTTTTCATCGCGGAGCCGAGGTTGCCGTCTTCCAGCTGTTCTTCGGTCAGTGCTTCCTTGATCGCCTCACGGGCAGCGGCGACAGCGGCGGTGCGCTCTTGCTTGTCGGTGATTGCGAAGGCGGCGCGCATCTGCTCTTCACCGGCGGCTTTGACCGCAGCGTACAGGTCCGAATAGTCGGGGGCCTGGAAGTCAAACGGCTCTTTCGCGGCGTCTTCTGCCAGCGAAA
This sequence comes from Ruegeria sp. BE1, assembly GCF_056538885.1. Lineage (NCBI taxonomy): Bacteria > Pseudomonadati > Pseudomonadota > Alphaproteobacteria > Rhodobacterales > Roseobacteraceae > Ruegeria > Ruegeria sp. BE1. The sequence goes on from NZ_JBQFTY010000003.1 coordinate 307,262, forward strand.
TGATCAGGTCGATGACCGGCTGGATCTGCTCATGCGCAAAGTTCACCGCGCCCAGCATTTCCGCCTCGGACAGCTCGTAGGCTTCCGATTCAACCATCATCACGGCGTCTTTGGTACCGGCAACAACCAGGTCCAGACGCTGTTCAGGGTTCAGGCGCAGGTCCTGCATGTCATCGACGGTCGGATTCAGGACGTATTCGCCATCCTCGAAACCAACGCGGGCACCGGCGATCGGACCCATGAACGGCGCGCCGGAAATTGTCAGGGCAGCGGAGGCTGCGATCATTGCGACGATGTCGGGGTCGTTGACCAGATCGTGGCTCAGCACGGTGCACATCACCAGAACTTCGTTCTTGAAGCCGTCAACGAACAGCGGGCGGATCGGACGGTCGATCAGACGCGCGGTCAGCGTCTCTTTCTCGGTCGGGCGCGCCTCGCGCTTGAAGAAGCCGCCCGGAACCTTACCGGCGGCATAGTATTTTTCCTGATAGTGGACGGTCAGCGGGAAAAAGTCCTGACCCGGTTTTTGCGCCCGTGCAAAGGTCACGTTTGCCATGACGCTGGTCTCGCCCAGCGTGGCAATCACGCTGCCGTCGGCCTGACGGGCAACCTTGCCGGTTTCCAGTGTCAGCGTCTCTTCGCCCCACTGCATTGATTTCTTTGTTACATCAAACATATGCGTATCCTAGAACGGAGCACTCCCGCCCCTGCGGGTCTCCGGTTTGCATGGCGGCCCCATTGCCGCCGACCCCATTTATCTTCCATTCGAGTGCCGGGGTCAGGGCACAACGTCTCAGATACCCGCGCGCATACATGAGTTTGTGCAAGAAGGGAAGGGGAACCGCATGCGCGGCGCGCAAGGGTACCGGAAAGGTTCAGAAAGACCGCTCACGTGATTTGCGCAGCGATCGAATGTCTTGCGCAGTCTCTTCCTCGGGCGGGGGCGTGACAGTTGGTGCGCCCGTGTCCTCTGATCTCAGAAACGCCAGAGCGGAAACAGACCAGAGCCATGCATTCAGCCAAAGCAATGCACCGCTTGCGGCCAGCCCCTTCAGGATGACCTCAAGATCGAAATTTGGCAAAGTCTGGTCAGTCAGGATCGTGAACACGGACAAGATGACAGGAAGCAGGGCGTAAACAGCGGCAAGTATCCCGAAGTAAATCTGCAGGAAGATTGAAACGAAAAACACGCAGAATAGCGGGATAAAGCTGCGCCCGAACCCGTTGAAGAACGTATGGCTTGGTGCCCGCAGCCCAGCGGATTGCGCGGCGCTTGCCATTGGCACCGCCATGACCGCGTAAAATGCAGCCAGAGCGAAGAGTATGACGATCAGCTTGCTGCCCACGGCGATCAGGGCGAAGGCGACTTGCGTGCTTTCCGCGGCGTTCTGCAGGGCGCTCCACGAGAAAGGCCCCCCGACCTGCCACATGGCGAACAGGATGGCAGAGAGGTTCACAATAAAGGTCAGGCACCATAGCGCGACTGCAAAGAACAGGCCGTACATGACCGAATACAGAATCAATGCTCTGTAATCCGTGCGCCGCCTGTCCCCTTTTGCCTCCAGCGCTGCGCGTATCCCGAACAGGCTGATAAAAGCGTTTGTGATCGGCTCACTGACGAAACCGGCTAGCCCTAGCGTGAAGACGCCCAGAACCATCCATACAACGATTGAGGCAAGGCTGATCGCAAGGATGGGAAGGATCATGCGGGGTGTCACACGGAGCGACAGCACCAATGAGTTCAGGATAAGGAGCATAATACAGGCTTTTGACAAAACTTATAGTTGTGCAAGAAGACACACCGCAACCCAGTGGCAATGTCAACGGTGCGGATCGACCGTTTCGGAAAATACAGTTCGATGGCCCCAAAAAAAACGCCCGCCAAATTGGCGGGCGTCTGAAATGAATGCAAAAAGCGATTAGCGGCGGATGCCCAGCTTTTTGATCAGGTCCTGATAGCGTGCTTCTTCCTTGCCCTTCAGGTAGTCCAGCAGCTTACGGCGCTGGGCAACCATTTTCAGCAGACCGCGACGACCGTGGTTGTCTTTCTTGTGGGTCTTGAAGTGCTCGGTCAGGGTGTTGATGCGCGAGGTCAGGATGGCAACCTGGACTTCTGGCGAACCGGTGTCACCGTCCTTGGTTGCGAATTCTTTCATGACGCGTGCTTTTTCAGCGGCAGTAATCGACATCGGGGTCTCCTTGTAAAAGGTTAAGGGTGATGGCGCAGGCCGGGATGTCGTCCAGCACAGGCCCATGGAGAAAACCACACCGATTCCGGTGCAGATGCGCGCGTATAGGCGGAATTGGGGTGAATGGCAAAGGGATTCTGCGGGGTCAGCCCAACGCGGTCAATTGCGCCAGTTGCGCCTCGGCGATCAGATGGATGTCATCCGCCGTCATCCCTTCGGCCCCCAAAAGCTGTGCCACGTTTTGCCCGTCAACCAGAACATGGGTCAGGTTTTCGTTCTCTTCATCGGGCTCAATCCGAATGTCAGGGTCATCCTGACCATCCCAGGAAACAAACAATTTGTCCTGCCCGGGTTGGAAATCCATCACCGTCACAGCCTCATCCCCGGCCTCGGGGGTTAGGATGATGTCATCGGCATCGTCCCCGCCTGTGACGATGTCACCACTCTCGGCGAGAATCGTGTCTTCACCGGCACCGCCATTCAGGAAATCGGTGGCCGGTGCGCCGTCGCCATCTGCGCCGGTCAAAAGGTCATCACCGTCCCCGCCAAACAGGACATCCTCACCCGCGCCTCCGGCCAATGTGTCGTCGCCATAGCCGCCGTGCAGCGCGTCGTCGCCTTCGCCCCCGGTCAGGGTGTCATCATCCTGCCCACCATAGAGCGTATCGTCCCCGTCCCCGCCATCAAGCTGATCGTCACCGAAATGGCCATAGAGGCGATCCTCGCCATCCTCTCCGGCCAGCTGATCGTCACCATCTTCGCCATGCAGGGTATCGTCGCCCTCACCGCCCTGAAGGGTGTCGACGCCTTCGCCCCCGTACACCACATCATCGCCAGCACCGCCAAGGATCGTGTCATTCCCACCAAAGCCGTTGATCTGATCGTCCCCGTCCTGTCCGGTCAGCAGATCCGTGCCTTCGGACCCTGCAATGACCAGATCGCCTTCGTATTCGGATTCGATTGTTCCGGTGGATGGGCTGTCGTCCCCATCGGTTTCAGCGGAGGTTTCGTCAACGGCCTCAGTGTTTTCGTCAAGGTCGAGGAACTTGCCCTCGGACACCTCATCCACCTGATCGTCCGAGATACCGTCATCCTCAGGCGTGTCTTCGGGAATGAACGCATCGCTCATGGCATAGGCGGCACCGCCGACGGCGGCCAGGCTTAGCAATCCGATCAGAAACATGGGAACCCTCCGTGAACGCACTGCCCCACGGATAAATCTCTCATGCAATCAAGTGTTTGGTCAAAGCCAAGCTGATCTTGTGGTTAACCCTTTGTCACCAGGGCTCGGGTTGCTGGGTATACGCGATATAGAGCGGGTGTTTCGGGTGTCCGGCCTTGCTCAGCCCCAGATGGAACAGCGGCTGGCCGGTGCCCCGCAGCAGGGTTTCAACCGCAGGCCCTCGGTCCAGATGTGCGCCGTGGGTGCCCCATGCGGCGATGACCTGATCGGCCCATTGGACGCCCTCCAGAATGGCCGCGTCATTTGCGGGGCCGACCGGATCGGCAGCGGCCCGCATCTTTCGCGGGTCGGTGTCGCGCCACGCAAAGATGTTGGTCACCTGAAACGCGCCGAACCCCAGCGCCCGTGCACGGCGTTCGCAGCGTTCGACTGTGGGGTCATTCTGCACCTCGGTCGCGGTCGAGGGGTTCAGCATCACAAACAGCGCCTTGCGCCCGTCCGGGTCCCAGACCCGGGTCAGGCTATAGCGATACTTTTCGCAATCGGAATAGACGGCGGTCGAGGGCGCATCGCCCTTGGTATGCGTTCGGGTGATCATGCCCCCGCCTAACACGGAGTTCAGGTGACGAACACCCGGCTGGGATGCAATTCGCCCGATTTATATATGCCCACCGCCACGGCCTTGCCATCCAGCGAGGCCCATGCCTCGTCGCCATATTCAACGTCTGAGGCCAGCACCATGCCCGGATTGCCGTTGCGCAGGCGGGTGGCGCCCTCAGCGGTGCATTTCAGCTCGGGCAGGTCGGCGAGGCCGGTTTCCAGCGGGTGCAGGTAGTCGTCCAATGCCTCGGTCTTGGCCATCTCGTCGATCTGTTCGATCGACAGCCCGTCTTCGACCTCGAACGGGCCTGACCAGATGCGGCGTAGTTCTTTCACATGGCCATGGCATCCCAGCGCCGCGCCCAGATCGCGGGCGATGGAGCGGACATACCCACCTTTGCCGCAGGTCATTTCCAGTACCACGTGATCGTCATCCGGGCGGTCCACAAGGATCAGTTCCTCAACCCACAGGGGGCGGGCGGACAGCTCCACATCCTCGCCGTCGCGGGCCAGCTTATACGCGCGCTGGCCGTCGATCTTCACGGCGGAGAATTTGGGCGGCACCTGCATGATGTCGCCCAAAAACGGGGTCAGCGCCTGTTTGATATCGTCATCCGAAGGGCGCGCATCGCTGGAGGCGATCACCTCGCCCTCGGCATCGTCGGTGTTGGTGGCCTGACCCAGACGCACGGTGAAGGTGTAGGCTTTCAGCGCATCGGTGATATAGGGAACCGTCTTGGTCGCCTCACCCAGTGCAACGGCCAGAACGCCGGTTGCCTCGGGGTCCAGCGTACCTGCATGGCCCGCCTTTTTCGCATCCATTGCCCAACGCACTTTGTTGACCACGGAGGTCGAGGTCATGCCCGCAGGCTTGTCCACCACCAGCCAACCGGAAATGTCGCGGCCCTTGCGTTTGCGTCCCATGTCTTACCTTGCCTTTTGCTGAGGCGCGCGGGTTAACGGATCACGTGGGCACTGTCAATTTGCGGGCGCGTCTTCGACCACGCCCACGATCGGCCCCAGCGAGAACCCGATATCCGAACGGCCCCCGGCCCGGTCATACATGCGGGAAATATTCCCATCGAAGAACAGCGCATTGGGTGTTTTCAGCACGTCCCGAAACAGGCTGCCGAATTCGTGGAAGGTAACGTAGTCCTCGGAAATCGCGAACACCGCGCGGGTGCCATCATCGCTGGTCCCCACCCCGTTGCGCACAAACAGCGAGGTTGAATCGGGTAGAAAGCGGGGGTGCAATTCCCCGTCGATCACCAGCATGGGGCCGGATTGGGTGGCAAAGCGGCAGTCGGGCGCCTGATCGACATAGTCGAGCGTCTCGAACACATCGGCGCGGCCGTCGCGGATGCAGAACACGCCATTGGGCAGCAGGCCGAAATTGCCGGGGCCGGGGTTCGAGATCACGCGCATCTGCTCTTGCCCGTCCTCGACATAATGGCCCACGGGCGAACGGTCGTCGTGATACATGCCCGCGTTCATCGCAAAGGCCAGACGTTCGCCACCAGGGGCCAGCGCCTCATTCACCGAGGAAAAATGACCCAGCAGATCGCCATTGTCGTCGTTCAGAAACAGGCGCAGGTCTTCGTTTGCGGCGCCCACCTCGCAAACAGTATAGCGTTTGTCCTGATGGGAGACCTTCTCACAGCTCACCGCACCAGCCTGCGCGGCCCACAGGAGCGCGCAAAATGTGGCCAGTGTGCGGATCACTCGTCCAAATCGCGGCGCACCGCGTCCTGTTCGAACATGCGGCGGGTGTCGTCCAGACGGTCGAACGTGTCATCCAGACGGAACCGCAGATCGGGCGAAAATTTCAGGTTCAGCTTCTTGCCGATCACGCGCCGCAGCTCACCTTTGTTTCGGGCCAGCAGGTCGATCACATCCTCTTGCCCCTTGCCGCCTAAGGGCAGCACATAGGCGGTGGCGATCTTCAGATCGGGCGAGGTGCGCACCTCACCCACGGTTATCGACATGCGGTTCAGGTCGGGGTCGTGGACATCTCCGCGCGCCAGAACCTCGGACAGGGTGCGGCGGATCAGTTCGCCGACGCGCAGCTGTCGTTGGGACGGGCCGGGGCCATCGTGGAATTTGTTCTTTGCCATGTCTTCGATCTAAGCCCAAATCCCGCCTTTGCCAAGCGGGCGCGAACCGGGTAGGAGGCTTTGAGCCGACTAACGCGAAAGGACCAGCACAATGACCCATATTCCGGGGATCGTCATCACAGGGGCTTCGGGCCGTATGGGGCAGATGCTGATCAAGACCGTGACTGACAGCGATCAGGCGCGTCTGGTCGGCGTGGTTGAACGCGCGGGCCATGACTGGATCGGTCAGGATGTGGGTACGGCCATGGGCGGTCAGGCGCTGGGCGTCACAGTCACCGACGACCCGCTTGAGGCATTTGCGCAGGCGCAGGCCGTGATCGATTTCACCGCGCCTGAGGCAACGCTGGAATTCGCGGCACTGGCCGCGCAGGCACGTTGTGTGCATGTGATCGGCACCACCGGCATGACGGATGAACAGATTGCCGCGTTGGAGCCCGCATCCCGCCACGCTGTGATCGTCCGCGCTGGCAATATGAGCCTTGGGGTCAACCTGCTGGTGCAGCTGACCAAAAAAGTTGCCGCCGCGCTGGATGAAGATTTCGATATCGAAATCATCGAAGGCCACCACCACCACAAGGTCGACGCGCCCTCGGGCACGGCCTTGATGCTGGGCGAAGCTGCCGCCGAAGGGCGTGGCGTCAATCTGGCGGATGTGTCCGACAGGGCGCGCGACGGCATCACCGGCGCGCGCCAACGGGGCAATATCGGCTTCCACGCCATTCGCGGCGGAGACATCGTGGGCGAGCACGACGTCCTGTTCGCCGCGCCGGGTGAGCGCATTGTCCTGCGCCATCTGGCCACCGACCGGGCCATCTTTGCCCGCGGCGCGCTTAAGGCGGCGCTGTGGGGGCAGGGCAAAGCCCCCGGTCAATATGACATGGTGGATGTGCTGGGGCTGTAGGCGCGCTTAGCGGAATGCTGCCAGACCGGGCGGCTCTGCCCCATTTTGCTCAGCTTGCGCAAACAAAGCGTCTAACCGCTGATCCCATGACGGGAATTGTCCGGTCAGGGCATAGGTCAGCCGTTCAGCCCCCATGGAAATGCCCAGAGGCGCGGCCTTGCCATCGATGACGATCTCGCCAATCTCGGTCCAGTTGGCCGAGGGGGGATAGGACGTAGGCGCGGGTTCATCCGTGTCCCCGACGCGATAATAGACGCCCATCGTGACCAGATAGTCCTCACCAAACGGATCGGGAAAAAAGAACCCGGACGCGTCACGGGCGGCCAGGGCTTCGGCCTCATTCCGCAACAGAACCTTTTGCGCAAAAGGCAGGTTCAGGTCATCCAGAACAGGGCGCATCCCATCGGATTGCGGTACGCTGACAAAGGCAAGGCGCGCCGGGTCGAGGCCAAGCTCTTGCGTCAGAATCCGTATCATCAGGCGCGTTGTCATCTGACCATCTGCATCGCCTGCCGGATGGCACCCGACTTCGTGAAACAGCGGAAGGACATCCGGGCGGGATCTTTCGGCAACGTCTCCGACGCGGGCCAGCGGCTGAACCACATAGTGCCCGATCTGCAAGCTGGATTGATCGAAATCGTGGCGCAGCCCGCCGTTGTAGTCGGCGTCGCCCGACGCCAGGGGCAAAGGCGTCGTCTCAGTAAAGCCAAGCGCGGCAAAGACTGCGCCAAGACGGTTTAGTGTTTCGGCAAATGCGTCCTCGAACCCGTCGTTGCGAGCAAGGGCGATGCCGGGCAGCAACGTGCCTGCCGCTGCTGCCGAGCCCAGTTTTACAACCGCGCGCCTATCCAGTTCCATGCAAGCCTCCACATAGCTTCATGTGGAAAGTATCGCAGAACTTCACGGTTTAGGTGAAGGAATTCTGAATTCCGCGATCAGCCCTGTCCCAGATGCCGGTCGACCATACGCTGCACCATCGGCGCGAAATGCGCAAAATCCGGGGTTTCCATATCGGCGCGCTTGCCGGCCTCATCCAGATATCGGACCTGAATGATCTCTTTCAGGTTCGGGTTGGATTCGAATTCGGCCACCTCTTCGGGGCTCATGGGGCCGCCCTGCAATTCCAATGTGTGGACCGAGGCAGCGGACAGGCGGTTGAAATACTCAGGCTTGGTGGCGCACAGATACCGTTTGGCCGCCACATGATAGCGGCAGCAATCGGTGATGACCGAGGGGAAGAACTGTTCCAGCACTTCCGCGCCTGCGTCTTCGTGGTGGCGGTCCTCGGTGTCGTCAGGGTGATAGGTGCCGAACTCGGACGTAAAGTGCCCGATGTCATGCAGCAGGGCGCCGACGATGATTTCCTCGGGCTGGCCGTTTTGTTCGGCGATGGTGGCGCCTTGCAGCATGTGTTCGGCCATTGTGACGGGCTCGCCCAGATATTCCTCACCGCCGCGGCGGTCGAAGATATCAGCAATAAAGGCCACGATATTGTCGCGGTTCAGGGTCGAAAAATCGGGTTTCATTCCGCCGCCTCCGGCTGTGCCATCTCCATCGCCGCCAGCGTCGACAGCAGCCCGTCCTTGTCGGCGTAGCACCCTTGCAACCAGCGCGAGCCTGCGCCGGAATATCCCAGCCGTGCATGCAGGACGCGGGTGTTGTCGACGATAAAGCTTTCACCCGGTTCCAGTTTGAACGACACGCCCATGGCCGGGTCATCGATGATTGCACCCAGTTGGCGATAGGCGGCGTAATAGGCTTCCATCTGGTCAAAGGGGATGTCGACGAAGGGCGCGGACGAGCGGTTGTTGAAGCGGATGCCGATCAGCTCACCATCGGGGGACAGTTCGATCATCGGGCGGCGTGATCGCAGGCAGACCCCGTCCGAGCCTTTATATTCGAACCGGGCCGGGAACCCGGCCAGCAGGGCAAAGCCCGCGGGGTTCTGATCGCGCAGTTTTTCGGCGGCGCGGAAGCCGTCAACCACGATGGAATCGCCGCCCTCGGCGCTGTTCTCCAGGCAGTACAGAATTTGCAGCGTCGGTACCGGATCGCGATAGGGATTGTCGGTATGGGCCTGCAAACCCAAGCCGGTATAGGCGAGGTTGGTGGGGTTCACCTCGGTCCGGACCTCGAAATAGGGGCCATAGTTTGTCTCGCGCACATAGCCGAACAGATCAGCCACCTGCAGCAGCGATTCCGGCTTAGTCGGGCCGCCCGTCAGCTTGGCAAAGCCATACTCGGCCACCGCAGCCAGCCAATCGCGCTTGGCGGCGGGGGTGGCGTGCACGGCGGCCCAGTCACCGCTGGGCGCGTCGATGCCGCGTTCCCAGGTGGTAATGCCGGGGCCGGTGCGGCCCGTTTTTTCAGCGTGGCCGCAGTCATAGATGTGATCGGCCAGCCAGTCGGCGGGGAAGGTCACGGTTTTGTCTTCAGGCTGAAAGGTGACGCTTAGATCGCCATTCAGAACTTCGGCCGCGCTGACCGAGACATCGGCGGGAATGTCGCCGATGGTGATCAGGCGCTGACCATTGCCCGGCGCGCGGGTGTCGGGGTCCAGCGCGTTGTCGCGCAGCCAGATGGCGTGAAAGCGGGCTTGGGCGCCATCGGAAAATTCGACAGTCACGATCTGGGGCGTGTGGGTGGCGGTGCGCAGCATGGGGTCTCTCCTGTTCGGCGCGGGCTATGGTTGAGGAAATACGCGCCCCGTGGCATCACCACAATTAAACCTTATTGCGACTGAGGGTTGGAAAAACTTATGGCTAAGAAAAAGATTGGCCTGCCGCCGCTGGACTGGTTGCGCGTGTTCGAGGCCGCCGGGCGGCTGGGCGGGTTTTCTGCCGCAGCCAAGGAATTCGGTCTGACGCAGGCGGCGGTCAGTCAGCGGATCGCAAACCTTGAGGCATGGCTGGGCCGGACGTTGTTTGTGCGCGAGGCACGCGGTGTGTCGCTGACGGTCGCAGGCGAAAGCTATTTGCCGTTGGTGCAGGACAGTTTGCAGGCGCTGGAACGCAATACCGAAGACCTGTTCGGCAAATCCCCGCGTGAGCTGCGCGTGGCCGCGCTGTCGTCAAGCATTCATGCACTGGTTCTTCCGGCGATTCCCCGGTTTCAGCAGATGCGCCCCAAGGTGCGGGTGGTGACGGATTCGGTGGCGCGGCGGTCCTCGCTGGATGAGGAACGGACATGGCTGCAAATCCGCTATGGGCGCGGCACGTGGCCGGGGCGGGACGCAGAGCTGATCGCACCCGAGGTTCTGGTGCCCATGGCCGCGCCGGGCGTGGAGTGGGGTGCCCCCCTGATCGATCTGCGGGGGGAGAGGCCCGGCTGGCGCGACTGGGTGCGCAAGACCGGCCATGACGACATGCCGCCTTCGGTGATCAGTTTCGATTCTATGGAACATGCCATTTCGGCTGCACGGCAGGGATTGGGTGTCGTTTTGGGGTCGGAACCCTTGGCCAATGCCGATTTGCAGGCGGGGCGCTTGCACCGGCTGAACCTGCCCGCGCTGAACACCAAAGACGGCTATTGGCTGACATGGCCCGAGGATCGGGCGGCGTCCAAAAAGCAGCGCGCATTGATCGCGGATTTCCTGCAGGCGCTGCGGGGCTGAGCGATCAGAAATCGATCGCGATGCCCTTCTTTTCCCAATCGCCATAGCGGGCGGGGTCGGGGCCATCACGACCGCCCAGTTCCTTGGGCATCTCTTTCGCTTCGGCCTCGGCCTTGCGGCGACGGTCCTCGGCCTCGGCCAGGGCGCGCTGGGCGGCGGGCGGCAGGTCTGTGCGGTCGTCACTCATGAGATCGGGTTCCTTTCCGTTCCATGGCTTGATATACGCCCCCGTCCGCGTTTGGCAATGCGGGCGAGGGTCACACAAAAGGCGGTTCCATGTCCGACAACGCAACAGCGGCGCGACGCAGCGCGATCTATCTGCTGGATCAGATTCTGGGCGAAGGGCGGCTTTTGCCTGAATGTCTGGCCGCAGGGGCGCTGGACCGGCTGGACCGCGAAGACCGCGCCCGCGCACAACGCCTGACGCTGGAAACCCTGCGCGGGTTGGAGCGTGCTGACCGTCTGCTGGACAACCACTTGAAACGGACACCTGACCTGACCGTCCTCAACGCCCTGCGCCTTGGCGCGGTGGAACTGTGCCACGGAGAGGCCGCTCATGGCGTTGTCAATTCCATGGTCGAAATCGTGGGCCGGTCGCGCAAGCATGGCCGCCTTAAGGGGCTGGTGAACGCGGTGCTGCGCAAGGTGGCTGCCGAAGGGCCTGACGCGTGGCCCAAGATGCGCGTGCCCCGTCTGCCCGAATGGTTGCGCGAACCTTTGACCATGGCATGGGGACCAGAGGCCGTCTCGGGTATGGAGCAAGCGCATTTCGCAGGCGCGCCGCTGGACATCACCACAAAACCCAACGCAAACGGTCCCGGAGAAAAACTGCCCACCGGATCGCGGCGGGTGCAGGATGCGGGGCAGGTCTCGGCCCTGCCGGGCTTTGAAGCGGGCGATTGGTGGGTGCAGGACGCGGCAGCGGCGGTTCCGGTTCGGGTGCTGGCCCCTCAGGCGGGTGAAACCGTGTTGGACCTGTGCGCTGCACCGGGGGGCAAGACCTTGCAACTGGCCGCAGCCGGGGCGCAGGTCACGGCGCTGGATATATCAGAGTCGCGGCTGGACCGGGTGCGCGAGAATCTGGCGCGCACTGGCCTCAAGGCCGAGGTCATCGCGGGTGACGCGCTGGATCATCAGGGCCAATACGACGCCATCCTGCTGGACGCGCCCTGTTCGGCCACCGGCACCATCCGCCGTCACCCGGACCTGCCCTTTGCCAAAGACGGCTCGGAATTCGGCGGGCTGATCGAGTTGCAGACGCAGATGCTGGCCCATGCGTGGACCCTGCTGAAACCCGGCGGGCGGCTGGTCTATTGCACCTGTTCCCTGCTGCCGGATGAGGGCGAAGTGCAGATCGAAGAGGCGCTGGGCATGTTTCCCGACATGCTTGTGAACCGCGATGCGCTGAACATCGCCGGGATCGACCCGAACTGGATCACTGAAGAAGGCGGGCTGCGCCTGCGGCCGGATTATTGGGCGGATCGCGGCGGGATGGACGGGTTCTATGTGGCCTGCCTGAACAAATCTGCCTGACGCGTCGCTTTTCGGTGACTTGACGATCCGTGCGGTCTATCGTTGGGTCTCAGGCGCCAGCAGAGCGCAAGGGGCAGTGTAACGAGCGTCATGTCAAACCACGAGACCATGAGCAACCGGTGGAAACGGTTCCAGAACCGTCTGTTTGCGCGGCTGAGCCAGCGGCGCAAGGCGGTTGCGGGGTTTGTGGTCGAGCCCGAACCGCGCACGGTCGGCTCATTCGCGCGCGGGCGGCAATTGGTTGCGGGCAATCTGTTATTCGCAGGCTATCTGGTCGAGGCGCAGGATACAGGCCTGTGGGATGTCGCGGCCCCCAGCACCGGGTTTGACAATGAACGTCACGGCTTTGCCTGGCTGGATGATCTGGCCGCCGTGGGCGACATGCGTGCCCGCGACAAGGCGCAGCGCTGGGTCTGGGGCTGGATCGACGCGCATGGCCGCGGGCAAGGGCCCGGATGGGCACCGGATCTGACCGGCCGGCGGGTGATGCGCTGGATCAACCATTCCGTCTTCCTGCTGCGTGGTATGGATGACACGCAGAGCAAACTGTTTTTCCGCTCGCTGGCACAACAGACATGGTTCCTGTCCAAACGCTGGCATGCCGCCACGCCGGGCCTGCCCCGGTTTGAGGCGCTGGCCGGGCTGGTGCAGGCGGGGCTGGCGCTGAAAGGGTTGGAGCAGGTGGCCGACCCGGCCCTGCGGGCGCTGGCTAGGGAATGCGAAAAGCAGATCGACGCACAAGGCGGGCTTTCGACCCGCAACCCCGAGGAATTGCTGGACGTGTTCACGCTGCTCTCGTGGACCTCAGCTGCGCTGAGCCAGCAGGGGCGGGGAACTCCGGCGGCGCAGGCCGACGCGATCAAGCGGATGGCCCCCACATTGCGCAGCCTGCGCCATGCCGATGGCGCGCTGGCCCGGTTTCATGGCGGAGGGCGCGGTATCGAAGGGCGGCTGGATCAGGCGCTGGCCCAAAGCGGGGTGCGTGCGCAACATGCCACCGGTCTAGCGATGGGTTTTGCACGGCTTTACGCAGGCCGGACCAGCGTCATCGTGGATGCCAGCGCGCCGCCCAAGGGTGCGGCTTCGCATAACGCCCATGCCTCGACCCTTGCGTTTGAGCTGACATCCGGGCGGCGGCCCTTGATCGTGAATTGCGGCTCGGGCGAAAGTTTCGGGTCGGAATGGCGGCGGGCCGGACGGGCCACACCTTCGCATTCGACCCTGTGTCTTGACGGCTATTCCAGCGCCCGGCTGGCCCCGGCCGGTCATGGCAGCGAGGCCGAGGCGCTGGTCGATGCGCCCAAAGACGTGCCCGTGGATACCGAAGAAGCGTTCGAAGGCAGCCGTTTCATGGTTGGCCATGATGGCTATACCAAAACCTTTGGCCTGACCCATGCCCGCACGTTTGAGCTGCGCTTTGACGGGCGCGAGCTGACAGGCGAGGACATCCTGCTGACGGCTACCGACAAGGCCAAGCGGCAGTTTGACAAGGCGATGGATGCCTCGGGGCTGAAAGGCGTGGGCTTTGACGTGCGTTTTCATCTGCACCCCGATGTGGATGCAGCCATCGATCTGGGCGGCGCGGCGGTGTCGATGGCGCTCAAAAGCGGTGAGATCTGGGTTTTCCGCCATGATGGTGTGGGAAAGTTGTCCGTGGAACCAAGCGTTTATCTGGAAAAAACCCGATTAAAGCCGCGCGCGACAAAACAGATCGTTCTATCCGGGCGCGCAATGGAGTATGCGACGCGCATCCAGTGGACGTTGAGCAAGGCGCAGGATACAGCCTATGCCGTGCGCGACCTGCACCGGGACGAGCCCGATTTCGACTGACGCCAAAAGGACCTTTGGACCCATGACCGATTTTCACCCCGTGCGCCGCGCGTTGCTTTCCGTATCCGACAAGACCGGATTGATAGACCTCGGCAAGGCACTGGCCGAGCGCGGCGTTGAGCTGTTGTCGACCGGCGGCACGGCACGCGCGCTGCGTGATGCGGGGCTTGCGGTGAAGGATGTCAGCGAGGTCACGGGTTTTCCCGAGATGATGGATGGCCGGGTGAAAACCCTGCATCCGATGGTGCATGGTGGCCTGCTGGCGTTGCGTGACAATGACACCCATGTGGCCGCAATGAATGAACATGGCATCGATGCGATTGATCTGCTGGTGGTGAACCTCTACCCGTTCGAGGCGACCGTGGCCAAGGGTGCCGACTATGACGAATGCGTCGAGAATATCGACATCGGCGGCCCCGCGATGATCCGCGCTGCGGCCAAGAACCATGCGTTTGTGAACGTGGTCGTGGATGTCGAAGATTATGAAAAACTGCTGGGTGATATGGACCAGCACAACGGTGCGACCTGCCCGAAATTCCGTCGCAAACTGGCGCAAAAAGCCTACGCCCGCACCGCAGCCTATGACACCGCCGTGTCCAACTGGCTGGCCGATGCGCTGGAGCTTGAGGCCCCCAAGCGCCGCGCCTTTGCCGGTGAGCTGAAACAGACCCTGCGCTATGGCGAGAACAGTCACCAGACGGCGGCTTTTTATACCGACGGCACCAATCGCCCCGGCGTGGCGACTGCTGTGCAGCATCAGGGCAAGGAACTGAGCTATAACAACATCAACGACACCGATGCCGCGTTCGAGCTGGTGGCCGAATTCGACCCTGCGCAAGGCGCGGCCTGTGCCATCATCAAGCACGCCAACCCCTGCGGTGTGGCGACGGGTGATACGCTGATCGAGGCTTACAAGGCGGCATTCGACTGCGACCGCACCTCGGCCTTTGGCGGGATCGTGGCGCTGAACCAGCCCTTGGACGCGGAAACCGCGCAGGAAATCACCGGGATTTTCACCGAAGTGGTGATCGCCCCCGGTGCCTCGGATGAGGCCAAGGCGATCTTTGCCGCCAAGAAGAACCTGCGCCTGCTGACGACCGAAGGGCTGCCGGATGTGACCGCAGGCGGCAAGACCGTTCGGCAAGTGGCCGGTGGCCTGTTGGTGCAGGACAAGGACAATGGCTTTGTCGGCATGGACGATCTGAAGGTTGTGACCAAAAAGGCCCCGACCGAGGAGCAGATGCGCGACCTGCTGTTTGCGTGGAAAGTGGCGAAACACGTCAAGTCCAACGCCATCGTCTACGTCAAAGATGGCGCAACCGTGGGCGTGGGTGCAGGGCAGATGAGCCGCGTGGATTCGGCCTTGATCGCGGCCAAAAAAGCCGAACGCATGGCCGATGCGCTGGGGCTGCCGCAACCGCTGACCATCGGCTCGGCCGTGGCATCGGACGCGTTCTTCCCCTTCCCCGACGGTCTGATGGAAGCCGCTGAGGCGGGCGCGACCTGCGTCATTCAGCCCGGTGGCTCAATGCGCGATGACGAAGTGATCGCGGCGGCGGATGAGGCCGGGCTTGCCATGGTCTTCACCGGCATGCGCCACTTCCGCCACTGATGCGGTACCGTCTTCTGCTCTGGGCCGCGCTTGTGGCGTTTGCGATCGACCAGATCAGTAAGTATCTGGTCGTTCACGTCATGCGCGTGGCCGAGGGCGATATCGACGTGCTGCCGCCCCTGCTGGTGTTCAAATACGGTGAGAATCGCGGCATCAATTTCGGCCTGTTCCAAGGCGATACCGATGCGGCCCGTTGGGTCTTGATCGGGATATCGCTGGCCATTTCAGCGGGTGTTCTGATCTGGCTGCTACGGTCCGCGCCATCCAAACTGATGCAGTTCTGCGGCGGGCTGTTGATCGGCGGAGCGCTGGCAAATGTGCTGGACCGGGTGCTTTACGGCTATGTGCTGGATTTCCTGAATATGTCCTGCTGCGGCATCAACAATCCGTTCGTGTTCAACCTTGCGGATGTGTTCATCTTTGCCGGTGCCATCGGACTTGTGTTGTTCGAGGGCAAAAAGCCCTCGTGACGCGCCTTGGGAAATGCGATAAAAGCGCCTGAAACAGGCTGGAGACTCTGATGCGGTTGCCGCGTTCCATATTTGCTGTGACATTGGCCTTTGCGGCTGCGGGTTGTTCCGATATCGGTCTGCGCCATCTTCAGGCCCCCGGCGATGGCCCCGATGAATTCTCGGTGATGCCGGTGCGCCCGCTGACCCAGCCCGCGGATTATCAGTTCCTGCCCGCCCCAACGCCGGGTGGCGCGAATCTGACGGACCCCAATCCCAAGGCTGATGCAATTGTCGCGCTGGGCGGCAGTGAGGCGGCGCTGAACGCAAATGCTGCCATCCCCTCGGGCGATGCGGCGCTTGTGACCGCGTCCAGCCGCTATGGCGTGCCGTCGAATACCCGTCAGGTTGTGGATGCCGAGGACGCCGAGTTCCGCCGCAAGCAGGGCCGTCTGACCCGCCTGCGCCTGTTCAACGTGGATCGCTATTCGCAGGTTTATCAGCGTCAATCGCTGGATGCCGCGCAACAGAACGAAGCGGCGCGACGTGCGGGGATTGAGACGCCATCGGCGCCCCCGGCTGATGAATAAACTTTAACTTTCCGTCATCGGCCTTGAACCTGCGCAGGACCACCGTAGTTTATCTTCATTAAACGAAACGGAGGACGCCCCATGGTTCGGGCCCTGGCATTGTCTGCCGCCTTGTTCGCTGCCACCCCTTTAATGGCAAAGGAAGGGCATGAAGCGGTCACAACTTTCACGCTGGATAACGGCATGGATGTGGTTGTGATCGAAGATCACCGCGCACCTGTCGTGCAGCATATGGTCTGGTACCGGGCCGGGTCGGCGGATGAACCCGTAGGCTCGTCCGGTGTGGCGCATTTTCTGGAACACCTATTGTTCAAAGGCACCGATACGCTCGCGCCGGGTGAGTTCTCGGCCACGGTGGCGGCCAATGGCGGCAATGACAACGCCTTCACCTCTTACGATTACACCGCCTATTTCCAGCGCGTTGCCTCGGACCGGCTTGAGTTGATGATGCGGATGGAGGCGGACCGGATGCGCAATATCCGCCTGTCGGAAGACGATATTCTGACCGAGCGCGACGTGATCCTTGAGGAACGCAACCAGCGCACCGACAACAGCCCCCGCGCCCTGTTCGGCGAGCAGATGAACGCAGCGCAGTACCTCAATCATCGCTACGGGGTGCCCATCATTGGCTGGCGGCATGAGATGGAGACGCTGGACATGGACGACGCCTTGTCGTTCTACCAGACCCATTATGCGCCCAATAATGCCATTCTGGTGGTGACGGGCGATGTCGAACCAGACGAGGTCAAAACCCTGGCCGAGCAATATTATGGCGTCATTCCCGCCAACCCGGATCTGCCCGAACGGGTCCGCTCGCAAGAGCCGCCGCAAACGGCGGAACGGCGGCTGACCTATAAGGACGCCCGCGTGTCGCAGCCCTATGTGCAGCGCAGCTATCTGGCCACTGAACGGAACGCGGGTGAGCAGGAAAAAGCGGCAGCACTGTTCATGCTGGCGGAACTGCTGGGTGGCAGCACCACCTCTTACCTGAACGAAAAACTGCAGCTGGAACAGCAAAAGGTCGTCTATGCCGGAGCGTTCTATCGTGGTGTTTCGCTGGATAATACGACCTTTGATCTGCTGGTTGTTCCGGCGCAGGGCGTCTCTCTGCAAGAGGCTGAGGATGCGATGGATCAGGTCGTTGCCGATTTCATCGCCGAAGGTGTGAACCCCGACGATCTGGACCGGATCAAAATGCAGCTGCGCGCGGCACAGACCTATGCGCGCGACAATGTGGACGGGATCGGCAACCGCTATGGTCGGGCCCTGACCAGCGGTCTGACGGTCGAGGATGTGCAAGCCTGGCCCGACATTCTGCAGGCCGTCAACGGGGATGACATCATCGCCGCCGCCCGCGAGGTTCTGCAGCCTGAGACCTCGGTCACGGGCTGGCTGATGAAAGACGAAGAGGTGACGCAATGAACCGTATCTTTGCTACCCTGATTGCCTGCGTCATTGCTCTGCCCGGCTGGGCCGAGATCGAGATACAGGAAATCACATCCGATGGCGGCATCACCGCCTGGCTGGTCGAGGATCATTCGATCCCCTTCACTGCGCTTGAACTGCGGTTCCGGGGCGGCACGTCTCTGGACGAACCGGGCAAACGCGGCGCGGTCTATCTGATGAGCGGCCTGATCGAAGAGGGTGCCGGTGATCTGGATTCGCGCAGCTATGCGCGCGAGCTCGAATCGCTTGCTGCGTCCTTCGGGTACAATGCGGGCGACGATTCCGTCTCGATTTCGGCGCAGTTTCTGACCGAGAACCGGGACGAGGTGATCGATCTGCTGCGCACGACTCTGCACGAACCGCGCTTTGACGTGGACGCGGTTGAGCGGGTGAAGGCGCAGATCGTGTCCGGGCTGCGCTCGGACCAGACGAACCCCAATGACATCGCGGGGCGGAACTTTGCGCAGATGGCCTATGGCGACCATCCTTATGGAACCGAAGGCAAAGGCACGATCGAGAGCGTCAGCGCGTTGACCCGCGATGACGTGGTGACCGCCTATGACAACGTTTTCGCCAAAGACCGCCTGTATGTCAGCGCCGTTGGCGACATCACCGCTGATGAACTGGGTGATCTGCTCGACGAATTGCTGAGCGATCTGCCCGAGACAGGTAAAACCATCCCGGGCCGGGCCGAAGTGACCATCCCCGGCGGCGTGTCTGTGGTCGAGTTTGATACGCCCCAATCCGTCGCCCTGTTTGGTCATGCCGGCATCGACCGCGATGATGAAGATTTCTTTGCCGCCTTCGTCCTGAACCACATTCTGGGCGGCGGCGGCTTTGAAAGCCGCCTGATGCAAGAGGTGCGGGAAGAGCGCGGCCTGACCTATGGCATCTCGACCTATCTGGTGCCCAAGGATCTGGCCTCGGTCTATCTGGGCTCGGTGTCGTCGTCCAATGACCGCATTGCCGAAGCGGTCGAGGTGATCCGCGACGAATGGGCCCGTGCGGCGGAACAAGGCGTCACGCAGGCCGAGCTGGACGATGCCAAGACCTATCTGACCGGGGCCTATCCGCTGCGGTTTGATGGCAATGGCCGTATCGCCGGGATCATGGTGGGGATGCAGATGCAGGGCCTGCCCATCGACTATATCGCCACCCGCAACGATCAGGTGAACGCCGTGACCCTGGACGAGGTGAACCGCGTGGCCCGGGAACTGCTTGATCCCGAAGGGCTGCATTTCACCATCGTCGGCAAGCCCGAAGGTCTGGACGGCTGATCCCGTTCAGGCCGCAGCGGGCCGTTTGTGGGCCTGCAATGTGTGCTTGTTGCTGCTGAGCAGTTTTTGCCGCGCATGCCTGAAATGCGCGGCCTTCAGTGCGTCATCGATGTGACGGTTGCGGCGCAGCAGGCGCGACAGGTTGATATTGTCGAACACCAGACATGTGGTCGGTTCGGTCGCGATAACCGTGGCGGTGGCGGGCAGGCCCAGGCTAAAGGTCAGCTCGCCCAGTATCTCATCCGCGCCGCATTGGTTGATCACCTGACCGTCTTTCAGAACGGTTGTGCGCCCGTTCAGAACATAGCCTAGAAAATCGGTAGTCTTGCCCTCTTCGATCAGAATGTCACCCGTGGCGAATTCCTGAATCGCGGCGGCATTCAGCAGCCTGCGGGCCTGATGCGGTTTCAGCGATTCCAGGTGATGGGCGATGAACTGACGCTCGGGGTCGGAAAAGCGCACCAGATGCCGCGACAGATATCCCCGCAGCAATCCAATCACTGAGATTGCGATATAGGCCATCTGGATGATCGATCCGGCCAGATTGAACTCTTCGGACATGCTGATCAACACGCTTCCGGCGGCGACAATCACCAGGACAGGGTATAAAACTCCGTTGCCCCGGATGATGCCGATCTGCAAAAGGAAATAGTTCAGGATATACAGCCCGGCCCCGAATACCCCGATCATCGTGACCAGATGAACAGAGGTCGGAAGATCAATCGGTAAATTCAACATCGTCGGGCCCACCCTTGGATCAGATGGGCCTTACGGTGGGTCAATCACACGGCGCTGTATATGAACAGCTTCACAGGTTAATCGCCGTTATGAGCGTGATTTTGCCTGCATACGCAGCATCTGGCCCATCATTTGCCCAAACTTGCCCGATCCACGCTGATACAGCGCCCCGTCCACGGACAGCACCGTGCCGCTGATATAGCTGGCCATGTCCGAGCTGAGGAACAGACAGGCATTGGCCACATCCTGAACCGTGCCCCAACGCCCCGCAGGAATATCGCGTCGGATTTCCTCATGCATGTTTTCGTTGGGGGCCAGACGGCGTGCGCCTTCGGTGTTTTCGATGAAACCGGGCACGACTGAGTTCACGCGGATGCCTTCGACACCCCATTCCATCGACAGCGTCCGGGTGATCTGATCCACACCCGCCTTGGCGGCACAGACATGGGCCTGGCCCTCATACGGCAGAAACGCCTGCGGGGCCGAGATATTGATGATGCTGGCGCCGGGGCGTTTCAGGTGCGGGTAGGCCCCTTTCAGAACATGGACGGTGCCCATCAGATCAATATCGACCACGGTTTTGAACGCATTGACCGACATCTCAGACGTCAGCGCCGGAAAATTGCCCGCCGCGCCGGACACCAGCACGTCGAATTCGCCAAACGCCTCATGAAACTGTTGCAGGCCCGTCGCCACGGCCTCGGGGTCGCGCACATCGAAGGCGGTGCCCATCGCGTCTGCCGCGCCCGCCGCTTTTAGCGCGGCTACGGTGTCATCCACCTTGTCCTGTGACCGGCTGGCAACCGCCACCTTCGCCCCAGCGGCGGCGAAGGCTTCGGCGATGCCCCGGTTGATACCACTGGTGCCGCCAATGACGATAACGGTTTGGTTTGCAAAGTCCATGCGGGCCTCCGGTGATGCGTGGGGCCCTACTCGCCGTAGGGCACCCAGATGTTTTTCACTTCGGTCGCAGCCTGCAGGAAGCGGCGGGAATGGTCCATGCTCCAATCGATTGCCGTCGCGTTATTGACCCATGTGCGCTTCAGATTTCCGGCGGACACAGCTTCGATTTCTTTCGACAGGTCGGTGGACGAGAACGACCAGACCGCATCGACGTTCAGGTGTGAGGCCAGCGGTTTCGCCAGCTCCGCGTGGCTGCCGGTCAGGATGTTGACCACGCCTGCGGGTACGTCCGAGGTTTCGAGGATCTGGTAGAAATCCGTCGCGGCCAGCGGGTAGGGCTCGGATGCGGCCAGCACCACCCGGTTGCCCATCGCGATCGCAGGGGCCATGGCCGAGACCAGACCCAGCAGCGGTGCCTCATCCGCGCACAGCGCGCCGATCACGCCCACGGGTTCCTTCATCGCAATCGCCACGCCCCGGATTGGAACACCGTGCACCTGACCGTCATATTTGTCGGCCCAGGCGGCGGCGGTGAACAGGCGCTGGATTGAGGCGTCCACCTCTTTTGCACCGGTCTTGCCGCCGGTCATCGCATCAATCCGCGCCGCGAACTCATCCCCACGGGCCGAGAGGTTTTCGCCGATGTAATACAGGATCTGCGCGCGCAGATGGCCGGTGGTCTTGCTCCAACCTTTGGCCCCTGCGGCGGCTTCAACCGCGTTGCGCACGTCCTTGCGGTTGGCAAGACCCACATGGCCCAGAAGGCCGGATTTGCCCCAGACGGGTTTTGAATAGCCACCATCGGGCCGCGCCTGTTTGCCGCCGATATACATCTTGGCGGTGCGGTCGATGGGATCGACCGGGGCACCGTCGCCCGTTACAGCCTCGACCTTGGCCAGCGGCTTGGTCTTGCCCTTGGGCTTGGTATAGGCGGCCAGCCCCTCCCAACCGCCTTCACGGCCAAAGCCGCTTTCGCGCACACCGCCAAAGCCAGCGGCGGCGTCGAACAGGTTGGTGGCGTTCACCCAGACCACGCCCGCAACCAGTTTGGGCGCGATATCCAGCGCGAGGTTCACATTCTCGGTCCAGACCGTCGCGGCCAGCCCGTAGCGTGTATTGTTGGCCAGTTCGACCGCCTCAGCCGGGGTGCGGAAGGTCGTGGATACCAGAACCGGGCCAAAGATTTCCTCCTGCATCAGCGGGTCCGAGGTCTCCAACCCCGAGATCAGCGTCGGCGGATAATAGCAACCGTTTTCAGGCAACGCGCAGGCCGCCTGATAGACGTCCCCTGCGGTGTTGCTGTCGACCATGCCTTTGATTGCCTGCAACTGGATCGGGTCCACAACCGCGCCCACGTCGATGCATTTGTCCAGCGGGTCACCGATGCGCAAGCCATCCATCCGCGCGCGCAGCTTGGTGTAGAACCGCTCGGCAATGCCCTCTTGCACCAGCAGACGCGAGCCCGCACAGCAGACCTGACCCTGATTGAACCAGATCGCATCCACCAGCCCTTCGATGGCTGAATCAATATCGGCGTCGTCGAACACGATATAGGCGGACTTACCGCCCAGCTCTAACGTCAGTTCCTTGCCCGAGCCTGCCGTTGCCTCACGAATACGCCGCCCCACGGTGGTTGACCCGGTAAAGGCGATCTTGTCCACGTCGGCAGCCACGATCATCTCGCCCACCGCGCCGTCGCCGGTCACGATGTTGACCACACCCTTGGGCAGCCCGGCCTGAGAACAGATGTCAGCAAACAGCAGCGCCGTCAGCGAGGTATACTCGGCAGGTTTCAGAACCAACGTGTTCCCCATCGCCAGCGCAGGCGCGATCTTCCACGCCAGCATCAGCAGGGGGAAGTTCCAAGGGATGATCTGGCCGCAGACACCCAACGCCTGTGCGCCGGGCAACTCGCTCTCCATCAACTGTGCCATGCCCGCGTGGTAATAGAAATGCCGCTGGGCTAAGGGGATGTCGATGTCGCGCGATTCCCGGATCGGCTTGCCGTTGTCGAGGCTTTCCAGAACGGCAAACAGACGCGCGTGTTTCTGCAACAGCCGCGCGATGGCATAGAGATACCGCGCGCGGCCTGCGCCGCCCAGACCTGCCCATTTCGGTTGCGCCTTGCGGGCGGCGGCCACCGCCGCGTCGACGTCTGCCTGCCTGGCTTGCGTCAGTTTGGCCAGAACCTCTCCGGTCGCCGGGTTGCGACTTTCGAACCCTTTGCCGGGCTTGGTGAAAGCCCCGTCAATATAGTGACCGAACTTGTCACCCTGATCGACCAGCCAGGCCAGCGCCTCGGCTGCGCTTTCGGGGGCGGGGCCGTATTCCATGGTCTCGAAAATTTCTTTGACTGTCATTGTTCTGTCCTCAGGCCATGGAGTGGCGATAACCGGCGGAATAAGCGCCTGTCACATAGTGTTCCAACTGCCGTTCGATATCCCCCAGCAGCGAGGATGCGCCAAAGCGGAACAGGTCCGGTTCAAGCCAGCGGTTGCCCAGCTCATCCTTGATCAGCGACAGGTACACCAGCGCATCCTTGGCCTTGGAAATCCCGCCCGCAGGCTTATACCCCACCCGATACCCGGTGCGGTCATAATAGTCGCGGATCGCGCGGATCATCACCAGCGACACGGGCAGGGTTGCGTTGACGCTTTCTTTCCCGGTCGAGGTCTTGATGAAATCCGCCCCCGCCATCATGCATACGACCGAGGCACGGGCGACATTGCGCAGGCTGCCCAGCTCTCCGGTCGCCAGAATGGCTTTGACATGGGCATCGCCACAGGCGGCGCGGAAGGCCTTCATCTCATCATACAAAGCCTGCCAGTCGCCCGACAGGACGTGGCGACGCGAGATCACGATATCGATCTCTTCGGCCCCGGCCTTCACGCTTTCCTCGATCTCGGCCACGCGCAGGTGGAAGGGTGACAGGCCCGCCGGGAACCCGGTCGAGACGGCAGCCACCGGAATGCCGGTGCCCTTCAGCGCCGCAACAGCAGGTTCGATCATGTCGTGATAGACGCACACCGCGCCTGTGGTGATCGGCGGCATATCCATCGCTTGCAATAGCGCGGGCGAAACGGGCTGACGCGCCTTGGCGCAAAGGCGGCGCACGCGGCCCACCGTGTCATCGCCCGCCAGCGTCGTGAGGTCGATCATCGTGATCGCCTTCAGCAGCCATGCGGCCTGAAAATCTTTCTTCACCGACCGTCGGCCGGGCAGGGTGGCGGCACGGCGTTCGATGGCCGAAGTGTTGGCCTGAACGGCGCGCACCCAGTCCAGGTCCAGGTCCATCCCCGGATTTCGGGGCTCGGTCACTTGCGGCAGATGCGCGGTGCGCACGGCGCTGTCATGGCTCTGCGTTTCCATACTCACATCCTTTGGGAGAGGTTTGCGCCAAAATCGCATGGCTTGGCGTCAATTGGAAGGTGTCGCGCTGTGTAAACGGTAATATTTTTGACCAAATGGACAAAAATGATGTTTTATTTGCGAATAATTCGCAATAGCGTTGACTTACTTGCGAATGGTTCGCATATTCATTTGCAAGAAGATAGCAGATCGGGGTCTGACATGATTCGTCGTAGCTTTATCGCGGCATTTGCCTTTGTTGTTGCTCTGCCCGCTATGGCATGGGCTGAAGCACCGCTGAAAGTGGTCGCCACAACGGGTATGATCGCGGATGCCGCGCGTCAGGTCGGTGGCGATCAGGTTGAGGTGAAGGGCCTGATGGGTCCTGGCGTTGATCCGCATGCGTATCGTCAGACCCGCAGCGATATTGTCGCCATGACGCGCGCCGATCTGGTTCTGTGGCACGGTCTGTACCTTGAGGCGCAGATGGAGGGGTTCTTCCACGACCTGAGCCGCAAGAATAACGTGGTGGCGGTGGCCGAAGGGCTGGCGACCGACAAGCTGCGCGCGCATGACGATTATGCCGATAAATACGATCCTCATGTCTGGATGAGCCCCGCCCTGTGGGGCGACGTGGTGGTTGAAGTGCAAAAGGCCCTGACCGAAGCACGCCCCGAGGCAGCCGACATCTTTGCCGCCAATGCAAAGGCGCACCTGACCGAAATTGACGCACTGACCGCCTATGCCGATCAGGTTCTGGCCGCGGTGCCTGAAAGCAATCGAGTTCTGGTGACGGCCCATGACGCCTTTGGCTATTTCGGCGCTGATTACGGCTATGAGGTGATGGGCATTCAGGGCATCTCGACCCAGTCTGAGGCTGGTTTGAACCGGATCGGAGAGCTGGTGGACACCCTTGTCGACAAGCAACTGAAAGCTGTGTTCGTGGAAAGCTCGGTCTCGGACCGGTCGATGCGCGCGCTGATCGAGGGGGCCGCGGCCAAGGGTCATGATGTGGGTGTCGGCGGAGAGCTGTATTCGGATGCCATGGGCGAACCGGGCACCTATGAGGGGACTTATATCGGCATGCTGGATCACAACATCACCGTCATCGCTGGCGCTTTGGGTGCAGATGTACCGGCGCGCGGCCTGAACGGCAAATTGTCGGCGGGGTTCTGAGGGTATGCTGGAACTTGCAACAAACCGGGGTGTGTCCGTCACTGACAGCACAGCTGAAGACAGCCCGCTGGCCATACGTGGCCTGACAGTTTCTTACGGTCAGAAACCGGCGGTCTTTTCGGTCGATATGACCGTGCAGCCCGGCGCGATGACGGCGATCATCGGCCCGAACGGGGCGGGTAAATCGACCCTGCTCAAGGCCGCTTTGGGCATCGTCTCACCTCTGTCCGGTCAGGTCACTGTCTTTGGCAAAGCGCTGGAACAGCAACGGGCCCGTATTGCCTATGTCCCGCAGCGCGCCAGCGTGGATTGGGATTTCCCCACGCGGGTGATTGACGTGGTCCTCATGGGCCTGTCGCGGCAGCTGGGTCTGTTGGGCCGTGTGCGCGCGCGTCACATGGCGCAGGCGATGGATTGTCTGAACCGCGTTGGCATGCGTGATTTTGCTGATCGCCAGATTGGTCAGTTGTCCGGTGGGCAGCAACAGCGTGTCTTCCTGGCCCGCGCTTTGGCGCAAGAGGCCGATCTGTACCTGCTGGACGAACCCTTTGCCGGGGTCGATGCGGCCACCGAAAAAGCCATCATCGCGGTGCTGAAATCGCTGAAAGAGGCGGGTAAGACCGTGGTTGTCGTGCATCACGATCTGGCCACCGTCACCGATTACTTTGACCATGTGTTCCTGATCAATACCCGCAAAGTGGCCGAGGGGCCGGTGGCTGATGCCTTTACCGCCGAAACCCTGCAATCGGCCTATGGGGGCCGTCTGGCCACGGCTCAGATCGACCAGATCTCGCGCGCGCTGGGGTAATCATGCTTTGGGACGCTTTGACCCTGCAGTTGGGCTATAACGCCTCGCTGGTTGCCATTGGTGCAACGTTGCTGGGCGTGTCTGCCGGGGTGACCGGCACCTTTCTGTTTCTGCGCAAACGCGCGCTGGTCAGCGATGCGATCAGCCATGCCACCCTGCCGGGTGTCTGCCTTGCCTTCATGGCGATGGTGGCCTTGGGCGGTGACGGGCGCAATCTGGTGGGGTTGCTGGCCGGATCGGCGATCTCGGCCTGGGTCGGGCTGCTATGCATGACCTGGCTGACCCGTCGTACAAGGTTGGCCGAGGACGCCGCAATTGGTGCCGTTTTGTCGGTGTTCTTTGGTTTTGGCGTCGTGTTGCTGACCGTCATCCAAACCATGGGCGTCGGGCGGCAGGCGGGGCTTGAGGGCTTTTTGCTGGGCTCAACCGCCGGGATGTTGTGGGCGGATGCGCTCACCATTGCGCTGGGCGGGGCGGCGACGCTGATCCTGGTGATGATCATCCGGCGCCCCATGACGATGGTGGCGTTTGATCCTGAATATGCTGCCGCACGGGGCCTGCCGGTGCATCGCATTGACCTTGCGATGATGGGCTTGGTCATGGCGGTCACCGTGGTCGGCCTCAAGATTGTCGGCCTGATCCTGATTGTGGCCCTGCTGATCATTCCCGCCGTGACAGCGCGGTTCTGGACGGATCGGTCCGACCGGGTGGTGGTGCTGGCCGGGCTTGCGGGCGGGCTGGCGGGGTATCTGGGGGCGGCGCTGTCGGCTTCGGCCCCCAATCTGCCGACCGGTCCGATCATCGTTTTGGTCAGCTTTGGCTTTTTCGCACTGTCGCTGCTGTTCGCTCCGGTGCGCGGGGTTCTGGCGGCTGTGCTGAAACACCTGAAGTTCCAGCGCCGGGTTCATATCCGTCAGGGCTTGTTGGCACTGGCGCAGGACCAAAAGATTTATGAACCGCTGACCCTGCGCCTGTTGACCCGCGCCGGGCTGGCCCGTGCCGATGGCGTCGCGACCGAGGCGGGCAAAGCCCGCGCGGCCAAGGCCCTGCGCGATGAAAAACGCTGGGAAATCGTGCGCGCGGATCAGGCGCATGAGGCGACAGCCGCGCTTTATGACGGGTTGCGCGACATCGAGACCGTGCTGACCCGCGACCAGATTGCCGAGATCGACCGCCGCATTGGCGGCCCGCAGGGGGTGCCGTCATGAGCGGTGAGGAATTTGTACCCCTGTCCCTGACGCCTTTGCTGATCGGCACCTTTGCGGCCATTGCCTGCGCGCTGCCGGGCAATTTTCTGGTGCTGCGCAAACAGGCGCTGATCGGGGATGCGATCAGCCATGTGGTGCTGCCGGGGATCGTGGTGGCGTTCATCCTGACCGGAACGATTTCGACCTGGCCCATGATGCTGGGCGCGGCGGGCGCGTCGATTGTCGCGGTGCTGATGATCGAGGCGGTGCGCCGTCTGGGGCAGATCGAACCCGGCGCCGCGATGGGCGTGGTCTTTACGACGATGTTCGCCGCTGGTGTGCTGTTGCTGGAGCAGACCGATACGTCATCGGTGCATCTGGACGTGGAACATGCGCTCTATGGCAATCTGGAAAGCCTGATCTGGCTGGACGCGACGGGGTGGTCCTCGGTCCTGGATTTCACCGCGCTTGCGGGGCTGCCGCCGGAACTGCCGCGCATTGCGGTCACTCTGGTCGGCGTGGTCTTGTTTGTCACACTGCTGTGGCGGCCGCTGAAAATCTCGACCTTTGACGAAGGCTTTGCCCGCACCATCGGTATCCGCACCGGCCCCTTGGGCTTTGCGCTGGTGATCGTCGCCGCGATTGCCGCTGTGGCCGCGTTTGATGCTGTGGGATCGATCATCGTGATCGCCATGTTCATCTGCCCCCCGGCGGCGGCGCGGATGATGACCAACCGGCTGGAAACCCAGATCGCGTGGAGCGTCGCCTTTGCCATCCTCTCGGCTGTCACCGGCTATGTTCTGGCGGGCTACGGCCCGCTTTGGCTGGGTGGTGCGGACGCTGTCAGCGCGGCGGGCATGATTGCAACACTGTCCGGCCTGATCCTGGCCTGCGCCGCCCTTTGGGGCCCCTGCCGCACCCGCGCCGGAGCCCCCCAGAGCCCTTGACACGGCGTGTTCCTGCCGCCCCGTTCTGCGCGCGATCGGCTGGAATCTGCTCAGTTACCTGGTGCTTGCAAAGTTAACCACTTTCAATGCGTTATTCGTGCTAACACCGTCGCCATTACATTTGGATGACCACCACTCACTTCGGATCGTTCGGACAATCGTGACCTGATTTGCCGCCATTTTAGACAAGCTGGATGCGATTGTTCGAACGCCCCCTCCCCCAAAATTTGAGAACGCCAAACCAGTGGTAGAATCGTGCGCGAATGTGCTAGGTCTGGTGGTATGGTGCAGGCAAACCCCAATATCAGCGAAAACCGACCCGTAATTCGGCAACTCGACGATGCTGCGATCAACCGCATTGCGGCGGGCGAAGTGGTCGAAAGGCCAGCCTCGGCCGTCAAGGAATTGGTGGAAAATGCCATCGACGCCGGGGCCAGCCGGATCGCGATCGATGTGGCGGATGGGGGCAAGACGCTGATTCGTGTCACGGATGATGGTTGCGGAATCTCGGCCGGGGATTTGCCTTTGGCCCTGTCTCGGCACGCGACGTCCAAGATTGATGGCACAGATTTGCTGAACATCCACACGTTTGGGTTCCGGGGTGAGGCCCTCCCGTCGCTGGGCGCGGTGGGGCGGCTGACCATCACCAGCCGGGTGCCGGGGGCCGAGGCGGCGTCGATGCATGTATCGGGCGGCAAGATCGGCGCGGTGAAACCCGCGGCTCTGCGCGCAGGCACGGTGGTTGAACTGCGCGATCTGTTCTTTGCCACGCCTGCGCGGTTGAAATTCATGCGCACCGACCGGGCCGAGGCGCAGGCGATCACCGACACCGTCAAACGTCTGGCGATGGCCGAGCCCGCGATCACCTTTACCCTGCGCGATGTCTCGGGCGGGGGTGAGGGGCGGGTGACCTTCCGCGCCGACCGCGAGAATGGCGATCTGTTCGATGCGCTGCACGCCCGTCTGGCCCGCGTGATCGGACGCGAGTTCGCCGAGAACGCCTTGCAAATTGACGCCACGCGTGAGGGGATCAGGCTGTATGGCTATGCTGCCTTGCCGACCTATTCGCGGGGCGCGGCGGTGGCGCAATACCTTTTCGTCAATGGCCGCCCGGTGCGGGACAAGATGCTGACCGGTGCGCTGCGGGCGGCGTATTTCGATTTCCTCAGCCGGGATCGCCATCCGGCGGCGGCGCTGTTCATCGATTGTGACCCGACGCTGGTGGATGTGAACGTGCATCCCGCGAAATCCGAGGTCCGGTTCCGCGATCCCGGCGTGGCGCGCGGGTTGATCGTCTCGGCCCTGCGGCACACGCTGGCCGAGGCCGGGCATCGGGCATCCTCGACCGTGGCCAATGCGACCTTGGGCGCGATGCGGCCGGAACCTGCGTTGCCGGCACAACCCGCACCGGCGCGGGTGTATCAGATGGATCGCCCCTCGCCCGCGGCGCGGCAGGCGGCCTTTCGGGCGCAGGCGCCGGGTTTTGCGGAACTGTCGCAGGATTACAGCGGCAGCATTGTGGAGCCGACACCAGTGGTTGCAGAGGAACCCCCGTCGCAGGACCTGCCATTGGGCGCGGCGCGTGGACAGGTGCATGAGAACTACATCATCGCCCAGACCGCCGATGGCATGGTGATCGTCGACCAGCACGCCGCGCATGAGCGGTTGGTATATGAAAAACTGAAAACCCAGATGGCCGAAAATGGCGTCGCCGCGCAGGCACTGCTGATCCCCGAGATTGTCGAACTGTCCGAAAGCGACTGCGCGCGCCTCATGGCGGTGGCCGATGACCTGACGCGCCTTGGCCTGACGTTGGAGCCTTTCGGCGGCGGGGCTATCGCCGTGCGCGAAACGCCCGCGATTCTAGGTGAGGTCGATGCCCGCGCGATGATCCTGGATATCCTCGATGAACTGGCCGATCAGGGTGAAAGCCAGACGGTTCAGGCGCGGATCGAAGCGATCCTCAGCCGCGTGGCCTGCCACGGCTCGGTCCGGTCGGGCCGCCGGATGCGGGCTGAGGAAATGAACGCCCTGCTGCGCGAGATGGAGGCGACGCCCCATTCCGGTCAGTGCAACCATGGGCGGCCGACTTATGTGGAGCTAAAACTGGCCGATATCGAACGTCTGTTCGGGCGCAGTTGATCCCGCGCGCACCGCGCGCTAAGAAGAATAAAACAAGAACATTCGAGGCGACATGATCGAGATTGCTGGAACACAAATTGCCCTGAACGACCCCGTGATCCTGATCGGGGGCGGTTTGGTTGCGCTGATCCTGCTGCTGCTGTTCCTGTCGCTACGCGCCGCCAACCGATCCGCCCGCATGGCCGAGCCTCTGGCCCGGCAGATGGCACATCTGGGCCAGCATGTGCAGCAATTGGGGCAGGGGCAGGAACAGCTGCGCGGGGGCCTCCAGCATGTTTCGGACACGCAGGCCAATGCGCAGGTGCAGGTGATCCAGACGGTTGAATCCCGCCTGTCCTCGGTGCAGCAGCAGATGAATGACCGGTTAGCGGATAACGCGATGAAGTCGGCCCGCGCACTGGCCGAGATGCAGGAGCGGATGAAGGAATCGCTGCATGGTTCGTCGAAACAAACCGCGACCTCGCTGACGCAATTGCAGGAACGGCTGGCGGCCATCGACAAGGCGCAGGACAATATCACCAAACTGTCGGGCGATGTGCTGTCGCTGCAGGACATCCTGTCAAACAAACAGACCCGCGGCGCGTTTGGTGAGATTCAGCTGAACGATATTGTGTCCAAGGCGCTGCCTTCGGACAGTTTCCAGCTGCAAGCAACCCTGTCGAACGGTCGGCGCGCGGACTGCCTGATCCACTTGCCCAATCCGCCGGGGCCCATCGTGATCGACAGTAAATTCCCATTGGAGGCGTATGAAGCGCTGATTGGCTCGACCAACGATGCCGAGTTGAAAGCGGCGGTGCAGATGTTCCGCAGCACGGTGCGCAAACACATCAACGACATTGCCGAGAAATACATTCTGGACGGCGAAACCGCCGATGGCGCGCTGATGTTCCTGCCGTCCGAGGCGGTCTATGCCGAGTTGCACGCCAAGTTCCCCGAGCTGGTGCAGGAAAGCTTCAGTAAACGCGTCTGGATCGTATCCCCCACCACCTGCATGGCCACGCTGAACACCATGCGCGCGATCCTCAAAGACGCTCGGATGCGGGAACAGGCGGGTGCCATCCGCAAGGAATTGGGGTTGCTGCACAAGGATGTCGAACGTCTGGGCGACCGGGTGTCCAATCTGGACCGTCATTTCGGGCAAGCTGCCAAAGATATATCCGAGATCAAGATCAGCGCCGAAAAGGCCGGTCGTCGGGCGCAGCGTCTGGACAACTTCGATTTTGAGGAACTGGCCCCCGACGATCACACCAACGTGGTGCCGCTGGGCCAGTCTGAAGGTTAGGCCCTATTGGATCGACAGGTCCAAATTATAGCCAACCGTCTTGCCGGTATCACGGTCGTTACCCATCAGGTAGACGCGGATCGTGAAATCTCCGCTTTCAGGCAGGGCGATGCGGGCGGTGTTGCCATCGATTGAGCCGATATACATCGCCTCGCCTTCGCTGTTCGGGGGCAGGATGTTGAAGTAGATCACTCCGTTGCCATTGGTGTCGCTGACATTGAGTTCAGCGAACATTTCCTGCCCGGCCTGCGCAAGCAGTTTGTAATCGAAATACTCGTCTCCGGTGATGGTTCCGCTGACCGTTGCGCCGTAGTTCCCGGCCTCGAACTTCACATCCGCCGCTCTCTGGGCGGATGAGGCCGAGGCACAGACTGCCAGAAATAGGGAAAAGGCCAATATGCGTTTCATGATACCAATCTCCTGCAAGGGGTGACCGGGCCATTTGGCGGCAGATTGGCCCGCTCGGTCAAATTCTGAGGAACGGCTGAAACAGGCGCGGCATCAGCTTGTTGAACTTCAGCGGCGCGTCTGTGACGGCCAGACAGATGCAGTCCTCGGAAATGTCGGCTGTTGGCGTGTGGTGCAGGTCTTCATCCGCGATCTCAACATCGCCGCGGGCGAAATGATCGACTTCATCCGAGAACGCGCCTTGCAGAACCATCGTCAATTCCATGCCGTTATGGCTGTGGTCCGGCACGGCGGCACCGGCGGGAATGAACAGCAAACGCGCCGTCGCCTCGCGCGTGGTCGGCAGGATGGCCTGTTTCACGCCCATGCCGATAGATCGCCATTTGATGTCATTGACGTCGCCGCCCACATAATCCTGCAACGGCGTCGGTAGGACCGCGCAGCCCGGACGCGCCGGTTTTGCAATCGGGGCACCTTGGGCAATCATCGCCATGGTGGCGGCCAGCGACCCGTCGCTCATGCTGACGGAGGTGTCCTGTTCCTGCAACACGCATCCGCCCACCGCGTCAAAGCTTTCGGCCCGTGCGCGGCAATGGTCGCACAGGGACAAATGCGTGGCGACCATCAGGTCGAACGCCTCGGGCAGAGTGCCTGTGGCATAGGCCATCAGCAGATCGTCTGTCAGGTGATGTTTGATCTTGTTGCTCATCTTCGTCATCTCAATTCATTGCATGGCGCAAGCGGTCCAGCGCCAGCCGTATACGTGATTTGATCGTGCCCAGCGGCAACCCGGTCTGCGTCGCAATCTCGCGATGGCTCAGGTCGCCAAAATAGGCCTTCTCAATCAATTCTCTCTGCGCGTCGGGCAACGCCGCCATGGCGTTACGCAGCTGCGCGGTTTCCTGTTGCATCGCCAGTACGTCGTCCTGTTCCGGCTCTGCCTCGGGGCCCCATCCCAGATCTTCGGGTTCGGGCCGACGTTGTTTGCGCAACACATCGATGCGCTTGTTTCGTGCAATCGTGAACACCCAGGTGGCCACGGTCGCGCGGGCCGGGTCGAACAAATGGGCCTTGTGCCACAAGGTTGCCATCACCTCTTGTGCGCATTCTTCGGCCGTCGTGGCGTCTGATCCTGACTTGATCAGGAACGCCTTGATACGAGGCGCAAAGTGCTGGAACAACTCGGCAAAAGCCGCCTGATCCTGCGCGTCGCGGATACGTCTGACGTGGGACACCCACTCAGTCCTGGTCTCACATATGCCATCCGCTTTGTTCACCGGCTTGCCCCTGATGCGTTTCTTCGCGCGCCAAGGTTTCTGTGCTGGCCGTTCGGCCACCGGTTCATCCAAGGTCACGGTATCGATCTCGGTAAACATAACCACATTACGCAGGCCAGCCCAAGACGGATCACTCTGGATAAAGTTTTTGATCCGCGCAGAGCAGAGTCGCGTATTATCTGTTAAGCAAGGATGCGGGAAATAAATGCCGTTAGAATGGTTTACAGGCAGTTTGGGGAAAAAGGCGTGAACGGGATCGACCATATAGCAGGCCATACGTTTCACGGGCGCAAGGGGGCTATTCAAAACGCCTTTCGCTATTCCGTGGACTACATCCTGTTCGATCCCGAGGCGCAGACCAAAACGCCGCTGCTGTTTTCACTGAACCGCGCCAATGTCACCAACTGGCGCGACCGCGACCATGGAGGAGAGCCCGGACAGGGGCGCGGGGCCGTCTGGCTGCGTGAACAGTTCGACCAATTGGGCGTGACGCAGCCATCGCGCCTGATCCTGCTGACCCAGGCGCGCGTATTCGGCCATGTGTTCAACCCGGTCAGCTTCTGGTTCTGTTTCGACGCGGATGATCACCTCTACGCTGTTGTGGCCGAGGTCACGAACACCTTTGGCACGCGCCACAGCTACCTGTGCCACAATGCGAATTTCTCACCGATCCGACCAACGGACAGGATCGTGGCGGATAAGCTGATGCACGTCTCGCCATTCCAGAAGATTGTGGGGACGTACACGTTCCGCTTTGACTATCGGCCGGACCGCGTGGGCGTTTGGATCGACTATGGGCGTGAGGGTGGCGGGCTGATCGCCACACTCACCGGCCCGCGCGCGCCGCTGAGCGATGGCAAAATCCTGTGGTCCTTGCTGCGCCGCCCGTTTGGTGCGCGCCGTGCCTTTACCCTGATCCTGTGGCAAGCCCTGAAACTGTGGTTGAAAAAGGCCCGGTTCCGCCCGTTTCGCACAGCGCCCGTGCCCGACCACCCGGTTTCCCGCATTCGCGAGCCCTGAACCGGGTCTGTTTGCGTAAGATCAAAGACTCAGACGCCTTGGGGTGGTTTTCGTAGGATGAGAACCGCGAACAGTAGGAGTTGGGTCATGTTGGAAATCTCGGCAAGAAAGATCGCTCAGGTCGCCATGATGGGGCGCGAGTTGGACCGCGCCGAGGGTGAGCTGCGGGCCTTTATCGACCGTATGGGTGAAGATGAGCAGGCCGAACTGGTCGCCGTCATGTGGATCGGGCGCGAAAGCTTTTTCGCCGAAGACCTGCCCGAAGCGATCGCCACCGCCAAGTCCGAGGCCTCGACCCCCTGCGCCGATTACCTGATCGGCACGCCGCACCTGTCGGACCATCTGGAAAACGGTCTGGATGCGTTGGGCATTTCGGCAGAGGATGTGGAAAACGACTTGATGTAGGGGCACTTTACAAGGCGCTGCCCGTTTGGTTCAGTGCGGCCAGATATACTTCTGGTTGTTTGAATGACGTCTGAAAATCCTTCCACTTCTCCCAAACGCAAAGTGACCTTTGTGCGCGTGGCCATTGTTGTTGTCATGCTGGCCACTGTTGCGACGCTGGCCTTGAGTCAAAAACGGGATGAATTGATCGACATCTGCAGCTCGGCCGAGGGTGATGTGCAAACCACCCTCGACGCCTGCGATTGGTTGCTGGACTGGGCCGTCTTCAACCCGGCTGAGCGGTCTATGGCGTATCGCAACAAGATGCGGCTTTACATGGGGTTGAAGGATTGGGAGGCCGCAAGGCGCGAGGCCGACCTGGCGATTGCAGCCGATCCCGACAGCGAAGTGCCGTTGCAATGGAAGGCATTTGTTTTGACGCGTACCAAAGATTACGCAGGTGCGTTGGTGGCAATTGAGGCGGCATTGGAACGCGCACCAGACAACCACTATTCGCTGGACATGAAGAGAAAACTGCTGCGGTCCATGGGGCAGAACGACTAGTTACCAGCCTGTCTCGGATTGAGAGCAAAATAGCCCACCTTTGTCTTCTGAACAGCAGACCACTCATCTGGGATTTTGAGGCTAGTTGTTCCTTAGGAAGAAGCGGAACGCTTCATTATGGTTAGTGCCGTCTTCGACTGCGTTTTCCCCGAAAATACATCTACCCACTCCAGTATATCGGCCCTGAGGGGGACGATGCTGCGAGAGTTTGGGCGCATTTATTCACCCCGCCTCTGCGTCAAAACCTGCTTGATCTGGCGTATTTCTACCTGAATGCACCCCACCAAGCACAGTGATCCATCGCATTAAGCGGTCTTAACGTGGCAGGAAGGGCCTCTTAATCCTGACCTCTTTTATCTGTTTAGCAACGCCAATCGCAATTCAGGGAAAAGGAGAAAGTCATGGGATACGCGCAGACAGCAACGCCGCAAAAGGGGCTCTTCTTCGGTTTGTTCTCGAACTATGCTGAAGCACGGGTCGAGCTTTACCGGCGGGGCATCTTTGCCAAAACCGTGCGGTCGCTGGAGCAACTGACCGACAAGCAGTTGGATGACATCGGAATTCCGCGCAGCGAAATCAAGCAGCGCGCTTATCAGAGCGTGTATGAGGGCAAATCCGTAAGCCACTATTCGCACTGATCCGCCGCACAGCATATCGAGGAGGAGACGATGCTGGATTTCAAACCCACAAGTGATGCGCCAGTCAAGGCAAGTACTGTGCTGTTGTTCGACCGGGCCATGCGCCTGCAGACGATCCGAACAGACATCGTGCGCGCAGCACAGGAGCTGAACCGTCTGACCGATCAGGACCTGGCCGAACTGGGCATCAACCGCAGTGATATCGATGACGTCATCCAACGCTACATCTGAAGGATCGCGGTCAAGCGATGCAAAAGCCATTCCGGGAATTCGGAATGGCTTTTGTTGTTTAGTTCAGGTGGTCGACGACCTGTAGGTGTTGGGCCAGCGTGTCGATCTCGGCCATCCAGTCCTGCACCAGTTTCGGATCGCTGGGGGCGGCGTGGACACCGGCGGCGATGGCACGGTTCAGGACTGCCTCGACCGCCAGCGACACGGGGATCGACACCAGACGGGCCATCGCCGTGCCGCGCGCGTCGCCCCAGGCATCCATGACATAGGTCTTGTTCCAGACCGGGATGCCGTCTTTTTCAGCCTTCAGGCCCACGCACAGAACCACGCGGTCGGGTTCGCCTTCGTCATAGGCGTTCTCGGCCCAGAACTGATCCGACATCTCTTTCAGACGCGCATCGCCCTCGGGGCCCGAGAGGGTTTCGATCTCGGTGAACACATCCGACCACGCATCGGCCCAGCCGTTCAGGCGCAGGGTGCCGCGGACGAATTCCTTGACGGTCCAGTGATCCTCGAACTGGTATTCGGCCATGAAAGGCAGCGAGTCGCGGTTGGGATAGACTTCAAAGCTTTCCGGTGTCGGCAGCGGCGCGATATAGCTGCTGATCGCGTCCCAGGGGCGGGCGACGTCCAGCGGGGCGTAGTCGCGGATCGACTTGGACGGGGACCGCAGCGCCTTGAGCACGCCCAGAGGCGACCAGCTGAACTTGTACCGGAACGGGTTGGGGGTCTTGGGGATACCACCGCAATAAGAGATAAAGCTCAGGTGGTTTTGCGCATCGAACGCGTCCGAGGCGCGGTAGTCCGCGACCAGAGCGTGCGCCATCAGGTGGTCGATGCCCGGGTCCAGTCCGACCTCATTGACCAGCGCCACACCGGCCTCGCGCGCTTTGTCGTCCAGTACGCGCATTTCGGGGGCGATGTATGAGGACGAGACAAAGTTGGCCTCTTTCGAGATCGCCAGTTCCGCCAGCGGCACATGCCAGTCGCCGGGCAGCATGGACACGATCACGTCGCCCTTTTTCAGCACAGCGCCAAGCGCGTCGATGTCAAAGGCGCGGATGTCGTCGGTCAGGTCTCCGACCACGGCCTTGGCTTTTTCGATGGTCCGGTTCCAGACGGTAACCTTGTGCCCGCCGTCGATCAGGCGGCGCAGGCCGGGGATGGCCGACAGGCCGGTGCCACACCAGTGAATCGTCATCTCTCAGAGTCCTTCAATATGGGTTTTGTAAGTTGCTTCTGCCCGACCCCAGACGCCGCTGTCCAGATCGGTCAGCGTCAGCAATGAGGGCAGCAGCTGCGCGGCATAGT
Organism: Ruegeria sp. BE1; assembly: GCF_056538885.1. Taxonomy (NCBI): domain Bacteria; kingdom Pseudomonadati; phylum Pseudomonadota; class Alphaproteobacteria; order Rhodobacterales; family Roseobacteraceae; genus Ruegeria; species Ruegeria sp. BE1. The sequence goes on from NZ_JBQFTY010000003.1 coordinate 344,963, forward strand.
CCTGCGAGCTTTCGACAGGCAGCATTGAGGGCAGGTTGTCAATGGCCATCACATCCATCACCGGATCATCGGCCACGCGCAGGGCGGGGGCGTCCCAAGTTGTGGCGCGGTCATAGACCGGGACCGGGTTGTAATCGCTGTCCGGGTCGCAGGCCACGTCACCGATCGCGGTCAGTTTGCGCGGTGCGGTCAGCGCCTCGCGCGGGACAAAGACCGGCGTACCGGGGCGCGCAAAGATGCAGTTCAGGAACAGGTCGTGATCAAGGATTTCGGGGAAGGGTCCGCCGCTGGCGGTCTCGGCCATATCCCAATTCGTCACGGCAACGCCCATCGCCTCGCACAGATCCGCGGCGCCCGTGCCCACGCGGCCCAAGGCGCCGATGACGATGGCGGTGGGGCGGGTGCCGGTGGCGTCCAACTGTGCCAGCAATTCGGCGTTCAAGGCGTCCTTGCCGGGATATACACCGACCGGGGGGCACTTCTGCCCCTGTTGCTGGGCAACCCATGTCTTCAGCGTGACGGCAGCGCCCGCATACCCGGCCCAATAGCCAAAGGCGGCCACGCGGCGGCCGTCTTCATCTACCAGATATTCCAGATCATAAAGCGTGCCGCCGCCCGCCTTAAACCGTTCCAACAACGCATGGCCCGAGTGCTGGCCCTTGTAGGCATGGCCAAACATGATGTGGCGGTGGGGCAGGGGCGTGCCGTCTTCGGGCAGCTCTTTCAGGCCAAAGATGATCGCATCCATTGCGGCCTCGGGCCATGAATTCTCGGCCGCGATCTCACACCCGGCCTCTTTGTAGCCATCCAGCGGGATGGCGCGGACCGAACTTTCCTCGACCGTTACGCGGATGCCTGCGGCGATGAGGGCGGCGGCGCCATCGGGGGTCAGTCCAACCCGTTCCTCGTTCGGGCGCTGTTCTGCCCGGACCCAGAGATGTGTCATTTTCGTTCCTTTTGTCAGAGCATTCCGGCGGCACGCACCGCCTGAACTGAAGGTCTCGCCTCCATCGCCTCGCGGAAGGCGATAATCTTGGGAAAGGCCCGGACATCAACCCCGTCCCCTTCCAGCCAGCTGCACACCACATAGAGATAGGCGTCGGCCAGCGAGAACGCCTCGCCCAGCACATACGGACCGCGCAGCCCGTTCGAGCAGATATAGTCGCAAGAGGCAGTCATGGTCTGCGCGACCTTGTCCTTCATGTCTTTCCAGCTGGATTTCTTGTCGGCCCAGCGGTGCCCGCGCATCTTGTGCGCGTGGTTCACATGCATGGTTGAGGCAAGGTAATACATCACCTCACGCATCCGCGCCGCCATGACCGGATTTTCCGGGATCAATCCGGCCTGCAGTGCAATGGTGGCAATGTAGTCCAGCAACGCGCCGGTCTCGGTCAGGATCCCGCCATCCACCACCAAGGCGGGCACGCGGCCTTTGGGGTTGATCTGCCGATAGGCTGGCTTGGTCTGCTCTCCGCCGGCAAAGTCCAGCTGGATCGCCTCATAGCCCAGACCGGCTTCCTCCAGCGCGATGGCCACGGCGACCGAGATCGTACGGGGGGCATAGTAAAGCTGCATCCGGGGGCTCCTTACAGGTGGGTCTGTGCGTATTGGCGGTCTGGCGCTTCCAGATGCGGAACGGCGTTGAACAGGACCGGGCTAAGCTGTGCGCCAATCGGGTGCAGACGATGCATTGACGTGTTCATGATGGCAAGCGCCACCCGCGCCATCGCCGGAATCTCCAGCCCCATTGCCTGACGCACCACCATCGAGATCAGCGCCCCCGAGGTCACGACAATCGCCGGGCCGCCCTCGGTTCCGATCTCGCGCAGGGCGTCGCTGACGCGGGTTTCGAACGCGTCAAACGTTTCCGGTGCGCCCGCGATCTCTCCGTTGGCCCAGGCTGTGAAGGTCCGCGGCAGGTGATCGACGAACCCCTCACGGTCGGTCGGGATCGCGATGCCGTGCTGCTGTTCATAGAGCTGCGCGATGGTGAAATATTCGATCTCATTCAGGCGCGGGTCGCGTATGGGATCGGGCAATCCCATGCTGGCTGCGGTTTCCACATGCCGCCGCAGGGTGCCGCAATAGACACGCGGATAATGCGCGCGCGTATCCTGCAGATGGCGCCCAAGCCAGCGCGCCTGCTGATGGCCCAGATCGCTGAGCTTGTCATAGCTTTCCTCGTCACGCGCGGCGGTGTTGGCCTGACCGTGACGCACCAGTGTGATATGTGACATGGCGCTCCCTCTTGGGGCGAAGTCTTAGGGCAGGTTGCAGGCCGGGGCCAGAGGCGTTCAGCGTCCAATTGTCAAAAATCCTTGGCGGTAAAAGCGGTGGCTTTACGCTCAACAGGAAGGTCTTAGAAAAATTGAGGTTGCGCAACGGAAAAAAGTTTCCTATTGGAAACATGAGAGCGGCATGCGGGTGTATACCACTAAGGCGACCCCGCCCTGCCTGCCATGACACAGGTCAAATTCGCAAGCCTGTTGACTTACGCAAAAGTCATGAGAGGCTGTGTTAAACCGTTTCTGTGCAGGGCAGGCTTTTGCGGCGCTCTGTGGCAACGGCTTAGGAAAGAACAGACCCATGACCGAGACGAAGCGCACACCCCTGTACGACCTGCATGTCGAACTTGGCGGTAAGATGGTTGATTTCGCGGGATGGGAGATGCCCGTTCAGTACCCTTTGGGGATCATGGGGGAACATAAGCAGTGCCGCGAAAAGGCCGCTTTGTTCGATGTCAGCCATATGGGTCAGGCGATCCTGCGCGGCGAGAATGTAGGCGAAAAGCTGGAATCGCTTTGCCCGCAGGCTTTTGCGACGTTGAAAGAGGGCAAGGCGCGGTACGGGTTCTTTACCAATGCGGACGGCGGGATCATGGATGATCTGATCGTGTCGAATGCGGGCGATCATTATTTCGTGGTGGTGAACGCAGCGCTGCGCCATCAGGACATTCCGCATATGCAGGCCCATCTGGATGGCGTCGAGGTGACCGAAATCTTCGACCGCGCGCTGGTTGCAGTGCAGGGACCGAAGGCTGAGGACGTGGTGGGCGACCTGTGCCCGGCGGCCCGCGATCTGACTTTCATGGAAACCACCGTGGCCGAGATCATGGGCGTCGAATGCCGCATCTCGCGCCTTGGTTACACAGGTGAAGACGGGTACGAGATTTCGATCCCCGAGGATAAGGCCATAGAGATCACCCGCGCCTTTCTTGATCATGACGATTGCGAACCGGCGGGTCTGGGCGCGCGCGACAGCCTGCGGCTGGAGGCGGGGCTTTGCCTATATGGCAATGACATCGACCAGAGCACCTCGCCGATTGAAGCGTCTCTGAGCTGGGCGATTCAGAAACGCCGCAAGGAAGAGGGTGGTTTTCCCGGCGCGGACCGTATCCAGAGGGAACTCGCCGAAGGCCCCGTGCGCAAGCTGGTGGGCATCAAGCCCGAGGGCCGCGCGCCTGCCCGTCAAGGCGTGGAAATCCAATGCGCCGAGGGCAATACCATCGGTGAAATCACCTCGGGCGGGTTTGGTCCGACGGTCGGCGGACCGGTTGCGATGGGCTATGTCGCGGCGGGACACACGGAACCGGGCGAGACCGTCAATCTGATCATCCGGGGCAAGCCGCAACCGGCGCAGATCGTGGCGCTGCCCTTCGTCACACAAAACTACAAGCGTTGAAGTCAGGAGAAAAACCCAATGGCAACCTATTATTCCGAAGAGCACGAGTGGATCGATGTTGACGGCGACACCGCCACTCTGGGCATCACCAAACACGCGGCGGAACAATTGGGCGATGTGGTCTTCGTTGAACAGCAAGAGGTTGGCGAAGAATTCGCCAAGGATGGCGAGATCGGCGTTATCGAATCCGTCAAGGCGGCCTCGGAACTCTATGCCCCCGTCGATGGTGAGATCACCGAAGTGAACGAAGCACTGGCCGACAATCCCGGCGCGCTGAATGAAGACCCCGAAGGTGAGGCATGGATCTACAAGATCAAGATCACCGACGCGTCTCAGCTGGAAGATCTGATGGATGAGGCCGGCTACAAGACCTTCATCGGTTAACTCTCACATTGGGGCCTTTTCATTGGGGCTCCGCCCGTTCGGGCCTGAAACTGTCCCCCGGACAGTTTCCAAGACGGCCCTCACTCCCCGCCGGAGGCATCTGTTACAGCGGCCCAGGCGGGACATTCCTTGAGGAGCGCAACACATGGCCTTCAAACTGACCGACTACGAAGCCTATGACTTCGCCAACCGCCGCCATATTGGTCCCAGCCCGACCGAGATGCGCGATATGCTCAAGGTGATCGGTTTCAAGACGCTGGACGCGCTGATCGACGCCACCGTTCCGCCGGCGATCCGCCAGAAGGACCCGCTGGACTGGGGTCCCGCGATGACCGAGCGTGATGCTCTCTTCCACATGAAAGAAGTGGCGAGCAAGAACACCGTTCTGACCTCGCTGATCGGTCAGGGCTATTACGGCACCACAACGCCCGCGCCGATCCTGCGCAACATTCTGGAAAACCCGGCTTGGTACACCGCTTATACGCCCTATCAGCCCGAGATCAGCCAAGGCCGACTTGAAGCTCTCCTGAACTTCCAGACAATGGTAAGCGATCTGACCGGTCTGGATGTGGCGAACGCGTCCTTGCTGGACGAAGCCACCGCCGCGGCCGAAGCCATGGCGATGGCCAAGCGCGGCGGCCGGTCCAAGGCCAACAACGCGGCGTTCTTTGTCGACCGCAACTGCCACCCGCAAACCATCGCGGTGATCAAAACCCGGGCTGAGCCTCTGGGCATCGACGTGCAGGTGGGTGTCCCCGATCAACTGGATGCAGGCGCGGTCTTTGGCGCGATCTTCCAGTATCCCGGCACCCATGGTCATGTACGCGACTTCACCGCCGAGATCGCAGCGCTGCACGAACACAAAGCCATCGCCATCGTCGCTGCCGACATCCTGTCGCTGGCGCTGCTGAAGTCACCGGGTGAGATGGGCGCGGATATTGCCATCGGCTCGACCCAACGGTTTGGCGTTCCGATGGGCTATGGCGGGCCGCACGCGGCCTATATGGCAACCACCGACAAGCTGAAACGCGCCATGCCGGGCCGGATCATCGGCGTCAGCATCGACAGCCGCGGCAACAAGGCTTATCGCCTCGCCCTGCAGACCCGCGAGCAGCACATTCGCCGCGAAAAGGCGAACTCGAACGTCTGCACCGCACAGGCGCTGCTGGCCGTCATCGCCTCGATGTATGCCGTGTACCACGGTCCCGATGGCATCAAGGCTATCGCGCAATCGGTGCACCGCAAGACATCACGCCTGGCCGCTGGTCTGGAAGAGGCGGGCTTCTCGGTCGAACCCGAAGTGTTCTTTGACACCATCACGGTCGAAGTCGGCCATTTGCAGAAAACGGTCATGGAGGCCGCCGTCGCCCGGGGCGTCAACCTGCGCAAGGTCGGTGACACGAAAGTGGGCATCAGCCTCGATGAGCAGACCCGCGCTGAAACCATCGAGGCGGTCTGGGGCGCCTTTGGCATCGACCGCAAGGACGACAGCTCAAACGTGGCTTACCGCCTGCCGGATTACGCCCTGCGCGAGACGCCTTATCTGACCCACCCGATCTTCCACAAGAACCGGGCCGAGGCCGAGATGACCCGCTATATGCGCCGTCTGGCCGACCGCGATCTGGCGCTGGACCGGGCGATGATCCCGCTGGGATCCTGCACCATGAAGCTGAACGCCACGATCGAGATGATCCCGGTCACCTGGCCCGAGTTCGGCAATCTGCACCCGTTCTGCCCCGAAGATCAGGCGCAGGGCTATCATGAGATGATCGCCGACCTGAACGACAAGCTGTGCCAGATCACCGGCTATGACGCGATCTCCCAGCAGCCCAACTCGGGCGCGCAGGGCGAGTATGCGGGGCTTCTGACCATCCGCAACTATCACTTCGCGCGTGGCGAAGGGCACCGCAATGTTTGCCTGATCCCGACCTCGGCGCACGGAACCAACCCGGCCTCGGCGCAGATGGTGGGCTGGCAGGTGGTGCCGGTGCAATCGGATGAGAACGGCAATATCGACCTGAATGACTTCCGCGCCAAGGCCGAGAAGCATTCCGATCATCTGGCCGGGTGCATGATTACCTACCCCTCGACCCATGGTGTGTTCGAGACCACCGTGCAGGAGGTCTGCCAGATCACCCATGATCACGGCGGTCAGGTCTATATCGACGGGGCCAACATGAACGCCATGGTTGGCCTGTCGCGCCCCGGTGACATTGGCGGCGATGTCAGCCACCTGAACCTGCACAAGACCTTCTGCATCCCCCATGGCGGTGGTGGCCCCGGCATGGGCCCCATCGGCGTCAAGGCGCATCTGGAGGAACATCTGCCCGGCCACCCGGAATACGGCACCGCCGTGGGACCGGTCTCGGCGGCGCCCTTCGGCTCGCCGTCGATCCTGCCGGTTAGCTGGGCCTATGTGCTGCTGATGGGCGGTGCGGGTTTGACGCAGGCGACCAAGGTGGCAATCCTGAACGCCAACTATATCGCGGCCCGTCTGCAGGATGCCTATCCGATCCTCTATACCTCTGAGTCTGGCCGGGTGGCGCATGAATGTATCCTTGATACCCGCCCGCTGGATGCCGAGGCGCATGTGACCGTGGATGACGTGGCCAAGCGTCTGGTCGATTCAGGCTTCCACGCGCCGACAATGAGCTGGCCCGTGGCAGGCACCCTGATGGTGGAACCGACGGAATCGGAACCCAAGGACGAGTTGGACCGCTTCTGCGACGCCATGCTGTCCATCCGGGCCGAGGCGCAGGACATTATCGACGGCAAGATCGACGCGGAAAACAACCCGCTGAAGAACGCCCCTCATACGGTGCGTGATCTGGTCGGTGACTGGGATCGCCCCTATAGCCGCGAGCAGGCTTGCTTCCCTCCGGGGTCGATGGGGGTCGACAAATACTGGTCGCCGGTGAACCGCGTCGACAATGCATACGGCGACCGGAACCTTGTCTGCACATGCCCGCCGATGTCGGACTATGAGGAAGCCGCTGAATAAAGACGCAACAAACCCCGCCCCTAAACCGGCGGGGTTTTTCGCCAATCGGAAACCTGTGTTCCGATCTGTAACCTGTTTCCGTGTCGTTTTCCGCGCGACTTGGGTCTTTTTTGCTTGCTGCGCCTGTAATCGCCCCATACCCCTGTAGGTGGGACACCCCTCCCCAACGAGGGGCGTGTATCTGGAAGGGTAATACAGATGACAAAAGAACAACCGGTCACGCGGCCGGCGAATCCGCGTTTTTCCTCGGGCCCTTGTGCCAAACCCCCTACATTTGATCTGTCTAAACTGGCCGATGCTGCGCTGGGCCGCTCGCACCGTGCCGCTGTCGGTAAGGATAAGCTGAAGGCAGCCATCGAAGGCACGCGTGAGGTTCTGGGCATTCCGGCAGATTACAAGATCGGCATCGTTCCCGCCTCGGATACCGGCGCGGTTGAGATGGCGCTGTGGTCGCTGCTGGGCGAACGCAAGGTCGAGATGCTGGCATGGGAGAGCTTCGGTGCGGGCTGGGTCACGGACGTGGTCAAGCAGTTGAAGATCAATGCCGAGGTGAAAACGGCAGAGTATGGGCAGATCGTTGATCTGGCCTCGGTCGATTTCGCCAACGACGTAGTGTTTACGTGGAACGGCACCACCTCGGGCGTGCGGGTTCCCAACGGTGACTGGATCGCGGATGACCGTCAGGGTCTGACCATCTGTGACGCGACCTCGGCCGCGTTTGCGATGGACCTGCCGTGGGACAAGCTGGATGTGACCACGTTCAGCTGGCAAAAAGTGCTGGGTGGTGAGGCCGCGCATGGCATGCTGATCCTCAGCCCCCGTGCGGTGGAGCGGCTGGAAAGCTACACCCCTGCATGGCCGCTGCCCAAGATTTTCCGCCTGACCAAAGGTGGAAAACTGATCGAGGGTATCTTTACCGGGGCCACGATCAACACGCCTTCGATGCTGGCGGTTGAGGATTATCTGTTCGCACTGGACTGGGCGCGCTCGGTCGGTGGGCTGCAGGGCTTGATTGCCCGCGCGGATGCCAATGCCGGGGCGGTGCACGCGTTTTGCGACCAGAACGACTGGATCGCCAATTTGGCCAACGACGTGGCGACGCAATCGAACACGTCCGTTTGCCTGAAGTTTACCGACCCGCGCATTCAGGATGGTGCGACATTCGCCAAGGCCGTGGCCAAACGGCTTGAGGCTGAGAATATCGCGCTGGACATTGGGGCCTATCGCGACGCTCCTGCGGGTTTGCGCATCTGGTGTGGCGGCACGGTCGAGACCTCGGACATTCAGGCCATGCTGCCCTGGTTGGCCTGGGCCTTTGAGGCCGAGATCGCTGCGCAATCGGCAGCCGCCTGACAAGATTTTTCGACGAAAAATCTGGGCCCGCCTGTGGCCCGGACATCTCCCTATAGTTCAAGGACCAGAGATATGGCCCCCAAAGTACTCGTATCTGACAAGCTCAGCGAAACCGCCGTGCAGATTTTCCGCGATCGCGGCATTGATGTGGATTTCATGCCCGATCTGGGCAAGGACAAAGACAAACTGGTCGAGGTGATCGGCCAGTATGACGGCCTCGCCATCCGCTCGGCCACAAAGGTCACGCCGACCCTGTTGGAGAAAGCCGACAATCTGAAAGTGATCGGTCGCGCCGGGATCGGCACCGACAATGTCGACAAGGAAGCGGCCTCGAAGAAAGGTGTGATCGTGATGAACACGCCTTTTGGCAACATGATCACCACCGCCGAACACGCCATCGCGATGATGTTCGCCGTGGCGCGGCAAATCCCCGAGGCCAGCACCTCGACCCATGCGGGTAAGTGGGAAAAGTCCAAGTTCATGGGGATCGAACTGACCAACAAGACGCTGGGTGTGATCGGTGCTGGCAACATTGGCGGCATTGTTTGCGAGCGTGCGCTGGGGCTGAAGATGAAGGTCGTCGCATATGACCCTTATCTGAGCGAAGAGAAAGCCGACAAGATGGGTGTTGAAAAGGTTGAGCTGGATGAACTCTTGTCTCGCGCCGATTTCATCACCCTGCACGTGCCGTTGACGGACCAGACCCGCAACATCCTGAGCCGCGAAAACCTGGCCAAGACCAAACCCGGTGTGCGCATCGTCAACTGTGCCCGTGGCGGTCTGGTTGACGAAGAGGCGCTGGCCGAGATGCTGCAATCCGGTCACGTCGCCGGCGCGGCCTTTGACGTGTTCAGCGAGGAACCGGCCAAAGAAAACGCCCTGTTCAACCTGCCCAACGTAGTCTGCACCCCTCACCTTGGGGCGGCCACGACTGAGGCGCAGGAAAACGTGGCGCTGCAGGTGGCCGAGCAGATCTCGAATTATCTGCTGACCGGGGCGGTGGAAAACGCGCTGAACATGCCCAGCGTGACGGCGGAAGAGGCCAAGGTCATGGGCCCCTGGATCAAGCTGGCCGGTCATCTTGGCAGCTTTATCGGCCAGATGACGGATGAACCGATCAAGGCGATCAACATCCTCTATGATGGTGTTGCGGCCGAGATGAACCTGGCGGCGCTGAATTGTTCGGTCGTCGCGGGGATCATGAAAAAGTTCAACCCCGAGGTGAACATGGTCTCGGCCCCGGTTGTCGCGAAAGAGCGCGGCATCCAGATCTCGACCACCAATCAGGACAAAACCGGCGTCTTTGACGGCTATATCAAGGTCACAGTTGTCACCACCAAGCGTGAGCGGTCAATCGCGGGCACCGTGTTCAGCGACGGCAAGCCGCGCTTTATCCAGATCAAAGGCATTACAATCGATGCCGAGGTGGGCGCGCATATGCTCTATACCACCAACGAAGATGTGCCGGGCATCATCGGTGCGCTGGGTCAGACGATGGGCGAGAACGACGTGAACATCGCCAACTTTACCCTTGGCCGGTCCGGGGCCGGGGGCGAGGCCATTGCGCTGCTATATGTCGACGAGCCGGTCCCGGCCGAGGCACGGGCCAAGCTGGCCGAGACGGGTTTGTTCACCCAGATCAAGCCGCTGGAATTTGACGTCGCCTGACCTGCGGTGTTGGAATTCTGAGACTCTTCTTACCCGCGTCCCCCAGGGCGCGGGTATTTGCTTTTCTACCCCCGTCATTCGCGGCACAAACGGGGCAATCGTTTCGCCCAAGGATTTCTCATGACCTCCCCCATCTATGCCATTGGTGACATCCACGGCCAGCTGAGCATGCTGGAGAACGCCCTGCGCCTGATCGAACAGGATGGAGGGTCGGACGCGCGGGTTGTGTTTCTGGGCGACTATGTGGATCGCGGACCAGACAGCCGGGGTGTTCTGGACCTGTTGGTCGAAGGTCAACGCGCCGGGCGCAACTGGGTGATGGTCAAGGGCAACCACGACCGGATGATGGCCCGGTTCGTGCAGGACTGCGAGATTGCCGATAGCCATCTGCCCGTTACGCTCAGCTGGCTGCATCCGCGTTTGGGCGGGCGCGAGACACTGGCCTCATACTGGGTGGATGTCACTGACAATGATCGTATTGTCAACGTTCATCAACGCGCGGTTGATGCTGTTCCGCCGCAGCATCTGGATTTCCTCAACGCGCTGCCGAACTACCACCAAGAGGGCGAATTGCTGTTTGTTCACGCGGGTATCCGACCGGGCCTTCCGCTGGAACAACAATCCGAGAATGACCTGATCTGGATTCGCAACGAGTTTCTGATCGAAGCCGCCCCGCATCCGTGGCTGGTTGTCCATGGTCACACGCCCGTCGATCAGGCCGAGCATTGCGGCAATCGCGTCAATCTGGACACAGGTGCAGGGTATGGCCACCCGTTGGCCACGGCTGTTTTCGTAGGGCGTAAGAGCTGGCTTTTGACCCCGACCGGACGCGTGCCGCTCAGGTAAAGAGCTCGGAGAAACGCTCGCGCAGGGCGTTTTTCTGCACCTTGCCCATGGTGTTGCGGGGCAGTTCGTTCACAACGATCAGCTTTCGGGGATGTTTGAACCGGGCCAGTGCGTTTTGCACATTGGCCAGAATGGCCCCGGGGTCCGGGGTCTGCCCCGGTGAGGGCACCAGAATGCCCACGGGGGTTTCGCCGAAATCCGGGTGCGGCACGCCGATCACCGCGCTTTCCAGCACGCCGGGCTGGTCATCCAGCAGCAGTTCGATTTCTTTGGGATAGATGTTGTAGCCGCCCGAAATGATCAGATCCTTGCCGCGCCCGACGATATGGACATAACCGTCCGCATCCACCCGCCCCAGATCACCGGTGATGAAGAACCCGTCCGGGCGCAGCTCGGCGGCTGTCTTCTCGGGCATTTGCCAATAGCCTTTGAACACGTTCGGGCCGCGCACCTCGATCATGCCGATCTCGCCCTGCGGCAGCACATCGCCGGTTTCGGGATCGGTCACTTTCAATTCAACGTCCGGCAAGGGGAAGCCGACTGTGCCCGCGCGGCGTTCACCCTCGTAGGGGTTCGAGGTGTTCATGTTGGTTTCGGTCATCCCATAGCGTTCAAGGATGCGGTGGCCGGTGCGGGATTCAAACCGCTCATGGGTTTCTGCCAGCAAAGGGGCCGAGCCCGAGATGAACAGCCGCATATGCCGCGCGAGATTGCCGGTAAAGCGCGCATCCCCCAGCAAGCGGGTGTAAAAGGTTGGGACCCCCATCATCGAGGTCGCCTGCGGCATCAGGCGCAGCATGTCATCAAGATCGAACTTCGGCAGAAAGATCATCGACCCGCCCGCGGCCAACACCACGTTGGTCGCCACGAACAGCCCGTGCGTGTGGAAAATCGGCAGGGCGTGCAGCAGCGCGTCATCGGCTGTGAACCGCCATTCCCGCACCAGCGTTTCCGCATTCGACAAAAGGTTGGCCTGCGTCAGCATCGCGCCTTTGGACCGACCGGTGGTGCCCGAGGTGTACAGGAACGCAGCCAGATCATCCTCAGTGCGGCGCACGGGTTCGAACGCGGGAAGCATGCCCAAAGACCGCCGCATCAGACTGCCTGACCCATCGGCGTTCAGTGTCTCTAACCTTGCGTTTTGCGCGGCAGCGATCGGGGTCAGCCCCTTGGCCTTGGTGTCATCGCAGACGACCAGCTTGGCGCCGCTGTTTTCGATGAAATACTGCAACTCGGCTGTCGTGTAGCCGGTGTTCAATGGCAAAAAGATCAGCCCGGTCTGCGCGCAGGCCGCGTACAATGCCAGCGCCTGAGGGGATTTTTCCACCTGAACGGCCACCCGTTCGCCCGGTTCCAATTCATACCCGGTTAAGGCATTGGCGATCTGTGCGGCCATATCCAGAAACGCGGCATGGGTCAGGGTCTGACCATCCGGCAGATGCAGGAACGGGGTATCCTTGCCCGCATGAATGCCAAACAGCCGGTCATAAAGCGGGTTGCCCATATCGTCCTTCCTTTACGCCTGTTTCAAAGCCGAATCTGGATCGGATCAACCTGTTGGTAAAGCGGAAATCGGGGGCAGGTCTAGAATTGCGTCGTCATCCGGTAGCCTGCCGCGAAATACATCTTGGCAAAGGTCACAGGCTGGCCTTGCAGCCAGGTGATCCGCTCGCCGGTGAAGACAGGTTCACCCTCTGGCACGTCCAGAAACCCGGCGACCGTGGCATCGGCGCGGCTGGCCAGAAAGCTCAGCTCGACATTGGTGAAGGGTACGGTCTGGATCAGCCATTCATTGGGGCCGATTGCCGTGAAATCCGCCTGTTCCACCTGCGGGACCGAGGCGGTGACGATCCAGCGATCCTCATACTGAAACGGGGTGTTGCCGTTGAAATGCATGCAGCGCACATGCACCACGCTCTGCCCCGGTTGCAGCGCCAGACGGGCGCTTAGCCATTCGGGCGCAGTTTCGGTGCCCGATGACACCAGCGCATAGCGATAGGTGCCGCCAAGCGCCTCAACCTCATCGCGGACCATGGGGATGGTGAACCGCGCCTGCCGCTGAGGCGCGCTGAGCACGCGGGTTCCGGCCTTGCGGCGGCGTTCCAGATAGCCCTCCTCGGCCAGTTCGCGCATCGCCCGGTTGACCGTCGTGCGGGTGCACGAGAACTCGACCGCAAGCTCCTGTTCGTTGGGTAGCAGCGTGTCGGGCTGCCATTCGCCCGACCGGATACGCTCCAGAACGGTGTGCTTGATGTCTTTGTAGCTGGTGGTCTCGGTGGATTGGGGCATGGTGTAGCTCTAGACCGAGGCCAGCAGCTCTGCAATTGCAGACCGATAGGCAGGGATGATCCGGTCACGCGCGACATGGCGACCCTGTTTGACCACATGCCGCCCGGCCGACCACAAATCAGTGACCAGCCCGTCGGGCGCTGCAAAGCACAGCCCGTCCAGCAGTTGGTCATCTCGCAAGGCGCAAAGGGACGGGTGGGTCCGGTCAAATGCCACCAGATCGGCCAGTTTCCCCTCGGCGATCTCACCGGCATCGCGACCCAACGCCTGCGCGCCGCCCTGTGCTGCGCCGGTATACAGGGCGTGGCCGACGGACCCCTCGCCATTGACCAGAACCGCGCGCTGCTGGTCGCGCAGGCGCTGGGAATATTCCAGCATGCGCAGCTCTTCGGGCAGCGAAATTCTGACATTAGAGTCTGACCCAACGCCGAACCGCCCCCCGTCGGCGATGTACTGCGCGCCGTTGAAGATGCCATCGCCCAGATTGGCCTCGGTGATTGTGCAAAGTCCCGCAACGGCGCCTGATTGGGCCACAGCGCGGGTTTCTGCGTCGGTCATGTGGGTCGCGTGGATCAGACACCATCGCTGGTCCACCGGCGCATTGTTCAGCAGCCATTCGACTGGGCGTTGACCGAGTGCCTGCTGCACGTCGGCGATTTCCTTCACCTGTTCCGCAATGTGGATATGGACCGGCCCGTCAGGCGTGGCGTCCAGAGCCTCGGTCAGGTCCGCAGGAGAGGTGGCCCGCAGGGAATGTGGCGCAATACCTAGATTAGAGTCTGTTTCCGGCAAGTTGGCACGACATTCATCGACCAGTTTAAGAAACCGATCCACATCATTGCCAAAACGCAGCTGGCCGCCCGCCAACCCCTCCTGTCCGACACCGCCATAGGTGTAGAGGACCGGCAGGTGCGTCAGGCCAATCCCCGTCTCCTGCGCGGCGGCAAAGATGTGCTGGCTGAGTTCCGACAGCTGCGCATAGGGCGCGCCACCGGGTTGGTGATGGACATAGTGAAACTCACCGACCGAGGCATATCCGGCCTCCTGCATCTCCATGAACACCAGCGCGGCGATGGCCTGTATCTGCTCGGGCGTCAGGCGGTCGAGAAAGCGGTACATCAGGTCGCGCCATGTCCAAAAGCTCTCGCGCCCGGCGGCGCGGGTTTCGGTCATCCCCGCCATCGCGCGCTGAAAGGCGTGGCTATGCAGGTTCCCAAGGGCCGGCAACAGGACGTCAACACGCAGGTCATCGGGCAAAGCGCCGACACCTGTTTCAAGATCACGGATACGTCCCTGATCGATCCGCAGCCGAACATCCTGAGCCCAGTCAGAGCCTATCAAGGCGGTTTTGGCGTGAATCAACATACCACTTCCAATTTGTGTAGACTTTATACTTTTACACATATACGAAAAAATCAAACAAGAGGGGAGCGGAAAAGAATCGCCATGACCCAAAGAAAGGTCCTGACCAGCGCTGCGATGGCCACGATGCGGCAAGGCGGTACGCCTTATGGCCTCTGCCCGGATGCGGCGATTGCCATTGACGGAACCGACATTGCTTGGTCGGGCGCGCGGTGCGACTTGCCTGCCGATTATACCGATTGGCCTATGACCGATTTCGGCGCGCGTCTGATCACGCCAGCCCTGATCGATGCCCATACGCATGTGGTCTTTGGCGGCAATCGCGCGGCCGAGTTTGAGATGCGCCTGAACGGGGCCTCATACGAAGACATCGCGCGGGCAGGCGGGGGTATTCTATCCACGGTCAATGCAACGCGGTCCGCGACCGAAGATGAGCTGCTGAGTGACGCGCTGACCCGGGTTGATGCACTGTTGGCCGAAGGGGTCAGCACGATTGAGGTCAAATCCGGCTATGGTCTGGACACCGAGACCGAGCTGAAGATGCTGCGCGTGGCCCGCCGGATTGCCCGGATACGCCCGGTGCACATAAAGACCAGCTTCCTGGGGGCCCATGCGGTGCCGCCCGAATTCTCGGGCAAGGCGGACGATTACATCCGGGATGTCTGTATCCCGACCTTGCGGCAGGCCGATGCTGAGGGGTTGGTGGATGCGGTGGACGGGTTCTGTGAGGGTATCGCCTTTACTCCCCCCCAGATCGCTCAAGTTTTCGATGTGGCGCAGGAGTTGGGCCTGCCCGTCAAACTGCATGCCGAGCAATTGTCCAACCTGGGCGGTGCGCGACTGGCGGCGTCTTACGGGGCGCTGTCCGCCGATCACATCGAGTATCTGGATGCCGATGGCGTATCGGCCATGGCCGAGGCCGGAACATCCGCTGTTTTGCTGCCGGGCGCCTTCTATACGCTACGCGAAACGCAGGTGCCACCAGTTGACCTGTTGCGCCAACACAATGTGCCTTTGGTGCTGGCCACGGATTGCAACCCCGGCTCGTCCCCGCTGACCTCGCTGTTGCTGACGATGAACATGGGCTGCACCCTGTTCCGCCTGACGCCCGAAGAGGCCCTGGCCGGTGTCACACGCAACGCGGCCCTTGCGCTGGGGCTTGGCGATACAGGCTCTATTACGAAGGGAAAGCGGGCTGATCTGGCTGTCTGGGACGTGGACCACCCTGCCGAACTGTCCTATCGCGTTGGCTTCAACCCCCTGCACAAACGTATCTTCGGAGGTGCAGTATGACGTCTCTGTCTTTACAACCCGGCCATGTGTCACTGGGTCAATTGGCGAGGGTCTATTGGGACCAGACGCCGGTGACTTTGGACCCGTCCTGCAAGCCTGCGGTTGAGGCTGCGGCGCAGCGTATCCAGACCGCCGCGCAGGGGGATGCGCCGGTCTATGGCGTCAATACGGGCTTTGGCAAACTGGCCAGTCACAAGATCGCGCCCGCTGATACCTCGACCCTGCAGCGCAACCTGATCCTCAGCCATTGTTGCGGGGTCGGCCCGGCGGTGCC
Source organism: Ruegeria sp. BE1 (assembly GCF_056538885.1). NCBI lineage: Bacteria > Pseudomonadati > Pseudomonadota > Alphaproteobacteria > Rhodobacterales > Roseobacteraceae > Ruegeria > Ruegeria sp. BE1. Next base: position 361,114 of record NZ_JBQFTY010000003.1, read on the forward strand.
CCGACGGGTGACGCGTTTGATGATGACGCTCAAGCTGCTGTCCTTTGGGCGCGGTGCGTCCGGCGTGCGGTGGGAACTGATCGAACTGCTGCAGCAGATGCTGGCCAAAGGGGTCACGCCAGTGATCCCGGCGCAGGGATCGGTCGGCGCGTCGGGTGATCTGGCGCCGCTGGCCCATATGACCGCCGTTGTGATCGGGGCAGGTGAGGCCGAGGTAAACGGACAGACCCTGCCGGGCGAACAGGCGTTGAAATCAACCGGTTTAGAGCCTATTCAGCTAGGCCCGAAAGAGGGTCTGGCCTTCATCAACGGCACGCAGTTTTCAACCGCCTTTGCCTTGGCGGGACTGTTTGAATCGTGGCGTGCAGCGCAGAACGCGCTGGTGATCTCGGCCTTGTCCACGGATGCGATTATGGGGTCCACGGCCCCGTTGCAGCCCGAAATTCACACCCTGCGCGGCCATCGCGGCCAGACCGAGGCCGCCAGTGCCATGCGGGCAACCCTGGCCGGGTCCGAGATACGTGAAAGCCATCGCGACGGGGATACTCGGGTGCAGGACCCGTATTGCATCCGCTGTCAGCCTCAGGTCACCGGGGCGGCGATGGATGTGATGCGCCAAGCGGCGATGACGCTTGAGATCGAGGCCAACGCCGCCACCGACAATCCCTTGGTCTTGACCGAAGCCGGGGCCATCGTATCGGGCGGAAATTTCCATGCCGAGCCAGTGGGCTTTGCCGCCGACATGATCGCGCTGGCCCTGTCCGAGATCGGTGCGATTGCCCAACGGCGCATCGCGCTGATGGTGGATCCCGCGCTCAGCTTTGATCTGCCGCCCTTCCTGACCCCTGATCCGGGTCTGAATTCGGGCCTGATGATCGCCGAAGTCACCGCCGCCGCGCTGATGAGCGAGAACAAGCATCTGGCCAACCCTTGCGTGACGGACAGCACGCCCACGTCGGCCAACCAAGAGGATCACGTCTCGATGGCCGCCCACGGGGCGCGGCGTCTGAGCCGGATGGTCGAGAATCTGAGTTATATTCTGGGGGTCGAACTGCTTTGTGCCGCGCAGGGGGTGGAATTCCGAGCGCCTTTGACCACAAGCGGCCCGTTGCAGCAGGTTATCGCCCGGCTGCGGGCCGACATTCCCGCACTGAACGAAGATCGCTATCTGGCGCCTGAGTTGGAAATTGCGAAAACACTGGTATCGGACGGGGCCGTTCTGGCCGCTGTTGGCACACCTCTGCCGGAGCTGATGTGATGCAGGTGGTCAGCGTCGCGCGCGGCGATAGCCCGATCGTGCTGGGCCAGCCCCACGGCGGTACTTTTGTGCCAGATGGTATTGCGGCCCGGCTGAACTGGGCGGGGCGGGCGCTGGCGGATACGGATTGGCACATAAACAGGCTCTATCATGGGCTTTTGGGCTGTGTGACGGTGGTGCAATCCCACATCCATCGCTATGTCATCGATGCCAACCGCGATCCCAACGGGGTCTCGCTCTATCCCGGGCAGAACACCACGACGCTGGTGCCGTCGACCGATTTTGACGGGCAGCCGATCTGGCAGGACGGGCAGGAACCCTCAGATGATGAGGTCGCGCAGCGCAGACTGGCCTATCACGCCCCCTATCACGCGGCCCTGTCCGAAGAGTTGCAGCGCGTCCGTGACCGTCACGGCGTGGCGATTCTGTTCGATTGCCACTCGATCCGCAGCCACATTCCGTTTCTGTTTGAAGGCACTTTGCCTGACCTGAATATCGGCACGGATGGAGGCGTGACTTGTGCGCCAAAAATCGAGTCTATTACAGGAGATTTGGCAGCCTCATCCCCCTATAGCACCGTTCTGAACGGTCGATTCCGGGGCGGCTGGACAACGCGCCACTATGGCCGTCCAGCCGACGGGGTGCACGCCATTCAGATGGAACTGGCGCAATCCACCTATTTGTCCTCGGAGGCCGCGCCCTGGGGCTATGACGCCGCCAAGGCCAACCAACTACGCCCCTGGCTGCGCGATATTCTGATTGCCATCCAAGACACTGCATTGGAGCTGACAGCATGACCGATCCTCGCAAGAACACCCGTGACGTCTATCCGCCCACCGGCACCGAGCTGAACGCCAAAAGCTGGCTGACCGAGGCCCCTTTGCGGATGCTGATGAACAACCTGCACCCCGATGTGGCCGAGAACCCGCATGAGCTGGTGGTCTATGGCGGGATCGGGCGTGCCGCGCGCACGTGGAAGGATTTTGACACGATCGTGGCCGGTTTGAAGGATCTGGAAGAGGATGAGACCCTGATCGTCCAGTCCGGCAAGCCCGTTGCCATCATCCGCACCCACAAGGATGCGCCGCGTGTGCTGATCGCGAATTCGAACCTCGTGCCGCATTGGGCGACCTGGGATCACTTCAACGAGCTCGATAAGAAAGGTCTGATGATGTACGGCCAGATGACCGCTGGCTCTTGGATTTACATCGGCACGCAGGGCATCGTGCAGGGCACCTATGAGACCTTTGCCGAGGCCGGGCGTCAGCATTATGGCGGAGATCTGACGGGCAAGTGGATTCTGACTGGCGGTCTGGGTGGCATGGGCGGTGCGCAGCCGCTGGCGGCGGTGTTTGCCGGGGCCAGCTGTCTGGCGGTTGAATGCAACCCCGACAGCATCGATTTCCGTCTGCGCACCAAATATCTGGATGAAAAGGCCGAGACGCTGGACGAAGCGTTGGAGATGATCGACCGCTGGACCAGGGCGGGCGAGGCGAAATCGGTGGGTTTGCTGGGGAACGCGGCAGAGGTGTTCCCCGAGATTTACCGCCGCATGGCGGCAGGTGGCATGCGCCCGGATATTGTCACCGATCAGACCAGCGCCCATGATCCGATCAACGGCTATCTTCCGCTGGGCTGGTCGATGGCCGACTGGCGCGAAAAGCGCGAAACAGACCCTAAAGCGGTGGAGAAAGCTGCGCGCGCCTCGATGAAACAGCATGTCGCAGCGATGGTCGATTTCTGGAATGCGGGCGTTCCGACGCTGGATTACGGCAACAACATCCGTCAGGTGGCGCAGGATGAGGGGTTGGAAAGCGCCTTTGCCTTCCCCGGTTTCGTGCCTGCCTATATCCGTCCGCTCTTCTGTAAGGGGATCGGCCCGTTCCGCTGGTGTGCTTTGTCCGGCGACCCCGAGGACATTTACAAAACAGACGCCAAGATGAAGGAGCTGTTCCCCGAGAACGAGCACCTGCACCGCTGGCTGGACATGGCGCAGGACCGCATTGCATTTCAGGGCCTGCCAGCGCGGATTTGCTGGATCGGGCTGGGCGACCGTCACCGCGCCGGGCTGGCCTTTAACGAGATGGTTGCAAATGGCGAGCTGAAAGCGCCGGTTGTGATTGGGCGGGACCATCTGGACAGCGGCTCGGTCGCCAGCCCAAACCGCGAGACCGAGGCGATGCTGGATGGCTCGGACGCGGTCAGCGACTGGCCTCTGCTGAATGCGCTGATCAACACGGCCAGCGGGGCGACCTGGGTGTCGCTGCATCACGGTGGTGGTGTCGGCATGGGGTTCAGCCAGCACGCGGGCGTGGTGATCTGCGCCGATGGCACCGAGGACGCCGCGCGGCGGTTGGAGCGGGTGTTGTGGAACGATCCGGCCTCGGGCGTATGGCGGCATGCGGATGCGGGGTACGAGGTCGCCAAGGATTGCGCCCGCGCGCATGGGTTACGCCTGCCGGGCATTCTTGGCTAAGTGTCTCTGGTGAATTGGCCCTCTCTGCGCTATGCGCAGGGAACCCCCGCAGGAGACCGACCATGTACGTAGCCACTTTGTTGACCGACCCAAACACGCCAAAGCTGGATGAGGCTTTGGTCGAGACGCTGTGCAACGCCTGGGGCGGGTCTGAGCCGGTCTGGTTGAGCGAAAACGAGGCTGCAGAATTCCGGTTTCCCGAAAAGACCGACAACCAGTGGGAGGTGTGGGCCGAACTGCAATTGCTTGAGGTCGATCTGATCGTTCAGCCTCTTGGCAAGCGCCGCAAGCTGATGCTGCTGGCCGATATGGACAGCACCATGATCCGGCAGGAATGCATTGATGAATTGGCCGATGAGGCCGGTGTCGGTGACCGCGTCAAAGAGATCACCGCCCGCGCCATGAACGGTGAGCTGGATTTCGAAGGCGCGCTGATCGAACGGGTCGGGTTGCTGAAAGGGCTGGATGAGGCAGTGATCGGCAAGGTGCTTGAGGAACGTATCACGCTGATGCCGGGCGGTCGGGAATTGGTGACCACGATGCGCGTGAATGGCGGCTACGCGGCGCTGGTGTCGGGCGGGTTCACGGCTTTTACCGCCAATGTGGCGGAGCAATTGGGCTTTAACGAAAACCGCGCCAACACGCTGCTGGCCGAGAACGGTAAACTGACCGGCGATGTGCAGCGGCCGATTCTGGGCAAACAGGCCAAGGTGGATGCGTTGGAACAGATCACCAAACGTCTTGGTCTTTCCGAGGATGACGTTCTGGCCGTGGGCGACGGGGCCAATGATCTGGGCATGTTGGGTCGGGCCGGAACTGGGGTTGCGCTGCACGCCAAGCCCTCGGTCGCGCGGCAATGCGATATTCGCGTGAACTATGGCGATCTGACCGCATTGCTGTACTTGCAGGGCTATTCCCGCGCGGCGTTTGCGGACGTCTGACACAAAGCTCTTTCTCTTGGGGCTTTCTTTTATTTAACAAAAATGTTAAACAGTGGTCATGAACACGCTTCTGACCGCTTTCTCGGCCTTGTCCGATGCCACCCGATTCTCAATCGTTGAGCAGTTGATGCAGGACGGGGAATTGCCAGTAAGTGAGTTGATCGAAGGCCGCGGCATGTCCGGTGCCGCGATCTCGCGCCATCTGAAGCTGCTGCGTGAGGCGGGTCTGGTTCAGCAACGGGTGCACGGCAGCCAGCGGATGTATTCCATCCGGTCCGAGGGGCTGCGGGCAATTGCCGAATGGACCATCTCGAAACGGCAATTCTGGGAAAGCAGTCTGGATCGTCTTGCCGACGCAATCGAAAGGGAAAATTCATGGCCGACCTGAAACTGGAACGCACGTTCCCGACCAGCCCGGAAAACCTGTTTGCCTGGATCAGCGATGGCGCAAAGCTGTTGCAATGGTGGGGGCCCGAAGGAATGCACGTGCCGGACCATGATCTGGATTTCTCGCGCATAGGGCCGTGGTTTTCGGTCATGGTGAATGGAGAAGGACAGCGATTCAAGGTCTCGGGCCACGTTACCCATGTCGATCCGCCCAATTCGGTGGGGTTCACCTGGGGATGGCATGACGATCAGGATCAGCGCGGTGCGGAAAGCCATGTCACGTTGACAGTCACCGCAACAGCAACGGGTGCAAAACTGGTTCTGGACCATCGCGACCTGGCCGATGCCGAGGTCGCCGGGAACCACAATCAGGGTTGGACCTCGTCACTGCGCAAGCTCGAAGCTCAGTTTTAAGGATTTCAACATGGAGGACGACAATGCCCCAATTTCTGTTTGTCTATCACGGCGGTCATACCCCAACCGATCCCGCCGAAATCGAAGCAACCATGGCCGCATGGGGCGCGTGGTTTCAAAACATGGGTGAAGCGCTGGACATCCCCGGCAACCCGGTCGGCCAGTCCTATACGGTCAGCGCAGGCGGTGTCGTCGACAATGGCGGTGCAAACCCGGCCTCGGGCTTTACCGTCATCAAGGCCGACAGCATCGATGCCGCGACCGAGATGGCCAAGGGGTGCCCCATGGTCGTGAATGGCTCAGGCTCGGTCGAGGTGGCCGAGGTGCATCCGATCGAGATGTAGCCTTAGACCGGAAACCCCGGCGCAGGACGGATCACGCCGCATTCCAGCCCGCGGCGGCTGTACTGCACGGCGTTCATGAATTTGAGCGTGGCCGGGTGATCCGCCTCTAACACGCCCAGATGCACCAAAAGGGCCGCAATGGCGCATTCGCTGGCGCGGGTGGTACCATCGGTGATTTTCAACGCGACGCCCATTCGTTTTTCCGGCAGGATAGCGACGAAAACGGCCTCGGCCCCGGTTTTAATCGCGGCGCGACCGTTCATGGCGCGCATCAGCTCGGTACAGGCGCGGGTTTCTCCGGCGACCAGTTCGGGATGTTTGATCATCGCTGCCGTCAACTGCTGTGCCGCGTCGCTGGCCCGATCCGACCGGTCTGCAGCGCTGGCAAACCACGCCATCGACCGCGCAAGCCCAACCAGCGACGTTGCAAAGTTCGGCGCGGAACAGCCATCGATCCCATAGGCGGGGCTGGTTTCACCCGTGGTTTCTTCCAGCGCGGACAGGCAGGCTTGTTGCACCGGGTGGTCGATGTCCAAATATTCCGGCCCCGCGCCCATGTGCTGGGCCACGGTCAGAAAGCCGCAATGCTTGCCCGAACAGTTGTTGTGGATCTGGCAGGGCGTGTCGTCGGCCAGAATAAGCCCGTCGCGCGCCGCCATGTCCTGTGGCTCTTGCGGGCCGCAGCGCAGGTCGGGTTCGGACAGGCCCAGATGGTCCAGCCAGGCGGACACGCGGTCTGTGTGGATATGCGCGCCACTATGCGAGGCGCAGGCCAGCGCCAGATGTTCCGAATTCAGCCCATATTTGGCCGCCGCGCCCGAGGTGATCAGCGGCAGTGCCTGGATCATCTTGGCCGAGGATCGCGGATAGATCACCGCGTTCGGATCGCCCCAGCTTTGCACGATCTGGCCGCTGTCATCGCAGATCACCGCATGGCCCAGATGCAGGCTTTCCAGCAGGGGCCCGCGCCACAGTTCTGTCATTGGTACCGGCTGCGTCATCTGGCCCCTCCTCAATATGCGCAAAATTCTGCCAATCGCCCTTTCGCCTGTGGCGAAACCTGCGTTAGTGTGTGTATGTCGACAATCATCGGAATACGCAACTTAACAGACGAACCGGCAGAGTTCGCAGCAATGTCCGATGGGTATGAGGTATTAGGTCGAGCTAGGAGGCTGGACAATGGGATCGAAACTCGTCCGCGTGATCGCGGGCCTGTGCGTGGCAGGGATGGCCACCACTGCAATCGCTCAGCAAGCGACAAGCACCAATCGCGTGGCCGCCAAGACGGACTGGAGTGTGTTCGTCGAAGATGATCCCACCGAATGCTGGAGCGTGTCCGCCCCCAAGGAAACGGTCAATACACGTGGTGGACGAGTGGTGTCGGTGCGCCGCAGCGATATTTTGCTGTTCGTATTCTATCGCCCCAACGCCGAGGTCAAAGGTCAGGTAACCTTCACCGGTGGCTATCCCTTTGCCGCAGGATCGACCGTCAATCTTGAGATCGACGGGACCGAGTTCGAACTGATCACCGAGGGCGAATGGGCCTGGCCTGCAACCGAAGGTGAGGACCTGAAAGTTGTGGCTGCGATGAAACGCGGGACCGAGGCGGTGCTGACCGCACGCTCAGAACGGGGCACGCAAACCAAAGACACATTCTCATTGCTGGGTTTCACCGCAGCGATCGAGGATGCGGAAAAGCGTTGCACCAACTGATCCGGTCACGGCGATGATGTGGTAACATAGGGCGTCCGCTATCGGAGGCCCTGCTATGCGTTACACCCTTCTTTTCTGCCTGTTTCCCTGTTTGGCTTTGGCCGACCCGATGCTGGAATGCGCCGATGCCGCGTCGCAGGTCGAAATTGGCGCCTGCGTGTCTGATGTGGAACGGCGCGTGGATATGGCGTTGCAGGCCGCATATGGTTTTGCCCTTGATGCCGCTCAGGAATTGGACGAAGTGACCGGCCGCACCGTGGCCCAACCCGCCCTTGAGACGGCGCAGGTGGCCTGGAGCACCTATCGTGATGCGCAATGCGAGGCCGTGGGGGCTTCGTTCGGCGGAGGGTCGGGCACGGGGATCGGCATCACTGCGTGCCGGGTCGATTTGGGCCGGGCGCGTGTAGATGAATTGCTGCGCATGGCAAATTAAGCGGCACGATTTCTTTTGATCTTTGCGCGCGATCCTATATAGAGGCGCATCCCAAGCCAGAATCCTCAGAGATACGCCAATGTCGCCCAAAGCGCCGATCACTCAAGACGTCATGACCATCCCCCGCAAACTGCCCGAGGGGAAGGTGAACCTCGTCGGTTTGACCCGCGATCAACTGCGCGCGGCGCTGATCGAACATGGCACGCCGGAAAAGCAGGCCAAGATGCGGACCGGGCAGATCTGGCAGTGGATCTATCAGTGGGGTGTGCGCGACTTTGCGCAGATGACCAATCTGGCCAAAGCCTATCGCGCGCAACTGGCTGAGAGCTTTGTGATCGAAATCCCCGAAGTGGTCACCCGTCAGGTGTCCGAGGACGGCACCCGCAAATACCTGTGCCGCATCGCAGGCGGGCACGAGGTTGAGGTGGTGTATATCCCCGAGGATGACCGCGGCACGCTGTGTATCTCATCGCAGGTGGGGTGCACGCTGACCTGTTCCTTCTGTCATACCGGTACGCAGAAACTGGTGCGCAACCTGACCGCGGCGGAAATTGTCGGTCAGGTGATGATGGCCCGCGACGATCTTGAGGAATGGCCGGTCCCCGGTGCGCCCAAGGATGAAACGCGGCTGCTGTCGAACATCGTTCTGATGGGCATGGGCGAGCCCCTGTACAATTTCGACAACGTGCGCGACGCGATGAAGATCGCCATGGACCCCGAGGGGATTTCCCTGTCGCGCCGCCGGATCACCCTGTCGACCAGCGGTGTGGTGCCCGAAATCGCGCGCACGGCGGAAGAGATTGGCTGTCTGCTGGCGATTTCCTTCCATGCCACCACGGATGAAACCCGCGATGTGCTGGTGCCGATCAACAAGCGTTGGAACATCGAGGAACTGCTGGGCGCGCTGGCAAGCTATCCCAAGGCGTCGAACTCGGAACGGATTACCTTTGAATATGTGATGCTGGATGGTGTGAATGACAGCGACGAAGACGCGCATCGCCTGATTGACCATATCAAGCGCCACAAAATCCCGGCCAAGATCAACCTGATCCCGTTCAACGAATGGCCGGGCGCGCCCTATAAGCGCAGCTCGAACAACCGTATCCGGGCTTTTGCGAATATCATCTATCAGGCTGGCTATGCCTCACCCATCCGTAAGACACGTGGCGAGGATATCATGGCCGCCTGCGGGCAGCTGAAATCGGCCACCGAACGGGCGCGGAAGTCACGCAAGCAGATTGAAGCCGAGGCTGGCATGCGACGCTGAGCTGCCCAATTGTGCCTAAGTGGGCAACAATAATTTAATGTTGCCCCTTCTGTCTTTCGCATAGGAAATTTGATATATTTGGGCTGTCACGGCAGGATGGACGTGTCTCACTCTTGCGCACAAAGCGGTGAAGACCGCGATCTTGTGGTGGCATGTTTGTTCAGCGCCGCTATCTGAATTACAGCACGACACGCGGCGTTCAGGCGAACCTTATGGATCAGGTGGGCCAGTTATATGTTTTTTGGATTTATACGACTTTCGACGTTACTCATTGTAATCTTTTCGTTTTCGGGCGTCTCCGCTCAACAATCCCCGGGTGAGGATGCACATATCACCATTGAAAACCCTGCAGAGCTGACCAAGGCCGAAGCGGCGCAAATCTATGAATCGCTGCAGCGGCGCATGGCGCGCGGGTATGGGGCAGCGCAGTTGGATTTGCTGCTGAATTATCAGAACTGGCCGCTGTTCAACGATGCGCCCTATATCTCGGCCACCCATGGCCAGCGCTATGTGAACAGCTATGCCAACCGGATGGCGCATAATTATGGCACCTTGCAAGAGGGTGAGGTGCTGCCTGTCGGCTCGGTTCTGGCCAAGGACAGCGTGACTGTCACGGATGAGGGCAATATCCACCCCGGTGCCCTGTTCGTTATGGAAAAGCTGCCCGCAGGCACCAGCCCTGACACTGCGGATTGGCGCTATATCATGGTGCTGCCGGACGGGTCTCTGTTCGGTGACACGATGGGGGACCGCGCCCGTGCCGTAGCCTATTGCCATGACTGTCACGAGGCGGTCGCGGATCGCGACTACACGTTTTTCGTGCCCGAGGACTATATCGCCGGGAACTGATTATCCGCGTTTGAACCGTGCCGCCCCGATCACCTCGATCAGGGATTGGCGCACAGGTTCGGGCTGTGCCTCAACCGCGTTCAGCACCTCGCGCAGTTCAGCACGCAATCCGTGCATCTGGTCGATCAGCGAGATCATCATGGACAGGGCGTCGGGCTCCATCTCGTATTGATCGTGCAGCTCGCAGGCCAGTTCCAATCGGGCAACGTCGAGGCTGCGATAGACAAGGCCCTGTTCGCCCTGTTCCGGGATCACGATTTCAGCCGCCAGATACTCGGTCAACCGGGTCGAGGTCAGGCGGGTAACGGTTGCGATCAGTTCCTTTTCGGTCAGGGTCATGATGGCATTCCTTTGCGCGGATCATAGCTGTTGGTCTCGCGCCATGTCTCCATGAAGTTCTTCAGGTCCTCGTCAATCTGGTCGGGCATGGTCACGGTCAGTTCGATCAACTGATCCCCCCGGTTGGTCGAGCCGCGCTTCTTCACCCCCTTGCCGCGCAGGCGCAGGGTCTTGCCGCTGCTGGTGCCCGGCGGGACGCTGACATTGACACCGCCGTCGATCGTGGGGGCGGGGACTTTGCCGCCCAAAATGGCCTCATCAATGGTGATCGGCAGGGTGATGTGGATGTCGTCACCCTGACGGTCGAAAACCGGATGTTTTGCAACCGAAACCGTGACCAGAGCATCCCCAGCGGGGCTATTCCCAAAGCCCGGATCGCCCTTGCCGCGCAGGCGGATGGTCTGGCCATCGGTGATGCCTGCGGGAATTTTCACCTCGATCCGGTCGCCATCGGGCAGGGTCAGTTTCTGGCTGGCGCCAAAGACAGCGTCCAGAAAGCTGATCTGCAGGCTGTAGGCCCGATTGTGGCCGGGCGCGTGGAATTCCTGGCTGCGCTGGCCATACCCGCCGCGCCCCCGCATGAACTCGGCAAAGATGTCCGACATGTCCTCCGGGTCCGCCTGACGCCCGCGATAGGGGTTCCCGGCGGCTTCGGCATAGTCGCGGTAATATTGCTGTTTGGGCCGCTCCTGACCCGAGGCGCCAATTTCGCCCCGGTCAAACTGCGCCCGTTTCTCGGGGTCTTTCAGCAGATCATAGGCGGCGGCTGCGGCTTTGAACTTGGCTTCGGCCTCGGCGTCGCCGGGTTTGAGGTCCGGGTGGCACTCTTTGGCGATGCGCCGATAGGCTTTTTTGATCTCGGCATCGCTGGCGTCTTTGGTGACGCCAAGGGCGGAATAGGGATCGTCGCTCATCTCACCTCTCGCGGGTCGGTCTGAACAGGTGGTTTTATCATGCGTTTTCAACGGCCCAAAAGGAAGAGGCTTTTGAAACCGCTCGCAAATCCCTAAAGACCTGCTAACATATGCATGTTTTTATTGTATGACCGGAGGCCCCATGACGCGCCGATTGAAATCCATTCTGGCCCTGCTGGCCGGGAACGCCATCGGGCTGTTGCTGGCGGCGATTTTGCTGCCGGAATTTGCGATCAAGCCGATCTCGTTTGTCGTGGTGGTGATCGTCTTCACGCTGGTGCAATGGGTGGCCGAGCCCTTGATCCTGAAGCTGGGCGAAAAGAAAGCACCTGCGCTGAAAGGTGGGATTGCGCTGATCGTCACATTTGTGGGGCTGCTGATCACCGATCTGGTGACCAACGGGCTGACCGTGGGTGGGATTTCCAACCTGCTGGCGGCGACGCTGCTGGTGTGGCTGGGCGCGCTGGTGGCCAGCATTGTGCTGCCCATCTATCTGTTCCCCGAACTGCGTGGACCCAAGAAGTAACTACAGCGCATCCAGGCTGGCTTTGATGGCCTGCCACAGCTCATCCACCGGTTCGCATCCCACCGACAGGCGGATAAAGGCGGGGTCGACATCGTCACCCCAGCGCGCGCGGCGCTCGGCGGAACTGTGGACGCCGCCAAAGGACGTTGCGGGGCGCAGCATCGGGCAGGCGTTGATGAAGGTTTCGGCCTTCGCTTCGCTGTCCAGCGTGATCGACATCAGGAACCCGAACCGGCTGGTCTGCGCCTTGGCCAGAGCGTGCGAAGGGTCGCCGGGAAGGCCCGGATAGCGGATATGTTTGACCGCAGGGTGATCGGCCAGTCGTTCTGCCAAAACCTGCGTTGAACTGCACATGCGGTCAAAGCGCACCTCCAGCGTCTCTAACCCGCGATGCAGCAGCCAAGCCTCATGCGGGCCGGGGATCGCGCCGGACACGCGCCGCCATTCTTCGACCCGTTCCATGATCTGCGCATTGCGGCTGGCGACATGGCCCATCAGCAGGTCGGAATGCCCGCCCATGGCCTTGGTGTCCGAGGCCACAACCACATCTACGCCCAGATCCAGCGGGCGTTGGCCCAGCGGCGTCATGGTCGTGTTGTCGGCAATTGTGATGCCTCCGCCCGCGCGCACGGCTTTGGCGATGGCCGGCAGGTCCATCATGTCCAGCCCGGGGTTCGACGGACTTTCAACAAAGACCACATCGAACCCGTCAAACCCGCCCTCGGCAAAGGTGGTCGTCGGGCGTTCTGTGACCGTAACCCCCAGCCCGGACAGGAACCGGTCGGCCAGCACGCGGGTGACGTAGTACCCGTCCGAGGGGATCAGCAGGCGCGATCCGGCCTTCAGCGTCGCAAACAGCGTGGCTGAGATTGCCCCCATCCCTGATGGAAAGACCAAACAGGGCGCGTCTTCGAGATGGGCCAAAACATGTTCCAGATGCGTCCAGGTGGGGTTGTCAGCCCGGCCATAGGTGGGCAACCCGTCAGGCGCGCCCGGCAGGTGGTACATGCTGCTTTGGGTCAGCGGCAGCGCCACCGGATCGCCGGGGTTCAGCGCATTGCCGCGCAGGTGCAACATCTCTCCGGGTTTGGGCATCCCTCAGCGCCCCGGGATTTCGTCGCGCGGCGGGGCGGGTTCCCAGTTCTCGATAATGTCGACCGCTTCTTGCGCGGTGTCGACAAAGCGGAACAGGTCCAGATCTTCGTCCGAGATGGTGCCCGCATCTGCCAGCGCTTCCCAGTTGATGACCTTTTCCCAGAATTCCCGGCCGAACAGCAGGAAGGGCACGCGCTCCATCCGGCCGGTCTGAATCAGGGTCAGCGACTCGAACAACTCATCCATCGTGCCGAAGCCGCCGGGGAAAATGGTGATGGCACGGGCACGCATCAGGAAGTGCATCTTGCGGATGGCGAAATAGTGGAAGTTAAAGCTGAGGTCCGGCGTTACATACAGGTTCGGTGCCTGCTCATGCGGCAGTACGATGTTCAGACCGATGGAACAGCCGCCCGCATCCTGCGCGCCGCGGTTCCCGGCCTCCATCACGCCGGGGCCGCCACCGGTGACGATGACGTTCTCGCGGCAGCCTGTCTGGTTCGATTTTTCGGTCATCAGCCGGGCGAACTCGCGCGCTTCGTCATAATATTCCGACAAATCGGCCAGTGTTTGGGTGCGCGCGGTGTGTTTCTGCGACGGCTCGGGGATGCGCGCGCCACCGAACATGACGATGGTCGAGGTGATCTCACGCTCGGTCATGATCATCTCGGGTTTAAGCAGTTCCAGTTGCAGGCGCACCGGGCGCAGCTCATCCCGGCACAGGAAATCGTCATCGGCAAAGGCAAGGCGATAGGCCGGAGACCGGGTTTGCGGCGTATCGGGGACCTCGCTCGCGGTTGAGCGGTCAGTCTGTGCGTCGCGGAAGGGGCTCAGGCGGTCTTCTCTCATGTGTGATGGTTCCCTGCTTGCGTGTTCACAAAACAGCTATAGGGTTCGCGGCCAGAGCGCCAGTCACGGAAGAACAACAATGAATTGGAAAAGCGAGATTTCAGCCGCCGCAGACCGGATCGCCGGACATGCGCAGGTGACACCGGTGATGGAGAGCGACATGCTGGGCTATCCCATCGAGCTGAAGCTGGAGCATCTCCAGCACACCGGCAGTTTCAAGGCGCGCGGGGCGTTTAACACATTGCTCAGTTCGGACGTGCCCGAGGCAGGCGTCGTGGCCGCATCGGGCGGCAATCACGGAGCGGCGGCGGCTTATGCGGCGCGGGCGCTGGGCTATCCAGCCAAAATCTTTGTGCCGGAAATTGCGGGGCCGTCCAAGATTGCCCTGATCGAACAGACCGGTGCGGACCTGAGCGTGGTGTCGGGGGAATACGCAAATGCCCTGACCGGCGCGCAGGCGCATGAAGAGGCGACCGGCGCGATGCAAATCCATGCCTATGACGCGCCCGCCACCGTGGCCGGGCAGGGCACTTGTTTTGCCGAGTGGGAGGCGCAGGGCCTGAAGGCCGATACGGTTCTGGTTGCCGTTGGCGGCGGCGGGCTGATCGCAGGTGCTTTGGGTTGGTTCGAGGGCGCGCGCAAGGTCGTTGCGGTGGAACCCGAAACCTCATGCGCGCTGAACGCGGCGCTACAGGCCGGGGAACCGGTGGATGTGAGCGTTTCAGGTATCGCCGCCAACGCGCTGGGCGCGCGGCGGATCGGGTCGATCTGTTTCGATCTGGCGCAGGGGATGACCTCGGTTCTGGTCAGCGATGACGCCATTGCCGAGGCCCAGCAACTGCTATGGCGCGCGCATCGGATATTGGTGGAACCCGCAGGGGCTGCGGCGCTGGCGGCGCTGTTGTCGGGGGCGTATCAGCCCGAGCCGGAAGAGCGGGTGGCAGTGCTGATTTGCGGCGGCAATATCGCGCCGGACCCGCTGGGCGGGTGAAACAGCCGCAAACCGCGCGTTCTGCGTCGCATTGCGCCATGGATGGCGCTTGCGTATAGGCAAAACCAACGTGAACAGATTCGTCAGGGAGCCCCGAAATGTCCAACGCCCAACTGGAAGCCGCCATCGAAGCCGCATGGGAGGCACGTGACACCATCACCCCCGCCACCACCGGCGAAACGCGTGAGGCCATCGAAGACACGCTGAACGCGCTGGACAGCGGCGCGCTGCGCGTGGCGGAAAAGCTGGAAAGCGGTGACTGGCATGTGAACCAGTGGGCCAAAAAGGCGGTTCTGCTGGGGTTCCGCATCAAGGACATGGAGCATCAGGCCGGCGGCCCGCAAGACGGTGGCTGGTGGGACAAGGTGGACAGCAAGTTCGCCGGTTGGGGCGAAAACCAGTGGCAGGCTGCCGGGTTCCGCGCTGTGCCGAACTGCGTTGTCCGCAAATCCGCCTATATTGCACCCGGCGTTGTGCTGATGCCGTCCTTTGTGAACCTGGGCGCCTATGTGGACAGCGGCACCATGGTTGATACCTGGGCCACCGTGGGCTCGTGTGCCCAGATCGGCAAGAACGTGCACCTGTCGGGTGGCGTCGGGATCGGCGGCGTGCTGGAACCGATGCAGGCCGGACCGACCATTATCGAAGACAACTGCTTTATCGGCGCGCGGTCCGAGGTGGTCGAGGGCTGCATCGTCCGCGAAGGCTCGGTTCTGGGCATGGGCGTCTTTATCGGCAAGTCAACCAAGATCGTCGACCGCGAAACCGGTGAGGTCACCTATGGCGAGGTTCCGCCTTATTCGGTGGTTGTTGCAGGTTCGATGCCGTCCAAGAACAACATCAGCCTCTATTGCGCTGTGATCGTAAAGCGGGTGGATGAGAAGACCCGCTCGAAAACCGGGATCAATGAACTGCTGCGCGACTAACCCGCGCGCAGAACAGACAGGGGCCGCAGCACCGCGCTGCGGCCTTTTTTGTTACCCTTTGATCGGATAGCGGTCGGGTTCCTCGAAAACGTCGATCACCCGCGACCCGGCCTTGATCTTGCCGCCATGTTCCACACCCGACGGGATCGAATAGCTGTCGCCGGGGCGGTAGATGCGCGTTTCATCGCCAATGGTCAGCTCAACCTCACCCTCGACCACGGTGCCCCATTGGGCCTTGTGCGAATGCATGGGCAGTTCGAAATCCTGCAAAAAGGTGAAAAACGCCACCAGCCCGGCATCGGATCGGATGACGGCTGTCTGCACCACGTCTTCGGGGAACGGCACATCAAGGCTGGGAAAATCGGTGATGAAATCGGGATAGGTCATAAGCTGTCCTTGCTGGCTAATCGCGCGGTTACTATGGCGTCGTGGCTGCATTGTTGCAATTGCTTGACCGGACAGGGGCGCGCGGCTATGGCCCCTTGCATGGAAAAGCAAAAGAAACCTTCCCGTCAGCAAGTCTATACCCTGCTTGTGCAGATCGGCCGCAAGGATGGCGATGGCCTGCCCGAAGGCGCGACCGGGGCGGCGCTGATGTGCTTTGCCAGCGGCGTGGACGAGGCCGAGGCGGTGCGCGAAACCGTGGCGATCCTGAAACAGGCCGACACCGCGCCTTTGGATGTGACGGGCTATGGCACTCTGGCCGAGCGTGAGGCGCAGGGCCATGACATCGACCCGGATGAGCGCGCCCTGATGCAGCGCGCGCTGGATGAGAACGCCGTCATAGTCGCGCAGATGACACCGTTTTTCGGGGATGAGGGAACCGCCTAGTTCCGCACTCCGAACCAATTGCGGTAAATCTCGTCATAGGTGCCGTCTTCACGCAGGGCCAGCAGCGCCTGATTGACATCCTCGACCAGCGGAGAGCCGGTCGGGAAAGCAATCCCGTAGCTTTCGCGCAGGAATACCCCTCCGGTCATCGTCGCGATCCGGCGCCCTTCATGCGAGGCGTAGTAGGACAGGATCGGCGCGTCGAATACCACCGCGTCCAAGTCCTTGTTCTCGAACGCGGCCAGCAACTCATCCAGACCGGCGTAACCGGTGAATTCAACCTCGCGCCGGTTCAGAAAGCTGGCGGCGGTCGAGTTTGAGATGGTGCCGACCTGCTTGCCATAGAGGTCATTGACCGAATTCACACTGCCGCTGATCGCATCCACCGTCATGACCGAGGTGATACGCGCCGTAAACACCGACACGATGAACAGCGACGAAACCACAAGGACGACGCCCAGCAGGCGGCCAAAGGGGGTGCGGGGCATACGCTCTTCGAACCCGCCATTGACCACGAGGTTCAGCGCCCACCAAAAGGACGGGAACCACGCCTCGTCCAGGCTGCGGTCAAAATAGGGTTGCGCGCGGCGTTCAAATGTCCACATCAGCATGCCGCCGCCCAAAAGGATGGCAAAGGCCAGGCCAATGGCGATGAACAGCTCGCGCGAGAGAAGCGCCGACAGCAGCGACGGCTGGCGCGCGGCCTCGGACGGGACCATGATCTGCAGGCCGGCCTCAAAGATCGGCTGGCTGAAGTCCATCAGTGTTTCCCGCGAGGCGGTGATCGAGATATTGGCGATGGCCAGATCGGCCGCGCCTTCCTGCACGGCCCCCAGCATGTCGCTGAACCCTTCGACCCGGTTAACCTCGTAGTCCCAGTTCAGAGACTCGGCCAGCGCTGCCAGCAGGTCCATGGAAAACCCGGTCTGTGCCCCGTCCTCGACATAGGAAAACGGGGGGCGGGTCACCGTGGTGACAGTCAGTGTCTGTGCCTGGCTTTGCTGAGCGAGAGCGGCGAAAGTCAGGCACAACCATACGAAAAGCGCGCGTATCATCGTCAAGTTACCTGTTTCGGCGGGCTCTAGCGCAATTCCACGCGACCGGGCAAGCGTGCCGCTGCGAAAACGCGTTGTTTTGTTGGAGTGTCAGAGCGATACGCCTGAAAAAATGGCGGATTTTTCACTCGGGTAGGGGTTGGCAATCCGCTCAATTCGTTGAATCTGTGTGCGCAAACCAATCAGAGGGGGCCGCGATGACTGATCCGGTGAAACTGACTGCAGACCTGATCCGTTGCCCATCGGTCACACCCGAGGAAGGCGGTGCCTTGGTTCTTTTGGACAACCTGCTGTCCGAGGAGGGCTTTTCCTGCACCCGCGTCGACCGTGGTGGCATCAGCAATCTGTTCGCGCGTTGGGGTGACAAAGCGCATCCGCGCAGCTTTGGGTTCAACGGCCATACGGATGTGGTTCCGGTCGGGGACAAGGCCGCGTGGACCATGCCGCCATTTGGCGCGGAGATCCGCGATGGGGTGATGTATGGCCGGGGCACCACGGATATGAAATCAGGCGTGGCGGCCTTTGCCGCGGCGGCCATTGATTTCGTGCGCGACACCCCGCCCGACGGGGCTATCATCCTGACCATCACCGGGGATGAAGAAGGCGACGCGCTGGATGGCACCACGGCTCTGCTGGACTATATGGATCGCGAGGGCGAGGCGATGTCGGTCTGTCTGGTGGGTGAGCCGACCTGCCCCAATACCATGGGCGAGATGATAAAGATCGGGCGGCGCGGCTCGATGAATATCTGGTTCACGGTGACCGGCGTGCAGGGCCACGCGGCCTATCCGCACCGGGCCAAAAACCCGATGCCCGCGATGGCGCGGCTGATGGACCGGCTGGCCAGTCATGAGCTGGATCAGGGCACGGACCATTTCGACGCCTCAACGCTGGCGGTTGTGAACATCGATACCGGCAACCCGGCCACCAACGTGATCCCGGCGCAATGCAGCGGCACGGTGAATATCCGGTTCAACGATCTGCATTCGGGCGAAAGCCTCAGCACGTGGCTACGGGCCGAGGCCGCAGCCGTCGCCGACGCCTTTGGCGTCGAAATCGATGTGCGGATCAAGATTTCAGGCGAAAGCTTTCTGACCCCGCCAGGCCCCCTGTCCGATCTGGTGGCTAATGCGGTTCAGGCGGAAACGGGTGTTGCGCCTGAACTCTCGACCTCAGGCGGGACTTCGGATGCGCGGTTTGTCAAAAACCACTGCCCGGTGGTCGAGTTTGGCCTTGTGGGCCGCACCATGCATCAGGTGGACGAATGCGTTGAGGTGGCGCAGATCGAACAGCTTCGGGCGATTTACGCGCGCATTCTGCGGGACTATTTCGCCTGATCCGTTTTTAGTCATGACGCGGTCGCATACCCGTGCTAGGCCGGGATTATGACTCGCATCCCCACCAAGCAAGAGGTCCTTGACTGGATCTCGGCGAACCCCACCCTGACCTCGAAACGCGATATTGCCAAAGCCTTTGGGATCAAGGGCGCGGCGCGGATCGACCTGAAACGCATCCTGCGCGAGCTTGAGGCCGAAGGTCATCTGGAAAAGCGCAAGCGCAGCTATAGCGACCCGGATCGTCTGCCGCCTGTCAGTGTGCTGCAGGTGAAGGCCCCGAACGCTGATGGCGACCTGTTCGCCCGCCCGCTGGAATGGCATGGCGAAGGGGTCGAACCCATCGTGCTGCTGATCACCCGCGCCAGCGATCCGGCGTTGGGCGAAGGCGACCGGATTCTGGCGCGCCTGACCGTGGTGCATGAAGAAGACCATAACTATGAGGCGCGCCTGATCCGCCGCATTGGCACCAACCCGCGCAAGATCGTCGGCATTTTCCGCAAAGGGGCCGAAGGCGGGCGGATCGTGCCCATCGACAAAGCGGGCCAAAACGAATGGCTGGTGCCCGACGGCGCGGTGCATGGGGCCAAGGACGGTGAGCTGGTCGAGGCCGAACAGGCCGGGCCCAAGAATCGCATGGGCCTGCCCCGCGCGCGGATTGTCGAACGGTTGGGCGACCCGACCGCGCCCAAAGCCGTCTCGCTGATCGCGATCCACCAGCACGGCATCCCGGACGACTTCCCCGACAAGGTGATCGATGAGGCCGACAAGGCCAAACCCGTCGGTCTGAAAGGGCGCGACGACCTGCGGGATATGCCGCTGCTGACCATCGACCCCTCGGATGCGCGGGATCACGACGATGCTTGTTATGCCCACGCCGACGATGATCCGAAGAACCCCGGCGGCCATGTAATCTGGGTCGCGATTGCCGATGTCGCCGCCTATGTGCAGCCCGGCACCGCGCTGGACCGCGAGGCGCGCAAGCGGGGCAATTCCAGCTATTTCCCCGACCGCGTGGTGCCGATGCTGCCGGATCGTCTGTCGGGCGATCTGTGTTCGCTGCACGAAGGCGTCCCGCGCGCCTGTATCGCCGTGCGGATGCAGATCGATGCGGATGGCAACAAGATCGGTCACCGGTTCGTGCGGGGCCTGATGCGCTCGGCCGCATCACTGCATTATGCCGAGGTGCAGGAGGCCATCGACGGCAATCCCAACGACCGCACCGGGCCGCTGTTAGAGACGGTCTTGAAACCGCTCTATGCCGCTTATGCCGCGCTGAAAAAGGCGCGGGCGGAACGGCAGCCACTGGATCTGGACCTGCCTGAGCGTCAGATCGTACTCAGTGACACGGGCGAAGTGACCAGCGTGGCCTTCCGCGATCGGCTGGACGCGCATAAGCTGATCGAAGAGTTCATGATCCTCGCCAATGTCGCTGCGGCTGAGACGCTGATCGCCAAACGCCGCCCGCTGCTGTTCCGCGTCCACGAAGAACCCGCGCCGGAAAAACTGGAAAGCCTGCGGGAAACCGCGCAGGCTGCGGGGCTGAATCTGGCCAAAGGGCAGGTGCTGCAGACCCGCCACCTGAACGCCCTGCTGAACGCCGCCGCCGGGACCGAGGATGCGGAGCTGATCAATCTGTCCACCCTTCGGTCGATGGCGCAGGCGTACTACAACCCCGAGAATTTCGGCCACTTTGGTTTGGCGCTGCGGAATTACGCGCATTTCACATCTCCCATCCGCCGCTATGCGGACCTGATCGTGCACCGCGCGCTGATCTCGGCCCATGGCTGGGGCAAGGATGGGCTGACCGAGGATGAAATCGCGCGGCTGGACGAAACCGCCACCCATATCTCGGATACTGAACGCCGTTCTATGATGGCGGAACGGGATACCACCGACCGCTATCTAGCGGCCTATCTGAGCGAACGGGTGGGCAATGAGTTCACAGGTCGCATCAGCGGTATTGCCCGCTTTGGGGCCTTTGTGAAAATGGATGAAACCGGCGCGGATGGGCTGGTTCCTGTGCGGTCTCTGGGGCGTGAGTTCTTTCATTTTGACCGCGAGGCCGGGACGCTGATGGGATCGGATACCGGGTTGATCATCGCAATCGGTCAGCGTGTTACCGTGCGCCTGGCTGCGGCGACGCCTGTGACCGGCGGATTGGAGCTGGAGCTTCTCTCAATCGACGATCAGGCTCTGCCGCGCGGGCGAGGTTCCACGAAACGTGGCGCGCGTCGCAAGGCGGTCAGCACCAAGCGCAAGAAGGACAAGATCAAGCGCAAGGTCGAACGCAAACGCCGTCAAAGGTGATAGGTCAAAGCCCGCGCAATCAGCCAGCCGTGGCGCGTTGCGTCGATCTGTGCAGGGTCGTCGAACAGCACCGCCCTGTTGCCCTCAATCCGGTCCTCGCCGGGAAAGGCCGAGGTGAAATCCCCCATCAACCGGCTTTGGCAATGTACAAACAGTGCAAAGCTGGCCGCTTTGTGCCCGCCCAGACGGATGGTCGACCCCTTGGGGGCCAGATAGGCTGGCTGACCCCAGCGCAGCGCCTCTTGCAGCGGGTGTGCGCGGGGCAGGGACGCCGCAGTCTCAAAGATCAATTCACGCAGAGCCAAAGCGCCGTTGCGGGCCTCGGGTGAAAGAGTGTCATAGGCGGCGGCGACTTTCGGGTCGGTAAAAGGTGTCATGCCAGCAGCTTAACTGCTTTGTGTGGTCACGTCAGACATTTCGCTCAGAGCGCTTTGTGAAAATCGCTTTTTGCGCTATTCTATGCCTGAGCAGTAATCAGGAAAATCGGAATGCGTAAATGCATGGGTGGCGTCGTTGCCGCCGCATTATGGGCATCCATTGTGCAGGCGGAAACTCTCAACACACCGGATGGGCTGAGATCCATCCAGCTGGCCTCGGCGGATGTGACGGTGTCCATCCGACCCGTCTTGCGGCCCCAGATTAAGGAGGTTCGGGTGTCGACCGAAGGAAACGCGCGGTTTCAGGCGTGGCTGGGCGCGTTTCGCGAGCGGGCGCAGGCACAGGGGATTTCTGCGGCAACGCTTGATCAGGCTTTGGCGGGCCTGACCTATGACAAGAAGATCATCGAGCGGGACCGAAATCAGGCCGAGTTCTCGAAACCGATTTGGGAATATCTGGACGCCGCCGCCTCAGACCGGCGGATCGCGAACGGGCGCGCGGCGCTGGATCAGCATGGGGCAACCCTGACCCGGATCGAGGCGCAATATGGCGTCGAAAAAGAGGTCGTGACCGCGATTTGGGGGCTTGAGACCTCGTTCGGTACGTTCCGGGGCAGTGATCACACGATCCGGTCGCTGGCCACGCTGGCCTTTGACGCGCGCCGGTCACAGTTCTTTGAGACCCAGCTGGTCGCCGCCCTGCAGATCATTCAGGCCGGCGATGTCAGCGCCAACCAAATGATTGGCAGCTGGGCCGGGGCCATGGGGCATACGCAGTTCATGCCGACCTCATACCTAGAGCACGCGGTGGATTTCGACCGCGATGGGCGGCGCGATATCTGGTCGGATGACCCGACCGACGCGCTGGCCTCGGCGGCGTCATACCTGGCGCGGCATGGTTGGACCAGGGGGCAACCTTGGGGGGTGGAAGTCCGTTTGCCCGATGGGTTCGACTATGCGGCGGCGCGTCGGGATTTCACCCTGCTGCCTTCGGATTGGGCCGCACGCGGGGTTGTTGACCGGACCGGTCAGCCTGTGCCTGATCACGGTCAGGCCGCCATCCTGCTGCCGGCCGGAGGGCAGGGTGTGGCGCTGATGATCTTCGACAATTTCCGCGTGATTGAGGCTTATAATGGTGCGGATGCCTATGTCATCGGCATCGGCCACTTGTCCGACCGTTTGTCAGGCCGCGTACCGTTTCAGGCCAACTGGCCGCGCGGTGACCGGACTCTGAGCTTCACGGAAAAGAAAGAGCTGCAAACCCGCCTGACCGAAGCCGGGTTCGACACGCAGGGTATCGACGGGCGAACCGGGCCGAATACGGTGAACGCTGTGCGCGCCTATCAACTGGCGCAAGGGTTGGTGCCGGATGGGTATCCGTCCCTGCGGCTGCTTGAGCGGCTGAGGTAGGGGAGGGGGCTCTGCCCCCGCCGCGGCAAGCCGCGACTCCCCCGGGATATTTTTGGCCAGATGAAGCTGCGCGGATCAGCTTGCCGCTTTCATTAGTCCCTGTTCGATGATGTCGGTCTGCGCCTCATCCAGCGATTTGTGAATGCGTATGAACATCTCGTCGATATCCGCAGGCGTCAGGATCAGCGGGGGAGAGATGATCATCCGGTCGCCCACATGGCGCATGATCAGGTTGTTGCCAAAGCAGCGGTCGCGACAGACATAACCCACGGTGCCTGGGGCTGACGCAAACTTGGCGCGGCTGGCCTTGTCCGGGGTCAGCGCGATTGAGGCCATCATGCCGACGATCTTGGCCTCGCCCACCAGGGGGTGATCGGCCAGGGCCTCCCATTTCTCTTTCAGGTAGGGGGCGGCCACGTCGCGGACATGCTCGACGATCTTTTCCTCTTCTAGGATACGCAGGTTTTCCAGCGCCACGGCGGCGGCGACCGGGTGGCCGGAATAGGTGTAGCCGTGGTTAAACTCCGTGCCGCCGATCACCTCGGCAATCTCGTCATTGACGATGGACCCGCCGATGGGCGCGTAGCCCGAGCTGAGGCCCTTGGCGATGGTCATGATGTGCGGCTTGATGCCCACGGTTTGTGAGCCGAACCAGTTGCCGGTACGGCCGAAACCGCAGATCACCTCATCCGCGATCAACAGGATGTCGTATTTGTCGCAAATGCGCTGGATTTCCGGCCAATAGGTGTCGGGTGCCACGATCACGCCGCCTGCGCCCTGCACCGGTTCGGCGATAAAGGCGGCGACGCGGTTTTCGCCCAGTTCCTCAATCGCCTCTTCCAGCTCGCGCGCGCGGGCGAGGCCGAACTCTTCGGGCGACATGTCACCGCCCTCGGCCCACCAGTTGGGTTGGTTGATGTGGTGGATGTTCGGGATCGGAATGCCACCTTGTGCGTGCATCCCTGCCATTCCGCCCAGCGAAGCCGACCCAACCGACGAGCCATGATAGGCGTTGTGGCGGCTGATGATGATGTTTTTGTCAGGCTGGCCTTTTTCGGCCCAGTAAGTACGGACCAGGCGGATGTTGGTGTCATTTGCCTCGGACCCGCCCGCAGCGAAGAAGACGTGGTTCAAGTCGCCCGGGGCCAATTCGGCCAATTTGATGGCCAGCGCGATGGCGGGCACGTGGGTCGTCTTGAAGAAGGTGTTGTAATAGGGCAGCTCGCGCATCTGGCGGGCGGCGACCTCGGCCAATTCATCGCGGCCATAGCCGATATTGACGCACCACAGACCGGCCATGGCGTCCAGAATCTCTTCACCTTCGCTGTCGGTCAGGTAGACGCCCTTGGCACGGGTGATGACACGGGCGCCTTCTTTGCCCAGTGCGCCGTTGGCCGAGAACGGGTGCATGTGATGGGCTGCATCCAGCGCCTGCAATTCGGCGGTGGGCATGTGGTTGGTGATGGTGGACATCCGAAATCCTCCTGAAAGAGCGGTTGGCTTTCACAATATGATCAAATTTTTTCCTGTCAATCGAATCGCACAAGGTCAGTCTTTGGCAAGGGCATCCGCCATCAGCTCCATCCCCTGTTCGATGTCCTGAGCGGTTGCTTTCGCCACTGCATCGGCGTCCCGGGCGCGCAAGGCTGTGATGATGTCCTTGTGCCTGTCCGGCAGGCTGCGGGTGCCAAAACGCCCGCAGACCACCCGCAGCGAAGGCCCGAATCTGAGCCACAACCGCTCGGCCAGATCGCTGAGAATCGGAGCGTCGGCATGGGCATAGAGCATCTCGTGGAACTGGTGGTTCAGGCGCAGATAGCCGCTGACATCCCCATCGGCGATGGTTCGGTCCAATTGCTGATCTGTTTGCTCAAGCTCGTCGATATCAGCACTGTCCATATTACCGGCAGCGCGCCTGGAAAGCTCTGATTCTATTGATATTCTGGCGAAGATCATCTGTTCGACATCATCTTTGGACAACAAAGGCACACTGACCCGTCGGTTGCCCTGAAACACCAGCGCGCCGTCCGAGATCAGCCTGCGAATCGCCTCGCGTACCGGGGTCATGCCGACACCCAGAGAATCGGTCAGCCCCTGGATCGTTACGGGTTGTCCGGGCACCAGATCACCAAACATGATCTGTGCTTTGAGGGTGTGGTAGACCTGTTCGTGCGCGGGTCTTTTCTCGGTGTCCGCTTTTGGGGCGAATGCCTTGTTTTTGATCAAATCCAATTGGTTTGCCCTGTTTCGACTGATGCTGCATTGCCAGGTATCTGACCTCATGGAATCATACGCGTGATCGGGGGAAAACGCAAAACTTGATCAAATCCAAAAAAACGGGAAAATACCCGAACACTTGCAGGGAGAAGAAAATGTCAATCAAAACGCTGACCGTGACAGCGGCGGTAATCGCATTGGGGACTTCGGCGGGTTTCGCCGAGGAAGTGCGTGTCTACAACTGGTCCGACTATATCGATGAGGGCCTTCTGGAGAAGTTTGAGGAAGAAACCGGCCTGACGCTGATCTACGATGTGTTCGACAGCAACGAAGTACTGGAAACCAAGATGCTGGCCGGTGGGTCGGGATATGACGTCGTGGTTCCGACCGGCAGCTTTATGAGCCGCCAGATTCAGGCTGGCGCGTTTCAGCAACTGGACCCGGCGCAGCTGTCCAATCTCGGCAATGCCTGGGATGTCATCGCCGAGCGGGTGGCGCAGTTCGATCCCGGCAACAAGCATTCGGTCAACTATATGTGGGGCACCACCGGGCTGGGCGTGAATGTCGGCAAGGTACAGGAAGTGCTGGGTGAAGATGCACCGCTGGATTCGATGGAGCTGATCTTCAACCCCGACAACATGGCCAAGCTGGCCGAATGCGGTGTCTATTTCCTGGACGCGCCGGATGAGATGGTTCCGGCCGCTCTGGTCTATGCCGGGCTGGATCCGAACAGCCACGACAAGGATGACATCGCCAAGGCCGAAGAGGTGTTTGCCGCCGTCCGTCCCTATGTGACCAAGTTCCACAGTTCGGAATATATCAATGCGCTGGCCAATGGGGACATCTGTGTGGCCGTCGGTTTCTCGGGCGATGTGCTGCAAGCCCGCGATCGCGCAGCTGAGGCCGATAACGGAGTCGAGATTGCCTATAACGCCTTCAAGGAAGGCTCGCAGATGTGGTTCGACCAGATGGCCGTGCCAGTTGATGCGCCGAACCCCGAAGGCGCGCATAAGTTCATCAACTTCATGCTGGATGCGCAGAACATGGCGGCGGCATCGAACTATGTCTACTACGCCAACGGTAACAAAGCCTCGCAGGAATTTCTTGAGGAAGACGTGATCACCGATCCGGCGATCTATCCGTCGGCTGAGGCGATGGACAATACCTATATCAAAGGGCCCTACCCGCAGAAGACGCAGCGCGTCGTGACGCGGATGTGGACCAAGATCAAATCGGGCACCTGACCGGGTGTCTGCGCGGGGCGGTATGAACCGCCCTGCGTGCTATTCCAGACCGATGCACGGGGGCCGATTTGAACGCTGACGTTTTTGCGCCGTGGGAAGACCCGCAGGCGAAACCCTTGATCCAGTTCCGCAATGTCACCAAACGGTTTGGCGACTTTACGGCCATCGATAACCTGTCTCTGGACATTTTCGAGCGTGAGTTTTTCGCTCTGCTGGGGCCGTCGGGCTGCGGCAAGACCACCATGATGCGGATGCTGGCAGGGTTTGAGACACCCACCGAAGGACATATCATGCTGGGGGGTCAGGACATTGATCCAATCCCGCCGAACAAGCGGGCGGTGAACATGATGTTCCAGTCCTACGCGCTGTTTCCTCACTTAAGTATCTGGGAAAATATCGCCTTTGGCCTGCGCCGGGACAACATGCCCAAGCATGATCTTGAAGACCGGGTGGAAGAAATGCTGCGCCTCACCCGGCTGGAGCAATTCGCCCGCCGCAAACCGCATCAGATCTCGGGCGGACAACGCCAGCGGGTGGCTCTTGCCCGGTCTCTGGCCAAAGCGCCCAAGCTGTTGCTGCTGGACGAACCGCTGGGCGCGCTGGACAAGAAACTGCGGCAGGACACGCAGTTTGAACTGATGGATATTCAGGAAAAGACCGGCACCACCTTCGTGATCGTGACCCATGATCAGGAAGAGGCCATGACCGTCGCCAGCCGCGTGGCCGTGATGGATCAGGGCAAGCTGATGCAGGTGGCCACGCCGGATCGGATTTATGAGAATCCGAACTCGGTCTATGTGGCTGATTTCATTGGCGACGTGAATATCATCCAAGGTCGTGCCTCGGCCAATGGTGAGGATACCTATCAGATCGACTGGGCCGAAGGACAAGCGCCGCTGACCGCGACCTCGGCCAACGGGTTTGCGCAGGGGCAGTGGTGCCATCTGGCCATCCGCCCGGAAAAAGTGACGATCTCTGCCGACCGTCCCACGGATGCGATCAATGCGGTGCAGGGCAAGGTGCATGACATCGCCTATCTGGGCAACCTGTCCACTTATTACGTCGAGCTGCCGAACGGCACGATCATCAAGGCGCAGACGGCCAATACCCGCCGTATCTCGCGCCGGTCCTTTACATGGGAAGACCCGGTCTGGCTGTCCTGGACAGCCACCGCTGCGGTTCTGCTGGCCGACTGATGCGCCGCGCGGTTCTGATTGCCATCCCCTATGTCTGGCTGTTGGCGCTGTTTCTGGTGCCGTTTTTCATCGTCCTGAAAATCTCTCTGTCGGACACGGAACTGGCAATACCGCCCTATACACCCACGCTGGATCTGTCGCAGGGTTGGGCGGGTATCAAAGAGTTCTTCGGTCAGCTTGATCTGGAAAACTATGTCTGGCTGGCTGAGGATGATCTGTATTGGAAAGCCTACCTCTCCAGCGTCAAGATCGCGGTGATTTCCACGTTTTTCACGCTGCTGGTGGGTTATCCCATCGCCTATGGCATGGCCCGCGCACCTGCAGAATGGCGTCCGACGCTGATGATGTTGGTGATCCTGCCCTTCTGGACCTCGTTCCTGATCCGCGTTTATGCGTGGATGGGCATCCTGTCGAACGAAGGGTATCTGAACCAGTTCCTGCTGTGGACAGGGATTATCTCAACCCCGTTGACCATTCTGAATACACCCACGGCGGTCTATATCGGGATCATCTACACCTATCTGCCGTTTATGATCCTGCCGATCTATTCGGCGTTGGAACGCATGGACGAGTCGCTGATCGAAGCGGCCGAAGACCTTGGCTGTTCGCGCCTGCAGGCTTTTTGGCTGGTGACAATCCCGCTGTCGCGCCCCGGCATCATCGCGGGATGCTTCCTTGTGATGATCCCGGTGATTGGTGAGTTCGTGATCCCCTCGCTGCTGGGTGGCTCAGGCACGCTGATGATCGGTAAAGTGCTATGGGAGGAGTTCTTCTCGAACCGCGACTGGCCGGTGGCCAGCGCCGTGGCTGTGGTGCTGCTGCTGATCCTCGTGATCCCGATCGTGCTGTTCCAGCGCAACCAGCAGAAACAGACGGAGGCCGAGCGATGAACAGGCTAAGCTGGTTCAACACGGTGTCGCTGACGCTGGGGTTCGCGTTTCTCTACATCCCGATGGTCATCCTGATCCTGTATTCGTTTAACGAAAGCAAACTCGTCACCGTCTGGGCCGGGTTCTCGACCAAATGGTACGGCGAGTTGATGCAGAACGAAGGGTTTCTGGATGCGGCCTGGGTGACAATCCGTGTGGCCGTATTCTCATCGACATTGGCGACGATTCTGGGGACCGCTGCGGCCTATGTTCTGGTGCGGGGCGGGCGGTTCTTTGGCCGCACCCTGTTTTCCGGGATGATCTATGCGCCGCTGGTGATGCCCGAGGTGATCACCGGCCTGTCGCTGCTATTGCTGTTCATCGGAATCGGGCTGGACCGAGGCATTCTGACCATCGTTCTGGCCCATACGACCTTTTCGATGTGCTTTGTTTCGGTCGTCGTCTCGTCGCGTCTTGTGACTTTCGACAAGTCGCTGGAAGAGGCCGCGCTCGACCTTGGCTGCTCACCCGCGCAGGCGTTCCGGCTGGTGACCCTACCGATTATCGCGCCCGCCGTGATTTCGGGCTGGTTGCTGGCTTTTACCCTGTCTCTGGATGATCTGGTGATCGCGTCCTTTACCTCGGGGCCGTCGGCGACAACCTTGCCGATCAAGATTTTCTCGGCGGTCAGGTTGGGTGTCAGCCCTGAGATCAACGCCTTGTCCACCCTGATGATTGCGGTTGTGACGGTGGGCGTCATCACCGCATCCCTGGTGACCAAACGCGCAATGATGCGGCAAAAACAGGACGAAATGGCCGCCGCGCGCGCCGAATGAGACGGATTTTCCCTGACTATACCTATGGGGACGGGCCGCGCTCGGGTTGCTGGTGGGATGACACGGCAGACAGCCCGGACTGGCCTGTCCTGCATGGCGATCTGACCACAGATGTGGTGATTGTTGGGGGTGGGTTCACGGGGCTGGCCGCCGCTTTGCATCTGGTTGAATCCGGCGCGTCGGTTGCTGTGCTTGAGGCCGAGACACCGGGCTGGGGTGCATCTGGGCGCAATGGCGGGTTTTGCTGTCTGGGCGGTTCGAAACTAAGCCCCGCTGCGATGACCCGTCGGTTCGGGGACGAGGCAACCCGCCACTATGAACAGGCCGAGGAAGAGGCCGTGCACCTTGTCGCGGACTTGCTCTCGGCCCACGGGATCAAGGCGGATACGCATTCGAAGGGTGAGACGCAGCTGGCCCATACCCCACGCGCGATGGAGCGGCTGCGGCGTCAGGCCGGACCTGCGGGCACGCTTCACGAAGCGGGTGATTTGCCCGGTCTGGGCTTTGGGGCCGGGTTTTATGGCGGGTACACAAATCCGGTTGGCTTTGCTCTGAACCCCCGAAAATACCTGTTTGGTCTGGCCCATGCAGTGCAATCGCGCGGTGGCGGCCTGTTTCAGAAGACACCGGCGCAGTCTATCACCAAAAACCGCTCTGGGTTCGAGATTCAGACAGGATCGGGCGCGATCCGGGCGACCAATGTGCTGATCTGCACCAACGGATACTCCAGCGAGGATGTCCCTGATTGGATGTCCGGGCGCTACATGCCCACGCAATCCACGGTTCTTGTGACGCGCCCGATGTCACAAGATGAGTTGCAGGCGCAGGGCTGGACCACGGGACAGATGTCCTACGATACCCGCAACCTGCTGCATTATTTCCGCCTGATGCCCGACGGCAGATTTCTGTTTGGCACGCGTGGTGGTTTGCTATCCTCAGCCCGGGCCGAGGCCGCCATTCGGCGCAAAGCCCTAAAGGATTTCAGGCGCATGTTCCCGCATTGGGCAGGCGTTGAGGTCACGCATATGTGGTCAGGCATGGTGTGCCTGTCGCGCGCGCTGACGCCGTATGCCGGGCCCGTGCCCGATCAGCCGGGCCTGTTCGCGGGGTTTGCCTATCACGGGAACGGGGTGGCGATGGGCACCTATTGCGGGCGGGCGCTGGCCCGGATGGTCCTGGGTCAGGACGCGAACCTGCCCGAGCCGATCGCACAGCCGCCGGGGCGATTCCCGCTTGGCCGCTGGCGGCGCGCTTTGAAGCCGCCTGCCTATGCCGCGATGACATTTACGGATTTCTAGCGGTCAGAGCGTCGCAAGCTCCAACTCTAACCCCGCCGCGTAATCTGCAGCCCCGTTTTCGACGCGCCACAGGCAATAGGCGGCCATTCGCCACGCATACCATTGGCGCAAGGCGACGTACCGGGTCACGATCTGCGCATCGCCATAAGCGGACAGGAAGTGTTTCTCTTCCGTCTGGGTCAGGGCCTTGCCGCGATACACATGCTGCATTGCGGGTGACAGGAACAACGCAATATCCTCGCAGGGATCACCCTGCGCCGGGCATTGCCAGTCGATCAGGGTCAGTCCCGACGGGGCCGACAGGATGTTGCCGGGGACCGGATCGCCGTGGATCAAACAGGTGCGGTCGGTGGGCGGCACATCATCCTTCGGCCTAAGCTGTTCCAACCGTCCGCGTGTGTGCGTTGCGCATCGGTCAAGAATGCTATGCCCATGCGCAGCAAGATCCGCGCTGCCGTTGCACCCCGATGGGGCCTTCACGGAAACCGACAGGCCATGCAGCTTGCGCAGCAATTCCCCCACCGGCGCAGTCCCTTCACGCCAGGTCGATCCCGGAGCGTGATCGTAAAACACCCATTGGCCGGTTTCATGCTGCCCTGCTGCGCGCAAACGCGGCACGAATCCCGTGTGCTCCAGCGCCGTCAGGCATTGCGCCTCTAGCGCGGCGTCATTGCGAAACAGTGGATTGCGCAGGCCGGATCGGTACAGTTTCAAAACCTTGCCGCCGTTTTCCCCAACCACTTTCCATACCTGATTGGTGCGCCCGCCATACAGGGTCTGAAACTGCGTTTCCTGCGCAATCAATCTTCGGTCGCGCAGGTCTTCAACTAGGTCCACAGGAGGCGTCGGGTCAGGCAGAGGGATCACCGGTACAATAAGCGAGTCGCAGGTTGCACAGGTGTGGCCCGTCCTGCCGGGCAGATCAAGCTCCGGTTCGGACCGCTGTTACCAATGCCACGGGTACAACCTCGCCGCTTTCCAGGGTCAGCATCACCGTGTCATCGCCAACCTGCGCCTCAACCACCTGATTATAGCTTGAGACCGGTTGGCTCGATAGCAGCTCCTCTCCGTCATAGCTTTCGAGGCTGGCCGAATATGTGCCTGCGGGCAAAGGGCTGCCATCACCTGCGGTCCCGGCCCAGACAAATTCCGTTTGATCGATTGGGACGGAAATGCGTTCGATTTCGGTGCCTTTGCTGTCGCGGATCACCATGACAGCACCGTCAGCCGTCGGCGCAGCCTGGGCAAACAGATTCACAGGCTCACCGTCAAACCGAAACGGCGCAGTTGTTCGCACATCCATGCCAACCCAGTTGGCCAATTCTTCGAGTTTTATGCCGCCCAGTGACGCCACCAGCTCGACCAGCGATTCGTTGGTCTGAACTTGCTGCTCGACCATCGAGAACTGCGCCAATTGCGAGGCATATTCGCTGGAATCCATCGGCTCCAACGGGTCCTGATTCTGGGCCTGGGTCGTCATCAACAGCAGAAACGTGTCGAAATCTGAGGCTACAGTCGCAGCCTGTGATCGCGACGCTGTCTGCGCTGTTGTGCTGGCCTGCGTGGCTGATTGAGTGGGGTTAATCATGGTCAAAGCCTCATATCGATGCGCCCATCCGGGCCGATGCGTGGGTATGTGGGGGCCGTGTCGGTAAGCGGTTCGGCTTGCACGGCTGTGAATTCAGCCTCTTCACCGCTGTCCGATGCGTCTTGTTGTGTATCCGCCGAGGTGCCGAGGTCAAAGGACAGATCACCCAGCCCGAAATTCTTGAATTCGGCCTCGAGCACCGACAGATGGCGGCGCATCATGTCCAGAGTTTCTGGGCGTTCGGCGCTGATCGTCAGGTGCAAGCCGTCGTCCCGACCATTCAGAACGATTGAGACCCGCCCGAGCTCCTCAGGGTTCAGCGCAACTTCGATCGCGCCGGGCTGGGATCGCACGTTGACCGCGGTGGCCATCTGATTCGCAATGGCCCGCGCCGTTTCCGCGCGAGCGGTAGCTGTCATCGCCTGAATGCCGGGGGCCGTGTCGCGGGTTGCCGCAAGCGTCGGGGCCTCGCGCGCGGGCTGGATGTCATCAACCTCGGCCCCCTGTGTGGTATCTGCCTGAACGGTGACCGGGTCCGAGGCCAAAAGCTGTATCTGCGCAAAACTTGTTGCGCGTTCCGGCCCTTTTGGTGCTTGCGCCTTGGGGGCGATCGGTGTCTGGACCGGCGCCTCTGGTAGCGCCGCAGTAAACGAAGTGCGCGTCATGTCTTGTGGTCCGCCGCCCATCGGTTGCGGAGTCACAGGGTGCATCTTGGGCGGGATGGCCGTCTCTGGTTTTCGAGACTGGCGCTCAGCGCCCAGCATAAGTGCCGTAAACGCTGAGGAGACAAGCTGTTGTGCCGGATGCTCGGTTTGGGGCGCTGTCTCGGGGTTTGGGGCATCGGGCTGGGGTTGCTTTATCGCGGTCTCAGCCACTTGGGGAGACGAAGAAGCAGCCTCGGGCGGGGTAACTGAATCTGATTCCGGCGGCAGAACATCGACGGCAGGGCGGGCTTTATCGGGCTGTTGACCTTCAACCGGCACGGGCAGTTCGGTACCTTCGACCTCGGCTGTGGACCCCTCTAGCTCGGCAGCTTCATCAGGCGCTTGCACCAACAGATACGTCAATTCTGCTTCGCCCGAATCCGGGTTGGTTTCCTGATCCATGACCGATTGAAACGATGCAGCCTCGCCGGTTTTGGGGGGGGCAGCATCGGGTTTGGCGGTCGCGGTTGGTGAGGAGATCACCGCTGTAAGAGGGTTGGGCATTTTGCTCCGACTCCGGTTGTGTCGCCAGTAATCTGCCCGCAGGAAGTTACGTTTATTTTAACTGCTTTCGCCTTTGATCAAGAAAGTTCGATGCAAATTTCGGAGAACCCGATGAAGATTTCCACGCCCCTTCCCACCGCCCAACCTCCAACGATAAACCAAAAACTAAAGGCTGCCGCCGTCGAGTTGGAGGCAGCATTTCTTGCCGAAATGCTCAAGTCTTCGGGTCTGGGTAAAACCAGCGAGTCCTTTGGCGGCGGCGCGGGTGAGGATCAGTTCGCCTCGTTCCTTGTGCAGCATCAGGCGCGGGCGCTGGCCGAATCCGGCGGCGTCGGGCTGTCCGAAATTCTGTTTCAGTCCATGATGGAGAAAACCAATGCCGACGAAACCTGAAACCGATCTGATCACGTCTTTGGAAGAGGTGCTGGACCTTGAGAGGGCCGCGCTTGTCGATGGCGATCTGGATCGGTTGAATCACATGGCGCCGGAAAAGGAAAAGCTGATCGGTGCGATCAATGAGCTGCAGGTGCTGGACAGTGCCGAATTGATTCGCCTGCAACAAAAGGTCGAGCGGAATCAGGCGCTGTTGAACAGTGCGGCCGAAGGGATTCGCGCCGTGGCCAGCCGTATGGCCGAACTGCGCCGCGTGCGGCAGGAATTCAGCACCTACGGGGCGGATGGTCAGCGCAACGGATACACCATGCGCCATCATGCCAAGCTGGAGAAACGGGCTTAGCGATGGGTTTGATTCAAATCCTAAGTTTCTGATTGGGGCGCTTTAGCACTCCGTTAGGAGATCAGGGTCAAAGGTGGTCGGGCACCTGAAACAGCAGGTGGCGCGAACAGCCGGACGGCGGATCGCAGTGATCAGAAAGACGTTAAAGCCCGCAGATGGTGCGGGGTTAGCACGGGCGCAAAGGGCCCATACGTAAAAAAGGAAGAAGCTATGTCCAGCATTCTGACCAACAATGGCGCAATGGTTGCGCTGCAGACCCTGAAATCGGTCAACAAGAACCTGGCAATGACCCAGAACGCGATCTCGACCGGTAAGGACGTCGCAACTGCCAAAGACAACTCGGCCGTCTGGGCGATCTCGAAAGTGATGGAATCCGACGTCAAAGGCTTCAATGCGATCAAGGACAGCCTGGCGCTGGGTGAATCGACCGTTGCGGTGGCGCGGAACGCGTCGGAGACCGTGACCGATCTGCTGAACCAGATGAAAGGCAAGATCGTCGCGGCGCAAGAAGACAACGTGGACCGCGGCAAGATCAACGCAGACGTGAGCGCGCTGAAGGATCAGATCGAATCCGTCGTTGGTGCGGCGCAGTTCAACGGTCTGAATCTGGTCAACGGGTCCTCGGGTCCGGCATCGATTCTGTCGTCGCTGGATCGTGATGCCGGCGGTAATGTCTCGGCTTCATCGATCAGCGTTGCCGCGCAGGATCTGTCGGTGGGTGGCTACACGGCCAAGGGTGTTCTGGCGGGGTCGGATAACGTGACCACCGACAATGACACTGCCGGTTTCACCATGGATAAGACCGGTGGTACTGGTGACATCGTGATCGACAGCTCGACCGACAACTTCGAGGCGGGTGACAAGGTCTCGATTGCGGTGGGTGATCAGGTTGCGACCTACACCATCCAAGCCTCCGATCTGGATCCGTCGGGCACCTATGATGCGGCCTATACCGATGCCGTTGTTGCCGTGGGTCTGAAAAACAAGATCGACTCTCTGGGTGTCACCGGTGTCGCGATTGACTACGACTCGGGCGACCCTGGGCGTTTGACATTCGTGACCGGTACCGCAACTGCGGGCGCTGATGCGGATCGTGATGTGACCGTTGCGGCACAGTTCACCAACGCCGGTGCTGGTGGTCTTGGTGCCCTGGATTCGATCGACGTTTCCACGGATGCGGGTGCATTGGCTGCTTTGGGTACCATCGAAACGCTGATCGACACGGCCATTGATGCCTCAGCCGCCTTCGGCTCGGCGCAGGGTCGGATCGAGACGCAGAAAGAGTTCATCTCGAACCTGTCGGACTCGTTCAAATCCGGCATCGGCTCTTTGGTTGACGCCGACATGGAAGAGACCTCGGCCCGTCTGCAGGCCCTGCAGGTGCAGCAGCAGCTGGCGACACAGTCGCTGTCGATTGCCAACCAGGCACCGCAGTCGATCCTGTCTCTGTTCCGTTAATCTTTGGAACCTGGTCGGGGCGTGGAAACGCGCCCCGACACTGACCGGCAAAAGACGGCTTATTGGAAGGATTTCAAGTGACACCGCACTCTCTTGCACAGCGAGCCTATGCGCAGACCGCCGCGCCCACCCGCACCCCGCGCGACACCGAATACGAGGCAATCTCAAAGATCACGCATCGGCTCAAGGCCGCTGCCGCCCGACAAAAGACAGATTTTGGCGGATTCGTTCAGGCCCTGCACGAAAATCGCCGCCTTTGGAGTGTGCTGGCCAGTGGCGTCACCGATTCCGACAATGGATTGCCCAATGAGCTGCGGGCGCGGATTTTCTATCTGGCCGAGTTTACCGAACAGCACAGCAGTCAGGTTTTGGGCAATAAGGCCACTGTTGAACCATTGTTGGAGATCAACATGGCCGTTCTGCGGGGTCTTCGGCAGATGAGGGCCACCTGATGGGCGGGTTGGTTCTGAAACTGGCACCGAAAGAAAGGGTGCTGATCAACGGTGTTGTTGTCGAAAACGGGGACCGGCGCAGCCGGTTCTCTATCATGACGCCAGAGGCGAATGTTCTGCGTCTGCGGGATGCCATTCACCCTGATGAGGTGAACACCCCGGTCCGGCGCGTATGTTATGCGACGCAGCTTGTTCTGTCGGGCGATATGGCCCCCGAACAGGCCCGCCAGCAATTGCTGCGGCGGGTCGAAGAACTGAGCCAGGTCTTCACCGATGCGGACAGCCGCCGTGTTCTGTCCGAGGCGACCGAGGCACTGTTGGCCGAGCAGTATTACAAGTGTCTGAAATCCTTGCGCGCCCTGTTGCCGCGCGAAGAGCGTTTGATGGCGTATCAGCAATGACCTTTCAACCTGTCATCCCCACAGGCGGTATCGTCGGCTGGCGGTTTCTGCAGCGCACCTATGACGCGCAGCTGGACAGCTTTTCGTCCTCCTCCGTCAATGAGAGGGAGACGCAGTATTTTCTGGACAATATCGGTAAGGTTGAAACGGCCGAGGATCTGGTCTCGGACCGGCGACTGTTGCAGGTGGCACTGGGGGCTTTTGGGTTGGAGGAGGATATCAACAACCGCTATTTCATCCAGAAAATCCTGTCCGATGGCACCAGCGCCGAAGACGCCCTTTCGAACCGCTTGTCCGATGGGCGGTATCGGGAATTTGCCGAGGCTTTCGGTCTGGGCCCTGGTGAGATACGGAGGACAGGTCTTGTGACCTTCATGGAGGACATTGTCCGTAACAATGTCGTCTCGCGTTTTGAAGTGGCGGTGGGCCAATCTGATGAAACCATGCGGATTGCCCTTTACGCGCAGCATGCGCTTGCTGATCTGGCGTCAGAGAGCAGCAGCAAGGATACCAAGTGGTTTGATTTGATGGGCCTGCCACCGCTGCGCAACATGATGGAAACGGCGCTTGGGCTGCCATCGAGTTTTGCCCAGCTGGACCTCGACCGTCAGCTTGAGGTTTTCAAAGGCCGGCTTTCGGGGCTGACGGGATCGGATGATCTGGCGCAATTCACGGATGAAGACGCCGTGGCGCAGCTCACCGACCGCTTTCTGGCCCGCAGCCAGATCGCGCAGTTGCAAAGCACGATGTCACCTGCGCAAACGGCCCTGATCTTGCTGGGCGGCTAGGACCGGGCTGCACAATACAGTCCCAGAGGGTCAGGAGACCGTCACGCGTCCAGAACTGCGTCCGCGGCTGTACGTAGCGCAAAGGATGTCACCGGCTGGGACACGTTGTGCAGTTTGACCTCGCCCAGCGGAACCGCATTTGCGCAGGCGGGCTGAATATCGGCTGACACAACGATCCGGTGGCCGAGCTTTTTGCCATATTCGCCAAGCCGCGCTGCCACGTTCGCCGCCTGCCCGATAACGGTGAAATCCAGCCGCTCTCGCGACCCTATATTGCCATAGGTCACACGCCCATAGGCGACGCCGATCGAGCAATCGCAATGGGTGTCAGACCCGGATTGGCGCAGCTCACCCAGTTTTTCGACGATTTCGGTTGCGGATTTCTGGGCGTTGCCACGCGCCGCATCCGGGTCGTCGCCTGCGGGGAACACGGCCAATACCGCGTCTCCGATGAACTTCAGCACTTCGCCGCCATTGTCATGCACAATACCCGACACGGTTTCGAAGAAATCGTTCAGCAGGTTGATATAGGCGGCGCGGCCAAGGCGTTCTTCCAGACTGGTTGAGTTGCGCAGGTCGCAGAACATGATGGCGGCGTCGATCTCATCGCCATCGCCACGCCGTATCTCACCCCCCAACACCCGCGCGCCCGAGCGTTTGCCGACATAGGTCTCTAGCAGCACCTGCGCATTCTCGCGCTGCATGAAGACCTCATAGTACCGGGCAATCACGGCAGAACATTCAAACACCAGCCCAAGATTTTCGGTGGTAAAGCCATCGGGGTGGTCGCAGGTCAGGGTCAGAACATTGGTTCGCCCGTCCGAGAACGGCAGCGGCATGGCAACATAGTCGGTGGCCCCTTTGGCGCGCAAATCCTCCATGATCGGAAAGCTGTTATGCGGGTTTTCGTCGTTCAGCCGCTGACGCACGCCGCCCAACCCGTTCGACACATGGCGCAGGGGACTGTTGATATAGGCTGGGTGGTCATGGATTTCATAGGTGGGCACGTTGGTCGAAATCTCTGCCTCACCCTTTTCCCAGATGTAGTGTTTGCCCGCGATCAGGGGATGCAGCGACCATGCCAGAATACTGAGGCGCTGAATCGCGAGACCATGGTCCAGCATCTTTTCGGCCAGCGCCTTGGTGAATGCCTCGGGCGTCTGGTTTTCAGATGCGCCGCGCATCAGCCAGTCGATCAGAGGGCCGCTGATATTGCCGTCTTCGGGCTCGTGCAGTTGATTTTCACCCAGATCGATCCGCGTATAAGCATCGGGCATGAAACCGATATGGCCCTGAATGCTGGTGCTTTCGGGCAGGGCGTCCTCATAGGCCCAAACGGAATTCGCAAGACGCTGCCCCGCGACGACGATGTCGTGATAGGTCGCTGTGCCTTTGAACGGGCAAAAGGTCTGAAGCTCGGTCTCTTCGCCCAGGTCGATGCACACATCCTGGCGCGGAATATAGACCGTGGCGGGCAGCCGGGTCTCATACATGACTTTGGCGTTGTGGCTTTCGGCCAGCAGGATGTCATCCCGGTAGATCGCAATCCGGCCGCTCAGGTCCTGAACCGAGATGCCATAGCCTTTGGTCTTTGGGGTGGTGTGGATGTTCATCATCAGACTCCCTGACGCGAGTCCTTATAGGATGGGCCTTTCCGCACCGCTTTCCAAGGGGGTCGGGCTGGTTTTGCCACACAGGCCCTGTGCGCGGTGGCAGGTTCAGACCATCTGGATCACATCTTTTTCGATGGACAGCATATAGCCCTTTTTGGCGATATTCTTGACCAACAGCTCACTGACCATCTGATTGCCCAAGGCATCCCGCAGTCGCTTGATGCGGGTGGCACCGGCGGCCTCATCGCAATCGGCAGCGTCCCGGCCCGAGATCACGGATTCGATCTGGGCACCGGACAGGACCTCATCATCCAACCGGGATTCGGCCAGCACCGACAGGGTTTCCATCGCGGCGGGGGTCAGTTTGAAATCCATGTTGTTGAGGTAGACGGTGTTTTCCTCGCGGCTGATCAGCAGGGATGTGACCTGAATCCCATTGCGTTCGATCTGCGCCATGCGGCGGTTCAAAAACACCAGCATCACCAGAAACACCAGGGCCGAGATCAGCATTGCGCTGGCAAAGACCAGCAGCACAAAGATCACCATACGGTAGCTGGACAGCGTATCGGCAAAGGCGGTGCCGGACTGGGCCAGAATCTCCAACAAGCGGATTTCGGTTTGCGAGGTCAGGTCGCTTTCGATGAACAACCGTTCGACCCGGGCGTTAAAGGCGTTGGCGTCGGGCAGGGTCCAGAACAGGAACACCGCCGCCGTTACCAGAATCAAAACGATCGCCGCGATGCCCACGCCAACCAGCCTGACACCCGACCGGCGGGCCTCAGTAACGGAGATAGAATTGTCCGGCATTGGCCTTCCTCTTATCCAACCCTTCCGGTCCGAAAACGGACATGATGTTCAGCAGGGTCCAGCCCGACCTTTGCAGGCGCTGGGCGACTTCGCGTTTTGCCTGCCCTTTGTCACAGGCTGACACCTGCATGACACCGTAATGCAGGCGCAGCGGGTTGTCCTGTTTTGCCTTGTAATCAGCATAGCAATCGGCCGCCGCAGCAGCAGAGCCAAGCGATAGCAGGGCAATCAGGACCAGAGAAGAGAGGATCTGTTTCATAGGCCGCATCCTGCGCATGGGTTGGCGGGATATTCAATAACCTAAGGGGGTTCGGGGACCTGATATCGAATAACATCCCCGCGTTATTGCTTGTCTGAAGGGCGCAGGCCCAGTGTCGGGTCATCGAGCACACGGCCCGTCACCCGGGCCTTCCAAGACGACTGAAGGACACACACCATGCATAAGAAATTCATCGCCCTGATCATAGCTTCGGCTGTTGCCATCACCGGAGTGTCCGCGTCGCAGGCGCGGGCCGCAGATGCCGAGGACATTATCGGTGGTCTTGCGGCGCTGGCGCTGTTGGGCGTCGCGGTCAAGCACTTTAACGACGAGCGCAAACAGAACACCGTGACGCACAACTACAACCACGTCTATCAGCTGCCCAAGCAGCCAGCCTACACCAAGCCCAAGCCGAAACCGCATCATGTGCGCCCGCTGCCCAAACATGTGGCCCGCTATAACCTGCCGCAGCGCTGCCTGCGGACCTTCAAGGCTTATTCACACAACAAACGCCTGTTGGGGCAGACTTGTCTGAAAAATCACTACAAATACGCCAAAAGCCTGCCGCACCAGTGCAAGGTGAAGTTCTGGAATGGCAAAAAGACCAAGCGGGCATATCACCCCGGCTGTCTGCGCCAGAACGGTTACCGGATCAGTTACAAGTAACGTGTTTCGAGCAGGAGCGGCGCCACAGAAGCGCCGCGCAGAGAGGGGGTGGCGCAAGCTGCCCTCTCTTTTTTGGCTTGCGATGCTGTGTGAAACGCTGTTTTCCGGGGGTATGACGCAACCGGATTACGAAATTGAAAAGGCCGCCCATGCGCAGGGCTATCTGCGCATCGCGGGCGTGGACGAGGTCGGGCGCGGGCCATTGGCCGGGCCCGTTGTGGCCGCTGCGGTGGTTCTGAACCCGGCAGACATCCCCGAAGGGCTGAATGATTCCAAGAAACTGACGGCTAAGCGCCGTGCCACGCTTGAGACCGCCCTGCGCGAATGTGCCGAAGTTGCAATTGCCGAGGCATCGGTGGCTGAAATCGACGAACACAACATCTTGCGCGCCTCGCATCTGGCGATGGAACGCGCGGTGGCGGCGTTGGACCCACCGCCCGACTATCTGCTGATTGATGGAAACCTGATTCCGCGCGGGCTGACGATCCCGGCACAAGCGGTGGTGAAAGGCGACGCGCATTCGGTGTCGATTGCGGCAGCCTCGATCGTTGCGAAAAACTGGCGCGATCAACTGATGGTGGATTTGGCGCAACAGCATCCGGGCTACGGGTGGGAGACAAATGCAGGTTATCCGTCAAAACAACACAGGGATGCGCTGCGAAATCTTGGTGTAACCCCACACCATAGACGTTCGTTCAAACCGGTCCACAATATCTTGTATCAAGAGTAAATTGTAAGTCGCTGATTCAAAAAAGAAATTGACGACGATTCGTCTTTGACTCATCCTTGTCTCAACCAAATGAGCGCAAAAGCGCCGTGGACACTTGAGGCAGTGATATGACTACGACCACCAAAAAGGGCGCAAAAGCGCTCCCTTTAAACACGATTCTATCCGGGGACTGCATCGATGTGATGAACAGTCTGCCCGAGGCGTCGGTTGACCTGATCTTTGCAGATCCCCCCTATAACCTTCAGTTGAAAGGCCAGTTGCATCGGCCGGACAACTCTCAGGTGGATGCAGTTGACGATCACTGGGACCAGTTTTCGAGC
The DNA here is from genome assembly GCF_056538885.1 of Ruegeria sp. BE1. NCBI lineage: Bacteria > Pseudomonadati > Pseudomonadota > Alphaproteobacteria > Rhodobacterales > Roseobacteraceae > Ruegeria > Ruegeria sp. BE1. The sequence goes on from NZ_JBQFTY010000003.1 coordinate 402,836, forward strand.
TTTGGGGCCTATGATCAATTCACCCGCGACTGGCTGAAGGCGGCGCATCGGTTGCTCAAGCCCAATGGCGCGATCTGGGTGATCGGATCTTATCACAATATCTTCCGCGTGGGTTCGGCCCTGCAGGATGCCGGGTACTGGATTCTGAACGATGTCGTTTGGCGCAAGTCGAACCCGATGCCGAATTTCCGCGGCAAACGCTTCACCAATGCGCATGAGACGATGATCTGGGCGTCCAAGCGGGAAGGCGCGAAATACACGTTCAACTACGAGGCGCTGAAGGCGCTGAACGAAGGTGTGCAGATGCGCAGCGATTGGGTACTGCCGATCTGCACCGGGCATGAACGTCTCAAGGATGAAAACGGCGACAAGGCCCATCCGACGCAAAAACCGGAATCACTGTTGCACCGCGTTCTGGTCGGTTCGACCAATCCCGGCGATGTGATTTTGGACCCGTTCTTTGGGACCGGCACGACCGGTGCGGTGGCCAAGATGCTGGGGCGCGAATTCATCGGCATCGAGCGCGAGGAAAGCTATCGCAAAGTGGCCGAAAAGCGCATCTCCAAGGTCCGAAAATTCGACCGCGAGGCGCTGGAGGTCAGCGCCAGCAAACGCGCCGAGCCGCGCGTGCCCTTTGGCCAGTTGGTCGAACGCGGCATGCTGCGCCCGGGCGAAGAGCTTTACTCCATGAACCAGCGCCACAAGGCCAAGGTGCGCGCCGATGGCACGCTGGTCGGCGACAACGTCAAGGGCTCGATCCACCAAGTGGGCGCGCATCTGGAAAACGCGCCGTCATGCAACGGTTGGACCTACTGGTGCTTTAAGCGCGACGGCAAAACGGTGCCGATTGACGTGCTGCGTCAGCAGATCCGCGCGGAGCTGCACAACTGATTTCACGAATACCGCCGGTGCCTGTGGCCTGACACAAGGCACTACGCCTTGCCCCGCCGTTCTCGGCGGGGTCTTTTGTTTTCTTCACATTCTTGTTTCTGTATGAGTTCCTTAAAGCCCGCAGCGCAGCGAGGGAGCCTCAGCAATGTCGGATACCACAGTCGGCGAGTCCCGTTTTGGTCGGTTTTTTGTAACCCAGCCCGAAACATACGATCTGGACAACAAATACACCGAGGCCGCTTTGGAACGGCACAAGCGCGAAGGGTTGGAGCTGGCCGTCCGAGCCCGCTGGATTGCGATGGGGCTGACCGGGGTGTTGCTGGTCTTTCTCAACCCTGCTTGGGACGTGATGTGGTATCATTTCATCCTGCTTTTGATCTGCGCGAATGGCTGGCTGATCCGGCGGGCGGGTCGTGTTGGGCAGTCTCGGGTCGAGCTGCTGCTGATTTTCGTCGATCTGCTGATCATGACCCTGGGTATGATCGTTCCGAACCCGTTCAGTGATGATGTGCGCCCGCTGGCGATGCAGTACCGGTTCGACAACTTTCAGTATTTCTTCATCATTCTGGCTGCGGGGACACTGGCCTATTCCTGGCGCACGGTGATTGCGCTTGGATCCTGGACCGCAGGCATATGGACGGCGGGATGGATCATCGCGTGGTGGGTGGCGACCCCGATGCCCGACCTCAGCGAACGGGTGGCCGGGGCTTTGGCCGGGTTCCCTGATGTGGCCGAGTTGCTGGACCCCAACAGCTTTGATCCATCGCTGCGCATACAGCAGGTGATTGTCTTCATGATGGTTGCGGTGACTTTGGGCGTGTCGATGCGGCGGCTCAACCGGTTGCTGATGACCAATGCGGGGTTGGAGAGGGAGCGGGCGAACCTGTCGCGGTATTTCTCACCCAATGTGGTCGAGGAGCTGAGCCAGAATGACGAGCCGCTCAAGCAGGTGCGCAAAGAGAATATCGCCGTGCTGTTTGTCGATATCGTCGGGTTCACAAAATACGCTGCCGGGCGCGATCCCTATGAGGTGATCGAGGTTTTGCGGGGGTTTCATGCACGGATGGAAACCGAAGTATTTCGCCACCACGGGACGCTGGACAAGTATCTGGGCGATGGGTTGATGGCGACCTTTGGAACGCCGGTTCCCACACCTTTGGATGCCAGTAACGCATTGGCCTGCGCCCGTGCGATGGTCGAGGTGATGAACCGTTGGAACACCGAGCGCCGTCGGGCAGGCGAGCCCGAGATACATGTGGGGATCGGGGTGCACTACGGGGCCGTTGTTCTGGGTGACATCGGAGCCAACCGATTGGAGTTTGCAGTGATCGGGGATGCGGTGAACGTGGCCGCCAAGTTAGAGGCGCTGACCCGCGAGTTGCAGGCCCGGGTGGTGATCAGTGACGCGGTGCGGGACCAGTTGCGAAACGAAGGCAACAGCGCGCCGGAACTGATGACAGGCTTTGACAGGCGCGCAAACTATGCCGTTCGGGGGGTCGTCGCGCCGATGGACGTGTGGGAACTGAAGGGTTAGGGGCTCCCGCCCGTTGCCCCTGCATCAAAGATGCAAGGCCACCCGTTGGGCCCGGCAGCGCGCTGGCGCGCGCTGCGGTCAGGCCCGTGGGTGCGGGTTTTCTGCGCGATTATAGAGCGTCCAATCTGTAACCTCGGGGTAGTATTGGCGCCGCCAGGCGCGGACGCGGGGGTTCATGACGCGCCGCCACAGCGGTGGGATCATGGCCGCGACGGTCATCACCGGGTAGCCATAGGGCAGTTGTGGGGCTGCGTCTTCGGAATGGTGTTGCAGCAGGGGAAAGCGGCGGTTGGGCTTGTAATGGTGGTCGGAATGGCGCTGCAGGTTGATCAGCAGCCAGTTCGACGCTTTTTGCGAGGCATTCCACGAATGGCGCGGCTGGATGTGTTCGTATTTTCCGTCGCCCAGATGTTTGCGGGTCAGGCCGTAATGTTCGACATAGTTGACCAGTTCGAGCTGCCAGATGGCCGTGCCCGCCTGAATCAGGAACAGGGCGAGGCCGGGCAGTCCTCCGATCAGCAGCGCCAGAGCCAGCATCGCGCCTTGCAGCGCCCAGTAGCGCCAGAACGGGTTTGCTGCGTCTGTCCAGGGGCGATCTTTGCGGGCGAGTTTTTCGCGTTCGGCCCGGAAGGCCGAGGTCAGGCAGGCGATCAGGACGCGTGGGTAAAAACGGTGGAACCCTTCGTTATAGCGCGCGGTCACCGGATCGCGCGGCGTTCCGACATAGCGGTGATGGACCAGCAGGTGCTCGGACCGGAAATGCGAATAAAGCACCATCGCCAGAAGGATATCCCCCAGCCAGCGTTCGAACCGGCCTTTCTGGTGCATCAGCTCGTGGCTGTAATTGATGCCGATCGTGCCCGAGATCACACCCATGCCAAAAAACAGCCCGATCTTGGCCGGTGTGGACAGATGGTCGGTATGGGTGGCGTACCAGATCAGCCCATAGAGGGTGAGGAACTGCACCGGCACCCATAGTTTGGTCAGCAGAATGTACCAGCGCAGGACCGTGTCGGGCGTGTCGGGGTCAGCGTTACCCAGTTCCAGCCCGGTCAGCCGGTCCAGCACAGCAAAGGCCCACCAGGTCGACAGAGGGACCAGCAAGACCCACCAGCCGCCCGCGACCGCCGCGAACCAGATCAGAGGGATCAGCAGGAATGAGACCCAGAACGGCAGGGCCGATTGCCAGCGGGACAAAGTGGCTGATGCGATCATTCTTGACCTCCGAACACCTGGGGTGAGCCTAGCCCCAGCCTGATATATAGTACAATGGTGACCGGGCGTTACGGATTGCGCCAGAGGTCATGGGCCTTGCGCATCACGGTCGGCAGGTCGCTGGGTCGAAAATCATGTTTGCCGATCAGGATCAGACCGTCTGGGATTGGTTCCGACAGGGTGGCCGACCAGACGCGCAGGATCAAATGAAAATGGGTGAAGGTATGGCGCACCTCGCCCGCAAGCATTTGCCACTGCGCTGCAAAAGGTGGGGCCTCGGCGGGGTTTTCCGACCAGTCTGAGCCGGGCCAGCCCAGCATACCGCCCAGCAGGCCCTTGTCGGGGCGGCGTTCAAGCAACAGGGCGCCATCGGCGTCTTGAGCGATGTAGATATGGCCGTAGCGCGTGGGTTTGGGCTTTTTCGGGGTTTTGCGCGGCAGGTCAGGCTGCGTGCCGGCAACACGGGCCTGACACGGGTCGCGCAGCGGGCAGATGCCACAGGCCGGGGATTTCGGTGTGCAAATCGTCGCGCCCAGATCCATCACCGCCTGCGCATAATCGCCGGGGCGCGTGTCGGGCGTCAACGCGCTTGCCTTGTCCTTTAGCAGGGGTTTTGAGCCGGGCAGCGGGTCGTGGATGTCGTAAAGGCGCGCCATGACGCGTTCGACATTGCCGTCCAGAACGGTTTCAGGCCGGTCAAAGGCAATGGCCGAAATGGCGGCAGCGGTATAGGGGCCGATGCCGGGCAACTTCAGCAAGGCGTCATAAGTGTCGGGGAATTTGCCACCATGGTCCTGCGCAACCACGCGGGCGCATTTCAACAGGTTGCGGGCGCGGGCGTAATAGCCCAGCCCGGCCCACTCTCCCATGACCTGGTCATCGGGGGCCGCTGCCAGCGCCTCAACCGTCGGCCAACGCGTTGTAAAGCGGGTGAAATAGTCACGAACGGCGGCCACGGTTGTCTGTTGCAGCATCACCTCGGACAGCCATACGCGATAGGGGTCCGGCACGACGCCCGCCGCCCGATCCGCCGGGCCAACACGCCACGGCATCTCGCGGGCGTGGCGATCGTACCAGTCCAGCAGGGCAAGGCTCAGGTCAAAGTCACCGGTGTCACGCAATTTTTAACTATCTCCCTGTCGGGTTTCGCTGGCGCCTGTAGCTGTGCCCTTTACAATAGCGGCGCAGGAGTTGGAAACCAGATGCAGCGCAGACGTTCTTCGACCCGCGGGTTCAAACGCACCGCGACATTGCTGAACGGCCAGATTCGGCGGGCCGGTGAAAGCCGGGGCTTTGCCGTATCGCGCCTGCTGACCCATTGGGCCGAGATCGTCGGTCAGGATCTGGCCGCCATCGCGCGCCCGGTCAAGGTAGGCTATGGCCGCGAAGGAATGGGGGCGACGCTGACGGTGCTGACGACAGGCCCGCAGGCCCCGATGCTGGAAATGCAAAAGGAATCCCTGCGCGGCAAGGTGAATGCGGTTTACGGCTATAACGCCATCAGCCGGGTGCGCATCACTCAGACCGCTCCGACCGGATTTGCCGAGGGGCAGGCCAGTTTCGATCACAAGCCGAAATCGATCAAACCCAGGATCGACCCAGAAATTGCCGCCGAGGCCGACCGGGCCGCAGGTGACGTTCACGACAATGATCTGCGTGCAGCCCTTGAACGTCTGGGCCGTAACGTTTTATCCAAGCAAAAACGCTGAGAAAGGGCTGAGAGATGAGCCGTATTGCAACCGGAATCTGCGCGGCTGTTGCCGTGGCCGCAGGCGGCTATTGGCTGTCGCTGTCGAATTCCACCACTTCCTATCCGCTGATCAGCAGCGCCGAGGCACAAGAGGCCGAGCTGGACACCTCGACCATTGTCGAGATGACGCTGGGGGCCGAGGACGCACCGGTCGAGATCATCGAGTACGCCTCGTACACCTGCCCGCATTGCGCGAATTTCCACAATGGCGCGTTCAAGCAGCTGAAAGAGGATTTCATCGACACCGGCAAGGTCAAATTCATCTACCGTGAGGTGTATTTTGACCGCTATGGCCTGTGGGCCTCGATGGTGGCGCGGTGTGACGGCCCTGAAAAGTTCTTTGGCATCTCGGATCTGATCTATGAAGGCCAGTCCGAATGGACGCGCGCGGGTGGCCCGGCCGAGATCGTCGACGAATTGCGCAAGATCGGGCGTCTGGCCGGGATCGACAATGATCAGCTTGAGGCCTGTCTGCAGGACGGTACCAACGCGCAGACGCTGGTCGCGTGGTATCAGGAAAATGCCGAACGTGATGGCGTGCAGGCCACACCGTCCTTTGTTGTGAACGGCAAGAAGGTCGACAACCAGTCGTATTCTGAATTCAAACAGCTGATCGAAGACGAACTGGGCAGCTAAGTACCTGACGCGACCGGCCTGTAACTGGCCGGTCGCCCTAGGGTGACGGTGCGATCTGCAACAGCATCTGCCGCACCTTGTCCCCCTCATCCACCTGCAAACGCACCGGGAGTGTCAGGACCTTGCTGCGGAAGGCAGTGGGCAGGCGCACGGCGTCTTTTTCGGTGGTCACCATCTGTGCACCCAGCAGGCGTGCCTCGTTTTCCAGCCGAGTCATCAGGGCAGGTGTCAGGGGTTGGTGATCATCCAGCGCTTCGGACCGCAGCAATTTTGCGCCCTGTTGGCGCAAAGTGCGAAAGAACTTCTCGGGGTGCCCGATCCCGGCAAAGGCCAGAACCGGCGTATCCGTCCAGTCCATGCCCGTCTGTAGCGGAGCGACTTCTCCGGTCGCGTGCGGCACTGTCAGGGCGCTGCTCCAGCGATCTGCGAACTGGCTTTGGGCCTCGGCATCCCCCAGTGACAGCACCAGATCGGCCCGTTGCAGGCCGACATCCACCGGCTCACGCAGGGGGCCTGCGGGCAGGCACAGGCCGTTTCCGAACCCGCGTGCCGCATCCACAACAATGACCGAGAAATCCTTGGCGACCGAGGGGTTCTGAAACCCGTCATCCAGCAGGATCACGGTCGCCCCGGCCTTTGCGGCAGCTTGTGCCCCTGCGGCGCGATCCTTGGCCACCCACACTTCGGCAAAGGCGGCCAGCAGCAGCGGCTCGTCCCCCACCTGTGCGGCGGTGTGTTTGGCAGGGTCCACGCGTACGGGCCCCTCCAGCGATCCGCCATGGCCGCGAGTGACCACGTGGGTCGTGTGCCATGCGTCGCGCAATTGCTCGATCATCCAGATCACGGTGGGGGTTTTGCCGGTGCCGCCTGCATTCAGGTTGCCGATACAGATCACCGGGACCCCCGGTTTCACACCGGCCTCAGACTTCACCCGACGTGCTGTGGCCGCCGCATAGATCCGCCCCAGAGGGGCCAGCAGTCTGGCGCGGAAATCCAGTTGCCCGGGCGCGGTATTCCAGAAATCAGGTGCGCGCATCATCTGTCCCCCGCCGATCCAGATAGTCCTGTACCATATCAATCAGGCGATCCGTTTGCGGCGCACCCTCAGACACGATCTGCCAGCCGGCCAATGCCATGTCTGCGGCGCGATCCGGCGAAAGCAACTCGACCACGGCGTTGCCCAGTTCGGTCGCGGTTTTCACCATACGCGCCGCGCCGCCGCGATCCAACTGATCATAGGTCTGCTGATGGCGGTGCACAAACGGTCCATGCACGACCGACGACCCCAGCGCGACTGCGACAAGGGGATCATGCCCTCCGGCCCCGCGCTCCAGCGAATTGCCCATGAACGTGACCGGCGACACCCGGTGCCACAGGCCAAGATCATCGCGTTCTGCGGATAGAATGACCTGCGAGGTATCCTCGATCTGCCCGGTTGCATCCCAGTTGGAGCAGCGCAGGTCCATATTTTCGAGGCGGCGACGCAGCGGCTCGGCTTCGGCCGTATCGGCCACATGCAGAACCAGTGTCAGCCGCGGCAACATGCGCATCGCCTGACGATGGGCGCTGAGGACCGAGATGAATTCTTTGTTGCCGACGCAGGCGGCAAGCCAGACCGGGCGACCGGCGAGGGCGTGATTGGTCTCGATTAGTTCATCTTCGGGCCATGGCTTTGGATTCGGGCTGACTTGCAGCGGGGGCGATTCATTGACCTTGTTCGACGCGATCCCCAACCTGCGGATCGTCCGGCTGGTTTCCGAGGTTGTGGTCAGGATCGTCCTGAAACAATCCAGAGTATAACGCGTGATATCCGGCAGCCATCGTGCGCCACGTGCGGTTCGGATGTCGATCTGCGCTTCGATCAGGATCAGAGGGATGCCGCGTTCCTCGGCACGGGTGATCACGTTGGGCATCAGCCCGCCCCCGACCCAAAGCCCCAGATCGGGCTGCCAATGGTCCAGAAAGGCCCGTGCTGCGCCGGTCTGTTCCAGCGGCAGGTTGATCAGCAGGTAGTCATCCAGATCCCACTGCCGCACATCCGCATCGGGCGGGGCGGTCAGCAGGATGTTCAGTGTGGGTCGGATCTGCTGCAGCCGTTGGCAGAAATCCACCACGGCCCGTTGCCTGTGTTGGGCGTCGATATGCACCCAGATCAACTCGCCCTCGGGGCGCGGCGTGCCGGTGTGACTGGCCGCGTCAGACACGCCCCAGGACAGCACCCGATAGGCCGCCAGGCTGAGAGAGCGCGGCTTGCTCATGACCCGATACCGCTGCTGTTGGGGTCAAGCTGCGCGTGCAGGGCGTTATGCACGAAACGGCCTGCGGCGACGACGCCGTTCAGGCGCGGATGCGCATTGTTGAACCGCAACGGATGATTCAGCCGGTCCGAACACAGACCGCCCGCCTCGCGAATGATCAGATCCCCGGCGGCGATGTCCCATTCCCAACTGGGTCTGAGTGTCAGCATCCCGTCAAACCGCCCTTGCCCTACCAAAGCCATGCGGTAGGCCAGTGACGGGCGATAGGCCCGTTGAAACGCGGGGACCTGACCGTCTTGCCAATGGCGTGGGTCCATGTTGGGCTTGGCGGCCAAAAGTTCGGCCGTTTTCAGGTCCGTGATGCCAGAGGTGTGGATCGCGTGCCCGTTCAACGTCGCGCCCTCATCCTTGGCCGCCGCATACAGCAGATCGCGTTGCGGGAGGTAAATCACGGCGGCCACGACCTCACCCTGTTCGGCGACGGCCAGCGAATGTGCCCATGTGCGGGAGCCTTCGGCAAAGCTGCGGGTGCCGTCGATCGGGTCGATGATGAACACGCGGTCGCGCGTCAGGCGATCGGTGGAATCCTCAGTCTCTTCGCTTAGCCAGCCATAGCCCGGGCGGGCGGCTGGCAGGCGCTGTTCCAGCATAGCGTTGACGGCCAGATCGGCCTCGGTCACGGGGCCTGCGCCGTCCGGTTTGTCCCACCGTTGCGCCGTTGTGCCCGTATATCGCGTGGCAATCTTTCCCGCCTCGCGGGCGGCGTCGATCAACAGATGCAGGTCAGCTGCCGGCAAGTGTCATTCCTTCGATCAGCACCGACGGCACCACCCGCGACAGATGCGGCCGCGCATCATTGGCCGGGATGATCCGTTTCAGCATATCGCGCAGGTTGCCCGCGATGGTGCATTCATTGACCGGGTGCGTGATCTCACCGTTTTCAACCCAAAACCCTGACGCGCCGCGCGAATAGTCACCGGTGTTGGGGTTGATGGTCGATCCGATCATCGACGTGACCAAAAGGCCGGTGCCCATGTCACGCAACAGGTCTGCACGGCTGTGACTGCCCGGCGTCAGGCTCACGTTCCAGCTGCTGGGCGAAGGGGGGCCGGATACGCCACGCGCGGCGTTCCCCGTTGATGCCATATCCAGCTTGCGCCCGCTGGACAGGTCCAGCGTCCAGCCGGTCAGAATGCCGTTTTCGACAATGGCACGCCGCTGGGTCGCCAGCCCCTCGGCATCGAAAGGGCGCGAGCCCGAGATGCGTGGCCGGTGCGGGTTTTCGATCAGCGACAGATGTGCGGGCAGGACCTGTTCGCCAAGGCAATCCTTGAGCCATGAGGCCCCTCGCGCGATCGCCGCCCCGTTGCTGGCCCCCAGCAGATGTCCGATCAGCGAAGACGAAATACGTTCGTCAAACAGCACCGGGAAACTGCCGGTCGCGGGCTTTTGGGCCCCAACCATGGCCACAACGCGCTCACCTGCCGTGCGCCCGATTTCAGAGGGGCTGCGCAGGTCGCATTGAAAGGTGCGGCTGTCGCCGTCATAGTCGCGCTCCATCCCGGTGCCTTCGCCGGAAATGGCCACGCACGAGGTGGATCGGCTGCTGCGGGAATAGCCGCCAGAAAACCCGTTGGTGGCCGCCAGGTGGACGCGATGCGTGCCATAGCTTGCAGCGGCATCCGAGACTTGGGTGACACCTTCAACAGCCAGCGCTGCGGCTTCGGCCTCAAGCGCATCTTGCAGCAGGGCCTCTGAGGCCGGCTCAGGGGTGGGGTCAAACAGTTCCAGCGCGGCCAGGTCCCAACCTGTCGTCAGCTGGTCCGGTGCGGCCAGCCCGGTAAAGGGATCTTCGGGTGCCTCGCGCGCCATGGCTACCGCGCGCTCGGCCATCGTGGTCAAGGTCTCGGGGCGGCTGTCGGAACTGGACACGATGGCCTGCCGCCGACCCAGAAAGACACGCAACCCCAGATCGGTGCCTTCTGACCGTTCCGCATGTTCCAGCGCCCCGCCGCGCACCTCGACCGAAATCGATGACCCATCCAGCACAATGGCATCCGCCGCCTCGGCCCCGGCTTTGCGGGCGGCGTCCAACAGGGCCTGGCTGATCTCTTCGGGTGTACGTGTCATGCGACCTCCGGTTGTCATGCATTGGACCTAGCCTTGGACTGTCCGTCCCGCAAGACCTCTGGACGGATTGATCCCTTGTTAAACCTTGTTCGCTATGCGTGAAATCAATTGGAATGGCCGAAGGGTTTACATTTCAGGTGAAACTTCCATTAGTTGGGGCAACTAAATGATTTGCAGAACTGCAATCACAACAGGTTGAAACCTTCGTCCGTTTGGGTGGCGGTATACAGGAGTGCTTGGTTTGGCCCAGTTTTTTGTTGTCAAATTTAACGAACCCCATGTCATTGCTGTCGGCAAGGGGTCGAAGAATGTCATCAACCACTTCACGAAATCGCTGAACAACCTGAAGGTCAATGCCGAGGTTTTGACGTTTGAAGAATTGATGGCGCGCGGGCCAACCACTGATCCCAAAAGCTATGTTCTGTTGCATTACAACGAGCTTTTCGTGGTCCAGCACGACAAGGTCGATTGGCTGCGCGCGCGCGAGGCAGAGCTTACAGCCCTGGGTTACAAGATGGTTCACTCCATTGAGCAGGGCCGCGTCGTTGGTCACAAGGTACGACAGAACAAAGTTCTGACAGCCGCTGAGGTGCCCATGCCGCAACTGATTGAGGCCGGGGATCAATTTGACACGGTATTCTCAAACCAGGTGTCGAATGCGCATGTTCCGGTTCAATTGCTCAAAGAGGCCGATGAATTGGATCCAGAACGGTATAACACCGAATATGTCGATTGCCGGCATGAATTCCGTGGTGAGACCTGGAATGTCTGCATCCGGGCGCAAGCTATTGGTGAGCAGGTCCTGTTTTCCTGGATTCGCGCCGGTAAAGGACCCAGTGTGCATACCAAAGATACGCCCGTGGATGTTGAGCTGGTTCACCATTTCCACAAGAAACTCATTACGCCCAATAAAGACCAGATCAATGAGATCGCCAAAGGTGTCAAAAAGGCCCTGGGTGTCGGTCTGTATGCGCATGACATACTCCCCTGTGCCAAGACCGGGCGATTGTTTTTGTGCGAAACGAATTTCAAGTTTTATGATGGCAACCACCGGTTCCACATGGTGTCGATTGCGGACAGGCACCCCAACCCTGCAATGTTTCACGGTACAAAGGTCGGTCGCCGCATAGCGCGCGCTCTGGTGCAGGAACTTGAATTGAACCCCTAAAGCGTCTCGGGTTCAACTTGAGACACGAAAACCCTGCCATGCCTGCGGCGTACTCGGGACATTCGTGTCGCAGAGTGATTCAGGTAAAACCCGAAGCGCTTTAAAGGGGTCAGGGGCGAAGCTTGGGTAAGCTTCGCCCGGCAAGCATCACTTGATGCGCTGACCGTTGGCCAGGATGTGGCCTTCATCGGTGAATTCGATCTTGGAGTTCAGTGTGTCGGGTTCTTCGCCCGGCACCGCCATCAGACCCATCATCATGCGCGCACCCAACGCATCGCTTTCCTGCAACAGACCCATGCCGATCAGTTTGTCGATCAGCGCATTGGCCCCGACCAGTTCCAGGTTGGCGACACCTTCCGGTGCGGGCAGGCCGTCGAACTCTTCGGTATTGGTGTTGTCAAAGGTGAAATCCGCGTCGCCCGTCAGCTTTGCCCCCACCAGCGAAACCAGCAATTTGTTGATCTTCAACGAATTCAGTTCGCCCGGTGCCTCGTCCAGATTCTCCAGCGCTTCGGGGTCGAAGAAATCGGTCAGGATTTTCGCGGTTCCTGTCGTGTCCAGCGCGATGGTCGCCGGGTCGCGGGGCAGGGTACCTGCAGGGTCAAAGATGCTCCACAACACGTCCGACATGGTAAAGTCGGTCAGGTTGATGGCAAAGCCAAAGGGCTGCTCTTCTTCCGATTTCTGAACCGGGAACTCAAAGCTCAGCCCGGTTTTGGCCATCGCCATTTCGATCGGGAAGGGTAGGTCGGCAGTGGTAACGGCCAGTTTGGTGCTGTTTTGTTCAATGTCATACGCCAGGCGCTGTTCATCGAGGCTGGCGCCGAACCGGCCGCCCTCGGATTCGCTGCCCATCGAAAAGGGCTGCCCCTCGCTCGTGCCGGCAATCGCCGTCTGTCCCGCGCCATAGGTGAACAGGCCCGAAAACGCAGTGTTGCCCTTGAAGAAAGATGTCGGATCAGAGGCATCGAAATCCGAGGGGATCACGCTGATGCCTTCGAAGGTCAGATCGCTCATCGAGCCGTCGATCTTGCCGTTGCCTTCCCCCTCGGGATCGGTAAAGGCCAGATCATAGGTCAGACCCTTGGCGGTGAATTTCTGATCCATGTCGCGGTTCTCGCCGATTTTCATCTGCGAGCTGCCTTCAACCTCGGTCAGTTTGACATCAACGGCCAGGGCATCTGCGGGGATTGCCTCTCCGTCGACGGTCAGGTTGCTGAGCTTAATGCCGACGGACGGGGCTGTGTAGTCATAGGTCACGTCGTCGGGATCACCCGAGACGACCGTTTCAAGCCCGTCATGGTAGTATTCGATACCGGCCGAGAATGAACTGTCCTCGGCACCGCCTGATATGGTCAGAGGGAAGCTTTCGGGAAAGTCGATGTTCACGGTGCCGTTGCCATTTTCCGTCAGCGTCATCTGCGGAAGGGACATCTGCATATCGCCCTCGCCGTCGAGGCCATCAACTGACATGACCAAATTGGTGATCGTGGTTACATTGCCGGAAACGGATTGTTCGGCGGTGACCGTATAGCCCATCTGGGTCAGATAGGCCTGCCAGTCCTCCCAGACCTGTTGTGCGGTGACATCGGCCAGCGCACCCTGCGTGACAACGGAGTAAGCCAAAACTGCGCCGCCGCAGCGGCGAAGGAAAACGGACATCAGAGAACCCTTCTTGATCAATTTTGCCGGCATCGTCGTGCTTGCAGCGTCGGGCGTCAAGGGGCAAGGACTGGACCCTTTCCCCGTCGGCGGGTTAGAGATTCACACAATCTCAAGCCAACGGAGGTACAGCGGTCAAATGCAGGGCAAAACCGTACTGATAACAGGGGCAAGTCGCGGCATCGGGGCCGAGGCAGGGCGCGTATTTGCCGCAGCGGGTGCAAATGTCGCGCTGGTCGCGCGCAATCGTGAACAGATCGATGCGCTGGCTGAGGCGCTGGGCGAGAACGCGATCGCCCTGCAATGCGATGTCAGCGATTTCGCGCAGGTCGAACAGGCCGTTGCCGACTGCGTCAACCGGTTTGGCGGGCTGGACGTTCTGATCGGTAATGCAGGTGTAATCGATCCGATCTTTCACCTCTCCAACGCCGATGTTGCCGCCTGGGGCGCGGCCATCGACATCAACCTCAAAGGGGTTTTCCACGGCATGCGTGCGGCCTTGCCGGTGATGCGCGCGGCAGGGGGCGGCACGGTGATCACGGTGTCATCGGGCGCAGCCTCGAACCCGATTGAGGCGTGGAGCCATTATTGCGCCTCGAAAGCCGGGGCCAAGATGCTGACCGAATGCCTGCATCTTGAGGAATCGATCCACGGTATTCGCGCGATGGGCCTGTCGCCGGGCACTGTGGCCACCGATATGCAGCGGGTGATCAAGGCCAGCGGGATCAACGCCGTCAGCCAGTTGGACTGGAGCGATCACATTCCAGCCGACTGGCCCGCGCAGGCGCTGCTGTGGATGTGCTCGGCGGACGCGGATGAGTTTCTGGGCGGCGAAATCTCATTGCGGCGCGAGGATATTCGCCAACGGGTTGGCCTGACGTGATTGATCTGACCAAATCTGACGGGCTGTGGACAGTCACGCTCAACAACCCGGACAAGGCCAACGCGCTGACGGGCGCGATGCTGACCGAACTGGCCGAGATTGCCGAGGGTGCGGGCGAGGCCCGCGCCCTGATCCTGACGGGTGCCGGTAAGGTGTTCAGCGCCGGGGCCGATCTGGATGAGGCCCGCGCGGGGCTTGCCACGTCGGACCTGTGGGAAAGGCTGTCAGGGGCGATTGCGGCGCTGCCTTGCCTGACGATTGCCGCGCTGAACGGAACGCTGGCGGGCGGCGCAAACGGGATGGCTTTGGCCTGTGACATTCGCATTGCGGTGCCGCAGGCGAAAGTCTTTTACCCGGTGATGAGGCTGGGCTTTCTGCCGCAACCGTCTGATCCGGTGCGTATGGCGGCCCTGATCGGGCCTGCGCGCACCAAGATGATCCTGATGGGCGGGCAGAAAATCACGGCGGCTGAGGCTTTTGCCTATGGTCTGGTGGATCGGGTGGTGGCCCCGGACGAACTGTTGCCCACCGCACATGCACTTGTGGCCGACAGCTTGGCCGCCGACCCCGAAATTGCCGCTGGTATTGCAAGGATGTGCCAATGAGGATGTCAGCCGTTTTGCTGCGCGTTGCCGACCCCGACGCTTTGGCCAGGTTCTACACGGACATGCTGGGCATGCGCGCGCAGGCACAGGGCCCGAACCGCCGCGTGGGGTATGCGGGGCAGGATGCTGACCTGCTGTTGATGCCCGGTGGCGGTGGCTACACCCATGACGGCGGGCAACGTTATTGGAAGATCGGGATCACCGTGCCGGATGTGGACCTTGCCGCCGCATATCTGCGCCGGAACGGGGTTGAGGTGTCGAATCCGAAACAGTTCCTCGACATCGGATACATGTGCCATCTGAAAGACCCCGAGGGCTTTGTGATCGAGTTGTTGCAGCATGATTTCCAAGGCAACCGCCCGGAAAATGCCGGTGATCCGGCCGATCCGTTTGCCAAAGCCTGCATCGGCCAGATCACCTTGCGCACCGGGGATATTGCGGCCGAGGATGCGTTTTGCCGCGCGCAGGGCATGCGATTGCTTTCGGTGCAGGATGTGGCCCAATACGGGTTCGACCTGCATTTCTATGCCTTCACGGATGAGGTTCCGCCAAATTCCGATCTCTGGTCCGTAGACAACCGCGAATGGCTGTGGAAACGCCCCTATACCACGTTGGAGTTTCAGCATCTGGCAGGCGCGCAATTCGCGCCCGCCCCGGATTATCGCGGGTTGGAGGTTCAGGGGCTGGAGGCGTCCATCCGGGATGCCTTTGGTGATCCTGTGCGCCCCGGCTGATCACCGCCCGCGCCGCTTGCCCGGTACTTTGGATCGAAATCCGGGCGGACGCTTGCGGACCCAGTTCAGGAATTTCTCCAGCCTTGGATGGGTGCGCAGTGCCTCAACCGTGTTGAAGCTGCGCGCCAGTTCGGCCTCGGACAGGGTGGCGTGCACCTCTTTGTGGCAGATGATGTGCAGCAAAACCGTGGGTCCACCCTTGCCCCCTTTGAGTTTTGGGATCAGATGGTGCAGGCTGCCGCCCCCATCCGGAATGGGGCGGTCACAAAGCGGGCAGATCGGTTCGCTGGTCGACATATCACGGACAAACTTGCGCCGGATGGCGTCAAAGGCAAGGGGACAGCAATGGCACAGGCAGTGGTAATCGGGGCCGGACCCGCCGGTCTGATGGCCGCCGAGGAACTGGCCGCCGCTGGCCACGACGTACTGGTGGCCGAGGCCAAGCCATCGGTCGCGCGTAAATTTCTGATGGCGGGCAAGTCTGGCTTGAATCTGGCCAAGGATGAGCCGTTTGACGTTTTGATGCAGGCTTATGGTGACGCCGCAGACTGGTTGCGCCCGATGATTGCCGATTGTGATGCTGCCCATGTGCAACGCTGGGCGCAGGATCTTGGGCAGGAGATATTCACAGGCTCGACCGGACGTGTGTTTCCCACGGCGATGAAAGCCTCACCGCTATTGCGGGCGTGGTTGGGGCATCTGGATGCAGCGGGCGTGCGGGTTGAGACGCGGTGGCGGTGGCTGGGCTGGGACGGCGATACATTGTTGTTTGACACGACCCAAGGCACGCGACGCGTTACGCCCGATGTCACCGTGCTGGCGCTGGGCGGGGCCAGTTGGGCGCGGTTGGGCTCAGACGGGCACTGGGCCGACACCCTGCGGGAAAAAGGCGTCGATCTCGCGCCCTTCGCCCCGTCAAATTCTGCGCTTTCGGTGGGTTGGAGCACCCATATGCAGCCGCACTTTGGTGCTGCGCTGAAATCGGTGCGCTGGATGGCCGGAGAGTTGGACAGCCGGGGGGAGGCTACGATCTCGGCGACCGGGTTGGAGGGTGGAGGGCTGTATTCCCTGACCCCGGCTGTGCGAATGGGTTCGGATTTGTGCGTCGATCTGCTGCCTGATCTGGGCATTGAGACGTTGCAGGCGCGATTTGCGGCCAAGAACCCAAAGACCACATTCACCCAATGGCTGAAGAAATCGCTGAAACTGCCAGCGCAGAAGGTTGCGCTGTTCCATGAGATGTCCAAGAAAATGGCCTTGCCCAAGGGGCAGGAGGTTGCGGCGCTCAAACAGCTTCCGATCTTTGGCGCGCAGTTGCGTCCGATGGATGAGGCGATCTCGACGGCGGGTGGCGTCAGGCGCGCGGCCCTGAACGACGGGCTGATGCTGACAGCATTGCCGGGCGTGTTCTGCGCCGGTGAGATGCTGGATTGGGAGGCCCCGACCGGGGGCTATCTGCTGACGGCCTGTTTTGCCACGGGGCGCTGGGCCGGGCGGTCTGCGGCTGATTGGCTGACCGGCTCAGCGTGACCGCGCCAGCATCGCCAATCGGATCATGGCCCGTTCGACCAGCGCCATCGCGGGTGCGGTTTGCCCGGCGGATCGCAGCGACAGGTCGGTATCGGTCAGCACGGTCAAAGCGGTTTGCAATTTCGGGGCACCCCATCCCTGCGCCTGCCGCAGAATACGGTCGCGGCGTTTTCCGTAAACCGGCGGACGCAGCTTGCCGATGCCCTGCGCCGCGCCGCCCGGGTCGGACGCGCAGGCATAAAGCGTTCGGAAATGCCGGGTCGCCCCGATGCAGAGGCTGACCGCGTTGGTGCCTTGCGATTGCAGGCGACGGATTAGCGGGCCGATCTCACCGGCGCGGCCCTCGGCCACCACGTTCAACACATCGTCCAGCGCGGCCTCGGTCGAGCGGGGCGCGCAGGCTTCGATATCCTCAATGGTCAGTTCCGACGCATCGCCACGTTTATAGAGCGACAGTTTTTCAATGGTTTGCGTGAAATCACCCGGGCTGATCCCGGTGGCCAGTTCGGCCAGGGCCGACATCGAATCGCGGGGGATGTTCTTTAGACCCGCCTCGGACAGTATCCGCTCAATCTCACCGCGTGAGGGCGGATCGTCATAGATGCCAACCGCATAGGCGGCAGGGTGCGATTCGAACGCTTTGCGGATTTTTGAGCTGGGTTTCAGCTGGCCTGCGGTCACGATGATCTGGGCATCGCCGGGGGCCCAATCCTGAAACGCGGTGATGATCGCGGGGGCGGCCACATCGGTGGTGTCTTCGACAAAGACAGCGCGCGGGCCGGGGAAAAACCCCACCGCTTTGACTGCATCCAGCAACAAGGCAGGGTCACCGCGCAGGTCACTGCCCGGCATGCGGGTCAGGCGCATTTCTTCTTCGGCGTTTGCACCGAGCAGCGCGGCCAGAACTTGCTGACGCTTTAGCGCCACGCGCATCGCATCTGCGCCATAGATCAGCAACCCGGCCTTGTCGGCGTCTGGCCGTGCAAAATATCCCTCAGCCTCGCGCGGGCTAAGCTTCATGAGCCAAGGCCCGGCGCGGCATAAAGCTCGTTCACGATCTGATCCGCCAGAATCACCATAAGCCGTTGGCGTGCGTCACGTTCATCGGCCAGTGTGGATACCGTTGATCCAGCCGCGGAATAGCCAACGAAGTTATTGACCCTGCCCGAGGCTATGATCTGGCCGGTGGTATTGGAGGTCAGGGCGTAATTCGCGGTGCCTTCGATAGTCAGACGGTTGATCTCATTGGTGGTTGTGATTGCCGCCGATCGGATCGCCGTGGTGACGCTGACATCCAGTTCATAGGCATTGCCGGACGTTGCGCTGCGCCCCAGCCTTTGTTCCAGATTCTGGACCAGCAAAAAGCTGTTGGTCGAGTTCGGGGCCGATACCGCGACCTGACCGTCCAGTGCGGCCCCCGCGCCGCCGGGGGCGTAGACCGGTTCAAAGCCGCAGGCAGCAAGTGCCAGCGGCATCATCAACAGGGTTCTGCGATCAAACAACGACATTCACGATCCGGCCCGGCACAACAATCACCTTCTTGGGCGCATTGCCTTCCAGCGCCTTTTGCACAGCTTCGGTGCTGAGCGCGATTTTTTCAACCTCATCCTTAGGCATATCTTTGGCCACGCTGATTTCTGCGCGGCGCTTGCCGTTGATCTGAATGGGCAGCGTAACAGTGTCGTCGACCAGCATCGCCTCATCCGCGACGGGCCAAGGGGCGGTGGCGACCAACCCTTCGCCGCCCAGAAGTTGCCACAGTTCTTCGGACAGGTGCGGGGTCATGGGGGACATCAACTGCGCCAGTGTCTTGGCCGCCTGACGTTTGGCATCGCTGCCCGCCTTGGATTTCGCCAGCGTGTTGGTGAACGCATAGAGCTTGGCGATGGACGCGTTGAACCCAAAGGATTCAACGCCGCCGGACACATCATGGATCGCCTTGTGCATTTCGCGCAGCAAGGTTTCGTCTTCACCATTGGCCGGAACGTCCGACTCGGCGATTTCCGAGGCGATGCGGTGCACACGGCTCAGGTGCTTGAACGCAGCCTCGGCCCCGGATGCGGTCCATTCCACGTCGCGTTCAGGCGGCGAATCGGACAGGACGAACCAGCGCGCAGTGTCGGCACCGAAGGCCGAGATGATGCTGACCGGGTCCACCACGTTTTTCTTGGATTTCGACATTTTGGCCGAGGGGATGATCTCAACCTCGGTGCCGTCGGCCAGTTTGCCGTCGGTCACGTCTTCGGGCAGGTGATAAATCGGGCGGCCATTGGCGTCACGGGTCTGGTAAATTTCATGCGTGACCATGCCCTGCGTGAACAGCGCATTGAACGGTTCAATGGCTTTTTTCGGCAGGTGTCCGGTGATCTGCATCGCCCGTGCGAAAAAGCGCGAGTAGAGCAGGTGAAGAATCGCATGCTCAATCCCGCCGATATACTGGTCTACGTTCATCCAGTATTCGGCCTCGGCCAGATCGGTCGGCGTTTCTGCGCGCGGGGCGGTGAAACGAGCGAAATACCAAGACGAATCAACGAATGTGTCCATCGTGTCGGTTTCGCGTTTCGCTGGTGCACCACATTTCGGGCAGGCGCAATCACGCCATGTCGGGTGACGATCCAGCGGGTTGCCCGGTTTGTCAAAGGTGACATCGTCAGGCAGCTGAACGGGCAGGTTCTCTTTCTTTTCAGGCACCACGCCGCAGGTGTCGCAATGCACCACGGGAATCGGGCAACCCCAATAGCGCTGACGGCTCAGGCCCCAGTCTCGCAGGCGATACTTGGTGACACCTTCACCCCAACCGGCCTTTTCGGCGAAATCGACGGTGGCGTTGATCGCCTCATCGCCTGTTGCCTCGGTCAGGCCCGCGAAATGGTTCACCCAGCGCACTTTCTCGGTTTTGGGCGGGACGAAGGCGGTTTTGTCGACCGGCGTGTCATCGTCCAGCGCAAAGAACGTATCGACCACGGGCAGATCGTACTTGCGGCAGAAATCCAAATCGCGCTGGTCATGCGCCGGGCAGGCAAAGATCGCGCCGGTGCCGTAATCCATCAGGATAAAGTTGGCGATCCAGACCGGCAGTTCCCAGTTCGGGTCCAGCGGGTGTTTGACGGTGATGCCAGTGTCATAACCCAGCTTTTCAGCCGTTTCGATCGCCTCTTCTGTGGTGCCGCCCTTGCGGCATTCGGCAACGAATTCAGCGACTTCTGGGTTCTCGGCTTCCAACGCTTTGGCAATCGGGTGATCCGGTGAGATGCCAACAAAAGACGCACCCAACAGCGTGTCGGGGCGCGTCGTGTAGACGGTGATCGGTTCCCCCCCATCGGTGCGGTCAAACGAGAATTGCAGACCGCGCGACTTGCCGATCCAGTTTTCCTGCATCAGGCGCACTTTGGCCGGCCAGTTTTCCAGTGTGTCCAGCGCGTCCAGCAATTCCTCGGAATAGTCCGAGATTTTGAAGAACCATTGTGTCAGCTCGCGCCGTTCCACCAAAGCGCCCGAGCGCCAACCGCGCCCATTTTCCACCTGCTCGTTGGCCAGAACGGTCATGTCAACCGGGTCCCAGTTCACCACGGCGTTCTTGCGATAGACCAGCCCGGCCTCAAGCATATCGAGAAACAGTGCCTGCTGCTGGCCGTAATATTCCGGGTCGCAGGTGGCGAATTCGCGCGACCAGTCGATGGACAGCCCCAGCGGTTTCATCTGCCCGCGCATGTCGGCAATGTTGCCATAGGTCCAGTCTTTCGGGTGGCCGCCAATCGCCATCGCCGCATTCTCGGCGGGCATCCCGAAGGCGTCCCAGCCCATCGGGTGCAGCACGTTATGGCCGGTGGCCAGCTTGTGCCGCGCGATAACGTCGCCCATCGTGTAGTTGCGCACATGCCCCATATGGATTCGGCCGGACGGGTAGGGGAACATCTCAAGCACGTAGTATTTCGGCTTGTCCGCCTTGTGATCGGCAGCGAAGATTCCGGCCTTATCCCAGGCCTCTTGCCATTTTGCTTCGATTTCGGTGGCCGAATAGCGCGACATCGTGCGGTCCTTCGTGAATGAAAACGCCGGGCGTGAACCCGGCGTGGTAATATTGTGATTTTCAGCGGGTGGCTAGAGCTTGTTGTCCGCAATACGCAGCTGACGGGCCCGCGACAGGATCGCATCCTCAATCGCGCGGGATGTGGCCGCACTGACCGGAGCGCCGCCGCTGGTCTGCAGTGAGACCGACAGGGACCGGGCTGCAAGCGCCGGATCGCTGATATGCACGGTTGCGCGATACTGACGTCCACCGCCCGGAGGAGTGCCATAACCCGTTACGATCACACCCGTAAACGGGTCGACCTCTTGCACGGGCAGGAAATTCAGCACGTCCAGAGACGCGGCCCAGAGATAACGGTTCACATTTGTGACTTGCTCGGCATTTCCGTTGTTGAACAGATCCCAAATGGTCGAGCGATTCGGATCATTGAATTCCTGCTCGTCCGAATTGCCGCCCGTTGCCAGCACATTCGGATTGGGATCGGCCCCCCGATTCAGTCCGCAGGCCGACACGGCAGCAGTCATTATGATCAAACCGAAAATCGTCTGCAGGCGCATTGTCGACTGGTCCTGTTCACTATGGTCCTATTGTTACGGACTACTCCTAGACAAGGACCCGTTTCGCAACAACCCTATTATTGTCACTAAAGGGTGGGGCCGGGACGTATCTGGGCTGAAATCCGACTGTGGCATCCTTGCACCAATTTTGTGGCAATGCGCCCGGATCATTTATGCCAAGCTTGCGTGACAGGGGCAAAAAGAGCGAAACGGTTCCCGTGCTGAGACATGTGCTTAGGCATGTGTCGAGTAGATAAACTTTTTGAAACCGAGGGAAACAAGATGAAAAAAGTTCTCTTCGCATCGACCGCTCTGATCGCGACCGCCGGTATGGCAGCCGCAGAGTCCGGTGTTAACTTCAGCGGTTACGGCCGTTTTGGTATTGGCTACGTTGAAGATCGTACCGGTACTGTTCCGAACTTCACCTCTGCAGGTGCTGCAGCTGGCACAGCTACCGTCGACACCGATGACGCGATCCTGATCTCGCGTTTCCGTCTGAACATCGACGGCTTCACCGAAACCGACGGTGGTGTTCGCTTTGAAGGTCGTGTTCGTCTGCAAGCCGACGAAAACAGCGGCAACGGCGAAGCCAACACTGCTGGCCTGAACGGCGCACGCTTCTCGGTCATCTACGGTGGTCTGCGTGTTGACGCGGGCAACGTTGCCGGCGCGTTCGACAACCTGGCAAACTACTACGGTAACGAAGTTGGTCTGGAACTGTTCGCAGGTCAGTACTCGGGCGTTAACTACAACTTCCTGGCCTACAGCTCGACCGGCGCAGGTTCGAACGCTGTGTTCTTCCAGTACGCAGTTGGCGACTTCGCTTTCGGCGCATCGTATGACCAAGCGACCATCGGCATCAACGGCGCGTCCGACGATGCAGACCGCTGGGACATTAGCGCGACCTACACCTTCAACAACATCACCGCAGCTGTTGCTTACGGTCAGACCGACAACCCGTTCGCGGGCGGCGACGATCCGAGCCTGGCAGTCCTGACACTGGGTGCTGAATTCGGCGACTTCTCGGGTACTTTGTTCCTGGCGGACGATAACACCGAGATCGACGCAACTGACGGCACCGCATGGGGTCTGTCGGCTGCTTACAACCTGGGCGCAGCAACCACCCTGCTGTTCACCTATGGTGACGGTAACGCAGACGCCGACCTGCAGCAGATCGCTCTGGGTGCCATTTACGACCTGGGTGGCGGTGCATCGCTGCGCGGTGGTATCGGCCGCAACGACTCCGACGCTGGCGACGACTCGATCGTTGCTGACTTCGGTGCGCAGTTCAACTTCTAAGTTGATCTGAACCGCAAGGTTTAAGGGCAGGTCTTCGGACCTGCCCTTTTCTTTTGTGCCGACATGGTGTTTCTCTGCGGGCAAAGCAGATTGAGGAACCCCATGTCGCTGCAGGAAATCACCGCTCGTATCGCCAAAGCCGAAACCGCTGCCGGGCGGGAGGCCGGGTCTGTCAAACTGATCGCGGTGTCCAAAGTGCAACCAAATGACCGCGTTCAGGCCGTTCTGGAACAAGGTCATCGTTGTTTCGGCGAAAACCGGGTGCAAGAAGCCGCAGGCAAATGGCCTGACTTCAAGGGCACGTATCCGGATGTCGACCTGCATCTGATTGGTCCGCTGCAATCCAACAAGGTCCGGCAAGCGATGGAGTTGTTCGACGTGATGCATTCCGTTGATCGGCCCAAGCTGGCCAATACCCTGGCCCGATTGGCGCAAGAGATCGGCGCATGCCCCGATCTGTTCATTCAGGTCAATACCGGTGAAGAAGACCAAAAGGCGGGTATCTTGCCGTCCGAAGCAGACGCTTTTGTTGCCGAATGTCGCGCTCTGGATCTTCCGGTTCAGGGGCTGATGTGCCTTCCGCCGGTTGATGAAGAACCCGCGCTGCACTTTGCCCTTTTGGCCAAGATCGCGGCGCGCAACGGGCTTGACGGCCTTTCAATGGGCATGAGCGGCGATTTCGAAAGCGCGATTGCGTTGGGGGCAACACATGTGCGCGTCGGCTCCGCCATTTTTGGCGAGCGCGTCAAAACTCAGGAATAAGGACCCGCGTACCAAGGGTCACGTGTTCCGCAATCCAGCGTAGGTGATCGCGGCGAAAGGCAAGGCAGCCCTCAGTCGGATAGCCGGGGCGGCGCCATTGGTGGATAAAAATGGCCGAGCCGCGCCCGGGTACGGCATTGGGCCAGTTCCAGTCGGTGATCAGCACCAGATCATACAAGGGATCTGCGCGGCGCAGCTTTTCGTGGCTATGGGCATAGGGCGCAGTGACGAGGTGGTTATAGCCAGCGTCCCGAACATCATCCGACCAAAGATCACGTGGTCCAATGGGAATCGCCCAGTCCACCGGCTGTGTGATCCGGTCCGGGCGGTACAACATGCCTACGATGTGATGCGTACCGGTTGGGGTGGCGCCATCCCCTTCGTGTTTCGCATTGCTCAGGCCGCCTTTGCCAATCGAACAGGGAAAGAGACGACCGGCAAAGCGCACCCCGCGCGGCGTCAGAACCAGATCGGCAGGGGTCACAGCAGGTGCCCGGACTTGGCGGCTTTGGTGGCCAGATACCCTTGGTTATGGGCTGTTTCGCCGACTTTCAGCGGCACGCGTTCGGTCACGGCGATTCCGGTTTTCTCCATCATCGCGATCTTTGCCGGGTTATTGGTCAGCAGACGGACCGAGTTAAAGCCCAGAGATTTCAGTATGTCCGAGCCCAACCGGAAATCGCGCTCGTCATCCTCAAACCCAAGGCGATGGTTGGCCTCAACCGTGTCAAAGCCCTGATCCTGCAGGAAATAGGCGCGCATCTTGTTGGCCAGGCCGATGCCACGGCCCTCCTGATTGAGGTACAGCAGAACACCGGCCCCTTCGGCCCCCATCTGCGCCAGCGCCCCCCGCAGCTGCGGCCCGCAATCGCATTTCAGGCTGCCCATCAGGTCGCCGGTAAAACAGGCCGAGTGCAACCGGGCCAGAACCGGTTTGTCACGGTCGGGGCGGCCGATTTCGACCGCGTAGTGCTCTTCGCCGCCATCCTCGGGACGGAAAACATGCAACCGCCCGGCCTCAGAGACTTCCATGGGCAGGCGAGCGGCCACCACTTCATTCAGCGCGCTGCGATTCGCCAGGTAGGGTGCGGCACGAGTGTGATCGATGCAGGTCAGACCGTTTGCCGCGGCAAACGCGCGACCACCCTCGACGGGCACCACCACAGCTGCCGGCAGCAGACGCGCGGATTTGGTCAGGGCGATGGCGATGCGATGCAGGTTGGTATTGCCCTGACGCTCAGTCATCAGGGGGCCCTTCATGGGAGTATTCAGATCGTCCGACGGGTCGGCTACGGCCTGCACCCACGCAATGTCGGCATCGGCGGGGATGATGACACGCGCCAGATCGCCATCATAGGCGCGCGCCTTCAGGGTTTCGGCCCGGCGCCCGGTGATGGCGACAACCGGTTCAGGCCCAAGACCGCGCAGATCGGCCAGCCTTTGGGCGCTGAGCGTTTCAGCCGCAACGGCCAGCACGCTGAAACCGCTGGCATCCGTCAGCACAACGGCCACCCCCATGCGCAAATCGGCGCGGGCCCGCGCCAGCAATTCTGAAATATCCGGGATCAGACTCATCTATGTTACCCTGTAACGCTCTGGCCTTCCTGTAGCCTGATAAGACGGAAATGTGAAACAATTCCTCCCCGTCAGACACGAGGGCGTGAAAGTATTGCAGCAAACCTTGTTGATTGCATTCAATATACGCAAGTGGTGGAAAAGCTTAGGAGGACCGGGAATGGCACAGCTTAAGAAAATCCTGCTGGTGGATGACGACGAAGACCTGCGCGAAGCGCTGAGTGAGCAACTTGTGATGACCGAAGACTTTGACGTGTTCGAAGCGTCAGACGGGTCGTCCGCGATGGAGCGTGCGCGCGAAGCGATTTACGACCTGGTCATTCTGGACGTCGGTCTGCCGGACACGGACGGTCGTGAACTGTGCCGCCTGATGCGCAAGCAAGGCGTCAAAAGCCCGATCCTGATGCTGACCGGTCATGACAGCGATGCCGATACCATCCTGGGCCTAGACGCTGGTGCCAATGACTATGTCTCTAAGCCATTCAAATTCCCGGTTCTCCTGGCCCGCATCCGCGCCCAGCTGCGCCAGCACGAACAATCCGAGGACGCCGTTTTTGTTTTGGGGCCGTACACGTTCAAGCCCTCGATGAAGATGCTGATCACCGAAGAGGATCGCAAAATCCGGCTGACCGAGAAAGAGACGAACATCCTCAAGTTCCTCTATCGCTCGACCGATGGGGTTGTCGCCCGCGACGTGCTGCTGCATGAGGTCTGGGGCTATAACGCCGGTGTCACCACCCACACGCTGGAAACCCACATCTATCGCCTGCGCCAGAAGATCGAGCCCGATCCCTCGAATGCACGCCTTTTGGTCACAGAATCGGGCGGATATCGACTGGTCTCTTAACTCGTTGTGGATTGACGTAGATCAAAGTGATACTCTGGATGCGTAATTAGGTTACTCCCATCCCGCACATGTCCGGGTTATGACATGTACCTCCCTGTTGGACTGCCGGGCCTTTGGCCCGGCTTTTTTTGCCCCAAGCGAATTTCTACGGCTCGTGACGCATCCATTCTTGACGGCCTTGATGCTGGCCTAGAGTGTGTCGGTTGTTTGGGATTCATATCTAAGTTGAAGGGGTGACAACTTTTGGCGGGAACAAATACGAAGCCACTACCGGCTCTGGAAAAAGGGATGTCATGGTGGGTAGTTGAAAGTAAGCGTCTCAATCTAAGTACCAAAACTACGTTTCGGGTTTTCGAAGCGGTAATTGCAAATTCCAAAGAACAAGCGATCCATCACGCGAATATTTCGGATTCGCAACTTAACACTGCATTGATGAACGCAGCGATACGTAGAGGTGACATCAAAGGCCAATATGATTGGCAACCGATCAGTCAACTGGTTGAACGCCTGGCGATTTTGCCAGTTCTTACTCAAGAAGAAATAGCCGCACTAGACCCGGTGTTGCTTGGTATGCTGCTTGAGCATGAATTCTTCATTGACGAGTTTTCTGAAGACCCTGAAATGGCAGTTGGGGGGGGGAATATATGACTATGAGCCACTAAATTAGGTCGCTCATACACTCTATTTCCGATGGCCCATCCTCTCTGACCACGCTAACCTCCGTCCAACCCGTGACAGAGGAATCCCCCATGCCCTTTACCCTTGCCACCTGGAACATCAACTCGGTCCGTCTGCGTGAGCCTATCGTGCTGAAATTGCTGCAGGAAGAGGCCCCCGATGTTCTGTGTCTGCAAGAGTGTAAATCTCCGGTTGAGAAAATCCCGACCGAAGGCTTTGCCGAGCTGGGCTACACCCACATGGTGGCGCGCGGGCAGAAGGGGTATAACGGCGTCGCCATCCTGTCGCGCATCCCGATGGAGGAGGTGGGCGACAAGGATTTCGCCGGTCTCGGCCATGCCCGCCACATCGCGGCGCGGCTGGAAAATGGGGTGACCATCCAGAATTTCTATGTCCCCGCCGGTGGCGACGTGCCGGATCGTGAGGTGAATGAGAAGTTCGGCCAGAAACTCGACTACCTCTCTGATATGCGCGACTGGTTCCGCGCCGAAAAACCCGAGAAATCGATCTTGGTGGGCGATCTGAATATAGCTCCGCGTGAGGATGATGTGTGGTCGCACAAGCAACTGCTCAAGGTCGTCTCACACACTCCGATCGAGGTTGAGGCACTGGCCGAGACGCAGGAAGCCGGCGGTTGGGTCGATGTCACGCGGCAGGATATTCCCGAGGGGCAGCTTTATAGCTGGTGGTCTTACCGGGCGCGCGATTGGGATGCGGCGGATAAGGGGCGGCGGCTGGATCACGTCTGGGCGACGCCCGACATTTCGAATGCGGGTCATTCCAGCCGCGTTCTGCGGGACGCGCGCGGGTGGGAAAAACCCAGCGACCACGCCCCTGTTTTCGCCACATTCGACCTGTAATTGCGCAAATCTGCCCTTGGTTTCCGCCGCGCGCGGCTGCATATAAGGCGCAAATTCGAACCGGAGACCTATAGCCATGGACCTTTTGAACACTGCCACCGGCCCCGCAGCGAGTGACCTGATCAAGGACGGATCTGAGGCCACCTTTATGGCCGATGTTGTCGAAGCCTCTCAGGAGGTCCCGGTCATCGTCGATTTCTGGGCGCCCTGGTGTGGTCCCTGCAAAACGCTGGGCCCGATGCTGGAAGAGGCCGTGACCGCCGCCAAAGGCGCGGTGAAGATGGTCAAGATCAATGTGGATGAGGCGCAGATGATCGCGGGTCAATTGCGCATCCAGTCGATCCCGACGGTTTATGCCTTTTTCAAGGGCCAGCCCGTGGATGGTTTTCAGGGCGCGGTTCCAGGGTCCGAGATCAAGGCATTTATCGACCGCGTGATCGAAGCGGCAGGCGGTGAAAGCCCCGGTGGGCAGTTGGATGATGCCGTCGCAGCAGCCGAGGAAATGCTGGCTGAGGGTGCGGCCACGGATGCGGCACAGACCTTTGCCGCCATTCTGGGTGAAGACCCCAACCACGCCGGTGCTTATGGCGGGCTGGTGCGCGCCCACATCGCGGCGGATGATCTGGAGCAGGCCGAAGCGATCCTGAACGGCGCCCCGGCCGAAATTTCTGCCTCGCCCGAGCTGGAAGCCGCGCATGCGCAGCTGGAACTGGCCAAGCAGGCCGCCGATGCGGGCCCTGTGGCGGAACTGACGGCGACGGTTGAGGCCGAGCCCGACAACCATCAGGCCCGCTTTGATCTGGCGCAGGCGCTGCATGCCAATGGTCAGGTCGAAGAAGCCGTGGCGCAATTGCTGGAACTGTTCCGCCGGGATCGCGAGTGGAATGAGGGTGCAGCCAAGGCACAGTTGTTCACGATCTTCGACGCGCTCAAGCCCAATGACCCGATTGTTCTGAACGGGCGGCGCAAGCTCAGCTCGATGATATTTGCCTAATCTCTGATCAGAGCTACACTCGGGTCTATGATGCATCCTGCCGACTTGCCGGAAACGGTATCCGTGTTTCCATTGCCCGGGGCGCTTCTGTTGCCCCGATCGCGCCTGCCCCTGCATATTTTTGAACCGCGTTACCTGCAGATGCTGGATGACGCGCTGAAAACACAGGAACGGCTGATTGCGATGGTGCAGCCCAACCCCAGCAAAAGCGATGAGAACCGCTTGCACCGGATCGGGTGTGCCGGTCGGGTGACGCAGTTTTCGGAAACCGAAGATGGCCGCTATCTGATCACGCTGACGGGAATTTCGCGTTTCCGTATCCAGTCCGAGCTGGACGCCTTTACACCTTACCGGCGCTGCGCCGTGTCCTGGGACGGGTTTGAACGCGATCTGGGCAAGACCGAGCATGACAGCGGGTTCAACCGCGCCGGATTTCTGAACCTGCTGGAACGGTATTTTTCGTCCCGCAATCTGTCGACCGATTGGGAAACGCTCAAGGATGCGGATAATGAATTGCTGGTCAATTCGCTGTCGATGCTGCTGGAGTTCGACCCCGAAGAAAAGCAGGCCCTGCTTGAGGCACCTTGCCTCAGCACCCGGCGCGAGACATTGGTGACACTGATCGAATTCGCCATGCGCGGCGGATCGAATGAGGAAAAACTGCAATGAGCGACGCTGAACACCCCTTTGACCGTCATATGCTTGAGGCGCTGATCTGCCCGCAGACGCATACCACGTTGCAATATGACGCCGACCAGCAGGAACTGGTGTCGAAAGCCGCCGGTCTGGCTTTTCCCATTCGCAACGGCATACCGGTCATGCTGGTCGATGAGGCGCGGCAGCTGGATTAAATTGCCCGACCTTGCAGCAATTTCGGCAGGTCTCCGGTCAGGCCCGCGGCCTCACGCACGAAGTTGCGGCGCAGGCCCGGCATTGATCCGACAATCCCCATGCCGATGTCCCGCCCGATGCGCAGCAGCGGATTGTCGTTGGAAAACAGCTTGTTGAACACATCCGTCGCCATCGCCAGCGATGCCGTGTCGAACCGCCGCCATTCCTGATAACGCTCTAACACCAGAACGGATCCAAAGTCTTCGCCCCGGCGTCCGGCCAGGGTCAGCACTTCGGCCAGCGCACCCACATCGCGCAAACCCGCGTTCAGCCCCTGACCTGCGATGGGGTGCATGCCGTGGGCCGCATCCCCCACCAGCGCCAACCGATCCCCGATAAAGGAATTGGCGATGGTCAGGTTCAGCGGATAGGTGAACCGATCTCCGGCCAGCCGGATATCGCCCAGAAAATCGCCGAAACGGGGGCGCAGAACCTGCAGATACTCGGCCTCATGCAGGGCGTTTATGCGCTGCGCTGTCTCGGTCCGTTCGCTCCAGACAATGGAACTGCGATTGCCGGTCAGCGGCAGGATCGCCAGCGGACCGGGCGGCATAAAGAACTGATGCGCGATGCCGTTGTGGGGCAGGTCATGTTCAATCGCGCAGACCAGCGCGGTTTGACCGTAATCCCAGCCGGTGCGTTTGATGCCAGCGCGCGCGGCGGTTCCGCTGCGGCGACCGTCACAACCAACCAACAGGCCACCGTGCAGGGTCGCGCCGTCGTCCAGCGTTACGGTCACGCCGGTTGCTCCGGCCTCTTGTGCAACCACGGTCCGGCCACTGATCTGCGTGATCCGGGTTTCCCCGTCCATCGCGTCCAGAAACGCGCGGCGCAGGTGGCGGTCCTCGACCATATAGCCCATCGGGCCTTCTTCGATCTCGGCATGGTCGAAATGCATGAAAAACGGCGAGGGGCCCGCGCCCGCATGGCCGTCCGTGACCTTGATTTCCAGCATCGGCTGGGCGTGGTCTGCGACGCGCTCCCACACGCCCACCGCGTCCAGTAACCGTTGCGAGGCCAGCGCCAGCGCATAGGCGCGTCCGTCAAACGCTGCGTCTTTGCGCACGGTTTCGTCCAGCGCGTCAATCACGGTGACGGAATGCCCCGTCTGTGCCAGAGCCAGTGCCAGCGCCGGGCCGTTCAACCCTCCGCCTACGATCACGATGTCGGTCTTGTGTTCCATGCCCCGCAATATGCGCCCCGTTTCGGGATTGTCCATGTGCGGTCCTGTCGCTACCGTCCTGTCAAGACGATTTTCCAAGGGGGCAGGGATGCAGGACTGGTTGACCATGACGGCATGTGATCTGGGGCGCGGCATCGGCATGGGTCGGATCGACCCGGTGGACCTGACCGAGACCTATCTGGCCGCCATCGACGCCCATCCGCACCGCGACCGCATCTATGCCCGCGTGACACATGACCGCGCGCGAGCCGAGGCTAAGGCCGCGCAGGAACGGGCGGGCTTGGGCCTGCGCCGATCTCTGCTGGATGGCGTGCCGATCAGTTGGAAGGACCTGTTCGACACAGCGGGCACCGCGACCGAGGCCGGATCGGCCCTGTTGAAAGGCCGCGTGCCGGACGCCGATGCGGTTGTTCTGTGCAATGCCACTGCCATGGGGTCGGTTTGTCTTGGCAAAACCCATATGAGCGAGCTGGCCTTTTCCGGCCTTGGCCTGAACCCGATCACCGACACGCCGCCTTGCATCGACAATGAGGATGCGGTGCCCGGCGGGTCATCTTCGGGCGCGGGGGCGTCGGTGGCCTGGGGGCTGGCGGCGGGCGGCATCGGCTCAGACACGGGCGGATCGGTGCGCATTCCGGCGGCGTGGAACAATCTGGTGGGGCTGAAAACCACCGCCGGACGTGTCAGTCTTGAGGGGACGGTGCCGTTGTGCCTGCGGTTTGACACTGTTGGCCCGCTGGCCCGCTCGGTCGAGGACGCCGCACATCTGCTGGCCTTGCTAGAGGGCGGCACGCCTGCCGATCTGCGCGGCGTCAGCCTGAAAGGCCGCCGTTTTGCCGAATTGCGGACCGTTGCGCAGGACGATCTGCGCGACGCACCGCGACAGGCGTTTGAAGACTCGCTGGCCCGATTGCGCGACGCCGGGGCCGAGATCGTGCCGCTGGAAGTTCCTGAACTGACCGACACGATGGGCCTGTCCGGGGTCCTCTATACGACCGAAGCCTACGGGCTGTGGCGCGATGTGATCGAGGCCAACCCGGACGCGATGTATCCCGAGATTCTCGAACGATTCCGTGCGGGCAAGACCGTCTCGGGCCCCGATTACGTCGCAGCTTGGTCCAGGTTAAAGGCCAGCCGGGCCGCCTGGGATGCGGCCACGTCGGGCTTTGACGCGGTTCTGGCCCCGACGGCCCCCATCCTGCCGCCGAATTTGAACCGGCTGATGACCGACCATGATTATTACATCGCCGAAAACCTGCTGGCCCTGCGCAATACACGGATCGGCAACCTGATGGGGCTGGCGGCGCTGACATTGCCCACCGGAACGCCCGGCTGCGGGTTGATGATGATGGGCTATCCGGGGTCCGAAGAGGCGCTGCTGCGGCTTGGAACAGCCGCCGAGGCCGCATTGGCCTGAATGCCACAATCCCCTGATTCGACGTCTCTTTGGCTGGACGAAGCGGGGTGTGATCTGTAACCTGCCAGAAAACGGGGCGGTATGATCCCGATATTGAGGCAGTAGATATGAAGTTCCCCGAGCGGTTTTCGAACCTACCGGAATACGCATTTCCGCGTCTGCGCACCCTGTTGGACCACCACCAGCCGGGCGGTGACGTGATTCACATGACCATTGGCGCGCCGATGCACGATTTCCCGGCCTGGGTGACCGATGTCATCACCGAGAATGCGGCAGGGTTTCAGGGCTACCCGCCCAATGAAGGCTCACCCGAACTGCGGGGTGCCATCACCGACTGGATCGCGCGCCGCTACGGTGTGACGATGGACCCGGACACTAACGTGATG
This sequence comes from Ruegeria sp. BE1, assembly GCF_056538885.1. NCBI lineage: Bacteria > Pseudomonadati > Pseudomonadota > Alphaproteobacteria > Rhodobacterales > Roseobacteraceae > Ruegeria > Ruegeria sp. BE1. Next base: position 435,311 of record NZ_JBQFTY010000003.1, read on the forward strand.
GCCCTGAATGGCACGCGCGAGGGGCTGTACAACGCCGCGATGGCACTGCTGCCGGAACAGAAGAACGGGAAAAACCCGGTCGTTCTGTGCCCGAACCCGTTTTATCAGGTCTATATGGTCGCCTCGATCTCGGTCCGGGCCGAGCCGGTTTTTGTGCCGGCCACAGCCGCGACCGGCCATCTGCCGGACTACGCAAGCCTGCCCGAGGACGTTCTGAACCGCACTGTTGCGGCCTATATCTGCTCGCCCGCCAACCCGCAGGGGGCCGTTGCCTCGCGCGCCTATTGGGCCGAATTGATCGGGCTGGCCGAGAAATACGATTTCCGTATTTTCGCTGACGAATGCTACTCCGAGATTTATCGCGACGAGGCTCCGGTTGGCGCCCTTACCGTTGCGCAGGAACTGGGTGCTAATCCCGAACGGGTTACGCTGTTCAACTCACTGTCGAAACGGTCCAATCTGGCGGGCCTGCGATCGGGTCTGATTGCCGGTGGGCCCGAGACGATCAAACAGGTCAAACAGCTGCGCAATTATGCGGGTGCACCGCTGCCGCTGCCGTTGCAGGCCGCTGCGGCCCGTGTCTGGGCTGATGAAGAACACGTCGCCGAGAACCGCGCGCTGTATCAGGAGAAATACGCGATTGCCGATGAGGCTTTCGCGGGTCTTCAGGGCTATATGTCGCCCGAGGCCGGGTTTTTCCTGTGGCTGCCGGTCGAAAACGGCGAAGAGACCGCATTGAAGCTGTGGCAGCAGACCGGAGTCCGCGTGCTGCCGGGCGCATATCTTTCCCAAGGCGACCCGGGGCAAAACCCGGGCGAGCAATTTATCCGGGCCGCTTTGGTGGCTCCAAAAAATGAGATGCAGCAGGGGCTGATCAAGCTGCGTGACTGCATCTATTCGTGAGGTACGAGGGCAAAATGGCATCATTGAACGCGCGCAACCGTGATCCATTACTGGACAGCACCACTCAGGCCGCGATTGAGCGGCGCAGCAAGGAACTGATCGGGATCGCCCTGATCCTTCTGGGGTTGGCCGCTGCCGCGATGATCTGGTCTTACACGCCGGAGGACCCGAATTGGATGGTGTCAACAGATGCGCCGGTGCAGAACTGGATGGGCCGGATTGGCGCGTCCATTGCCGCGCCCTTGTTCATGATCGTTGGCTGGGGCAGCTGGAGCATTGCCATGGTTCTGATCGGCTGGGGCGTGCGCTTTGCCGGTCACTTTGGTGAAGATCGTGCCATTTCCCGCCTGATCTTTGCGCCGATCTGGATTGCCGTTGTCTCGGTCTATGCTGCCACCTTGGTGCCCGATGAGGCATGGCGCGCGACCCATAGCTTTGGTCTGGGTGGCCTGTTTGGTGATACCGTCATGGGGGCATTGCTGACCCTGTTGCCGATTTCCTCGCATTTCATGGTCAAACTGATGTCGCTGGCGATGGCTGTCGGCATGCTGGCGCTGGGCGTGTTTGTTCTGGGCTTCACCCGGGCCGATGTGCGCAAGGGGTTCCGTGCCTTCCTGCTGGGACTTGTGATGTCCTATGATATGCTGATGAACCTGCTGGGCCGGGGGGCGTCGGCCACGGCTCAGGTGGCACGTGACCGTCGTGCGCAATGGGAAGACCGCAAGGCCGCGCGGGTCGAGCCTGCGTTCGACGACGATCTGGCCTATGCCGACCCGATGTTTGAAGAGTTCGAGGTTGAGGAGGAAGAACCCGCCAAGCCCGGCCTTCTGGCCCGGATGCCCAGCCTGATCCGCCGTCCTGAACCGATGCCTGAGCCCGAGTTGATTGACCGTGAACCGGTTGCAGATTTCGACGAAATGCCGGGCGAAGACCGCATTCGCTCGAAAATCTCAGCCGCCGTGCGCAATCGCAAGGTCGCGGCGGGTGAAATGGCGCCCGCGCATGATCCGAACCTGCCCTTGACCAAGGGCCGTGGCCGTGGACCGGACCCGCTGATCCTGAACCCCCGAGGAACAGAAGAGCTGCCGCCCGAACCGCCGGTGACGTCGGCCGGTCTGCCGCCCGAACCGATGCTGACCGCAGATTCTGAACCGGAATGGCAACAAGAGCCCCTGCATCAGGATTTCGCGCCGGAACAGGAGTTCGAAGAAGAGGCTGTGTTCGAGGATGACCCGATGCCTGAACCCGCGCCGCAAGCGCGCCCTGCGATGAAAATTCCGGTGGCCGAACCGCGCAAGCCGGTGGTTGCACAGCCCGTGCGCCGTACCCCCCCGCCATCGCGTCGGGCGCAGGCCGAAGCACAGCCGGCGTTGTCCTTCGAGGACAAACATGCGGATTTCGAACTGCCCCCGCTGGGTCTGTTGTCGAACCCCGCCGCGATTCAGCGTCATCACCTCAGCGATGAAGCGCTGGAAGAAAACGCGCGGATGTTGGAGAACGTATTGGATGACTACGGCGTCAAAGGTGAGATCGTCAGCGTCCGCCCCGGCCCGGTGGTTACCATGTATGAACTGGAGCCCGCGCCCGGTCTGAAAGCAAGCCGCGTGATCGGTCTGGCTGACGATATTGCACGGTCGATGTCGGCGCTGTCTGCGCGGGTGTCGACCCTGCCGGGCCGCTCGGTCATCGGGATCGAACTGCCCAATGAAAACCGCGAGATGGTGGTGCTGCGCGAAATTCTGGCCAGCCGTGATTTTGGCGACGGCAATCACGCGCTGCCGCTGGCACTGGGTAAGGATATCGGCGGCGAATCTGTCGTGGCGAACCTTGCGAAGATGCCTCACCTGCTGATCGCTGGGACCACGGGCTCGGGTAAATCGGTGGCAATCAACACGATGATTCTGTCGCTGTTGTACAAGCTGACGCCGGACGAATGCCGCCTGATCATGATCGACCCCAAGATGCTGGAATTGTCCGTTTATGATGGCATCCCGCATCTGCTCTCGCCCGTTGTGACCGACCCGAAAAAGGCTGTTGTCGCCCTGAAATGGGTCGTGGGCGAGATGGAGGATCGTTATCGCAAGATGTCCAAAATGGGCGTGCGCAACATTGCCGGTTACAATGGCCGCGTAAAAGACGCTCTGGCCAAGGGCGAGATGTTCAGCCGCACGGTCCAAACCGGCTTTGACGATGAAACCGGCGAACCAATGTTCGAGACGGAAGAATTCGCGCCCGAAGCGATGCCCTATATCGTCGTCATCGTTGATGAGATGGCCGACCTGATGATGGTCGCGGGCAAAGAGATCGAAGCCTGCATCCAACGTCTGGCACAGATGGCGCGGGCCTCGGGCATTCACCTGATCATGGCGACGCAGCGCCCCTCGGTCGATGTCATCACCGGTACGATCAAGGCGAACTTCCCCACGCGGATCTCGTTCCAGGTGACGTCGAAAGTCGACAGCCGCACCATTCTGGGCGAAATGGGGGCTGAGCAACTGCTGGGGCAGGGCGATATGCTGTATATGGCCGGCGGAGCCAAGATCACCCGTTGCCACGGGCCCTTTGTTTCGGACGAAGAGGTTGAGGAAATCGTCAACCACCTGAAACAGTTCGGCCCGCCCGACTACATGAGCGGCGTGGTCGATGGCCCTGCCGAGGAAAAGGCAGACAATATCGACGCCGTTCTGGGCCTGAATACCGGCGGCAACACGAACGGAGAGGATGCCTTGTACGATCAGGCGGTGGCGATTGTGATCAAAGATCGCAAATGCTCGACCTCATACATCCAGCGGAAACTTGCCATCGGCTACAACAAAGCCGCGCGGCTGGTTGAGCAGATGGAGGACGAAGGCGTTGTTTCGGCGGCAAATCACGTCGGTAAGCGGGAAATCCTCGTCCCCGAGCAATAGGATATTTAATAACAAGGGCGGAACGCCTATCTGTGAGCCATGAAACAGATTGCTTTTGCCCTTGCCCTGACCCTGGCCGCCCCGGCGGCCTGGGCGGCTGATAAACTGCCCTTGTCGCAGATTTCCAACTATCTGAACGATTTGAAAACCGTTCAGACGACGTTCACTCAGGTCAATGATGATGGCACGCTCAGCACGGGTAAGCTGTGGATGCAGCGGCCCGGCAAGATGCGGTTCGAATATGATCCGCCTAGCAGCGCTGTGGTTCTGGCCAATACGGGCACCGTGCAGATCTTTGACCCGAAATCAAACCAACCGCCCGAGCAATACCCGTTGCGGCGCACACCCCTGTCACTGGTGCTGGCGCGGAATGTGAATCTGGGGCAGGCGAATATGGTAGTGGGCCATACGTTCGACGGAACGGCCACGGTTGTGACTGCTCAGGACCCCAAGAACCCCGAATCCGGCCGGATTGAGCTGATGTTCACCGATAATCCGATTGAGCTGCGCAAATGGGTGATCCATGACAACGCGGGGACCCAAACAACCGTGTTGCTGGGGCAGTTGGATACAGATGCCGACCTGAGCCGCGATTTGTTCTCAAAAGCAAAAAGAACCGGGTCAGCCAACCGCTGACCCGTATCCCGTTTTAATAGCGGCAGCCTGACAGCTGCGCCTGATACAGCTTGGCCCGTGCATCCACGTCATTGGCGACGTTCAGCAGCCATGTCTTGCTGTAGTGGCTGCCGCGGGCATAGCCGGTATGGCCTTCGTGATAGGCCAAATACTGGTTGCGCGTGTCGCTGGGGTGGATGCCGTTACGCTCATAGCTTTTGTTCATGTACCAGCCGATGAAATCCGACGCATCGCGGATGCGGTCGCGTTTGGCGCGGCGCTTGCCGGTTTCGCGCTGGTATTCCTCCCATGTGCCGTCCAGCGCCTGACTAAAGCCATAGGCGCTGCTTTGACGGCCCATCGGGATCACGCCCAGAACATATTGATGCGGCGTGCGCGCGTCATGCTTATAGCGGCTTTCCTGATAGATCGTCGCCATCTGAACGTGAACGGGAACACCCCATTTCCGTTCCGTGCTTTTGAACGCCTTGATGAATTCGGGCCGCTCGCGCGCAATACTGCACGCGTCATTCAGCTTGCTGGGTGGCTGTTTCGAGCCACCCCCACAGGATGCCAAAAGCAGCACCCCGAAGAGTACGAAAAGAATTCTGCTCATGTGCCTCATGCCTTTTTCTTTTATTCTAGCGCAGATTGAGCTTTTTGGAAATCACAATCGTTACAAAACAATAGCTAGAATTAAGGGCAATGCGCCCACAGACAGGATGGTTGAGATCATGACCATCCCCGCAACCGCATCCGCATCCGCGTTGAACCGCGCCGCCAGCAGGTAGGATGTCACCGCGACCGGGGTGCACATCTGCAGAACCATCACCCCAAATCCGACCGTATCCAGACGGAACAGAACCGCCAAAACCCAGCCCAGCACAAAACACACAATCAGCTTGAGCACAGACAGCCAGATCGCCTGTCCGATCTTTTGCGTGGTCAGCCGGGCAATCGCGACCCCCACCGTGATCAGCATCATCGGAATGGCCATCTGGCCCAAAAGCTCAAGCGTGTTGGTCAGGAAAACCGGGGTCTGCCAGCCACGCCACAGGAACAGGGCCCCCAGCAACGTGGCCCAGACCATAGGCTCGCGCACCGCTTTGCCAAACCCGCCTTTGCCCGCCACGACATAAAGCCCGTAGGTGAAAGACAGCAGCGCGGTGACCGCCAGGAAAATGACCGCATAGCCCAACCCCGCCTGACCAAAGGCGAAAATGCACAGGGGCAGGCCCAGATTGCCGGAGTTGCCGAATACCAGAGGCGACAGATAGGTCCTGCGATCCAGACCGCGCAGGCGCACGAATACCTCGAACACGAGGGCCAGCCCGACATGCCCGGCAATGGCAGCCAGCGTAAAGCGCGTCAGCTCTCCGGCCGGGATTTCGGTCTGCATAAGGGCCACAAAGATCAGGCTCGGCACTGCCAGCGTGACGCCCAGACGGGTCACAAACTCCAACCGATATTCGAAGCCCAGCTTGACCCAGGCAAAGCCTACCGCCGCCAAAAGAAAGACCGGAGCGGCGATTTCGAACACTGTCAGCAGAAGGTTCACAGACTGTTTCCCTTAATTTCAGATCAATGATTGGCATTTTTTCCCGGAACGAGGTAGTAAGACCTTTGGGGGCATAAACAATGCTGAAGACACATGCCAAGTACGGGTTGGGCCAGGTTGTCCGCCACAAAAAACATCCCTTCCGAGGGGTGATTTTTGACGTGGATCCAGAGTTTTCGAACACCGAAGAATGGTATCAGGCCATCCCCGAAGACAGCCGCCCGATCAAGGATCAGCCGTTTTATCACCTGCTGGCCGAGAACGACCAATCCTTCTATGTGGCTTATGTTTCTGAACAAAACCTGATTGAAGACCAGTCGGGTGAGCCGGTTGAGCATCCCGACATCCCCGACATGTTTGGCCCGTTCGAAAACGGTGCTTACCCGCTGCACTTCCATTTGAACTGATGGCTCAGTAGCCAAGCGCACACCCGTCTTTTCGCGGATCGCTTGCGCCTTTCAACACACCGGTGTCGCAGATTCGAATGGCTTGCGCGCCACCCAGCGGTGTTTCCGGAACATCGACGTTGTGCCCCATTTCCGACAATTGTTGGGCGACCTTAGGCGAAATTCCGCGTTCCAGCTTGAGAACACCCTTGTCGGCAAAGGCGCGCGGGGCATCGATGCTGGCTTGCAGCCCCAACCCGTGATCCGTCATGTTCGACAGGAACCGCGCGTGGCCGGTTGGCTGATAGGCCCCGCCCATCACGCCAAAGGGCATCAAGACCTTGCCATCTTGTTTCAGCGCGCCGGGAATAATCGTGTGCATGGGGCGCTTGCCGCCGCCCAGTTCGTTGGGATGGCCCGCCTGCAGGGTAAAGCCCGCCCCCCGGTTTTGCAGCAGAATGCCATATTTCTCTGATGCGATACCCGAGCCAAAGCTGTGAAAGATCGAATAGATCAGCGAGACCGCCATCCTGTCCCGATCCACCACGGTGATGTAAACTGTGTCTTTGTGGATGGCCTCGGTCAGCGGGGCTGCTGCTGGCATCGCGCGTCTTGGGTCGATCAGAGCGGCCAGCTTATCTGCCACATCCTGATCCAAAAACCGATCCGCATGCGTTGTGTGATCCGGGTCGGCGATGAACCGGTTGCGCGCATCATAGGCGAGTTTCGAGGCTTCGGCCTCAAGATGCAGCCGTTCCGCACCAAACGGGTCCATGCCGGACAGGTCGAAATTCTTGAGTATATTCAACAGCAAAATCGCCGTTGCACCCTGGCCGTTGGGCGGATGTTCAACCAGCTCTATCCCGTTATACATCCCGCTGACGGACTGAGTGTCCGTGCAGGCAGTGGTCAGAAAATCATCTGCCGTGTGGGTGCCGCCAAGTTTGGTGAGGGTCGAGATCATGTCCTCGGCAATCTCGCCCGAATAAAAGGCGTCGCGCCCGTTTCGGGCGATCTGGCGCAGAACTTCGGCCTGACCGGGTGCGCGGAACACCTGACCCAGTTCTGGCGGTTGGTCGTCGAACAGGTAATGCGCCCGTGCCGCGCCTTGCAGGGCCTCAGCCCCGGATCGCCAATCCTGCGCGACCCTCTGGGCAACCGGGACGCCTGTGTCGGCATAGTGAATGGCAGGCTGAAGAATGGCGTCCAGCCCCAGCTTGCCCTCGGTCTCGGCCAGATGGCAGAACGCATCGACAGCCCCCGGAACAGTCACCGCATCGGGCGAATTCAGCGGAACCGAGGCCAGACCTTGCGCGCGCAACCGTTCAGCATCCGCCGCGGCGGGCGCACGGCCCGAACCGTTCAGCGCGCGGATTTCATCCTCGCCCGCCCGGTTGTAGAGGACAAAGCAATCGCCGCCCAAACCGGTCATCTGCGGCTCGCAAATTCCCAGCAGAACGGCCCCGGCAATGGCGGCGTCCATCGCGTTGCCACCTTGCTGCAGGATATCCACCGCCACTTTCGCGGCCAGAGGGTGCGACGTGGCGCACATCCCCTCGGTTGCCAGAACTTCGGACCGGCCCGGAGTGTGAAAATCCCGCATGGTGTACTTCCCCGATTTGAACGCGCCGAAGGTACCGCGCGGTCGGAACTTGTCCAGTAAAATCAGTGGGAAGATCCTCGGCGCCGTTCACTGGGTGGGGGCTGTGACACATGGCGCCGAGGGAAGCTATCTGAGCTACAGGTACAGTTTTGTCCCTTGTTTGCGGCGCCACAATGGTTCGATCTGGGCCTTATTGTGACGTTTTTGCGCCGTCAGGCCGGTTCGGGAAAGTCAAACCGCAGCGACAGGCGATTGCAGCCGTTGCTGCGTTCATACCGGATATCATTGGTCAATTCGTGGATCAGGAACCAGCCGAACCCGCCCTCTGGCAACTCATCCACGCAAGACCCAAGCGGCGCTGGAACGCCATCGGGCACCCGAAATCCTGGCAACGGATTGCCTGTGTCCGAAATCAGAATATCCAGCCAGTCCCGGTGCAGATGACACCGCACCTGCACCTTTGCCGGGGTCACATCCGCATAGGCGTGTTCGACAACATTGTTGATCGCCTCGGCCAGCGCGATCTTTACATCTGCGGCCTTGTGCATTGGCAAACCTTTGGCGGCAAGGCACCGGCTGAGCTGCGCAATGCCGCTACTGGCTTCGGCCTCGGTTGCCGCAAAAGTCAGATTTACACACTTGCCGTCACACATAGGGGGTGGCCTGCTCAGAAGATCGGAAAATCAATCAGCGGTGGCCGAAAGGGCGTCATCCAATGTCGGGAACAGCTTAAAGACCGTATCCATGCGGGTCAGCCGAAAGACCTTTTCGACAAAGGGATGCAGGCCTGCCAAATCCAGCCTGCGGTCATTGCCAAGCTGCTTCATCGAGGCAACGATGGCCCCCAAACCGCTGGAATCAATAAACTCGACACTGCTGAGATCCAGAACCACACGCTTTATGCGACCGTCGGCCTGATTTCGCATATCTTCCTTGAACTGAATGGCCATAGCGGCATCAATGCGGTCAGAATGGACCTTGATGATCTGAGTGTCGTCGGTCGTAGTACTTGTCAGGGCCATTCGCGACGGTCCTTTGATCTGAAATTCACTGGTAGAAATACGCTAGACGGCAAATCTTACCATTCGGTATCCATCGATACTGAAAAAGAGGAGGAACATCGTGATGAAACAGGTCGTAATCGCGGGTGCCGCACGCACTCCTATGGGTGGGTTTCAGGGTATGTTCGACGGAGTTCCGGCGGCGGAACTTGGCGGAACCGCCATCCGCGCTGCGTTAACGGGCGCTGGCACCGCGACGGTCGATGAGGTTCTGATGGGCTGTGTTCTGCCCGCAGGGCAGGGGCAAGCGCCCGCACGGCAGGCCGGTTTCGCGGCGGGTCTGGGCGAAGAGGTGCCGGCAACGACGCTCAACAAGATGTGCGGATCGGGGATGAAAGCCGCGATGATGGCCTTTGACCACATCGCGCTCGGCCATGCCGATACGATGGTCGCAGGCGGGATGGAGAGTATGACCAACGCCCCGTACCTTCTGCCGAAAATGCGTGGCGGCGCGCGGATCGGGCACGGTCAGGTGGTTGATCACATGTTCCTGGACGGGCTCGAGGACGCCTATGACAAAGGCCGGTTGATGGGTACATTCGCCGAGGACTGCGCCGAAGCCTATCAGTTCACTCGCGAGGCGCAGGATGAATACGCGCTGCAATCGCTGTCGAACGCCCTGACCGCGCAGGAAAGCGGTGCCTTTGCAGATGAGATAACATCTGTGACCACCCGCACCCGCAAGGGCGAGGTCACCTGCGCACAAGACGAACAACCCCAATCCGCACGCCCCGACAAGATCCCGACTCTGAAACCGGCCTTTCGCAAGGACGGAACCGTGACAGCCGCCAATTCCTCATCCATCTCGGATGGTGCGGCGGCCCTTGTGCTGGCCTCAGCGGACGCGGCCGAGGCGCAGGGCCTGACCGTCCGCGCCCGGATCGTCGGCCACGCCAGCCACGCGCAGGCACCGGGCCTTTTCACCACCGCGCCTGTTCCCGCAGCTCAAAAGCTCCTCTCTGCCATCGGTTGGTCCAAAGACGATGTGGACCTGTGGGAGGTGAACGAGGCTTTCGCCGTCGTCCCCATGGCCTTCATGCAGGAAATGGGCCTGCCGCGTGACAAGGTGAACGTCAACGGCGGCGCCTGCGCGCTGGGCCACCCAATCGGTGCCTCAGGTGCCCGGATCATGGTCACATTGCTCAACGCGTTGGAGAAACGAAACCTCAACCGTGGCATTGCGGCCATCTGCATCGGCGGCGGCGAAGGTACAGCCATCGCCATAGAACGCGTTTGACCCTTCTTCTTGTTTCAAATACGGCGGGGGTGAATTGAGCCATCGGCTCAAGAGGGGGCGGCGCCCCCTTGCCCCGTCGCAAAAAGGCACCACCATGACCACAGACTTCGCCACGCTTGCAAAAACCATAACTTCAATCACCGAAGGTGAAACGGACCAGATCGCACTGATGGCCACGATCGCCTGTGAGGTGCACCACGCCGATGACCGCTTCAACTGGACCGGCTTTTACCGCGTGACCGAGCCCAATCTGCTGAAGATCGGGCCCTATCAGGGTGGGCATGGCTGTCTGGTCATTCCCTTTGAACGCGGCGTCTGCGGCGCAGCGGCCCGGACCGGAGAAGTGCAGCTTGTTCCCGATGTGGACGCTTTTCCGGGCCATATCGCCTGCGCGTCCTCAACGCGTTCCGAGCTGGTGCTGCCGGTGCGGGATACATTGGGCACTGTGATTGCGGTGTTTGATATCGACAGTGATCAGCCCGACGCTTTTACGGAAACGGACGCGGCAGCACTCACCACGATTCTGAACAGCGTCTTTGCCAGATGAACTCGACCGAGCGCGCCCGGTCGACACTCTTTTCAGAACAAGAGATCAGGCGCCAAGCACCTTGGCTTTCTGTGCGGCAAATTCCTCATCCGTCAGATGGCCTTTGTCCTTGAGCGCGGCCAATCGCTCAAGCTCGTCTGCGGCAGATACGCTGGCAACGGACCGGATGTAGTCCTTTTGTGCCTCTTCGATCTGGGTCATGGTTTCAACGCTATGCTGGTGCATCTTGTCGCCGCGAATGATCAGGTAGCACAAGACGCCAAGCCATGGGATCAGGATCACAAAGGCGATCCAAACAGCCTTGCCGCCACCGCTCAGGTCTTTTGAGCGAAAGACATCGGCCACCACCGAAATCATCACCCAGAACCAGGCGACCATCAGGAACAGCCAGAAGATCGACCAGACGATATCGAAGAACCCAAGTCCGTTTTCCATTGTTTACATCCTTTGAATGCTAATGAGGAACGACACCTCTCAATAGTGCCCGTTTGTAACAGGCGTCGAGCTTTTTGGTTAGAGTGTTGTTACAAGTATCAATTTCATGGATAGCTCTTGGTTGTACTTGCGATGAATTGAGGGCGGAAAAATGCTGGGTTCAGATGGGCTATTCATCAACCGTGTGTATGATGCCCCGATCAGAAGAATTGCCGTTATGGGTGAACGATCTTCGGGCACAAACGTTAGTAAATTTGTGCTTGAACGCGCATTTCGCTTGGAAAAAGATGGAAAGCTTGGCTGGAAACACGGCTTTGTTCAGGGTTCTGGAATTGCTAAGGACACTTTGGTCGTTGTTTCTGTACGCGCGCCATATGACTGGGTCATCAGTATGTTCGACAAACCATGGCATTGTACCGAAACGATGCGAAATCTTGAGTTTCCTGGGTTTATTCGCGCCCCGTGGGATACCGTTGTGGATCGGCCCAAGGCATATTTTGGACTGCCGCGAAAAGAGTACGCAAGCGTGCCGTTGTTGCAGGACCGTGATCCTATGACCGGTAGACGATTTAGTAACCTAATGCAGATGCGGACTGCAAAGCTGAGACATTGGACGGGATTGCGCCATGACCTTTGCAATTTGGTTGTTTGGCGTTTCGAGTCGTTCAAAAAGACTCCGGAAGATATTATTCGAGCCGTTTCCAGAAGTTTTGATCTGGACGTCGACAAAGTTGAATGGCCTGTGCGGGCCTTGGGAAGTATGCGGCCTGATTTGCGCCAGGGTAAAATTCAAAAAGTAGAAGCCCAAGACATGCGTTTCATCAATTCTCAACTCGACCCGGCTTTGGAGAAAAGTCTTGGCTACCAACTACAAGAGCCTGGCGGTCAGTCATTTTGATCGTCACGGAATAGGCTAGTTTTCTCGCCTTAGATTACCGGTTCGGCCAGCCCCTCCAAAAAGGCATACTTTGGTGACCCGCGTGAAAAAACGCTTGGAAATTTCACCGACTCGGGTCATCGTGAAAAAAGACCGTCAATTTTCACGCACCCGGAGATGTCAGTGAACACCCAAGCCCCGAACCGAGCGACCCTTGGTGCCGATATCCGGGCCTTGCGCAAGGCGCGTGGGTTGACCTTGACCGAGATCGCAGAGCGGCTGAACCGGTCGGTCGGCTGGCTCAGCCAGGTTGAGCGGGACATGTCTGACCCCTCGATTTCCGATCTGCGGCAGATCGCGACATGTCTGGGTGTTCCGATGTCGATGCTGTTCGCCCATTCCGCGGCACCCGCAGATGAGCAGGGATACGTGGTGCGCGCAGGCTCACGCCGCCCGATGGGGTCGGGTGAGGAAGGGTTGATCGAAGAATTGCTCTCGCCCGATCTGACCGATGATTTTGAGATGGTGCATTCCACCTTTGAGCCTCGTTCCAAGATGCAAACCCCGGCCCACCGTCCGACGCAAGAGGTCGGCTATATGGTCTCGGGCCGATTGGACCTGATCATCGGAGGGCGGCAATTCTCGGTCGGGCCGGGTGACAGTTTCCGCATCAAACATGAACCCTATCAATGGGCGAACCCTTTTGATGAGCCCGCCGTGGCCATCTGGGTCATCGCCCCGCCGGTGTATTGAATGAGCTTTGAGGCATGGACCATATTCGCCCTGTTCTGGGTGGTGTTCGTCACCACGCCGGGGCCGAATGCGGTCAATTGCATCTCAAACGGGATGAGCCTGCCCTTTCCCAAAGCCATGCTGGGCGTGCTGGCGATCTTGACGCAGGCCAGTGCGTTTCTGATCCTGTCGGCGCTGGGCATCACGGCGCTGATTGCGGCTTCGCCCATGGGATTTTTCATTGCGAAACTGATCGGTGCCGGGTTCCTGATCTGGATGGGTATCCGCGGCTGGATCAACGCCAGCAAGCCCGCACCCGCGTCCGAGCGGCCCGCGCGCCACGTCTATCTGCACGCGCTGGCTGTAGCCACGATCAACCCCAAAAGCGTGGCCGGGTATCTGGCGGCGTTTTCACAATTCGTGCAGCCCGACGTGCCGGTCTGGCAGCAGATGGGGGTGATCATGCCCACTGCGCTGGTCATCACGACGCTCAGCTATACCGGGTTCACCCTGCTGGGCGCGCTGATGGGCAAAGCCGCGCTGGGCGCGGTGTTCAACATCTGGGTCCGCCGCATGATGGCGACCTGTTTCATCATCTACGGCGTGTTGCTGGGCACCAGCACATCGCCCACAGCAAGGGGGTAAAGACATGCACACCGGTTCCTGCCTCTGCGGCAAGGTTGCCTTCACCATTGACGGAGACCTCAGCCCGCCCAATGCCTGCCATTGCGGCCAATGCCGCAGGCAATCGGGACATCTTTGGGCCTCATGCGAGACGCATCAGGACAACCTCAGATTTACCTCGGACGAGACGCTGGGATGGTACCACGCCTCGGACATCGCCAAGCGCGGCTTTTGCAGCGCCTGCGGCTCGTTCCTGTTCTGGCAGCACAATGACGAGGACACGATTGCAGTTTCGGTGGGATCGTTGGACGAACCCACCGGGCTGAAACTCGCCCAGCACATCTTTGTGGCGGACAAGGGCGACTACTACGACATCACAGACGACCTGCCCAAGCGGGCACATTAATAGGGAAGCAAGACCATGAGTGATTTTCCAACCAAGGCCCGTGTGGTCATCATCGGCGGCGGCGTTGTCGGCTGTTCGTCGCTTTATCATCTGGCCAAAAAGGGCTGGACCGACTGCGTTCTGCTGGAAAAGAACGAACTGACCGCCGGCTCCACCTGGCACGCCGCGGGCAACGTGCCGACCTTTTCGACCTCTTGGGCGATCATGAACATGCAGCGCTATTCGACCGAGCTGTATGCGCGCCTTGCGGATGAGGTCGATTACCCGATGAACTACCACGTTTCGGGCTCGATCCGTCTGGCGCACAGCAAAGAGCGGATGCAGGAGTTCGAGCGCGCCCTGTCCATGGGCCGCTACCAAGGCATCCCGATGGAGATGTGGACGCCCGAACAGGCGAAAGAGCGGTATCCGTTCCTTGAAACCCATGACCTAGAAGGCGTGCTGTACGACCCGACCGATGGCGATATCGACCCGGCCCAGCTGACGCAAGCCTTTGCCAAAGGCGCGCGGGATTTGGGCCAGAAGATTATCCGCTTCTGCCCGGCGACCAATGTGACCCAGCATGACGATGGCACCTGGACCGTGCACACAGATCAGGGCGACATTGCCTGCGACTACGTGGTCAACGCCGCAGGTTACTATGCGCAGCGCGTGGGTGAGATGTTCAAGCCATACGGTGGTCGCACCGTGCCCGCGATGGTGATGAGCCATCAGTATTTGCTGACCGACGAAGTGCCCGAGGTTGAGGCGTGGTCGAAAGAAAACGGTGGCAAGCTGCCCCTACTGCGCGACGTGGATATTTCGTACTATCTGCGGCAGGAAAAGAATGGCTTCAACCTTGGTCCCTATGAGCCCAACTGCAAGGGCCACTGGATGACCGAAGATGACCCGATGCCCGAGGATTTCAGCTTCCAACTGTGGAACGACGATCTGGACCGGATCGAGGATATCATGATGGACGCGATGGAGCGGGTGCCGCTGATGGCAACTTCGGGTGTGGGTCGTGTCATCAACGGCCCGATCCCGTACGCGCCGGATGGTCTGCCGCTGATCGGCCCGATGCCCGGCGTGGCAAACGCGTTTGAGGCGCACAGCTTTACCTTCGGCATCGCGCAAGGTGGTGGTGCGGGTAAAGTGCTGGCCGAATGGATCGTCGATGGCGCGACCGAGTGGGACATGTGGGCCGTCGATCCGCGTCGCTACACCGACTACACCGATCAGGATTACTGCAACCAGAAGGGCATGGAGGTCTATGGTAACGAATACGCCATGCACTTCCCGCATCACGAATGGCCTGCGGCGCGGGATAAGAAGGTTTCGCCTGTTCACGCCAAGATCAAGGAACTGGGCGGTGTCATGGGCGCCTATAACGGCTGGGAGCGCGCCAACTGGTTCGCCAAGCCGGGCGACGACACCTCGCTTGAGGCCACGCACACATGGGGTCGGTCAGGCCCGTGGGAGCAGCGGATCAAGGAAGAATGCGAGGCGGTGCGCGATCATTGCGGCGTGCTGGACCTGCCGGGCTTCTCGCGCTTCATGGTCAAGGGCGACGGCGCGGCTGAGGCGCTGCGTGGTCTGGTTACGGGTGGTCTGCCCAAAGTGGGTCGGATCAATCTGGTCTATATCTCGGACGACCGGGGCCGCATCCTGACCGAAATGTCCTGCCTGCGTCTGGGCGAGGATGAGTTCGTCATGATCACCGCCGCCACTGCGCAATGGCATGACCGCGACATTCTGGTGAATGCGATGCCCTCGGGCGTCAGTGTCGAGGATGTCACCACCACCCGCGATACGCTGATCGTAACCGGCCCGAAATCGCGTGAGATCCTGTCGGGCCTGACCGATGCAGATCTGTCGCTGGGCTGGCTGACCCATCAGTCGGCCACCGTGGCGGGGCAGCCTGCTCATCTGATCCGCGTCTCCTTTGCCGGTGAGCTTGGATGGGAGGTTCACGCCCTGAACGACCACATGCCTGCGATCTATGACGCGATCCTCGGTGCGGGTGCCACACCGTTTGGCATGTATGCGCTGAACTCGCTGCGGATCGAGAAAGGCTACCGCGCGTGGAAGGGTGATCTGTCCACCGATTACTCGCTGCTGGAAGGCGGGCTGGGGCGGTTTGTCAAACTGGACAAACCGCAGGACTTCCCCGGCAAGGCCGCGATCCTGAACGAAAAGCAGCAGGGCGTGAAGAAGTCGTTCGTGACCCTGACGGTCGAGGCCGGTGACTGCGACGCGCCCTACATGTCCTGCATCTGGCAAGGCGATCAGATCGTGGGTGAGACGACGTCCGGAGCATGGGGTTATCGCGTCGGCAAATCCATCGCGCTGGGCATGGTCAAGGCCGAACTCGCCAACCCCGGCACCACGTTGGAGGTTGAAATCTACGGTCAGAAATACCCTGCCGTGGTGCAAGAAGATCAGCCCCTCTGGGATCCGGCCAACGACCGGCTGCGGGCCTGATCCATGACTGCTCCGCGCGTCATGCAAGGCGTCTACCTGACCCGTCACGGCGGGCCAGAGGCGCTGGAGTGGCGCGCGGATATTCCCGTGCCGCACCCCGGACCCGGCCAGGTTCTGGTTCGGGTCGCGGCAGCCGGGGTGAACAACACTGACATCAACACGCGCGTCGGTTGGTATTCGTCGGATGTGACCGGTGCGACCGACGCGGTGGATCAGGATGTAGAGGCCGGAGGCTGGGGTGGCGCGCTGCACTTCCCCCGCATTCAGGGCGGCGATCTGTGTGGCGTTGTCGAACAGGCCGCACCGGATACCGGGTTCCGCCCCGGTCAGCGCGTGACCTGCCCGATCAACCTGCCACGTCCGCGCCCCGGCAACCCGACCGGGTTTATTGCGCTGGGGTCGGAAATCGACGGGGCCTTTGCGCAGTATTGTCTGGTTGAAGCGTCTGATCTGTATGATGTCTCAGCCTCACCCTTGTCGGATATTGAGATTGCCGCCATTCCCTGCGCCTTTGGTACGGCTGAGAACCTGCTGACCCGGGCCGGTGTGACTTCAGGGCAAAAGGTGCTGATCACCGGTGCCTCGGGCGGAGTCGGCTTGGCAGCGGTACAACTGGCCGCGTTGCGCGGGGCCACGGTGTGGGGTGTGACCAGCCCCGCCAAGGCCGATGTGGTCAAAGGGCAGGGCGCGGTCGATATCTTTGCGCGCGATGCGACACTGCCTGCGGACATGTTTGACGTGGTGATTGATGTGGTGGGCGGACCCGCATGGCCCGGCCTGATCCTCGCCCTGAAACCGGGCGGTCATTATGCGGTGTCCGGCGCGATCGCCGGGCCGATGGTCCAGGCTGATCTGCGTGACATCTATCTGCGCGACATCACCATTCACGGCTGCACCCATCAGGCCTTTGACGTGTTTGGACGTCTGGTCGAGATGATCAATGCCGGTCGGATCAAGCCATTGATCTCAAAAACTTATCCGTTAAGGGATATCGCCACGGCGCAGCAGGATTTCCAATCCAAAGCCTATCCGGGCAAACTTGTCCTGATTCCGTGAAAGGGCTGGGAAAATGGCACAAATCACTCTACTGGATGGCTCTGTCGGGCAAGAGCTGGTCAAGCGCAGCGGTGAAAAGCCGACCCCTTTGTGGTCGACCCGGGTAATGATCGACCACCCCGAACTGGTCGGGGATGTGCATGCCGATTACTTCCTTCGCGGTGCGACCGTCGCCACCACGAATACCTACGCCGTTCACCGCTCGCGCCTTGTGCGCGAAGGGTTGGATGATCAGCTGGCCGCGCTGATCGATGCTGCGTTGACACAGGCTGAACAGGCGCGCGCGAAAACAGGCGGGCGGATCGCGGGGGCATTGGGGCCCTTACTGGCCAGCTACCGCCCGGACCTGAACCCCGACGTGACCGAGGCAGCCGAAAAATTCGGCGAACTGGCCGCCCTGATGGCCGGTCGGGTCGATCTGTTTCTGATCGAAACCGTCTCATCCGTGCAAGAGGCCGAAGGGGTCCTGCGCGGTGTGGCAGATCTGGGCAAACCCGTCTGGCTGGCGCTGTCGGTCATGGATGCGGATGGAACATATCTGCGCTCGGGCGAGCCCTTGTCAGAGATCGCGCCTTTGGTTGCCCAATTCGCGCCCGAGGCCGTGCTGATCAATTGCTCGCGCCCCGAGGCGATTCCGGCTGCGTTAAAGGTCATTGCCACACTGGGTCGGCCGTTTGGGGCCTATGCGAACGGTTTCACTGGGATCACCCAGCAGTTTCTCGAAGACGCGCCCACAGTCGATGCGTTGGAGCAACGGCAGGATTTGGGGCCTGATGCCTATGCCGATCATGCGATGGCCTGGGTCGAACAGGGCGCCAGCATTGTCGGCGGCTGTTGCGAGGTTGGCCCCGATCACATCGAAACCCTTGCCAAACGGCTGCGCGCCGCCGGGCATGAGATCGTCTAGGGAACCGCTGATGCCCAAGGCTGCGCCCTCATCCCCCCGGACCGATCAGCACCATTTCGATATTCTGGTCGCGCCGGGCTTTGTGCTGCTGGAGCTGGCGTCGCTGGTCGAGGTGCTGCGCCTGGCAAACCGGGTGTGCCCGGCCCCTCCGTTTACCTTTACCTACAGATCGCTCAGGGGTGGGCCGATTGCCAGCAGCAGCGACGCGGTGGTGCAGACCGAGCCCGTTTCAGCGCAGCCCCGGGCCGACTACCTGTTCGTGGTTGGCAATTCCGACCCGGACCACCCTGACCTGTCCCTTGGGCGCGTTGTCTCGGGCTACACATATCGCGGGGCGCAGGTGTTTCTGCTGGCCGAGGCCGCCAGCCGTTACATCAAAGAACAGGGCAAGGACAATATGGCGACCCATTGGGAGAACGCCTCGTTCCTGCGCGAGCGCGGTGCCCGGTTCGAGGCCAAGCTGTCTATCGCCACCGAACAGGGCGCCGTCGTCACCTGCGCCGGGATGGAGGCGACAACGGATGTGGCACTGGCCGTGATCGGGCGGCATATCTCGGGGCCGGCCAAAATGACGGTGGCAGACATCATGCTGCATGAAAACATCCGCGATTTTTCATCGATGCAGCCTTTTTCGGGCACGCGCCTGACGGCCACCGGGGATGCCAAGCTGGATCAGTGTATCAAGCTGATGCAGGCCAATATCGAAGACCCTCTGCCTATCAACCAGATTGTCGACGAATTGCACCTGTCCAACCGATCGCTCGAACGTAAGTTCAAAACGTTCTTTGGCACCACCCCCAACGGGTTTTATCGCGAAATGCGGCTGGCCAAGGCCAATAACCTGCTGCTGAACACCACCATGAGTGTGCGCGAGATCGGCCTGGCCTGCGGCTTTCCGAACGGGTTTTCCTCGGTCTACAAAAGCTTTTTTGGTGTGACGCCCTTTGTTTTGCGGCGCGAGAAACGGGCGGCTGCACATCGGTGATTTTCGCCAATAGAGTGACGCTTTTGGTGCATTTATTGTCGATCTTTCATGGCATTTTGCCCGAAACCTGACAGTGCGGAGATTTCAGGATGGTTGATCTTCCCAACAAGGCCCGTGTGGTCATCATCGGCGGCGGCGTCATCGGATGCTCGGTCGCGTATCACCTGACCAAAAAGGGCTGGAGCGATGTTGTCCTGCTGGAACGCAAGCAGTTGACCAGCGGCACCACATGGCACGCCGCCGGCCTGATCGCGCAGCTGCGGGCGACGGCAAACATGACCAAGCTGGCGAAATACAGTCAGGAGCTTTACGGCTCGCTCGAAGAGGAAACCGGTGTTGCGACCGGGTTCAAACGCTGTGGTTCGATCACCGTGGCCCTGACCGACGAGCGCAAGGAAGAGATTTACCGTCAGGCCGCCATGGCCCGCGCCTTTGGGGTCGAGGTTGAAGAAATTTCGAACGAGCGCGTGGCCGAACTGTATCCGCATCTGAACATCGAAGACGTCAAAGGTGCTGTTTACCTGCCGTTGGACGGGCAAGGCGATCCGGCGAACATCGCGCTGGCGCTGGCCAAGGGTGCGCGTCAACGCGGCGGGATCGTCAAGGAACGCGTAAAGGTCACTGACATTGTCCGACAAGGGCGCAAAGTGACCGGCGTGGACTGGGTTGCGGATGATGGCAGCGCCTCGGGCCATATCGAATGCGACATGGTGGTGAACTGCGCGGGGATGTGGGGGCATGAGGTCGGCCGGATGGCAGGCGTGAACGTTCCCCTGCACGCGTGCGAGCATTTCTATATCGTCACCGAAGGTATCGATGGCCTGACCCAGCTGCCGGTTCTGCGCGTGCCGGACGAATGCGCCTATTACAAGGAAGACGCGGGTAAAATTCTGCTGGGCGCGTTTGAACCCAACGCGAAACCCTGGGCGGTGGAAGGCATCCCCGACAGTTTCGAGTTCGACCAACTGCCCGAAGATTTCGACCATTTTGAGCCGATCCTTGAGGCCGCAGTGAACCGGATGCCGATGCTGGCCGAGGCGGGGATTCATACCTTCTTCAACGGGCCTGAATCCTTTACCCCCGACGATGCCTACCATCTGGGTCTTGCGCCCGAGATGGACAATGTCTGGGTCGCCGCCGGGTTCAACTCGATCGGTATCCAATCCGCCGGCGGTGCTGGCATGGCGCTGGCCGAGTGGATGGATAGTGGCGAAAAGCCCTTTGATCTGGGCGACGTGGATATTGGCCGGATGCAGCCGTTTCAGGGCAACAAACAGTACCTGTTTGAACGGTCCAAGGAAACGCTGGGCCTGCTCTACGCAGACCACTACCCCTATCGCCAGAAGGCCACCGCGCGCGGAGTACGGCGCACGCCCTTCCACCATCACCTGCTGGAGCAGGGTGCCGTCATGGGGGAACTGGCCGGGTGGGAGCGCGCCAATTGGTTCGCCAATGAAGGCCAGGAACGCGAATACCACTACAGCTGGAAACGCCAGAACTGGTTCGAAAACTCAGCCGCAGAACACCGTGCGGTGCGCGAGAATGTGGGCATGTATGACATGTCCTCCTTCGGCAAAATCCGCGTCGAAGGGCCGGATGCTGACCGGTTCATGAACTATATCGGCGGTGGCGATTATTCGGTTCCCAATGGCAAGATCGTCTATACCCAGTTCCTGAACCGCACAGGCGGGATTGAGGCGGACGTGACCGTCACCCGCCTGTCCGAGACCGCCTATCTGGTGGTCACGCCCGCAGCGACACGTCTGGCGGACCAGACCTGGATGATGCGTAACAAGGGTGATTTCAATGTGATCATCACCGATGTGACCGCAGGCGAAGGGGTTCTGGCCATCATGGGCCCGAACGCGCGCACGCTGCTGCAAAAGGTCTCGCCCAGTGATTTCTCAAACGCGGCCAACCCGTTCGGCACCGCGCAAGAGATCGAGATCGGCATGGGCCTCGCCCGCGCCCACCGCGTGACTTACGTGGGTGAACTTGGGTGGGAGATCTATGTCTCTTCTGACATGGCCGGACACGTGTTTGAGACGCTGCATGAGGCCGGACAGGACATGGGCCTCAAGCTTTGCGGCATGCATATGATGGACAGCTGCCGGATCGAGAAGGGCTTCCGCCACTTTGGTCACGACATCACCTGTGAAGACCATGTTGTGGATGCGGGGCTGGGCTTTGCCGTGAAAACTGACAAAGGCAGTGATTTTATTGGTCGCGAAGCAGTGATCGCACGCAAGGAAAGCGGGCCCAAAAGCCGTCTGGTTCAGTTCAAACTGGCTGATGCCGAGCCACTGTTGTTCCACAATGAGCCGATCATCCGGGATGGCGAATATGTGGGTTATCTGAGTTCGGGCAATTACGGCCACACCCTTGGCGCTGCCATTGGTCTGGGATATGTGCCATGCGAGGGTGAGAAACCAGCGGATGTGCTTTCGTCTACCTATGAGATCGACGTCTGCGGCGTAAAGGTCAGGGCCGAGGCCTCGCTGAAACCCATGTATGACCCAAAATCCGAACGCGTCAAACTGTGATGAGGGCCGAAGGGGGCGCTGCCCCCGCCGCCCGTTCCGGGCGACTCCCCCGGGATATTTAAGGCCAGATGAAGTCGGGATCCCTTGTTCATCTGTCCAAAAATATCCCGGAGCGCGAGGCAGAGCCTCGCATGATGACAGGGCGCCACCAGCGTGACCTATCACGTTTCCTGATGACCTGCTTCACAGTTTTCGCAGTTTCCAACCCGGTCTGATTTGCCGTAGAGAAGCGCAATATCAATCGGAGACGTGCTGTGGCAGATACCCCTGTACCACCGAACAGAGAAGACACGCCCAAGGGGTTGGCACTGGCTGTAACGGCCTATCTCCTGTGGGGGTTTTTGCCTTTGTATATGAAAGCTTTGTCCCATGTTGGCCCGATTGAAATCGTATCGCATCGCATCATCTGGTCGGTTCCGGTGGCGGGGCTGCTTTTGGTGGCGCTGGGGCGGACCCGAGACCTGAAGGCGGCTTTGACGAACCCAAAGATGCTGGGCATGGCCTGTTTGACGGCGGCGCTGATCTCGGTGAACTGGGCGATTTATGTCTGGGCGATCGCCAATGATCGGGCGCTGGATGCGGCGCTGGGGTATTACATTAACCCCCTGTTCAGCATTGCGTTGGGCGCTGTTTTGCTGCGCGAGCCGTTGACGAAGACGCAATTGGCTGCCGTTGCCATCGCGGCGCTGGGTGTGCTGGTTCTGGTGATAGAGGCGGGCAGCCTGCCATGGCCTGCGCTGGGTTTGATGATCAGTTGGGGCTTTTATGCGTTTTTCAAACGGTCGCTGCCCATAGGCCCCAATCAGGGGTTTCTGCTTGAGGTACTGATACTGCTGATCCCGGCGCTGGTGTATGTCACGTGGCTGGGCGTGCAGGGCACCGGGCATTTCGGCGTTGGGGCTTCGGACACTATCTTGTTGGCCAGTGCCGGGGTTGTCACGGCTGTACCGCTGCTGGTCTATGCAAACGGGGCCAAGCTGGTGCGGCTGTCGACCATGGGTATTCTGCAATATATCGCACCGACCATGATCTTTGTCACAGCCATCACTCTGTTCGGCGAACAGATCGACCGGGGCCGCATGATTGCCTTTCCGCTGATCTGGACGGCGCTGGTGGTGTATTCGATTCCAATGATCCGGCAGATGCGGGCTCAGGCCTGACGCAACAGCCGGGCGGCTTCTTCTGCCCAGATTGCATATGTTTTTGGGCTGGGGTGATAGCCATCCGGCGCGGCCAAAGCAGGGTCATCGGGCAGGTCCAGTTGCAGATGCCGCGCCTGCGGGTATTGGGCCGCGACCTGTTGCAACCCGCGATCCAGACGTGCGGCTTGTTTCCCCAGAACCCACGCCAGCGGTTGCGGCAGGGCCGGGAAGCGGTGCATCTGTGGCACCGCCGTGACGACCAGTCTGCGCACGCCAAGCGGACCGGTCAGAAGCCCAAGCAATTCGGTCTGGCGGGTGATGAATTGTTGGCGCGTGACGCCTCGGGTTACGTCGTTTACGCCAAGCGCTGTGATCGCCATGTCAAACTGGCCGGTTAGGCCGCTCAGCCGATCAACCGTGTCTGACGTGGTGTGCCCGGTTGTGGCCTCGAGCCGCCATTCGACCGAATAGTGTTTGGCCAGCAGTGAAACGAGATGCCCGGACAGGGCCTGTGTTTGCGTTCCGGCGCCGACGCCTGCTGCCGAACTGTCGCCCGCAATGAGCAGCCGCAGACGGGGGCCGCGACCTGCGCGCCCCTCGCGCGGGCCTGTGGGTTCGGGCAACAGCTGCGCCCTGCGGCGCACAGACAGGCCCTGTGCGGCCAAAACCGGCAACAGGGGAACCCGCAACAGCTGATCAGCAGCCACGGGCATGGTCAGCTCAGCGCATTCTTGTATTCGAGGAAGCGGGGATCGGTCATGACCCGTGCCATCATCGCCTCGCGTAGGGCGCCGATGGTTTTATAGGGGCGCATGACGACCTCAAACTCCTGTATCAGCCCGTCATCGTTCAGGGTGATCAGGTCGACCCCCACCGCATCCAGATCGCCAACCTTGCACTGAAACTCCAGCGCCCAGTCGTTCCCCGCGCCCATCACGCGGCGGTAGCGGAAGTCGGAAAACACCTGCCCCACGTGACCCAGCACCGCTGCCACCGGCGCACGGCCAGTCCATGTGCTGTAATAGGTGGGCGGGGAGAACCGGACATCTTCGGCCAACAGGTCATGAATCAGGCTCTCATCGCCTTTGGCGACCACCTCTTGCATGCGTTCGATCGTGGGGTGCATGGGCTCTCCTCTCAGTTCGCGGTCAGAGTTGCTGAACCGCTCCGTTCAGGCAAGGCCGACGTTGCGGGAGGTGGCGCGCTGCGATAGGCAGGCGCGCATGAGCGAGACCTATGATCCCCCGATGACGCCCTTGGATGTGCTGCACGAGGATGCGCAGCTGATTGTGGTGAACAAACCGCCGGGCCTGTTGTCGGTGCCGGGACGGGGAGAACATCTGGCCGATTGTCTGCTGACCCGTGTACAGGCGGCGTTTCCACAGGCGTTGCTGGTGCATCGGCTGGACCGGGACACCTCGGGCGTGATGGTCTTTGCCCAGACCCCCCATGCGCAGCGTCATCTGAGCATGCAGTTCGAGGCTCGCCAGACCCGCAAGACCTATGTGGCGCGTGTCTGGGGACGGGTTGAGCCGAAAACCGGAACCGTCGATTTGCCGCTGATCGTCGATTGGCCCAACCGTCCGCGTCAGATGGTGTGTCATGAGACCGGCAAACCGGCTGTCACCGATTGGCGCGTGTTGAAACACGAAGGCGATACGACCCGTGTGCGCCTGTCCCCGAAAACGGGGCGGTCGCATCAGTTGCGGGTACATATGCTGGCGCTGGGCCACCCGATTTTAGGTGACCCGTTCTATGCCGAAGGCGCTGCGCGGGACTTTCCGCGCCTGATGCTGCATTCCGAGGAACTGCGCCTGAAGAACCCCGAAGGCGGTGTCTCGATGAAATTCCGCGCCAAGGCAGATTTCTGACCCTCAGGCCGCGCTGGTCCACAGCATTTTCAAATTACCCAACGAAAACCGTCTGCGCCGCGTGCGCGGGGCGCTGGGCTGGCGGGCGGCCATGATCTCGCGTTCGATCTCAAAGCCGCGCAGGGTGTGATCCTGTGCCCAGCGGTCCAGTTTCAGGGTCATCAGCACGTGATTGTCGTGATACGGCATCGGTGATCTCCTTTTTTCCGCGATCAACCTTTGCCCATTACTGCTGACACCACCTTGTCAGGGGGGTGTGCTAGAGTGTCAGCAGATGAACCGGAGACACCCATGCGCCGTTCCACCCGCTTGTTTGAGATCATTCAGATTCTGCGCGCCGCCGAGGCCCCTGTGACGGCGGACACGCTGGCCGAAAAACTTGAGGTGTCGGTGCGCACGGTCTATCGCGACATCGCTGCCCTGCAGGCGCAACGCACCCCGATTGAGGGCGAGGCGGGCGTCGGCTATCTGATGCGGCGCGGCTATGATCTGCCACCGCTGAATTTTGACGCCGAAGAGGTTGAGGCGCTGTGGGTTGGCTTGTCGATGCTGGCCCGGACCGGGGACAGCACGTTGCAACAGGCCGCTGATCGGGTGTGCCGCAAGATCGAGGCGCTGCGTGTGCCCACCGACTGGTTGCAGGTCGCGCCATGGGGTGCGCCGCTGGACGACCCGGAAAAGGGCTGTATCCCCGTCGTCAATTACCGCGAGGCCATTCGGGATGAACGCAAGATTCGCATCACCTATATCAGTGGCGAAGGCGTTCAGACCGAACGTGTCATCCGTCCCGTTGCCCTGATCTATCATATCGAATGCACCATGCTGGCGGCCTGGTGCGAGCTGCGCAACGGATTTCGCCATTTCCGTACAGATCGTGTCTGGGCCTGCGAACTGACGGGCGATCACTTTTGCGGACAGGGGCAACCTCTGCGGGCAATCTGGCAGGAACAGACGGACTGGGATCAGACGACGCGGGTGTCCTGAATGGCGGGTATTTGCCGCATTCACCGGATTGTTGCTTGAGAACACAGGCTGACAAGGCGATATACTGCTTTGAACAAGACGTACCCGGTAAACGGGTGCCAGAGCAGAAGGTGATACCATGACGATTTCCAAGTTTGTTTTGTCTGCCGGGCTGTGCTCGGCTTTGTTTCTGGGCGCCTGTACGGACCCGGGCACGCTGAACCTGCCGGCCGATCCCAACCAGAACGCTAAACAAGGCGCGATTCTGGGTGGTCTGATCGGCGCCGGGGTAGGCGCGATCGCAAATGATTCCGATCCGCTGTTGGGCGCGCTGGCCGGGGGCGCCATTGGCGCAGCCGGTGGCGGTGTGATCGGCAACCAGTTGGACAAGCAAGCGGCCGAGCTGCGCCAGCAACTGGCCAATCAGGGTATCACCGTGACCAATGCGGGTGACCGCCTGATCGTGACCGTGCCCAATGACATCACCTTTGACACCGACAGCGCGACGGTCCGCCCGGCGCTGCGGGCCGATCTGGTGCGGGTGGGTCAGAACCTGACGCGCTATCCGAATTCGAACGTGCAGGTCATCGGCAATACCGACAGTGATGGCTCGGCGGCGTATAATCAGGGTCTGTCCGAGCGTCGCGCGCGCTCGGTTGCGGATATCCTGCAGGCCAACGGCGTCAACGGCGCGCGGATCACCACAATCGGTCAGGGTGAAAGCCGTCCCATTGCGTCCAACCTGACGCCCGAGGGCAAGGCCCAGAACCGCCGCGTGGATATCGAGATCATTCCCAGCGGCTGATCCAATCAAACAGGGCACCTTCGGGTGCCCTTTTTTGCACAGTGACTGCGCGTCATGTGGTCTTTGGCTACCCGCGCTGTTGCGCTAGCTATTGGGAAACATCATGACGGAGTTTCCCAATGTCCGAACCGATCCTGCTGAGCCTGTCGGGTTCCCTGCGCCAAACCGCCACCAACCGCAAATTGCTGCGCGAAGCAGCACGTCTGTTCAATCCCGGCACCTATATCGAGGCTGATCTGAACCTGCCGCTCTATGACGGTGATCTGGAGGCTGGCGAAGGTATTCCCGCAGCCGTGCAGACCCTGTCGGATCAGATCGCGCAGGCGCATGCGGTGATCATTTCGACACCGGAATACAACAAGGGCCCCTCGGGCGTTCTGAAGAACGCGCTGGATTGGGTGAGCCGGACCAAGGGTAGCCCCTGGGCCGATAAACCGGTGGCCGTGATGTCTGCGGCAGCGGGCCGTGCAGGTGGCGAACGCGCGCAGATGGTGCTGCGTGGGTATATGGTGCCGTTCCAGCCGCGTATCCTGCAGGGGCCGGAAATCCATCTGGCCGACAGCTCCAACGAATTCGACGAAAACGGCAAGCTGACCAGCGAGCGTTATGAGAGCAGTCTGAAGGTCCTGATGGATAAACTGCGGGCCGAGGCAGGCTTCTGACTATATGAAACCATTAAATAACATTGGTTTTTTCTCGAAAGCCAAATTACATAATCTCAAAACAGGACATATCTAAGACGCAATTTTTTCCTAACTTCTAACCATGGAACGGCCCGTTTTTACATTTAGACAAGCGCAGTCTGCATTTGACCTGATCTCGCATTTGCAATCGTTTGATGATGAGCGTTTGATGCGCGTTGGTGGTGACGCACTTGTGAGAATTGTGCGCGAATGTGCGTGCCGTTTTGAGCGTCAGACCGATGCCGCATGCTTCGAAGCGCTTGCCACTTCGGCGTTAGACGCGGCAGAGGAATCGGAGATTGCAGTCGCTTTGCTTGTTGCTAACGCACTCCAACAAGGGTTGTGGGCCGATGACACGGCTGAGTTTGCCGAGGCAGCGGTTGAACGCGTTTGCAACGCACCCAGAAGTCTCCGCACGGCGGTTTTGCGCGGTTTGGATACCGTTCAGGACTTTACCAATCCGTACGAACAGGCGGTGTACCTCGTGCCGAACGAAGACCGCCTGACCCGGCCTATGGATCAGATTTTACCATCTCTATGCAAGATCGCACGCAACATGGACCAGTCGACACGCAGCAGTGTTGCTGCCGCCGATTATGGGGATCGTACAGACGAACACCTGAGAGCGTTGAATGAAGTTCTTTCTACTGCTGACTGCCGGTTTCCTGATGGCGAAATGTGGTTTCCAAGCGAAGTCGTCGAACTTGTGGCGCATGTCAGAAGTACCCCTGGATTTGTTCCCTGCACGGCCCTTTTATTGGCAAATGCCCTTCCGGTCATGGATCACTTCGGATGGTTCGAGTTTCGTTGGGAAAATCTTGCTGTTGAGTATAATGCCTTGCCTGACAGCGTTCGTCCGACCATTCTGGCGGGGATAAGGTATCTCTACGAAGAGGATACCACATTCCTGCAGCACTCACCGGGGGCGTCCTGGGATCCCGTTCTCGCTCCGGGCCGCATGATACATTTGGTTGATCTTCCCGAAGACTGAAATTTGGATTGAGGCGCATTGAAAAGGGGTGCGCCGCCTCGGTCAGAGTGACGCCTCGGGCCGGAAATCTTCGGGGATGGTATCGCGGCCGTCCAGCATCAGATCGGCCATGACCTCAGCCACCTTCGGGGCCATGCCGAACCCGATCTTGAACCCGCCATTGGCGATGAACTGGCCCGGATGCAGCGGATGCGCCCCCAGCATGGGCGCACGGCTTTTGCTGCGGGGGCGGACCCCGGCCCAGCGGTCGATCACCTGCGCGCCATGCAACAGCGGCAGCGCCCGCACGGCGCGGTCCAGAACATCGTCCAATGCGCTGTCCGTACTGTTTGGATCGTCATACTCGCGTTCCGAGGTGGACCCGATGGCCAACGTGCCATCCGCGTGGGGAATGATGTGAAGGGCGTCTGCAAAGAGTTGCGGCACCGCTCCGGCATCGAACCGCAGCAGCGCCGCCTGACCCTTGACGCCATTGCCGACGGTTTTGCCCAGTGCGGTGCTTAACTCTTGCAAGCCCGCGACCCCTGTTGCGTGGATGACCTGTCCCTTGTCGGGGGCTTCTGCCTGAATGTGAACGCCCATGACTTCCAGCGCGGCAACCAGAGCAGCACAGGCGCGGCGCGGGTGCATCCGGGCGCTGAGCGTATCGTGGATCACGAACCCTGTCGGGCTGGGCGGGCACCATGCGCCCAAAGCCTCGGCCTCGACCACGCGCCATTCGGCGCGGCCCTGCCACAACGTAGCTGCGGTTTCGGCGCGGGCATGGGCCAGCTCCAGCGTGCGCGCGTCCGCGATGGGCTGTAATCGGCCAAGCCGGGCGTAACCCGGGGACACGCCCCCGGTGTCTTCGACCTGCGCCCAAAAGGGATCAGCCATGATCAGACTGTCGAACTGAAAAGCTTTCTTGGCGTTCCAGTTTTCAGGCACATGCGGGGCCAACGCGCCGACCAATCCGCCGCTGGACCCTGCGCCGGGGCCAAACGGGTCGACAACCTGAACGCTGGCACCGCGCCGGGCACAGGTCCAGGCGACGGACAGGCCAAAGATGCCCGCCCCGCGCACCGTTACATCGACCATTGCCAATCCCCTTTTCCTTGTTCAGTGTCGCGCCGCTTAGCTACAGGATTCCCCGATGGCAGACCAGCATGCAGACCTGACATGGCGAGACGGGCAGATTCCCGTCTCAGAGCGGTTCGATGACCCCTATTTCTCGCTGCAGAACGGGCTGGAAGAGACGCGGCATGTGTTCCTTGCAGGCAATGATCTGCCCGCCCGGTTTGCGCCGGGTTTCCGTATAGCCGAGCTGGGTTTTGGCACCGGCCTGAACATGCTGACCGTCTGGGCCGCGTGGGAGGCATCGGGCCAGACGACGCCCCTGACCTTCACCAGTTTCGAGGCCTTCCCCATGGCGCCCGACGACATGTCCCGCGCCTTGGCGGCCTTCCCCGAGCTTGCCCACTGGAGCGACCGTTTTCTTGCCCGGTGGCAGGGCGGGCGCTGCGATCTGGGAACATTGCGGCTTGAGGTGATCGAAGGGGACGCGCGCCAGACCCTGCCGGTGTGGGATGGGGCTGCGGATGCGTGGTTTCTGGACGGGTTCTCTCCGGCCAAGAACCCCGAGCTTTGGGGCGCGGACCTGATGCAGCAGGTGGCGGATCACACCGCCACGGGCGGCAGCGCTGCGACCTATACCGCCGCTGGTTTCGTGCGGCGCGGGCTTGAGGAGGCCGGGTTCACTGTCACCCGCGCCCCCGGCTATGGCCGCAAACGCCACATGACCCGGGCGGTCAGGGAATGACGCAACAGAACAATATCCGCGCGGGTATCGCGCTGATGATCGCGGCGACGGTTGTGTTTGCGCTGCAGGACGGAATCTCGCGCCATCTGGCAGGCACTTACAACACCTATATGGTCGTGATGATCCGCTATTGGTTCTTCGCCGCCTTCGTGATCGCATTGGCTGCACGTGCGCCCGGAGGGCTGAAAGAGGCGGCCCGGACCAGCCAATTGCGACTTCAGATATTCCGGGGCCTTTTGCTGGCTACTGAGATCTGCGTCGCCGTCTTTGCCTTTACCGTCCTTGGGTTGATTGAAAGTATGGCGGTGTTCATCTGCTACCCGCTGGTGGTCGCCGCGCTCAGCGGGCCGGTTCTGGGTGAAAAGGTCGGTTGGCGGCGCTGGGCTGCGATCGGCGTGGGGTGCGCCGGTGTTCTGATCATCCTGCAGCCGGGCATGGGTGTGTTTAACCCGTGGGCCATTGTGCCGCTGATCTCGGCGTTTCTGTTCGCGCTTTATGGGCTTCTGACCCGCTATGCCGCCCGCAAGGACAGCGCCGCTACCAGCTTTTTCTGGACCGGGGTTGCGGGGGCCGTTGCGATGACACTGGTGGGTGCGTGGTTCTGGGAGCCGATGGCCCGTGCGGATTGGGCATGGATGGGCGCGTTGTGCGTCAGCGGTGTCCTGGGCCACTGGCTGCTGATCAAGTGCTATGAGATGGCCGAGGCCAGCGCCGTGCAGCCCTTTGCCTATTTCCATCTGGTCTGGACGGCCATGATCGGCATTGCGGTCTTTGGCGAGGCACTGCGGCCAGCGGTTATTCTGGGCGCAGCACTGGTTGTTGCGGCGGGTCTTTTCACCCTATGGCGCGAACGACGCCAGGGTTGAGCCCGTGAGTTCCTGCGAGAACGGCACCGGCAATGCAGCTTGCCCCAAACGCGCGCGGTAGACCGGCAGGCTTTCGGCCACCCGCATCACGTAATTGCGGGTCTCGCTGAACGGGATCGTCTCAATCCAGTCGACCACGTCGATCTCACCGGCGCGCGGATCACCGTACCGGTCCATCCAAGAAATCGGGCGGCGCGGCCCGGCGTTATAGCCTGCGGCCATCATCACCACATTGCCGTTGAAATCCTCGGCCAGGCTGGACAGGTAGTTGGCCCCCAGCTTGGCGTTATACTGCCAGTCCGAGGTCAGCTTGCCCGTATTGTGACCGCTGAGAATACCCATATTCTTGGCGACCAGCTGCGCTGTGGCGGGCATCACCTGCATCAAGCCGCGCGCACCTGCGCCGCTGATCACGACCGGATCAAATTCGCTTTCGCGGCGGGCGATGGCCAGCGTCATCTCTTGCGCCATGGGCAGGCCAAGGTCGGCCACCGGGTGCACCGGGTAATAGGCCGCGGGGAGCACAGTTCCCGTCGTGGCCGCCCGTTTGGCGATCATCACGGCCAGATGCGGCTCTTTCAACTCGATCACCAGATCGCCCAGTTGGGTGGCCTGAACCGGATCAAGCCCCTCGACCAGATGGGTCAGGAACCGTTCCGACAGGTTGTCTTCACCCGCACGTAGCAACAGCAGGCCGGCCTCCAAAACGCTGGAGTCGGCGAAATCTGCCTGTTTCCAATGGGGCGCGCGGCGGGGATTGGCCAGCTCACTGTCAAACGGTCGCCCGATCTGCTCGGCTGCCAGCAATCCGTAGAACGAGGTCTGGTAATCAGCGCCCATGGCGTAGGCATCATACGCCTTCTCGGCATCGCCCAGATCAGCATAGGCCCGGCCCAGCCAATAGCCGCCGCGCCCTTTTGAGATCGGCGAGGCAACAGCGTCCGAGAAGTTCTGGAAATGCCGCACCGCCGTGGCCGGATCGTTCAGCTTGCGCAGGGCAAGAAACCCCGCCAGCCATTCCAGATCAGCATAACCATAGCCCATTTCCGGCGTCATGTGATGGTTGGCAGCCACCTGATAGGCGCGCCGCACATCACCCTGACGCATCTCAAGCCGGGCCAGACGGCGGCGGCCCTCGGCCCATTTGTCGGGCTCGCCCAACGCATCGGGCCCGGTCGAGCGTGCCAGCATCAGGTCAATCGCGCTATCGTCCAATTCCTTCTTGTCGCGCCAGACAAACCGGTCAAAGGCCAGCCCCGGCGCATCGGCCAGCGATTGCGGAACAGCGGCCACCTTGCCATCCACGCCGGGCTGGCGTTTTTGCAGGGCGATCCGTGCCTCGGCCAGTTTGCGCTGATCGGTACTGACCAAAGTCAGCATCTGTCCGGCGCTGACAAGGTGATTGTCCCACAGCATGCGGTCCAGCCGCGCCGCATGATGCGGTTTCAACAGCGAGCCAAAATTCTCAAGGTAGTCCTTCTGCAGCCCCGCCCCCATGGGCATCGTGCGCCAGGCGGCAACAACATCGGCCTCAGCATCCCCGTTCCGCCCTTTGGCCTTCAGCGCCACAGCGTAGTTCAGCGCACCTTCGGCCGTCTGGGGCGGATTATCGGCGTAGAACCTCAGCACCCGGTCCGGGTCGGCACCGGTAAAGGCGGGTTCGCTCTTGCGCCGCAGCCACGCCAGACCGGGCCAATCCGGTCTGCGGTCCAGAAACACCAGCACGTCGCCCGAACTGCCAAAGCCCTGCCGCAGCCAGTGCCATACGATGATGTCACGACTGACCGAGCCGCGCTGGCCCGACACACGCAGGGCTGCGTTCCAGTCGCCCTTGCGCATTTCGTTCATCCCGGCGCGCAGATCGCCCACCGCATCGGCCTGCGCCTGCCCGATTGACCCCAGAATCACCGCTATCAAAAGCGCCAGAACGCGTGTCATGCCTTGCATTTCCCAACCAACCAAGGATAGAGCCATTCAGGATAAACCTTGCGCCGCCGGGATCAACTCACATCGGTTCAAATGTGATGGCCCGTGGCACAAAAAATGCTAACCGCACACGAAGGAGCGTGTCATGTTCAAAGGCTCAATGCCAGCCCTCGTCACCCCGTTCACAAACGGCGAGTTGGACTTGAAGACGCTCAAACACCTGGTCGAGTGGCATATTCAGGAAGGGTCCACCGGCCTGGTTCCCGTTGGCACCACCGGCGAAAGCCCGACGCTCAGCCACGAAGAACATGAAACTGTCGTGGCCGAGGTGGTCAAAGCCGCCAACGGACGCGTTCCGGTGATCGCGGGTGCGGGATCGAACAACACGGTCGAAGCAGTCCGGTTCGTTCGATTCGCCGAGAAGATCGGCGCTGACGCGGCGCTGGTTGTGACGCCCTATTACAACAAGCCCACGCAAAAGGGCCTCATCGCGCATTTCCGCGCGCTGCATGACTGCGCCGATGTTCCGATCATCATCTACAACATCCCCGGTCGCTCGGTCATCGATATGACCCCCGCAACCATGGGCGAACTGGCAGAGCTGCCGCGCATCGTGGGCGTCAAGGACGCCACGGGCGATCTGGCGCGGGTCAGCCAGCAACGTGCATCCTGCGGTCCTGAGTTCTGCCAATTGTCTGGCGAAGACGCCACCGCGCTGGGCTTCAACGCCCATGGCGGCGTCGGCTGCATCTCGGTCACCGCAAACGTCGCGCCGAAACTCTGCGCGGAATTCCAGCAGGCCACGCTGGACGGCGACTATGACAAAGCGCTGGAATACCAAGACCGCCTGATGCCCCTGCACGAGGCGATCTTCATCGAACCCGGCCTTGTCGGTGCAAAATACGCGCTGTCCAAACTGGGCCTCTGCAGCACCGAGGTCCGCTCGCCGCTGACGGAGCTGGAAGACAGCACCAAAGCCGCCATCGAGGCCGCAATGAAACACGCGGGCTTGCTATAAACCACAGCAACCACCCGGATCCGTACTTCATCTGGCTATAAATATCCCGGGGGTGAATTGAGCCGCAGGCTCAAGAGGGGGCTGGCCCCCTCCCTTCACCGTTTTCCGTAATACAGCCCAATAACATGTTCGGCCTGCGCAAAGAACAACCAGCGTGACACGACCACTCCGGTCAGATGTGAAAGCACTGCAAACAGTGCAAAGATATGTTTTATCACAATGCCCGAAACCGGGATCAGGATCAGCAACAGTGGCAGCGCAAACCCCAGACCAAAGGCGATGACCCGCAGTTTCTGCGCATGTTTGCGGCCAACCACATGGACGAATTCCCGCAACAGGTAATTGGTGCCTGTATGGGGCGGCTCAAAGGCGCGTACCGTACCGCGATCGCCCAGTCCCGTAGCTGTACCCAGTGTCGTGCCTGACCGGGCCAACGCACCATCACCTTTGGCCCAGTAGGCAAGCTGAACCGCGCCCGCAATGGCCAGCAACCAAGGGGCCAGAGCTTCGGCCCCGGCCAGCAACGCGCCTCCTGCAAGGCTGAACGACAGAAACATTGCGGGTGTCAGGTTCATGTTCCAGCGCGGGATGGTTTTCAGCTGTGTGTATATCATTGACGTGGTGAAGACGGTGGCAAGGCTTAGCAGCGCGCCAACCCAACCGATCACAGCCCAGTGGCTGCCCAGAAACACGGCGCCCAACGCATAGAGACCCATGACAAGCAAAGCAGCAACGGCGCAGACGCCCTCGCGGCTCAACCAGCTGGATTTCCACTGGCTGAACGCTTTCCACGCCCGTTCCGGGTGCCCCAGATGGAAGGTTGAGGCCAGCAAACCGCCCAGCGCCAGCGCATAGGCAATGGCGTAGAACACGAAGGCCACAAAGCCGGTGACGTCGGGTTGGCCGAGGCCGAGAAAGAACAGCAGGCCAAAACCCAACCCGGAGAAGGTCGTGAAGATGATGACAGAAGGGGCCGGGTGCATCAGAGCTTCTCCAGAGTTTTGTCGAGCCAGCCGAGGAACCCTTTGGGCTCTTCGGCGACGGGGGCCAGCAGGGGGGCCAAAATGTCGATCTGGTCCTCGATCTGATCCTTGGGCCGCGGTGGCAGGTATTTGTTGACGGGTTTGGTGCCCATTTCAGGCATCAGGTCCATGCCCTCGCGCTCGGCCACAAGCTTGCTGACATCGCTGTCAGGATCGCCGAGATCGCCGAAATGACGTGCGCCCGCCGGGCAGGTGCGCACGCAGGAGGGGACGCGATCCACCTCGGGCAGGTTTTCATTGTAGATGCGGTCGACGCAAAGCGTGCATTTCTTCATCACCCCTTCGGCCGCGTCCAGTTCCCGCGCACCATAGGGGCAGGACCAGGCGCAGAGACCGCAGCCGATGCAGTCGCTTTCATTGACCAGCACGATCCCGTCCTCGACCCGTTTGTAACTGGCGCCGGTGGGGCAGACCGTGACGCAGGGCGCATCCTCGCAATGCAGGCAGGATTTGGGGAAGTGGATGAGTTGGGCCGCGCCTTCGGCTGGCTGCACTTCGTAGGAGTGCACGCGGTTCAGGAAGGTGCCCGAAGGGTCGGCCCCGTAGGCGTCCTGATCCGAAAGTGGCGCGCCGTAGTTTTCTGTGTTCCAGCCTTTGCAAGAGATTACGCAGGCATGGCAGCCGACGCAGGTATCGAGGTCGATGACGAGGCCCATTTTGCGATCGGTCGATGGGGGGAGCTGAGTCATGTGTTTTGACCTCCGCGCAGGTGGTGAGGGTAGGGGCGAGGGGCCAGCCCCTCGCGCTCCCCGGGATACTTTTGGCCAGATGAAGTTTGGATCCTGCTCATTTGCCCACCTTCCATGCCAAGTCCTTGGGGCCAGTGCCTACAGGGGACTGGATCGGGGCGAATTCAGGCTGGCTTGTGGCGTCGGATGGCGGATTGGCCTTTTCGATGTTTACCTTGAGGTCGAACCACGCGGCCTGTCCGGTGATCGGGTCCGAATTGGCCCAGCGCATGCCGTCGCCTTTGGGGGGCAGCAATTCGTGGATCAGGTGGTTGAGCAAGAAGCCCTTTGTGGCCTCGGGCGCGTCCTCTTGCAGGGCCCATGCACCTTTGCGTTTGCCGATGGCGTTCCATGTCCAGACCGTATTGTCGTTCAGCGCGGCCATCTCCATCACAGGGACGGTGATTTCCCCGTGGGGCGAGGTGACTTTGGCCCAGTCGCCGTCCTTAAGGTTATGTTCCCGCATCAGTTTGGTGGGCACGTAAAGCGGGTTGCGCCCGTGCAGTTGCCGCAGCCATGCGTTCTGGGTGCCCCAGCTGTGATACATCGCCATCGGGCGCTGGGTCAGGGCGTTGACTGTGAAGCCTTCGTTGCCCTGCTGGTCGGTTTGGTACCAGATGGGCAGCGGGTCCATCGTGTCTTTGAGGCGCTGGCGCAGGTGGTCCGGGGGCTGGCGGTCTCCGTGTCCCTCGGCGGCCAGTTGGAACTTGCGCATCGGCTCGGAATAGAGCTGGAACAGGTAGGGTTGCGGGCTGTCATAGAGGCCCATGCCAACGGCCCAATCCTGATAGGCGGTGTTCCACGGTTTGTAGTAGTCCGCGCCTTCGGGGATGTGGGCCACATAGAAGCCGCCGTTTTCGATATAGCGGTTCAACTGGTCCGGGTTGACCGCGCCGCGGCCTTCCTTGTCGCCATCCTCGCCCCGGAACCCAGCCAGCGGACCGATGCCGGGTTTGCGTTCGTGGTTGACGATATAGTCGGCGTAGTCCTTCCACTTGGGTGTGCCGTCTTCGTTGGTGAAGCCCGGCAGGCTCATGCGGTTGGCGAGCTGGATCAGTACTGACTGGAAACCGCGTACGTCGCGGTCAGGTTCGACAACCGGCCAGCGGATGGCGTCAGCGGCGGCGTCAGCCTCGCAGATCGGGCGATCCAGCAGCGAGATACAGTCGTGGCGCTCCAGATAGGTGGTGTCTGGCAGGATCAGGTCGGCATAGGCGACCATTTCCGATGAATAGGCATCGGAATAGATGATTTTGGGGATGACGTATTTGCCGTCTTCGGTCTTGGCCGACAGCATCTCCATCACGCCCTTGGTGTTCATGGACGAGTTCCACGACATGTTCGCCATATACATGAACAGCGTGTCGATCTTGTACGGATCACCGGCGGCGGCGTTCGAGATCACCATATGCATCAGCCCGTGGGCCGACATCGGGTTTTCCCAGGTGAACGCCTTATCGATGCGCTGGGCGTTGCCTTGTTCGTCCAACAGCAGGTCTTCGGGGCCGCGCGGAAAGCCGAGGTGCGGGCCCTCCAGCGGGCGGCCCGGGCGGCGGTCGCCGTGCGGGGTGGGGTGCGCCTCGACCGGTTTGGGGTAGGGCGGTTTGAAGCGGAAACCGCCGGGAACCTCGACCGTGCCCAGCAGGATTTGCAGCACATGCAGGGCGCGGCAGGTCTGGAAGCCGTTGGCATGGGCTGAAATTCCGCGCATGGCATGGAAGCTGACCGGGCGGCCCGTCATTTTGGCGTGTGTCTCGCCCCGGAAATCGGTCCATTCGTGGTCCAGCTCGATGGCCTCGTCAAAGGCGACGCGGGCGATCTCAGCCGCGATGGCGCGGATGCGTTTTGCGGGGATGCCGCAGCGCTCGGCCACATTTTCCGGCGCGTGATCGTCGGACAGGTACTTCTTGGCCATCAGGTGAAAGACCGGGCGATGGGTGACGCCGTCTTTGTCGTAGGTTGCTGACAGGTCCGGGCGGACACCGGGTTTGTCAAAGGCGGTTGGTTCGCCGGTCACGCGGTCGATCACCAGCGGCTTGCCATCAGCGTCGCGCAGGAACAGACCTTTTTCGGGACCCTCGGCAGCGTTCACCAGTACCGGGGCGTTGGTGTAGCGGCTGAGATAGTCGAGGTCGATCTTACCCGCCTTCATCAGCACATGGATCAGCGACAGGATGAACAGCCCGTCGGTGCCGGGCGTTATCCCGACCCAATCGTCAGCGACAGCGTTATAGCCCGAGCGGATCGGGTTGACCCCGATCACCCGCGCGCCGCGTGCCTTGATCTTGCCAATCCCCATCTTGATCGGGTTGCTGTCATGGTCCTCGGCCACGCCGAACAGCATGAACAGCTTGGTATGCTCCCAATCGGGCTGGCCGAATTCCCAGAACGCGCCGCCCATCGTGTAGATGCCACCCGCCGCCATGTTGACGGAACAGAATCCGCCATGGGCCGCGTAGTTGGGGGTGCCGAAATGCTGGGCCCAGAAGCTGGTGAAAGACTGCGACTGATCGCGACCCGTGAAAAAGGCCAGTTTCTGAGGGGCTGTTTCGTGCAACTCGTTCAGCCAGCCGACAGCGGTGCTGATCGCCTCGTCCCACTCGATCTCGCGGAATTCCCCCGATCCGCGCGGCCCCACGCGGCGCAGCGGTTTGCGCAGACGCGACGGCGCGTTGACCTGCATGATCCCCGCGCTGCCTTTGGCACACAGAACGCCCTTGTTCACAGGGTGGTCGCGGTTGCCCTCGATATAGGCGACCTTGCCGTCCTTCATGTGCACGTTAATGCCGCAGCGACAGGCGCACATGTAACAGGTGGTGCGCCGAATCTCGTCCGAGACTTTGGGGCTGGTATCGATTGTCGGTTGCTCGATTTTCATCTGGCGTCCTTCTGTCGCGACAGCGTGTCAGGTGAGGAATGTTATTCCGGCAAGTATAAGTCCCGCAATAAAAAGCGTTTCTGCGACGATCAGGGCGATTGCGGGGCCCCCGACCGAAAGGATCTGTTTCAGGTTGGTCTTCATCCCAACGGCGGCAATCGCGATCAGCAGCAACCAGCGCGAGACCTGGCTGAGCAGTTCAGCGATAGACGGTGGGATCAGACCGAATGAGCTGGCCGCTGCCAGCGCAAGAAAGCCCAGGACAAAGCCGGGCAGGATCGGAGGGCGTTTGCCGGTTTCATCTGCTTCGGCAACGCGGCGGATGATTAGGGATGCCACCAGCACCACCGGGGCCAACATCGCCACGCGGAACAGTTTGACCAAAGTCGCGGTGTCGCCCGTCTGTTCCGAGATTGAGAAGCCCGCGCCCACCACCTGCGCCACATCGTGGATCGTACCGCCCAGAAAGACACCGCCTGCGATGTCGGTCATGCCCAGCATGCGGACAAGGATCGGATAGGCAACCATTGCAACGGTCGACAGGACGGTGACTCCCAAAACGGTAAAGATCAAACGTTCCTCGGATCGGTCATCTTTGGGCAGGATGGCGCTGATGGCCATCGCGGCAGAGGCACCACAGATGGCAACAGACCCAGCGGTCAGAAAGGCAAAGCGCCATTGATGGCCGAAAACCCGGGCAACCAACAGGCCGAAAGCGATGGTGGCCAGCACGCCGCCGACAACCAGCACGATCAGGTCCAGACCCAGACCCATCATCAGTGTCATTGACACGCGCACACCCAAAAGCGCGACGCCCAGGCGCAGCAGGGTACTGGCGGCAAAGCCGATGCCGGGGACGGTCTTGCCCTCTTCGCCCAGAAAGCTGAGCGCGATGCCCAATAACAGGGCCATCAGCATCGCGGGTGTCGCGTAATGTTCCGAGAGAAACTTGGCCGTAACCGCGACGGTGATCGCAACCAGCACACCGGGGAACAGAGTGCGAAGGGATTCAGCGCCTTTGGCACCAAGCAAAGCTTTCAGGTCAAACTTGTCCGACATCTTTTCGAGGTGCCCTCTGCAGGTCATTGCGATAGCGGCGACCAAGGCGCCGGGGATGTGCGTTGAACTGGCTGACACTTAGATGGCTCGGGGCTGGGGTGTTTCGCTTGTTGTTGTTTTGGGGGTGATCACCGCCCCGCTATTGGGGCGATGATCCTGATTTTTTAAGGATGCAGGCTGCGGATTAAGCCCCGGCTTGCGGGGTCATATCCTCGGCTGAGATTCCGGCCACTGCGACCGGCTTCTTCATCGCATCGCGGCGGAAGGGTTCACCCAGCTCTTGGTTGATCATGGCTTCGATCAGGGTGGTGATGCCGTTCTTTTGGTCCACGATCGCCTGATTCAGCGCTGCGGTCAGCTCGTCCTGCGTGCGGGCGACTACCCCTTTCAGGCCACAAGCCTGCGCGATCCCTGCATAGGACACTTTGGTGTCCAACTCGGTGCCGACAAAGTTGTCGTCGAACCACAGGGTCGAGTTCCGCTTTTCCGCACCCCACTGGTAGTTGCGGAAGACGATCTGGGTCACGGCGGGCCATTCGTCACGGCCAATGGCGGTCAGTTCGGTCACGGCGATGCCAAAAGCACCGTCACCCGAGAAACCGACAACGGGCACATCCGGGCAACCGATCTTGGCACCGATGACCGACGGCAGACCATAGCCACACGGACCGAACAGGCCCGGAGCCAGATATTTGCGGCCTTCGTCGAACGACGGATAGGCGTTGCCGATGGCGCAGTTGTTGCCGATGTCGGACGAAATGATCGCCTCTTTCGGCAGCGCGGCCTGAATGGCGCGCCATGCCATGCGCGGGCTCATCCAGTCGGGCTTGGCCGCACGGGCGCGTTCGTTCCAGGTGGTGCCGGGATCGTCCTGCTCGTGGTCCATCGAGGTCAGTTCCTGCGCCCAACGCGACTTGGTTTCGGCGATTTTCGCCTTGCGTGCGTCGCGGCCTTCGTCGCCAGCGGTGTCCGAGAGCTGTGCCAGAATGTTGGTGGCTACGGTGGCGGCGTCGCCCACGACGCCGACCGAGATCTTCTTGGTCAGGCCGATGCGATCCGGGTTGATGTCCACCTGAATGATTTTCGCGTCTGTCGGCCAATACTCCAGACCATAGCCGGGCAGGGTCGAGAACGGGTTCAGACGGGTGCCGAGGCACAGAACAACGTCGGCCTCTTTGATCAGCTCCATCGCAGCTTTCGACCCGTTATAGCCCAGCGGGCCGGCAAACAGCGGGTGCGAACCGGGGAAAGCGTCGTTGTGCTGGTAGCCAACGCAAACCGGGGCATCCAGACGTTCGGCCAGCGCTTTCGAGGCTTCGATGCCGCCAGCGGACAGAACCGCACCGGCACCGTTCAGAATGACTGGGTTCTTGGCATCCGACAGCAGCGCGGCGGCTTCTGTCACGGCCGATGCACCGCCCGAAGGCAGTTCGAATTCGACAACGGCGGGCAGCTCGATATCGACGACCTGAGTGAAGAAATCACGCGGCACGTTGATCTGCGCCGGGGCCGAGGCGCGCTTGGCTTTGGTGATCACGCGGCTGAGAACTTCGGCCATGCGCGACGGGTCGCGCACTTCTTCCTGATAGCAGACGCAGTCCGCGAACATGCGCATCTGTTCCATTTCCTGAAAACCGCCCTGACCCATGGTCTTGTTTGCGGCCTGCGGTGTGACCAGCAGCAGCGGCGTGTGGTTCCAATAGGCGGTTTTGACGGCGGTGACAAAGTTGGTGATGCCGGGCCCGTTCTGCGCGATCATCATCGACATTTTGCCGGTGGCGCGGGTGTAGCCATCGGCCATCATGCCGCCCGAACCTTCATGCGCGCAATCCCAGAATGTGATACCAGCCTGCCCGAAGATGTCCGAGATTGGCATCATGGCCGAACCGATGATGCCAAAGGCATGCTCGATTCCGTGCATTTGCAGAACCTTAACAAAGGCTTCTTCTGTGGTCATTTTCATCTGGGTGATCTCCGCGCATGGGTGGGTGGAGCCGGGCCCCGGGCCCAGCCTTTGGGTATGGTTTTGGCGTAAGGTGCAGGGTCGCGTTAGGGCCAGAATTTGAACCCGGATAGGTCCAGTGTTTCGTCAGCTTGCCGCAATGGCGTCGGCAATCAGCTGAACCCCCGGCGCGATGCGTTTCTGTGGGATAGAAGAATAGCCCAGACGATAGAAATTCTGCGGACGATCCGGCCCTGCAAAAAAGGGTGCGCCGGGCTCGATATGAACGCTTTGATCCTGCAATCTGCGGGCCAGTTTCGTGGTGTCGACGTGATCAGGCGCTGACATCCACAAGGATGACCCGCCCATGATTCCTCGTCCCGCAACCGTCAGCCCGTGTTCTTCGACAGCGGCATCCAGGGTTTCACGGCGGCTGGCCAGAACCTTTGACATGCGGCGGATCTGGGCGTCGTAATGGCCCAGCGACAGGAAATAGGCGGCTGTGCGCTGGATATGCCCCGGCGGGTGGCGCAAAACCAGCGACCGCAAGGCGCGGGCCTCGCGGATAAATGGCTCGGACCCGACCATGTAGCCCAGCCGCAATCCCGGAAACAGCGATTTTGAGAAGCTGCCCACATAGATCACCCGCCCGTCGCGATCCATCGACTTCAGCGCGGGGGAGGGCGCGCCCAGAAAGGCCATCTCGAACTCGTAGTCGTCTTCGACGACCATCGCGTCGAGGTCCCGCGCGCGTGCCAGCAGATCTGTGCGTCGGTCTACGGGCATGGTCGCGGTGGTCGGGCTTTGATGACTTGGGGTGGTGAAGATGACATCGGTCTCATCCGGCAGGGCCTCGGGCGGTAGGCCGTCACGATCGACGGTGACCGGCATCACGTTGCAATCCGAGTGATTCAGCAGGCTGCGCAGCGCGTAATAGCAGGGGTCTTCGATCACCGCGGTTCGATCCCGGCTCATCAGGATGCGGGCGGCCAGCCAAAGCGCGTTCTGCGCGCCCATGGTGATCAGGATTTCCTCGGGCCGGGCGGCGATGCCGCGACGGGGCAGGGTGTGGCGGGCGATGAACTCGACCAGCAGCGGGTCATCCTGATCCACATAGTCGCCGGTCAGCGAATCGAAATCCTTGTGCCCCAGGGCCCGCACGGCGCAGAGCCGCCAATTGGCGTGGTCAAACAGCGATTGGTCCGCCTGCCCATAGATGAAAGGATAGCGATAATCGCGCCAGTCGCTGGGCTTTGTCAGCACATCCCCGTCTGAAAATCTGCGCGCCAGCGCCCGGGTCCAGTCGACATTCTCAGCCCCGCGCGGTGTCGGAGTGTATTTTGGCGGCACCGGGGCGTTCTGTGACACGTAATACCCGGACCGACCTTTCGCCGTCAGGTAGTCATTCGCCAGCAATTCCGTATAGGCCAGCGTCACCGTGATCCGGCTAACCCCCAGATGCGCCGCCAGTTTGCGGGAGGATGGCAGCTTTTCCCCCATGTGGAACCGACCGGATAGAATGCCCTCGGCAATCATCTGCTGAATCTGCGCCTGCAGCGTGCCCTGACCGTTGAGTTCCAGAAAGAAAGTGTCGACCGAGATGCTCATAGGGCTTTATAGGTTGGACTTATGGGATGGGCAATCTGGACTTACCGGGTTCCGACCTTTTCTGCGGCGCTGTTGACAGGAGATTTCAATTCACCTAAATAACTAGAAATCTAGTTTATTGGGTGAGAAAAGATGTGGGAAGCTGCAGCAGCAGGGTTTTCAGCCATGGGGTCCGAGGCCCGGCTGAAAGTTCTTAAAACTCTGGTCCGGGCCGGTGAGGCCGGGCTGACCGTTGGAGACATACAAGAGCGGACGGGAATGGCGCCGTCGACTCT
The DNA here is from genome assembly GCF_056538885.1 of Ruegeria sp. BE1. Taxonomy (NCBI): domain Bacteria; kingdom Pseudomonadati; phylum Pseudomonadota; class Alphaproteobacteria; order Rhodobacterales; family Roseobacteraceae; genus Ruegeria; species Ruegeria sp. BE1. Next base: position 478,754 of record NZ_JBQFTY010000003.1, read on the forward strand.
GGCGCATCATTTGCGGTTTCTGGCTGCCGGTGGTGTCGTTGAGCAGGAAAAGGTCGGGCGCAGCACGATCAATCGCGCCTGTTATGATGAGTTGCGAAATCTGGCGCAGTTCATTCTGGCCGAATGCTGCGTGGACGCGCCATCGGACTGTTGTTCCAAGGACAGCGATGATTGTTGCGCGGACGACGAGGAAAAGGCTGTGATCAATGGCTGAGTTGACGCAAAGCCCAAAGGCTCCGGCCAAGGTGCTTGATCTGATCAAGACGCCTTGGGCGCTGATCGTGGCGATTTTACTGGCCGTGGCCGTGCTGGACCCCGGCAATTGGGTCGCGGTGATCACCTTTGCGGGCAAGGCGCTGGCCCATACCGGGCAATACATCCTGTTTGCGGTCTTGCTGTTGTCCTACCTCAAGGCCACCGGCGCCGAAGTGATGGTCGCGCGCGCCTTTGAGGGGCGAGAGACGCGGATGATCTTTCTGGCCGCGCTGTTTGGCGGGCTGGCCCCGTTCTGTTCCTGCGAAGTCATTCCCTTCATTGCCGGGCTGCTGGCGCTGGGCGCGCCTTTGTCGGCGGTGATGGCGTTCTGGCTCAGCTCACCTTTGATCGACCCGCCGACCTTGCTGATCACTGCGGGCGCTCTGGGGTGGCCCTTTGCCATCGGCAAAGCGGTGGCTGCCGTGGCGCTGGGTTTGTTCGGCGGGTTCGTCGTGCGTGGCCTGATGCGCTCGGGCGCTTTTGCCGAACCGCTGCGGGTCTACAAACCGGCGGGGTGTTGCGGGTGTGGTCCGAAGCAGGAGGACAAGCCGGTCTGGCGGTTCTGGCAAGAGCCCGAGCGCCGTCAGCGGTTCAAGTCTGAATTTGCCCAGAACGCGATGTTCCTGCTGAAATGGCTGGCCTTGGCTTATGTGCTTGAGGCGCTGCTGGTCAGCTATGTTCCGGCAGACCTGATCGTCCGCGTGGTTGGCGGTGAGGGCGTCCTACCCATCGTGATTGCCGCTTTGGTCGGGATGCCTGCTTACCTGAACTCTTACGTCGCGCCGCCGCTGCTGGCGGGGTTGACCGAACAGGGGATGAGCGCAGGTGCGGCGATGTCCTTCATGATCGCGGGCGCGGTGAGTTCGATCCCGGCGATGGCCGCAGTCTGGTCGCTGGTAAAGCCCAAAGTGTTCGCGACCTATCTGGGGCTGGGCATTACGGGGGCCATTATCGCAGGGATCATCTTTCAGATGATCTAAAGGAAAAACCGCCCGGAGATGCCTCCGGGCGGTTTTGCTTATTGGGTGGCCTCGCAAAGGCTCGGCAATTTCAGGCGATACCGTGCCTCGCCGCTTTTGACGTAGACGCGTTTTTCGACGCAGGCGGTCGCGCTGACCGTGCGGGCGATATGTTCTTTCGGTTCGTTAATCGAGGTGGCTGTGCCGTCGGGCAGTTGCACCGAAGCGATGACGCCGTATTTCAGATCCCCGTTCACAGGCGTCGCCGACAGGACCGATACAGTCAGGTAGGAGTCATGTTCGTGTTCGCCATCGTCATTGAACACAAGCAATCCAGCGGCGATCGAAAGGGTGCCAACGATTGCCACGGCCAACAGGCCCCAGGTCTTGAGAAACGCATAGATCGAAACGGCCCGATGCGGGCCAAAGATTTTCGACAAAAAGGTCAGCATGGTTCACCAGAAAAAAGCCCCGGTCAGGTCTGGCCGGGGCTGTTTGTCATTCAGGGACGCAGATCGTCGTCGTCTTCATCCTCGGCCCCGCCCTTGGGCAGGTTGAAGAAGCTGTCGGCGTCGAGTATCGGCTCATCGTCTTTCTCTTCTGCCGGATCATCCGACAGCGAGAAGGTTTCCAGACCCTCGATGGCCGTCGGGATCTTGGGTGCAGCGTCCATTTCCAGCGACTGCTCGGTCGAGACCAGCTTGCGACGCTCATCATCGCTCATGACGCCGCCTTCGGCGGCTTTCTTGGCGGCGGCTTTCTGAACAATCGCATCCAGTTCGGACTGTTTACACAGACCCAGCGCGACCGGGTCGATCGGCTGCATGTTGGCGATATTCCAATGGGTCCGTTCGCGGATCGACTGGATGGTGGGCTTGGTGGTGCCGACCAGCTTGGCGATCTGACCATCGCTGAGCTCGGGGTGGAATTTTACCAGCCACAGGATCGAGTTCGGGCGGTCCTGGCGTTTGGACAGCGGGGTATAGCGCGGACCACGGCGTTTTTCTTCACCTGCGGCAGCGGCGTTGAACTTGAGCTTCAGCTTGTGCAGCGGGTTGTTCTGCGCCGAGTCGATCTCGTCCTGGGTCAGCTGGTTGTTGGCGATGGGATCAAACCCTTTGACGCCAGCGGCCACGTCGCCGTCCGCGATGCCCTGCACCTCAAGCTCGTGCATGCCTACGAAATCCGCGATCTGCTTGAAGCTGATCGTGGTGTTGTCCACCAGCCATACGGCTGTTGCCTTGGCCATAAGCGGTTTTGCCATCAGCCCGTCTCCTATAAATACATCTGTCCCGTCGCCGGAATTCGGCGGCCCCGTGGTCTTGGGGCAGGTTTCCGTTGTCGGGGAACTTCGGGACTATATAGTCGCGTCAGGTTCAGAAGGGAAGAGGCGAATGCGCTGGGTCATTTTGTGGGTGTTGAGCGCCGTGGCCGCGGTGGCCGAGGGCGAGACGGCGGGTGAGTTCGACTATTACGTCCTGTCGCTCAGCTGGTCGCCCAATTGGTGCGCGCGCGAAGGCGATGCGCGGGGATCGGATCAATGCGATGCGCGTCATGACCATGGCTGGATATTGCACGGGCTCTGGCCTCAGTTCCATCAGGGCTGGCCATCCTATTGCCGTACGCCCGAGGCGCCGCCGTCGCGCAGCATGACCCGCGCGATGGAGGATATTCAGGGCAGTGCGGGTCTTGCCTGGCACCAATGGAAGAAACACGGCACTTGTTCCGGACTGAGAGCGCCGGACTATTTCGCCCTGTCGCGGCAGGCCTATGACGCCGTTGCGCGGCCACAGGTGTTCCGCAAGCTGGACACTTCGGTGAAACTGCCCGCCTCGGTCGTGGAAGAGGCCTTCGTGAAGGCCAATCCGGGGCTAGAGCCGGATATGATCACCGTCACCTGCAAGCAGGGCTATATCGAAGAGGTCCGCCTGTGCCTGTCCCGCGCCCTTGATCCGGTGCCCTGCGGTCGCGACGTAATCCGCGATTGCACGGCGACGGATGCGCTATTCGATCCGATTCGTTAAAGTTTGCGGTCCTGACACTCGCGCGCATAGTCCAGCGCTTTGGCCGTGCCTTTCAGATCGATGGCCATCACCACCTCGCCTGCCGGGTTGTAGACCGTCAGCGTCTTGTTCTTCGCGATGGCATCCACAAAACTGCGGTCGGTGAAAAAGACGGTCGCACCGGGCACATCGCGCTGGTTGAACCCGATGGCGGTGGCATCAAAGCTTTGGCCGTCCAGTTCAAAGCGGATCGGATAGCTCTGCCCTTGCTCAATATCGCCCCATGCCTTGTTGTAGACGGCGAAATACCCGCGATTGTCCAGTGCGTCATAGCCGATCCGCACCACCGAGAGGTCCTGATACACCGTCTGGATCAGGCACCCGTTGCCGAGCGCGGGGTCCATCATGATGTTCCAGCCTTCGACAAAGCCCTTGTCGATGAGCTCTTGCGCGAAGGCAGCGGTTGCGGTGAAGGCGGCGAAGGTAAGTGCGAGAAGGCGGGTCATAAAGATAGTCCAGGCATACGATCTTGTCATCGTGCCAACGGTAGTACGCTGGAAACGAGAAATTTAGCTAGTTTGGCTTGTAGGTTTGTCGACCTGCACACGTGATACTTTCTGCTGAGGTAAGATAGCAATAGTTTACCGTTTTCACTGAACCTACCGCGTTAGTCACGATCCAAAGACCCCCATCCAAAGCGCCAATTAGTATTGTCGAGTTTCCACGGCTCGGAATTGTAATGTTTGCGGGCGAAGTGTCAGATGTATTGGGTCTGTACGCAATTGCTTTCTTGCATTTGAAATCTCGTAGGCCCGGTCGAGGCGAAACAGAAAAGCAATAGTTTATGGTTCTTATTGTGTCTGCAAAGGCGGTTACTACCCAGACGCCTCTTCCAGCATCGACCAGAGTGGTAGAGTTTCCAGAGCCAGGTAGTTTTATGCCACTAGATTCAACTCCATCCCCAATCGTGCAGGCGGTCAACAGAGCTAGCATGCTGAAAATTTTTAATATTGTCATCTTGGTTAAGACCTATAGTAAAATCACTGGTTACCAGAATACACAATATTTTAGAATGGTGTTCCGAATTAAGGCCTCAGCATAGCAACAATAGGCACACCACGCTTTTATAGAACTACAATTCCTTCCGCGCCCGCAACGCCGCCGTAATCGTCCCATCATCCAGATAGTCCAGCTCTCCGCCGATCGGCACGCCTTGTGCCAGTGAGGTCAGGCGAACCTGTCCCTCAAGCTGATCCGCGATGTAGTGAGCGGTGGTCTGGCCGTCGACGGTGGCGTTCAGGGCGAGGATGACCTCGGTGATACCTTCGGCCATGACCCTGTCTTTGAGGCGCGGGATGCGCAGCTCATCCGGGCCAACTCCGTCCAGTGCGGACAATGTCCCGCCCAGCACGTGATAGCGGCCTTTGAAGACGCCTGCGCGCTCCATCGCCCACAGGTCGGCCACGTCTTCGACCACGCAGAGCTCTCCGGTGGCGCGGGCCTCGGCGTCGCAGATGTCACAGATGTCGGTGGTGCCCACATTGCCGCAGTTCAGGCATTCGCGGGCGGTGATGGCGACCTGCTGCATGGCGTCGGACAAGGGCGTCAGCAGCAGCGCACGTTTGCGGATCAGGTGCAGCACCGCGCGGCGGGCCGAGCGGGGGCCGAGGCCGGGCAGTTTGGCCATCAGGTCGATCAGATTGTCGATGTCGCTGTTCGAGCTCACGGCCTGTCCTGTCTGGGGCCAGAGGGAGCCTCCGGCCGGGATAATTGGAAAGAGATGAAGGTCAGAACGGCAGCTTGATGTCCGCTGGCAGACCCATGCTTTCGGTCAGCTTGGCCATTTCCGCCTGAGAACGCTCGGCCGCCTTGGTCTGGGCGTCCTTGATAGCAGCCAGTATCAGGTCTTCCACCACTTCCTTGTCGTCGCCGTTAAAGATCGAGGGATCAATGTCCAGACCTTTGAGCTCGCCCTTGGCGGTGGCGGTGGCTTTGACCAGACCTGCACCGGATTCACCGACCACCATCAGGTTGTTCAGCTCTTCCTGCATTTCGGTCATCTTGGTTTGCAGGTCCTGTGCGGATTTCATCATCTTGGCCATGTCGCCCAGACCGCCTAGTCCTTTGAGCATCGTGTTTTCTCCTGTGGTTCGGTTTGCAGCCTAAATACGGGCGCTGTGCATGCGGCACAAGGGCTCCCGCCCGTCGTCAAGGTCTTTGGCAAGACCTTTCCTCCCCTTGGGCCAGTCAGGGGTATCGGCGTCAGCCGATGGCCCGTGGCGGGCGCGGGAGGGCTTGTTGGTTTTGGCAGGCCAATGTCAGTCTTCCTCGAACGGATCCCATTCGTCCTCGACCTCGGGCAGGGCTTCGGTTTCGACCTTGGCGGCGCGTTGTTCGGGGGTTTCTATGCTTTTGATCCGGGCCTTGGGGAAATGCATCAGAACCGCCTGAACCAGCGGATGTTGCTCGGCCTCGGCTTTGACCGCCAGATCGGCGGCATCGCGCAACTCGGCGATGGTTGCGGCTTCTCCGTTGGCCACGATCGTGACGGCCCAACGGTTTCCGGTCCAGCGTTGCAACGCCGTTCCCATCCGTGCGGCAAGATCGGTGGGCGCGGAATCCGTGGGTGTAAACTCAATCCGCCCCGGTTGGTATGAGACCAGCCGGACACCGTTTTCAACCTCGACCAGCAGCTTCACATCCCGGTTCGTGCGGATGAGTTCGACCACATGCTCAAAGCTGGGGTAGCGGGCCAGAGCCGTCTGCACATCCTGCGCCAGAGCAGCAGTTGGCGCGCCGGCACTGCCGCGCGCGGGCGGCACATAACTCGTGGCTACCGAGGCGGCGTGTGTCGGAGCGGGTATTCCTCCGCCGGGCCCGCCGTTGGGCGGTGGGGGTGGAGCATCCTGCAGCCGTTTGATCAGCTCTTCCGGGCTGGGTAGGTCGGCCACATGGGTCAGGCGGATCACGGCCATTTCGGCGGCCATCATGGCGTTGGGCGCGGCCGAGACCTCCTCGAGCGCTTTCAGCAGCATCTGCCACATGCGGGTCAGAACGCGCATCGGCAGGGCCTCGGCCATTTGCTGTCCGCGGGCGCGTTCATCGGGGGACACCGTGGGGTCTTCGGCTGCATCCGGGGTGATTTTGACGACCGAGACCCAATGGGTGATCTCGGCCAGATCGCGCAGCACGGCCAGCGGGTCGGCCCCTTCGGCATATTGCGCGCCAAGTTCGGTCAGCGCGCCGGCGGCGTCCCCACGCAGGATCATGTTCATCAGGTCCAGCACACGCCCGCGGTCGGCCAGACCCAGCATGGCGCGCACCTGATCGGCGCTGGTTTCCCCGGCGCCGTGGGAAATAGCCTGATCCAGCAGCGAGGTTGCATCCCGTGCCGACCCTTCGGCAGCACGGGTGATCAGGGCCAGCGCATCCTCGGCGATTTGCGCGTTCTCGGCCGCTGCGATCTTGTTCAGAAGGCCGATCATGTCCTCGGGCTCGATCCGCCGCAGGTCAAAGCGCTGACAGCGGGACAGGACCGTCACCGGCACTTTGCGAATCTCGGTGGTGGCAAAGATGAACTTTACATGCTCGGGCGGTTCCTCAAGCGTCTTGAGCAGCGCGTTGAAGGCGCTGGTCGACAGCATGTGGACCTCATCGATGATGTAAATCTTGTAGCGGGCGCTGGCCGCGCGGTAACGGACACTGTCGATGATCTCGCGGATGTCATTCACGCCGGTACGGCTGGCGGCGTCCATCTCCATCACGTCGACATGGCGGCCTTCCATTATGGCGGTGCAGTGTTCACACTGGCCGCAAGGCTCGGTCGTTGGGCCACCAGTACCATCGGGTCCGATGCAGTTCATGCCCTTGGCAATGATCCGGGCCGTCGTGGTTTTGCCGGTGCCGCGAATGCCGGTCATGATGAAGGCTTGCGCGATCCGATCCGCCTCGAACGCGTTTTTCAGGGTGCGCACCATGGCGTCCTGACCGACCAGATCGGCAAAGGTTTCCGGGCGGTATTTGCGGGCAAGAACCTGATAGGCGGGGCTGGGCGTGTCGGTCATGGGGGCTCTGTCGGATTCGGGTTCCGATGCAGCGTAGAGACCCCCGCCGCCCGCGTCCACCGCCGCAATGGGTGAAATTCGGTTTGCATCGCGCTTTGCGCATCGTAGAAGCGCATCTGAAAAAAGGGGCGCGCAGATGAGTCATTTTGCGATTCATGCAGTGAACGTGGGAAACGGGCTGCTTGCCCTGTCGCCTCTGCCGGGTCGGGCGGGGGGCTACGTGCGGGATTTCTCGGTCCTGCGGGAATGGCAGCCGCAGCTGGTGATTTCGATGACCACTGGTGCGGAGATGCAGCAGGCAGGCGCCTCTCGCCTTGGGGATGATCTTCGCGATGCGGGTATCCAATGGGCGCATTTGCCGGTTGCCGATTTTGGCACGCCGCCCTCTGATATTCAGGCCGTCTGGCCCGAGGTCAGCACCGCAGCGAAAGAGGTATTGGCCGGTGCGGGGCGGGTGCTGGTCCATTGTCGGGGCGGGTGCGGACGCTCGGGAATGGTCGTGCTACGCCTGATGGTCGAACTGGGCGAGTTGCCGGACGCGGCGCTGAAGCGCCTGCGCGCGGTTCGCCCTTGTGCGGTCGAAACCGAAGGTCAGATGGAATGGGCGGTGCAAGCCCATCGCGCCACCCCGGAAGGATAGATTAGAGAGCCACCCGCTGTTCCGGCCGGACCGCCGCCCCGGTTGCCAGTTTCGACACTTGCAGCATTGCGCAAGGAGGCGTCGGCAACATCTGAGCCGGGCGGGTGGTGAACTCTGGCCCGAACAGCATTTCTGCGTAGTCCTCCAGCGCGTCGATGGGGGCGTCAGCCTCGGCCCCGCCGAACATGAGGATTTGGTCTCTGTTCGCCCGATACCGAACAGCACATCCTTGCGGGCAATGGGCCAGCTCTGCGCTGCCTTCAAATTCGAAATCGTCGGATGTGGCCGGTATTGCGCTTTCCATGGCTTGCACGATGGCGCGGGCCATCTGCGCCAGGGCCGGGCAGGTCTTGCCGGTTTTCTGGCATAGGGTGGCTGAGAATTCGTGCGTCTTTGTCTTCCAGATCATACTGCGCCCTCCGCGCATTGAGCGGGGCAAAGATCAGGTGTGACAGCGAACTGACGACCTGCCCGGACACCCCGCCCGAGTTACAGTTGTGTTCGATGGCAGGTCTCCTGACTTGCGGGTCATCGCGTTGCCGACCTTCCCAGCCTTTCGGCCAGTGGTATTTTGGCATTGCTCACCGCTTACAGTTGCGGGGGCAGTCGCGGCCTTGGTTCATATCGGCATAGCCAATCAGAACCGCACCGTGTTCCCTTTTCATCCCGCCCCGAAGATCGGGGACGAGAACCATCGCGCAATCGCTAGCGGGTGCAGGTGACCCGAGTCAAGCGCGCAATTGACGCGACGAGGTGGACGCATGGTCATGTTGCGCCCCTGTTGACTTGGGTCGGGAAATCGGGCCGGTATAGAAAAGTGAACCGTCTGGTTCAGAATCGGGAGCCGCGCCATGCTGGACACCGCGCAGACTGTATCGACGCAGGACTTCGAATTCCCCTCGGGCACAGGCACGCTGTCCGCGCGTCTTTATGCGCCGGTGGCTGATCCTGAAGTTGCCGTTGTGATTCACGGTGCGACAGGTGTGCCGCGCGACTATTACCAGCACTTTGCCCGGTGGTTGGCGGCCGAACAGGGCATGGCTTGCATGACCTATGACTACAGCGATTTTGGCCATTCGCTGAAGGGGCCGTTAAAGGCATCCACGGTCACAATGGCGGATTGGGCTTTGATCGATATGCCTGCGGCGCGAACCGAGATGCGGAGACGGTTTCCCGAGGCTCAGCAGTGGAGCATCGGTCATTCCGTCGGTGGTATGTTGGGGCCTGTTCAGCCGGATATTGATCTGATCGACCGTATGATATGTGTCTGCTCCGGGCCTGTGACAGTGTCTGACCATCCTTGGCCTTACCGGGCGCTGGCTTTGTTGTTCTGGTACGGTCATGCGCCGCTTGCAGTAAAAGCGCTCGGCTATCTGCCGGGCAAAGCCTTGGGCTTTGGCGCTGATTTGCCTGCCAGCGTCTATTGGCAATGGCGCCGCTGGTGCACGGCGCCCCGCAATTACCTGCCCGAGATCGGCCAGACCCTGCCCGACGCGGGGTGGGCGCAATCGAGAACCCCGGTGGATTTGTACACGTTTGACGACGATGATGTCGTGCCGCCGAACGCGGTGTGGCGGCTGGCCGATCTGTACGGACCGCACGCGCGCCGCCATCTCTTGTCACCGGGGGATTTCGGTCTGACCAAAGTGGGCCATATCGGCGCGTTCGCCCGACGCAGCGCAGCCGTCTGGCCAAAGCTGATCGCATAGCGCGTATTATTCTTCTTGTGGGGATGAAGTGAGAGGTTGGACATCGACCCAAGCGGGGCTCGTTGTGGCTGCTTCCTTCCGGACCTGACCAGGTTGGCGAGGCGCTCGCCCGCGCCAACCTCTCAGGGCTTGATATAAGTAAGGAACCGGTGGAACGCAACCCGTCACAGGGCCAATCGGATTTGTAAAAAACCCTCGGCGTCTTCGCCCAGCACCTGCGGACGATAAGCATCCAGTTCTGAGATATGTTGCGTCGCTTTCGAGCCGGTTCGGATCAGTGCGGTGGCGCCGCCGGGTATCGGAGCAAACCGAAACGGCCGGGATACATGGTGCAAAGGGTCCTGTGGCAGGTTGCCTGCGATATAGGCCTGTAAGACCTCCTGCACTGACAGGATCGGAAGGGGGATTCGTTCTGCCCGCTCCAAATGCGGGAAGTGACCACCGCCATTGGCTCTGTAATTGTTCAGAGCAACCACAAAACGCTGATCAGGGCGCAGCGGGTTGCCCTGAAACAGGATGTTCCGAACCCGGGAGGCCTGGGGATGGATGGTTTGCCCTGACGGATCAAACCGGGCGGGCTGCGTCAGGTCAATCTGGCAGCTGAGCCCATGAAGAATATCAAAGTTATGGCCCACGCGGCCGGGGTCTACCAAGTTGGTTTCCTGCCCGGGTATGATCTGATTGAACACACTGGCCGACATTTCCAACCAGTCGCCGAGCTGAGCGCCATCAAGGATCAGCGCCTGTAGCTCATTGGGAAAGACATACAGGTCCTTGACGTGGCGCAGGCAAATCTCGCCCGCCGGCACGTCGGTAAAGAACCGGGGCCCGGCCCGTCCACCGAATTTAGACGGGGCGATGGCCGAGATCAGCGGCAACTGCGCATAGGCCGTGCCCTGCAGATAAGGCCGTAGACCCGCGGCCTGTGCGGCTGCGGCCAGCGCTAGACCCCTGTCTTCGGAGCAGAAACTGAAATAGCTGTGCAAGTGTTGCTCGGTATGCCCCACCGCCTGCGCTGCTTTGCGGCGGGTTTCGGTATGTGCCTGCTCGAACAGGTAAATCAGGTCAGGGTCTTCGGTTGCGGGATCGTCGGTAGAAGGGCTCAATGGGCACACCGATCGCAGCTCAGACCGGTGGCTGGCAACCACCCAGCGCCCGTCTGCGGTTTGCTGAACAGTCAGGTCGATCACCCCAAGGTAAGACCCGGCCGATCCCGGCATGACCACGGGCTTGCCGTGAACACAACCGCGCACAGCATCTACATGCTGCCACCCCTCATAGGACGGCCCCGGCAGAGTCAGGTGGGCATGCCCGGCGATGATCGCGTCGATGCCGTCAATGGCGGCTAACGGGATAACAGCGTTTTCCAGATCGGGTTCAGGATCAGAAGGCCCCAGCCCTGTATGCGCCAGCGCGATAACAAGGTCGCACCCGTCAGCGCGTAGCTCTGCCACCTTGTTCCGGGCGCAGGTCAGAATATCGTCCAGGGCGACACGGCCTTGCAGCTTGTGGGCTTCCCATTTGGCGGTTTGCGGCGGCAGGACCGAGAAGAGACCGATTTTAATTTCGCTCTGCTGCCCGTCAATTTCGGTTTTGCGGGTCAGGATCGCGTGGCTCTGCCAAGTCTGAGGCGCGCCCAGCCGATGCGCGTTGCTGCACAGCACAGGGCAGGGCGCGTCGGTCAGAATCCGGTCCAGAACCTCAAGACCAAAGCCGAAATCGTGATTGCCCAACCCAATGGCGTCAAATCCCAGCAGGTTCAGGGCCTGCATAAAGATGTGCGGGCCGTTTTCGGGATCGGCAGACCACTCCCCGATGGGCGCGCCCTGCAGCGAATCTCCGTTATCCAGCAGGACGACATGCGCGCCGCTGGCTTCGGCCTCATCCCGGGCCGTACGGATCAGGTTCGCAGTCCGGGCAAATCCAAAAGACGGGTCCGGGGTGTCGGTGTAATAGTCAAAACCGCACAGGTTCATATGCAGATCGGACGTGCCTAAAATCCGTATGTTGATTTCAGGGCGGGGCGGATGGGGAGAGTACGTCAAATTTCTACTATTAGAAGTTATATGTTAAGCATTTTCTCTAAAAAGTATAGTCAATGCAACTTGTAAGCTGTGCCTGCGTTAATTTGACGACCTTGGGTTTCAGGGTGCCGGCAATTGCCATTGCAACCTGTGCTCAGCCGTGGCAGCCCTGTGCTGACGACCCAAAGGAACATCTATGAAACACGCGGAACTTGTGACGTTTGGCGGCTCGGGCCTGAATCGGGCGGCGCATATCCGCGGGGATGCCGGGCAACTGGCGCAGATGCGCGACCATCCAAGGGCCAGCTGTCTGCTGCTGTGGAAGGGTAAGCCGTTGGTTCTGGGCGATGGGCTGGATCAACTGGCGCTGATCCCCATGTCGCATGATCTGGTTGGTCAGGGGCCGGGCGGGCATATCGAAACGCCGGTTTTCCTTGGGATATCGGATGAAGCTCCGGTATTTGCCATGGACATCTCCAAATGGTCGCCGCAGGGGCTGGACCTGTCTCAGGTCGGTGCCTTTGTCGATTCAACCGAGCAGCAGCACCCGGATTTGCCGCAGGGCCATGTGTTTGCCGAACTGCGCCGGATCATGACCCGCCTGTCCCCCCGTGATGCAGAGCTGGCAGCGACGGCCAAGGCCGTGATCGGGTGGCACGAAACCCACCGGTTCTGCGCCCGCTGTGGTGACGCCAGCGAGATCACGCAAGCCGGGTGGCAGCGGACTTGCCCGTCTTGCAGCGGGCATCATTTTCCGCGTACGGACCCGGTTGTGATCATGTTGATCACGCATGGGGATTCGGTTCTGATGGGCCGCTCTCCGGGCTGGCCCGAGGGGATGTATTCCCTGCTGGCCGGATTTGTTGAACCCGGCGAAACGCTTGAGGCCGCCGTGCGCCGCGAGGTGATGGAGGAGGCGGGCGTTCCTGTCGGTGCGGTCAGCTACCTGTCCAGCCAGCCCTGGCCGTTTCCGGCCTCGCTGATGTTCGGTTGCGCCGGAGAGGCCCTGTCGCGCGAGATCACCATTGACCCGGTTGAGATCGAAGATGCCATGTGGGTCAGCAAGCCCGAGATGATGCAGGCCTTTGCAGGTGAACATCCCAAGCTGTTGCCCGCCCGCAAGGGGGCCATCGCGCATTTCCTGCTGCAAAACTGGCTTGCGGATACGCTGGACTGACAAAATAATACGCCCATAGCTAAAGAGACCCACGAAGAGACATGCAGTTTACAGCGCGCGAAGATATCGAAGCCCCGATCAATGCTGTATTCGAAATGGTCGCCGATTTTGAGCGGTTCGAACGTATGGCCATGCGCCGCGGGATCGAAGTACGTCGCCTGTCAGGCCACATGGGCGTGGTTCAGGGCACGCAATGGGAAACGCAATTCAGGATGCGGGGCAAACCCCGCCATGTGGCGATTGAGATGGTGGAATGCGATCCCCCGTCCTTGTTGCGTTTCGATGCGATCAGCAAAGGGATGAACGGGGTGACAATTGTAGAATTCCTGGCCCTGTCTCAACGCCGCACACGTCTGAGCATCGACATGTCTTTGGCTGCTCGTTCCCTGCCAGCCCGACTGTTGTTGCAATCCTTGCGGCTGGGTCAGTCGCGGTTTCGCCGCAGGTTCCAGCTGCGCCTGAACGAGTTTGCCCGTGAAATTGAAGAGCGGCACCTACACGGAAGCTGACCCGGTGATCCGCCCGGTGAGTTCGGACGGAGCGGGGTGTTCCTGACATTCTGCGGGAAATTTAGCTGCCTGAAACGCCAAAGGTCTATCACATTCCGCCGCCATAGGCTTTGTGTATAAAAGATCGCACAAGGGCAAAGTGAGCAAATCGTTCCAGATCGCGTGAAACGCCCGGTTTAGCCGCGCGGTTGTGCTGCCGGGTAAACGCCCAGGACCTCAACATTGGTGGTGAAGTGTTCCAGTTCATCCATGGCCAGCCGCACGTTGTGGTCATCCGGGTGGCCGACGATATCGGCATAGAACTGCGTAGCGGTAAAGGACCCGTCGACCATATAGCTTTCCAGCTTGGTCATGTTGACGCCATTGGTCGCGAACCCGCCCATCGCCTTGTACAGCGCAGCAGGGATGTTGCGGACCTGAAAGACAAAGCTGGTGATCATTCCGTGCGGGCCGCGCCGGGTGTCATCAGCCTGCCGGGACATGACCAGAAAGCGTGTGGTATTGTTGTCCTGATCCTCGATATGCCGGGCCAGCAGGTTCAAACCGTAAATCTCACCCGCCAGTTCACTGGCGAGGGCTGCAGAATGCAAATCCCCCTGTTCGGCCACTTCGCGCGCGGCACGGGCATTGTCGGGGCTGACGCGGCCCCGAATATTGTGCTGTTTCAGAAACCCCGCACATTGCGGCAGCAGAACCAGATGCGAATGCGCTTCGGTGATGTCGCTCAGCGTTGCGCCCGGCACGGCAAGCAGATTGATATGCACACGGACGAACGCCTCATCGATAATGTGCAACCCGCTATGGGGCAGCAGACGATGGATATCGGCGACCCGGCCATAGGTGGTGTTTTCCACCGGCAACATCGCCAGTTCAGCCTCGCCCGACCGGACCGATTCGATCACATCTTCGAACGTCCGGCAGGGCAGGGCCTCCATATCCGGGCGGGCGTTTCGGCAGGCTTCGTGGCTGTAGGCGCCAAGTTCCCCCTGAAATGCAATACGTTTGGTCATTTTGTGGTTTCCGTGCGTCAAGTTACAAAGTCGGGCGTTTAGTCGCGGTGTCTATACCTTGCCTCTCGTCAGGGGAAGCCTTAGACCTCTGCCCAGACAGCTGAAATGGACAAGCGATCAATGTTCGACACGATGACAGTTACCAAGGCCGCAGCCGGCCTGTTTGGCACCTTTCTGGTGTTGCTTCTTGCCAAGTGGGCCGCCGAGGGTCTGTATCATGCGGATGGGCATGGTGAAACGGCCTCTTATATTATCGAGACCGAAAGCGCGGGCGAAAGCGCCGATGGTGAAGAAGTTGTGTTCGAAGACCTGCTTGCCGCTGCCGATCCGGAAAAAGGCGCGCGGGTGTTCCGCAAATGCACCGCATGCCACAAGCTGGAGGACGGCGCGAACGGCACTGGCCCGTATCTTTATGCGATTGTGGATCGCCCCGTCGCATCGGCCAAGGGTTTCACCGGCTACTCCGCATCGATGCAGGCGCATGGCGGCAACTGGACACCCGAAGCTCTGGACGCCTTCCTGACCCGTCCCAGCGCTTATATCTCGGGCACGTCAATGAGCTTTGCTGGCCTGAAAAAGCCGCAAGAGCGGGCTGATCTGATTGCGTATCTGCAGACCATCGGCAACTGATCCTGCGCTCAACAGGAAGAAATTTCGAAACCGCTGCCCTGTGCAGCGGTTTTAATTTTTGTGTCAGCACATCTTCACAAAGCGTTCACGCATTCTAAACTTGCACCTGACAGTGCTGGTCATTTAGCTGGCGCGCATAAGATTATTGAGACAGGCGAAGCAGGGGATGAGCAATATGAGATCCAACAGAGTTGTCGTGCAGGCGCGTGTCGTGGATTTCGCAGGTCGGTTACATGCTTTGTTGATCGGGTTCTGTGTGATCGCTCTGATTGCGGCCACCCCTTTGTTTGCTGAAGACAAGATCATCAAAAGCCATGGGTTCTCGGAATTCGGTGACCTGAAATATCCCGAAGGCTTTGCACATTTCGACTATGTGAACCCGAACGCGCCACGTGGCGGAGAGTTGTCTTATGCCGCACAAGGCACCTTTGACAGCTTCAACCCGTTCACTCGGCAGGGACGGGCTGGCGCCCGATCTGCAGACCAATACGAATCGTTGTTGGTCCCATCTTATGATGAGCCTGCCTCATATTATGGTCTCTTGGCCGAAAGCCTAGAGTATCCGGAAAGTCAGGATTGGGTCATCTTCAATATGCGGCCCGAGGCTCGGTTTTCCGACGGAACACCGGTGACTGCCGAGGATGTCGTCTTTTCTCATAACCTGCTGCTGGACCAGGGCCTGAAGTCCTACGCAGATGCGGTTCGCAAGCGTATTCCGCGTGCCGAAGCGTTGGATGAGCACCGGGTCAAATTCTACTTTGCGCCAGACATCCCGCGCCGGGCTTTGATCTCGCAGGTTGGCGGTACGCCGGTGTTTTCGAAAGCCTGGTTCGAGGCCGATCCGGAAAACAGGCGTTTGGACAAATCCCGGTTGGTTCCCGGGATCGGGTCGGCCCCGTATTTGCTGGACAGCTACGACATCAACCGACGTATCGTTTACAAGCGCAACCCTGACTATTGGGGTGATGACATCAATGTAAATGTGGGTCGCAACAACTACGATACCATTCGCATCGAGTATTTCAGCGACTCCATAGCGGCAATGGAAGGGTTCAAGGCAGGCACTTTCACGCTGCGGCAGGAAAACAATTCGAAAAGCTGGGCCACAGCCTACGATTTTCCGGCGATTACGAATGGTTCGGTGGTGCGGGCTGAGCTAGAAGACGGCAGCGTCCCGGCTGCGACCGGGTTCATCATGAACCTCGACCGTCCCAAGTTTCAGGACCCGCGCGTGCGTGAAGCCGTTCAGCTTGCCTATAACTTTGAATGGACCAACGAAAGTTTGCAATATGGCCTGTTCCAGCAGCGCGACTCGTTTTGGGAAGGCACACATCTGGAAGCAAAGGGCGTTCCAGAGGGACGCGAGCTGGAGGTTCTTCAAAGCTTGGGTGACGCTGTAGACCCAGCGGTTCTGACGGACGAACCGGTCATGGCCCATGAATCCCGTCCTGCGCGGCAGAATGACCGACGTAACCTGCGCGCCGCTATGGCGCTTTTGGACGAGGCGGGCTGGATTGTCGGCACGGACGGCATCCGGCGCAACGCAAACGGAGAGGTTCTTTCCATCGAGTTTCTGTCGGATCAGCCGACCTTGGACCGGATCATTCAACCCTTTGTCGACAATCTGCGCGCCATGGGCATTGATGCGATCTATAACCGTGTGGACAACGCGCAGTTTACATTGCGCCGCCGGGATCGGGACTTTGATATGATCAATGGTGGGTATCAGAAGTCTCTTCAGCCTTCGACCGGCCTTTACCAGCAATACGGGACCGAGGCGGCGTCCTATTCTGTTTTCAACCCGTCCGGCGCGCATGGTCCTGATATCGAACCGTTGATCGACAACATCGTAGCAGCAACGGAAAGCGAAGAGCTTTTCGCAAACGTGCGCGCGTTGGATCGTGTTCTGCGGGCCAAACGGATCATGGTGCCCACTTGGTACCTGGGTAAGCACTGGGTCGCCTATTGGGACATGTATGAACATCCCGAAAACCTGCCACCGTACGCGTTGGGTGTGGAAGATCTGTGGTGGATCAATGCAGAGAAAGAAGCCAAATTGAAATCTTCAGGCGCGTTGAGGTAATCCACCCCCATGGGAGCCTATATTCTAAGACGCCTGTTGCTGGTCATTCCGACTCTGCTTGGGATCATGATTGTCAACTTTACGCTGGTGCAGTTCGTACCCGGTGGCCCGATTGAACAGATCATCGCGCAGATGGAAGGTGGCGGTGACGTGTTTGAGGGGATCGCGGGCGGTGGCAGCGATATCCAGCAACAGTCCGGCGGCGTCAATGATCGCTATGTCGGAGCACGTGGCCTGCCACCTGAGTTCATTGAAGAGTTGGAAAAGGAGTTCGGGTTCGACAAACCTCCGCTTGAGCGATTCCTCGACATGATGGGCAATTATCTGACGCTGGATTTCGGCCAAAGCTATTTTCGCTCGATCAGTGTGATTGATCTGGTTCTGGAGAAGATGCCGGTTTCGATCTCTCTGGGGCTGTGGTCGACGCTGATCGCCTATCTGGTGTCGATCCCGCTGGGTATTCGCAAGGCGATCAAGGATGGGTCGACCTTCGACACCTGGACCAGTGGGGCCATCATCGTGGCCTATGCCATTCCCGGCTTTCTGTTCGCCATCCTGCTTCTGGTGCTGTTTGCTGGTGGGTCTTATTGGCAAATCTTCCCGTTGCGGGGGCTGACATCCGACAATTGGGACAGCCTCAGCCTGATGGGCAAGATCGCGGATTATTTTTGGCATATCACCCTGCCGGTAATTGCCCTGACAATTTCGGCTTTTGCAACGCTGACACTACTGACCAAGAACTCATTTCTGGATGAGATCAAAAAGCAATATGTCATGACCGCCCGCGCCAAGGGGCTGAGCGAGCGTAAGGTGCTCTATGGCCATGTCTTCCGCAACGCGATGCTGATCGTCATTGCGGGTTTTCCGGCGGTATTCATCGGCGTGTTCTTCAGCGGCTCGATCATTATCGAGACGATTTTCTCGCTGGACGGTCTGGGCCGTCTGGGGTTTGAGGCCGCCGTCGCGCGCGACTATCCGGTGATCTTTGGCACGCTGTTTATCTTCGGCCTGATGAGCCTTGTTGTCGGCATCATCAGTGACCTGATGTATGTGCTGGTCGACCCGCGCATCGATTTCGAAAAGCGGGAGGGGTAAATGGCACTGTCCCCACTCAACCAGCGCCGTTGGCGCAATTTCCGCCGCAATGGGCGCGCTTTCTGGTCGCTGATCATCTTCTCGGTGCTGTTCGGCCTGTCGCTGTTCGCCGAGTTTATCGCCAATGACAAACCGATTCTGGTGAACTATCGCGGCGAATACTACACGCCGATTTTCAACTTTTACCCTGAGACGGCCTTTGGAGGCGATTTCCAGACCGAGGCGATCTATCGCGACCCCGAGGTGCAGTGTCTGATCGACAGTGGCGGGATCGAAGACTGTTTCGACGACCCCGAAGGCATCATCGAACAAATCAATGCCGGCACCTATCAGGCCGACGGGTTCGAGCGTGGCTGGGCCCTCTGGCCGCTGATCCCTTATTCTTTCAACACCAGCGTCGATCGCCCGGGCGCAGCCCCTCTGCCGCCCAATGGGCAGAACCTGCTGGGCACAGATGACACCAAACGCGATGTGCTGGCGCGGGTGATCTACGGGTTCCGCCTGTCGATCCTGTTCACATTGATGGTCACGGGTGTCGCCAGCATCATCGGTATTTTCGCCGGGGCCATACAGGGGTTCTTTGGCGGCTGGCTTGATCTGGTGTTTCAGCGCGTGATCGAAATCTGGTCGGCCACGCCCTCGCTGTATGTCATCATCATCATGTTCGCCATTCTGGGGCGCAGTTTCTGGCTGTTGGTGATCCTGATGATCCTGTTCAGTTGGACCGGGCTGGTCAGCGTTGTCCGGGCCGAGTTCCTAAGGGCGCGCAACCTGGAATATGTGCGCGCGGCCCGTGCGCTGGGCGTGGGCAACATGACCATCATGTTCCGCCATATGCTGCCCAATGCCATGGTCGCGACGCTGACATTCACGCCCTTCATCGTGACAGGCACCATCGGTGGTCTCGCCTCGTTGGATTTCCTTGGCTTTGGCCTGCCATCCTCGGCCCCGTCACTGGGGGAACTGACCTTGCAGGCAAAACAGAACCTGCAAGCGCCTTGGCTGGCCTTCACCGCGTTTTTCACCTTTGCCATCATGTTGTCGCTGCTGGTCTTCATTTTCGAAGGCGTGCGCGATGCGTTTGATCCCAGAAAGACCTTCTCATGAGCCTTTTGGATGTGAAAAACCTCAAGGTCTCGTTCAAGCAGGACGGGCAGATCAGCGCGGCGGTCAAAGGCGTGTCTTTCACCGTTGATCGCGGGGAAACTGTGGCGCTGGTGGGTGAATCCGGCTCGGGCAAGTCTGTGACCGCCCTGTCGACGGTGTCCTTGCTGGGGGACAGCGCGATTGTCGAAGGCTCGGTCAGCTACGACGGGGATGAGATGATCGGCGCATCGCCTGACAAGTTGATGGATGTGCGCGGCAATGACATCAGCTTTATCTTCCAAGAGCCGATGACCTCGCTCAACCCGCTGCATACGATCCAAAAGCAGATGGCGGAATCGCTGGCCTTGCATCAGGGTCTGAGCGGCGACGCCGCGCGCGACCGGATCGTCGAACTGCTGACCAAGGTGGGCATCCGCGACCCGCGCGAGCGGCTGGACAGCTATCCGCATCAGCTGTCGGGCGGGCAGCGTCAGCGGGTCATGATCGCCATGGCGCTGGCCAATAAGCCGGACATTCTGATCGCGGATGAGCCGACAACGGCGCTGGACGTGACCATTCAGGCGCAAATCCTCGAATTGCTGGCCGAGCTGCAGAAGTCGGAAAACATGGGGATGCTGTTCATCACGCATGATCTGGGCATCGTGCGCCGCATCGCCGACCGGGTCTGCGTGATGAAAGATGGTGAGATTGTCGAGACCGGCATCACAACCGAGATTTTTGACAACCCGCAGCACCCCTATACGCGCAAACTGCTAGGGGCCGAGCCCTCGGGCCAGCCTGATCCGGTGGCGGCGGATGCCGAAGAGGTCGCCCGGACCGATCACCTGAAGGTCTGGTTCCCGATCCAGCGCGGTTTCCTGAAACGTACCGTTGGCCATGTGAAGGCGGTGAACGACGCGACGCTCAGCGTGCGCGCGGGTGAGACATTGGGCATCGTTGGCGAAAGTGGCTCGGGCAAGACGACGCTGGCGCTGGCGATCATGCGCCTGATTGCCTCCGAGGGTGAGATCACCTTCCGCGATCAGGATGTGCGCCGCTGGTCCACGCGCGAATTGCGACGGCTGCGCAAGGATATGCAGATCGTGTTTCAGGACCCGTTCGGCAGCCTCAGCCCCCGGATGACCTGCATGCAGATCATTGCCGAGGGGTTGGCGATCCACAATGTCGATCCGCATCGCGCGCCGCGTGATCTGGTGGCCGAGGTGATGGACGAGGTTGGTTTGGATCCTGCCGCAATGGACCGTTACCCGCATGAATTCTCGGGCGGTCAGCGCCAGCGGATTGCGATTGCGCGCGCCATGGTGCTGCGGCCCAAGCTGTTGGTGCTGGACGAACCCACCAGCGCGCTGGACATGACCGTGCAGGTGCAGATCGTCGATCTGCTGCGCGACCTGCAACGGAAATATGGGCTGGCCTATCTGTTTATCAGCCACGACCTCAAGGTCGTACGCGCCATGTCCCACAACGTGATCGTCATGCGCAACGGCGATGTGGTGGAAATGGGTGCGGCCGAAGACCTGTTCGAAAATGCCCAGACCGATTATACGCGCGAGTTGATTGCGGCGGCGGGCTGAATTCAGCCCGCCACTTTCACTTAGGCATTTGCCGTTTCTTTTGCGGCCGGTTTCGGCACCGGCCCTCGCAATTCTTCATAGTGATCAAAGCTCAGCTTGACCCAGCCGGTGCCGCGTGTGGCGCTGGCGAGGGTGCGGTGCAGCTCATCCTCGGCGACGGCGGGCAGCTGGGCGTTGAAAATCTCCCAGCCCGAGGCGTTGGGGTTGCCCTCAAAGCCCAACACCTGACCTTGCAGAGAGCTGATGGTTGGAACCAGATCGCCGACGAAATCCGAGGGCAGATGAATCTCGGCGTTCAGGATCGGTTGCAGCACCACGGGTTTGGCTTGTGGCAACGCCTCGCGCACTGCGTTCTTGCCCGCGGTGCGGAATGCATAGTCGGAACTGTCCACATTGTGGTGTTTGCCGTCGCTCAGCGTGACCTTCACGTCGACCACGGGGAAGCCTTCGGGCCCCTGCACCAGCGCATCCTTGGCCCCGTGTTCGACCGAGGGGATATAGTTGCGCGGCACCGCGCCGCCCTTGACCACCTCTTCGAACTGGAACCCTGCCCCGCGCGGCATGGGCGCGACCGAGATCACTACGTCGGCAAATTGCCCTGCTCCGCCGGATTGCTTGCGGTGACGGTGGCGATGTTCGATGGGTGCGCGGATCGTCTCGCGATAGGCGGTTTCGGCTTGGTCTGTCGCAATCTCGATGCCGAAATCCTCGGCCAGTTTGGAGGTGACGCGCCGCATATGCTGCGGCCCTTGCGAACCCAGAATGGCGTGGCCGCTCAACTCATCCTGCCCCAGATGCAGGCCTGGGTCGATTTCGACCAGACGGGTCAGCGCATTTGACAGGCGCACGTCATCGCGTTCATGCGCGGGGGACACGACTTGCCGATGTGCAGCGGGATGAGAGGACGCCCATTCCGGCAGCGGTGTTGCACCTGAGCTATCGTAGATGTTGCCGGGATTGAGATGATCGGATTTGACCGCCAGCCCGATTTGCCCGGCGGGCAGGTCCGCGATCTGGGTCTTGGCGTCCAGTGTGGTCAGGTTGCCGACCGTTTCGCCACCCAGATTTTCATGGGCCTTCACGCCTGCGCCCAACCCACGCAGTACCACGATCTTGCCGATATGTTTCTTTACATCGGCAAACCCGGCAATGGCGCGGGCATCCTCGGCCGCCTCATCGCGATCTGCGGCGATGTTGAACTCGGGCGCTTCGTGCCGCAGGGCTTTCATCAGGCGGGTCAAGCCGTTGCCATGGCTCGCCGCGCCCAGACAGGCCGGGATCAGCTGATGGTTCTGCAATACCTGCGCGGCCAGATCATAGACCTCGGCGCTGGGGGGCTGCTTGTCCTCGATCAGCTGTTCCAGCAGGTGATCGTCGAAATCCGACAGGGTTTCCAGCAATTCGGTGCGCGCTTCCTGTTCGCGATCCTCGACCGATTGCGGCAACTCGATCAGGGCCGAGGGCTGCCCCTCCTGATACTTCCACGCCCGCTCCGAGATCAGATCGACTGCACCGATGATCGTGTCACCCTCGCGGATCGGGACCTGCCGCAGGGCGATGTGATGGGTGCAATAGGTCTGCAGCGCCGAGATAATGTCGCGGATGCGACCATTGGGGCTGTCCATGCGGTTGATGAACAGGAAGCAGGGAATGCCGGCCTCTTCGACCAGCCTCAGATAGGGGGCGCATAGTACGGCCGCGTTGGGGTCGGGCGGAACAACAACGACCGCCGCGTCCGAGATCGCCATGGCAGGGCCCACATAAGCAAGGTTATCGCCGCCCCCGTCGACGTCGATGGCGCACCATGGCTCGTCCAAGTAAGAAAAACCGTGCAGGTGCACGGTTCCGGATACGTCGAATGTGGTGGGCCGCCCGTCGAGGCGGCTGATGGCCTCGACCAGAGTGGTTTTGCCCGATTGGCTGGGGCCGAGGACGGTAAAAACGCGCATGAGTGCTGTCCCTCTTTCAGGTTGCAGATATACCTGCACGAAAAGGGCCAACCAACGCGGATGCGCGGGTGTGAACTGTCTGCGAATTCGCCTGCCTCGGGGTGCGGTCGCACGCCCCGAGTGTGGAGAAAACCAGAGGCCTGCGTCAAGCCCCTGTGCCGGTATCAGAGGGGCAGGCCAGCAATCCGGCCCGCCGAATAAAGGTCAGATCGCCGAACTGTGGCCCGCCTTGCTGAGGTCATAGGCGTCGAAGTTACGTGCGATCATACGGGTCAGGGCGCGGGCCTCATGCGGGATGAACAGGCCATCTTCGGTGACGCGCAGCAGCCCGTCGAAGGTCGCATTGGTGTCTGTGTACATGGTCTGCAACTCGGCCTCGGTGATGTCGTGGTCTCGCAGAATCTCGGCCGAGTTGATCTGGAAATCGCACATCAGCGCTTCGATCAGGCGCGAGCGTAAAACGTCCTGCCCTTTGAACACATGCCCGCGTGAGGTCGAGAAACGCCCTTCGCGAATGGCTTTTGTATGGGCCGATGTGGCGGGTGCGTTTTGCGCATAACCCTGCGGGAAGCGCGAGATCGAGCTGGCACCCACACCGATCAAAACCTCGGCCTGATCGTCCGTATAGCCCTGGAAGTTTCGCTTGAGCCGCCCGGCATTCAGCGCGTGCGTCAGGCCATCATCCTGTGTGGCAAAGTGGTCAATGCCGATCTCGGCGTAGTTGTCCCACATGAACAGGCGGCGGGCAGTGTCGAACAGGTCCAGACGCTGCTCGGGGGTCGGAAGCGCGTCTGACGGGATAAGCTGTTGCCGCTTGGCCATCCACGGCACATGCGCATAGCCATAAAGCGCCACGCGATCCGGGCTGAGCGACAGCAGCTTTTGCACGCTTTCAGTCATTCGTGATTTGGTCTGATGCGGTAGACCATACAGGATGTCTGCGTTCAGGCTGCGGATCCCGCGCGCGCGGATCATATCGACGGCGTCGCGTGTGGTGTCATAGCTTTGGATGCGCCCGATGGTCTTTTGAATCTCATCATCGAAGTCCTGAACCCCGATCGAGGCACGGTTCATCCCGGCCTCGGCCAGCGCGTCCAGACGGGCCTCGTCGATCTCATTCGGGTCGATCTCAACCGAAAACTCGGCGTTTGGCCCCAGCGGAACTACATCGAGAATCCGTGCGGCCAGATCACGCATCAGATCCGCGTTCAGCAAGGTGGGCGTGCCACCGCCCCAGTGCAGGCGCGACAGTGTCACGTCATCGGGCAGATGCGCAGCCAGCAGGTCCAACTCGGCCTTAAGCACATCGACATAGGCGATCACCGGATTATCCGACTGGGTGCCCTGTGTCCGACAGGCGCAGAACCAGCACAGCCTGCGACAGAAGGGAACGTGGATATACAGCGATACCTCGCTTCCGGGTTTTATTCCGGAAATCCAGTCGCCAAAAAGACTTGGCCCCACATCATTGCTGAAATGGGGGGCCGTGGGGTAGCTTGTGTAACGCGGGACTTTCGCGTCAAATAGTCCAAGCTTTGCCAATTGTGGTTTCACTATCATGGCGATACACTTACTGGACGCAACAGCTAGATGCTTTGACAGAGATCAAGTGAAGACGCGCATGACACCGACATTTAAAATTGACCACGCCAACTGCGAAGAATGCCCGATCCGGCATCGTGCCGTCTGTGCGCATTGTGACACGCATGAGCTGGAAGAGCTTGAAGGCATTAAATATTATCGCAGTTTCGAAGCGGGCCAGACGATCATCTGGTCCGGAGATCAGATGAATTTCGTGGGCTCTGTTGTGTCGGGAATCGCCTCGTTGACCCAGACAATGGAAGATGGGCGCACGCAAATGGTCGGGCTTTTGCTGCCCAGCGATTTCGTCGGACGCCCGGGCCGCGACTCGGCCGCTTATGACGTTCAGGCGACCACGAATGTGGTCATGTGCTGCTTTCGCAAAAAGCCTTTCGAAGAATTGATGAGCACGACGCCGCATATTGCACATCGCCTGCTGCAGATGACTTTGGACGAGTTGGACGCCGCGCGCGAATGGATGCTGGTTCTGGGGCGCAAAACCGCACGTGAAAAGATCGCCAGCCTGTTGTCCATCATTGCCCGGCGTGATGCCTCGATCCGGCAAGGTGGTAATAGCGGCCCCATCGTGTTCGATCTGCCACTGACGCGTGAGGCGATGGCAGATTATCTGGGTCTGACACTGGAAACGGTCAGCCGTCAGATATCGGCCCTGAAAAAGGACCAGGTCATTTTGCTTGAGGGCAAGCGCCACGTCACCATCCCGGATATGGGTCGCCTGATGGAAGAGGCCGGAGACGATACGGATGGCGGGTTCCTGGTCTGAGGCCAGCGCGCCTGACCCAACCCACCAAAGACTAGGGGGACGCCATGGGGTTTACTAGTATTCTGGCAATGCTGTTTATCGGTGCCATTGCCGGGTGGCTGTCCGGAAAAATCATGGAAGGTCGGGGCTTTGGCCTGATCGGTAACATAATTGTCGGTATCGTCGGTGCCTTTGTCTCTGGCCTGATTTTTCCGGCGCTGGGCTTTGCGGTTGGCGGCGGCATGATCTCTTCGATCTTTTTTGCCACAATCGGTGCTGTGATCCTGCTGTTCCTGATCGGACTGGTTAAGAAATAGCCGAGGCAGGCTTTGGCCGTGGAAACCCTGTTAGTGTGCCATAAACACCGGCACCGGGGATTGTTCCAACATGTTACGTGTTGCGCCGCCCAGAATGGCTTCGCGGAACCGCGAATGGCCATAGGCGCCCATAACGATCATGTCTGCAGAAGTATCCGTGGCGTGCCGTTTCAACACGTCCGACACCCGCGACATGGTTTTACTGAGCACGTCAATTTCGATTTTGACCCCGTGTCGGGCCAGCATCTGCGACAACATTCCGCCCGGGTCTGATCGGTCAGGCCCGTGACGCGGAGGATCGATCACGACGATGCGCACAAGCTCGGATTCGATCAGGAAAGGCAGAGCCTGGCGGATCGCTCGCATTGCCTCGACGCTTTCGTTCCAGGCCAGCAGGGTCGTGCGGGGGCGGTCGAATGGCTCAGTGTTTTCCGGTGTCACCAGAACCGGCGCGTGTCCTTCGAACATCGCGGCTTCGATAATGGGTTCCGCCTCGGCGCCGCGATCCTTGCCATAGGGTTGCGGCAGGATCACCAGATCCGAGAAACGGGCCCGATGGGCGACATGGCGGCCGATATCCGAAATCTGAGCGACCCCGCTTTCGGCTGACCAGCGCGTGTTGGTTCGGCCCAGATAGGTTTTCGCATAGGCCAGAATCTCATCCGCTTCGGCATTGGCGCGGTTCAGCGTCTCTTGCAGGATCAGGGCGTTGGCCCCGGCATAATAATAGCCAGTCTGGCTGCGGTCGACGCCCAGACACAGCGCCTCGGCATGGGCATCCTGCGCGGCTGCCAGCGCGGCCATCTGGGCAAGGGCAGGGTCGCTTTGCTCAGTTTCCGTCATGACTGTGAGAAGAGATTTGTAAGCCATTGCGACCTCATGCCTTCAGAATGTGCTCATCCCGGGCCTTAAGGCCCGTTTACGTCACAACGATAGACACAGAAATCACGTGATTGTCTTGACACAGATCAAAGCAAGTCACGCGCCAATCAGAGAAAACCGCAGCCAGTCAAACAGGTCCCGCGACAAAAAGAGAATCGCGTGGGGCATGGCAAAGGGACGCAATATGTCAAATTACATCAAGCTGATCGTGCTTGGTCTGGTCGTGATATTCGCAGCGATCGGGACCAACTATGCACGCGATTTGGCGTATCAGGTGCACGCATTTCTGGTGATGTTGATCGCCGGTGGTTTGTTCATCTGGACGCTTCGAAAAACCGATGAGCCAGATATCCTCGTAGATCGCTCGGGCGAATACATGGACGGCGTGATCCGTTACGGTGTCATCGCAACAGCCTTTTGGGGCGTGGTCGGGTTCCTTGCAGGGACCTTTATCGCGTTTCAGCTGGCCTTTCCGACGCTGAACTTCGAATGGGCACAGGGGTACCTGAACTTTGGCCGTTTGCGCCCGCTGCACACCTCGGCGGTGATTTTTGCCTTTGGCGGTAACGCGCTGCTGGCAACATCGTTCTATGTGGTCCAGCGCACCAGCGCTGCGCGCCTGTGGGGCGGTAATCTGGCGTGGTTCGTGTTCTGGGGCTATCAGTTGTTCATCGTGCTGGCGGCGACCGGATATGTTCTGGGCGGTACGCAGTCCAAGGAATATGCGGAACCCGAATGGTATGTTGACCTGTGGCTGACCATCGTCTGGGTGGCTTACTTGGCTGTGTTCCTGGGCACCGTGGTCAAGCGGAAAGAGCCGCATATCTACGTGGCGAACTGGTTCTACCTGGCCTTTATCGTGACCGTTGCGATGCTGCACGTTGTCAACAACCTGACCATCCCGGTCAGCATCTGGGGCTCGAAATCGGTCATCGTCTGGTCGGGCGTACAAGACGCCATGATCCAGTGGTGGTACGGCCACAACGCTGTGGGCTTTTTCCTGACCGCGGGCTTCCTGGGCATGATGTACTATTTCATCCCGAAACAGGCCGAACGTCCGGTCTTTAGCTATAAGCTGTCGATCATTCACTTCTGGGCGCTGATCTTCCTGTATATCTGGGCCGGTCCGCACCACCTGCACTATACCGCGCTGCCGGATTGGGCCTCGACGCTGGGCATGGTGTTCTCGGTCGTGCTGTGGATGCCGTCGTGGGGTGGTATGATCAACGGTCTGATGACCCTGTCGGGCGCATGGGACAAGCTGCGCACCGACCCGGTGATCCGGATGATGGTGATCTCGGTCGGCTTCTATGGCATGTCCACTTTCGAAGGGCCGATGATGTCGATCCGCGCTGTGAACTCTCTCAGCCACTATACCGACTGGACCATCGGCCACGTGCATTCAGGCGCGCTGGGCTGGAACGGTATGATCACCTTTGGTGCGCTCTACTATCTGGTGCCTGTATTGTGGAAGCGCGAGCGTCTGTATTCGCTGCAGATGGTCAGCTGGCACTTCTGGCTCGCCACCATCGGCATCGTGCTCTACGCCGCGTCGATGTGGGTCACCGGTATCATGGAAGGCCTGATGTGGCGCGAAGTGGATGCCAACGGCTTCCTGGTGAACTCGTTCGCTGACACCGTGGCTGCCAAGTTCCCGATGTACGTGGTGCGTGCGCTGGGTGGCGTGATGTTCGTCGCCGGTGCGTTGATCATGTGCTACAACCTGTGGATGACTGTGCGCAAGGCACCGGCCAAAGAGGCCAGCCTGACCGTCGCGGTCCCGGCTGAATAAGGAGGGCCGGAGCAATGGCAATTCTCGACAAACATAAGATCCTCGAGACCAACGCGACCCTCCTGCTGGTGTTCAGCTTTCTGGTCGTGACCATCGGTGGCATCGTGCAGATCACCCCGCTGTTCTACCTTGAGAACACCATCGAGAAGGTGGAGGGCATGCGCCCTTACACCCCTCTCGAAATGGCGGGGCGCGAGATCTATCTGCGTGAAGGCTGCTATGTCTGCCACAGCCAGATGATCCGCCCAATGCGGGATGAGGTCGAACGCTATGGCCATTATTCGCTGGCGGCTGAGTCGATGTATGACCACCCGTTCCAGTGGGGGTCCAAGCGGACCGGTCCTGATCTGGCGCGTGTTGGTGGCCGCTATTCGGACCAGTGGCATGTGGACCACCTGCGTGATCCGCAGTCGGTTGTGCCGGAATCGGTGATGCCGAAATATGGCTTCCTTGAGCATCGCAAGCTTGACGGCGAGTACATCGCCGATGTGATGAAAGCGAACGCGGTTCTGGGCACGCCCTATACCGAGGAAATGCTTGAAAACGCGCAGGCCGACTTCCGTGCGCAGGCCGATCCGGACAGCGACTATGACGGTCTGCTGGAACGCTATGGTGACAAGGTCAGCGTGCGCAACTTCGATGGTCAGTCTGAACTGACCGAGGCTGATGCGTTGGTCGCTTATCTGCAGATGCTGGGGACATTGGTTGATTTCTCGACCTTCACCCCGGACGCAAGCCGCTAAGGAGGGTGTGATGGAAGAATATACTCTCTTACGGCAGTTCGCGGATAGCTGGATGTTGTTGCTTCTGTTTACGTTTTTCCTTGGGATCGTGATTTGGGTTTTCCGCCCGGGGTCCAGCAAGGAATACAAAGATACCGCCAACATCCCGTTCAGGCATCAAGATAAACCCGCCGAATCCAAGGAGGCGCGGCCATGAGCAAGACACCTGAGAAACTGCCGGGTGATCCCAAGACCACCGGGCACAGCTGGGACGGTCTGGAAGAGTTCGACAACCCGATGCCGCGCTGGTGGCTGTGGACCCTTTACGTCACTATCATTTGGGGCGTGATCTACACGATCATGTATCCTGCCTGGCCGCTGGTTCAGTCGGCGACCGCGGGTGTGACCGGATGGTCTTCGCGCGGTGAAGTGCAGGAGGACATCGTTTCCTTTGAAGAGGCCAACGCGCCCTGGAATGCCCGGCTGGTGGACACACCGCTTGAGAGCATTTCAGCCGATGCCGATTTGCAGCAATATGCTGTGAACGCGGGCGGTGCTGTGTTCCGGACCTGGTGCGCGCAGTGCCACGGCTCGGGCGCGCAGGGTGCGCCAGGCTTCCCGAACCTGCTGGACGACGCCTGGCTGTGGGGCGGTACACTTGAGGATATCGAGTTTACTATCGCCCATGGTATCCGGAACGAGGAAAGCGACGATGCGCGCTATTCCGAGATGCCGGCCTTTGGTGAGCTGCTTGAGAAAGAAGAAATCACCCAAGTGGTTCAGTACGTCATGTCCCTGACCAACGCCCAGAGCGACGACGCGGCGGCGCAGGCAGGCAAAGTTGTCTTCGAAGACAATTGCGCAGCGTGCCACGGCGAAGATGGCAAGGGTGATGCCTTCCAGGGTGCACCGAACCTGACTGATGCGATCTGGCTGTACGGCGGCAGCGAAGAGGCCTTGACCGAAACGGTCACCTACAGCCGCTTTGGCGTGATGCCCGCCTGGGAAAATCGCCTTACCGACGCGCAGATCCGCGCGGTTACCGCCTATGTCCACCAATTGGGTGGCGGTCAGTAAGGGCAAAAGAATACCTTCGGGCGGTTCGCCGTCCGAAGGTTCAGGCACCGGCTGTTCCATCTGTTCGCGCGTTTCCTGAACAGCCGGTGCTTACCCTCTATCTTACAAATCACGGATGAGGCGGTCTAGGCGCGGCCCTTGGTTTGTGAGGTGCAGTGCGAAAAGCGTGCGCGTTTCCCCTCTTTCCACCAGTGGTTTTCCGGTAGCCAGCGTTGTTTCTGCACATCGCGGCGATCCCGTGGGTCTGGTTCGCCCTCAACACGTGTCTGCGTGGCGGTCATGAATGTACGCGCAAGAATAGAAAGCATCTGACGTCTCCTGAATGTAACTTCATCTGTATTCAAGATTGATCTGCGAGCGTTAAAATGCGACTCAATTGCCTAATTGCTATGTAAGTCAGGATTACAT
Source organism: Ruegeria sp. BE1 (assembly GCF_056538885.1). NCBI lineage: Bacteria > Pseudomonadati > Pseudomonadota > Alphaproteobacteria > Rhodobacterales > Roseobacteraceae > Ruegeria > Ruegeria sp. BE1. Next base: position 509,084 of record NZ_JBQFTY010000003.1, read on the forward strand.
ATGGATTGGATGAAGATGCCTCCGATGGCGGCGCTGAGGGCCTTTAGCGCCTTTGCAGACAGCCGAAACGTAGTGCAGGCAGGTGCGATGCTGAATGTTAGCCACGCTGCCATCAGCCAACAGTTGCGGGCCCTGGAAAACCATCTTGGGGTGGTTCTGCTGGACCGGCGCGGCAAATCCATGACCCTGACCGCCGAGGGCGAGAAACTGGCCCGCGCCCTGCATCTTGGGTTCGGTGCAATCGGTGACGCGGTGGCTGATCTGATGCATATTGCCCAAGATCGCCCGGTTCACGTGTCGCTGACCCCATCCTTTGCCGCATCGTGGCTGATGCCGCGCCTGCCTGCGTTTCAGGCCAAACATCCAGACATTCCCCTGGTGCTGGACCCGTCGCCGCATCTTGTTACTCTGCGGCCCGGCGGTGTGGATATCGCCATCCGGTACGGAGATGGTGATTGGCCGGGTTTGAACTCGGAACTGCTGCTGCAAAGCCCGATTGTCATCGTCGCGGCGCCGTCCTTGTTGCAAGGCCGGACCCGGATGACCCCGGATGAGTTGAGCCAACTGCCCTGGCTGGAAGAGCTTGGCACAACCGAAGCGACCTCATGGCTGGCGCGTCAGGGGGTCGCGCACAATCCCGGGGCCGGACGCATCGCGCTGCCCGGCAATCTTGTTCTTGAGGGGCTGCGCGCCGGTCAGGGCGTCACGGCAACGGCGCGGCATTTTGTCGAGACCGACATACGAGAAGGGCGTATTGTTGAACTGTTTTGCGAACCGGGCGGGCAGGGATATCATATCGTCACAGGCGATACGCCGCTGCGCCCGGCGGTGAAGACACTTGTCGGGTGGCTCAGACGACAATCCGGTCGCATGTGACAAAAGGTGTCTGTGCGATGCGCTTTTGACACATGTCAAAGTGAGCGGACGTGTGATCTGGGACAAGTCGCTAAAATCAGCCACATCTGGAGCCAGCTCGTGAGCGATTCCGACCCCGCCCCCAGCCTTTATGCTGCCAGGGAGCCTATCTTTCCCCGACGCGTAGCCGGGCCGTTTCGAAACCTGAAATGGATTATCCTCGCGGTCACGTTGGGGATTTACTATCTTACGCCCTGGATCAGATGGGACCGCGGTCCCAGTCTGCCGGATCAGGCGGTGTTGCTGGATCTGGCAAACCGTCGTTTCTATTTCTTCTGGATCGAGATCTGGCCGCACGAGTTCTATTTTGTGGCCGGGCTGCTGATCATGGCCGGTCTTGGGCTTTTCCTGTTTACCTCAGCATTGGGTCGCGTGTGGTGCGGCTATGCCTGCCCGCAGACCGTCTGGACCGACCTGTATATTCTGGTCGAACGCTGGATTGAGGGCGACCGCAACGCCCGTCTGCGTTTGCACCGTCAAGAAAAGCTGGATTTTCGCAAGGCTCGGTTGCGGGTTACGAAGTGGACCGTCTGGTTTCTGATCGGTGTGGCGACTGGCGGGGCCTGGGTGTTCTATTTTGCCGATGCCCCCACGTTGCTGCGTGATCTGGTTACCGGGAATGCGCATCCGGTCGCCTATACAACGGTCCTGATCCTGACTGGCACGACGTTCCTGTTCGGCGGTTTTGCGCGGGAACAGATTTGTATCTACGCCTGCCCCTGGCCGCGTATTCAGGCCGCGATGATGGATGAGGATACGCTGGTCGTAGGTTACCGCGAATGGCGGGGTGAGCCGCGTGGCAAGGGCAAGCGGACAGCTGATTCCGAGCTGGGCGATTGCATTGACTGTATGGCCTGCGTGAATGTCTGCCCCGTGGGCATCGACATTCGCGACGGTCAGCAGTTGGAGTGTATTACCTGCGCCCTGTGTATCGACGCCTGCGATGACATGATGGCCAAGATCGGCAAGCCGCGCGGGTTGATCGACTACATGGCGCTCAGCGATGAAACCAATGAGCGTGCGGGCAAGCCACCCAAGAACGTATGGAAACACATCCTGCGGCCCCGGACCATCATGTATACCGCCATGTGGTCGGCGGTGGGCTTTGCGCTGCTGTTTGCACTGTTTATCCGCTCGGACATCGATCTGACGGTGGCCCCGGTGCGCAACCCGACCTTTGTGACCCTGTCTGACGGAACGATCCGCAACACCTATGACGTGCGCCTGCGCAACAAGCATGGCGAAGAGCGTCCGTTCAAATTGTCTCTGGCCGGTGATCCGGCGCTGCAGGTGCAGATCGAAGGGATTGACGGAGACACTGTCAATGTCGCGGCGGATACGGCACAATTGACCCGTGTTTATATCGTGACCTCAGGCGATACCGGGCCTGCCGCTGCTGATGTGACCTCGGTCCGAATCTGGGTCGAAGACCTGGAAAGCGGTGAGCGCGCCTATAAGGACACCACGTTCAACGGACGAGGAAACTAAGATGGCCAAAGAACGCAAATTTACCGGAAAGCACGCTCTGGCAGTGTTTGTCGGTGCCTTCGGTGTGATCATCGCGGTGAACATGGTTCTGGCCTATAACGCGGTGAAGACCTTTCCGGGCCTTGAGGTCAAGAACTCGTACATCGCCAGTCAGGAGTTCAACGAGCGTCTGAAGGAACATCAGGCGTTGGGGTGGTTTGTCCGGGCTGAGGTCTCGGGCGGGTTGCTGATCCTGCATATCACCGACAAAACCGGCGCACCGGTGCAGGTGGCCGAATTGCAGGCCGTTGTAGGCCGCGCAACCCATGTGAATGAGGATTTCTCACCCGATTTCACCTTTGACGGTCAGGCTTATGCGACACCTGCGTCGTTGGGTGAGGGGAACTGGAATATCCGTCTGGTGGCCCGCGATAGTTCCGGCGCCGAGTTCGCGCAGCGCGTGCCGCTGTATGTGAAGGGCTGATCGGATGACGGCGCAGCTGACATCGGGTACGGCGGCGTGTCCGGGGTGCATTGCCAGCCCGGCGGAACCGGCCCGGCCCATTCCGCAGGATGTGCAGATTGCGCTGTCTCTGCCGGGTATCCACTGCTCGGCCTGTATTGCCACGGTCGAGCGTGAGCTGAACGCCCATCCCGGCGTCGAAGACGCCCGCGTCAACCTGACCCTGAAACGCGCGATGGTCAAAGCGGCCCCGGATCTGCGGGCAGCGGATCTGATTCCGGTTCTGGAAGGCGCAGGGTTCGAAGCGCATGAGCTGGACCCCGGCGCGCTGTCCGCCACGCAGTCGGACAAGGCAGGCCGCGATCTGCTGATGCGGTTGGCGGTGGCCGGATTTGCCTCGATGAACGTGATGCTGTTGTCGGTGTCGGTCTGGTCGGGCGCATCAGACGCCACGCGCGACATGTTCCACTGGATTTCAGCGGCGATTGCCCTGCCAGCGATTGCCTTTTCGGCGCAACCCTTCTTTGCGAATGCCTGGTCGGCTTTGCGTGTGCGCCGCCTGAACATGGATGTGCCGATCGTTTTGGCGATCTTGCTGGCGCTGGTGACATCGCTGTGGGAAACCGCGCTCAGCGGTGAGCATGCCTATTTCGATGCCGCTCTCACACTGACCTTCTTTTTGCTGGCCGGCCGCTATCTGGACTATCGCACCCGCGCTGCTGCCCGATCTGCGGCTGAGGAGCTTACCGCGCTGGAAGTCCCCCGCGCCATTCGTGTGGTGGATGGGGTCGAGGAAGAAGTTGCTGTTGCAACCCTGAACGTGGGCGATCTGATCCTTATCCGCCCCGGCGGGCGGATGCCTGTGGATGGTGAAATCGTATCGGGTCAGTCGGAACTCGACCGGTCCCTGCTGACGGGGGAAACCCTGCCGGTTTTTGCCGAGGCGGGAACGACCGTCAGCGCTGGTGAGGTCAACCTGACCGGCCCTCTGACCATCCGCGCGACGGCGGTGGGTGAAGATACCTCGCTGCACCGCATGGCCGATCTGGTGGCCATCGCGGAATCGGGGCGGTCGCGCTACACCTCGCTGGCCGACAAGGCCGCCAAGCTCTATGCGCCCGGTGTGCATATCCTGTCTGCGCTCAGCTTTGTGGGCTGGTATATCTATTCCGGTGACGTGCGGACGGCGCTGAATATCGCCGCTGCCGTTCTGATCATAACATGCCCCTGTGCGCTGGGTCTGGCCGTGCCTGCGGTGACCACGGCGGCCTCGGGGCGGTTGTTTCGCAAGGGGATGCTGATCAAGCACGCCACTGCGCTGGAACGTCTGGCCGAGGTCGATACGGTTGTTTTCGACAAGACCGGCACGCTGACTTCGGGCACGCCGGAACTGACCAACCTCGGCGATCATTCCCGCGCTGACCTTGCGGTCGCGCTGGCGCTGGCCGAGGCGTCCTCGCACCCGCTGTCGGTTGCTTTGACCAAGGCCGCGCGCGAGGCGGGGATCAAACCCGCCACGCTGAAAGATGTTACCGAGGTCCCGGGCTATGGCACCGAGGGCACCCATCGCGGTCAGCGTGTGCGTCTGGGCCGCGCGGCATGGACCGGCGCGGAAGAGGGCGACCAGACCGCCGCATGGCTGTCTATGGCGGGGCAGGCGCCCACACCGTTCCTGTTCTCGGACAGCCTGCGCCCCGGCGCGGCGGACGCGGTGCAAGCGCTGCGCGATGCGGGGAAAGAGGTGATCCTGATCTCGGGCGATACGCAGGGCGCGGTTCAGGCGCTGGCCGCGAAGCTTGGTATCGACAACTGGGTTGCGCAGGCATTGCCGCAGGACAAAGCGACCCGTGTGCAGGACCTCAGCGATCAGGGTCATCATGTTCTGATGGTGGGCGACGGTCTGAACGACACCGCAGCACTGGCTGCGGCGCATGTGTCAATCTCGCCGGCCTCGGCGCTGGATGCGGCGCGGGTGGCCTCCGACATCGTGCTGCTGGGCAATGATCTGTCGCCCATCGCCGATGCCTGCGACACGGCGGAAAAAGCCACCAAACGGATTCGTGAAAATTTCCGTATCGCCACCGTTTACAATATCATCGCGGTCCCGCTGGCGGTGGTCGGGCTGGCCACCCCGCTGATCGCGGCGCTGGCGATGTCGACCTCGTCGATCACCGTGTCCCTGAATGCCCTGCGGCTGAGGTAACCTTATGGAAGTTCTGGCCTATCTCATACCGATTTCCCTGTTTTTGGGCGGGGTTGGACTGGTGGCGTTTGTCTACACGGTGCGCTCAAACCAGTATGATGACCCCGAGGGCGACGCGCGCCGCATCCTGAGCGACGAATGGGACGACAAGCCCAAGCCCTGACAGCCCTTGAAATTACCGCAATGCCCGGTTATGTCCGGCCCATCCGCTAGCAGAGAGACCCAAGCCACATGGCAACTATGAATCCGATCCAGTTCATTCAGCAAGTCCGCGCCGAAGTCGCCAAGGTCGTATGGCCCACGCGCCGCGAGGTTTTGCTGACCACGGTTATGGTGTTCATCATGGCGGCGCTGACGGCTGTGTTCTTTGCCCTGGTCGATCTGGGCATTCGCGGCGGGCTGCAGCTGATCCTGGGCGCGTTCAACTAAACAGCTCTGGGCCGGTGGAAACGCCGCTGCCCCCTTGCACCGCGCGCAATGTCAGAGTAGTGACGCGGGACTATTCGGAATGGGCGTGCGGCGATTCGGGCTGCGCGCCGCTTTTTATTCCGGGTCACGTGATGGAATTTCAATGACAGGCACGCGTTGCCGCTGCCTGAGAAAAACAAGGACGACAGGTTCATGGCGAAACGGTGGTACTCGGTCAGCGTTCTTTCGAATTTCGAAAAGAAGATCGCAGAACAGATCCGCACGTCGGTTGCAGAACACGGCCTTGAGGACGACATCGACGAGGTTCTGGTGCCCACCGAAGAGGTGATCGAAGTGCGCCGGGGCAAAAAGGTCACGACCGAACGCCGTTTCATGCCCGGCTATGTACTGGTGCATATGGAGATGTCGGATCAGGGCTATCACCTTGTGAACTCGATCAACCGCGTTACCGGTTTCCTTGGCCCCCAAGGCCGCCCGATGCCGATGCGTGATGCCGAGGTAAACCAGATCCTCAACCGCGTTCAGGAAGGCGAAGAAGCGCCCAAGCTGATGATCAGCTTTGAGGTTGGCGAGAAGGTCAAGGTCAATGACGGCCCGTTCGAAGATTTCGACGGCATGGTCGAAGGCGTGGACGACGAAGCGCAGAAGCTGAAAGTTTCGGTTTCGATCTTCGGTCGCGAAACCCCGGTCGAACTGGACTTTACGCAGGTGACCAAGCAAAGCTGACCGTTTCCGCGCGTTTTGCAAAAGAATTTGAACCCGCCGATCCCAATCGGCGGGTTTTTTCTTGAAAACCCCGGCAAATTTAGGCAGGGATATTTTGGTAAGAAAATTTTACCAAACGGGGAAGCGCATGAATCTTTCGGATTGTCACAACTTTCAGCAGTTCCGCAAGCTGGCCAAAAAGCGCCTGCCCGGACCGATCTTTCACTATATCGACGGTGCCGCCGATGATGAGCTGACCTATCGGCGCAATACCTCGGCCTTTGATGACGTCGACCTGGTGCCCAACGTGCTGGTTGGTGTGGATGAGGTAGACATGAGCGTTGAGGTCATGGGTCAAAAGTTGGACATGCCGATCTATTGCGCCCCCACTGCTCTGCAACGCCTGTTCCACCATGAAGGGGAACGCGCTGTGGCCCGCGCCGCCGACAAATACGGCACTATGTTCGGAGTGTCCTCGCTGGCGACCGTGACAGTGGAGGAAATCGCCCAGATCACCAACACGCCCAAGATGTTCCAGTTCTACTTCCATAAGGACCGGGGCCTGAATGACGCGTTGCTAGAGCGGGCACGGGCGGCGAACTTTAACGTGATGGCCCTGACCGTGGACACCATCACCGGGGGCAACCGTGAACGCGACCTGCACACCGGCTTTACCTCGCCGCCGAAACTGACGCCGTCGTCACTGCTGAGCTTTGCGACCCATCCGATGTGGGCGTGGAACTTTCTGACCAAGGAAAAGTTCGACATGCCGCACCTATCGGGCCACGTCAGCGCAGGCACCAATCTGGCGGTGTCGGTGGGGGAATACTTCTCGACCATGCTGGATCAGTCGATGAACTGGAAAGATGCTGAGAAACTGTGCGCACAGTGGAACGGTCAATTTGCCCTCAAAGGCATTATGAGCGTCGAGGACGCCAAGCGCGCGGTCGACATTGGCTGTACGGGGATCATGGTGTCAAACCACGGTGGCCGTCAGTTGGACGGCTCGCGCGCGCCGTTCGATCAACTGGCCGAGATCTGCGACGCAGTAGGCGACAAGATCGACGTCATCTGCGAAGGTGGCATTCAGCGTGGGACCCATGTGCTCAAGGCGCTGTCGGTTGGGGCCAAGGCTTGCTCGGGCGGTCGTCTGTACCTGTACGCGCTGGCGGCTGCGGGGCAGGCGGGTGTCGAAAAGGCACTGGGCAACCTGCGCACCGAGATCGAACGCGACATGAAGCTGATGGGTGTCACCAAGTTGGATCAGTTGAACCGCGAGAATTTGCGGTATCGGTGATGAGTGCAGCGGCCTGTCTGATGGGTCCGGCTGCAAGAGGCGTGCTTTTTGAAAAGTCCTGAAAACAGCTTAGGGTTGAAGTCCCATTGAGTCTGCATTTATGAGAGCAAGTACTGATTTTTGCGAGGATTTCCTATGTTTCGAATATTTAGCGCAATAGCCCTTTTCTGCGGCATGCTGAGTTCACCAATGGTATCGGCTCAGAGCTTGTCCGGTCCACAGAAAAACGCTGTCAGATCAGCCCAGAATTACCTGAGTTTTTTGGGTTTTCGAGGGTTGGTCTTATTGAGCAGCTTTCCTCCGCATACGGTGACGGCTATGAGGTTGCCGACGCCACAATCGCGGTTGACAGCATGAATATCGATTGGAACGCACAGGCGGTTAAGTCCGCTCAGCAGTATCTGCAGATTTCAGGGTTTTCCTGCAGGGGGCTAATCGATCAGCTTTCCTCGGATTACGGCGACAAGTACACCAAAGATCAAGCGACCTTTGAGGCTCAACAAGCAGGGGCTTGTTGAGCTTTAGGCGAACATAGCTGTTCGGTTTCAAAGGGTCGGATTCAGTAATTGATGATGGTTTTTCTAAAACAGCAGTGTTGTGGGGCAGGCCCTTGCCAACCCCATCATTCCTCTATAAATGCCGCCTCTATCGTCTTCGGGCGAGATTCTCTCGTGGGAGGTTGCTGGGATCGCGATCCCGGATCGGACCACGCAACATAATCTGGGCGAAACGCGTTTCGCCCGAGTTGAAAGGAAAACCAAATGGCCAAGAAGCTTGCTGGTACAATGAAACTGCAGGTTCCTGCAGGTCAGGCGAACCCGTCGCCGCCAGTTGGTCCGGCGCTGGGTCAGCGCGGCATCAACATCATGGAATTCTGCAAGGCGTTCAACGCCAAGACCGCAGACATGGAGCAAGGCGCCCCTTGCCCGACCGTGATCACCTATTATCAGGACAAGTCCTTCACTATGGACATCAAGACGCCGCCCGCGTCTTATTACCTGAAAAAAGCGGCCGGCCTGAAGCCGGTCGGCAAGCGTAACCGCCCTCGTGGTGCGGAAAACCCAGGTCGTGAGACTGTGGCCACCGTGACCTCGAAGCAGGTTCGCGAAATCGCCGAAGCCAAAATGAAAGATCTCAACGCCAACGACGTCGAAGGCGCAATGCAGATCATCCTGGGCTCGGCCCGCTCTATGGGCATCGAGGTGAAGTAAGATGGCAAAACTCGGTAAACGTACCCGCGCTGCGCGCGAAGCTGTCGCTGGCAAAGAAAACCTGTCGGTAGAAGAAGCTGTTTCCCTGGTCAAAGGCAATGCAACCTCGAAATTCGACGAGACCATCGAGATCGCGCTGAACCTGGGCGTTGACACCCGTCACGCTGACCAGATGGTTCGTGGCGTCGTCGGCCTGCCCAACGGCACCGGCAAAGCGATGCGCGTTGCTGTGTTCGCGCGTGGCCCCAAAGCTGACGAAGCGAAAGAAGCTGGCGCAGATATCATTGGCGCAGAAGACCTGATGGAAACCATTCAGGGCGGCACCATCGAATTCGACCGCTGCATTGCTACCCCGGACATGATGCCCATCGTCGGTCGTCTGGGTAAGGTTCTGGGCCCCCGTAACCTGATGCCGAACCCCAAAGTTGGCACCGTGACCATGGACGTGAAAGCAGCCGTGGAAGCAGCCAAGGGCGGTGAAGTTCAGTTCAAAGCGGAAAAAGGCGGCGTTGTGCACGCCGGTGTTGGCAAAGCGTCGTTTGACGAAGCCAAGCTGGTTGAAAACGTCCGTGCTTTCATCTCGGCTGTGGCCAAAGCCAAGCCGTCGGGCGCCAAAGGCACCTACATGAAGAAAATCGCGCTGAGCTCGACCATGGGCCCGGGCGTGACTCTGGATGTGGCGGCTGCGTCTGGCGAATAAGCCTGAACGTTTAGAAAAGATTTGGTCCCGGGTGGTGCACACTGCCCGGGATTTTTATTGGAATGTTCGAATTTCACGACGAGTCTGTTTGCGCGCAACGAATGCGCGCTAAAGGTAAGCACGCAACACGGCTGCTTCGCGGGCGTTGATAGTGGTTGCTGCGGTCTTCTGAAACACCTCATGAGCGTGCTCGATAGAGGGGAATAGGGTCAGAAGCTCCAACGCCTGTGGCGAAGAGCGCGCCTTCTTTGAAACTTCACCATAATAATAGCTTTCTGTCAGGGCGCCGTTGGACCGGACGATATGGTGCCCGTCCAGCATGAAATGGGTGTAGGAAATCCGCTCGGTTGGGCGGATCGACACCCCGGGAAGGCCGCACAGGTGTTTGGCGGCCACAAAAACTTCGGGGGTGGCGAACAGCATGTCCGAGGCGGGTGCTTTGATGAGCATCCGGTGCTGCTGAGAGACAATCAGGTCACGAGAATTGCCCAGAGCCCCGGCCTCGATCAGGACCGGGGCGAACGCTCCTTGTCCCGGAACAGCGGTGGTGCCGATCCACAGGATCGGCTGCATCCCGCCATCGCGTGTCCAGACGCGTTGACCTTTTTCCAACTGCTCCACTGCGATATCGCCCCGATCTGTTTCGATCAGCGTGCCGGGCCCGAAGCAGGTGATATAGTCGTCATAGGCCGAGGAGCCCGCGTTGGACCCGGTGATTTTGATATACGATGTGCCCGGAACCAAAGGGGCCGAGGTGGCAAAGCCCCAGACATCCTGCGTGACCCCGTTCTGGGAAAAGACGTAGATGTCGATCTCGGGGCCGGTTGGTGCGCCGGTTTCGTCCAGCGCGCGCACCGTGATGAGGGATTCAGATTCCACAGGCGTTCCGTTGGCGACGATTCCACCACCATCGGTGATGACGTGGCCTGCTGCTTGGTCGTCGTCAAAGACATCGGGACTGCCGCTGGTGTCGTCCAGGGTTACTGTGGTGCCGAACCCGCCCGAAAACTCAAAGATCGTGCCGTCCGGCGTGTCCGAATTGTTGATGATCGGGTTGCCTTCGATGGTTTCGTCAGGACTGAAGGTGACGACCAAACTTTCGCTGTCTTGTGCGAAGAAACTGCGGGTGACCATTTGAGCGACTGACCTTTCCGATACTGGTAACCTCGGGCCGGGCCTGTGGCCGCCCGTTTGAAACTGTTGGCCTCAGTAAGAAGAGCGCGCGCTCTGCCAGTCAATCGGGTAAGACCCCAACGATTCTACACGATTACGTTAGATTTGCCTCTTAGAGGTCGAAGGCGATATGCAGCCGGGTGGCAAGGCGGTGCTGCCGGTCACGTTCATAGTCGCTATAGGTTTGATCGGTCTGAGACAGGGTCAGCCAGTCTTTCAGCAATCGGCCCCGGATACAGTGGTCCAGTATGTCGCGGTTGATCGGGTGTCTGTAGCGGCGAAAGAACATGTCCTTGTTGCGTCTGGTGATGCCACTGCGATCCACATCCCGGGCCGCAGTCTCGCGAAAAATGTCTGATTTCAGAAAATCGACAATATCATAAACAGCCAGTTTCTCGCTGGCTTCGGTGAAATCCAGACCGAAGGTTTGACCCTGTCCCAAAATCAGGTTCTGCCCGTGAAAATCGCCATGCGCCAGCACCCGGATTTCGGCGATCCCCTTGAGGCGCTCTCCCTCGGCCAGCATGACGTCCAGCATCCGCTGGCCCTGATTGACGATTTCTGGCGGTACATTGGTAAGCAGTTCGCGGATACTGTCCGTCATCCATTTGGGGCGAAATCCGTAGTCGATCGGCGGTTGGCGTCCGTGAAAGTCATTCAGCCAAGCGCCGGCGCGGCGAAAGACCTGAGCGACCTGATCGTCATCCGTGCTGTTGTGGATCAGGTCAACGGCGGTAGGCCGGTCTATGAACTCGGTGACGAAAAACGTCTCGGACGGGCTTAGGTAAAATGGCGTGACGACCTGCGTTGACGCATTGCTCTGAAAATAGCCGTGCAGATCGGTCAGCAGAGCAAATTCCTTGCGCAGCCGACCGGTATTTGGCGAAACGGTATCGATTTTCAGCGCGTAGTCCCGGTTTTGTCCGCTCAGCTTTAGCACCATGCGCGTGTCGGCAAAGTCATGTGAGCGGTACACGCATTCGAAGTCTTGAAATTGGCCTGTTCTGCGGTGGCGGGCGAATTCCTCCACGCAAGAGGCAGCGCGCGCCTTTTCGTCCTCAGTCATTGCCAGCATAGAAGCGACCGTACAGCCCTGTTATTCACGGTTTCCTGCACGACAGGACCGCAGTTGCCCCCCCCTGTCAACGGCAAGCTTTGGTCTTGCCTTCAACGCTTCGATACCCATATCGGATATATTACAAGGGCGACCCATCCGGCGCAGGCCGGAATGGGCAAATCAAAGCAATTTACCTCTTGGAAACCCACGCCATCTGCCCTAAAGAGACTTGCGGAGTAAAGCGTGCGATTCGTCGTGCGCTTTATTTCGTTTCGTCCAAGACGGTGGGTGGTGCCATCTGGCCCCTTAATTCCCTGCCTGAGACGGGTAAGACCAAAGAATTCTGAGGGTCGCGATCCTCGGGCGCATTTTGGCCAATCCCGTAACAACGGACCTGAACGCTGTGGTTTCGGCCGCAGCAAATATGAGCCGGGATGTCCATCATCCCAAACTTGGAGAGAACTGTGGATAGAGCCCAGAAAGAGAAAGTGGTCGAGGAACTCGGCCAAATCTTCGAAAGCTCTGGCGTCGTAGTGGTTGCCCATTACGCCGGTCTGACAGTTGCCGAGATGCAGGACCTTCGCGCACGTGCTCGTGACGCGGGTGGTGCCGTGCGTGTTGCCAAGAACAGGCTCGCCAAAATCGCCCTCGACGGAAAGCCATGTGAAAGCATTGGTGACCTGCTGACGGGTATGACCGTTCTTACCTATTCCGAGGACCCCGTGGCAGCAGCCAAGGTGGCCGAGGACTTCGCCAAAGAGAACCAAAAGTTCGAAATTCTTGGCGGTGCAATGGGTGAGAACGCTCTGGACCGGGCTGGTGTTACAGCTGTGTCGAAAATGCCGTCGCGTGAAGAGCTTATTGCTACGATCGCGGGTATGCTTGGCGCGCCTGCTTCGAACATCGCCGGTGCAATTGGCGCACCTGCAAGCAACATCGCAAGCATCCTTTCCACCATCGAAGAGAAGGCGGAAGCTGCGTAAGCGGTTGGCACTGAATGATCTGCGTAGGGAATACACCCTGACGTTGGAACACACACTGTAAACGGAAAGAGCTGATAAAATGGCTGATCTGAAAGCACTCGCAGAAAGCATCGTGGGTCTGACCCTGCTGGAAGCACAAGAACTGAAAACCATCCTCAAAGACGAATACGGCATCGAGCCCGCAGCAGGCGGCGCAGTTGTCATGGCAGCTGGTGGCGACGCCGGCGGCGCAGCTGAGGAAGAAAAAACCGAATTCGACGTCGTTCTGAAGAACGCCGGCGCTTCGAAAATCAACGTGATCAAAGAAGTTCGCGGCATCACCGGTCTGGGCCTGAAAGAAGCCAAAGAGCTGGTCGAAGCTGGCGGCAAGATCAAAGAAGGCGTCGACAAAGCCGAAGCCGAAGAGATCAAAGGCAAGCTGGAAGCAGCTGGCGCCGAGGTCGAGCTGGCCTAAGCCTGCTTATTGGCGCGTCGCTGATGTGCCGAAAAATTTGGCTGGGTCCGGAGAAATCCGGGTCCAGCCGAACCTGTCTTAGAAAGGGCCTCATGGGGTGGGGCGTTTTCTAAGACGCGGTTCTTGGATCGGGAGGCTGCCTTCGGGACGGTGGCCATGAATTGATCCGGACGTGTCGTCTCGAATGTGCAGGATGCCGGGGCCCGACGGTGTCTTTGCCCGCTGAGAACTTGAAAGGTGACATCTGACATGGCTCAAACGTTCCTTGGCCAGAAACGTCTTCGTAAATACTACGGCAAAATCCGCGAAGTGCTGGAGATGCCGAACCTCATTGAGGTCCAGAAATCTTCTTATGATCTTTTCCTGCGCTCCGGCGATGCAGAGCAGCCCACTGACGGCGAAGGCATCAAAGGCGTGTTCCAGTCGGTTTTCCCGATCAAGGATTTCAACGAAACCTCCGTTCTGGAGTTCGTGAAATACGATCTGGAAAAACCTAAATACGATGTCGAAGAGTGCATGCAGCGCGACATGACCTACAGCGCGCCGCTGAAGGTCACTCTGCGTCTGATCGTGTTTGATGTCGATGAGGACACCGGCGCGAAATCGGTCAAGGACATCAAGGAACAGGACGTGTTCATGGGCGACATGCCCCTGATGACACCGAACGGTACGTTCATCGTGAACGGAACCGAGCGTGTGATCGTGTCCCAGATGCACCGCTCGCCCGGTGTGTTCTTTGACCACGACAAGGGCAAGACCCATTCCTCGGGCAAGCTGCTGTTTGCCTGCCGCATCATCCCGTATCGCGGCAGCTGGCTGGACTTTGAGTTCGACGCCAAGGACATCGTATTCGCCCGTATCGACCGTCGCCGCAAACTGCCTGTGACAACCCTGCTGTACGCGCTGGGTCTGGATCAGGAAGCGATCATGGACGCGTATTACAACACCGTGTCCTACAAGCTGGACAAGAAGAAAGGCTGGGTCACGCCCTTCTTCCCCGAGCGTGTGCGCGGCACCCGTCCGACATACGACCTGATCGACGCAAAATCGGGTGAAGTGATTGCCGAAGCAGGCAAGAAAGTCACCCCGCGCGCGGTCAAGAAGCTGATCGAAGAAGGCGTGGTCACCGACCTGCTGGTGCCCTTCGACAACATCGTGGGCAAGTACGTCGCCAAGGACATCATCAACGAAGAAAACGGCGCGATCTATGTCGAAGCCGGTGATGAGCTGACCCTGGAATACGACAAGGACGGCGACCTGATCGGCGGCACCGTGAAAGAGCTGATCGATGCGGGCATCACCGACATCCCGGTTCTGGACATCGACAACGTCAATGTCGGCCCCTACATGCGCAACACCATGGCGGCCGATAAAAACATGGGCCGCGACACCGCGTTGATGGACATCTACCGCGTCATGCGTCCGGGTGAGCCGCCCACCGTCGAAGCGGCCTCGGCCCTGTTCGACACGCTGTTCTTCGACAGCGAGCGGTATGACCTGTCCGCCGTTGGCCGGGTGAAGATGAACATGCGTCTGGCTCTGGACGCGCCGGACACCCTGCGCACCCTGCGCCGCGAAGATATCGTGGCCTGCATCAAGGCGCTGGTGGAACTGCGCGACGGCAAAGGCGACGTGGACGATATCGACCACCTCGGCAACCGTCGTGTGCGCTCGGTCGGCGAACTGATGGAAAACCAGTACCGCGTTGGCTTGCTGCGCATGGAGCGCGCGATCAAAGAGCGTATGTCGTCGGTCGAGATCGACACTGTCATGCCGCAGGACCTGATTAACGCGAAACCGGCTGCGGCTGCTGTCCGCGAATTCTTTGGCTCGTCGCAGCTGTCGCAGTTCATGGACCAGACCAACCCGCTGTCCGAGGTTACCCACAAACGCCGCCTCTCGGCGCTTGGCCCCGGTGGTCTGACGCGTGAGCGTGCGGGCTTTGAGGTGCGCGACGTACACCCGACCCACTATGGCCGGATGTGCCCGATTGAAACGCCCGAAGGCCCGAACATTGGTCTGATCAACTCGCTGGCGACCTTTGCCCGTGTGAACAAGTATGGCTTCATCGAAACACCCTATCGCGTCGTCAAAGACGCCGAGGTGACCGATGAGGTTCACTACATGTCCGCGACTGAGGAAATGCGTCACACCGTGGCGCAGGCGAACGCGACGCTGGATGCGGATGGCAAGTTCATCAACGATCTGGTGTCGACCCGTCAGGCCGGTGACTACACCCTTGCCCCGCGCGAGAATGTGGACCTGATCGACGTGTCGCCGAAGCAGCTGGTCTCGGTCGCCGCATCGCTGATCCCGTTCCTTGAAAATGACGACGCCAACCGCGCTCTGATGGGCTCGAACATGCAACGTCAGGCGGTTCCGCTGCTGCGGGCCGAGGCGCCGCTAGTCGGTACCGGCATTGAGGAAAAGGTTGCGATCGACTCAGGCGCTGCGATTCAGGCGAAACGCGCCGGTATCATCGACCAGGTCGATGCCCAGCGTATCGTTATCCGTGCCACCGAAGATCTGGAACTGGGGGACGCTGGCGTTGACATCTATCGTCTGCGCAAGTTCCAGCGGTCCAACCAGAACACCTGCATCAACCAGCGTCCACTGATCAAGGTGGGTGACACCGTCCAGAAGGGCGAGGTCATTGCCGACGGTCCGTCGACCGATATGGGTGAACTGGCCCTTGGTAAGAACGTGGTCGTCGCGTTCATGCCGTGGAACGGTTACAACTACGAAGACTCGATCCTGATCTCGGAACGTATCGCGCGTGACGACGTCTTTACCTCGGTCCATATCGAGGAGTTTGAAGTCGCCGCCCGTGACACCAAGCTGGGCCCGGAAGAGATCACCCGCGACATTCCGAACGTCGGTGAAGAAGCGCTGCGCAACCTCGACGAGGCGGGCATCGTTTACATCGGCGCGGATGTTGAGCCGGGCGATATTCTGGTCGGCAAGATCACTCCGAAGGGCGAAAGCCCGATGACCCCGGAAGAAAAGCTGCTGCGCGCCATCTTTGGCGAAAAAGCATCTGACGTGCGCGACACCTCGCTGCGCGTGAAGCCGGGTGATTACGGTACGGTTGTTGAGGTTCGCGTCTTCAACCGTCACGGCGTCGAGAAAGACGAGCGTGCGCTGCAGATCGAGCGTGAGGAAGTCGAACGTCTGGCCCGTGACCGGGACGACGAGCTGGCGATCCTTGACCGCAACATCTATGCGCGTCTGCAAGGCCTGATCCTGGGTAAAACCGCTGTCAAAGGCCCGAAAGGCGTCAAGGCAGGGTCGGTGATCACCGAGGATCTGCTGGAAACCCTGACCCGTGGTCAGTGGTGGCAGCTGGCGCTGGAAGGTGAGCAGGACGCACAGATTGTTGAAGCTCTGAACGAGCAGTATGAAGTGCAAAAGCGTGCTCTGGACGCCCGTTTCGAAGACAAGGTCGAGAAGGTCCGTCGCGGCGACGACCTGCCGCCGGGCGTGATGAAGATGGTCAAAGTCTTCATCGCAGTGAAGCGTAAGCTGCAGCCGGGCGACAAGATGGCCGGTCGTCACGGGAACAAAGGTGTGATCTCCAAGGTTGTTCCGATGGAAGACATGCCGTTCCTGGCCGATGGTACGCCGGTCGACTTCTGTCTGAACCCGCTGGGTGTGCCGTCGCGTATGAACGTTGGTCAGATCCTTGAAACCCACATGGGTTGGGCCGCACGCGGTCTGGGTCTGAACATCGATGAGGCTCTGGGTGAATACCGCCGTTCCGGCGATCTGACCCCGGTGCGCGAAGCGATGAAACTGGCCTATGGCGAGAATGTCTACGAAGAAGGCATCACCGGTCTGGACGAAGATGGCCTGATCGAGGCTGCGGGCAACGTGACCCGCGGTGTTCCGATCGCAACCCCAGTCTTTGACGGCGCCAAAGAGGCCGACGTGAACGACGCGCTGGTGCGTGCGGGCTTCTCGGAAAGCGGCCAGTCGGTTCTGTTCGACGGTCGCACCGGTGAGCAATTTGCACGTCCGGTCACCGTGGGCATCAAGTACCTGCTGAAACTGCACCACCTTGTGGATGACAAAATCCACGCGCGTTCGACCGGGCCGTACAGCCTGGTGACCCAGCAGCCGCTGGGTGGTAAGGCGCAGTTCGGTGGTCAGCGCTTTGGTGAGATGGAGGTTTGGGCACTGGAAGCTTACGGCGCCGCCTACACCCTGCAGGAGATGCTGACGGTGAAATCGGATGACGTCGCCGGCCGGACCAAGGTCTATGAGTCAATCGTCAAGGGCGAGGATAACTTTGAAGCGGGCGTACCGGAATCGTTCAACGTTCTGGTGAAAGAAGTCCGTGGCCTCGGCCTGAATATGGAACTCCTGGATGCGGAGGAAGAGTAGGGGCGGCAACGCCCCACACTCATCCCATCCCAATTTGTAAGGACGCAAAATGAACCAGGAAATCACCAACAACCCGTTCAACCCGCTGACGCCTCCGAAGGTTTTCGACGAGATCAAGGTCTCGTTGGCGTCGCCTGAGCGGATCCTGTCTTGGTCCTATGGCGAGATCAAGAAACCCGAAACCATCAACTACCGGACGTTCAAGCCCGAGCGTGACGGTCTGTTCTGCGCGCGTATCTTTGGCCCGATCAAAGATTACGAATGCCTGTGCGGCAAATATAAGCGGATGAAGTATCGCGGCGTTGTCTGCGAGAAATGCGGTGTGGAAGTCACCCTGCAGAAAGTCCGCCGCGAGCGTATGGGCCATATCGAACTGGCCGCGCCCGTTGCACATATCTGGTTCCTGAAATCGCTGCCGTCCCGCATCGGTCTGATGCTGGACATGACGCTGCGTGATCTGGAACGCGTTCTGTACTTTGAAAACTATGTCGTCATCGAGCCTGGTCTGACTGACCTGACCTACGGCCAGATGCTGACCGAAGAAGAGTACATGGATGCGCAAGATGCCTACGGCATGGACGCGTTCACCGCCAATATCGGTGCCGAAGCCATCCGTGAGATGCTGGCCCAGATCGATCTCGAAGCCGAAGCCGAACAGCTGCGCGCTGATCTGGCCGAAGCAACCGGCGAACTGAAGCCCAAGAAGATCATCAAGCGTCTGAAGGTTGTTGAATCCTTCCTCGAGTCGGGCAACCGGCCCGAATGGATGGTGATGACCGTGATCCCGGTCATTCCGCCGGAACTGCGTCCGCTGGTTCCGCTGGATGGTGGCCGTTTCGCGACCTCGGATCTGAACGATCTGTATCGCCGCGTCATCAACCGGAACAACCGTCTGAAGCGTCTGATCGAACTGCGCGCGCCTGACATCATCGTCCGCAACGAAAAGCGGATGCTGCAGGAATCCGTGGATGCTCTGTTCGACAACGGCCGTCGTGGCCGCGTGATCACCGGCGCCAACAAGCGTCCGCTGAAATCGCTCTCGGACATGCTGAAAGGTAAGCAGGGTCGCTTCCGTCAGAACCTTCTGGGTAAACGCGTCGACTTCTCGGGCCGTTCGGTCATTGTGACCGGCCCGGAGCTGAAGCTGCATCAGTGTGGTCTGCCCAAGAAGATGGCGCTGGAACTGTTCAAGCCGTTCATCTATTCGCGCCTTGAAGCCAAGGGTCTGTCTTCGACCGTGAAACAAGCGAAGAAACTGGTCGAGAAAGAGCGTCCCGAAGTGTGGGATATCCTCGACGAGGTGATCCGTGAACACCCTGTTATGCTGAACCGTGCGCCGACGCTGCACCGTCTTGGCATTCAGGCGTTCGAACCGGTCCTGATTGAAGGTAAAGCCATCCAGCTGCACCCGCTGGTCTGTTCGGCCTTTAACGCCGACTTCGACGGTGACCAGATGGCCGTTCACGTCCCGCTGAGCCTTGAGGCCCAGCTGGAAGCCCGTGTTCTGATGATGTCGACGAATAACGTTCTGTCGCCTGCAAACGGTGCGCCGATCATCGTTCCGTCGCAGGATATGATCCTGGGTCTGTACTATGTGACCCTGGAACGCGAAGGGATGCCGGGCGAAGGCAAGGTGTTCGGGTCGATCGACGAAGTTCAGCACGCGCTGGATTCCGGCGAAGTGCACCTGCACACCAAGATCACCGCGCGGATCACGCAGATCGACGACGAAGGCAACGAAGTTCAGAAGCGTTACGAGACTACTCCGGGCCGTCTGCGTCTGGGTGCGTTGCTGCCAATGAACAACAAAGCCCCGTTCGAGCTGGTCAACCGCCTGCTGCGGAAGAAAGAAGTGCAGCAGGTCATCGACACGGTCTACCGCTATTGCGGTCAGAAAGAGTCGGTTATCTTCTGTGACCAGATCATGTCGATGGGCTTCAAAGAAGCGTTCAAGGCGGGCATCTCGTTCGGTAAAGACGACATGGTTATCCCCGACGACAAGTGGGGCATCGTTGATGACACCCGCAGTCAGGTGAAGGACTTTGAACAGCAGTACATGGACGGCCTGATCACTCAGGGCGAAAAGTACAACAAAGTTGTTGATGCCTGGTCGAAGTGTAACGACCGCGTGACTGAGGCGATGATGAGCACCATTTCGTCGTCTGAACGGGCAGAGAATGGGTCCGAACAGGAACCGAACTCGGTCTACATGATGGCCCACTCGGGCGCGCGTGGCTCGGTCACTCAGATGAAACAGCTGGGCGGTATGCGCGGCCTGATGGCCAAGCCGAACGGTGACATCATCGAGACGCCGATCATCTCGAACTTTAAAGAAGGTCTGACCGTTCTCGAGTACTTCAACTCGACCCACGGTGCCCGTAAGGGTCTGTCGGATACCGCTCTGAAGACGGCGAACTCGGGTTACCTGACCCGTCGTCTGGTGGACGTGGCGCAAGACTGTATCGTTCGTGAGATCGACTGTGGCACCGAGCGCGCCATCACCGCCGAAGCAGCCGTGAACGACGGTGAGGTTGTCGCCTCGCTGGCCGAACGTGTGCTGGGCCGTGTGGCCGCAGACGATGTCCTGCGTCCGGGCACCGATGAGGTGATCGTGGCTGCAGGTCAGCTGATCGACGAGCGCATGGCAGATACCATCGACGAAGCCGGTGTTGCCTCGATGCGCATCCGCTCGCCTCTGACCTGTGAGTCCGAGGAAGGCGTTTGTGCAACCTGCTACGGTCGTGACCTTGCGCGCGGTACCATGGTGAACACGGGTGAAGCTGTCGGCATCATCGCCGCCCAGTCCATCGGTGAACCCGGTACGCAGCTGACGATGCGGACCTTCCACATCGGTGGTGTTGCCCAAGGTGGTCAGCAGTCGTTCCAGGAAGCCAGCCAGGAAGGTATCGTTTCCTTCGAGAACCCGCAGATTCTGGTCAATGCCGCAGGCGAAAGCCTGGTCATGGGCCGGAACATGAAGCTGGTGATCAGCGACGAGCATGGCGAAGAGCGGGCCAGCCACAAGCTGAGCTACGGTTCGAAGCTGTTCGTCAAGGACGGCGCAACGGTGGCCCGTGGCGACAAACTGTTCGAATGGGACCCCTACACCCTGCCGATCATCGCCGAGAAAGCCGGTACTGCGAAATACGTTGACCTTGTTTCGGGCCTTGCCGTCCGCGACGAGACCGACGAAGCCACCGGTATGACCCAGAAGATCGTGATCGACTGGCGCGCCGCCCCCAAAGGCAGCGACCTCAAGCCCGAGATCATTCTGGTCGGTGAAGATGGCGAGCCGGTCCGCAACGACGCGGGCAACCCGGTTCACTATCCGATGTCGGTGGATGCGATCCTGTCGGTCGAAGATGGCCAGCAGATCGAAGCCGGTGACGTTGTTGCGCGTATCCCGCGCGAAGGCGCTAAGACCAAGGACATCACTGGTGGTCTGCCGCGTGTGGCCGAACTGTTCGAAGCCCGTCGTCCGAAAGATCACGCGATCATCGCAGAAGCCGATGGTTACGTGCGCTTTGGCCGCGACTACAAGAACAAGCGCCGCATCAGCATCGAACCGGCGGACGAGTCCATGGAGACCATCGAATACATGGTGCCCAAGGGCAAGCACATCCCGGTCGCCGAAGGGGACTTCATCCAGAAGGGTGAATACCTGATGGACGGTAACCCAGCCCCGCATGACATCCTGTCCATCATGGGTGTCGAAGCGCTGGCGGATTACATGATCGACGAGGTGCAGGATGTTTATCGTCTGCAGGGCGTGAAGATCAACGACAAGCACATCGAGGTCATCGTGCGCCAGATGCTGCAGAAGTGGGAGATCCTGGATTCAGGCGATTCCACCCTGCTGAAAGGCGAACATGTCGACAAGCAAGAGTTTGACGCAGCCAACGAGAAGACCATCGCCCGCGGTGGTCGTCCGGCACAGGGCGAGCCGATCCTTCTGGGGATCACCAAAGCCTCGCTGCAGACGCGTTCGTTCATCTCGGCGGCGTCGTTCCAGGAAACCACCCGCGTTCTGACCGAGGCTTCGGTTCAGGGCAAGAAGGACAAGCTGGTTGGCCTGAAAGAGAACGTCATCGTCGGTCGCCTGATCCCCGCCGGTACCGGCGGTGCGACCCAGGCCGTGCGCCAGGTTGCTCAAGGCCGCGACAACGTCGTTATCGAAGCCCGCCGGGAAGAGGCCGAAGCGGCCGCTGCCCTGGCTGCGCCGACCATCGACGACGACATGGTTGGCGACGAGCTGGACGTTCTGGTGGAAACACCGGAAAGCCGCGAATAGACTTCGCCATAGAAAAACACAGAAGGCCCTGCGGATACGCGGGGCCTTTTCTTTTGTGGGCGAGTGTCTACAGGGGATTTTCTAAGGGTGCTCAATCCAACACCAATGTCCGCTTTGAGCCCAACGCGGTCATCGCATTTTTGTGCTGCGCGCGCTCGCAGTGCGAAAATCGCCGCACATGCTTGGTTCATGACACCGCGCGAGACAAATCTGCCGATTGCTTGTCTGAGCTGAGTGATTGTTCACCAACGCAAAGCGGCGCTTCGCTGAAGAACCCGCCATTCAAAGTGAGTTTTAGACTACATCTTTCGCACAATTTGGATGACTGATTGCGGTCGGAGGCGGCATCAAGATCGGCGTTAAATATCGCTCAAAAAACTCTGTCGAAGTCTTTTGGCTCTATTGGCTTCAGCGATGGACTTCTCCCTGGTCACTCCCTCACACCCTGCTTCAGCAGGAACTGGTTTTTGAAATTTTGCAGCCCCGGCATAACGTCGGCCTTTGCAATATCGTCACTCGCGTGGATTTCATGCTCAAGAAATTCCTTTAGTGCGTCACCGTCGTCGCTGACGAGTTCGATAATCAGGTCATAACGGCCCGCGACCCATAGGATGAAAACAACCCGGGGATTCTTTTCAAGCCGCTCTGCCACCTGCCGTGGGGTCGCGCCAGCCGCTACATTCAATCCAATCATCGCGTCGGTTGTGTACTCTGTGGCCACAGGATCCGACATCGCAACGATCCGCAACATGTTGTTGTCTCGCAGCCCGCTCACCCTGTTACGAATGGTTCCTTCGGAGACATCCAACCGCTGCGCAATTTCAGAAAAGGCCATCCGACCATCTTGCTGCAAAAGCCGGATGATCTGCTGGTTCAAGTCATCCCTTGGAGATCGAATGCGCTGAGTAGCGCTCATGTTCGATTGCTTTTTTACCGCCATAAACCTGATGCTCGATTGCTGTATTCGTAACTGAGGTTAAGTGAGAGCATCGAAATCCGCAATCATCCCCTGCAAATTCTCCTGAAGGAAGTGCGGAAAACGACATCTTTCGAGCTAAACACCGCAAAATCCAAGTGCCCTATTTCGGAATCTTTGCCGAGTTACCCGTAGTATTCTACTGAAATTGCGGATCTCATTACCGGCGCGGCAAGAAAATTCGAAATTCGTACTTACGTGCCGCTTTTAGACCAGATTGTTTCTAATTCTTGCCAGAAAATCTGGAATCATAGCGAATATCGAAAAGTTTACAGCTGAAAGTGTGCGATATTCGTAGGTTAAGAATTTCAACCCCGGCGCGGTGGGACAGAGCCTGCAAACAGGCCATCCGCGAGAAACGGTGAAAACCATGCGCATACCATTGGATCGAAGGGTGCGGTGGCAGTGTCGAAGGGAGGACAAATGACAATTGCCGAGGAAAGAGTGCAAGCCGTTAGCGGGCCTCAGCACGGGCTCACCGCGGGGGCGTATCGCAGCGAAGAGTTCTGGCAGCAGGAATGCCAGACGGTTCTGGCCAAGAACTGGGTGTTCATCGGCTTTGCACATCAGATAGCCAAACCAGGCGATGTGCAGCCTGTCACTTGCGCCGACTTGCCACTGCTGGCGGTACGCGGTCGTGATGGCGACATCCAGGTTTTTCACAATGTTTGCTTGCACCGCTGCATGACATTGGTCGATAAACCCAAGAATGTCGGTAAGCTGATCCGCTGCCCGTATCATGCATGGGCCTATGATCTGGATGGACGCCTGCGGGCGGCACCGCATTTTGCCGGAACCGGCAAGCAGGAGTTCGATGGTTTTGACATAAAAGAGCACCGGCTGAAACCCGTACGCACCCATGTCTGGCATGATTGGATTTTCGTCAATCTGGATGGGAACGCACCTGATTTCGAAGACTATGCCGCGCCTTTGATCAGTCGGCTGGAGGGAATGGATTTCACTAGAGTGGAACCAATTGGACTGCTCGACTTTGGTGAAATTGACACCAACTGGAAACTGATCATGGAGAACTTTATCGAACCCTACCACGTCCAGTTTGTACATGCCTCAACCACCGAACAACCGTTGGAAAACCACTATACCCTCATCGACGGCAACTGCATCGGCAGCGCGGTGGATCTGAACGAAGAACTAGGCACATCCGGCAGTCTGGGTGTCAGCTCTCGATATCTGACACTGTACCCCAACTTCATTCTGGGTCGTTATTTCCCTGATCAACTGGGCGTCTATCTGAACGTGCCCATTGGTCCCGGAAAGATGCGCCAGTACCGGGCACTTTACACCACCGAAGGCCAACAGCTGAACGCCGAGGAAATAGAGGCCCTCAGAAACCTTTGGTGGGATGTCCACAAAGAAGATCACGAGATGGTTGAACGCATGTTTGAGGGCCGCAAATCCCCGGTTGCCGAAGATGGGGGTCTGTTGTCGCCCGCTTGGGAGGACAGCGTGCGCGCCTTTCAGGATCTGATCGAGCGGGACGTGGCCGGTGCTTAATCAAGAAGGAACAAGACCAATGAACAAGTCCATATCCAAAGGGTTTCGTCTGGCCCATACGATGATGCGGGTTACAGATATGGAGAAGTCACTGGACTTCTACTGCGGAATTCTGGGCATGGAAGTGTTGCGACGCACGGATTACCCCGAAGGCAAATTCACCAACACGTTTATCGGCTACGGGCCCGAGGCCGAGTTTCCCACGCTGGAGCTGACAGCCAATTGGGATCAGGACACGCCCTATGACAAAGGCGACGGCTGGGGTCACATCTGCATCGAAACGCCAGATGTTTATGCCGCGTGCGAACAGCTGGCGGCAGAGGGAGTAAACATCACCCGCCAGCCGGGACCGATGAAAAACGGCACAAGAGTCATTGCATTTTGCGAGGACCCCGACGGTTACAAGGTCGAATTGAACGAATCCATACTGAAACATCTGGCACAGGAAGGCTGACCAAATGGGTGACACACCTCAACTTTTCAAATTCGATCTGGTTCAAAATCGCTACGATTCGATGGGTGACAGCGACACCTACATCAAACCGATGGTGACCAGCGAATTCAGCAAGTCCATGTGCGGCGGTATCAACGTCCTGAACAACATCAAGGTGCCTTGGGATCTGACCTGCGACGAGATCATTTATTGCCTTGAGGGCACCTTCCGGCTGGTTTGCGACGGCAAAAGCTATGTCTGCAATCGTGGTGATGTGCTGTTTGTCCCCAAGGACAACCACATTTCCTACGAGGCGGACGGCAAGTGCGTGATCTTCTATGCCGCCTACCCTCACAATTGGAAACAGCTTGCCGGGATCACCCAAGTTCCGGGCATTGACCCTGACGATTTTGTCCCCGGCTGAACACCATTTTCGCTGAGCGACAGAACAAACGAAACCACTGCGACCACTGAGAAGTCACGCTCAGTGATTGATATTTGATTGATTGTTCGATCGGAGGACACCGAATGCCCAAGGACAATACCAACGCCCGCATGTACTACGAGACATTCAACGACGCAGTCGAGCGTAACCGCCCGCGTATCCCGGAAGTTCAGCAGCGTTTGGAGAAGGCTGGCGTTAAGTACGTGATGGCCGCCTGGATTGACCTGCACGGAATCCCAAAAACCAAACCCGTACCGATGAGCGATTTTGAACCGCTGTGCCTTGGGAAAGGCCCGCAATTCGCGGTGCATTCGATTTCTTACGTGCCTGAACTTAGCCCTGCGGACAGCGATCAGGTGGTCGTGCCGGATCTCGAGGCCGTCTACATCTGTCCGTGGGACACATCGATGGCGATTATATTCTCGGACCTCTACTGGGAAGATGCCCCTTACAATGTCTGCCCGCGCCAGGCCCTGAAACGTGCCATGCACGAGGCCGCGCTGGAAGGGTACACAGGTTATGCCGGGGTCGAGCCCGAGTTCATCGTCATGAAATACGACGACGCCGGACAGCCTGTGAAAGCCTTTGACGACGACCCAGCGGACGGGTTTCGCCCGCGTCGTCAGGCCTTTGGCTATGATGTGGAATACTCCATTGACTCGATGCCGTTCCTGAAAACCCTGATCGACATCATCGAAGGTTTGGGCTGGAACTTGCACGATGTGGTGGCCGAGGGTGCATATTCCCAGTTTGAGCTCGATTTCCACTACACGAACTTGCTGGAGATGTCTGACCGGCTGGCATTTCTGCGCATTACCCTGAAAGAGGTCGCCAAAAAGCACGGGATGTTCGTAACCTTTATGCCAAAACCGACCGTGGGTGACTGGCGATCGGGTGCGCATATCAACATGTCGATGCAGCATGAAAGCCGTCCAGGCGAGAACATCTTTGAAACGCCCGATGGCGAATGGAGCGACGAAAGTCGCTGGGCCGTGGGCGGATTGATGCAGCATGCAGAAGCGATCACCGCGATCACCTGCCCGACCGTGAATTCCTATAATGGTCTGGTACCTCGTGTCGGGGGGTTTGAGGGCGGCACCGTCACCTGGGCCCCGACCAATATCACTTATGGCTTCAACAATCGCTCGGCCCAATTCCGCCTGCCACAGAGCCGCCACTGCATCGAAAACCGTGCCTGCGACATGACCATGAACGTCTATCTGGCAATGGCGATGCACCTGACCTGTAGTGTGAAGGGGATCAAAGAAAAGATCGACCCGGGCGAACCAACGGATTTTGATCTTTACTCCAAGACCGAAGCTGAACTTGTCGAGCTTGGAATCCGCCGATTGCCGCGAACCCTGTTTAACGCGATTGAAGCCCTGCGCGGCGATGCAATGGCGGAACATGTTATGGGACCGGTGATGCGTAACTCTTATCTCGAATACAAAAACGACGAGTGGGAGCGGTATCACCAATCGGTCACCGATTGGGAAGTGCAGGAGTATCTGCGACTCTACTGAGGCAGGAGATGACCAGATGGTGTCGGACTTTGAGATATACGAGCTTGGCGACCTTCCACTTTTGTCGGGGGAGGTATTGAAGGATGCCAAGCTTGCCTATCAGACTTACGGTACATTGTCGGCCACCCGTGACAATGTCATCGTTCTGCCCACGTTTTATACAGGTACAAATTCCCGTAACGAGGGGTTCTTTGGCCCGGGTCGCGCGATTGATCCAGCGCGGCACTTCATCGTCAGTCCGAACATGTTCGGCAATGGTCGGTCGTCGTCGCCCTCGAATACGCCAGCGCCGCAGGACGGTCCGCGTTTTCCGCTGGTGCAGATGTGGGACAACATCACTGCCCAGCATCGGTTGATCCATGATCACCTGCGGATCGAGAAAGTCGCCCTTGTCGCCGGCTGGTCAATGGCGGGCTGCCAATCCTATCAGTGGGCGGCGCAGTACCCGGACATGGTACAAGCGATCTTGCCTTTCTGCGCTTCGGCCAAAACCTCACCGCATAACTTCGTCTTCCTCGAGGGGGTCAAGGCTGCCCTTTGTGCGGACCAGAACTGGAACGGTGGCAATTATGACAGCCCGCCTGAGGCCGGGCTCAAGGCTTTTGGTCGGGTCTACGCAGGCTGGGCGTTCTCTCAGACCTTTTACCGCGAGAGGCTTTATAAGCAGCTCGGGTTCCAATCCATTGAAGAGCTCATGCAAGATTGGGAACAGGACCATGTGCAAGGCTGGGATGCCAACGATCTGCTGGCCAAGCTTGCCACTTGGCAGGCGGGCGACATCTCAGCCGGGTCGCTTTACAATGGAGATTTTAAACTGGCGCTAGGTGCCATCAAGGCTCGTGCCATTCTGATGCCCTGTACTCAGGATCTCTACTTTCCCCCAGAGGACAATGAAATTGAGGCCCGCCACATACCTCGTGCCATCTTCCGCCCTTACAATTCCCCTTGGGGCCATTGCGCTGCCAATCCAGGCAACGACAAAGGCTTCACTGCGCAGCTAGATGCCAATATTCGTGAACTTCTTGAAGAGTAACGCGAGCTGAATAACTGCAGGACTGTGCGGATTCACGAGCTAACGATTTTTTCTTTCACGTGAGGGGCAACAATACGGCAACCGGTACGCAAACATGGTGTTTCGGGTATAGGCGCGCTTTGGTTTAGTCGGTAAATTTTTAAAGCCCACTTTAACGCGCACTGCAGATGCCGATACTAGTCGCAGCATTCGAAACATTGGGCTCTCTACGGCCCACTGCGGTTGCAGCGATGGCACAATTCACATATCTCAAAGACAGGCCATTCCCTTAAATCGTAAAATCGCCCTGTCAGCGCTGTGCTGATAATTGGGTGCGGAGGGAGGAATGAAGGGCATATCACGCCAAGAGTCCAACTTCCCGCAGTTATCCCCCAAACGAAAAGTACGGAATAAAGGGGGCATCATCGGACAGAAGCGACCCCTGTTACCGAAGCAGGTCTGGGCAATCCGGACACGGCTCGAACTGGCGGGCAATCTACGTGATCTGGCTTTGTTCAACCTCGCCATCGACAGTAAGTTGCGCGGTTGCGGCCTAGTCAAACTGTTGGTGGCCGATCTGGTCGAGGATGACCGCGTTCGGGAACGTGTTTCTGTGGTCCAGAGCAAGACCAAGCGGGCGGTGCAGTTCGAACTGACGGAAAACACCCATGATACGATTGCTGTGTGGATCAAGTCGCCGGAAATGATTGGCTGCCGCTTCATGTTTACGAGCCGGTTTCGTGATCGCCCGCATATCTCGACCCGCAAGTATGGCCGACTTGTGCGGGATTGGGTGGCCGCGATTGGGCTGGAACCGAGCGGATATGGAAGCCATTCGCTGCGCCGGACCAAGGCGGCAGAAATCAATCGGAAAACAGGAAATCTCAGAGCGGTTCAACTACTGCTTGGTCACACAAAGGTCGACAACGCTGTCCGATACCTTGGCGTCGAACTTGAAGACGCCCTAAATTTCGCCGAACAAATCGACGTCTGAATTATGTTGGCGGGCGCCTTATGCCGTTCGCCAATCCAGATCACACCTACAGCCGCTCCGCAGTAGCGGTTCGGAATGAGCCCAACCCGGTTACCGCAAACTCTAGCGGCTCGCGCACGAAGGACCAAAATCGCTGCATCTGCACGCTTAGCAACGCTGCGATGTGACGGGGATAACGGTCATTGATGCGCAAAGCCGCGAAGATTGGCGCCACAACTTACAGGGCGTGTACAAACTCTGTTTCGATGGGGTGCGCAAATGTCTGCATGCCTGCTAATTTGCGGC
Source organism: Ruegeria sp. BE1 (assembly GCF_056538885.1). Lineage (NCBI taxonomy): Bacteria > Pseudomonadati > Pseudomonadota > Alphaproteobacteria > Rhodobacterales > Roseobacteraceae > Ruegeria > Ruegeria sp. BE1. Next base: position 537,998 of record NZ_JBQFTY010000003.1, read on the forward strand.
ATCTGACAATGCCGTATCAAGGCTTTTTGAAACTTGATCCACGTCTTTCGCAGTCAGGCACAGAGGCGGCACCATACGCAGGCATTGCTGGAAGGGGCCGGATTTCGACAGAATGACGCCCTGGGAGCGGCAGGCCTCAAACACCTTGGTGGTCATGTCCTTATCCGGCTCTTTGCTGTCACGATCCTTGACGAATTCGATGGCCAGCATCAGGCCCTTGCCGCGTACATCGCCGATGGCTTTGTGCTTGTCCTTGAGGTCATGCAGGCGCTCCAGCAGCTTGCCGCCAACTTTGGCCGCGTTCTCTTGCAGTCCTTCATCCTTCATTACGGTCAGCACAGCGCGCGCCGCGGCGGCCGAGGTTGGGTTGGCACCATAGGTGTGAAACATGAACTTTTCAGCCATGGGTTCAGCGATGTGCTTTTTTGCCACGACCGCTCCGATGGGAAAACCGTTGCCCAGCCCTTTGGCCATGACCACGATATCGGGCACCACGCCATCAGCCTCGAATCCCCAGAAATGCGCGCCGGTGCGGCCAAAGCCCGATTGCACCTCGTCGGCAATATAAAGCCCGCCTGCCGCGCGCACCTTCTCGGCCGCGCCGGACATGTAGCCCTTGGGCATTTCGATGATGCCGCCATAGCCCTGCACGCTTTCAACGAACATGCCTGCGACCTTGCCGGAGGTCGCCGTGTTGATGGTGTGGTCGATCTCATCGAGGTAGGGCTGTGTACGGGGGCCAAAGATACCACGATATTGGTTGGGCTCGGGCACGAAGGCGACGTTGCCGGGCATGCCGGGGTGACGCCAGCCCGAGATGCCGGTGATCGACTGCGCCGCAGCCGTTGGTCCGTGATAGGCGGTACGCAGAGCCAGCAGATCAAGGTTGCCCGTATAGGTTCGCGCCATCGTCATCGCCAGATCAATCGCCTCGGATCCTGAATTGGTCAGATGCACCACCCAGTCATGACCTTTGGGCATGGTCGCGGCCAGTTCTTCGGCCAGATGGGCCGGAGTGGGGTGGTAGAACATGGTCGTGCAATGGGTAAGTTCTTGAGCCTGCGCCGTCGCAGCCGCCACCACGCGCGGGTGCGAATGGCCGACCGAGATGCAGACATTCATGCCCAAAAGATCGGTATATTTGCGCCCATCCGCGTCCCACAGATACTGCCCCTGTCCTTTCTGGAACACGATCGGTTCACGGAAAGGGGTAAAGCGGGTCAACGAGGCGGCGTAATACCGGTCGCGCCGCGCGGCGGTGTTCGAGAAATCCCAGTCGGTGTGGAGGGGGTGATCGGTCATGTGCGTGCTCCGGCTGTCAGTCGTGAGTTGCTTGGATCAAAGGGGGCTTCGGGCAAAATGGTTGCGGTGCGATGCTGGCCGAGGATCGAGATCGTCAGCCCGTCGCGCGCGGTTGCATCGCGCAGATAGGCCAACGCCAGCACCTTGCCTGTGCGGTGGCCATAGGCGCCCGAGGTGACGATGCCCACCGGCTGGCCGTCGCGCCAAATGGTATGGGCGTAGAAGGGATCAACCTCGCCTGCCTCAACCTCCAACAATACCATGTCCCAGGCGTTCTCGCGGGCCAGCTCCGCACGCAGGTCTTTACGAACGAAAGGCGTCAATCCGGCCTCAAGGGGGCTGCGCTCGGTGGTCAGGTCGCTGCCCCACCCGCGATAACCCTTTTCCAACCGCATCGAATTGGCGGCATAGGCCCCATAGAAGCCAAGGCCATGGGGTTTGGCTACCTCTTCAAGCTTGATGAAGAGCGCGACGGCCTGGTCGCGCGCTACATGCAGCTCCCAGCCGCATTCCCCCAGGTAGGAAACCCGCAGGGCGCGCACAGGGATGCCGGCAATTTCGATTTTCTGTGCAGTGAGCCAGGGCATGGCGGCAAGCTCCGGCAACACCTCGGGCGATTTCGGCCCCATGACGCCGATCACCGCCAGGTCTTCGCAACGGTTGGTGACGGTCACATCGAACGCCGCGGCGACCTTGGTCAACTGGTCCAGGTCGATTTCCTCGGCTGCCGCCGCTGAGGTCAGATAGGCGTGATCCTCGGCCAGTCGGGTGGCGGTGAATTCCGACAGAACCCCACCCGTTGGTGTCAGAACATGGGTCAACCCGATACGCCCCGGTTTCACGGCGCGGTTGGCACCGAGCGCCTCAAGAAACGCCGCCACATCCGGCCCCGTGACATCGAACTTCGAGAAGACCGATAGGTCGGAAATGGCCACGCGGTTGGTGGCGGCGTCAACCTCGGCGGCCACGGCATGGAACCAATTTGCCCGGCGGAAGGTCTCATCGGCTACGGCACCGGGCATATCGGTGAACCAGTTGGGCCGTTCCCAGCCATGGGCTGCCCCCATCACCGCGCCGCGCTCTGCCATCAGGTCGTGCAGAGGCGACACGCGTAGGCCGCGCCCGGCCGGGCGTTCTTCGTGCGGATAATGAACACCGAATTGCAGGCCGAAACATTCGATGGCTTTGGCCACGCGGTACTCGCGATCCGCCCACGACCCAAAGCGCCGGCTGTCCACCGCGAGTGCATCCATCGGCGGGGCACCATGGGTCATCCAATGGGCGAGGAACCAGCCCGCGCCGCCGCCCTCCATCACGCCCATGGACGAGCCGGTCAGCAGCCACGCGTTGTCCAACCCATGGGCCGGGCCGATCAGCGGGTTGGCGTCGGGCGTAAAGGTGATCGGGCCATTGATAACCGTTTTCACCCCGCCGGTTTCCAGCGATGGGATACGCTCCATCGCGGCCATGATGATATGCTCGACCCGGTCCAGATCGGGGGGCATGAGGTCCGCGCCGAACTCGGGCGGTACGCCATCGACAGACCAGACCTGCGCCTCTTTCTCATAGGGGCCAAGGATCAAGCCATCGCGCTCCTGCCGCACATACCAGCTTTCCTCGGGGTCGCGGATGATGGGCAATTCCGGCAGGCCTTGCGCGATCCGGTCTTTGACCGCCTTTACGGTATCGGTAACCAGATACTGATGCAGCACCGGGACAGAGGGGATGTTCAGGCCCATCATATGCCCGATCTCCCACCCCCAAGTGCCCGCCGCGTTCACCACATGCACGGTTTCCACGGCGCCTTTAGGCGTATCGATCACCCAATGCGCCCCTGCGCGGCGGATCGCGGTTACGGGGTAATTGCGCCAGATCTGCGCGCCACCATTGCGGGCAACTTCGGCCATCGCCTGTGTTGCAAGCGTTGGGTCGACGTGACCATCATCCGGTTCATAGATGCCGCCGATCATCCCGTCGAGTTTTGCCAATGGGTGCAGTTCGGCAATACGCTCGGGTGTCAGGACCTCTAGCGGATAGCCGGTAAAATCCGACAGTCCCGCCACGTGGCGGAACTCATCCATGCGATCCGGGTTTCGCGTTATCCGCATTGCGCCCGAACGGTGGAATCCGCAGTCCCGTCCTGTCTCTTCCGGCAGGATATCGCGGTAGAGGCGCACCGAGGTGGCACGCAGTTCCTGAATGGTCGGGTTATGCGCGAAATGCGTACAAAGCCCCGCCGCGTGCCAGGTCGAGCCGTGGGTCAGGTCGTTTTTCTCGACCAGCAGTACATCGGACCAACCGGCCTTGATCAGATGATACATCAGCGACACGCCCATCGCACCGCCACCGATGATGGTAACCTGCGCTTTAGTCATGCGCGCATCCTTTCGCCTGAGGGATCAAAGGGCGGACGGCGCAGCGGCTCTGCACTATAGTCCTGCCCGGCGACCCGGATCGTGAATTTCCTCTCGCAGGTCTGGCTGAGCGTCTCGCCCGGCGCGACTGCGATCAAGGCAAAGCAGAGGTTCAACCCCGTGCGCGGCCCTCGCCCGCCCGAGGTGGTCAACCCCACATGGCAGTCGCCTTCGAAAACAGGTTCGTCATGCAGCATCAGGGCCTCGCCTACGACGCTCAGCAACACCAGACGTCGCGAGACGCCTTCAGCCTTTTGACGTTCCAGCGCCGCTTTGCCCGCGAAATCCTTGGACCAATCGATGGTGAAGCCAAGCCCGGCCTCCAGCGGCGTGATCTCTGGCCCCAGCTCATGCCCCCAGTGTTTGAAACCCTTTTCCAGACGACAGGCATCGAGCGCATAGTGTCCAAGGGGTTTCGCACCCGCGCCAATCAGCGCATCGAACAGCGCCGGGGCGTCAGCATTGGCAATCGTAAGCTCCCAGCCAAGCTCGCCTACGAAACTGACGCGGGTGGCCCGGCAGGGAGTGCCGTTCAAGCGGGCCTCGGCAGCATGAGCGAACGCCATCTCGGGCAACTCGCCCAGACCTTGCAACAACGCCCGGCTGCCCGCGCCCATGACGCCAATGGTGCAGAAACCCTCAGTCACGTCGCGGATGGATACATCGCCCGTCAGGTAGCGGCGCAGGTAGGCAAGATCACGGGCGCGGGTGGCGGCGCCCGAGGTCAGATGGAATGCTTCTGCCCCCAGCCGCGTCACGCTTACATCCATCTCGATCCCGCCGCGCGTATTGACGATCTGAGTGTAAACCACGCGGCCCTCTGGCACATCCATCTGCGCCGTGGTCAGGTGGTTGAGAGCCGCCAGCGCGCCGGGACCGGTGATGTCGAGCTTGGTGAAGGGCGAAAGCTCGATCAACGCCGTACCCTGATCCATCACCGCCGCTTCGGCCCGTGCCAGCGGCCACCAGCCCTGCGCGCCAACGGAGTAATCCTGCGCCGCGCCATAGTAAAGGCCGCGTTCCCATCCGGCGGTGAGGCCGAAATGCGCGCCATGCGCGGCCCAGTGGTTGTGCAAAGCGGTTTTGCGCAGCCCGCGCCCGGATTTGGGTTGCCTATAGGGCCAGTGCAGGTTGAAGAGGTCGGCGACAGCCTCCTGCATCCTCGTGGCCATGTGTTCGGGCGTCGCGGTGGCGGGGTCGACGCGGGCGATATCGACCTCCCACATATCCATCGGGGGGATACCATCAACCATCCAATCAGCCAGCGCGCGGCCGATCCCGGCCGAGGACATCACACCGACCGAGTTCATGCCAGCGGCTACAAACAGCCCGTCAATCTCGGTCTCACCCACCAAGGGCCGCGTGTCGGCGGTAAAGCTTTCCGGCCCGTTCATAAAGTGCTGAATGCCCGTGGTTTCCAGCGCCGGGCACAGCTCCAGCGCGGCTTGCATGAAGGGGGCGAATTGGTCCCAATCTTCGGCCATTTCAAGGAAGGGGCGGTCACCCTCGGGGCCATAAGCGTCCCAGCATTTGGCGTTGGGCTCAAAGCCGCCAATCACCAGTTTTCCCGCGTCGCCCTTGACATAAATACCCCTATCCAGATCGCGGATCACCGGGAATGGATTGGGCAGATCGGGCATAGGTTCGGTCACGACATACATATGCTCGACTGCCTGCAAAGGCAGTGCCACGCCGACACTGGCGGCCAACTCGCGCGACCACGCGCCGGTCGCGATGACCACCTGATCGGCGTTCAATTCGGTGCCATCTGCAAGGGTAACGCCGACGATGCGCCCGCCCGTTTTGCGCAGCGTCTGAACGCCCGTATTCTCGCGGATCACCACCCCGCGATCCCGCGCGCCCCTGGCATAGGCCATGCACAGATCGACCGGGTTCACATTCGCATCTTCGGGCACAAAAAGCGCGCCTACATGGCTGCTCGGATCCAGCAGAGGCACAGGCACATCCGAGGCGTCGACCATCTGCGGGGTCAAACCCTGCGTTTGTCCCAGATCCGCGATGCGGTGCAACTCGTCCAGACGCGCAGGATCTCGCGCCAACCAATAGCCGCCCGTCCGACGGTATCCGGTGGACATGCCGGTTTCGGCCTCAAGGGCTGGGAACACCTCCAACGCGGCAGAGGCCAACCGGGTCATGTTCGGGGTCGCCCTCAGCGGACCTACGATTCCAGCCGCGTGCCATGAGGTGCCCGAGGTCAGCTGATTGCGTTCCAGAACGGTAACATCATCTGCGCCGCGCCTGGCCAGATGATAAGCCACGCTCAGCCCGATGACGCCGCCGCCGATGATGAGGGTCCGCGGCATCAGAAATAGTCCCGATCCGGCTGTTCCGCCTTGCGCATCGCGATGTAGTCCTGCAGGGCCGCGTCAATCTCAGGATCGAGGCCGGGGTCTTCGTACCCCGCCAACCGCTCTTTCCAGATCGCATTCGCCCGCATTGCGGCGTCCTTTTCACCGGCGGCCTGCCATTGTTCGAATGAATTGTCATCCGGCGTCCACGGGCGGAACAGGGCCGACATGAAATTGGCCTGCGTGTGTTCTGACCCCAGAAAATGCTGCCCCGGACCGGTTGCGGCGATGGCCTCCATCGCCTGGGCGTTCTCACTCATGTCGATGCCGTCGAAGAACCGACCGATCTTGCCGCAGAGATCGTGATCAATGATCGTTTTCTCGAACGAGGTCACAAGACCGCCTTCCAGCCAGCCCGTTGCGTGATTTATCAGATTGGCCCCGGCGAACATCGACATCATCAGGCCCCACGCCGCCTCTTGCTGACTTTGCGCATCGGGCAGTTTCGACGCGCTGAGCGTGCCCACAGTGTGCAGCGGCACCCCCAGCCTGCGGGCGAGCTGGCCAGCAGCCAACACCATCAACCCGGCTTCGGGCGTGCCAAAGGTAGGCGCGCCGGATTTCATCGACATGGTCGAGGCAAAGCTGCCCATCAGACAAGGCGCGCCGGGGTTCACCAACTGGGTCAGTGTCATGGCCGCCAGGGTTTCCGCCAGCACCTGTGCCAAAGTGCCGGCAACAGTTGAGGGCGACATCGCCCCGGTCAGAACCCATGGGGTGCAGGCCACCGGCTGTCCCGCTCGGGCATAGGTCTTGAGCGCGCCGGACATATGGCTGTCCATCACCAGCGGTGCGTTCGTGTTCGAGACACAGTAGAGCACGGCGTTTTCGGCCACGAACTCCTCTCCGAATACAATCCGCGCCATGTCGATGGCGTGACCCGCGCGTTCTGCTCCGATGAAGGCCCCCATAAAGGCCCGGTCAGAATGGCGGATATGGCCGTACAGCATGTCCAGATGGCGTTTGTTCGCAGGCAGGTCCACCGGCTCGCACACGACACCGCCGGAGTGGTGCAACCAGGGCAGTGTATGATGCAGCTTGACCAGATCTATGAAGTCCTCATGAGATGCATAGCGCCGCCCCCGGTCCAGATCATGCACGAAGGGAGGGCCCCATGAGGGGCAAAGAACGCTGGCATCGCCGCCAAGCTGGACGTTGTTGGCCGGATTGCGCGCGTGCTGTGTAAACTGAGTGGGGGCGGTGGCAGTAATGGTCTTGCGGCAAAAACCGGGGGAGAAACGCACGCGGGTGCCGTCTATATCGCAACCGGCATCTGCAAAAATCTGCAGGATCTCGGGGTCGTCCTGAAACTCCATCCCCGTCTCGGACAGGATGGAATCGGCATTGGCCTCGATCTGCTCCAGCCCCGCCTCGCCAAGCACATTGAAGGTTGAAAGCCTGCGCAGGATGAACGGCGTGCGCGGCTCCTGCGCTCCAAGATGATTGGCAGATTTGCGTCGGCGAGATGTGCGTTGGCGTGTCATGCCGGAACTCTTGACCAGCGCTTGACACAAACCAAGAAAATACGATCAGTATAAATTATTCTTATACTAAGGATGCGTTATGCTGGATCGCCGGAAACTGTCACCAAGCCTGATGCGCTCGCTTGAAGTCTTCGTTGCAGTTGCTGAGACAGGACAGATGCGGGCCGGTGCAAAACTTCTTAACCTTTCACAACCCGCAGCTTCGCAACACATCACAGCGCTTGAGAAGGCCTTCGATACCACTTTGCTGGATCGCAGCACCCGCCCGGCGCGATTGACTTATGCGGGTACGCGCCTGCATGGCAAAGCCCAGAAAATTCTGCATGCCATGTCGGATATGGAAACCGAATTGCGCCATGTTGGTCAGAACCGCTTGACCCTTCTGCGTGTCAGCATGCAAGCGTCAATCGCAACAACACTGACACCAGCTTTGATTGATCTTGCACAGCAGGACTTCCAGATCGAAGACATCACGCTGCACGCCGGTCAAAGTGGAAATCACGAACACCTCTTGCGTACCAAACAAGCAGATCTGGCGATCACCTCGAACCCGTTCCTTGATATGGATGGGTTGGAGCGTCACCAGGTGCTGAGCGAACGATACCTGCTGGTGCTTCCTGAGACCTATGATGGTCCAACAGACACTCTTGAGGTGATTCAATCGCAGCTGCCGCTTGTGCGGTTCGGAGACACAACAAACGCAGGACGCCAGATTGCTCAACACCTGCGTCGACTCAGGTTCGAACCTGACAGAGTCATTCAGGCAGATCGCTCAAGTATGGTCACATCCTGTGTGTCTGCCGGTCAGGGGTTCAGCCTGCTGACGCCGACGCTGCTGATTGATGGGCTGGTGGAAAACATGAGGCTCAGGCTGTTGAACCTCCCCGTTTCCGGCCTCTCCCGGACTTTGACAGTGGTTGCCAGAAAAGGCGAGTTGCAGGATCTACCAAAGGTGTTTGCCGAGACGTCTGGCAGAATACTACTCCAACAAATCGCACAGCAGATGGGTGACATCGCCAAGTTGAACGTGGACCGTCGCAGGTGACACTGATAAAACAGCTCAATCATAACCCCCATCGCAACAGTCTCTGCAGCGCAAAAGAGCCGATGCCACAAACGCAAACAAATGCCGCGTTAGCCAAAGTTCGAAATCGATTGACGGCAAAGTCCCGCGTCTGGTTTTTCGAAATAGGTTGTGGCGAAAGCTCGGTTTCGACTTGGGTCAAATCTCAACAAACAAACGTCCGGTCTGGCGCCATCGGCTCCACTGCAGCGTGAATTGTGCCACACCTGCGAGCAAATGCTGCGTCAGCAATAGCCGCGTGAGTAAAAGACGGCTCTGACCGCAAAGCCAACCTTTTGTGATGCCTGAGCAGCTCAGCCTCACACGCATTAGGCGGTCGGGTTTAGGCCGTAGGTTGGTTGTGTTTACCGGCTGACCGAATCCAACGAAAGGGGCAGTTGACAAAATCACTGTGCGCTCTGTCTATGGGTTGAGCTTTAGATAGTCCTGGAAGCCGCCACTATGACCCCAAACGTAAAAGGTGCGCTGTTGATGATGGGCAGCATGGCGGGTTTTACCATCAATGATACGTTGATCAAACTGGCCGGTGAGCAAGTGCCTCTGTTTCAGATGGTGGCCATGCGGGGGGTGGTGGCGACGGCTCTTGTCTATCTGATGGCGCGGTATCTTGGGGCGCTGCATCTGAATTTTCCGCATCATGACAAATGGCTGATCGCGGCGCGTTGCCTGGCCGAACTGGCGGCCACGTTCTTTTTCCTGACGGCACTTTTGCATATGCCGTTGGCCAATGTGACGGCGGTATTGCAGGCCTTGCCGCTGACCGTGACGCTTGGGGCGGTGCTGTTTTTCCGCGAACGGATCGGGTGGCGGCGGGTGCTGGCCATTGCGCTGGGGTTCATCGGGATGCTGCTGATCGTGCGACCGGGCCCTGACGGGTTCGATCTTTATGCGATTTATGCGCTGATTGCGGTCGCGTCCGTTACTGTCCGCGATCTGATCACGCGGCGGATGTCCGTCCATGTGCCTTCGCTGGCAGTGACCCTTGCGACTTCGCTGAGCATCACGCTGGCCGCCGCGATCGCCGCGTCTGTGTCGGGCTGGCAGCCGGTACCCCCTGCGGCCGGGGCCATGGTCGCCTGCGCGGCGGTATTCGTACTTGCGGGATATTTGTGCAGCGTCATGGTGATGCGCGTGGGCGAGGTCGGGTTTATTGCGCCGTTTCGCTATTCAAGCCTGATCTGGGCGTTGGCCCTGGGCTGGCTTGTGTTCGGCGACTGGCCGGATATCATCACTCTGCTGGGCGCGGGCCTGGTCGTCGGCGCCGGGCTGTTCACACTATTGCGTGAAAGACGGGCTCATGCGGGTGAATGAGCCCGCCGAACCGCATCCTGATCAATGGCAAAGCGCGCGATGAATTCGCCCTCAAGCTCGGGCGTCAGGGGGGAAAGCTCGGTTGCGCTGTTGCGCGCGTGCGGAGAGTCATTGAACTGGTTCAACGTCCGCACCCACATGGGCGCGTCGGGGTAGCTGACCGCCGGCATGAAGTTCCCGATCCGGTTGTGGGTGAAGTTCATGATCGTCAGCTCGCATCCCCCGCGCACATGCATGGCAAAGCCAATCCCCAGCAGGGACCGAAAGACGGGCGCCGCCTGAATGCCATCGGCCCCGAACCTGGCCAGAAACCCCTGATTGTAGTCGATGGCGACGGTCTTGTTGTTTTGCAGCAAGCTTTTGTTTTCATCTGCGGCAATGCGCAGGCGTTCGATGAAATCCACCGATACAGCGTCATCGTCGTCATGACGGAATTGAATGCACGGCGCATCCGGGTTGTCGCGTGCGGCGTTCAATACGTCTTTCATGACCCGGCGGTGGCGCATCGGACGGCGGGCGAGGATCTCAACCTGTTTCATACCTGCGGTCAGGTCGTGCAGCCGGTCAAGGGCGGGTTTGGGCAGGCATTCCCCGATGACAATCTTCAACTGGTAGTCTTCGTCCGTCTGTTCGCGCAGGCAGGGCAGGGTGGTGGTTTCGAACAGGCGGAACCGTTCCTCAAGCCGGGCGGGGTTGTACAGGTAAGCGCGTCGTTCCTCGATCGTGTCATGTTCGACCTGAAAGCCGCCATGGGCGGGGTAGGAAAAGCGGCACAGGCCGATGATTTGCATGGTTCATCCGTGGTTCAGACCGTCGCTGTGACTATGCCCGCGCGTCCCGAAAGCCGCAACGTGCATCGGGGGTGGAAACTGCAAGAACCGGCGCGTAGATAGGGGGCACAGGTGGCGTGACTTTCTGACAGGGGGTTACTGTTGACACTTGGCCCGACTCCCCCTATTACGCGCCCATCTCGGTACCGGGGGCCGCCCCATAACCGATTTCAGTAATGAACTGGTCAAGGCCCGGACACTTTTATCGTTCGCGCCCTCTGATAACAAACCGCGACGTTCACCTCGGAATGGGAACGCTCGCGGGTTTTGCGCTTGTGGACGCATGAGTGCAGCGAATTTAACCGCACGCAATGCGCGTGCATGTCATGTGTGTTGCAAAACGGGGAAGAAACCGGAATGCCAACTATTCAACAGCTGATCCGCAAACCGCGGCAGCCCAAAGTAAAACGCTCGAAGTCCATGCACCTGGAGCAGTGCCCGCAGAAACGCGGCGTCTGCACCCGTGTGTATACCACCACACCGAAAAAACCGAACTCGGCTATGCGTAAGGTTGCCAAGGTGCGCCTGACCAATGGGTTCGAGGTCATCTCGTACATCCCCGGTGAAAGCCACAACCTGCAGGAACACTCGGTTGTTCTGATCCGTGGCGGCCGTGTGAAAGACCTTCCCGGTGTGCGTTACCACATCCTGCGCGGTGTTCTGGATACTCAGGGCGTCAAAGACCGTAAGCAACGTCGTTCGAAATACGGCGCGAAGCGTCCCAAGTAAGAAGGAGAGGCTGATATGTCACGTCGTCACGCCGCCGAAAAACGCGAAGTCCTGCCTGACGCCAAATTTGGCGACAAGGTTCTGACCAAATTCATGAACAACCTGATGATCGACGGCAAGAAGTCGGTCGCAGAGCGCATCGTTTACAACGCCTTTGACCGCGTTGAGAACAAGATCAAGCGCGCGCCCGTCGAAGTGTTCCACGAAGCGCTCGACAACATCAAACCGTCGGTCGAGGTTCGCTCGCGCCGGGTTGGTGGTGCAACCTATCAGGTTCCGGTCGAAGTCCGGCCTGAGCGCCGCGAAGCGCTGGCCATCCGCTGGCTGATCACTGCCGCCCGTGGCCGCAACGAAAACACCATGGAAGAACGCCTCGCCGGTGAACTGCTGGATGCTGTACAGTCCCGCGGTACTGCCGTGAAGAAGCGCGAAGACACCCACAAAATGGCCGAGGCGAACAAAGCCTTCAGCCATTACCGTTGGTAATCCCAGAGGCTTATCAAAATGGCACGCGATTATACACTCGAACATTACCGTAACTTCGGTATCATGGCGCATATCGATGCAGGTAAGACCACCTGCTCGGAGCGTATCCTGTACTACACCGGCAAATCCCACAACATCGGTGAGGTGCACGATGGTGCAGCCACCATGGACTGGATGGAGCAGGAGCAGGAACGCGGCATCACCATCACCTCGGCTGCGACCACCACCTTCTGGGAGCGCACCGAAGACGGTAAAACCGCCGATACCCCCAAGCACCGCCTGAACATCATCGACACCCCCGGCCACGTTGACTTCACCATCGAAGTTGAACGCTCGCTGGCGGTTCTCGACGGTGCCGTCTGCGTTCTGGACGCAAACGCCGGTGTTGAGCCCCAGACCGAAACCGTGTGGCGTCAGGCTGACCGCTACAAGGTTCCGCGTATGGTTTTCGTCAACAAGATGGACAAGATCGGCGCAGACTTCTTCAACTGCGTTCGCATGATCGAAGACCGCACCGGCGCACGTGCTGTTCCGGTTGGTATTCCGATCGGCGCCGAGTCCGAGCTGGAAGGTCTGATCGACCTGGTCACCATGGAAGAATGGCTGTGGCAGGGCGAAGATCTGGGCGCAAGCTGGATCAAAGCACCGATCCGCGACAGCCTGAAGGACATGGCTGACGAATGGCGCGGCAAGATGATCGAAGCGGCCGTCGAAATGGACGACGACGCGATGATGGAATACCTGGAAGGCAATGAGCCCGACGTTCCGACCCTGCGCGCCCTGCTGCGCAAGGGCACTCTGGACATCGCGTTTGTTCCGGTTCTGGGTGGGTCTGCGTTCAAGAACAAAGGCGTTCAGCCGCTGCTCAACGCTGTGATCGACTATCTGCCCAGCCCGCTGGACGTCGTCGATTACATGGGCTTCAAACCCGGCGACGAAGAAGAAGTTCGTGACATCGCCCGTCGTGCAGACGACAACATGGCCTTCTCGGGCCTGGCGTTCAAAATCATGAACGACCCCTTCGTAGGCTCGCTGACCTTTACCCGGATCTACTCGGGCACCATGAACAAGGGTGACTCGATCCTGAACTCGACCAAAGGTAAGAAAGAGCGCATCGGTCGTATGATGATGATGCACTCGAACAACCGGGAAGAGATCGAAGAAGCGTTTGCAGGCGACATCATCGCGCTGGCGGGTCTGAAAGACACCACCACCGGTGACACCCTGTGTGATGCGAAGGATCCGGTGGTTCTGGAAACCATGACCTTCCCCGATCCGGTGATCGAGATCGCGGTTGAGCCTAAAACCAAGGGCGACCAAGAGAAGATGTCCCAGGGTCTGGCCCGTCTGGCCGCCGAAGACCCGTCCTTCCGCGTGGAAACTGATCTGGAATCCGGTCAGACCATCATGAAAGGCATGGGCGAACTTCACCTGGACATCCTGGTTGACCGTCTGAAGCGTGAGTTCAAGGTTGAAGCGAACATTGGTGCACCGCAGGTGGCCTATCGTGAAACTATCTCGATGCCGGTCGAGCACACCTACACCCACAAGAAACAGTCGGGTGGTTCGGGTCAGTTCGCGGAAGTCAAGCTGGAGATCCAGCCGACCGAAGCGGGCGAAGGCTATTCGTTCGAGAGCCGCATCGTTGGTGGTGCCGTTCCGAAGGAATACATCCCCGGTGTTGAAAAAGGCATCAACTCGGTCATGGACAGCGGCCCGCTGGCTGGCTTCCCCGTGATCGACTTCAAGGTTGCCCTGCTGGACGGTAAGTTCCACGACGTTGACTCGAGCGTTCTGGCGTTCGAAATCGCATCGCGGATGTGTATGCGTGAAGGCATGCGCAAAGCTGGCGCGAAGCTGCTGGAACCGATCATGAAGGTCGAAGTGATCACCCCGGAAGAATACACCGGCGGTATCATCGGCGACCTGACCTCGCGTCGTGGCCAGGTGTCTGGTCAGGAGCCGCGCGGTAACGCCATCGCGATCGACGCATTCGTTCCGCTGGCGAACATGTTCGGCTACATCAACACCCTGCGTTCGATGTCGTCGGGCCGTGCCCAGTTCACCATGCAGTTCGATCACTACGATCCGGTTCCGCAGAACATCTCGGACGAGATCCAGGCGAAATACGCATAACCCAAAATTTGAGGGAGCTCCGGTCGGGGGCTCCCTTCATTACCGAAAAAGGAGGCCATCATGGCAAAGGAAAAGTTTGAGCGTACAAAACCGCACGTCAACATCGGCACGATTGGGCACGTTGACCACGGTAAAACGACGCTGACCGCAG